>JBKJOV010000015.1:0-3051 GCA_046595515.1 Rhodoferax sp. | reverse complement strand
TGGCTGACGGCGCAGTTTGGCGCACCCGCCAGCCAGAGTGGCTTTGCCTGGCTAGACGCCCGCGGCTACGGGGTGGTCGACAACGTGCTTCGCTATTACGACACCAGCTACCCCGGCGACTACATGATCTGGAACCAGCTCATTGCATCGGGTGACGCCGTGCGCAAACGCTGTGCTTTGGCCCTCTCGGAGTTCTTTGTGGTGTCGCTCAGCGGCATAAATTTAACTTGGCGCAGCCATGGTGCCGCTGCCTGGTGGGATACCTTGGTCGGCCATACCTTTGGCAACTACCGGCAACTGCTCGAAGCCGTCACGCTCAACCCCGCCATGGGCTACTACCTGAACACCAAGGGCAACCTCAAGGAGGATGTGTCACGCAACCGGGTACCCGATGAGAACTACGGGCGCGAGGTCATGCAGTTGTTCAGCCTAGGCTTGTATCTGTTGAACCAAGACGGTACCGACAAGCGCGATGGCAATGGCAACCGCATCGACACCTACACCCAGAATGACATCGCCAATATCGCCCGGGCATTCACGGGCTGGGACATTGACCAAAGCCAAAACGCACCCGTACTAGAGCCGATACAAAACCGCACCATCCCCAGCACCCACTACACGCGCTTGCCAATGGTGATGACCGAGTCCAAACACTCAACGCTGGCAGCTACGTTTCTGGGGTCTACGGTGCCTGCGGGCACGACCGGCGTGGCGGCTTTGAAGATTACGCTGGACACCCTGTTCAACCACCCCAATGTGGCGCCCTTCTTTGGCAAGCAGATGATCCAGCGCCTGGTCACCAGCAACCCCAGCCCGGCCTACGTCAGCCGGGTGGCGGCGGCTTTTAATAACAATGGATCCGGGGTGCGCGGCGACCTGAAGGCGGTGTTTGCCGCCGTATTGTTAGACCCCGAGGCGCGCAGCGCCACTGGCCTGACGCAGCCTGGCTACGGCAAGCTGCGCGAACCCATGGTGCGCTTTGTGCAATGGGCGCGCACCTTTGGCGTGACATCGGCACGCGGTAGCTGGAAGATTGGCAATCTCGGCAACCCGGGAACGCAGCTTGGGCAAAGCCCTCTGCGCTCGCCCAGCGTGTTCAATTTCTTCCGGCCGGGCTATGTGCCGCCCTCCACCGCGCTCAGTGCCAGCAAGACCCCTGCGCCCGAGTTTCAGTTGGTCAACGAGAGCAGCGTCAGTGGGTATTTGAACTACATGCAGGGGGCCATTCGCAACGGTATCTGGGTCAATGCGCCCGATCAGGCGGGCAACGGCAGCAATGCCACCAATGGCTATGACATTGCCGCCAACTACAGCGCCGAGCTGGCCCTGGTGCTCGATGCCCCAGCCCTGGTGGCGCGGCTCAACCTATTGCTGTGCGCAGGTCAATTGTCGGCGGGCAACCAGACCCTGATTGTCAACGCCCTGAACGCCACGGCCTTGACATCCGCCAGCACCGACAGCGCCAAGCGCGACCGCGTAGCCGCCGCCATTTTGCTGGTCATGGCCTCCAGCGACTACCTCATCCAGAAATAGGTGCCCCCATGAACTTCATCGACCCTGAGAAGCAAACCCGGCGTGCCTTTTTGCGCCGCAGCAGCCAACTGGCCCTGACCGGTACCGCACTGCCCTTCGCCTTGAACCTGGCCGCCATGGGCGAGGCCGCCGCCTTTGATGCCACGGACTACAAGGCCCTGGTGTGCGTATTCTTTTATGGCGGCAATGATTACGCCAACACCGTAGTCACGTACGACGACGCCAGCTACAACCTGTACAACACCATCCGCGGCGGTGGCGCTGGGCAAACGGCGGGCGGCATTGCCCTGGCCAAGTCGGCCCTGGCGCCTACGCTGTTATCCCCCACCACCGCGCTGCCCAATGGCCGCCAGTACGCCCTGCACCCGGCCATGACCGCCATGGCGGGCTTGTTCAACAGCGGCAAGGCGGCGGTGCAATTGAACGTAGGGCCACTGGTGGTGCCGCTCACGCGCGCCCAGTACAGCAGCTCGGACCGCACCAGCTACCCGCTGCCACCCAAGCTGTTCTCGCACAACGACCAGCAGTCCATCTGGCAGTCCTCGTCCCCGGAGGGTTCCACCGTCGGCTGGGGTGGCAATATGGGCGACATCGCCTTGGCCTCTAACGCCACGTCCACCTTTACCTGTATCAACATGAGCGGAAACGCGGTGTACCTGTCGGGCGACCAGGCGCTGTCCTACCAGGTGAGCACCAACGGCGCTGTACCGGTCAATGGGGTGAAGAACAACGTGTACGGCTCTGCCGCAGTGCGCACCGCGCTGACCAGCCTGATCCAGCAGCCGCGCACGCATGTGCTGGAGAACGAGTACAACAAAGTCACCACCCGCTCGATTGGTTCTGAGGCGCAAATCACGTCGGGGCTGTCTGGCGTGACTTTGGCCACGGCGTTTCCCGCCAGTTCCTTGGGCGACCAACTCAAGATGGTGGCACGGCTGATTGGTGCCCGCAGCACCTTGGGGGCGAAGCGCCAGGTGTTCATGGTGTCCATCGGCGGCTTTGACTTGCATGACAACCTGATAACCCAGCACCCCGGCCTGCTCGGTGGGGTGAGTGACGCTATGGCGGCGTTCTACAACGCAACCGTAGAGCTGGGCGTGGCATCCAAGGTGACGGCGTTTACCGCCTCTGACTTTGGCCGCACGCTGCAGTCCAACGGCGATGGCTCGGACCACGGCTGGGGTAGCCACCACTTTGTGGTGGGCGGTGCGGTCAAAGGCAAAGCGTTTTACGGTACCGCCCCGGCGGTGAGCCTGGGCAACACGGCTGCGCCAGAGGACCAGGGCCATGTGGGCCAGGGGCGTCTACTGCCCACCACGTCGGTAGACCAGTACGCCGCAACCTTGGCCAAGTGGTTTGGTGTGGCCGACAGTGAGATGTCGGGTATCTTGCCGAACCTGCGGCACTTTGGTAGCGCAGCCGGGCGGGCGGACTATCCGACTAACTTAGGGTTCATGGCTTGATGTTGTGGGGCTTGCTATGCATTAGATAGCAGACAAGTCAATAGAATCGCGGGGC
>JBKJOV010000029.1:0-8983 GCA_046595515.1 Rhodoferax sp. | reverse complement strand
CTGGCTGCAGTCTCTTGCAACGCGCTGGCCTGCTGCTCGGTGCGTGCACTCAGGTCGTGATTGCCTTGGGCGATCTCGGCGCTGGCCGTGGCCACGCTTTCAGACCCCTGTCGCACGCTGGAGACCACCTGTACCAGGCTGTCTTGCATAGCCGACAGTGAATGCATCAGGGCACCCACCTCACCGCTGCCGCGGTTGTCAATGGTGGTACTGAGGTCGCCGTGCGCCACGCGATCAGCCGCGCGGGCAGCCTGGATGATGGGGCCAATGATCCCACCGGCAATACGCAGTGCAATGGCAATGCCCAGTACGAGCCCAACCACCAGGGTTACCCACAATGTGCCCGCCGCCGTGCCCAGAGCCGACTGCAAAGCGCCGCTATCGCGAATCTGAAATTCCACCAATTTGCCTGCCAGTTTGCCCACCGCTTCGCTGTGTGCCTCGGGCGAACCGGGCTGCGAGCTGATAGCAGCGGCTAATGCGCTTTTTTCCGCAGAGTCTTGCGTTAACGTACCCAACTTCTTCACTGGCTCGATATCCAGTCCTGGAATGGCAGATTTAGTCGCCACCGCAATCTGCACTTTGGTGGCCCAGTCGGAAGCCAGTGACAACCTGAAGGCCCTTGAGTCCAGTTGTTCGTTCAACTGGCGCACACCCGCCAATTGCCATTGACCGATCAGGGTAACCGCGGCCAACAAAGCCAGCATGATCCCAAAACCCACCAATAACTGCCTCTTAATTGTCCATTGCATAGTTGTCACCTTTGTCTATAAACATCACACACCAAAACGGTAGGCTCCGGGCCTAAGCGGTAAACACGGTTAACACCCCCGTGTATCCGTACAAATGGCTACGGGCGATTTCACCGCCGGCGAAAAAACCGACCAGTGGTACATCACCGAGCGCACGGCGCACCAACTGCAGCTCCGCGCTGTCGCCACCAAAGTGACCGCCACCGCGGCCAGCACAGCTCACGTAAATAGCACCAGCAATGCGCCGTGCCGGGTGGGGTGCCGCTTCCAACTCGGAATGTTGCAACGCATGGGCCACTTCGAGGCTGATTTCCTGGGGTTCCAATTCTTCGCGAATTTCAGCGCAAATGCGTGTCAAATCGGCCCGCGCCGCCTGCACATTGCGACGGCAGAAAGCCAATTCGGCTCCAGCGCTAACCTGGTCTGCCACGGCAATACCGCGGCGTCCCGGGTCCAAACCAATAATGTGGCGCACGGTCACATCGTCCCCAAAGTTGCCTGTCGTGCGGACAGAGCGACCCACATCCAACATCGCGCCAGACGCTGCGCCAGCACCCACTGCGACACCAATCCGCACGGGTCTTTGCCGCACGTCCTGAGCGCTCACCAAGCCCACCAGTGTGCCGCGCACCGCTTGAATTGCTTCTTCCGGGCGATCAAGGGTCACGGCTAGGTCATCTAGCAGCGCATCCAACGCGGGCTCGCCGTCTAACTCCAGCACCAAATTGCCGTCTGCGGCGGTCACCACGCGAACCTTGGATACCGGCGCACAGCCCTGGGTTACGCGGGAAATGACGGACACCCCTGCCCCAAACGCGACACCGCTGAGCCCGCCTTGGAACACGCCGCTTCCGCCACCATGGCCGCTGATATTTCCGTCCCCACCAATGGCGAACTGAAGGCTGCGGTTGCGCCCACTGCAAAGGCCGCCAAACACGTAGTGCGCCTCCGTGCGCGCGGCCATTTCTGAAATCAATTCATCAAGGTCCGCCGTCTGTCCATCGGCGTGCACCAAAGCTGTCTGCGCCTCAAAACCAAGACCCAACGGGGCCACGCCAGAAAACACCCGGTATTGGTCACTGGGGAGCTCTAGCAACATGACAGCCATTGCGGGCTCGTCCCAATACTCCACGTTGTTGGACGCAATGCCCACGCCCACCGTACCCGACCAGTCGGTGATCAGCGGCAACTCGGCGCCCAAGTGCTCAAGAATGGCCTCGGCGTGGTTGGCGTAGTGGTCAGTGATGTAGAGCAGCGCCAAACTGGGATTGTTGGCATACCCGTGCAAGGCCATTTGGGCGCGTAACTGGGCAAGCACCAGTGCTGCGGCCATGGGCCACTGCGGGTGGGTGGCGTGGGCGTACGGAAAAAGCTTCATGGCGACACCCGCTCTACGGTTGTAAATCAGCCCCAACGCGGAGCCCCGGCTGCTTTGGCGCTGTGCAGTTTGCGGGCTTAACGCCCCCGGCTGGCAGCGCTGGTTTTTTTGGCCGCTGGCCGAGCCCGCTGGACTGCTGCACCTGCTGCACGCTTTCCGGCAGCCTTGGCAGACTTGACCGCCTCTTTGGCCATGCCGGAGGCCATATTCTTGGTTACATCGACAGCTGTTTTGGTGCTCGCCTCTTTCAGCGCACCAGCGGCAATCTGCTGAAACTGCTGCGTGAGCGAGCTCCACAGTTGTAGCGGATCGACCAGACCCGCCACACCCGCAGCCGCCTTACCGGCAGCTCTTGCGGATTTGCTGCCAGTGGCCGCATCAGAAATGGTTTTAGCGGTGGACGAGGCGCGCTCCGTCACACGCTGCACCCCGGTGTACACCGAGTCGGCGGCTTTGAGCTTGAGCGCATTGGCCATGTCGCCGATGTTGAAGTTCATGCCCTTTAGGGTAGACAGCGTCATCTTCTGCACCTCCAGCGCTTGGATGGTGGCGCCCAAAGCGCGGGAGTTTTGTTCCAACCAGAAGTGCACCTGCTTGATCTCTTCGATGCGCTTTTCTAATTCTTCGACATTGAGGGTGGGGGCCACCCAGTTGCCGAGGTTGGGCATTTGCGGAATGTTGCTGGTTGCCCCTTTGGCCAAGCTCTGCAAAAAATCAAAGCCAGGAACAAATTTGCCAAATCCGGGGGTATCTGCGTCACTCATATGCACTCCAATGCGGTTTATCGCGCGGTTTAAACCATGAACGTTGACAGCTTACCCCAATGCGATGCTACTTGCGACCCGAAAAATACCCTAATGACCCGCGCGCGCTGGCGGGGACACCGTTACAGGCAGTTTCAACTCGGTTTTCGTCTCCACGCCCTTGGCATCTCGAAAAAACAGTGTCATTGGCACCGTGGTGTCTTTTAACAAGGGCTGCTTTAAATCCAGCATCATCATGTGAAAGCCTCCTGGCTTGAGCTCCACAGCCTGGCCTGCGGGCAGCTTCAGGCCGCCCAGCACGGGCCGCATTTGCATCACATTACCGTTCATCTTCATCTCATGCACCTCCACCAACCCCGCTACCGGCGAGGATGCGGACACCAGTTTGCTACCGCTCTTGGCTGTCAGGGTCATGAAAACGCCAGTGGCCTTTTGGCCTTGCACGGTGGCGCGCGCCCAGGCGCCATTCACCGCAACGGGCTGGGCCAAAGCAACATTTGCGCCGGTGACAACCAGCACAGTGGCGCAGAATTGATAGAGCTTTTTGGCAAGTGTTCGCATCGCTCGATTATCCATGTGGCGGGCACAACATGCGGTCGCAGAGCCGTTAGGATGGTGGCATGACGAATTACACCTTCCTGTCGGCGACGATTCTGTTGATCCTGATTACGGATCCGATTGGCAATATTTCCATCTTTGCCAACGCCCTCAAACATGTCGCACCGGAGCGCCGACCCTGGGTAATTTCACGTGAAATCATGATCGCATTTGCGCTCTTGCTGACTTTTATGTTTGTTGGAGAGGGGTTTCTGCGGGTCATGAACCTGAGCGAGTTGTCATTGCAAATCGGTGGCGGGGTGATTTTGTTTTTGATTGCGCTGCGCATGGTGTTTCCGCCGCCTGCGGGCCTGGACGAAGAGATTCTTATTGAGCCTCTTATCGTGCCGCTGGCTATTCCCATGATTGCGGGGCCATCGGCTCTGGCCACAGTGCTGCTGTTGGTGTCCCAACAGCCCGAGCGGCGCGTGGAGTGGATTGGCGCGCTATGTGTGTCCATGGCGGTCAGCGCTGTGGTACTGCTGTCAGCCGAACGTATTCAACGTGTGATTGGCGACCGTGTCGTCTTAGCATTGGAGCGCTTGATGGGGTTGGTGCTGGTATCGGTGGCGATTGAAATGCTGCTGCGCGGCTTGAAAATATTTATGCAGCAGGTGCTACGCCCCTGAACCTCGGCCAAAATGCGCCATGTCCCAAGCATTCAAACTCACCCACATTAACCCGCTGCAAGCCGCTATCACTTGCGCGTTAGTGACCCTGGCTGTTTCGGCCCCTGCGGTGTTGCTGATCAAGTTTGTGCAGTTATTCGACTCCCAACCGCCAGCTCCCGGCGAACTCGGTTGGTATGTCTGGGTGGTGCTGCCCTTGGCCAACTCCATCTCCGCTTTTATCGTGGGCGGGTTGGTGTGTTGGGCCTTCAATGTGGTCGCGCGGTTGACGGGCGGCGTGGGTTACCGCACTGGGACAGGTGGCGCGGATTAAACCCATCGGCTCGCCCACCACCCGAATCGGGTACGCGGGACGCTGAGCGCAGCATAGACTTGCGGTTTTGCCAGCCCCGGACGGGCCAACGGACGTTGGCGCAGCTCAGTGCCCCGCCTGGCCGATTCAGTTCCAGCACAAACCCAAAAGCGCAAGCATCAAGGAATAGCTTTATTCGCCTGAACCGCGCCATGCGTGCGCTGTGCGTATTTCACCCACTTACGCTGCTTCCAGCGGCGATACATCAAAAGCCCGCGTAACCACTCGTCAGCGGTCATGGCAATCCACACGCCTAACAGGCCCATACCCAAGTAAGTGCCCAGCAACCAGCTGCCAAACGCCAGCACGCCCCACATCGAAAACGCACCCACCAACACCGGGTAGCGAGCATCACCGGTCGCACGTAGGGCGTTGATCACGACCAAGTTGAACACACGCCCCGGCTCCAAAATGACACCTATGCGCATCAGCAGCACGCCGGTGGCGATGATGACCGGGTCTTTGGTGAAGAAGGCAAGCAGCCATGGTGACAGCAGTGCCACAAGCACCGCTACACCAACAGCGATGACGAAACCCACCCGCACACTGCGCAGTAACTGCCGGTAGGCAGCATCCAAATCACCAGCCCCTACCATGTGGCCAATGATGATCTCAGTGGCTAATCCGATGGCCACGCTGCATAAAACTATCGCCCAGACCAGCTGCATGGCATACGACTGCGTGGCCAAAGCCTGGTCGCCCATGCGGGCGGTGAACGCCGTGACGGTCATAAACGCCAAAAACCAGCTGGCCTGCTCGCCCGCCGCCGGCAACCCAATGTGAAGGATGCGACCAATGCGCTGCTTACGCTCCTTTGAAAAGCCAACGAAATCAGCCACGGTCAACTTCAATTGAATTCGGTAGTGCAGTAACACCCACATGACTGCGCAGGCCACTACACGGCTGAACACGGTGGAGATGGCAACACCCACAACGCCCATTTGGGGCGCGCCGAACAGACCAAACAACAAGATGGAATTGCCCACCACGTTGAGCAGGTTCTGACCGATCGCCACCAGCATGGGGTCACGGGTGTAGCCATGCGCCCGCAACACGGCTGAGATCGCCTGGATCATGGCCTCTAAAAACAGCGTGGCACCCATCAGGCTGAGGAATGGCAGCGCGTATTCTTGCAACGCGGCAGAGAGTTGAATCAAATGAAGCAGTGGTGCTGCCAGCAAGAAAACCAGGACGCTGGCCAACAAACCCAGCCAGGTGTTCACACCAATCGCCGTCGCTGCAATGCGATCTGCACCAGCGCGATCGCCACCACCCAGATGGTGCGTGACCACTACGCTGGTGCCAATACCCACCACCCCAAACAAGACGATGAACAACACAATAATCTGGTTGGCTGAGCCCAGGGCGGCTACCGCACCGTCCGAGATGTAACTCACCATGAAGGTGTCGATGACACCCGTGCTCATGTGCAGCAGCTGCTCAACAAAAATCGGCCACGCCAGGGCCAGCAGCCGTTGCTTGGCCGCAGCAGGCTGGGTCATGCAGAGGGGGCTGCCACCAGCGCGCGCTTGTTCACGGGCTGGGTCATCGGCACTACCTCTTGCTCAATTGCGCCGAACAGGCTGGTGCCGTCTAGCCCCTTCATCTCAATGCGGATCGTGTCACCGAACCGCATGAACTCAGTCGTTGCGTGCCCGTTCTGAATCGTTTCCATGGCGCGCTTCTCTGCAATGCAGCTGTATCCCTTGGGCCAATCCATGGTGGTTTGCGCGTGGGTTCCACGGCCAGTGCTCTTGGTCACCCCGGAATTGCTGACGGTCCCCGATCCAATGATGGAGCCCGCGCGCACATTGCGGGTGGCGCACAAATGGGCGATGAGTTGGCCAAAATGGAATGTCATGTCAGGCCCTGCATCGCACATGCCCACCTTGCGGCCATTCCACGTGCTTTGCAGCGGCAAGTGCACCCTTCCTTTGACCCACGACTCGCCCAGTTCGTCGGGCGTTATCGCTACGGGACTGAAAGCGGTGGCAGGTTTGCTCTGCACAAAGCCAAAGCCCTTGTCCAGCTCGGCGGGAATGAGATTGCGCAAGCTGACATCGTTCACCAGCATCAGGAGGCGAATGCCATCCAGCGCGCGCTCAGCACTGCATCCCAGCGGCAGGTCGCCCGTCACGACCGCGATTTCAGCCTCAAAATCAACGTCCATGTCCTCACGGACCGCCACAATGGGGTCACACGGACCCAGTAGGTCGTCACTGCCGCCCTGGTACATCAGAGGGTCCGTGTAAAAACTGGCGGGAACTTCGGCACCTCGGGCCTTACGCACCAGTTCCACATGGTTGAGGTACGCAGAGCCATCCACCCACTGGTACGCGCGAGGCAGCGGGGCCATGCACTGCTTAGGGTCAAAAGAAAAAGCATGCCGCGTTTTGCCACTGTTCAGTGCGTCGTACACGTCCTGCAACTGCGGGGCTAGATAATTCCAGTCATCTAGCACCTGCTGCAGGCGTTGGGCAACGTGCGTGGCGTAGTGGGCCGTTTGCAGGTCGCGCGACACCACTACCAGCTGCCCATCGCGAGAGCCGTCGTTATAAGTTGCAAGTTTCATAGGGGAATTGTCGCTCTGAATTAAACTGGAAACGTTATACCGGGATCGCCCTACACCGGGTCAATCCCACCAACCTTTGCACATGCCCCTCAAACCCACCACTTTGCCAACCCGCAAAAACTCCTTCAAACTCGCCGCCATTACAGCCGTGGTTTTGCTGGCGCACGGGGGTGTGCTGTACGGAACAACCTTGAGTTTTACCGTACAAAACTCCGGTGTGCCCGCCACCTTCGAGACGCGCATGATTGCCCCGGCTACGACACCGACGCCCCCTACGGCAACCACCCCGCCAATGCCTTCGAGTCCGGCCGCGGCGGCAGTTCCGGTTCGCGAGCTGACATCCAGCACAACACGCACTCCCACGCCTGCCCAGCCTGTACTGGATGGTCAGCCCACGCCCGCCACACGTATGGATGGGGTGCCGTCTAGCGACCCTGCAGAGCCAACCGCCCCGGCCGTACCCGTGGCATATGAAGTCACCGGCAACAACCTGTCCGCGCTTTCGGTGGGCAACAGCGCGGCTGCGAATACAGCCGCCACTGCGCTGTCAACTCAGGAGGATGTAAAGCCTACGCCCCTGCCTGCACCTAATTCACCCAGCACAGGTGGCGGCAGTGCCAAGGCCGTGGGCAGCTTTGTGTTTCCCGCACCCATACACCTGCAATACAAGGTCAACGGAGAAATCAAAGGCTTTGCCTATTACGTTAGAGGGGACCTTCAGTGGCAGCAAGACGGCAAAAGCTACGACGCCCGCTTAAAAGTCAGCCACTTTCTACTGGGTTCCCGAATCCAGACCAGCCGAGGGGAGCTCAGTTCCCGGGGGCTCGAGCCCGTGCGGTTTGGTGACAAAGTGCGTAGCGAAGTAGCGGCCCATTTCGACCGGGCCAAGGGCAAAGTGACCTTCAGCGCCAACACGCCCGAAGCACCTTTGTTACCGGGCACGCAAGACCACCTAAGCGCCTTTCTACAGCTCGCGTCGATGATGGCCGGTGCTCCGTCCAGCTTTCCAGAAGGTGCCAGCATCGTGTTTGACGCCGTAGGCCCCCGCTCGGTGGAATCATGGACCTTCAAGGTCGGAGCACAAGAAAAGCTGAATTTGCCCGGTGGTACGGTCAACACCGTGCGACTGTCACGCGATCCTGTCGGTGATTACGGCACCCGTGGAGAAGTTTGGTTGGCACCTAGCATGGGCTTTGTGCCCGTACGTATTCGGGTCACCGAGCCCAACAACGACTTCATGGACATGAAGTGGTCCGACACAGTCGCACCTTGATTTTGAATACAACCGACCCATTTGCAGGTTTAACCCTATCATTGCCCCACATGCACACGCTCTACGACTCTGAGACCTATTCCGTGACCCATATGTTGGCCAATGCCGACGAGGATGGCAACCCGGCAAAGGCAGCGCAGCCCTCTGAGCACTACCCCAGCGGCATCCCCATGCTGGCGCGGCACGGCTTTGAAATCGTGGACAAACGCTCAGGCAAAGAGGTTTACCTGGACGGCTCATGGGCTGAATTGTTCCAGCGCCATATCGTGGCCTGGCAGGTGAATATGCCCACCCAGGAAGAAGTCGAATCAACCCTGGAGCAGTATGCGGAATTGGCGCAAAACCCGGTTGTGATTCACTGAGTCGGTTTACGCCCCGCGCAACACGGGTCTGCGCTGCTGCGACAATTGCAGCATGAGCAAGACCTATATCCTGACCCTCTCGTGCCCCGACCGTCTGGGCTTGGTGCATTCCGTCTCGGGCTTTTTACTAGAGCGCGGTGGCAATATTGAAGAAGCCGCCCAGTACAACGACCCCGCCACGGGGCTATTTTTCATGCGGGTGCAGTTCAGTTGCGTTCGCCTCACGTTTGAGGATTTGCGCGTCCAGCTCAATCTGTTTGCCGGTCCGTTAAAGATGAAGTGCACGCTGCACTCCACCGCGCAG
>JBKJOV010000034.1:0-50789 GCA_046595515.1 Rhodoferax sp. | reverse complement strand
CGGCATCGCTTTTCAGACGAATATTTTGGCCCTGAACGCTGCGGTGGAGGCAGCGCGGGCGGGGGAGCAAGGCCGTGGTTTTGCTGTGGTGGCCAGTGAGGTGCGTAGCCTGGCGGGGCGCAGTGCCGATGCGGCCAAAGAGATCAAGAGCCTCATCAACGCCAGCGTCGAGCGGGTAGAGCAAGGGACCGCGTTGGTAGACCAGGCTGGCGTGACCATGGCTGAAGTAGTCACCAGCATTCGCCGTGTGACGGATTTGATGGGCGAGATCAGTGCAGCCAGCAGCGAGCAGGCGGCTGGTGTGTCGCAGATCGGCGAAGCCGTGAACCAAATGGACCAGGTGACGCAGCAAAATGCGGCTTTGGTCGAGGAAATGGCGGCCGCTGCCAGCAGCCTCAAGAGCCAAGCGGGTGAGTTGGTGCAGTCCGTTAGTGTCTTCAAGCTGGGTCAGGGTGACGCCCAGACAGCCCGGGCCGTGGTGGCTAAAGTGCGTGTACCGTCTACACAAGCCAAACCGTTCAAAGGCACTGAGCGCCGCGAGGGGGGCATACCCCGAGGCGCAGCGGCCCGTACCCCACCCAAAGCTGCTGGCACGCGCGCGGCACCCAAAGGCACCACGGCCTTGGCCAGCGCAAAACCCGGCACCAAGGCAACGGCCGGTGGTGCCGACGCCGATTGGGAGTCTTTTTAAGGCGCCACCGGGTTTTTCTAGCGTAAAAAGTGCCGTCGCCTGGCGGAGCGTTTCAGCGGTCTCTCCAAACCTGCCACTGGGCGCGCCAGTGGTCGCGCAGTTGCCGGGCCCGTGTCCAGGCCCATGAAGCGCGCACCCGGGCTA
The DNA here is from genome assembly GCA_046595515.1 of Rhodoferax sp. GTDB lineage: Bacteria > Pseudomonadota > Gammaproteobacteria > Burkholderiales > Burkholderiaceae_C > Allorhodoferax. The sequence continues at coordinate 49,954 of JBKJOV010000034.1, read as the reverse complement.
GAAGCTGGGCTTTCCAAACCGCCCAACGGCGGTACACGCGGGCAAACCACGGCAGTGACATTAACGCAGGCTGGGTCAACTTGAACAGGCGCGCCAGCACGGCTGTGCCCACCAGCTTGGCCAGCAAGATGACCAGGGCGCCGATCAAGACCAGGCCACGGCCGATCAGCCATAGCGCCAACAGCTTGACGGGCAATAGCAGCATCGATGGCACCAGAAACACTGCCAGCGCTGCATAGGGCGGCAAGCGGGAAATACGCAGCTCGAGCCAGCGTAGCCCGGGCAGTTGCCCGATGCGCGCGAGCGCGCGCTGCAGCGGCTCCCAGCCCCACTCCTCAAACAAAATGACCAGCGCCAATACCCAATGCACGCAGACCCTGGCTGCGCGCAGCGGTAGTCGCAAGAAATCGGAGAGCGGACGCATGGGCGGGCGCAAAGGTGGGTAGTAACGCCGCGTGTAACCGGGCTGGGTTGGCGCGGTTGCGCTGGCGCTAAACGCCGCGCGCCCGGTCAGCGCGAAACTGCTGCACAAAGTCGGCAAAACGGCCGGCATCCAGCGCGTCGCGCACTTCTTGCATCAGGTTGAGGTAGTAGTGCAGGTTGTGCACGCTGGCCAGCATGGGGCCCAGCATCTCGCCACAGCGGTCCAGGTGGTGCAAGTAGGCGCGGCTAAAGCCACCCCGCCCGCCCTGGGCCCAGCTCACACCGCCCGTGCCGGCGCAGGCGTAGCAGGTGCAGGTCACGTCCAGCGGCTGTTCGTCGCTCTTGTGTCGGGCGTTGCGAATCTTCAGGTCGCCAAAGCGGCTAAAGAGGGTGCCGTTGCGCGCATTGCGGGTGGGCATCACGCAGTCAAACATGTCGATGCCGTTTTGCACGCCGGCGATCAGGTCTTCCGGAGTGCCCACACCCATCAGGTAATGCGGCTTGTGCTTGGGCAGCTTGGGGCCGATGTGCTGCAAGATGCGCATCATGTCTTCCTTGGGCTCGCCCACGCTGAGGCCACCCACGGCAATACCAGGGAAGTCCAGCGCCTCCAACGCTGCCAGTGATTCATCGCGCAGGTGCTCAAACATGCCGCCTTGCACAATGCCAAACAGCGCGTTGGGGTTGTTGAGCCGCACAAACTCGTCTTGGCAACGCTTGGCCCAGCGCACGCTTAACTCCATGCTGCTGCGCGCTTCGCGCTCGGTGGTCATCTGACCTTTGGTTTTGGCTTCTACCGACAAATACGGTGTGCACTCGTCAAACTGCATGACGATGTCGGAGTTCAGCGTGGTCTGGATCTGCATGCTGATCTCTGGCGTGAGAAATAGCTTGTCGCCGTTGACGGGGGAGGCGAACTTCACACCCTCTTCGCTGATCTTGCGCATTTCACCCAGGCTCCAAACCTGGAAGCCGCCGGAGTCGGTGAGTATGGGCTTGTCCCATTTCTCAAATTGGTGCAGACCACCAAATTTTTCCACCACGTCCAGACCCGGGCGCATCCACAAGTGAAAGGTATTGCCCAAGATGATTTGGGCATTCATGTCGGTCAGGCTCTGGGGCGTGACGCCCTTGACCGTGCCGTAGGTGCCCACGGGCATGAAGATGGGGGTTTCAACCACGCCGTGGTTCAACGTGAGGCGGCCGCGCCGGGCATGGCTACCGAGGTAGGTGCCATCGGCGCTGGCGGGGTCGTGGTTCAGGAGTTCAAATTTCAACATGGAGCGTATTGTCTTTCATGCCCACACCCCGACAGCCCCCTCAGCCAACGGGTCCATGCGCCTGTGCAAAGTCCGAAGCAGCGATGGGGCGGCCCAAAAGGTAGCCTTGTAACTGGTCGCAGCCCTTAGAGCGCAAAAAATCTGCCTGTTCTGCGGTCTCTACGCCTTCGGCAATCACTTGCATATTCAGGTTGTGGGCCATTGCAATGATGGTGCTGCAAATAGCTGCGTCCATTGGGTCCGTGGTGATATCGCGCACAAAGGCGCGGTCGATCTTGACGTAGTCGATGGGGAAACGCTTGAGATAGCTCAGGCTGGAGTAGCCGGTGCCGAAGTCGTCCAGCGCCACGCCCACGCCCATGGACTTGAGGGCATTCAGGGTGCGGATGAAGCCCTCAGGGTCGTTCATCATCACCGACTCAGTAATTTCCAATTGCAGCCCCGAGGGCGCCAAGCCGGTGCGCTCAAGCACCCTGGCGATGCTCCCCAGTAGGTCACTTTGGCGAAATTGGATACCTGACACGTTCACAGCCACGGGTACCTGCGTGCCGCCTTCCTCACGCCAAGCTTGCGCCTGCCGACACGCTTCTTCAAGCACCCATTCCCCAATGGGCACGATGATGCCGGTTTGCTCCGCCAAGTCGATGAACTGCAATGGGGGTACCAAGCCGCGCTCCGGATGGTTCCAGCGGATCAGCGCCTCCATGCCACACAGCACGCCAGAGACTGCGTCGTACTTGGGCTGGTAGTGTAGAAAAAATTCTCGCCGTGCAAGTGCCAGGCGCAGCGAGCGCTCCAGCTCCAGCCGATCTTGACCATGCACATCCAGCGCGGGCTCGTAGGCCCGCAACACACCGCGCCCATCGGCCTTGGCCTTGTACATGGCAAAGTCAGCGCGCTGTATGAGCTCGCTCACGACCTGGCCATCGCGCGGGAAAATGGACAGACCGATGCTGGCTGCGGCAAAGTAGTCTTTACCACTGAGGGTAATCGGCTGGGCCATCACATTTTGAATGCGCGCCATGACGCGCGCCAATTCTTCATGGTCAGAAAAGCCGTCAATCACCAGCACGAATTCGTCTCCACCCAAGCGCGCCACGGTGTCGCTGGGGCGCACGCAGGTTTGCAGCCGTTCGGCTACGGTACGCAGCACATGGTCACCGGCTGCGTGGCCAATACTGTCGTTAAAAGTTTTGAAATTGTCCAGATCTAGAAAGGCCACGCCGATGAGACCGTCGGTGCGCTTCGCCAAGGCAATGGCTTGGCTAAGGCGGTCTTCGAGCAACTGGCGGTTGGGCAAGCCAGTGAGCGCATCGTAGTTGGCGCGGCGGGCCAGTTCTTCCTCGTACTGCATGCGCTCGCTCACGTCGGACTGGATGCCCACAAAGTGGGTGACCAGGCCAAGCGCGTCACGCACCGGAGCGACGCGCAGACTGTTCCAGAACACCGTGCCGTCTTTGCGCGTGTTGCGAAGGGTAGCCTCGCCCATGCGCTGTTCCGCCAGCGCCGCACGAATCTCGCGCAAACCTGGCTGCTCGTGGTCATTGCCTTGCAAGAAGCGGCAGTTGCGGCCGAGCAGCTCGTCGGCTGCATAACCCGACATCTGCTCAAAGGCCGGGTTGACGTAGATCAGAGGCATATCGTCTTGCTGGGCATCACAGATCACGATGCCGTCGCTACTCGAAGCCACGGCGGCCTCCTGGATCCGCAGCGCTTGCAGGGCTTGTTGTCGCGCAGCATTCTGGGCCAGTGCAGTCAGTGCATACGAGAGGTTTTTGCCAATTGCTTGCAGCAACTGGTTTTCGTCGTCCTGGAAATAGCCTGGTTGCTCTGTGGTGAAAACCATGGCCGCAACACTGCGCTCTTCGACAACGATGGGCACGACCGCCAGCGCGCGAAAACCATGGGTTCGCGCAAAGTCACGCCAGGGCTCCACGACTGGGTCGTGCAAGGTGTCGTTACTGACCAGATAGCGCGCCTCGCGCAGCGCGCGCGGCAAGATTGCACCGCTGGTGTGCATGTTCAGGTTATTGAAAACAGTGGCTTGGTAGCCGTTGTCCAGCCCGGCTTGGGCAATCAAGTGAATAGCCCCCGTGGACGCATCCACACCGGCCACAGAAGCGCGTAAAAATTGTCCTGTGTCTACAGCAATCTCACAGGCCCGGGCAAATAGCGCATCGCTGGAGTCCGCACGCACAATGGCTTCGTTGATCTGACTTTGCACCGCATACAAGCGGCGCTGGCGTTCTTGTTCGGTCGCATCTTGCATGGCCCCCACATAACGGACGACTTCGCCCGCACCGTCCAGTTCCGCCATGCCGAAAATGTCCAAGTACCGAACCTCTGCGTCGCTGCGCACCACGCGATATTTGCCACGCCGTGGCCTGGGCGCAGATTTCAGTCGGTCCCAGTAGTCATGTACACGGTCCCGGTCAGCGGGGTGGATCATGGCTTGGTAGCGGTCCAACGCAATTGGGCCAGTGCTGGGGTCAATGCCCAACATGTCGTATACCGGTGCCGAGGCATGGCACAGGCGGGTACGCAGGTCAATTTCGTAGAAACCCACCCGTGTGATTTCCTGCGCTTTGAGCATTTTTTGCTGCTGCTCCAGCAGGTTCTTCAGCATGGTGGTGATGCCGGTATCTAAAGCCGCGAATTCGTGCGGCATGCGCCCTTGCGGGGGCGCTGGTGTTTGCTCGCCCTGCCCAGCCGACCGCATGCGCTCCAGCAAGCGCGCCACGGGGCGTGCGATCTGCCAGTTAGCCAACATCCAGGCTAGGCCCATACCGAGCAACGAGCCTCCCAGCAGCACCGCCAATTGGCTGCGCAGTTGCGCTTGTACCGGGCCTAACACTGCGTCGCGCGGCGCACTCACGGCGATGTAAATGCGCTTGGACCCTGCGGGCCCGCTGGGCACTACAACATGCAGCAGTTCAGAGTCGTCAGCATCTTGGTAGCCGGTACGGGGCGCGTCGTTGCGCGCAACTGCAATCGCTTGGCGTAATTGCGCCTCTTGGACCCGTTGCCCAATGTTGTTTGCTGGCTCTTGTGATGACGCCAGCAAGACGCCATCGGAATCACTCACGACCACCCGCATCAGTGCGGGCAAAGCCAGTGCTTTGAGCCGTTGATCGGCAATCGCGAGGTCGAGCCCAGCGTAGGCGACCCCCCGCAGCCGCTGCGCGTTATCGTAAATGGGCATGCCAAAGGACAACTCCTTTTTGGCAGTGGTACTGTCCAGCACATACTCTCCGCCGGTAAAGCTCTGGGAGGCTATGGCATCGCGAAAATACGCCCGATCAGTTCCATTGAAAGTCGGTGGAGTGCTTTGGCTGGGGCAGCGCAGATGGCCCTGCATGTCCACCACGCCCAGGCTGGAGTAGTTGGGACTGGCCGCGCTGACATTGCGGATGAATGCGTCGCACAAGGCTGCCAAGTCGTCGCGCCGCACGGAGGGACCTGCGGCAACTGTACTCAGAATTTGACGCACACCATCGACCTGGTGCTCTTGGCTGGCCGCGGCCAATTGCGCCACTGCGACGAGTTCATTGCGGGTGCGCTGTAGCTCTCTTTGCTGGTCAAGACTATGGTCGTACAGCAGTAAGGCCACGCTGGGCAGTACGGCAACCAGGAGGAGAATCGCGAGCAGTGTTCTAAGCCGGATGTTTCCAAACATGTCTATAGCCTCGGGCTGCGTGTTGATTTCAAGACCTGCGTTGCAGCAACATGGCATCACCATAACTGAAAAAGCGGTAGCCACGTGCAATGGCGTCCTGATACAGCTGCATGATGGGTGTGTAGCCCGCAAAGGCACTCACCAGCATCATCAAGCTGCTCTTGGGCAGGTGAAAGTTGGTGATCAGCAGGTCGATCAGTTGAAAGTTGAAGCCCGGCGTAATGAAGATGTTGGTGTCGCCCTGGGCCTGGCCGCTGTGGGCCCAACTCTCCAGCGTGCGTACGGTGGTGGTGCCCACGGCAATGATGCGCCCGCCGCGCGCCTGGCAGGCGGCAATCGCGGCTTGCGTCTCGGGGGGCACGTTGTACCACTCGCTGTGCATCTGGTGCTCGGCCAGGTTCTCGGTCTTGACGGGCTGAAAGGTGCCCGCGCCCACATGCAAGGTGACATGGGCACGCTGCACGCCCATGGCGTCCAATTGCGCCAGCAGAGCCTCGTCAAAATGCAGTGCCGCTGTGGGGGCCGCTACTGCACCGGGGTTTTTAGCAAACACGGTTTGGTAGCGCTGCGCGTCTTCGGGGGAGTCGCTGTGGGTGATGTAGGGGGGCAGCGGCACGTGGCCGTGGCGCTCCATGAGCGTGTAGGGATCGTCGCCACGGTCGTTGCACAACACAAAGCGAAACAGTGGCCCCTCGGCGTTGGGCCAGCGGCCCAGCAGCGTGGCGCTGAGGCCATCGTCCTGGCCGGGCGCGCAGTCCATTTTCAGGGTGGCACCTACTTCGGGTTTCTTGCTCACCCGCATATGCGCCGCAACCTGGTTGCCGCCCAGCACGCGCTCAATCAACAGCTCTACCTTGCCGCCGGTAGCCTTCTCGCCAAACAGCCGGGCATTGATGACCTTGGTGTCGTTGAAGACCAACAAATCTCCTGCGCGCAGCAGGCTGGGGAGATCGCGAAAAATGCGGTCTGTGGTGGGGGTGCTTGTACCGTCGAGCAGACGCGAACCGCTACGCTCAGGCGCGGGGTGCTGGGCAATCAGGGCCTCGGGCAGAGCGAAATCAAAGTCGCTCAGGGTGTAGGTGCGCAACACACCGAAAGAATCTGTGAAAGTATTTTGCATAGTGCTTGAGGGGCGGACCAGCCCCGTGCCAAGTAAGAGGGTAAGACAGGGCAGAATTGTCCCATGCCCACCCCATCCACCCCGCCCGCAGCCAAGACCCCGCCTGTCAAGAGCCCCGCGCAAAGGGCTCTGGAAAAGCTGGGCCTCAAACGCGACATTGACCTGGCCCTGCACCTACCGTTGCGCTATGAGGATGAAACCCGCATCACCAAGTTACGCGACGCCCGCGAGGGCGATACCGTGCAAATTGAGGCGGTGGTGACGCACTGCGAAGTGAGCTTTCGGCCGCGTCGCCAACTTATCGTCACGGTCGATGACGGCAGCGAGACCTGCACGCTGCGGTTTTTTAGCTTCTATCCGTCGCAACAAAAGGCGCTGGCCGAGGGCAATCGCATCCGGGTGCGGGGTGAGGTCAAGGGTGGGTTTTTGGGTCGCACCATGTTGCACCCGGCGTTTCGCGCGGCTGGGGGCACGTTGCCTACGGCCCTAACGCCCATCTACCCCACTGTGGCGGGCTTGCCCCAGCCGTATTTGCGCAAAGCAGTGTTGGCCGGCTTGGCGCGGGCGGACTTGTCAGACACCTTTGCGCCCGGCGATTTAAGTCAAAACAGCCCCGGCCCCCTGTGGACACTGCGCGACGCGCTATCATTTTTGCACCACCCCACGCCCGATGTGTCGCTGGACACCTTGCACGACCACAGCCACCCCGCTTGGCAGCGCCTCAAGGCCGAGGAGCTCTTAGCCCAGCAATTGAGCCAACTGCAAAGTCGCCGCGAGCGGGCTCGATTGCGGGCCCCGCGTCTGACCATGGTGCCACCTGAAGGCGAAGACCCACCCACCGAGCCAGACCACCTGGTGCTCATGCCGCTGTACACCGAATTGCTGGCGCGCCTGCCGTTTGCTCTAACCGGCGCGCAGCAGCGCGTGTGCGCCGAGGTGGCCCGCGACCTGGCCCGGCCCGTACCCATGCACCGTTTGCTACAAGGTGATGTGGGGTCTGGCAAGACCGTGGTGGCGGCGCTGGCGGCCACCATTTGCATAGACACTGGCTGGCAGTGCGCCCTGATGGCCCCGACAGAGATATTGGCCGAGCAGCACTTTCGCAAACTCATCAGTTGGCTCGAACCCCTGGGCGTGCAGACGGCGTGGTTGACCGGCACCCAAAAAACCAAAGCCCGGCGTGAAGCCCTGGCCCTGATTGAAAGCGGCGAAGCGCAACTGGTGGTGGGCACGCACGCGGTGATTCAAGAAAAAGTGCAATTCAAAAACCTGGCCCTCGCCATCATCGACGAGCAACACCGCTTTGGCGTGGCCCAGCGCCTGGCCTTGCGCAACAAAATGCAACGTGGCATCGCCGCCGGGCCGCCCCAAGGCGATGTAGCCCCCGTGGGGGGCAGCGACCCGCGCAGCGGTGGAGCGTGGGGGCTCGTGCCCATGGAGCCCCACATGCTGATGATGACGGCTACGCCCATTCCGCGTACGCTGGCTATGAGTTACTACGCCGACTTGGATGTGTCCACTTTGGATGAATTGCCTCCCGGGCGCACGCCCATCGTGACCAAAGTGGTCCATGACCACCGGCGCGACGAAGTCATTGAACGCATCCGGGCACAAATCGAGCAGGGGCGCCAGATCTATTGGGTCTGCCCTTTGATTGAAGAGAGCGAGGCGCTGGACCTGACCAATGCCACGCAGACCCATGCCGACCTGGCCGAGGCGCTGCAGGGCTGCAGGCGCCACGACGGCCAACCTGTGTTGATTGGGCTGTTGCACTCGCGCATGCACACCGATGACAAAAAGGCCGTGATGGCGGCATTCACCGCAGGGCTGATGTCGGTGCTGGTGAGCACCACGGTGATTGAAGTGGGGGTGGATGTGCCCAACGCCTCGCTGATGGTGATTGAGCACGCCGAGCGCTTTGGCCTAAGCCAGTTGCACCAGTTGCGCGGGCGGGTGGGGCGCGGCGCGGCGGCTTCGGCCTGTGTGCTGCTGTATTCCACCGGCGATGCGCCGCGCCTGGGCGAGACGGCACGCGAGCGCCTGCGCGCCATGGCCGAGACCAATGATGGCTTTGAGATCGCCCGGCGTGACCTGGAGATTCGCGGCCCTGGCGAGTTTTTAGGGGCCCGCCAAAGCGGAGCGGCTATGCTGCGCTTTGCCGACTTGGCAACGGATGGGGATTTGCTGGAGTGGGCCCGTGCGGAGTCGCGCCGGGTGTTGGACGAACATCCAGCGCTGGCCGCTAAGCACATACAACGTTGGCTCGGTGGAAAATCCGAATTTTTAAAGGCTTGAACGTATGGATTGGGGTGGTTCCGGGTCTTTCATCATGACTGCGTTGGTGCTTGCAGGCGTGGCTGCGGCTCTGATCTTTGGTTACATGGAGTACCAAGTGCGCATGTTGCGCACTAGCAGTACGCGGCAGCCGGGAGGTTTGCTGTTCACGTCTAAATTTTTAACTGTAGGCACGCGCAATGCTACCCAAGAGGTGGTGGTCAACGCCCCCATGGGCTGGCATGCATTGGGCAGCACGCCTGCAGACGTGGTGCGCGCGCCCGCCAAGGCGCTGGCGGTGGTGCTGCCTGCAGTCGGCTTGCGCTGCTCGGTGCAGGCGGACCCTGGCGACCGCGCACAAGTGCGTACTGAGCGCTGCACCATTACTTTCACCGCGTCTGATCCCGTCAAACTGGAGGCGCTGGGTTTGCCGGTCGTGCCCGCTGCTGTCGTGGTCATTGATGGCGTGCCATTGCCCGTGGCATTGAGCTTTCAGGGATTTGCTGCACAAATGGGGATGTGGGTGGAGCGGGTAGAAAATCGTATGTACCTGGAGCGCGCCGCAGCACAAAAAAAGAAGGAGGATGACGCCGAGGCGTTGTTGGCTGTCGAGCGGCACGCTGCGAGCAAAGGAACTCAGGCCAAGGAAGACCTGAGCACACCGGTCAGCGATGAAGAACGCAAAGTGCGTGCGGACAAGCAAATAGCGGCGTGGCGGGCCGCGGCGGGGTTCAGGGGCAACAGTTCGGAGGTCAGCGTGGGGCCTGGGGGCAAAGTGCTGTGGTTTGTCGACCTAGAACCCACTGGCAAAGTTATTTTGCACTCCAACGGACGCACTTTCCACGGCAGCCTCAAGGGCGCCAAGATCACTAACCTGGCGGGTGAATTGGAGGTGGGCGTGCGTGACGCCCTTTGGAGTGAGGATGAACCAGCGCTGTCCAACTTCAACATCATGGGTGGGGCCAAGCCAGAAGTTCGCTTGGCTTGGAAAGAGCGCCTGGACATTTTGATCCGCAGCCTGCGCTGAAGGCCGCAGGTGGCTGTGCCGGTTCAGCCGGGTCTGTTCTGCCGAAACTGGTGGTACTGCGGGTTGTCTGCGCTGGGCTGTGGCGCTACTAGCGGCATGCGCAGCGTAAAGCGGGTGCCTTGGCCATAGGTGCTGGCCACGCTGAGCTCGCCCCCGAACAACGAGGTAACGATGTTGTAGCTGATCGACATGCCCAGGCCGCTGCCGCCTTGCCCCATTTTTGTGGAAAAGAAGGGTTCAAAAATGCGGTTCAAATTCTCCTCGGCGATACCCACACCGTCATCTGAAAATTCAATCTCAATCATGGTGCTGTTCAAGGGGCGTGCGGTCAGGCGCATCACGCCACCGCGGCGACCTTCGAATGCGTGCAGCAATGCGTTGTTAATGAAGTTTGTCAGTACCTGCCCATAGGGCCCTGGGTAACCATCCAACGTGATGGACGCAGATATCTCGATGTCCAACTGGTGGCCCGCTTTGTGGATGCTGCGGTGCAGGGTGGCGACGATGTCTTGGGTGGTGCGTAGCAGTTCGAAGGATCGGCGCTGTTCGGTGGCGCGGTCTACGGCCACTTGCTTGAAACTTTGTACCAGTTCAGCCGCCGTTTGCAGGCTTCGGGTGATGATGTCGACGCCCTCACGGGCGGCTTTCGCGTATTCGCTCAGCGCACTGCGCCGCAGGGTGCCGGCGGCTACTGCGTGCTCTAAGGCTGCAGTCTTTTGTTCCAAGGCGCTCGCGGTTAACAGGCTGTTACCGATTGGGGTGTTGAGCTCGTGCGCCACACCTGCCACCAACGCGCCCAGCGCGGCCAGCTTCTCTTGCGCCACCAATTGATCTTTGGCGTCGCGCAGGTGGGTATAGGCGACTGAGTTGTCCAAGGCAATGGCGGTATAGGCGCACAGGGTACGAAAGATCAGTCGTTCTTTTTCAAAATAGGCATGGGGCTGTGGCGATTGAATGGTCATGACGCCCAAAACGCGGTCGCCAATGGTCAGCGGTGCAAACAGTGCGCTGCGGGTCAGCATCGTTCCAGGGACCAGGCTGTTTGCCAGCGCGTTGTCGGATTCTGATGCATTGATCAGTAGCTCGCGCCGCTCGCGCACACAGCGCGCTGACAGCGAGGTCGGGCTATCCAAACTCACATGGTCACCGGCCAGCCGAACGCCATTTTCAACGTCGTAGGCCGACGTCAAACCGTGGCCGTCAGCGTCCATCAGGTAGATAGCAAAGGTGGGTGCATCGAGTAAACCGTGGACGTGTTTTTCAATCGCCTCAAATACATGCGTTTGATCCAGTTGCGAGGTGATCTCCTGGCCAATGGTGCCCAGAAGTTCCAGTGTGTCGCTGGTTTGCTGCAACAGGGCTGCGCGTTTGGTTTCAGACTCGGCCTGGCGACGGTGGTGTTCGTTCTCGGCCCGCACACGCTCGGTTTCCATGCGCGTCTGGATGGCGGTGGCCCGATTCGAGGCGTCGAGGCTCAAAACACTCTCCCGGGCAGCATTGGCGTGCACCGCGGTCGTGTAGGCCGCAGCCATGCGGTCGTTGCTTGCGTACTGCTGCGCCAATTCAAACAGCAACTCACCGGGAACGGTGTAGCCAGCAATGCTTTCGGCAACTTGCATCGCTTGCTCTAGGCGCTCCAGAGCCAGCGGCGAGTCGCCCCGCGCGGCATGGATGCGGGCCAGCAGTCGCAAGGCGCTCATTTGCGCAGCCGTGGCGCCTTGCGCTTGCGCCTCGCGCAGGGCGGCGATGCCCTCGAGTTCCGCTTCGGCACTGTGTCCAAGTTTGAGCAGGGCGTTGGCCACGCCAATTTGGCTATTGATACGCAAGTCCAATTGACCCAACTGTGTGGCGCGCTCAGCCTGCAGGCGGAAAAACTCCAACGCGCGCGCGTAGTGGCCCAAGTCGTAAGCCAGTTCACCGGCGGCAGACAGCAGTGCGACAAAATTTCGGGAGTTGCGCAGCGGCGCATACACCTGCATGGCTTCTTCCAACACGACCTGGGCTTCATCCAGGCGGCCCATGCCACGCAGGGTCTCACCCATTTGGCGCAGACACGGGCCGACCGCAACGGCCCAGCCGGTCGGGCGCGCCAGGTCCAAACCGCGTTGCAACCAAGCCAGTGAGGCGTCGTGGTCGTTCAGCGTCATGTAGGTATTGCCGGCATTCACGGCAATGATCACTGCCGTCAGGGTTTGCCCAGTCTGGCAGGCTGCTGCAAACGCTTGGTCGAAGTGCGCGATGGCGCGCCCGAATTGCCCCGCGTTGTAGTCGCGGGTTCCCAAAAACGTGAAGACCGCCGTGCTCACACAGGGGTGGTAGCCCATAGGGTTGGGGGCAAATCGACCCTCCCATACGGCGTCGCACTGGCGCACATCGCGCAGCGCCGCGTAGCGGGCTTGTGTGGCCTCGAAGAAATCAATACGTTCCGTGTCCTGGGCTGCACGCGCCTCTGAGACGGCATCGGCCAGCGCGGCATCGCGTTGGGGCAGCGCTCCGGTACCCGAGTAAATGGCTGCCAAGATACCGTAGGCGTCGGCCATGCCAGTGGCATCGTGGAGGGTGGTGAATGTGGTTAGCGCCTGTTGGGCCGATGCTGTGGCGGTGGGGAAGTCAGCGTTGAGCCATTGACATTCGGCTTCCACTAAATGCAGACGTGCACGCAATGGGGCTAGCGCGGTATCGTCGGCGGGCAGTGCGCTGAGCTGGTCGCGGGCGCTGCGGGCTAGCGCCAAGGCGCGGGGCTGGTCACTCTGCCTGAGGTACCAGGCCAGCGCGACCTGCTGCGGCAAGACATCCGACCCAGGGCACAGTGAAGCCAGCCCTGCAGACAGGTCGTCAACGGCGTGGTTCAGCTCAAAAAGGCGCATGGCGGGCATGGCGGGCATGGGGTAGATTTTCAGTATAACGGCGCGTTTGAAAAGGGTTGGGCTAATCGCGGCACAATCTGTGGCATGACGCTCACTGAACTCAAATACATCGTGGCAGTGGCGCGCGAGCGGCACTTTGGCAAGGCCGCTGAAGCCTGCTACGTGTCGCAACCCACGCTGTCGGTGGCGGTCAAGAAATTGGAAGAAGAGCTGGATGTCAAATTATTTGAGCGCAGCGCCAACGAAGTGACGGTGACGCCGCTGGGCGAAGAGATCGTGCGCCAGGCGCAAAGCGTGCTGGAACAGGCGGCCAACATCAAAGATATTGCCAAGCGTGGCAAAGATCCGCTGGCGGGTCCGCTCAAGTTGGGTGTGATCTACACCATCGCACCCTATCTGCTGCCCGATTTGGTGCGCCAGGTGATCACCCGCAGCCCGCAGATGCCGCTGGTGTTGCAAGAGAACTTCACCGTGAAATTGCTGGAAATGCTGCGTACGGGCGAAATCGACGCGGCTATTTTGGCGGAGCCTTTCCCGGACACAGGCCTGGCGGTCGCGCCGCTCTACGATGAGCCCTTTTTTGCCGCCGTGCCTACGAGCCACGCGCTGGCTGCGCAAGACAGTGTGACCACCGACCAGCTCAAAAAGGAAACCATGCTGCTGCTGGGCAATAGTCATTGTTTTCGCGACCATGTACTAGAGGTCTGTCCCGAGTTCGCCCGCTTTTCCAGCGACGCGGAGGGCATTCGCAGGAGCTTTGAAGGCTCCTCGTTGGAGACTATCAAACACATGGTGGCGGCCGGTATGGGCATTACCCTGGTGCCGCGCCTGAGTGTGCCCAAGGGCGCGATGGAGGCCAAGAAGCGGCGCGGTGATGAGCCCTTTGTCAAGTATCTGCCGGTGCAGGATGGCACGCTACCACCACCCACCCGCCGCGTTGTGCTGGTCTGGCGGCGTAGCTTTACCCGCTACGAGGCCATAGCCGCGTTGCGCAACGCCATTTATGCCTGTGAACTGCCCGGAGTTGCCCGTTTATCCTGATTTTTGCCCCAAATAGCTCTTGGGCCCGGGTAAACATTGAATACTTAGCTCCTAATTTAATAGCAAATAGAGTGCCGTGACAGCTAAGCTACACCTGTATCTTGACTTGATTCGCTGGGATCGACCCGCCGGATGGCTGCTGCTGCTGTGGCCCACGCTCAGTGCGTTGTGGCTGGCCGCGGGGGGCTTCCCGGGATGGCATTTGCTGCTGGTGTTTACTGCCGGTACTGTTTTGATGCGTAGCGCAGGCTGCTGTATCAACGATGTGGCGGACCGCGCATTTGACAAACACGTCAAACGCACCGCCCAGCGCCCAGTGACCAGCGGGCGTGTGGGCCCACAAGAGGCGCTGCTGGTGGGCGCAGTGTTGGCGCTTATGGCATTTGCGCTGGTGCTCACCACCAATGCGCTAACCATCGCTGGCTCGTTTGCGGCTCTGGCCGTCACTTTGGCCTATCCCTATGCCAAACGGTGGATTGCTATGCCACAGGCGGTGTTGGGCCTGGCATTCAGCTTCGGCATACCCATGGCATACCTCGCGGTGCGCGGTGGCGATGCCTGGAGTTGGCAAGCTGCGTGGCAGACCGTGCCCGCCCAGGCCTGGTGGTTGTTCCTGGGCAATATGGCGTGGGTTTTGGCCTATGACACGGAATACGCCATGGTGGATCGTGATGACGATCTGCGCATCGGCATCAAGACCTCAGCGATCGCGTTGGGGCGCTTTGATGTGGCGGCAGTGATGGGCTTTTATGCCCTGTTCTTAGGTATTTGGGGTGGCGTTTTGCTGCAGTCTGGCCTGGCCCATTGGTGGTGGCTGGGCGCGGCGGTGGCAGCGGGCCAGGTGGTGTGGCACGGCAGCCTAATCCGGGGGCGCACACGGGAAGGTTGCTTCAAGGCCTTCAGGGCCAACCATTGGGTGGGGCTGGCGTTGTTTTTGGGCATTGCGGCATCCATGTAAAAAGCCCACGCGGCACAGCCGGGCGGGCTTTGGCAGTGGGTGCGGCGCTTATTTCGCGCTCAGACACTCTTTCATGAATTTTTTGCGTTCGTCGCCCAGGAGCGCTTTGGTTTTCGCATCCGCGTTACAGGTCTTCATTTTTCCTTGTTGCGCAGTTTTGCCATCGGCAGCAGCGGCAGGTTTGGCGCTCAGGCAGTCTTTCATGAAGGCTTTGCGCTCGTCACCTTGGAGTGCTTTAGTCTTGGCGTCCGCATTGCAAGTCTTCATCTTGCCCTGCTGGGCCGTAGGGGCCTTGGTGTCGGCGGTCTTCGCGTCTGCCGCATGTGCGCCACCCACTGCCAATGCCAGACCCAAAGCCATGAAAGAGATCAGTTGTTTCATCAGTCGTCCTATCAAAATGGGGCAGCACAGCCGCCGTAGCACAAAAACCCTAGTCGATGTAAGCATATAGTGAAATTTGAAAAAAAGCGATAGCGAAAAACCGACACAGATGCGTCCGCTGCATAACGGCAGTCGCCATGTCTAGCTCCCCGTAAAATCGGGCGATGCTCCACGTTAAACATGAACTTCTCACCGCGCTGGCCGCCTGCCTCGACACCCTTTGCGCGGGCGCTGGCGCCAAAGCGGCTTTCGAGTCGCCCAAAGTAGCCGCCCACGGCGATTTGGCCACCACCGCCGCCATGCAGTTGGCCAAGCCCCTCAAGCTCAATCCGCGCCAGTTGGCGGAGACCTTGCGCGCCGCCTTGTTGGCCCACGAGGCCTATGCGCGCTGGGTGGATGCCGTGGAGATTGCGGGCCCTGGATTTATCAATATTCGCTTGAAGCCCGCTGCAAAACAGGAGATCGTGCGCGAGGTGCTGGGAGCGGGGTCGGCGTTTGGTAGCCAAGCACAGCGATCGGAGCAACAAGGCCGGCGCATGTTGGTGGAGTTTGTCTCGGCCAACCCCACCGGGCCGCTGCACGTGGGGCACGGCCGCCAAGCCGCCCTGGGCGACGCCATCTGCAACCTCTTTAGCACCCAGGGCTGGCAGGTGCACCGCGAGTTCTATTACAACGACGCGGGCGTGCAGATCCAGACGTTGACAACCAGCACCCAGTTGCGCGCCAAGGGCTTCAAGCCGGGTGACGACTGCTGGCCGGTCGACCCGGAGAACCCCGCCAGCAAAGCGTTTTACAACGGCGACTACATCCAGGACATTGCCGACGACTTTCTGGCTAAAAAGACCGTCAAGGCGGACGACCGCGCATTCACCGCCAGTGGCGATGTGGAAGATGTGGAGTCGATTCGTCAATTTGCGGTGGCCTACCTGCGCAACGAGCAAGACAAGGATTTGCAGGCTTTCAACCTGAAGTTTGACGAGTACTACCTGGAGAGCAGCCTGTACACCAGCGGTCGCGTCGATAGGGCGGTGGGCCAATTGGTGGCCAACGGAAAGACCTATGAACAAGACGGCGCGCTGTGGCTCAAGAGCACGGACTACGGCGATGACAAAGACCGTGTGATGCGCAAACAGGACGGCAGCTACACCTACTTTGTGCCCGATGTGGCCTACCACATCGCCAAGTGGGAGCGCGGCTACACCAAGGTCGTCAATATTCAGGGCACCGACCACCATGGCACCATCGCCCGTGTACGCGCGGGCCTGCAGGCCGCCGATGTGGGCATTCCCCAGGGGTACCCCGACTACGTGCTGCACACCATGGTGCGTGTGGTCAAGGGCGGTGAAGAGGTCAAGATCAGCAAGCGTGCGGGCAGCTATGTGACCCTGCGCGACCTGATCGAATGGACCAACAAAGATGCGGTGCGTTTCTTTTTACTCAGCCGCAAGGCCGACACGGAATACACCTTTGATGTGGATTTGGCCGTGGCCAAAAGCAACGACAACCCGGTGTACTACGTGCAGTACGCCCATGCGCGTATCTGCTCCATATTGGCCACCTGGGGTGGCGATGTGGCTAGCCTGACCACCGTGGACCTGTCGGCCCTAGAGAGCTCGCAAGCCCAAGCGTTGATGCTGCTGCTGGCCAAGTACCCCGAGATGCTGACCGCTGCAGCGGCGGACAACGCGCCGCACGATGTGACCTTTTATCTGCGCGAGCTGGCCGCCAGCTACCACAGCTACTACGATGCCGAGCGCATTTTGGTAGACGACGAAAGGGTCAAGTTAGCCCGTTTGGCTCTTGTCGCTGCCACAGCGCAGGTGTTGCACAATGGCTTGGCGGTGTTGGGCGTCAGTGCTCCGGCCAAAATGTAAAGCAGTGGGGGCAGGCCATCGGTACTGCCCTCCTAGAACAACCCTGTGAGGCACACCACCCGTGCTGCCTCCAATTCACGCGAGGTGGCAAATGCAGCGTCAGCACGGCGGAACCCTGATGGGGATCATCATTGGAATTGTGATTGGGTTAGGCGCCGCGCTGGCGGTGGCTGTCTACGTCACCAAAATGCCGAACCCCTTCACCAACAAAGGGCAAAGCCGGTCACCCGCGCAGGATGAAGCCGAGACCAAGAAGAACAAGGATTGGGATCCGAATGCGCCTCTGTATGGCAAGAATCCAGCCAGGCCGTCTATGCCTGCTTTGGATGCTGCGTCAGCGCCCAAAGCCGCTGCTGTCGCAAAGCCTGATGGCAAAGCTGGCGCAAAGCCAGACGCCAAGACTTCCGCCAAGTCAGAGGCCAAACCTGCTGTGACTGCCGACCCCTTGGGGGATTTGGCAAAGGCCAAAATGACCACGGCCGAGCCATTTGCATATTTCGTACAAGTAGGCGCCTTTCGCACACAGCAAGACGCAGAGACACAGCGCGCGAAGTTATCGCTGACGGGTTTTCAGACCAAAATTTCCGAGCGTGAGCAGTCTGGTGCCACGGTGTTTCGGGTGCGTGCAGGACCGTTTGATACCAAAGATGAGGCTGAGAAGTCCAAGGCAAAGCTGGAGAGCGCAGGCCTAGAGACCGCGTTGGTACGGGTGCCACGCTGAGGTCGCTTGCTGTCTTGACAAGGGAACTAACAGCGCCCAGAGCAGTCTCAAAGACTATTTACAGGAGTTGAAAGCACTATGAACCGTCGCGAGTTTTCCGTGGCTGCCCCGGCCCTGACTTTGATGTCCGCTGCCGTATCGCCCTGGGCGCAAGCCCAGACTTTTAAGCCCACCGAAGGTACCGATTACTACGTACTGGGCAAGCCTGTGGCCGTAGAAGCGCCCGTTGGAAAAATTGAAGTCGTGGAGTTCTTTTGGTACCGTTGCGGGCATTGCAATTCCTTCGAGCCAGCTCTGGAGGCATGGAGCAAGAAGCTCCCCAAAGATGTCGTTTTGCGTCGTGTCCCGGTGGCGTTTCAGGACAGTTTTGCTCCCCTGCAGCGCCTGTTCTACACCCTGGAAGCCATGGGCCTGAGCGCCAAGCTACATGCCAAAGTCTTCAACGCTATCCATGTTGAACGGGTCAACTTGGAAAAGGGGGACTCCATCATCGAATGGGTCACGCAGCAAGGTGTCGACAAACTCAAGTTCGTAGAGCAATTCAACTCCTTCTCCATCAACTCCAAGGCGACCAAGGCTGCGCAATTGCAGAACGGCTACCGCGTTGAAGGGGTACCCGCACTCGGCGTGGCCGGCCGCTTTTATACCGATGGAAGCCTTGCCCGAAGCATGGATCGCGCGCTGCAGGTCGTGGATGCGTTAATTTTGGACGTTCGGGCCAAGCGGTAGACGGTGTATTTCGAGGCTGCTTGGGTGGTTACTTTGGGGCACGGGCGGGGGCTAGAATGCAAAACTACGATTCTCTAATTTGAGGAGCCCGCATGGCGCACACGAAGTTTCGACTGGTCACCCGCAGCGATTTTGACGGACTGGTCTGCGCGGTACTGCTCAACGAATTGGACTTGATTGACGAGATCAAGTTTGTACACCCCAAAGATATGCAGGATGGCAAGGTCGAAGTCAGCGACCGTGACATCACCACCAATCTACCGTTTGTGCCTGGCGTACACCTGGCCTTTGACCACCACGCCTCAGAAGCCATTCGTAATACGGGTGAACGCCCCAATCACATCATTCACCCAGACGTGCCCTCGGCAGCGCGCGTGGTGTTCGAACACTATGGCGGCGTGAGTCGTTTCCCGGCACGTTTTCACGACATGATGGAGGCGGTGGACAAAGGCGATTCTGCGCAGTTTTCCCACGAAGAAATCATGGAACCGCAGGACTGGGTACTGCTCAATTTTCTGATGGATTCGCGCACTGGGTTGGGCCGCTTCCGAGAGTTCCGGGTCAGCAATTACCAGTTGATGATGGACCTGATCAAGTACTGCCGAGACCACGATATTGATGAGATATTGCAACTGCCGGATGTGGTGGAGCGCATCGACTTGTATTTTGAACACACCGCCAATGCCCGTGCGCAGATTGAGCGTTGCAGCCAGGTGCATGGCAATTTGCTGGTACTGGATTTGCGCCAAGAGGAAACCATTTTTGCAGTCAACCGCTTCATGGTGTATGCCATGTTTCCCCAAACCAACATTTCCATCCACGTGATGTGGGGTATGCAGAAGCAAAATACGGTGTTTGCCACCGGCAAGTCCATTCTTAACCGCAGTTCCAACACCAACATTGGAGAGCTCATGCTGTCCTATGGCGGCGGTGGTCATGAGAACGCCGGGACCTGCCAAGTGGACAATGACCGGGCGGCTGTCGTTCTCAAGGAATTGGTAGCGCGCATCTGCCAAGACGGTTAACGATACGTATGGGGTAGGCGGCCCTGATAAAACGAATCCGTCCGCGCGCAACGAGCGGCATGCCACGGCTAAAAAAAACCGCTAGCGCGATGTATATGGCGTTAGCGGCTAATGGTATTGCACCTCCGGCCGCAGCCGGTGGTGACGTTGTGGTTTTAACCGCCCTTTTTGGAGCGCTTGCCCGGGTTTTTCTTGCTGCGGGTTGCGGTGCCGCGCTCTAGGCTGACCTTCTGGCCGCGTCCAGCGGTCGTCAGTGACATGCCCGGCAGAGGCTTAGGAGCGGGGGTGGCTTTGCGGTCTGCTTCGGTAACGATTTGATTGCCCATGGAATTTCTCGGCTTTAGAGTGGAAAACCATTATTAAGCCATACCTGGAGCTTCGTTTCCGGCCGCGGCTCAGTACAATGGCACTTCGGTCACACTTGCAAGTTTCGTGCCTTTATGAAAAAACCTCCCATTTTCCTCATTATCTCGCTGGTGTTGGCCAGCTTGGCTGGCGCTGCCCTGGCGGAAAAAGCCGATCGCAACAAGCCGATGAATATTGAGGCAGATGCCCTGCGGCACGATGACCTCAAGCAAGTCAGCGTGTTTAGTGGTGGAGTTACCCTGACCAAAGGGACCATTCAGATTCGTGGCGCGGTGCTGGAAGTGCGGCAAGACCCAGAGGGATTTCAGTTTGGTGTGGTGACAGGCGCCACTGGCGCACCGGCCTTTTTCCGCCAAAAGCGCGATGGTCTGGATGAGTTCATCGAAGGCGAGGGTGAAGTCATCGAATACGACGGACGCGCCGATACCGTCAAATTCATCAAGAAAGCGCAATGGCGTCGTTTGCGTGGCAGCGTTATGGCCGACGAAATTACCGGTGGCTTGATCGTGTACGACAACGTGTCAGACACCCTGAGTGTGGATGGCAGCGCCGGCAAGGCCGTGGGCAGTGCGCCCACCGGTCGGGTGCGCGCTATGCTGACCCCAAAACCAGAACCTGCCGCCAGCAGCGGTGCGGCCAACGTGCCACCTGTGACACTGAAGCCGTCCACCACATTGGGGGGCGCAGCAAAGTGAGCGATATTGAGGTAGCGGCGGCGTCGGGTGACGGACGCCTTGAAGCGCGGCATTTGCAAAAGTCGTATGGCAAGCGCATGGTGGTCAAAGACGTGTCTCTGGCCGTGGGCACTGGCGAGGTCGTTGGCTTGCTGGGCCCCAACGGTGCGGGCAAGACCACATCGTTTTATATGATTGTGGGTTTGTTGCGTGCCAGTGCGGGGGACATCACCATCGACGGCCAGTCCATCGAGCACATGCCCATTCATCGCCGCGCGCGTCTGGGGCTGGGTTATCTGCCGCAAGAAGCGTCCATATTTCGCAAGCTCAATGTGGAAGATAACGTTCGGGCGGTGCTGGAGCTGCAGCTCGACATCCACGGCAAACCGCTCAAGCGCGATGAGATTGAATCGCGGCTGACAGCCCTGCTCAGTGAGCTTCGGGTAGAGCATTTACGCAAGTCTCCGTCCCTGGCCCTGTCGGGCGGCGAGCGGCGGCGTGTGGAGATTGCCCGCGCTTTGGCAACCCGGCCACGCTTTATCTTGTTGGACGAACCCTTCGCGGGTATCGACCCGATTGCGGTGATCGAGATCCAGCGCATCATCAATTTTTTGAAAGCCCGCGGTATCGGTGTTCTTATCACCGACCACAACGTGCGCGAAACGCTGGGCATTTGTGACCACGCCTACATCATCAGTGATGGCACCGTGCTGGCCGAGGGCACGCCCACCGAGATTGTGAATAACGCCGATGTGCGGCGTGTTTATCTCGGTGAAAACTTCAAAATGTAGGCCCGATGAAACAAGGACTGTCCTTACGCGTCTCGCAGCACTTGGCGCTCACGCCGCAGTTACAGCAGTCCATACGCTTGCTGCAGTTGTCGACCTTGGAGCTGAGCCAAGAGGTGGACCAGATGTTGGATGACAACCCATTTTTGGAATTGAACGCGGACGAGGCGGTGCGCGAAGAATTTGGGCTCACGCAGGCAGATGCGCTGGTCAGCGCGGGCGAACGGGATGCTGAAATGCAGGCGGCAACCGAAGTTGAGCCCGTTTACGCCACGTCGGACTATGCCGAATCGACCGTATCCACCGCTTCTAAAGACGAGGAAACCAGCCCGTTGTCCGACGACGGTCCGGATTGGGATGGCGACGGCACCACCGAGATGGTGACCGACGATGGCGAATGGGGCGGCGACGCCAAGGCGCGCGCCAATAACCTGGGCGATGGCGAAGACGCCGACGCAACCGAGCTTGCACGCACCCAAGAGTCCTTGCAGAGCCACCTGCATCGCCAAGCGTTGCGCTTGCGCTTGGGTGCGTCGGATCAGGCCGCTCTGCGCTTCCTGATCGAGTCTCTCAACGATGACGGCTACCTCGAAGACACGCTGGAGCATTTGGCCCGCGGACTTGCAGGGGACGATGCTGAGCAGTTGGACGACTTGATGCACCACTTTGCAGTGGCCTTGGGCCTGCTGCACAGCCTAGAGCCCGTGGGCGTGGGCGCCCGGGACTTGGGTGAATGCTTGCGCTTGCAATTGCGCGCGCTGCTGGATGCCGAGGAGGCCACCAGCGAGCAGTCCGCCGTGCTGTCCGTGGCCTATGCCATTTGCCAACAGCCCATGGAGTTATTGGCCCGCCGCGATGTAAAGACCTTGGTGCAGCGCTGTGGTGGTAGCGATGCGCAAACCCGCGCCGCCATTACCTTGATCGCCCGCCTGGAGCCCAAACCCGGCCGGCGTTTTGTGGATGTTGAGCGCAATATCGTGGTGCCCGATGTGTTGGTCCTGCCCGCGGGCAAAGTGGGCGGTAGCCCGCGCTTCAAGGTTCAGCTCAACCCCGATGTGATGCCCAAGCTGCGCGTGCACGATATTTATGCCAATGTGTTACGCAACCACCGCGGTGGGAAAGACAGCGCCAGCCATGCCGCACTCCAGCAGCGGCTGCAAGAAGCCCGTTGGTTCATCAAGAATATTCAGCAACGCTTTGATACCATCTTGCGCGTCAGCACGGCCATCGTAGAACGGCAGAAGAGTTTTTTTACGCATGGTGAATTGGCGATGCGTCCGCTGGTGCTGCGCGAAATTGCCGACGAGTTGGGTTTGCACGAGTCCACCATCAGTCGCGTGACGACCGCCAAGTACATGGCTACGCCCTTTGGCACGTTTGAGCTGAAGTATTTTTTCGGCTCGGGCCTGGGCACCGAGACGGGTGGCAATGCTTCCAGTACGGCGGTGCGCGCCCTGATCAAGCAATTCATCAGCGCAGAGAGTCGCACCAAGCCCTTGTCGGACAACCAGATCTCGGAAATGCTCAAGGAGCAGGGGATTGAATGCGCCCGTCGCACCGTCGCCAAATACCGCGAGGGGCTGAAGATTGCCCCCGCTTCGCTTAGGAAAGCCTTGTGAATCAACTACAACTTTTTCTCCCCTGCGCCGCAGGTGTCGAGGACTTTTTAGCCGCCGAAGTGCATGGCCTGACGGGTCTGCAAGGTGAAGACCTGCTGACCCGCCGCGGCGGTGTCATGGTGCGCGCCTCCTGGCGCGAAGCGATGCTGCTCAACCTGCACAGCCGCTTGGCCCAGCGTGTGTTGGTGCAACTGAGCTACACCGACTACCGCAGCGAGCAAGACCTGTACCGTGCCGCCAGCGAGGTGGCCTGGGAGGTCTGGTTTACGCCCAAGCAAAGCATTAAGGTCGAAGTGACGGCGCAGCACAGCCCGCTCACGTCGCTGAATTTTGCCGGTCTGAAAATTAAAGACGCGGTGTGTGACCGGTTTCGCGACAAGGCGCATGGTGTGCGGCCCGACGTGAACACCCAGTGGCCCGATGTGCGCATTTATGCCCATCTGACCACCGATACCTGCTCGCTGTACATCGACACCTCGGGCGAGCCCCTGTTCAAACGCGGCTGGCGCGAAGACGTGGGCGAGGCACCGCTGAAAGAAACGCTGGCGGCCGCCATGCTGGCTGCTTGTGGCTGGGCCGATGGCGATGACGACTTGCTGCCCCTGTACGACCCCTGTTGCGGCAGCGGCACGGTGGCTATTGAAGCGGCCCAGATGGCCTGCAACATTGCACCCGGTTCGCGCCGGCGCTTCGCATTTGAGAAGTACCTGCCGTTTCAGGCGCATGTCTGGTCTGCTATCAAAAAAGAAGCAACTGAGGCAGAGGTTGTCCGGGCTCCGGGCCAAAAGCCCTTGATATTTGGCAGTGATGTGTCCCACCGCATGGTCGACTTTGCCCAGCGCAATGCCGAGCGGGCGGGTGTGGCTGATGTGATCGAATTCCGGGGCGGCGACGCCTTGCAACGTATGCCGCCCAGTGATGTGCCCGGCGTGATGCTACTTAACCCGCCCTATGGTGAGCGGATTGAGGTGGGAGGTGTGGCTGCAGGCATACCCCCACGCTCCGCCGCTGCGCGGGTCGCTGCCCCCCGAAGGGGCGAATCCCCCTTGGGGCGGCCCGGCGGGGAATTGCAGCCGCAGTTTGTGGTGAGGGAGGTTGCCCACACCGAAGACGGCGGTGAATTTTTCAGCCAACTGGCGACGCACTGGAAGAAGCACTACAGCGGCTGGAGCGGCTGGATTCTGACGCCGGACCTGAAGCTGCCGGGCAAGA
This sequence comes from Rhodoferax sp., assembly GCA_046595515.1. Classification (GTDB taxonomy): domain Bacteria; phylum Pseudomonadota; class Gammaproteobacteria; order Burkholderiales; family Burkholderiaceae_C; genus Allorhodoferax. The sequence goes on along the minus strand of JBKJOV010000034.1, from coordinate 25,899 downwards.
TGCGCCTCAAAGAATCGCGCCGCGTGCCGATGTGGAATGGCCCGATTGAGTGCCGCCTTTTCAAATTCGACATGGTGGCCGGCAAGCTCAAACCGGCTGTGACGCCGCCTGTTGCGCCCGCCCCCTAACCCGGTGTGATGGCAAATGCAGTAGGCTCGGCCCCCTCGCCGCAGAACCCAGTGCCGGCCTTGGTTCTGGATACCAATATCGTGCTTGACGTTTGGGTGTTCGGCGATGCTGCCGCTGCGTCGCTGATCGGTGGTCTACCCCAAGGACGCTGGCGCTGGTTGGCCACAGCTCCCATGCGCGAAGAGCTGGTCCGCGTGCTGGCCTATCCACAAATCGTCAAAAGCCTGAACCACCACCAGATCAGTGCGGCGGCGGTCTTGGCGCAGTTTGATGCACACGCGGAAATGGTCGACGTCGCTGCCAAGGCAGCCGTGACTTGCAAGGACCCCGACGACCAGAAGTTCATCGATCTGGCCGTCGTCCACCACGCTACCCTGCTGAGCAAGGATCACGCCGTGCTTTCTATGGCAAAACGCCTGCTAGCCCAGGGAATCATTGTCCGTGCAGCTATCAATTAAATAGCAAAGTGCTGCGGCCTCAAACTTCCACAATCGCCTGAAAACTGCGGGACTGGGCCAAGGGCCAGTTCTGTCGGTAAATCAGCGGAAGGCTGGCGATACTGTCTTGTAGCAAGGCACCGTTGGGCACCAAGGTCAGTATCGACTGGGCCAGCGAGCGCACCCGGTTGTCGCTGGAGCGGCGCACGATGTGGTGGGCGGTGATTTCATTGGGGTGGTTCACGCCCGCGGCTTGTACCAATTCTTGCAGGGCGCGCAGGGTTTGCTGGTGGAAGTTAAACACGCGTTCCGCCTTGTCGGGAACCACCAACGACTGTTGGCGCAGCGGGTCTTGCGTCGTCACGCCGGTGGGACATGCGCCGGTGTGGCAATGCTGGGCTTGGATGCAGCCCAGCGCAAACATGAAGCCGCGCGCGCTATTGCACCAGTCCGCACCCAAAGCCATCATGCGCACAATATCAAAAGAGCTCACCACCTTGCCAGCGCAGCCTACCCGCACGCGGTCTCGCAGGCCGGCACCGCGCAGGGTGTTGTGCACCAGCAGCAAGCCCTCTTGTAAGGGCGAGCCCACGTGGTCGGTGAACTCCAGCGGCGCTGCACCTGTGCCGCCCTCGGCCCCGTCCACCACAATGAAGTCCGGCGTAATGCCAGTGGACAGCATGGCCTTCACCATGGCAAACCATTCCCAAGGGTGGCCGATGCAAAGCTTGAAACCGGTCGGTTTTCCCCCCGATAGCTGGCGCAGGTGGTCGATGAACTCCAGCATTTCTACAGGGGTAGAAAATGCGCTGTGTGCGGCCGGTGATACGCAATCCACTCCCACGGGAACACCGCGTGCGGCTGCAATCTCTGGAGTGACCTTGGGTCCTGGCAGCACGCCGCCGTGTCCAGGCTTGGCACCCTGGCTGAGCTTGAGTTCGATGAGCTTGACCTGCGGGTCAGCCGCATTGACGGTAAATTTGTCGGCGTTGAAGCTGCCATCTTCATTGCGGCAGCCAAAATAGCCCGAGCCTATTTCCCAGATCAGATCGCCGCCGTGCACCCGGTGGTGGATGGAGATCGACCCTTCCCCCGTGTCATGGGCAAAGCCACCGCGCTTGGCCCCCGCGTTCAGCGCCAGGATGGCATTGGCGCTCAGCGCACCGAAGCTCATCGCCGAGATATTGAAAACACTCATCGAATAAGGCTGGGCCCGCCCAGCGCCTACGGTCACGCGAAAGTCGTGGCTGTAGAGCCGGGTGGGAGATACCGAATGGTTCATCCACTCGTAGCCTTCGGCGTGGACATCCAGTTGGGTGCCAAACGGACGTTTGTCGGGCTCGTTTTTGGCGCGCTGGTAGACCAGCGAACGCTGTGCACGCGAGAACGGCGTGCTCTCGTTATCGCTCTCAATGAAGTACTGCCGAATCTCGGGCCGGACAAATTCCAGCATGAAGCGCAGATGCCCTATGACCGGGTAATTGCGCAAAATGGAGCGCTTGGTCTGACGCAAGTCATACACGCCGATGCCCACCAGGCATGCGAACAACAGGAACGCGCCAAAGCCCTCGCCAAAGACGATGAGACTGAATACGCTGAGGGCCAGGCCGAAGGCACTGAGTCCCATCACGGTGTAGCGCACCGGGAACAAGGAATTTAGAAAATACAGCATCGCTAGTCACTCCTAGAGATTGACGATACCAGCCAATCGGGCAAGGCAAAATGCGGGATACCCCACCCCATCACGCAAATTCCCATGAACACAACACCTCCGCCATTGAACCCTGTCGGGCCCGAAGCCTTTGACGAAATAGACGCCATCTTGGATGAGCTGCGCACGCGCTACGACGAGACGCCGCAATGGGAATTCTGTGAAGGGTTTCTGGCCGCCTTGGTCTGCTGCCGCAGGCCCATTCCCCAAGCGGAATATTTAGACGCCCTGCTGGGCATTGGGGAGACCGACGATTTGCCCGGTGAAGGCTCCTTTGCCGACGCGGCGCAACGCGCGCGCTTTTTGGAAATTTGGGAGCAGCGTTGGCTGGAGGTAGAGACGGCACTCGATACGCGTGCCGAGTCTTTGGATCTTGAGACGGCTTACCACCCCGAAGTGCTGGACGTACGCGGCGCGATGGCAGCTTTGTCCGATGCCGATCGTGCTGCGATGCCCGATGGCGCCGCGCACGAGGCCTTGCCTGCGTTTGCCCAGGTCTGGGCTTTGGGCTTTATGTTTGCTGTGGAAACCTGGCCGCAAGAGTGGGCGCCTCCGCGCGACAAAAAGGCCGCCAAGTGGCACGACCAGGCGCTGCAATGCATCGTTGCCATGACGGAGGACGACACCGGTGTACCCGAGGTATCTCCGTTTGAAGACGACGGAGTTCCCACCTTAAGCGTGGCCCGTCTGGATGCCTTTGCCGATGCGGTGTGGTCGGTTTACGATTTGCGCGAAATCTGGCGCGGCATCGGCCCGCGTGTGCAGACGGTGCACCGCACCGCTACGCCGGGGCGTAACGATCCTTGCCACTGCGGCAGCGGTCAGAAGTTCAAGAAGTGCCACGGCGCTTAGCTTTCTTGGGGCTTACGAGCGCGGCCGGGCGGCGCGAGTTCGTGGTTGTTTTTCACCTGACGAAGTGCTGACGTAGTCGTCAAGAACTCGGGTTAACCCTCGTTTTTTTTAAGGTGGTTTGACGCACATTCAAGGCTCGCGACAGTTGGGCGCGGTGCAATGTTCATTTGAAACACCTAGGAGACAAAATGACGATTCGTTTTTCTAAATTGGCGTCCAGCTTGGCGCTCACTTCGGCGTTGATCGCCATGTCCGGACTGGCACAAGCGGCCGACACGATCAAGATTGGCGTGGCCGGACCCTTCACCGGCGGCTCGTCATCGATGGGCGTCAGCATGCGCGACGGTGTCAGACTTGCCACCGATGAAATCAACAAGGCCGGTGGTGTGTTGGGCCGCCAGATTCAACTGGTGGAGCGCGATGACGAAGCCAAGAACGAACGTGGCGTGCAGATCGCGCAAGAGCTGATCAACAAGGAAAAAGTCACGGCCACCGTGGGCTACATCAACACGGGTGTGGCGTTGGCGTCGCAGCGCTTCTACCAGGAAGCCAAGATCCCCGTGATGAACAACGTAGCCACGGGGTCCCTCGTGACCCGGCAGTTTGACGACCAGCCCGAGAACTACATTTTCCGCAACGCAGCCCACGACAGCATCCAGGCTCCGATGATTGTGGAAGAAGCCATCGTGCGCCGTAAATTCAAGAAAGTGGCGATCTTGGCGGACTCCACCAATTACGGCCAGTTGGGCCGCGCGGATCTGGAAAAAGCCCTGGCTCTGAAAGACGTGAAGGCCGTAACGGTGGAGAAGTTCAACATCAAGGATGTGGACATGACACCGCAGTTGCTTAAAGCCAAAGAAGCGGGTGCAGAAGCTATTTTGACTTACGCCATCGGGCCTGAATTGGCGCAGATCGCAAACGGCATGACTAAGCTGGGTTGGAAAGTTCCCATGATCGGCAGCTGGACATTGTCTATGGCCAACTTCATCGACAACGCTGGCCCTGGCGGAGAAGGTGCGCGCATGCCGCAAACCTTTATCCAGGCACCTACCAGCCCCAAGCGTCAGTCGTTCATCGTCAACTACCTCAAGACCTTCAGCCCGAAGGGCGGACGCATTGACTCTCCGGTATCCGCCGCGCAAGGTTACGACTCGATCTACCTGTTGGCTGCTGCGATCAACCAGGCCAAGTCCACGGATGGCCCCAAGATTCGTGAAGCACTGGAAGATTTGAAGACGCCTGTGGAGGGCGTGGTGACCACCTACAACAAGCCGTTCACGGCCAAGGACCATGAAGCCATTACCGCCAACATCCCGGTGTTCGGTGAAGTCAAAGGCGGACGTGTGGAGTTCGCCTACGAAGAAGACCAGAAGAAAGCCTCTCAGATTCGCGTCAAAGACGCGAACGCCAAGGGCGCCCTGACCGTCAAGAAGTAGGTCGACCGGTTTACGGGTCGCCAGACAAGGCACCGCGTCTGCCTTCGGGACGGAGCGGTGCTTTTTTTAAGGCCTGTGATTCATTTCATTGTTTTTTCGCCAGGGGTTCGCCATGGAAATCTTGCTTCAACTTATCTACAGCGGGGTCGCGCTGGGAATGATCTACGCGGTCATTGCCTTCGGCTACCAGCTCACGTTTCAGACTTCGGATACCTTGAATTTCGGCCAGGGTGATGCACTCATGCTGGGGGCCATGGTCGGTCTTACGCTTGTAAATATGGGCGTTAATTACTGGCTGATGCTCCCGTTGGTCGTGGTGTTTGGCATGGTGCAGGGTGGATTTGTGGAGCGCATTGGTGTGCGCCCGGCCATCAAGATCAAGAGCGAGTTCGGCTGGATCATGTCCACCATTGCGCTCGGCATTATTTTCAAAAACGTGGCCGAAAACGTGTGGGGCCGCGATGACTTGAAATTCCCCTCGCCTTTGCCGGAGTCGCCGATCAAGCTCTTGGGAGCCAATGTGCTACCCATGGAAATTCTGGTGGTGGTGGGCGCGATCGTGATGATGTTGGCGGTAGAGTTTTTCAACCGCAAGACCATTTACGGCAAAGCGGTGGTGGCGACCTTCAATGACCGGGATGCCGCCAAACTGATGGGTATCAACACCGGCTTGGTGATTACTTTCTCTTACGCACTGTCCAGCGCAACGGCAGCATTCGCGGGCGCACTGATTGCCCCGCTGACACTCACAGGTGCCACTATGGGTGCCGTGCTGGGGCTCAAGGCCTTTGCTGTGGCCATCATCGGCGGCCTGACCAGCGGCCTGGGCATCATCGTGGGGGGCATTATTTTGGGTGTCGCCGAAACGACGACGGGCTTCTATATATCTACCGGCTACAAGGATGTGCCCGGCCTGGTGCTGCTGTTGCTGGTACTGGCCTTCAAACCCTCTGGCCTGTTCGGTAAAACTGCGATCAAGAAAGTGTGATGATGAACCGCAAGACTCTAATTGCTGCAGTGGGCCTGGCCGTTTTGGCGGCTGCGCCTTTCTACATCAGCAACCCCTATTACATCCACATGATCGGTACGATCATGATCTACGCCATTTTGCTGTTTGGCTTGGACATTGTGGTGGGCTATACCGGCCAAGTGTCCTTGGGCCATGCCGGCCTGTTTGGCGTGGGCTCGTACACCGCAGGTGTGCTGTTCCTCAAGTTGGGCGCGCCCTTGTGGCTCATCGTACCGGCCAGTATTGCGGTGACCGCAGGCTTTGGTGCGCTGCTGGCGTTGCCTGCGTTGCGGGTGACCGGGCCGTACCTGGCCATGGTGACTTTGGCCTTTGGCACCATCATCCAAATTTTGATCAATGAGATGGATTTCTTGACTGAGGGTCCCTTGGGCCTGAAGATTCCCAAGCCGTCGATCGGTGGCATCCAGTTTACGGAGCATGGCTTTTACTGGCTGGTATTCGCCATGATGGTTCTGTCCCTGGTGGTGGTAGACCGTATTCTCAAATCGCAACTGGGGCGTGCATTTGAGGCCCTGCGCGGAAGTCCTGTCGCGTCCGACTGTATGGGTGTTTCGGTGTACCGCTACAAGGTGTATGCGTTTGTCATCAGCGCCGGCTTTGCGGGGCTGGCCGGTTGCCTTTACGCCTACTCTGAGCAATACATATCCCCGAATACTTACAACTTCGAGTTGACCGTGCTGTTCCTGTTGGCCGTCATCATGGGCGGTCGCAAGACGCGCTCTGGTGCCCTTCTGGGTGCGGCCATCATCGTGATACTGCCTAAGCTGCTGGACGATCTCGACATGTTTCGCCAAGTCGCGTCGGTGCTCGCCGTGCTGATGACGATTGGCGCCATCGTTGGCGTAGTTAGAAAAATAACGACGCCTCGGGCCATGGCCATTCCGGTGGTAGGCACCATAGCACTGGCAGGATTCGCTTTCTGGTTGCAGTCCATCACCGATTGGCGCTTGAGCATCTTCGGGCTGATGATTCTCTTCGTGGTGTATTACCTGCAAGACGGCATCGTGGGCTTTGTACGCAGCCTGTTTGTGCGCAAGGGTTCCCGCGTCAGCGTGGGCGCGGTGGCTGTCATGGACGCTGCCAAAGACGCCATCACCCAGGCGGGTAATACCGGCCATGTGGAAATGGGTGCAGACCTGCTGACGGCCAAGGGCGTTCTGATGCAGTTCGGTGGTCTCAAGGCTATTAATAACGTCGATCTGCATGTCAAGCGTGGGACCATTCACGGCCTGATCGGCCCCAACGGCTCGGGCAAGAGCACGATGATGAACGTGCTGACCGGCATCTACGTGCCCACCGACGGTCAGATCGACTTCGCAGGTCAATCCGTGGTTGGTCGTACGTCGTCTGACATCGCGTTGTCGGGCATCGCACGCACTTTCCAAAACGTGCAGTTGTTCGGCGAAATGACGGCCTTGCAAAACGTGCAGGTCGGTTTGCACCACACCTTCCACAGCAACATCGTGGATGTGTCATTGCATACACCGCGCTACAAGCGTGAAGAGGCGGCGTCGGTAGAGCGGGGCCTGGGGCTTATTAACTTTGTGGGTCTGGGTGACCTGGCCCACGAGGAAGCCCGCAACCTGCCCTACGGCAAGCAGCGCTTGCTGGAGATTGCCCGCGCACTGGCGCTTGATCCGCAGTTGCTGCTGTTGGATGAGCCAGCAGCAGGCTTGACGGCGCCTGATATCAAGGAACTGGTCGCCATCATTCGCAAGATCCGGGACCACGGTATTACCGTGATCCTGATTGAGCACCACATGGATGTAGTGATGAGCATTTGCGACCAAGTATCGGTACTTGACTTTGGCCAGAAGATTGCGGAAGGCAAGCCTGCCGCCGTGCAGGCTGATGAAAAAGTGATTGAAGCCTACCTCGGCGGCACCGCTGCTTAACAAGACAGGACCGACTATGTTGAGTATCAAAAATCTCGAAGCCGGCTACGGCAAAATCCAGGTGTTGCACGGCATTTCCATCGAAGTGCCCAAGGGCAAAGTGGTGACACTGATCGGCTCCAACGGCGCGGGTAAGACGACCACTATGCGTGCAGTGTCCGGCATGATCCAACCCACCGCAGGCGAAATTTCGCTCCACGGTAAACGGGTGGACGGGTTGGAGTCGTATGCCATTGCCAAGCTGGGCCTGGCCCACTCGCCAGAAGGCCGCCGCGTGTTTGCCACCATGACCGTGACCGATAACCTGATTTTGGGCGCTTTTCCGCGCCTGACGGGTAGCCGCCCCAAGGGTGATGTTCCGGGCGATTTGGAGCGCGCAATGGAGTTGTTTCCGCGCTTGAAAGAGCGACGTAACCAATTGGCCGGAACGCTGTCTGGCGGTGAGCAGCAGATGTTGGCGATGGCACGCGCCGTCATGCTCAACCCGGAGATTGTGTTGTTGGATGAGCCCTCCATGGGCCTGGCGCCTATTTTGGTGGAAGAGGTTTTTCGCATCATTGAGGGGCTGAAGTCGCGCGGTGTCACCATGCTGTTGGTGGAGCAGTTTGCGGCGGCGGCCCTCAAGGTGGCCGACTACGGCTATGTGCTGGAGAACGGCCGCATCTCTGTGCATGGCGACGCTGCCAAATTACGCGATGACCCCGCTGTGCGCGCAGCCTATCTGGGCGGCGGGCATTAAGTCAACAGCAAAAACATGGGCTGTGCGGGGCAGCAGGCGGTGGTCTGCTCACCAAGGCAGTGGGCTGCCGTCGTGGTGAAAAAAGCCGCCTGAATCCTTGGCCTCTAGCTGGCCAATGACTTGCAACAAACGCGTCGCTGCGAAGGCCGGGCTCACGACATCGAGCCCGGTTTTGGCAAAGCCGTGGGACAGGGCCGTATCGACGGTTCCCGGGTGCAGCGCCACGCACAGCGCCTGAGGATGGCGTCGGCGCAGTTCAATGGCGGCCGTGCGCACCAGTTGGTTTTGTGCGGCTTTGCTGGCCCGGTAGCTGTACCAGCCGCCCAACTGGTTGTCGCCAATGCTGCCCACCTTGGCCGACAGCGTGGCAAAAACGGCTTTTCCCTGGCGCGGCAGCAGTGGCAAAAAATGTTTCATTAGCAAGGCAGGGCCGGTGGCGTTGATGGCAAACATCTGGGCCATGCCTGCGGGGTCGAGTTCTTTCCAGCTTTTTTCGGGCGGACAGGGCTTGCCCGCTAGCACCTGGTGCAAGCTGCCGGTGGCATTGATCACCAAGCGCAGTTCTAAGCCTAGCGCCTGGCATTGGGTTTGCACATGGGCTGCCGCTGTGGCGATGCTGTGCTCGTCTTGGAGGTCGAGCGCCGGCACTGTGCGGCGTGACAGTGCCAGGACTTGCAGACCGCTGGGATCGTTATGCAAATGTTGCACCAGTGCGCTGCCAATACCGCCTGTGGCACCAATGACAACGGCCATAGTCTGCGGGGAATACAAGCTCACATTGGGCTCCTGGCGGTGAATTTAAGCGCTAAGGGGTTGCCCGTGCATGGTAAAGCGACCGCCCCTTGAATGCACCAAGGCCGCTAGAAAGTCCTTTGCCAGGCCCTTAAACCCACAGCAGGCTAGCGGCCAGGCTGAGCATCACCACCGCAATGACGCTGTCCAGCACGCGCCAGGCAGTCACCGTCGCAAACAGCGGCCCGAGCAGGCGCGCCCCAAAACCCAGGCCCGTGAACCACACCACGCTGGCCAAGCAGGCCCCCAGGCCAAAAATCCAGCGTCCTTCATCACTGCGTTGGCTGGCCACGGCTCCCAGCAGCACTACGGTATCTAGATAGACATGGGGGTTGAGAAAAGTAAAGGCAAAGCAGGCCGCTAGCGCTGCAAAAAGCGTCATCGGCGGCTGTTCCACCAGCGTCATAGGGCCTCCGACCCAGGCGCGTCGCGCCGCCAGCAGCCCATAGCCGAATAAAAACAGGGCACCCCCGTAGCGTGCAACTGCCAGCAGCGTGGCATTGCTGCGCAGCAGCGCCCCGGCCCCGCCCACGCCCGCCAGAATCAGCAAGGCGTCAGAGAGCAGACAAAACAGCACGATGGGTAGCACGTGTTCGCGGCGTATGCCTTGGCGCAGTACGAAGGCGTTTTGTGAACCAATCGCCACGATCAAGGCCAGGCTGGTGGCAAAACCCGCCACCAGGTCGCTCCAGGGGGCCTGCATTATTCTTCGCGGCTTTGCAGCAAGGCCTGCAAGTGGCGCAGCGCATACCCCACGGTGGCCGAGCGCACGGCGGCACGGTCGCCAGCGAAGTGCTGTATTTCGCTGGTCAGCCCTTGCGGGGTTGCCCAGGCCAGCCATACGGTGCCCACCGGCTTGGCAGCCGTGCCACCGCCCGGTCCGGCAACCCCGGTCACTGCCACGGCGACTTGGGCGGCAGAGCGTGCCAGTGCGCCCGAGGCCATCGCCCGGACCACAGGTTCGCTGACGGCTCCGTGCAGCGTGATCAGGGCGGAATCCACGCCCAGCAGTTCCGTCTTGGCGGCGTTGGAGTAGGTGACAAACCCGCGTTCAAACCACTGGCTGGAGCCCGCCAGATCGGTGCAGGTGGCCGCTATCAGGCCCCCCGTGCAGCTTTCGGCTGTAGCCAGCATCCAGCCATTTTTGAGCATCAAATCGGCAAGCGGCCCGGGTAAATACTGCGCAGAGCGCTCTGAAATTGATAGCAAATGCGGGGCGGGCTGCTTCATACCCAAAAGCGCCACAGCGCAATCACCAGAAGCGTGCAGCCTGCAGCCACCAGGTCATCGAACAAGATGCCAAAGCCGGCTTTGGTCCAGGCCCAGGGGTCGGTGTTGGGGTCCACGCCGTGAAACAAAGCATCGGCCCAGCCCACCGGGCCGGGCTTGACGGCATCAAAGAAGCGAAACAGGCCAAACGCCATCACCTGCCCCACCAGGCCGGTGGGCGAAGCGACCCACAGCACCAGCCAAAAGGCGACTACCTCGTCCCACACGATGCTGCCGGGATCGGTCACGCCCATGTGCCGGGCAGTAACGCTACACGCCCACCAACCCAAGGGCAACGACAGGCCAATGATCCAGGCCCAGGCCAGGTCGTTGACCCAAGGTGCGAGCGCCACAAAGGCGACCCAGGCCCACAAGGTGCCCGAGGTGCCGGGTGCGATACGCGACAGACCGGAGCCCAGACCCAGCGCGATGGCGTGCGCGGGGTGCGAGAGCATGAAGCGCGCCGTGGGGCGTGCCATCGCCGCACGCAACGGCGTGGGCGGGGGCGAAGTCAGGGGTTGCGGCGTGGACATGTTCATAGCTGCGGGGCCATCGTGCGGTCTTTGCGCATAAAAAATAGCCATTGTGGCGTGGTTGGGAATGCGTGTCGCCTCGGGGGCAACGGTTACGCATGGCGCACCACGAGTCTACCGGCTGCTGCGGCCTGACAACCCCCCATCCGCACCGCCGGGGCTTGTTTTTTAGCCGCAATGTTCACCGCTGAACAGTTGGGTTTGCAGCGCCAACCGTGGCCCGTTCCAATGCCAGTGTGCTGCTGCGGTTTGGTTTTCTTGCGCAGACGCCATGCTGGAGTAGACCCATGAATATTTTGACCCGGTGGATCCGTCCCAAGGCTGCCTACAACGTGCCCGACGTAGCAAAGCTGATCGCCAAAAAGCAGGTGAGCATTGTGTTCCAGCCCATGGTGAGCCTGCTGGATGGCAGTATCAGCCACTACGAAGCGCTGGCACGTGTGCCCCATGAGCCTTCGTTTGAGCATGCAGGGGCGCTTTTTGAAGCGGCCAAAGCCCAGCATCACCACAGGCAACTGGAGCTAGCCTGCGTGGAAATCGCCATTGAGCAGTGGGCCCGAAAGACCAACGGAGCGCAGTTGTCTTTGAACATCAGTGCCGCCAGTTTGGTTCACCTGGAAAGCGGGGCTGAAGACGGTGCCCTGTTGCGGCTCATTGACCGCTGCCACCTACCAGCGCGGGTGCTGACCATCGAGATCACGCGGGTACACAAAAACATTGCGCCTGAAGCGCTGGTACTGGCGGCGAACAAGTTGCGCAGGCACAAAGTGCAGATCACCTTTGACGATTTTCGCTGCACCGAAAGCCATATGAGGCTTTGGTCGCGTATGACACCGGAGGTTGTAAAAATGGACACCAAGCTGACCTTGGGCATTGCCAACGACGTGGCCAAGCAAAAGCGGGTGAAGTCTTTGGTGGCCATGTCTCGCCGCTATGGCAGCCGCCTGGCTGCCAAGGGCGTCGAATCTGCGCAGGACATCGTGGTGCTCAATGGTATGGGGGTGGACTTTGGCCAAGGCTATTTTTTGGGCAGTCCAGACGCGCAGCCGATCGAATCCTTGAACCTGCGAGCGCGCCAGGTGCTGCAGTCGAGTTGGGGCATTTCAGCGGCCACAGCGGTGCCCCTGGTTGGTGGCACAGTGCGGCATTAACCGTACGGCATTGGCCGCGCGGCCTTATTCGCTTATCAGGTTGCAGTCTTTGAGTTCTTGCAACAGCTCGGCCAGTGTGGGCTCCATGTTGCCAGTGTCACGCGCACGCTGTCGTTGTGCAAAGCTGTGCCATGCCTGCGGGGCCAAGACCTCCAGCTTGCCATAGGAGAGTTTGAGCCATTTGGCGTTGGCCAAGCCCTGCGCATATTCCGAAAACAAGGTACGCGACACGCCGCACAGGGATGCCAGCGTGCCCTGCGGAATCGGTATCTCCAGCCCATCACCCAAGCCAATCGTGGGTGGGCGTTCTGAGCGGTAGCTCAGCGCCTCGGCAAACTGCGCCAGCCCCATCACCACCCGCAGGCAGGGGTTACCCAGCTTCATCAGCATCAATGTCTCCGATGTCTTCTGCACGCGCCACGCGACCAGCTTGGCCACGAAGCGCGCGAACTCGGCATCCTCCAAAAACAGTTGGTCAAAGCGCTCCGCCGGCATGCCCATGACTTCGGTGGGCACCAGGCACATGTAGGCGGCGTAACTGGGCTTGCGGTTGATGATGGTCTGCTCGCCAAACCAGGCCCCATCGCCGTAAATGCTGATGGGGGTGGCATCCGAGTTGGCAGTGGGAATGGCGGCAGACACCAGGCCGTGGATGATGAAATGCCAGGCTTGGACCATGCTGCCTTTGGCCCAGATCGTTTGTCCCGCTGCAAAAGACTGCACGCGAATGTCGCGCGCCACCTGCGCCGCCACGGCCTCGCTCAAGCCCAGATGGCGCAGCCGTTTGACGATGTAACTGTTGGAGCGGGGGGCTGGCGCCGTCATGCCTTGAAATGGTCGAACGACGGGAAGTTGCCCGCCACCGGCGCACCGTGCGCATCCACCAGCCGCAGGCCCGGCGCGCCTTCAATCCGACCCACGCGGGTCACCGCGGTTGCGGCATGCGCACCGGCCTGTGCAATCGCGTTGCGCTGGGCGGGCGGTGCGGTGAAAATCAGCTCGTAATCGTCCCCCCCGGCTAACACCCATTGGAGCGCCTGAAAATCGCTAATTTTTGGCTCAAAACCGATGGCGCCCGGCGTATTTGTTGACAAAGACGCTATTAAATGTATAGCGTTGTGGGTTTCAATGCAGGCCCCCACGCCCGAGGCTTGCAGCACATGCTGCAGGTCGCCCAGAAAACCGTCACTCACATCAATAGCCGATGTCGCAAGTCCGCGCAATGCTTGGCCCAAGGCCACGCGCGGGGTGGGCTGCTCCATGCGTTGGCGTGCGTGCTCAAACACGTGGGCCGGTACCTGCTGTTGGCCACGGAACACCTCCAGCGCCAAGCGGGCATCGCCCAGCGTGCCGCTGACGTAAATATCGTCACCCACCTGCGCACCCGAGCGCAGCAGGGCCTGGCTTCTGCCGTTCACCACTGGCACCTCGCCCAACACCGTGATGCAAATATTGAGCGGGCCCTGCGTCGTGTCGCCACCAATCAGCTCGCAGCCATGGGCATCGGCCAATGCAAACAGGCCACGCGAAAAGCCCGCCAGCCAGGCAGGCTCCACCCGCGGCAGCGCCAGTGCCAGCGTGAACGCACGCGGCGTCGCGCCGCACGCCGCCAGGTCGCTGAGGTTGACTGCCAGGGCTTTGTGGCCCAGCCGCTCGGGCGCGACGGTGCTGAGGAAATGCCGCCCTTCGACCAGCATGTCGCTGGAGATCGCCATTTGGTGACCCGGTGCCGGCTGCCACAGCGCGCAGTCGTCGCCAATGCCCAATGCCGCCGCGCGGGCAGGGCGTTTGAAATAGGTGGCAATCAGGTCAAACTCGCCCATCACGGCGTGCCAGTGTGCTGCGCTTTGGAGGGCCAGAAGAATGAGCCTGGTGCGCGGCGCAGCCGCTGCCAGATGGCGCTGCGAATATGCGCCCGGTCCACCCCCGAGACGTTATTGGCCCGCACCGCTACGCGAAATGCCAGGTAAAAGCTCACCCCCACGTTCAGCACGCCAATCAGCGGAATGCTGGCCACGGCCCACCAAAACGCAGGCTTGTGCAGTACATCGAGCCCCAGGCTGGCGAAGGCGGCGCCGAGTTGACCGGTCGACAGCGTGACGTGGCGCACCTCCAGGCCCACGCCCAAAAACGCCAGCACAGCAGGAATCAGCCCGAGCATGAAACCCAGTGAAATATTGGCCGCCAGGCCGGACACTTGGTTGCGCATGAAATGGGCCCACCGGTCGGCCCGCACCGGCCCCAAAACGCGGGTGATCGCCGGGTTGTAGCGAATCGCTGAATCCAAGCGGTGCAGCACAAACCAGTTCTCCACCCAACCCGCAATGATGCTGCACGAAAACAGCAAAACACCGGTGAAAGCCGCAAACAAAAGACAGGGCCCCGCCAGGCTCAACGATTGCAAGACGTAATCCGCCGTGGGCGGCGAAATCATGGAGGCGCCCAGCGCCCATTGCATGGCCACCGACAACAGCACCACCACCGGAAAAACCACCACCACATTTCCCAGTGCTGCCGCAAACTGTGAACGCACCAAGTGGGTTACCTCGTCCACAAACGCTTCCACGGCACTAGGGTCGCCCAGTTCTTTGAGCTTGGCCGCCATGGCGGGCGCAGTCATGGCGGGCTGTTTGGTCGCCAACGTAAAGTGCAGGAGCTGGATGATGACAAAGCTCGCGGCGTAGACCACGCCCGACCAAAAGCCAGACCAGAACGCCGACAGACCGATCGCCATAACCGCAAACTTAAGCGCCGTGGTGCCTGCGGTGAGCATGCCGCCACCGGCGGCCTGGCCGAGCATGGCGCGGTACTCGGCCGCATTGCGGGTGATGTAGTGCTCGCCGGTTTCCGAGCTGCGTTCGGCTACCTTGGCCGCTAGCAAAGACGAATTGGATGTGAACAAGGCACCCAGGCTGCGCTGGTCCTGGCCGACGCTGGCCAGGTGCGACAGCAAACGTGCCGAATGGGCCAGGGGCGTTTCGCCGACCAAACAATCCAGCAGGGCGCGGATGCGCAGCACCCGCTCGCGCAACTGGCGCAAACGGAACACCAAATCCATCGAAATACCGTGCGCGTCCAGATGGGTGTAGACCGATGCAGCCGCCTGGCGGCAGGCCTCCAGCTTGGCCTTGAATTGCGCGATCGCCTCAGTCAGGTGCTGCAGCGTGGCGTCGTCAGGGGTACGCACCCGGGTGGCCCACCACGCATCTCGCAGGATCTCAAAATCAGCCGACAGCGTGTGAAACGGGCTGTCGGCCCGCGCCGGTGTGCGCATGCGCAGCCGGATTTCGGGTGAAAACCCCACTGCGCGGATATTGCCCGTGCAAAAGGTGATGGCCTCGATCAGCGATGCCTGCCAATGGGTCAAGCTGCGCGGGGCTTCAACGGCCTGCCCGCGCGCCGGCAGGCTTAACAGATTGGCCAGGCGCTCCAGGGCCGGCTGGCTTAAGGCGCCAATCCACTGCGCATCCAGCGGGCTGGGCAATACCAGAGAGAACAATTCA
Organism: Rhodoferax sp.; assembly: GCA_046595515.1. Lineage (GTDB taxonomy): Bacteria > Pseudomonadota > Gammaproteobacteria > Burkholderiales > Burkholderiaceae_C > Allorhodoferax. Next base: position 10,422 of record JBKJOV010000034.1, on the reverse strand, counting down.
CCCGCATCCGCCGTCTCGGGCGTGGAGGGCAATAGCTTGCGGTGCAGTCGCTCTACCAATTCGCTGACAAAAGCGCCGCGCGAGGCAAACCCGTAATCGGACAGCAGCGTCGTGTCGTCTACCGTGCTCAGTAGCGTTTGCCACCAAGCGCGCAGACGCAGGGCCATGGGGGGGCGCGCGTCCATGACATCCAAAAAGATATCCACCCGGGCGGTAGCCGCCATGGCACTGCGGCCATCCCCCCGAACCCACTGCAGCAGCGCAATCAACCAGATGTGGCGTTGCACCAGCGGCGCATCTGCATCCAAGGTGTTGAGCAATTGCGCCAGATCCGCGCCGGCTGGCGTCGTGGTGGCGTCGGTGGTCAGGGTGGAGGGCATCAGTGCAGGGTGCGAGCACCGCCGGTGCCAGCTTCGCCGCTGAGGGCGTCCAGCACAAACATCGGTACATCGGCGTCGAATTTTTCGCCATCCTCGGCCACGCAAAAGAAGCTGCCGTGCATGGTGCCGGTGGGGGTGCGCAGGCGCGTGCCGCTGGTGTACTCAAAGGCCTGGCCCGGTTTCAGGAACGGCTGGTGGCCCACAACGCCCAGGCCTTTTACCTTTTCGGTGATTCCATTGGCATCATTCACATTCCAGGTGCGCGAGATCAACTGCGCCGCCACATCCCCCGTGTTGGTGATGGTGATGTTGTAGGCAAAAACGTATAAACCGTCGGCTGGCGCGGACTGTTCGCGCAAATATTGCGGCCGCACTTCTACAGTAAATTGATAACTTGGCATAGTCGCAATGCTACCTTGCCAGCTACCTGCGAAAATAAACCCATGACCTACCGCATCGCCCCCTCCATACTTTCCGCCGATTTCGCCCGTTTGGGTGAAGAAGTCAAAAACGTCATCGCCGCTGGGGCCGACTGGATTCACTTTGACGTGATGGACAACCATTACGTGCCCAACCTGAGCTTTGGCCCCATGATCTGCAGCGCCGTGAAGCCCCATGCCAAGACCGCCGCCGGAGTGGCCGTGCCGATTGATGTGCACCTGATGATCTCCCCGGTGGATGCACTGGCCGCCCAGTTTGCCGATGCCGGAGCTGATTTGATCAGCTTCCACCCTGACGCCTCGGGCCATGTGCACCGCAGCATTCAGGTCATCAAGTCCAAGGGCGTGAAGGCCGGACTAACCTTTAACCCGGCCGAGCCGCTGGATGTGCTGGACTGGGTGATTGACGATATCGACCTGATTTTGATCATGAGTGTGAACCCCGGCTTCGGCGGCCAGAGCTTCATTGATTCGGCCTTGCGCAAGATCGAGGCGGTGCGCAAGCGCATTGACGCCAGTGGCAAAGACATCCGCCTAGAGGTGGACGGAGGCATCAAGACCGATAACATCCGCCGCGTGGCCGATGCTGGGGCCGATACTTTTGTGGCGGGCAGCGCCATTTTTGGTAAACCCGATTACAAAGCCGTGGTGGATGCCATGCGCGCGGCGCTGGCCTGAGTGGAGGCGTTCGCTATGGCGACAGGAGCTGCCGCGCCGCTGCACGCCCCAGCCATTCGCGCTGCCATTTTGGACCTCGATGGCACGCTGGTGCACACGCTGGGCGATTTTGTGGAGGCCTTGCAGCGCATGCTGGGGGACTTACCCGAGCCCTTCGCCCACTTTCAGGTAGACGCAGCGATCGTCGAGCCGATGGTTGGGAAAGGCTCGGAAAATCTAATAAAAAGCCTTCTGGCCCGGATAAACAATGATGTTTTAGCTATAAAAAACGTAGCAGCATCAACATCAACACTTCCGCAAGATTTGTGGGAACTGGCCCTGGCCCGCTACCAGCATCACTATGCGGATGTGAATGGACAGTTTGCTGAGGTCTACCCCGGCGTGCTGCAGGGGTTGCAAGGGCTTCAGGCTTTGGGCTGGCCCATGGCGTGTGTGACAAACAAGCCAACGGCCTTTGCGCAGCAACTGTTGCGTATCAAGGGGCTGGATCAGTTCTTTACATTGACGCTGGGGGGCGATGCTTTACCGCGCAAGAAACCCGACCCGTTACCGCTGACCACCGCTTGCGCCCGGTTGGGCGTAGCGTGCCAACAAACGTTGATGGTGGGCGACTCCAGCAACGACGCACTGGCTGCACGGGCGGCGGGATGCCCGGTGTGGCTGATGACCTATGGCTACAACCACGGCCAGCCGGTGCGTGCGGTGGATGCCGATGGCTTTATCGACACGCTGTCAGCGCTACCGTGGCTGCGCTGACAGGGTTAAATCCCTGGTGCGTTAGCTCTTGACACCCAGCAGGGCGTCTTTGAGGCGCCAGTCGGCAGGCGATTGACCAAACCAGATGGACATAATGGCTTTGTAGAACTCGGGCTCCTTGAAGGGCTCACCCTGCACCACGCCCTTGGCGGTGACCACCATGCCGGTGCCGGGAATCCAGTCTATGAAAATGGTGTCACCGACCTTCAGCACTTTGTTCAACGTAAAAATCTCGCCCATACGGATCAGACCGGGGACCAGCTTGGACATTTCTGCCTTGGAGACGTTGTCCTCCACGCCACGCGTTAACAGCTTGCCAAAAGGCCCCGCTTCGATCTCTCGAACAAAGGTCATGGTCAGTCGCTTCGGGCCAGGGGCCGCTATCAGTTCCTCCAGAGAGCCCACTTTTTTTGTCGTGTAAAGGTCGCCCACATAGACCTTGAAGGGGCCTTTGTAGCGGGTGCCATAACCGTTGAGTTCGAGCTTCACACCACCAACGGTCATGGAGTCTTCGACTTTGACGCCATGCAACTCGACCGTGGCACCCAGAGCTGCCGCACTGAGAGCCAGGCAGGCAACGCCGGTGAGTAGGGATTTGAGGTAACGCATATGTCTCCGTTCTTCGTATGATGAGGTTCTGACTTACTGACCTGACAAGTATCTTCCTAATTGTCCCGCTTTGCATGTCCCAATCGCATCAGGGTTTTCGCGAGTGTCCAACGCCGGTTTGCTACACTGGGGCCATGTTTATCCACCGCATCTTCATCACGGGTTGTAGTGACCGGGGGGCCTGGCCCTGGCGTACGCCAGCCGTTATGGATGCGGTTCTTGCTTAAACGCATGTCCCTGTAATGCGTTGACCCGAGCGGGTCAATGCCACGGTCGTGTGTAGTGCCCCAGAGCGGCATCCTCCCCCTTCCCTTGGTTCTTATTTCCTGGATCACTGGCGTGCAGCGCTGGCGCATCATCAAGACATGGACAGGCTTTGCCCCACAACATGACCGAATCTGAATTTGACGCCCTGCGAGCGCAGGGCTACAACCGCATCCCCCTGACCGCCCAGGCCTTTGCCGACCTGGAAACACCGCTGTCCCTGTATCTCAAGCTGGCCTGCGCGCCCGGCTCGGCCGAACCGGCTGCCAACAGCTTTTTGCTGGAGTCGGTAGTGGGGGGCGAGCGCTTTGGGCGCTATAGCTTTATTGGCCTGCCCGCCCGCACCCTGGTGCGCGCCAGCGGCTTTGGTGCCCAGGCGCTGACCGAGGTGGTGACCGACGGCGTAGTGGTGGAGTCCTCGCGTACCAACCCCCTGGATTTCATTGCCAGTTACCAGCAGCGTTTCAAGGTGGCGATACAACCCGGCATGCCGCGCTTTTGCGGCGGCTTGGCAGGTTACTTTGGCTACGACGCGGTGCGCTACATCGAGAAAAAACTGGAAGCCAGTTGCCCGCCCGATGCGTTGGGCTGCCCTGACATCTTGCTGCTGCAGTGTGAAGAGTTGGCCGTCATTGACAATCTCTCGGGCAAGCTACACCTGATGGTGTACGTGAACCCGGAAGTGCCGGGTGCGTATGCACTGGGCACGGCGCGCTTGGCGGCGCTGAAGGCTAGGCTGCAACAGGCAGTAGCTATTCCTGCGGTGCTGCCCACAGCGGGCTACCCCGCGCAGCGCGACTTTGCCAAGGCGGATTACTTGGCCGCTGTCGTTCGCGCCAAAGAGCTGATCGCTGGGGGCGATTTCATGCAAGTGCAGGTGGGTCAGCGCATCAAGAAGCGCTACACCCAATCGCCGCTGAGCCTGTACCGGGCGCTGCGCTCGCTCAACCCCAGCCCGTATATGTATTTCTACAACTTTGGCGACTTTCACGTGGTGGGGGCATCGCCGGAGATCTTGGTGCGACAGGAAACATTGCCCGGCGGGGCGTTGTTGCCCGCGCCCAAAAAGAAAGTCACCATTCGCCCACTGGCCGGTACCCGCCCCCGTGGTGCTACGCCCGCGCTGGACAAGGCCGCCGAGACGGAGCTGCTGGGCGACCCCAAAGAGCGCGCCGAGCACGTCATGCTGATTGACTTGGCGCGCAACGATATTGGCCGCATTGCGCAAATCGGTAGCGTGCAAGTGACCGATGCTTTTTGTGTCGAGCGCTACAGCCATGTGATGCACATTGTGAGTAACGTCGAGGGCATTTTGAACCCTGGCATGACCAGCATGGACGTACTCAAGGCCACCTTCCCGGCGGGCACGCTCACGGGCGCGCCCAAGGTGCACGCTATGGAGCTGATTGACCAGCTAGAGCCCGTCAAGCGCGGTATTTACGGCGGCGCTTGCGGCTACATCAGCTATGCCGGAGATATGGATGTGGCGATTGCCATCCGCACCGGCATCATCAAGGATCAAACACTTTACGTACAAGCCGCCGCCGGGGTGGTGGCCGACAGCGTGCCCGAGCTGGAATGGGCCGAAACCGAGGCCAAGGCGCGCGCGCTGTTGCGCGCGGCAGAACTCGTCGAGGAGGGATTGGAATGACGCAAGCCATAGAAAAGCCCAACGGGTTGGCCGCTGAACGGACCGCTGTTTGGGCCGCAGAGCGGGTCGCTGAGCCGGCCATTTTTGCGGTGCAACACTGCGCCAGCATGACCGAGGTGCGCGCGCAGATTGACGCGCTGGACAATATTTTGGTGCCGCTGCTGGTGCAGCGCGTGGGCTACATGACCCAGGCCGCGCGCATCAAACAAGATGCAGCCCAGGTGCGTGATGAAGACCGCATCCAGGGCATCGTGGACCGGGTGCGCAAGCAAAGCGTTAGCGAAGGTGGCCACCCTGATGTGCTGGAGGCCATTTACCGCAGCATGATGGAGGTTTGCATCGCCCACGAGCACCGCGAATTTGTGCGGCTGCGTGAGGGAGCCACCCCATGAAACTCGTCATGATCGACAACTACGACTCCTTCACCTACAACATCGTGCAATATTTTGGCGAGTTGGGGGCCGAGGTCGAGGTCTACCGCAACGACGAAATTACGCTGGAGGCGATTGCCGCGCGCAAGCCCGACCGGCTGGTGATTTCGCCGGGGCCGTGCTCGCCTGCCGAGGCTGGCATTTCAGTGCCCGCCATCCAGTATTTCATGGGCAAGCTGCCGATTCTGGGTGTTTGCCTGGGCCACCAGAGTATGGGCGCGGCCTTGGGCGGCACTATCGTCCGCGCGCAGACGCTGATGCATGGCAAAACCTCGGTGATCACCACCACGCAAGAGGGCGTGTTTGCCGGGCTACCCCAGCAGTTCACGGTGAACCGCTACCACTCGCTGGCCATTGAGCGCGCAACCTGCCCGAAAGAGCTGGCCATCACCGCTTGGACCGATGACGGCGAAATCATGGGCGTGCGCCACACCGGGCTGCCGTTTGCGCTGCGTATGGAGGGGGTGCAATTCCACCCGGAGAGCATACTCACCGAGCATGGTCACGCTATGCTGAAAAACTTTTTGCTATAAAAAACATAGCTGTTTCGTCATGTTTTACCCGGGCCCCAGCTTGATATGACCAAAATAATCGACCTACGCAGCGATACCGTGACCCAGCCAACGGCGGCCATGCGCGCCGCCATGGTGGCTGCGCCCTTGGGCGACGATGTGTTTGGCGATGACCCCAGCGTCAACGCCCTGCAGGACAAGATCGCCGCCCTGCTGGGCTTTGAGGCGGCGCTCTTTATGCCCACCGGCACGCAGAGCAACCTGTGCGGGATTCTGGCCCACTGCGGGCGGGGCGATGAATACATCGTCGGCCAACTGGCCCATACCTACCGCTACGAGGGTGGCGGTGCCGCAGTGCTGGGCAGCGTGCAACCCCAGCCGCTGGCCCTGGACGCCGCAGGCCAAATGGCGTTGGCGGATATCGCCGCCGCCATCAAGCCTGACGACTGCCACTTTGCCCGCACCCGCCTGCTGTGCCTGGAAAACACCTGGAACGGGCACCCCATGGCCTGGAGCTATTTGCAACAGGCCACCGCGTTGGGGCGGGACAAGGGCCTGGCCCTGCACCTGGATGGCGCGCGCCTGTTCAATGCGGCGGTGGCTTCGCGCCAGGTTGGTGAATCGGCGCTGCAAGCCGCAGGCCGCATCACTGGCTTGTTTGACAGCGTCTCCGTGTGCTTTAGCAAGGGTCTGGGTGCGCCGGTGGGCTCGGCCCTGTGTGGCAGCCGCGCGCTCATTGCACGCGCGCACCGCATTCGCAAAATGGCCGGTGGCGGTATGCGCCAGGTGGGCTTGCTGGCGGCGGCGGCCAGCCATGCGCTAGACCACCATATTGACCGCCTGGCCGACGACCACGCTCTGGCGCAGCGCCTGGCGGCGGGCCTGGCCGGGGTGTCTGGCCTGCACGTGAAATCGGCGCAGACGAATATCGTGTTTGTGGATGTGGCCGATGGGCGCGGCCCGGCTTTGCTGGAATTTTTGAAAGCGCGGGGCGTGTTGGCCACTGGCTTGATTGGTCTGCGGTTTGTGACCCACCTGGACGTGGATGCGGCGGGCATAGACCACACCATTGCCAGCGTGCGCCAATTCTTTGCCCAGGCGCCTGGCGCGACCATGGCGGCGGTGGCCGCTGGACCGTATTAACGCGGCGCCCATTAGCGTGTATGACCGCTGAATCCTTGCTTCTGTTTGTGGCCGCAGGCGTGCTACTGAACCTGACCCCCGGGCCCGACGTGCTTTACATCGTGAGCCACGCTCTGCGCAGCGGCGCGCGAGCGGGCATGGTGGCGGCGCTGGGCATCACCACCGGCTGTTTTGTGCATATTTTTGCCGCTGCGGTAGGGGTGAGCGCGCTGATGGCAGCATCGGCCACGGCGTTTACCGTTTTGAAGTGGGCGGGCGCAGTCTATTTGGTCTATGTGGGCGGCAGATTACTATGGTCCAAGTCAGGGTCTGCTATCAAATTAGAAGCTAATGCGATAGATTCCACGCCGGACAGAGCCCGATTGGACTACAAAACCATCTTCTTCAGAGGTTTTTGGACCAATACGCTCAACCCCAAGGTGGCGCTGTTCTTTTTGGCCTTTGTGCCGCAGTTCATAGCGCCCACGGTGGACAACAAACCGCTGGCATTCTTGCTGCTGGGTTTGCTGTTCAACTTCAATGGTCTGTGGGTGAATTTGGGCTGGGCCCAAGCGGCCGCCTGGCTGGCACGGCGAGGTCGGCACGTGTTTGCAGCCGAGCCGCACCAGGTTGGCAGCGCAGCCCCGCAGGGGACAGCGGCCAGTGCAGCGCTGGAGCGCGGGGGCGTGTTCCTCTGGCTCGACCGCATCGCTGGGGCCATGTTCATCGGTTTCGGAATCAAACTGGCGCTGACGGCAGCGCCCAAGGCTTAAGGAGACTGGCTATGTCCACCCCCGTCAAAATCACCCCGCAAGAGGCGCTGCAGCGCACCATCGAGCACCGTGAAATTTTTCACGACGAGATGCTGCACCTGATGCGCCAGATCATGTCTGGCGAGATGTCGCCCGTCATGATGGCTGCCATCATCACCGGCCTGCGCGTCAAGAAAGAAACGATTGGCGAGATCACGGCTGCAGCCCAGGTCATGCGCGAATTTTCCACCAAAGTGGAAGTGGTCGACAAGACCCATCTGGTGGACATTGTGGGCACGGGCGGCGATGGTTCGCACACCTTTAACATCTCCACCTGCTCGATGTTTGTAGCGGCGGCGGCGGGTGCCAAGGTGAGTAAGCACGGTGGGCGCAGTGTCAGTAGCAAGAGCGGCAGCGCCGATGTGCTGGAGGCGCTGGGCTTGAACATCAACCTCCAACCCGACCAGATTGCCCAGTGCCTGGCGGAGCAAGGCATTGGTTTTATGTTCGCCCCCAACCACCACCCCGCCATGAAAAACGTGGCCCCGGTGCGCAAAGAGCTGGGTATACGCACCATTTTCAACATCCTCGGGCCGCTGACCAATCCCGCCAGTGCGCCCAACATCCTCATGGGCGTGTTTCACCCCGATTTGGTCGGTATTCAGGTGCGTGCGCTGCAGCGCCTAGGCGCCGAGCACGCCATCGTCGTTTATGGCCGCGATGGCATGGACGAAGTGAGCCTGGGTGCCGCCACCCTGGTGGGCGAGCTCAAAGACGGCGAAATCCGCGAATACGAAATTCACCCCGAAGACTTTGGCATGGTCATGGCCAGCAACCGTTCACTCAGGGTAGAGACTGCCGAAGACTCACGCGCCATGCTCTTGGGCGTGTTGGATAACCAGGCTGGCCCGGCTAAAGACATCGTGGTCCTCAATGCTGGCGTGGCGCTGTACGCGGCCAATGTAGCAAAAAGCATGGAGGCCGGCATAAAGCTTGCCCGATCTGCTATTGAATCAGGAGCAGCTAGGGCCAAACTCGATGCCTTGGTGAACCTGTCTAAGCGTTTGGCCAACTAGGAAAAATCATGAGCGACATTCTGGACAAAATCGTGGCCGTCAAGTACCAAGAGGTGGCCGCGGCCCAAAAGCGCAAACCGCTGGGTGTGATGCGGGCCGACGCTGAATCGCGCGTGCTGACACGCGACTTCGTGGGGGCACTGCGCGCCAAGATCGCAGCGGGTAGGCCCGCCGTCATTGCCGAGGTCAAGAAGGCCAGCCCTTCCAAGGGCGTACTGCGTGAAGACTTCATCCCAGCCGATATTGCCCAAAGCTATGCGGAGCATGGCGCAGCCTGTTTGTCAGTGCTGACTGACGTGCAATTCTTCCAGGGGGAAATCGACTACCTCAAGCAAGCGCGTGCCTCGTGCCAGTTGCCCGTGTTACGCAAAGACTTCATGGTCGATGCTTACCAAATCTACGAGTCCCGTGCCATGGGGGCTGATGCCATTTTGTTGATCGCCGCTTGCCTGGACGACGCGCAGATGAAAGATTTTGAAGCCATCGCCCGCAGCCTGGACATGGCCGTGCTGGTGGAAGTGCACGACCAGGCCGAGTTGGAGCGGGCCCTCAAGCTCAAGACGCCCCTGGTGGGCATTAACAACCGCAACCTGCAGACCTTCGAGGTCTCGCTGGACACCACGCTGGCGCTCAAGGCCCAGGTACCCGCGGACCGACTGCTGGTGACCGAAAGTGGTATCCACACCCGGGACGATGTACTGCGCATGGGTGCCGCGGGCATCAATGCCTTCTTGGTGGGCGAGGCTTTCATGCGCGCGCCTGAGCCTGGCGAGGCGCTGGCCGTTCTTTTCGGATAGGCCAGGGTGCCTTTCATGTTGCCTGAGGGCAGCCCCCCCGCGCCACCCATCGCCGCGGCTTCGGCGCATGACCAGTTGCAATCTGCAGACCCTTCGGGATGGACGGTGGCGCCTGGCTGGCAGCCCTTGGTCGATGATTTTTTTGTGTCCCTCCAGGGTCAGAACTTGCTGGCCTTTTTGCAGCAGCGTTTACATGTGGGAGCCGTTGTATTCCCGCCCGCACCCCTGCGGGCTCTGGAACTCACGCCGCCGGAAGCCGTGCGCGTCGTGATCCTGGGGCAAGACCCCTACCACGGGCGCGGCCAGGCAGAGGGTCTGGCATTTTCAGTCGCCCCGGGGGTGGCGTTACCACCATCATTGCGCAACATTTTTAAGGAACTGCAGCGCGACCTTGGAGCACCATTCCCGGCCATGCCGCTTCCGGGCGGTAGTTTGGTTCGGTGGGCGCAGCACGGTGTGCTGCTGCTCAACACCTGCTTGACGGTGGAGGAGGGCCAGCCCGCGAGTCACAGTGGTAAAGGCTGGGAGCTTTTGACCGATACCATCATTCACACAGTGTCGCAAGGCGCCCAGCCCACCGTATTTATGCTGTGGGGCGCGCACGCCCAAAGCAAGCGCGCGTTAATTGATGCCCAGCGCCATTTGGTGTTGACGGCCAACCATCCGTCACCCCTCTCGGCATTGCGTCCCCCGCTGCCGTTTATTGGTTGCGCTCATTTTTCTCAGGCGCGGGCTTGGCGTGCCGCACAGAAGCTGCCCTGAACACGCGCGGTAAAGGGTACGCCCCGTACTTTTTCAGGGTTGTTTATCGCCACCCCCATTTTGCGTGGCATAATCCGGGGTTCACCTTAGGAGAGGTGGCCGAGTGGTTAATGGCAGCAGACTGTAAATCTGCCCTCTTACGAGTACGCTGGTTCGAATCCAGCCCTCTCCACCAGTGATGAATTGACTGTT
>JBKJOV010000021.1:0-260432 GCA_046595515.1 Rhodoferax sp. | reverse complement strand
GTCACCGGACAACGCATAGAGGGCCGCTGACTCCAGGTTGACGTACTGCGACAGCAACTGCAGCAGGCCGTGGGCAGCGGGCATGACCGGAGTTTTTTGGTCGGCACTGATCACCATAGCGCGCAGCCGCGCCAGCGCATCGCGCAGCGATCCGGGCCGGGCCAGCATTTCCTGCTCCAGCCGGTCATGTGAAAGGTTCAAGAGCAAATGACGTTTGGTGAGGCGAGACAGGCGCTCGGTCACGTATAGATAGGTTTCCTCCATGCGTGCATTGCGGTCGCGCCAAACGTCGCTGAATTCCCCGCAGATCAGCACCAGCAGGCCGGCGCCGAAAAAGAAAGGTGAGGAGAAATCTGCTGCCACCAAGCCCATACGGTCGGCCACCAGCACATTGACGAGAATTGGAATGCTGCCCAATAGACCTGGCAGCACGCCATAGCGCAAAGAAATGAGCACCGGCACAAACCAAAACCACGGAAACGGGCTGTGCGAAAGTGTCGGGTCTTTGGGGCTCGCCAACCACCCCACCGCAATCGCAAGCAAAGGAATCAGCGCAATCTCTAGCCACTGCGCCCGGGCCGCGATTTGCTCGGGCGCTAAAAGTTCAGGCCGGGCAAAGCGCTGTAATAGCCGTAGTAGCCGTAAACGGAGCATCAGACCACTTAGCGACGCGTCGAGCTACCCGGCAGCGACATGCTCGCTGCCAGGTCTCCCAGCACCTTTTGCGCGACTGCAGACAGTGCCTGACGGCTCCAGCCGCTCTTGGCCCCAGAGGCGCTCCAGACCGTCTTGCCAGTACCCAGGTCGACTACCCTGAGGGTCACACCCACGGCGGGTTCGCCGTCCAAGCCCACCTTGTAGCGCCACTCCTCGACACTGCCACTGACCGCGTAGCGGATGCCCTGCGTACGCGCCCATTCAAGGGCTTCCTCGCTAACCTTACGCTCTGAAGGTTCGAACAAGCTGTCGCGTGACAACGCGGCCGGATAGATCTGTAAATTCTGTACGCCGCGCAGGCGCAGCAGGTGGTCCAGCATGGACTCTGCCGACAATGCGGCCTGCGGGGTATCAGTATGGTTGGTTAGTGGCAGCAGCGCCCATTTGGCATCGGCATCAAGGACCGGGCCATTGGCAGTGGTCTGGATGGTTGAAGCGCAAGCGCCGAGCAGGACAGCCGCACAGGTCAGCAGAAAAAAACGAAATCGCATCATAGTCACCATCGTTAAAAGTAATACCGGTAGCGCAGCACCAGTTGATGGCTAGCACCTTCGATAGTGGTCAAACCATCACTCTTTTGTAGCTCTACCGAAAGATGGTCCGCCCCTGCAACGGAACCCGCTACACCCGCCAGCGCCGTGTAGCCGCTGCCCGCCTTGTTATTGTCCTGCAAACACACATCAAAGTAAGGCCGTAAGGCCTTGCTGTAGACGGCGCGCAAGCTTTGCCCACCAAGGTTCTCGCCCATCCCCAGGCACAGCCCCCAGGACGTACTGCTGTCTGGAATGAAATAACGGGTGAGATCGATAGCGCCACTCGCCACCGTAGCCTGCCAAGCGGACGGTAGTTTCGATAGGGCCGCCGCTGAGACACTTGCGGCACGCGATAAGTCTTGCTGGCTGATGCTGGCGCGCAAACGCCAGTCCGGGTATTGCGTGCGAATGCGATAGCCAGCCTCCAGATCCCAGGTGCTGCCGCTGCCCAGGTAGTCGCCAAACTGGGTGAAGTATTGGCTCAGCTTAGGGCTGGCCCGGACATAGAGCCGCTGGTCCACGTTGTAGCTCAAACTTGCTGATGCCGTGTGCTCGTAACCCGCAACCCTCAGCGGCAGGCTGATAGTCGACTCCGCGCGGTACGTGAGACCGGCATCCCATTGCGTGCGCTCATCCCACTTGTAAGCCTGGTGCAGTCGTAGCCCGGTGTAACTTGCCAATTCGCTGCGGTGGAATAGTGCCAGAGTGCCTTGACCGCGAGAGCTCTGCCATTGACCTTCCAGAGTTTCCCACTGATCAGTATTGGGGGTCAGACCCTGAAGCTTTGGGTCGCTGCTGGACTGCCGAGCTCGGGACCAATTTGCCAACATGTTCAGTTGCGGCGTCACGGGCCAGCGGACTTCTGTTTGCAAGCCCAGGCGGTCTAATGTGCCTAATCGCTCTTGCATCGGCCGCACTTGCACGTAGCTCGCCTTGCCCGGTGCGTGTTGTCGAAACCGGTCCTGCAGTGGCTCATCTATTCCATTTTGGGAGAGGCCCTGAAAAGCAATGTCCAAGGCTTGCCCGCCATAACCCAGCGCGTAGGCCGTGTCGTAGCGGTTGTAAATCGGCATGGCGTCGCTCTTGCGCGCAAGCAGGCTGTCCATCGTGCGGGTGTCGCCCAATTGCAAAGCCACCTGCGACTCTCCCCACAGGGGCGCACTTTCCTGGCTATGCCGCGCGTAGCGCAACCACATCCAACTGCGCGCGTTCGCAAACTGCTCTTGGGCAATCGCCCAGCCCAGTACCAACACCTGGGTTTGCGCGTCCGTTTGGTCATTGGCTTGGCCGCGCATTTTTTGCACCATTTGGCGCACCTGGTGCAAGGCCGCGTCGCCCGGGCGGTTGAGCATGGCCAAGCGGGCTTGGGCCAGCAGTTCAGAACGCGTAGCGCCTGTGAGCTGTGGGGGTGCAGATGCATTCTTGTCACTGAGCGCGAGCCAGGCATGGCGACGAACGCGTGCAGCCATACCCGCCTGTTGAACCTGCTCCAGGGCATCGGCATAGTTCAGCAACAGCAAGGCGTCTTGCGGGGACCGTTGTACCGCCTTGGCATACCAGCGCAACGCCTCCCGTGCATGCCCCAACATTTGGTGGCCGGCGGCGTAGGCGAGCCAATAGCTGGGATCGCTGGCGGCAGGGGCATAGTGCTGCAGCAACTCCGCCAGCGACTTGGAACGCCCCTGGTCGATAGTGAACCACAGCGCTGACAGTACGACGTCGCGGTCTTGCGGCGTTAATTGCAGCGCCAGGCGCAAGTCATTCCAGGCGCGGTCTGGTTGCCTACTTTGCGTATAAAACTGGGCGCGCAGCAACAAAAAGCGCTGCTGCTTTTCGGCTTGGAGTAAAGCTGGGCCTTGCAGGGAATCATAGATGCGCCGTTGCGCTTGCGTGTCTTGCAGACTCGCGTAAATCTCTAAGGCCAGCTCCAGTTGCTCCTGGGACCCAAAGCGATGATAGGCCTCCAGCGCAAGACTAGCCGCCTGCGCAGGGTATTTGCTACGCACCAAAAAGATAAGCCGAGACCAATCTGCCGCGACGGCTTGCGGCGTTTGCACATACTGCTGGTAGGCAGTTTGCGCTACATCTGTTTGACGCAGGTCCCAGGCCACCTGGCCGAGCAAACGCCAAAAGTCTGCTGCGTCCGGGGGCACCTGGGCCGCGTGGGCTTGCAACACTTGGAGCGCCTCTGGGAGACGCTCGGCGCGCACCAAAAGTAGTACTGCGCTCAACACCGTCTCTAAGGAGAAGGGGGCTAAATTACTGCGCTTAAGGTAGAGACCTAAGGCGCGTGAATCATCCCCAGCGTTTTCGGCAAGCTGCGCTGCGTACTCCATCAGCGTGACATTGCCAGTGCGTTGGTACTGTTCCTCAAAGAAGCGCGAACCTTCATCCGCTTGCGCAAGTTCCTCAAAGAGGCGCAACACCTCTTTCCATTGGGCGGCGTCTAAAGGCATCCGACGGGCGCGAATTTGCCACACCTGCAAAGCCACAGAGGGATCGTCCATTTGGGCATAAAGGCGCAGCACACTATTCAACGTGTCTTGCTCCCGGTCGCCTTGCTTGAATAGCGAGCTCCATTGCTCTGCAGCAATATCGAGATGCTGCGTCCACTCGGCGACTTGGGCCAGCTTACGCCGCCAACTACGATCCTTGGGTACGGCTACGACGGCGCGTTGGGCGATCTGCATTGCCCGACGCAAATCGCCAGTGCCGACAAGCACATCGTAAGCCAGTGCAAAGTCTTGTGGATCAAACGCGCGCAAGGTGTCGCTTGATGCAAGTGGCGTGCTGGCGGGACGCACATCCGCAACGCGCTGAACAACAGCAACCGTACCAACCGTGCCTTGGGTGCCAACGGTGCCGTCTGTGCCATTGGTCCAGTTGTGTTGTAGCAGTGCCTCGGGTCGCAGAACGGCCAAACGCAATAGACCTTGGGGCATGGCTGTGGGCGTGGCCAGGGTAGCCATGGCCGCCCGCGCTTGGGCGCTGGTGTCCCAAAACCCGAAGCGCAGCACATACAACCCCGCGCGCTGCTCCAGTCGCAAAAACGGCAACTGGGTATTGCGCGCATAGAGCGCCTGCATGGCTGCAAGATCTTTACCGCTGGCAATTTGTACGGACTGGTAATCCTGCCCCACAACTGGGTCAGCACTGGCATGCGCAGACAAACCGCCCAAGCCCAGCACACAGACCAACACACTGCGTAATGTCATGGTGACGCCGTTGGGGTCGTGAATACCAAGGCCTTGGCATAGGCTGCGGCTTGCACTGGGTCGCCCGCGGCCAACGCAGTGCGCGCCAAGTAGCGAAGGGTCGGGGCATCGTTAGACAGTGCGCCCAAGTGCTGCCGGGCCGCGCGCATGGCCGCAGGGAACTGGCTGTCTGCCATCAGCGCATCAACACCAGCTCTGAACAGCCGATGCGCTTCCCGCGTATTTGCGGTTTGGTCGCGCGCCATCAAATAGTATTCGGATGCCAGGGCGTAGTTTTGCCGGGCCAGCGCTTCCAGCGCATAGTGCTCCAGGGCGCTTGCGGACTGGCCCGTCTCCACCTTGGCACTGAATTGCGCGCCCAAATCCGGCAAATTTTGGCTGTAGGCCAAATCGGCAAATGCTCTCGCAAGCCGTTCCGGCATGGCGTCCTTGACCGCCGTGCGCATCAAGGCCGTTACGCGCAATTTGAGCTGTGCCGGTTGCGCGCGGTCTTTACGGACATCCAGTGCGTGCGCGTAGGCTTTGACCAGAATGATGCGCGCTTGCGTCCGTTGGCGTGGATCGCCCGCGGTTGCCGGGGGCAATAGCAAGTCCTCCAGAGACTCCAGGTCGAGTTGATCTTGCTGGGTGCGCGCCAACAACAGGGCAACATCCACATTGCCGGGGTTGGCCCGGTACAGATTCTGGATGTAGGACAGCGTGAGGTCATCCAGCGCTTCGTGCTCGTACAACTTCTCCACCAACTCCGTGCGTGGAAAAATCATCACCAGCAGCGCAAGCACCAGCAGGGCAATCACCAACAGTTGCCCATTGGAGGACAAACCCAGGCGCGGGATTTCCCCATCAATACCGGCATATCGCTTCGAGCGGTCGGGCAGCATGGGCTGTCAATTCATAGTGGGTTAGTACGCCTTCGCGGCGTACGGGCGGGAGATCGCGGTCCCCTGCAGTTACACGGCACGTGTCGGCATGGGCCAGCGTAAATTTCAGTGGGACGTGGCCTTGCAAATTCCAGCGAGCGCCGGCAGGCAAAGGCGCATAGCTCTCAATCCGCGCATTGGCGGACACCAGCAAGGGCATCGGGGCGGGTACCCCACGCTCAAGCACCAGGTCTGCGCTGTCTTGCGCTAAATGGACATAACTGCCGTCCGATGCGCTGCGGTAGCCGGCCACCCCCGTGCTGGCCCGCATATCGGGTACGCCCATAGGCTCTGGCAAGCGCAACGTTCGCAAGTCGGTCGCACCACGAACACGCCAGCCGGTCGCGGTGCGCGCGATGGCCAGGCTTTGAAAATCCAGTACCTTGCGCGCGTATTCAGCCACGTAAACGGGGGTGGTCTCCTGCGCCATCGCATAGGCAAATATCTTGTCCAGCGAACGCATTCCTGCGCGTTTGGAGAGCAAATAGGTATGAAAGTAGATATCAATGGGTTTGAGTCGGCGCGGTCTGTCGGTGTATTCAAAGGTTTCAATCACCCGGTCAAAGCCATAAAACGGGCCTTGCCAATTGTTGGTGTAAACGTTTTCGTTTTGGTTCGGCGCAAACACCTGATAGCCGCCGGGGCGCTGAATGCCCAATCCCTCCACTTGCGTGAGCGTGGGACTGGAGCGGGTGGCAACGGTGTCGCCACCGTTGAAATTGAGCAATCCTGCTTTGCCCACCATGGCCAACGCATCGCTGCCGGGCACGCAGTTGCCGGTCCAGAAAAAAACCTCGACCTTTTTTCCTGGCGGCGCAAGACGCTCCTCGATATAGCGCACCGAACCCACGACCTCGCGTTGCAAATCAAACCGGTACCCTGGGATGCGCAGGTTATAGCCCTCCGTGCCGTCGTTGTTGGTCGCATTTCTCCAATAAAACGGATGCGAATAACTGTGCGAGGCAATCGCAACATGGGGCGCACGAAAGATATCCTGGGCAATTTTTTCGGCCGTCGCAGACAGCCCTGGGAAAAGCCCTGTGGGGGACAACTCGGCTTCTATCACCGAGATCGTCATGGGCACCGGGTACTTGCGGACCACGTTGTCGCGGACCAAGGCCCCCGACAGGGGATTACCAGGTAACTCAGAACGGCTGACAAAACCATCTCCATCCATATGCACCATGAAGAGCCGGCGGCCCGACTCGGTAGTGGTGTCCGGAATGGGAATATCGGGCAGGCGCAACGCCCCTGTTAAAAATTCATACGGATTGATCACCCAGCGGCTACCCGCATCGCCCGGCAAACTGGCCACGGCATACGGGTCCAGCACAAATCCACCCCAGGGCGTCAGCGCTGCAGCGACTTGCTCTTGCGACCCGCGCTGCAAGGTCAACCAGGGGGTGGCATTGCTTGCGCCCAAAGAAAAGAAATCCTCAGATGAGGGGTAGGGCACCCGCTCAAAACCCATTTGGCGGGTCTGCTGAACGATCTTTATGGGCGTACTGGTATCTTGTAAAAACAAGGGCGTCAAACCCAAACCTGTTGCCAACGCCCCCTCCAAGAGAGCACCGGGCGGGTTTATCAGTGCCAGCGGTACAGCGGCTTGCACCTGCCGGCCCAGCCATTGTTGTAGTGTTTTTCGGTCGGCGGGTGGGATCGCACCGGTCAGCCACACCACGATGCCAGCGTAGCGCCCAGCCAGCGTGGCAGCGGGCAAATGCTGCGGATCGACAAACTCAGGGGTGTAGCCCAAATAGGCCAAGGGCATGGACAGCAACCGGATGGGGTCGAGGGACCGCTGAGCGAACTCATCCGCGGCGGTGGCGTGCACCACCAGTACCTTGCGCGGCATGACTTCGAGGTTACTGATACCCACGCTGGCCAGGTCCGGGGTCGCAACCCAGGGAATAAAACCCAGATCGCTGATGCGCTGGGCTGTGGTGCGCGCCAAATCGCGTTGCGCTGGGGGTACGTAGTCGATCGCCAGCACGGGCAAGCCAAATTCGTCGGCCGCTTTGCGCAACTGCGCCAGTAGCCACTGGCGGTCAGTGGCCGACACTGTGGTGTAGCTCGCTTTGCCAGCGTCATAAGCTTGAAAAAGCGACTCGGCAGCCACCATGTCCACCAGCGTGTGGGTGCGCTCCAGGATCTCAAAACCGCGGTTGAAGATGATTTTGGCTTGCGGGTAGCGTTGTTTGACGGTCTGAATCACCGACACCAAGCCTGCTTCTTGCAGCGCGCGTTCAGCCGGCGTTTTAGCGAATAGCTGGTACGAGTCCAGGGTGTCGAAAAAGAAACTGCGGTAACCCGCATCCCAAAGTGGCTGCAGTATTTTGTCGGTGAAAAATGCCGGCCACTCGGCTTGCGACTGGTCAATCAACCGGCTGCCCCAGTCTTTGTTTTCGCCGCGCAGCCAATGCTTAGGGATGCTGTCCGCGTAGGCGCGGCTGGGCTGCACTTCACCGACCGCAACATAGGCCGCCAAGGTGGTGTGCGCTAGCGCGACGGCCGAAGGGCGGGGAACATGGCCGGGGTCTACCACGACGATATCAAAGGCTTGCAGTACGTCCCACGGCGGGTTGTCCCCGTAGTACAACGCGACTGCGGGATTGGTTGCACTGGCGTTTACTCCGAACGCCAAAAATACAAGCAGCCAAGCCAATATCTGTGCTAATCCAACAAGCCCATATTTGCGCCGCATATAACTTTCACGGGATGTAGGAATCTAGCTGTCATTCCATGTCACTGTTGCAGTAGCGCAGTTGCCTCTCGGATCGGAGAGGACCACTAGTTTAATCTGGACAAGGTTGTACACGAAAGCGCGAAACGCTTGAAACGTGCGGTTTTTCACAAATACTGGGGCCTGGACTGCCACCCGTACAACTGCGCAACAGATGGGGGTGTGTAACGCTTGGTGCGAGGCCGTACCGACACTACCAGCACACGCTGCGACATTCAGTCCATCACCTCAACATGGAAGTTCGGCATGGAAGACACCCACCTGGCGCTGATAGATCCCCTGTTTTTGGCAGCACCCCGGGTCTCCACGTTCTTTGGCAACTGTCGCCTCACCAACGCGAGCGGCTTCTTCTTTCAGCGTGACGCACGCCTGTATTTGGTGACCAGTCGACATGTGCTCGCCGATGAGCCCATCCAGCACTTTCCAGACCGTGTAGAGATTGAACTGCACCTGGACGGGAACCAATTGAGCCGGTCCAGCAGCCACTCGCTTGCCTTGTACGACCACGAGACGCCACTGTGGCGGCAAGGCCGCGATGCGGGCGGTGCCATCGATGTAGCGGTGCTGGAAGTAGACCCCAGCGCATTGCCCGAAGGCACCGTTTTACGCGCCTTCACGCCCGCCCATTTGGTAGATAACTTTGCCCAGGTACATGTCGGTGAGCCACTGCTGGTGGTGGGTTTTCCGCTGGGCTTTCACGACACCGTGCACCATCTGCCGGTGCTGCGCCACGCGGTCATCGCATCGCCGTTCGGCATCCGGTTTCAGGGGCAAGGCTACTTTTTGACCGATGCGCGCACCCACCGCGGTACCAGTGGTGCACCGGTGGTGGCCCGAGACACGGCTCCGGGCGCAGATCGCGCGGAGCTACCGTGGAAACTGTTGGGCGTGCACTCCGCGCGCCTGGACATGGGCGATCGCGATGTGGTGCAGGATGAGTCTCTGGGCCTCAATTGCGCGTGGTACGCCGACATCCTGCTGACCCTGACGCAAGACGCTGCCCCGGTACAGGCATCGGCACAAACGCCAGCGCCCATACCCGGCGACCCGCTGCAAGCCTAATTTGAGGTCGAAACCCGGTCGTCGGACCGGTCAACCGATGCCCTGTGGCAACCCTAACTGCCACATCTCCATCAACGTCTGTTGCCGTGTCAACTGCGACGTCAAATGCCACACCTGGTGCGATGACAGGTGTCACCAAATGCAAATTAATCTGCTGCAGTGCACCACGTTTTTTTGTGCGGCTTAAGAATGATATGGTCTTGTGGCCGGCGTATTTATTGATGATGCAGCTACTAATACCATAGCAATTCACATCGCTAGCCGCGTACTGGATTACCCTAGCACAACCTTAACGTCATGCGGGTTTACCAGCGTGACAAAGCCTAGGTCCGAACCTACATTGCGATGAATAGCACGACCGTGCTATTCAGATTTGGACCGAACGGCACCCCCATCCGGCCCCAGATCGCTTGGCGACTATCCGCCTATCCGGAGCCGTCGCATTGCCTTTTCACACCGTTCATTAACCCTGATGGCCTATGTAGCCGATGGAGACAACTTTGAAAAAAACATTAACGATGCTGGTCGCCGCCTTGATGGTGGCTCTGACCCTTGTGCCCGTCAGCAGTTTTGCTGCGGGCTACACCCAAACCAGATACCCCATCGTGCTGGTGCACGGCGTATTTGGCTTTGACAATATCGGCCCGGTGGAATACTTTTACGGTATCCCCAGCGCCCTGCGCTATGACGGCGCGCGGGTCTACACCGTACAGGTCTCGGCCGCCAACAGCACCGAAGTGCGGGGCGAGCAACTGCTCACCCAGGTGAAGCAAATTTTGGCCGCGACAGGTGCGGGCAAGGTCAACCTGATGGGCCATAGCCACGGCGGACCCACGGCGCGCTATGTCGCATCCGTGCGGCCAGATCTGGTGGGCTCGGTTACATCCATCGGAGGTGTGAACAAGGGCTCGGCCGTCGCCGATGTGCTGCTGGGTGTGGCCCCTCCGGGCTCGCTGGCCAACACGGTCATCGTATCGATCACCAACGGCCTGGCCACCATCATCAACTTCCTGTCCGGCGGCTCGGGGCTGAGTCAAAATGCCTTGGCGGCTGCCCAATCGCTCAGCACCGCGGGTAGCGCCAGATTCAACTGGGCCCACCCAGCCGGGCTGCCCACCACCGCCTGTGGTGAAGGCGCTTACAGCGTGCGCGGTGTGTCGTACTTTTCGTGGAGCGGTGCCAAGCCTTACACCAACGTGTTTGACATCGTAGACCCAGCCCTGGCACTCACATCACTGGCCTTTGGCGGTGCCAAGAACGATGGCTTGGTATCGAGCTGCTCGAGCCACTTGGGACGTGTGATCCGCGACGACTACGCCATGAACCACCTGGACGAAGTGAACCAGACCGTGGGCATAGTGAACCTGTTTGAAACCAGCCCGGTGACACTGTTCCGCCAGCAGGCCAACCGCCTGAAAAACCAAGGTCTGTAAACCCGCACGCACGCCAAGGAGCCCGCTGTGTCCACGCTCACTTTCAAAAAACCACAACGCCATTGGCGGCGGTGGGGTGTGGGTGCGGTGCTCTGCGCGGCTGCTCTGGCGTGGCTCATGTCACGCCCACATAACGCAGCGGGCGACCCAACGCAAGCGACAGCCAGGGCTGCGACTGTGCCCACTGCGTTTGTTAAGTCGCAAGAAGGCACCCAACCCGACGGCAACCTGCGCGCCGCTGCATCCAACGGCACTGCAACCGGCAAAGTGGCACCGCTGGCCTACGGCGAACTACGCCGTTTATTTGACTACTACCTAAGCGCCTACGGTGAGCAAAACCTGGCTGCCATCACCCAACAAATACACACAGAATTGGACCGCAGCTTGAATGCGGCCCAGGCCCAACGTGCCCGCCGTCTGCTGGACCTGTATCTCAGTTTCAAGCGCGCGCTGGTCGATCTGGAGGCCAAGCCCGGTTTGGCGGGCAATGCCATTGAGGCCATACGCCAACGCATGCTCGCCCAACAAGACCTGCGCACGCAGTACTTCAACGCCGAGGAGATTGAGGGCATGTTTGGCTTTGAAGACACGATGGACGCGGACGCAGTAGCCCGCTTGGCCGTGAGCCAAAACCCCAAACTCACCGCGGCACAAAAAGAGAAACAACTGGCCGCGCTGGATGCCACCATGTCCCCCGCATTGCGCGCCGACCGCGACGCCAGCCTGGTGGTCGTGCGCGTAGAGCAGCAAGCCGCCGACATGCGCGCCAAGGGCGCCAGCGATGACGAAATTTACCGGTTCCGTGCCAAGGCGTTTGACCCGGGGGCCGCAGGCCGCCTGGCTGAACTGGACCAAGAAGAAGCCGCCTGGCGCCGCCGCATCACCAGCTACCTCGAAGCGCGCAGCCAACTGCTTAAATCGCAGACCAACACGTCCACCAGCGAGCGTCAGCAAGCGCTGGCCCAGTTGCAGCAGACCCAGTTTTCAGAGGACGAACGTCGCCGACTGCCGGCCTACGAACCGCAGTGACGCAGTGACGCAGTGACGCAGAACGTCTCTCCAGGCCTTCACCCCCGGTTTTAGCCAAAAATAGTCGTTATTTAAGCCTGCGCCCGGCGTATTTACTGGATTTGCAGCTATCTATTTTGTAGCATAAGCTATGCGCACCAAGCTCGCAAAGCGCGGTACGCCCGCATCGGTCAAACCACGGTAGCGATACGTTACCAAGGTACCCACCGGGGGTGGGTTGCGCCGCTGTGCGTCGGACAAGCCAGTGCCAATCTTGAAGCGAAGGCCCGGAACCGCCGCGTTACCACTGGCCACAGTTTCCACCCACAGCGCACCCAGCAAGCCCGCGTATTTGCCACGCCCTGCTTGGTGGCCGATGACGCGCGCCTCAGCGTCTTCGAAAGGCTTTACTTTCAACAAGTCGTCGTTGCGCGCCGCCGTGTACAGCGAGGCACCGCGGTGCAGCATCAGTCCTTCGCCGCCGGCTTTCACGGTGCGCTGCATGTGAGTTTGCAAAACGGTATGCGTCGTCGCCCGTGTCTGCGCTACGGCCACCACCCAGGGCCGATCTATCTGCGCCACCGCAGACTGCAGCGCTGCCAAGCGTTGGGTGAACGGGCCACTCTGGGCGGGCATGTCAAACACCATAAATTGGATGCTGCGCCAAGCCGGGTCATCGGGCTGCTGCGAGCGCACGGTGGACACCGCTTTAGAAAACTGTCCGCGCCCGGCCCACAACTCGCCATCCAGGGGTACGGCGGGCCAGCCCGCCGTGAACCAGCCCGGGGCGTTGACCTTTTCACCGCCGCGCGTAAAAAGCTGCTGCCCATCCCAGTAGCCGCGCAGACCGTCGTATTTTTCACTCACCCAATAGTCCGTTAAATCGATACCCGGGTGGTAGACCTTCGCCAGCATCAGCGCTGGGGCCGAAGACGGCGGTGCCGGCTGCGTCTGGGCACGGGCGGTGTGGCCGCCCCAGCCGAACGCGGCGATAAGCCACCCGAAAGTGCGGCGGCGATTGACAGCGAAGCGGGCAGGCACAGGCGTAAGTTGCATAGCGTCCAGCATACCCTTGCAACACTGGGGCCTTGCGATAGATCAATGCCCAGAGCGGCTACGGGACTACACTGAACTTTCAATCCAGGAGTGACCCATGAAAATTTTGTTGGCTGTGGACGGTAGCGCTTATAGCAAGAAAATGCTGGCCTATCTGGCTACCCACGACGGCATGTTTGGCCCTGCCAACGACTACACCGTTTTCACCGCCCAGCCCGCCTTGCCACCCCGTGCGCGCGAGGCCGTCGGCAAGGAGATCGTGGAGAAATACTATGCCGACGAGAGCGAGAAGGTGCTGGCTCCTGTGAATAAATTTCTACTGCGTCATGGCATCCATGCCAAAAGCCGTTGGAAAGTGGGCCCCGCTGGCGCCGAGATTGCCAAGCTAGCAGCAGACGGCAAGTTTGATCTCGTTATTTTGGGCTCGCATGGCCATAGCGCGCTGGCCAATTTGGTCATGGGCTCAGTCGCCACCCAAGTCATTGCACATTGCCAGATCCCGGTCTTACTGGTGCGCTAGACGCTGGGGCCAGTCGCGCATTTGCGGGCGTTCAGCCCTTCAAAACAGGTCGAGAGCACCAGCGCAATGATCTGGGCGTTGTCGTACAGACCCCCCATTTTCAGAAACTCAAGCACGGGGTCACAGGCCCGCGCGTACAGGGTATAGAGCACCGCAATGGCCGGTAGCTGGGGATTGATGTCGCCTGCCGCCTGGGCGGCCTCAATCCAGGCCCCGAGTCGGTCGCTCACGTCCATCAAACCATCCATGTAGGCCTTGTTGCCCATCAACGTGGTGCGCAGGCTGGAGTTCTGGCTCGGCAGTGACGGCATCTCACCCCCCAATTTCAAGCCCATGGTCCAGCACACGACTGCGCGCAGCTTGTCGATAGCGCTGACATCGGCCGCCAAGGTGTCCAAATAGGCTTGCGCCCGCTGCATGACCCCTACCATGGCCGCAGCGGCCAAGTCTTCTTTACTGGGAAAGTGCTTGTAGAGACTCGCTTTGGCAATGCCGACGTTCGCGGCCACTTCGTCCACGGTCATGGCTTCGAAGCCTTTTTCAGCCAAAAGCTGGTTAACGACCCGGATGATGGCGTCTTCACGCGCCAACAGCATTTGAGCCTTGAAGGAAATTTTTACCGGGGCAATAGCATTCATGCCC
This sequence comes from Rhodoferax sp., assembly GCA_046595515.1. Classification (GTDB taxonomy): domain Bacteria; phylum Pseudomonadota; class Gammaproteobacteria; order Burkholderiales; family Burkholderiaceae_C; genus Allorhodoferax. Next base: position 246,583 of record JBKJOV010000021.1, on the reverse strand, counting down.
ACATTTTATCCGGCGATATCAAAAAAAGAAAAATTAGTTTAATTTATGACTCATCAGTATGCAATTTCAGTTTAGCTTCCGCCTCCAGGGCTTGGGTCAAGCGGTCAATGACGTCGGAGTCCAAGTTCCAGCAATGCCAATAGAGGTTGACCGGCAGTGTCACCAAGGGCGCCAGGTTAACGAGGCTGCCGTCGTCCAAATACGCGCGCACCAACATCTCTGGCACCACGCTCACGCCCCAACCGGCCAGCACGGCGCGCACCTGGCCCTCTGAGCTGGGTACGAAGCGCTGACTCAACGTGACCCGGCGCAGGCCGCTAACCCGGCCGACGAATTCGGCCTGCAAATCATCTTTTCGGTTAAAAGCCACGAAAGCCAGGTCGCGAAAGTTATGCGCCGTGAGCCCCTGGGGGCAGTGCACCCTGGCAAATTCAGCACTGGCCACTGCCACATAGTGCATAGCTCCCAGCGGCAGTACCTTGCAGCCGCGCAGCGCTTGCTTCAGGGTCGTCACGCAGCCCAACACCTGCCCTTCTCGCAGCCACTCGTGGGTAAAGTCCTGGTCATCGGTGATGATTTCCAGCGGCAAGCCCGCACGCACCAACGGGCCCACGGCTGGCAAAGCCCAGGTGGCAATGCTGTCCGCATTGATGGCAATGGAAATACGGTCTTCTTCGCGCGTACCCTTCGTGGCGGGGGTCAAGTCGTGCAGATCGGTCTCTAAGTCGGCACGCAGCAGGCGCATTTGCATGGCATGCTTAATTAGCAAGCGCCCCGCCGCTGTAGGCTTGACCGGGCGGCTGCGCACCAGCAGCACGGTACCCACTTGGGCCTCCAAAGCCCGCAGCCGCTGGGACACCGCCGACTGCGTGACGGACAGGCGCACCGCAGCCCGCTCAAAACCACCCTCTTCAACAATAGAAGCTAGACATTCCAGGGCGTCAGGGTCAAAAGTACGCATGGTTTTTGCTCGGTGGGAGGTGTCCTGCAAAGACATCTACGATCAATGGGAAACGGTGCAACGCGTCGGGTTGGTCCATTCCGCAAGTTTATAAGATGTTCTACTGTTTTCGCAAACACTTTAATTTTGCTTTTACTGCAAGGGCATTTCTAAGACACTCGCGACCATGAAAATAATCGTTTTGGGCGCAGGCATTATCGGCATCAGCACGGCATGGCATTTGGCCCAGCGCGGGCACGCGGTCACTGTGGTCGACCGGCAGGCCAACGCTGCCCTGGAAACCAGTTTCGCCAACGCCGCCCAAATCTCGGTGAGCTATTGCGAACCCTGGGCCAACCGCGATGCGCCTTGGAAAGCCCTGAAATGGATGTTCAGCAAAGAAGCGCCCTTGCTGTTTCGCCCCCAGTTTCCGCTGGGCGAAGGCTGGGAGCAGTACCGCTGGGGCCTGGAATTTTTGGCCAACTGCAATGACACGGCGTTTGAGCGCAACGTACAGCAGCTCGTGGCGCTCGGCTCGTACAGCCACGACGCCCTGAAACAAGTGGTGGCGGACACTGGCATTGAATACAACCGCCTAGAGAAAGGTATTGCCCACTATTACGTCGACCAAAAGTCCTTAGACACCGCAGCCGATGCAGCGGCCCTGATGGCCAAGTACGGCGTGGCCCGGCGCGTGGTCAGCAAAGCCGAGTTGTTGAAAATCGAGCCGGCGTTCGCCCAATTCGCCGATCACATCGTAGGGGGCACCTTCACCGCCAGTGACGAAAGCGGAGACGCCAAAGTCTTCACCCAAGCTCTAGCCCAACGCTGCGCCCAACGCGGTGTGCAATTCCTTTGGAACCACGACGTACTGGGCTTGGACCTGGCGGGCGGCAGTATCAGCGCGCTGCGCGTGCGCAAACAAGCCGATGGCACCGAGCAGGCTTTGCGCGCCGACCATTTTGTTGCGGCCATGGGCTCTTACACCGCACCGCTGCTGCGCACGGTGGGTGTCCATTTGCCAATTTATCCGGGTAAAGGCTACAGCGCTACCTTCAAGATTCTCAAGCCCGAACTGGCGCCCAAGGTCAGCCTGCTGGACGACTCGGTCAAATGCGCCATGAGCCGCTTGGGCGATACCCTGCGCATTGCCGGCACCATTGAAGTGGGCGGCTACGATGTGTCGCTAGACACGCCCCTTGCCCGTGCGCGGTGCGAGATGTTGGCACGCCGGGTCGAGACCGTATTCCCTGGCGTGTGCGACACGCGCTTGGCCAGCGAGGGTGGCGAGCCCCACTTTTGGGCCGGCTTGCGCCCGGCAACACCCACCAATATTCCTTACATCGGCAAGTCCAAAATCGGCAAGTTGTGGGTCAATGCGGGCCACGGCACACTGGGCTGGACGCATGGCGCCGGCTCAGGCAAAGCGATTGCAGAATTGGTTGACGGACACAAGCCCGCCATGCCTTTTGGGTTCTACGGATTTCAATGAGGCGAAGGTAAAGAAATGCTACGCAACAGGCGCCTGGGGCCGGCACTTGTAAAATCAGCGTTCTATATCTCCTAGGCGGTTCTTCATGCACTTTTTCTCGATCCGGCAGGCCTTTGCTGCCCTCCTTGTGGCGGTGTTGGTTTCCGCGTGCGGTGGCGGTAGTTCTGCACCGCCCCCCATGGGTGGCATCACGGTCACCCCGGGTGACAGCCGTGCCACTATCGCCTGGACCATGGAGCCGGACACCCAGTACTGGGTGTTTTACGCCCCCGTCAGTGCCAAGTTTCCTGCCGTCTCGACCACCGACTGGATCAACATTCCCGGTGCGCAGGCTTTCATCAACGTGAAGTCACCGTTCGTCGTCTCGAACCTGTTCAACGGTGCGCAGTATTCGTTCACCGTCAATGCGCGCAAAGGTGATGGCCCTGGCGGCGCTGGGGCTCCGTCGGTCAACGTCGCACCCCGTCCCGCAGGGACTGTCTGGGCCAAGGGCGGCGATACCGGAACCAATACGCTGCGGGCCCTCACGTACGGCGTAAGCACCGACAAGATTGGCTACTACCTGGCGATGGGCGACAACGGCAGTGCTTACAAGAGCACGACTGGTTTGACCTGGACCAAGGTGCCCGCCGCGACTACCGCCCAAGTGAACAGCAACACCTACACACTGGGTAAATTCATCGGCGTAGGCAACGCAGGCGCCATCAGCTACACCACCGATTTGACGACCTGGACCGCCGCCACGTCGAACACCTCCCAGAATTTGAATTCCGTTGCCAGCAATGGCTCTTTGGCCATCGCAGTCGGTGATGCCGGCACGATTCGTACCAGTATGGACGGCATCACCTGGGCCGCTGCGGCCACCGTGCCGACCAGCCAAAACCTGTACGGCGTGACCTACGCCGGTAACGGATTCTGGATTGCCGTAGGCGCCGGTGGCACCGTACTCGTCAGTAGCGATGGTGCGACCTGGGCGCTGAAAACGTCCAACACCACTTCGGACTTGCGCGCCGTCACGGTGCGCGTGGTTTCGTCCTTTGTATTTGTGGCCGTGGGCGACGCCGGTACCGTGATCACAAGTGCCGACAACGGCACAACCTGGGCCAAGCAGACCACGGGCCTGACGGGCAACTTGTTGGCCGTGAGCCCGACTACCAGCCAACTGCTGGTGATGGGGGCCAACGGCCTGCTGGCCAGTAGTACCGATGGCGTGACCTGGACGCTGGGCAACAGCGGCACCACCGCATCGCTGTACAGCGTGTTGGCGGGCTTGTCGCAGTACGTGGCTGTGGGCGCTGGCGGCACCAATATCAACTCGCAGTGATCTATTAGACCCCCACGCTTCGCCGCTGCGCGGGTCGCTGCCCCCCAGGGGGGTTAATTCCCCTTGGGGCGGCCCGGCGGGGAATTGCGGCCCCCACGCTTCGCCGCTGCGCGGGTCGCTGCCCCCCAGGGGGGTTAATTTCCCTTGGGGCGGCCCGGCGGGGAATTGCGACCCCCACGCTCCGCCGCTTTGCGGGTCGCTGCCCCCCCGAGGGGTTAATTTCTCTTGGGGTGCGCGTCTTGTAAACAGGCCAATAAGGCCCGGGTGGAGCGGGCCAGCTCCGGTGAACGCCGGGTGATGGCAAAAAAAGTACAGTCGTAGCGAAACAGATCGGGCCGCACGGCCCGCATCTGCCCGGCCTGCACAAACGGGTGGGCGTAATGGTCCGGCAAAAAGCCCAAAAACTGCCCCGACAGAATCAGCGTGGCAATCGACTCCTGGTCAAAACCCGTGGCGCTGCGCGACAGACGCTCGCGCTGGCTGACCTCCATATTCGGCGAGTGGTAGCCCAGCCCCGCAAACGGGTGGCTGCGCATGGCGGCCCAATCCATGGCCGTGGTGTCGGCGTCAAACAACGTGTGGCTTTGACCGCAATACAGCCGCATGGTTTCGTCAAATAAGGGCAGGTAATGCAGCACGTCCGAACTCCGGTGGCCGGGGATGATGCCCATCTGAAAGCTGCCATCAATCACCCCGCGCTCGATGCCGTTCAAGGTTGACACATGCAGGTTCAAGCCCACCTCAGGCGCCACCGCCCGAAATGCGGCCAGCGCCTGGGGAATATGTGCCTGTGGGTTGCTGGCGGTTTTGTCAAACACGGCCAAGTGCAATTGCCCGCCCATGCGTTGGTGGATGTCGTCCACACTGGCTTTAAAAGCCTCGGTGGCGGCCAACAACTGCGTGGTTTGGGCGTAAATCTTCTCGCCCTCAGCCGTGAGTGCAAAACCGGCGCGGCCACGGCGACACAAGGTTAGCCCCAAGCGGGTTTCCAGATCCTTGATGTGCCGGCTGACCGTGGAGGTGCCGATATTGAGCTCCAGCTCGGCCGCCGCCATGCCACCGCAGTCCACCACGGCGCGAAACACCTGCAAGAGCCGCAGGTCCATATCGCTGATTTGGCCTAGGGGGGCTGTTTGTTTCATCGCAGGGCCGCCCCAAGGTGGGGATTTGGGGTTTTGCCAAATGCGCCCCCTTGGGGGGCAGCACCCCAAACGACGTGCGGAAGCGTGGGGGTCTCGTCTGTAACTTTCATATTTTGGCAACTAAATAGTGATACTTATGACTTTATAAGAGTAACAGAGCCATCCACAATGCGGCTTGCCTTTTCGACCTGACCACCCCAGGAGACGCCATGAAGCTCAACGACCAGCCCAGCCCCGTGCTCACCAGCACCACGCCGCACCCGCAAGACCGCGCTTGGCTGGAGGCGCACTGGATGCCCTTCAGCGGCAACCGCGATTTCAAGGCCAACCCCCGCATGATGGTGAGTGCCCAGGGGGCTTACTTCACCGACACCCACGGCAAAAAGATTTTCGATGGCCTCTCCGGCCTGTGGACCTGTGGCCTGGGCCATGGCCGCACCGAGATTGCCGAAGCGATTGGCCGCCAAGCGGCTACGCTGGACTATTCGCCCGCCTTTCAGTTTGGCCACCCGCTGTCGTTTGCCCTGGCCAACCGCATTCGCGACCTCACGCCCGCAGGACTGGACTATGTGTTTTTTACAGGCTCGGGCTCAGAGTCGGCCGACACGTCGTTGAAGATGGCCCGCGCCTACTGGCGTGCCAAGGGCATGGGCAGCAAAACCCGACTGATCGGCCGCGAAAAGGGTTACCACGGTGTCAACTACGGCGGTATCTCGGTGGGTGGCATGGTGGGCAACCGCAAGACCTTTGGCCAGGGCATTGAGGCCGACCATTTGCCCCACACGCAGCCGCCCATGGGCTCCTTTGTGCACGGCATGCCGCCGCAAGACGGCCCGCACGGCGCCAATCTGGCCGATGAATTAACGCGCCTGATTGCGCTGCACGACGCCTCCAATATTGCCGCTGTTATCGTGGAGCCGATGTCGGGCTCGGCCGGCGTGGTGGTACCACCCGTGGGCTACCTGCAGCGCCTGCGCGATATCTGCACCGCCAACAACATCCTGCTGATTTTTGACGAAGTGATTACCGGCTTTGGCCGCATGGGCGCCTATACCGGCGCGGCAGCGTTTGGCGTCACGCCCGACATCGCCAACTTTGCCAAACAGATCACCAATGGCGCGCAGCCCCTGGGCTGCGTGGTGACCAGCAAAGACATTTACGACACCTTCATGGGCGTGGGCGGGCCCGACTACATGCTGGAATTTGCCCACGGCTACACCTACTCGGCCCACCCCGTGGCGTGCGCCGCCGGTATTGCGGCCCTTGACATTTTGGTGAACGAAAACATGGTGGAGCGCGCTGCGGCGCTGGCCCCGCACTTTGAAAAAGCCGTGCACAGCCTGCGCGGCGCCAAGCATGTGGGCGATATTCGTAACTTCGGGCTGGCTGCGGGCTTCACGCTCAACGCGGTACCGGGCGAACCGGCCAAGCGCCCCTACGAGGTGGCCATGAAATGCCTGGAAAAAGGCTTTTACGTGCGCTACGGTGGCGACTGCATTGCACTGGCCCCGCCCTTCATTGCCACACCTGCCGAGATTGACAGCCTGGTCAACGCACTGGGCGATGCACTGAACGCCACTGATTAAATGCCAGGCACAGAACGCTACTGTATTGATAGCAACATAATGAGTATTTACCCGGGCTACCGGCCGTTTTCATCCTTAAATTAGAGTATTTCATGCCTACAACCACCACTATCGGCCACTTGATCGACGGCAAGATGATCACCACGGGCGAGCGCGCGCAAGACGTGTTCAACCCCGCCACGGGCGCCTCTACTACCCGCGTGCTGTTGGCCAGCAAGGCCACGGTCGAAGCGGCCATTGCGTCGGCCCAAGCCGCCTTCCCCGCCTGGCGCAATACGCCGCCCTTGAAACGTGCGCGGGTGATGAGCAAGCTCAAGGTCTTACTAGAAGAACACGCCGAAGAGATCTGCGCCATGATCACCGCCGAGCACGGCAAAGTCATGAGTGACGCCATGGGCGAGCTGCAGCGCGGCATTGAAAACGTGGAGTACGCCAGCTACGTGCCCGAACTATTGAAGGGCGAGCACAGCAAGAACGTCGGCCCCAACATCGACTCCTGGAGTGAATTCCAGCCCCTGGGCGTGGCGGCTGGTATCACCCCTTTTAATTTCCCCGCCATGGTGCCTTTGTGGATGTGGCCCATGGCGGTGGCCTGCGGCAACTGCTTCATCTTGAAGCCCTCCGAGCGCGACCCCAGCAGCACCCTGCGCATTGCCGAGCTGGCCTTGCAAGCGGGCCTGCCACCGGGCGTATTGAACGTGGTCAACGGCGACAAAGAAGCCGTGGACACGCTGTTGACCGACCCGCGCGTCAAAGCGGTGAGCTTTGTCGGCTCAACCCCAATCGCGGAATATATTTATGCCACCGGCTGTGCCCACGGCAAGCGTGTGCAAGCCTTGGGTGGTGCCAAGAACCATGCGGTGCTGATGCCTGACGCCGACATCGCCAACGCGGTCAACGCGCTGATGGGCGCGGCCTATGGCTCCTGCGGCGAGCGCTGCATGGCCATCCCTCTGGTGGTGGCCATTGGTGACGCGACTGCCGACGCGGTGGTGGCGGCTTTGAAGGTCGAGATTGCCAAGATGAAGGTCGGCCCGGGTACCGATGCCTCTAGCGATATGGGCCCCTTGGTGACCAAGCCGCATTACGAAAAGGTCAAGGGCTACGTGGACCAAGGCGTGGCCGAAGGTGCCACGCTGGTGGTCGATGGCCGGGGCGTACAAGTGGCGGGCCATGAGGCCGGCTATTTCTTAGGGCCCTGCCTGTTTGACCACGTCAAACCCGGCATGGTGATTTACCAGGAAGAGATTTTTGGCCCGGTGCTGGGTGTGGTGCGCGCCAAGTCGCTGCAAGAAGCCATGGACCTGATCGACGCCCACGAGTACGGCAATGGCACCTGCATCTTCACCCGCGATGGCGAGGCCGCCCGCTATTTCACCGACAACATTCAGGTCGGCATGGTGGGTGTCAACGTGCCGCTGCCGGTGCCCGTGGCCTACCACTCGTTTGGCGGCTGGAAGCGCAGCCTGTTTGGCGACCTGCACGCCTACGGCCCGGATGCGGTGCGCTTTTACACCAAGCGCAAGACCATCACCCAGCGCTGGCCAAGTGCGGGTGTGCGCGAGGGCACGGTGTTTAGCTTTCCGAGTAGCCGGTAATCCAGCATTCCCCGGCGAACACCGGGAGCGAAATGGTACAAACGCAGGTGTTTTACTGCGTAGATGAATCCCATGAAAGCCCTTGTGGCTGCGTTGTTGCTGGTCGGCCCCTTGGGTCTGCTGCCTGCGCTGGCCGTCCCCCTCGCTGATGACCCCCTGAATACCGGTAGCACTGCCAGTGCGGATGCACCGGCGGGCTCGGGCGCGTTCACGCTCAAAATAGAGGCGCCGGCCGAAGTGCGCGAGTTATTAGAGCGCAACCTGGATGTCCTGCGCTACCGGGCGCTCACCGACCTGAGTGACAGCGAACTGGCCCGCCTGCTGCTGGCAGCCGACAAGGACGCACGCGACCTGGTGGCCACGCAGGGCTATTTCTCGCCAACCGTGACGCTGGAGCCCGCAGTGTCCTCGGCCGGTGCGGTATCGCGCACGCTGACGCTGCGCGTGGTGCCAGGGGAGCCCACAGAAGTCAAAGACATCAAGGTGATTTTTGCCGGTGCGATTCTGACGGACACCGCCGCCCGAAACCAGCGCGCCCGGGTGGAGGAGAGTTGGTCGCTAGAGCCCGGCATGCGGTTCAGCCAAACGCGCTGGGCCAGTGCCAAGCAGCAAGCCTTGCTCACGCTGACCGCACAGAATTACCCCACCGCGCGCTTGGTTGACAGCCGGGCTGACATTGACCCCGTCGCGCGCTTGGCGCGGCTCGAAATCACGCTGGACTCCGGTCCACGCTATCGACTGGGCCCGTTGGTGGTGAGTGGCCTGAGCCACTTTGACCAGGACCTGGTGCGCCGACTGGTACGGCTGGAGCCCGGCGATTACGACCAAGCCGAGCTGGTGGCTGCCCAGCAACGCCTCACCGACAGTGGCTACTTTGATTCCGCTTTCATCAGCATCGACGCCAGCGGCGACCCTGCCGCTGCGCCAGTGCTGGTGCAGGTGCGGGAGACCAAATTGCAAAAGTTGGTGCTGGGTGTTGGTGCCAGCACCGACACCGGCGCACGCTTCTCGGTAGAACACACGCACCACAAAATTCCGGTGCTGGATTGGCGCGGCGTGAACAAGCTGCTGATCACACGCGATTCCGCCTCGCTGTCCACAGAGCTCACCTCGCACCCCAACGACGATAGCTGGCGCTGGGTGGTAGGCGCGCAGTTCCAAAATCAGGCCTTGGGTAGCTTCTCGGTTGACAGCCAGGCCCTGACCCTGGGACGCAGGCGCACCACTGAGCGCATGGACAACGAGTACTACCTGCAATACGTGCGCGCCGATTCAGCCACCAACGATGTGTTCGCCCAGCGGGCTGTGGAGGCCATCAGCGCCACCTATGCGTTTACCGTGCGCCGTTTTGATCATCCGCTGTTTCCCAACCAGGGCTGGGGTTTTGGTTTGGCCCTGGGCGGCGGGACCACGGTGGGCGCCCAGACCAATCCGTACAGCCGAATCTACGGACGCGGCTTGCGTGTATTTCCGCTGGGCGGTGGAGACCGGCAGCCGGGCACCACCAGCGCCAGTGGCCGCATAGCTGCACGCGCGGAATTGGGCGCAGTGGTTGCCAACGCTGGCGTTGCATTGCCCAGTACCCAGCTATTTTTCATTGGCGGTGACAACAGTGTGCGCGGCTATGGCTACCGTGACTTGGGCGTGGCCCTGCCCGACGGCTCTATCACCGGCGGGCGCTATATGGCGCTGGGCAGCCTGGAGTGGCAACGCCCGTTTCGCACCGGCGGCCGCGCGACCGATTGGGAAAGCACGGTCTTTGTGGACGCGGGGGCAGTTGCCAACAACGCTTCCGAATTACGCCCACGGTTGGGTTTGGGTATCGGCGCGCGCTGGAAAAGCCCGGTCGGGCCCCTGCAAATCGACCTGGCCTACGGCGTAGACGTACAGCGCTTGCGCCTGCACGTCAATGTGGGGTTCAACTTCTGATGGGAGCGCTACGAAAGGCAGTGTGGTGGGTAGCCGCCCCGCTGGTGGTGGTGGCAGCGGGCGTGGGCACGCTATGGCTGTGGAGCGATGCAGACACCTCACTGGCCACCACATTGGCGCTGGCGCAGCGGACGCTGCCCACTGGCCAGCGCCTGGAAGCCAGCCAGGTGACCGGCTCGCTGCGCCAGGGCGGCACGATAGGCCTGCTGCGCTGGCAACAAACCGGCTTAACGGTGGAGGCACAAGACGTGGTGCTGACGTGGTCCTGGCGCGCGCTGCTGGACGGCGCCTGGAAGATCGAGCGTCTGCGCATCGGCCACCTGCGCATTGACGACCAACGCCCAGCCACGCAAGAGCCCCTTGTGCCACCGCCCGACGACCTGCGCCTGCCCGTGCAGGTGGATGCACAGTGGTCCGTGGACCAATTTCAATGGACGGGCAGAACGACGTTTACCGCCAGTACGCTGACAGGTCGCTATGTTTTTGATAGCGACAAACATAGAATAATCGCCGGCCGGGGGCTTATTTCATCTGGGATTTACGGTTTTGCAGCGGATTTGGAGGCTCTGGCGCCCCTGCGCCTGACCGCCCAACTGGACGGCACCGTGCAGACCACGCTGCGCGGCCGCAAAGAGCCTGTAGAGGTGGCGGCCCATGCCAACGTGACCGGGACTCTGGCGGGCCCGGATGCGACCCTGGAAGTACAAGCCGCGCTGATTCCCCCTGCCACCGCCAAGCCGCGCAAAAATACAAGCCCCAGCGCGGCCCAGCACAAGTCGGTCAGCCAGGTGATGCAAGCCCAAGGCAGTGCCCGCGTGCAGCCCTGGAAACTGCAGCCCGTGGTGCAAGCCCAGGCCCAGTGGCAAGCGCTCGATCTGGCGGCGCTGTGGAGCCAGGCGCCGCAAACCCGGCTCAGTGGCGAAGCCGCGGTAATCCCTGAGGGCGACGGTTGGAAAACCTCTTTGCGCATTCACAACGCGCTGGTGGGCCCCTGGAATCTGCAACGGCTGCCGGTCGAACAATTGGATGCGAGCCTGGTGTACGCACTGCGCCGCTGGTCGATTCAGTCTTTGCAAGCGCGCGTGGCACAGGGCAGCATGGAGGCGCAAGCGCAAACCAGCCCAACCGACGTGGGCTGGATCGGGCAGGCCACAGTGCTCGGTTTGAACCCAGCAGCCCTGGACACGCGCTTGGCCGTCGCGTCACTGGACGGTGAACTGAGCGCCGAACAGGCTGAGGGCGGCGTACGCTTCCATGCCTTACTCCATGCCGCCAAGGCCCCTGCGACCCGCCCGCCACAGGGCGTAACACCCCCCGGCAAAGTAGGCCTGCCCGGCTTGCAATTGCAGAGCCTGGAGGCCCAGGGCCAATGGAAATCTCCCACCCTGCAACTTGACACGCTGGCCCTGCAAACCGACGACGCACAGTTCACTGGCAAGCTCACCGTCAACACCGCAGACCAAAGCACCCAGGGCGAGGGGACGCTCCGGCTGCCAGGCACCGAAGGCACGGCCCGCTTTCAAATGGCCAAGACCCAAGGCGATGGCGAGCTGCGCCTGCAAACCACCGATGCTGGCCTGACCCACCGCTGGCTGGCACGCCTGCCCGGTGCCAGCCGTGATATGGCCGGTGCCAAGGTGACCGGTGAAGCGACATTGGAGGCCCTCTGGACGGGTGGCTGGCAGAACGACGGCCAGGCTGTTGCCGTGCAGGCCAAGCTGCGCGCCGCCCGCCTGGACTGGACCGATGCCGGCGCCCCCGACAGCAGCACCTGGCGACTGCGCAACGCCCAGCTCGACCTTGCAGGAACACCCTCGGCCTTGGTACTGACCAGCCAGACGCAGGCAGAGCGCGGCACCCAGCGCCTGAGTGTGGAAGCCCGCGGCCAAGGGGCACGGCAAGACGAAGGCGCCTGGACGGCGCAACTTAACTCCCTGGCGCTGACCCTGCAGGACACGCGCCGTACCGGCGTCTGGACCATGCGCTTGGCTGATAGCGTGACCTGGCTGTACCAGCAAAGCGGTAGCCGCAAAACGCTGGAGGGTTCACCAGGAAGCCTGCGCCTGACGGGGCCTGTGCCTGGCACAGCGGTCGTGGCCTGGCAAAGCACGCGCTGGTCGCAGACCGACCTGGCGGGCCAGCCGCGCATTCAATGGAGCACGCAAGGCAGCTTTAGCGATCTGCCCATGAACTGGCTGGAGCCCTTTAGCCCCACGCCATGGTCCGATCTGGGGCTGCGCGGCGACGTAGTGCTGGGTGGTGAGTGGGAGGCCCTGAGCAGCGACAGCCTGCGCCTGCGCGCCCGCGTCGAGCGCACCCGGGGTGACCTGCAAATTCGCCCCGACGACGATGCACCGCCCGTGCGCGCGGGGATCAAGCTGGCGAAGCTCGAAGTCAGCACCGTGGACGACCAAGTCAACGCCACCCTGCGCTGGGACAGCGAACGTGCGGGACAAGCCCAGGCCGACTTCAGCACCCGCCTGCAGCGCCAAGACAACGGTTGGACCTGGCCGCAAGACGCCGCCCTGGTAGGCCAATTCAAAGCCCAGTTACCGCCGGTGGGTGCCTGGTCGGTGTTGGCGCCTCCGGGCTGGCGTTTGCGCGGCACGCTGGACGCCGACGCCACGTTGTCCGGCACGCGCAGCCGCCCGCTGTGGCGTGGCCAGCTCAGCGCGAAAGATCTGGCCATGCGCTCGGTGGTCGATGGCATTGACTTCAGCGGTGGCACGCTGCGCGCGCGCCTTGAGGGAGAGCGCTTGGAGATTGAGGAAGTGTCCTTCCAAGGGGCCGGAGGCGCCACTGGCGGACTCTTAACCGCCCAGGGCTTTGTGCAATGGCAAGGTGGCACTGCCATGGACAACAACACCCTGGGGCGCCTGCGCATGGAGCTCAACGCCACCGCCAAGTCCTTGCGCGTCAGCGCCCGCAGCGATCGCCGCTTGGTCCTATCGGGCAAGCTGTCGTCCAAGTTAGAGGCCGCCAAGCTGATCATCCGCGGCAATCTCACCGCCGACCAAGCGCTGTTTGTCATGCCCGAAGACACCACGCCACGCCTGGGCGATGACGTGGTGGTACGCAAAGCACCGGCCGCGCAAAAAGCCCCCGCGATCGGTGCGCCCCCTATCGCCGCCGTTTTACCCGCCGCGACCACCGCCAACGGCCCGCGCATACAGCCTGACGTCTTAGTGACGCTGGACCTGGGCCAAGACTTTCAGGTGCGCGGCGCGGGCCTGGTCACCTTATTGGAAGGCAGCGTAGAGCTGCGACAGAGTCAGCGTAACCAGCAACCGCGTTTGACCGGCACACTGCGCACCGCCCAGGGCACCTACAAAGCCTATGGGCAGCAGCTCGACATTGAAGAAGGTGTGCTGCGCTTTACCGGTCCTTATGACAATCCATCGCTCGATATATTGGCCATCCGCCCCAACCTGACACAGCGCGTGGGTGTGCAGATCAGCGGCACCGCCCAATATCCATTGGTGCGCCTGTATGCCGAACCCGACCTGCCCGACAGTGAAAAACTGTCCTGGTTGATCTTGGGCCGCTCGGGGGCCAATGGAGGTGCTGAGGCCGCGTTGCTGCAGCAAGCCGCGCTGGCCTTGTTGGGTAGCCGCAGTGGCAGTGGCTCGGGCAATATCGCCGATGCCTTCGGACTGGACGAGTTGTCGTTGCGGGGCGGCAGCAATGGCGATGGCATCAACGCGCTGGGCAACGGTGCCAGCACCGGCAGCACTGCCGCAACTGGGGCGACGGGCGCCACAGTCACCCTGGGCAAGCGCCTCTCGCGGGACTTTTATGTAGCCTATGAGCGCAGCTTGGCTGGCACTGTGGGCACGCTGTCGATCTTCTACGACCTATCACGCCGTTTTACTTTGCGGGCGCAAACGGGCGAGCAAAGTGCGGTGGATTTGATCTTTACTTTGCGCTACGACTAGCGGGATCTGCCCTCCATCGCCAAGGCCGTCTTTGCGCAACGAACCTACGCCGGCAAGTTGTAACGCAGATTCCAGCCCGTGCACCAGGCGCTGAACTCGCTGGCAGCCACGGGCTTGCTCATGAAGTAGCCTTGCGCCTCATCGCAGTCCAGCGCTTTGAGTTTGTCCCAGATCAGTGCGTTTTCTACCCCTTCCGCCACCACCGTCAGGCCCAAGTTGTGGGCCAGATCAATGGTGGAGCGCACGATCTTGGCATCGTCCTCATCGGACTCCATGTTCATCACAAAAGACTTGTCAATCTTGAGCTCATCGACCGGCAGGCTCTTGAGGTACGCCAGTGACGAGTAACCGGTACCAAAATCGTCAATCGACAATTTAAAGCCGCGCTTGGACAAGACGTTTAGCGTGTTCAAGGCGCGCTGTGGGTCGTCCATGATGGCGCTCTCGGTAATTTCTAGGCAGAAGGCCTCAGCCGGTACATCGTATTCAGCCAACATGCCATCCAGCCGGGCCGGGAAATCCACGTCCAACAAATCGCGGGTCGATAAATTAATCGCCACGCGCAAGTTGGCGCTGCCGCTGTTCAGAGTTTTGAACACGCGGGCGGCCTCACGGAACACCCAGTTGGTCAGCTCACGCACAAAGCCGGTCTGCTCGGCAAAAGGAATGAACTGCAACGGTGGCACCAGCCCGCGCTCGGGGTGCTGCCACCGCACCAGTGCTTCGGCGGCCACCACCACGTTGCTGTGCAGCGCAATCTTGGGTTGCAGGTACAAACGCAATTCGCCTTGGGCCACGGCTTGGCGCAACTCTGAGAGCATGGACAACGTCTGCGCGCTACCCGAGTCCAGCGACGGCGAATACAACTGCAATACGGTGGTGCGGGCTTTGGCCGCATACATGGCCACTTCTGCGCGCGACAGCAAGGCATCCACTTCCTGCGCATGTTGGGGAAAGCAGGCAATGCCCATACTGGCGCTCATGTCCACGGTCTGGTCGTCCAGGGCCAGCGGCTGCTCGAATGTCTTGGCAATGCGCTGTGCTACGGCGGTGGCCGTCTCGGCATCACTACCCATCAGCACCACGGCAAACTCGTCACCCCCAAGCCGGGCCACCATATCCCCCGCGCGCATGTCGCGCTGCGTCAAGCGCTTGGCCACGGCAATCAGCAACTGATCACCAAACGAATAGCCCAGCACGTCGTTCACGTGCTTGAAACGGTCCATGTCGAGCATGATGACGGCCATGTTCTGTTCGCTGGCAGGCACGCCACCTGCTTCTACCTTGCGCATGTGCGCCTGCACCACCTCCCTGAAGCGCGCCCGGTTGGGCAAGCCCGTAAGGCGGTCCCAATAAGCCAGTTGGCGTATCTCGTCTTGCTGCTGACCAATGTTGACGCGCATGGTGTCAAACGCCTGCGCTAAGCCGCCAATTTCGTCATTGCGATCGGTGAAATCCATAGGCACGTCATAGCGGCCACGCCCCATCACACCCGCGGCGTCTACCAACGAGCGCAGGGGTGTGGTTACGCGGCGTGCGGCAAACACGCTGCCTACAGCAAACATCACTACCCCCAGCGCGGTAATCCAGGCCAGCGCCAATTGCGCCTGGTGAAACGGTGCCATCACTTCGTTGACCGAGCGCAGCAGCAAAGTATTCACCTCGCCGTAGGGCCCCGCATCTAGTTTGACCCAGCGCGCCATGAGCAGGTCGCCCGGCACAGGCAGCTCTCTGACGCCGTCACCCAGCGTTGCAACCGACTCCAAAAGGCTGCCAGGCAGGGTGCTGCTCACCACCTGGTTGGACTGGCCGCTGACTTGACTGATCAGCGCCAAATGCACGTCGGAGAGCGCCCGCATATCGTCCAGCAGTTGTTGTTGAATCGGAAACCCCATCAATACCCAGCCGACCACCACGGGGGCCTTGAGCGGCACCAAGACGAATTGGTAGGGCACGCTACCCAACAAGATAATTTGGCCCCCCGGAACCTGCTGTGAATTGGCATCTGCCAAGCGCTTGAGCAAAGGTGCAATCTGCAACGCGTCTTGGCCTTCGCCCACCGCGCGCAGCGCCATAGACGTGTCGAGCAGCGCGGTAACGGTGGCACCGATGCGCGCGCTTTGGTTTTCTAAGACCGAGCTTATCGTGTCAATATCCTGGCTATTTACCGCTTCACGGAAACCAAAGTCAGCGGCCAGCAGCGCAGCACCCTGCTCCAGCTTTTGCGCGTTTTGGTCGAGCAGGCGGCGCCAAATGCGCTCGCCCACCGCCAGCTCTTGGGCCACCTGGCGCTCGGCACTGCGTTCAATGCTGCTGCGCACCACGCTGAACACGGCCGCCTGCACCAGCAATAGCAATCCAAGCGACAACGCGACGATGCGCTGGGTCAAGCCCCATTGGCTGGGCCGCCAGCGCAGGCTCATGGCGTCAAACCAGCCAGTTTGACCGTGTGGTTGGCGTTGCTTGTGCCCACCACCAACGCTTGGTCAGTCGCGGGTGCACCGACTGCCAATCGGGGGTGCCATACACGCAAGCGGTAGTTGCCTGCTGGTACATCGGCCAGGGTGGCAAAGCCCAGTTTGTCACTGCGCGCATAAAACGGCGTGTCAACAACAACCACCCAAGCGGCCATATTGTCGTGAATATTGCACCCCACCACTGCGATACCCGACCTGTCAAAAACCACCGGGTTGGCGGGCGTGCCGGCAAAGAGCTTGAGTTCAAATTTCTTGGTGGCGGAGAACGAATAAACGTGGTGGCGCACGGTATCCCGGTTGGGAAAAGAAACCGGGGTGCCAGTCGGCACGATCAACACCCGAGGCGCAAACTGCTTGCTGACCTGCGCCATTTCAGCGTTGCCCAATGGGCTGGCCGCAGCTTTGGCGTCGCGAGATTCCAAAAACACGGCTGCATCGAGAAGGGGCTTGCCCTGCTCGTCCTGCACCGCCACCTGCACGCCTGCGGCTTGGGCTGTCAGTGCGAGCACTGCGCCACTAGCCACACCTGCAATCCTAAATTTCATGGTCTTTTCCACCTAAAAGCCGGTCCTGCGCCCCTAGGCGCCAATATACCTACTTTAGCGGCAAGCGCCGCGGCGTGGGACAAAAAACGCCGCGAGGGATAATCGGTGCCACATGGCACTTATCACTTTACTTGACGCCCAGCTGGCATTCGGGCACGTCCCGCTTCTCGATCACGCTGATTTTTCCCTTGAAACCCAAGAACGTGTAGGCCTGATTGGCCGCAACGGCGCGGGCAAATCCTCCATGCTCAAAATTTTGGGTGGCATGGACAAACCCGACGACGGGGTCGTTCAGGTGCAAAGTGGCACCCGTATTTCCTACGTGGCCCAAGAGCCCCAGCTAGACGCCGACGCTACTGTTTTCATCGCTGTTCGCGCTGGTCTGGAGCGGGTTATCGGCCTGATTGAAGAATACTGTCTGGGCCATGGCGATCTGGACGCGATGCAAAGCGAAATCGAAACCCTGGACGGCTGGAACTGGGAACAGCGGGTGAACGAGACTCTGCAGCGCCTGCACCTGAACCCGGACGCGATCGTGAACACCCTGTCGGGCGGTACCAAAAAGCGCGTGGCCCTGGCCCAAGCCCTGGTGGCGCAGCCTGACGTACTGTTGCTCGACGAACCCACCAACCACCTGGATTTGGACTCCATCGAATGGCTCGAGGGCCTGCTGGTTGATTTCAAGGGCAGCATCATCACCATCACCCACGACCGCTCCTTTTTGGACAACGTGGCGACCCGCATCGTCGAGCTGGACCGGGGCAAGCTGCTGTCGTATCCCGGCAATTTTGCCGCCTACTTGCTGCAAAAAGAAGAGCAACTGGCGCAAGAAGCCGTCATTAGCGCTAAAGCTGACAAGCTGTTGGCGCAAGAAGAGATCTGGATTCGCAAAGGCGTCGAAGCCCGCCGTACCCGCGCTACGGCCCGCATCGTGCGGTTAGACGAGCTGCGCGCCAAGCACGCAGCGCGCCGCGATGTGGTGGGCAGCGTGAACATGGACGTGAGCAGCGGTGACAAGAGCGGCAAGCTGGTAGCCGAACTCACCCACGTCAGCAAGACTTTTGGTGAAGGCGATGCGACACGCAAAATTGTGGATGACTTCAGCGCCACCATTTTGCGGGGCGACAAAATCGGCTTGCTTGGCCCCAATGGGGCCGGCAAAACTACGCTGCTCAAACTCATCTTGGGCGACTACAAAGCCGACCCCGCCCCTGCCAACGCCCCCAAGCCCGAACCCGGCCACAGCCCCTGGGGCACGGTGCGCCAGGGCGCCAACATCACTGTGGCGTACTTCGACCAGATGCGCAACGCGCTGGACTTGGACGCCACACTGGAGGACTTCATCAGCCCCGGCTCCGAGTGGATCGAAATTGGCAACCAGAAGAAGCACCGCAAGAGCTACTTGGGCGACTTCTTGTTCTCGCCCGCGCGTGCCAATTCGCCCGTGCGAAGTTTGAGCGGTGGCGAGCGTAACCGCCTGCTGCTGGCCCGCCTGTTTGCCCGCCCAGCCAACGTCTTGGTGCTGGACGAGCCGACCAACGATCTGGACATCGACACGTTGGAACTGCTGGAAGACTTGCTGCAAAACTACGACGGCACGGTGTTTCTGGTCAGCCACGACCGGACCTTTTTAGACAACGTGGTCACCAGCACCATTGCCTACGAAGGCGACGCCAAGTGGCGCGAGTACGAAGGCGGCGTGAGCGACTGGCTGATTCAGACCAAACGCGCCAACGCCATCAATGCTGCCGCAGGCAAAACAACGGCCAAGCCCTTTAACTACGAGCGCGAGCAGCTACAAAAACAGGAGCAAGCAGCAGCCAAAGTCAATGTCACTGCAGCGGCAGTACCGATTGCACCCGCGCCGGCCAAGGCCAAAAAGCTGAGCTTCAAGGAGCAACGCGAGCTGGAGACGCTGCCGGACCGCATCGCTGCGCTGGAGGCCGAGCAGCAATCCATACACGAAGCGCTGGCCGATGGCAGTTTGTTTTCCAGCGACAACACGCGGGCGCTTGCACTCTCCAGCCGCAATGCGCAAATCGACGACGAACTTATTTCAGCGTTGGAACGCTGGGAAGAGCTGGGCCGACCCGCTTAACTGCGCTCAACTCAACTCCACCAGCAAAGTATCGCAACACGCCAAGGCCGTCGCAAACTCCAGGTCGGTCATGGCCTGGTCTAGCGGGCCCCAGCGTTCATCCATGGCTGTTCCGTAAGTATCGCGCAGTGCCGCGTAGGCTTGCAGTGCCCGCATATCAGACTCTTGCAACAAACTGACCAGCGCACGCACGGCATCTCGCAGCGCGCTGCGCGTCGGCGCATTCAACTCCACGCGCACCCCCTGGGTTTGCGCCTGGGCTTGCGCGGAGCGCTGCAATACGGGTATCAGGTTTTGCACGGTGGCGTCCACTGCAAATTGCAATTGAACCAGCAGTGCTGGAAAATCGCCAACGCCTGCGTCACCTTTGCATTGCACCTCCAGGCGTGCGGCCACTTGGGCCAGGTGGCGCGCCCCCACGGTCGATGCCAAACCCTTGAGCGTGTGCAGTGTGCGTGCCGCGTCTTGCACTGCGCCTTGCATCCACTGCGCTCGCAAGCGCTCAGGTACCTTGGGCAAATCGTCGGCAAAAGTTCGCAAAATGCTGGACAGCATCGTGGCATTGCCACCCAGCCGCTGCGTTGCCGCCTCCAAGTCCAGATCACCGGGTAAAAAGTCATCCTCCTGCGGCTTAGGCACGGTGGCATCTGGATGGGACGCTGCCTGGCTATACGCCTGTGCGCCAGAGCGCGCACTGTGCTGCAGAATAATGGCCACCAGTTGGTCCAGTTCAAAGGGCTTGCCGACATGGTTGTTCATACCCGCCTCCAAGCATTCGGCCCGGTCAGAGGCCATCGCATTGGCAGTCATCGCGATGATGGGTAGATGCACCAAACCCATTGCATTGCGCATCACCCGCGTCGCGGTGTAGCCGTCCATCACCGGCATCTGCACGTCCATCAGCACCACATCAAACGGCGGCTTAGCGGCAGCAACCGCAGTAATCCCTTGCTGCCCATCCTCCGCCAGGCTCACCAGCGCGCCCTCGGCCCGCAGTAGGCCCAGCGCCACCATCTGGTTGATTTTGTTGTCCTCCACCACCAAAATACGCAGACCCTTGAGCCGCTTGGGAATCACCAACACCGGCGGGCTTGGGGGCGCGTGGCCCGCTGCCGCAGCAGCCATGCCGACTTGGGCGTCCCGCAAAGCCTCCAGCAGCATAGAAGCCGTGACTGGCTTGACCAGGAAGCCGTTGAGCAAGGACTGCTCTTGCGCGCTGCGCTGGGCCAGCATTTCCCGACCGTGGGCCGTGACCATCATGATGACGGGGGGCTCAGACGCGAACTCGCGGATACGCTGGCTCGCCTGCCAACCGTCCATGTCAGGCATCTGCCAATCCATAAATATGGCGTGGTACGGCTGTCCACGGCTGATCGCTTCCTGGACCCGTACAACCGCCTCGGCGCCACTGTCGGCCGCGTCGGCCCGCCAGCCCAATGATCGGCCCATGCGCAACATCAACTCGCGGGCGATCGGGTTGTCGTCCACCATCAGCGTGCGCCATGCTTCTGGCCCTGGCAACGCAACGGGCGGCGGCGCAACAGCGGCACGCTCTTCCGTCGCCAGCGCAAAGCAGACCTCAAAGTAAAACGTACTGCCCACCCCCAAGGCACTTTGCAGTTTCAGCTCACTACCCATCAGCGTCGTCAATCGGCTAGAAATCGCCAGCCCCAAGCCCGTACCGCCAAAGCGCCGGGTGGTGGTGGCCTCGGCCTGCGCAAAGCCATCGAAAATCAGCGATTGGTTTTGTACGGCAATGCCAATGCCACTGTCCTGCACCGCTATTTGTACCGTGACGCTATCGTCAGTCTGGGCCACGCGGCGCCAGCGCAGCACCACCTCGCCCTGGGCCGTGAACTTGATAGCGTTACCCCCCAGGTTGATCAGGATTTGCTGCAAACGCATGTCGTCGCCCACCAGGACCAGCGGTAGGTCGGGGTCGATATCGAATAAAACCTCCACATCCTTTTGCCCTACGCTGGCGGACAGAATCACCGAGAGATCGCGCAAGAGCCGGTCCAGACGGAACGGCCGCTGGTCCAACGTCATCTTGCCCGCCTCTACCTTGGAGAAGTCCAAAATATCGTTCAGCAGGCCCAGTAGCGAGCGCGCTGCCCCTTCCGTCTTGGCAACGTAGTCGTGCTGGCGAAAATCAAGCCCGGTATTTTGCAAGAGCTTCAAGAGACCCAAAATGGCGTTCATGGGCGTACGGATTTCGTGGCTCATATTGGCCAGAAACTGGCTCTTGGACACATTCGCCTGTTGGGCTGCTTGCATGGCTTGCGTGAGTAAGGTTTGGGCCTTCTTGCTCTCGCTGATATCCACGTACGTGGTGATAAAACCACCGCCGGGCAGTGGCACGCCACGGATATCCAAAGATATACCGTTGGGCCGGGTACGCTCAAAGGCGTGCACAACCGGGTTTCGTGCCCGCTCAATGAGCGCCACCACTTTGGCTTCAACATCGCCCGGGCCGTACTCACCGGCCTGTGCGTTGTAGCGAATGATTTGCTCAAAAGTCGTTTCAGGACCGCTAAAAAGGCTGTCCGGTAGACCTAACAAGCTGCGTAATTGCGGGTTCTGCGCCACCAGCACGAGGTTGCTGTCAAACACACTCAGACCACATGGCAGGTGTTGCAAAATATCCGTCATGAGCTGGTTACTCTTGCGAATAGCATGGGCTAGTAACTGCCGCTCTGTGATGTTCTGAAACGCACCCACCAGCATCACCGGCTTGCCATTGTCGAACTCCACCTCACCCACCGCCCGCACCCAAATGGCGCGGCCCTTGGCCGTCACCAGGGGCAATTCCAGGTCCCAGCCCTGGCCAGTTTCCATGCCATGCTTGACTGCAGCGGCGATGACGGGCCGCGCCTCTGGCGCATAGAACTCAATCGCACCATCCAGAGTGGGCACGAAATCGTCATCCACCTCATGGATACGCCGGGTCTCGGGCGACCAATATATGGCGTTAGCCTTGAGGTCTACGCGCCAGCCACCAACCCCGGCGATGCGACCGGCGCGCTCCAGAAAGGCCTGGCTCTGCGCCAGCGCGTCTTGGGCGCGCTTCACTTCCGTGATGTCGAAGTTCACGCCCGTCAGCCGAAGGGCACGGCCAGTGCTGTCGCGCACGACACGTGCCGCCGCGCGCAGATGGCGCACCTCACCGTTGGGCCAAAGGATGCGGTAGGTCGATTCAAACGCCTTGTCATGGCGAATCGTTTGCTGCAAGTCAACTTCAAATCGCGGTCGGTCCTGCGGGTGCAGGCTGCCCAGCAATATTTCTCGGGCGGGCTCTCTGGCCTTTGGGTCGCGTCCGAAAAGCTGGTACATCTGGACGTCCCAATCCAGCGCCTGGGTTACCAGGTCCCACTCCCATACGCCAATGCCTGCGCTGTCTGCCGCCAATGCGAAACGCGCATTGGTTTTGATAACGCTTTGCTGCGCCAATTTACGCTCATGAACGTCTTGTGTAGAGCCCGCCATGCGGTAAGCCCTGCCTTGGGCGTCAAAAAACACTTTGGCCCGCAGCCTGAACCAACGGTAGCCTGCATTTTTGGTCTGCAGTTGCATCTCCAAGTCATACGCCGTACCGCCCGCCAGCGCAATGTTCAAGCGTTCGCGGCTCAGCGCCACACACTCCGGGTGCATGAGCGCGCGGTGGGTAGAAATACTGGGCGTCAACTCATGCGGCGCATAACCCAACATGGCAAAGTAGCTGGGTGACCACCACTGCGCATCCTGCGTGATGTCCATCCAGTCCCACAGGCCATCGCTACCGCCCTCGATCGCCAGGGCCATGCGGTCGGAGAGCTGGGCAATCTTTTGCGCATCCTCCACCCGGGTGGTGATATCGGTGCCAATCTCCATAAATCCAACCAATGTCTGGTGGTCGTTACGAATAGGCTGTATTTCGGTGTCCACCCAATACTCTCGGCCGTCTTTGGCACGGTTAAGAATCTCCACCCGGCAGGCCGTGCCGTTGGCAACTGAGGCGGCCAGCGCTTGCAGAACACCGGCGTCCGCCTTGCCACTGGAGAGGAGTTCGCCCGGCGTCTTGCCCAGGGCCTCCGCCTCGGAGTAGCCGGTGAGCCGGGTGAACCCGGCATTGACCCAGGTAACGCGCGAATCGGCATCGTACACAGCCACCGCGTTATTGGTGTATTGCACCACCCGTGCCATGCGATCCAAATCGGCAGTCATGCTCTGCGCCAACTGCTGTGCCCGCAAACGACCGACGGCAAGCAACCACAACGTAAAAGCAATCGTAAAGCTGATACCCACCCCCAGAACGCCTGCAATGACCAGCGTGGAGCGGTCCTGCCGGCCCTCAAACTGGGGGGTGCTTCGCATGCGCAGTGTTATGAGCGTGCCTGCGACCTCCATCTGGCGTTGGGCGACATGCTGCGCTGACCGACGTGGTGACCGGGTATCAGCCGGCAGGACAACTCGGTAGAGCAGCTGCACGTCCTCGGCATCCGCGCCTTGGTGGATATCTACGTCTACATCTGAGCGACCCAGGCCTGTGAGGCCCTGAAACAACTCTGCAGCGACGATGGGCGCAACGACTAAGCCCGTCAGTGCCGCCCGGCGTTGGGCCGGAGTGGCGGGATCGGTGCCGTTACGGTAAATCGGCACAAACAACAAAAACCCCGGGGTCTTGTTGGCGTCCTGTACGAGACTGATCTTGGCCGTCAGGGTCGGCTCACCGGTATCTATGGCGCGCTCCGCGCCCGCGCGGCGTATGGGTTCTTGGCCCACGTCAAAACCCCAGGCCGCCACATTGTTGGACAAGGGCTCAATAAATTTGATGACGAACAGATCGTCGGCGGTGCCACTGGACTGGATATGGAATGCTGGCGAATCATCGGCGCGCACCGCTTGGGTGAAACTGGCGATTTGGCTGCGCGGAACCCGCTCGATGAAGCCCATCCCACGGATGCCCGGAAACTCCCGCACCAGGTCCCGTGACTCTACGTAAGCTTTAAATTGGGAGCGATTGAGGCCACCTATGGCAGCAAAAGTGCCTCGCAGACCTTTAAGCCCGTATTGCGGCAAGGTCAGGCGGCGCTGGGCGTCTTGCTCGATGCGGTTGGCCTGTAACTGAAACTCGGCTTCGGCAATCGCATGGAGTTGGCTGCGTTGCCACAAGACGCCACTGGCCGTTAGGGCCAAGCCAATCACTAAGGCCGCTAACCCAATACCTAAAGCCATGCTGCGGGATTGCCCGGCACCCGTCCCGCCAACCAGTGGCTGCAAATGCGCAGGGTCACTGCGTTCAAACGCCACAGCCATGCGCCAAAAAATCAGTGGCGCAGCCAGAATGACCACTGCGACCATATCAATCAACAGCCCAACAGCCCCAAGCCCTGCCGAAGGCAGCAGCCTCGGCAGCAGCAGCACAATGACCGCTTCCGCCGCGGCCACTATCAGCAAAATCTCAGCAAGCAGGCGCACCAGGCGGGTCGACGGTTTCATGCAGGCAGTCCTTGGTCGTCGCAGGCTGGCGACGCCGGCTCAGGATATCAGAGGTGGCACCCCAATGCAGAGCGTGCCCGACCGTCCCCACGGGCGGGATTGCGCAGGGCTGCAACGTCACTTTGCGGGTGGATGCAGTCATTTCTTAGCCCCCCCATAGTCCAATCGGACTATCGACACTTGGGCACATCGCACAGACAATGTGTATCAATATGTAGCAAACGCCTGCACTGGGCCCTGAAAGTACACCATGAAGTTCCGTAACACTGTTGTGTCCACCGCCGTGGCGTTGGTACTTGTCGGCGCCACCGCCGCATCAGCCAAGAGCGCCCCCACTGCACTGCCGACTTGCAGCGCGTCGTTTACCACCACCTCACAACCGGGCTACGTTGGCTGTATTGGTGCATTTTCGGGCAACATGGACAACCAGCTGACCGGTTCCACAGGCATTTACAGCAAAATTTCCACGTCATTCGGCCTGTCCACCACCAACTATTTCAGCAGCGAGAAGTCTTCCGCAACGGGCAACCCGTTTTCCTCCATCAGCGGTGGCACCATCAGTTTCGACAAGCACTTGACCGGTTCTTTTGTTCTGGGCTTAAAGCAGGGCAATGGCTACAGCCTGTATTTGTTTGATGCGAGCAAAGTTGTCGGTGGCATCAGTGGCATCCGATACGACACTAACGGCGTAAAAACTTCCAGAACCACCAGTACAGATTTGTCTCACGCCGGGTTCTTCGGTACGGTCTCTGCTGTACCAGAGCCGGAAACCTACGCTATGTTGTTGGCAGGTCTGGGCCTGATGGGCGTTATCGCCCGTCGTCGCAAGGCCTCGCGCGCTTAAGACCGCTTACGCATCCGTTAGAAAGGGAGCCTCGGCTCCCTTTTTTGCGTTTGCTGATGTCCGCTTGTCAACGCGCAGCGTCACACCACGCCTTGCTGGCGCAGGGCCGCAATGGCCGCAGCGTCTAGCCCTAAGCCCGCCAACACCTCCTCGGTGTGCTGACCCAGCGCGGGGGGTGCGTGTTTTAGCACGGGAGGGGTATCCACCAGTCGCAACGGGCTCGCCACAGTTGCTATGTTTTTAATAGCTGCTGGGCCAAAAGACTCGCCGGCCACAGCCTGATTCACCACTAAATTTCGACTCTGGGCCTGCGGCTCGGCAAAGGCCTGGGCCAGGTTGTTGATCGGCCCACACGGCACGGCTTTATCGCCTAGCAAGGCCACCCAGTCGGCAGTCGTGCGGGTGCGGGTGACCTCGGCCATGGCCGGGATCAGCTCGCCCCGGTGGATATTGCGCAAGGCCGTAGTGGCAAAGCGCGTGTCGGTCACCCATTCGGGTTTGCCCACCGCGTGGCTGAAGCGCCCGAACTGGCCGTCGTTGCCAATGGCCAGCAGCATGGCGCCGTCCAGTGTGGGGAAGTCTTGGTACGGGGCCAGGCTGGGGTGGGTGTTGCCTTGGCGCTGGGGTACCGCCCCCGTGTTCAGGTAGCCCGCCGCCTGGTTGGCCAAGATAGACATGCCGACATCGAACAGGCTCATGTCAATGCGCTGGCCCACGCCGGTGCGGTGCCGTACCTCTACCGCCGCCAGGATGGCGGTCGTGGCATAGATACCGGTAAACACATCGGTGATGGCCACGCCCACGCGCAGCGGGCCTTCACCCGGCGATCCATCGGGGCGGCCGGTGATGCTCATCATCCCGCTCATGGCCTGGATCATCAGGTCGTAGCCCGCGCGCTGCGCGTACGGGCCGGTCTGGCCAAAGCCGGTGATGGAGCAGTAAATGAGGCGCGGGTTGAGGGCCTTGAGGCTTTCGTAGTCCAAGCCGTAATGCGCCAAACCGCCCACCTTGAAGTTCTCTACCAGGATGTCGCTGCCTGCCGCCATTTGGCGAATCAGGGCCTGCCCTTCGGGCTTGGACATGTCGATGGTGATGGAGCGCTTGTTGCGGTTGCAACTGGTGAAGTAGCTGGCGATGTTGGTGGTGTTGCCGTCTGCGTCTTTGAGGAAGGGAGGGCCCCAGTGGCGGGTGTCGTCGCCTTCGCCGGGCTTCTCCACTTTGACAACGTCGGCACCCAGGTCGGCGAGCATTTGGGTGCACCAGGGGCCGGCAAGAACTCTAGAGAGGTCTAGGACTTTGAGGTGGGGGAGGGCTGCTTGTTTTTCTGTCATATCTTTCCTTGTTTTGCTAATTTTTACTGCGTGGTGTTTTTGAACACACCCCCTATCCCCTCCGGGGTGTTTTCACTGCGTGGCTTTTGTAGGTCCCCACTCTCCCCCAACCCCTCTCGCCCCGCCGGGCGAAAGGGGAGCTCAAACAGCCATATCAGGCTGCTGCGCGCCGGCTACCCTTTTACGTCAGACGCGTCGCCAACATGGATTGCTCACTAAGACTTTATTCGAACGGTCGTAGTTAACGGCTCAGTACTGGCGCGGAGCGGCTGGCCCGCTGCGCGGCCAGTGTGGGTGCGCCCAAACGCCACGCCTTCACTACGACCGCCATTCTAAAAATCTAGGCCCACCAATACGCACCGCTAAGCCTCTCAAGTGATCCCGTATTCGGAGCGAAAAAACCAAATATGGCTGTTAAAGCTCCCCTCTCGCCCGGCGGGGCGAGAGGGGCTGGGGGAGAGTGGGGACCTACAAAAGCCACGCAGTAAAAACATCACGAAGGCGCAAGGGGGATCTAGTCAGTTAAGGACAGAGCATCGCTGCGCTCTGGTCTGTCCCGCAAAGCCTTAGTCAGTTGAGGACAGAGCATCGCTTCGCTCTGGTCTGTCCCGCAAAGACTCAGAAAGCCGCAATCCCCGTCTGCGCCCGACCCAAAATCAGGGCATGAATATCGTGCGTCCCCTCGTAGGTATTCACCACCTCCAGGTTCACCAAATGCCGCGCCACACCATATTCATCCGAGATGCCGTTGCCGCCCATCATGTCCCGCGCCAGGCGGGCAATGTCCAGCGCCTTGCCGCACGAATTACGCTTCAAAATCGATGTGATCTCCACGGCATCCGTGCCCTCATCTTTCATGCGCCCCAGGCGCAGGCAGCCCTGCAGGCCCAGCGCAATCTCGGTTTGCATATCGGCCAGCTTCTTTTGAATCAACTGGTTGGCGGCCAAGGGGCGGCCAAACTGTTTGCGGTCCATGGTGTACTGACGTGAGCGGAACCAGCAGTCTTCGGCCGCGCCCAATGCGCCCCAGGCAATGCCGTAGCGGGCGCTGTTCAGGCAGGTGAACGGGCCTTTAAGACCTTGAATCTCGGGGAAGGCGTTTTCCTCAGGGCAAAACACGCCGTCCATCACAATCTCACCCGTGACCGACGCACGCAGACCCACCTTGCCGTGGATGGCGGGGGCGCTCAAGCCCTTCATGCCTTTCTCCAGCACAAAGCCACGAATGGGACCGACTTGGCCACCCTCGCTCACCTCTTTGGCCCAGACCACAAATACGTCGGCCATGGGGCTGTTGCTGATCCACATCTTGCTGCCACTGAGTTTGTAGCCGCCGGGCACTTTGTGGGCACGACTAGCCATGCTGCCGGGGTCGGAGCCGTGGTCGGGCTCGGTCAGGCCGAAGCAACCAATCCACTCGCCAGTAGCCAGCTTGGGCAGGTATTTTTGGCGCTGCGCCTCGGTGCCAAATTCAAAAATCGGCACCATCACCAGGCTGCTCTGCACACTCATCATGCTGCGGTAGCCGCTGTCCACGCGCTCCACCTCACGGGCGATCAGGCCATAGGCCACGTAGTTGAGGCCGGGGCCGCCGTACTGCTCAGGAATCGTGGGGCCGAGCAAGCCCAGTTCTCCCATCTCGCGGAAGATCGCCACATCGGTCGTGCCCTCCCGAAACGCCTGCGTCACGCGGGGCAGCAATTTGTCTTGGCAATAAGCAGCAGCGGCATCGCGCACCATGCGCTCATCATGCTCAAGCTGGCTGTCCAGCAAAAAAGGGTCTTGCCAATTGAAAGCGGCATGGGGCATGGGGTGTCTCCGGTGGGTTTGTAGGGTCTGCGCTTGGCAGGTACTGGTGCCGATACTAGGCCGACTGAAGGTATTTGGCAAACGCACAGTAAGCACTCAGATATTCACAATATTCATATATAAACGATCAGTCAAACATTAATTCGGAATCATTTATGACCCCGGCCGGCGATTTTATTGACAGTGTCGCTATATTTTTCATAGCAATGCTATTTGTGGGAGACGTGATCGTGTGTATATTCAACACACCATGCGCCGAAAAATACCGTCCCTGCAAGCCCTGGCTAGCTTTGATGCAGCCGCCCGCCACCAAAGCTACACCCGGGCTGCGCAAGAGCTGTCGCTGACCCAAAGCGCGGTGTCGCGCCAGATTGGCGCGCTGGAAGAGTTTTTGGGCGTGGCGCTGTTTAAACGGGCGCGCCACGGTGTGCTGCTGACCAAGGCGGGCAGCCAGTACGCGCGCCAGATCACGCCCCGCCTGCAGGCGCTGGAGCGCGACACCCTGGAAGCCATGGCCGGCCACCACAGTGGCGACTCGGGTGGTCCAGTGACGCTGGCGGCGGTACCCACGCTGGCTGCGCGCTGGCTGATTCCGCGCTTGCCCAGTTTTGCCGCCGAGCATCCCGAGGTACTGGTGCACATAGAAACCCGCACCCGCCCTTTTATGTTTGCCGATGCACAAGTAGACGCCGCCTTGTACGCGGGCACGCCCGAGCAACTGGCGCAGTGGGCCGGTACCCAAAGTCTGCAATTGATGCCCGAGGTGGTGTTGCCGGTGTGTGCGCCGAGTTGGCTGCAGGGCGCCGTGGCGCTCGACCCCAGCGCCATCGCAACGTTGCCACTATTGCAGCAAAGCACCCGCCCCCAGGCTTGGCGCGACTGGTTCGCAGCGGCTGGGTTGGACGCAGTTGCAAGCTCCCCCACGGCGTTGGCCGGCCCGCGCTACGAGCAGTTTTCTATGACCGCGGCGGCGGCCGCCTGCGGTATGGGCGTGGCCCTGGTGCCCAGCCTGCTGATCGAGGCCGAGCTGGCGCGGGGCGAACTGGTCATTGCCCACCCGCTGCCGGTGCCAGGCGAACGCTATTACTACTGGGTGCAGCCGCTGGGCGCGCCCGAGCGCGCGCCGGTACAGGCGCTGGCCCAGTGGCTGGCCACGCTGGCGCAAGCGATGGCCCCCAATTGACGGCCTAGCGGCATAGCGGCGCACAGCGCCCAACAGCCACGCGCCGCACGCTTTCGCCACCCCTGCTCAGCACCCCAGCCTGTTACCAGGCTCAGCGGGCAGTCTGCCAGGCTTGGCCCAATGCAAATGCCGAGTTAGGGGCTGCGGGACGCACGGGCTCGGGCTTGAGCTTGGCGAACACGCCCTTTTTTGCTGGTTTGCGCTCCACTACCTGAAAGCCCTTGGCCTGCTGTTCGGCCGCAAGACTGCGCAGGCTGATGGTCTTCATGTAGGCCACTAGCGTGGAGTGCAAGGCATCCCACAGGTCGTGCGTCATGTCGGGTGCGCCATCTGTCGCGTCGTGGGTGTCGCGGTCGTCGCTATCGCCTTCAATGGCCGTCACGATGTCGGCTACGGTAATGGCGTCACCCCTAAAACCCAGGGTGTAGCCGCCGCCCGGGCCCCGGGTGCTGTCCACCAGGCCATGCTGGCGCAGCTTGGCAAACACTTGCTCCAGGTAAGACAGTGAAATATGGTGGCGCTGGGCCAGCTCGGCCAAAGGCACGGGATGGGTCCGGTCGCGCAAGGCGAGGTCAATCATGGCGTTGATGGCAAATCTGCCACGGGTACTTAGTCGCATGGTGTTACTCCTTCAAGCAGGATTGCTTGTTATGCAACACGAAATGTAGGGGCATTCACCAATCGGATAAACCAGCAATTCAGTTGTTTTCATTTCTGAAAAACAGAAGTGTTTTGCCCTATGTTGGGCATAAGCAAACAACCAATGGTTCGTTGGAATTTGTCAATACTGACCACAAAATAGACAATCTTCTTTGGAGCGTCTTCATGAATTTCAAACAAAAAGCGACCCTGGCCCTTGTATTTGCTGCCTTAACCGCTAGCAATTTAGTAGCAGCCCAGACCACGCTGCTCAATGCTTCGTACGACGTAGCGCGCGAGTTTTACAAAGACGTGAACGTCGCCTTCATTGCCAATTACAAAAAAACGACTGGCAAAGATATCAAGATTGACCAGGCCCACGGCGGCTCCAGCGCCCAGGCGCGCGCGGTCAATGATGGATTGGAGGCCGACGTGGTGACCATGAACACCACCACAGACATCGACTTTTTGGCCAGCACCGGTGTGGTGGCCAAGGACTGGAACAAGAAATTCCCCAACAACGCAGCGCCCACCAGCTCCACCATGCTGTTTCTCGTGCGCAATGGCAACCCCAAAGGCATCAAGGACTGGGACGACCTGGTCAAGCCGGGCATACAGGTGATAGTGGTCAACCCCAAAACCGGCGGTAACGGCCGCATGGCCTACCTGGCCGCCTGGGGCCAGGTGCGCAAAAAGGGAGGCACCGATGCCCAAGCCGCCGAATTTGTCGCCAAGCTGTATAAAAATGTGCCCGTGCTGGCCAAGGGTGGGCGCGACGCGACCACCATCTTCTTGCAACGCAACATTGGCGATGTGCTGATCACATTTGAATCCGAAGTGGTGTCGGTGGACAAGGAGTTTGGTGCCGGCAAAGTAGACGCCGTGCACCCGAGCAGTTCCATCGTGGCCGACAACCCGGTGGCCGTTGTGGAGCGCACGGTGGCCAAAAAAGGCACCGCCGATGCGGCCCGGGCTTACCTGAACTTTTTGTATTCCGATGAAGGCCAAGAGATCGCCGCGCAGCACGCGATACGCCCGCGCAATGCCGCCATCCTCAAGAAATACGCCAGCACTTTCAAACCCATTCAGTTGTTCACTGCGGAAGACTACTTTGGTTCATTTGCTGAAGCGCAAAAAGTGCACTTCAACGATGGCGGCCAGTTCGACAAGCTCTACACCGTCAAGTAGATGAACGCTGTTGTTGCCCAGGGTGGTTCGTCACCGCCTTCGACCCAGCCTGCACGGCGCACACCCAAACGGGTGCTGCCGGGCTTCAATATCACGCTCGGGTTCACACTGTTTTACCTGAGCGTGATTGTGCTGATACCGCTCTCGGCACTGATTTTCAAGACCTTCAACCTGACCTGGGACCAATTCGTAGCGGCTGTGACCAGCCCACGCGTCATGGCCTCGTACCGGCTCACCTTTGGCGCGTCGTTCATTGCTGCGCTGGTCAACGCCGTGTTTGGTTTGCTCATTGCGTGGGTGCTGGTGCGCTACACCTTTCCTGGCAAGAAAATAGTCGATGCGCTGGTGGATTTGCCGTTTGCGCTGCCCACTGCCGTGGCGGGCATCTCGCTGACCGCGCTGTTGGCCAGCAACGGCTGGGTGGGTAGCCTGCTGGAGCCCTATGGCATTCAGCTCGCCTTCAACCGCTATGGCGTGGTGATTGCGCTCATTTTTGTCGGACTGCCCTTTGTGGTGCGCACCGTGCAACCGGTGCTGGAAGATGCCGAGAAAGAATTGGAAGAGGCCGCCACCTGCCTGGGTGCCACGCGTTTGCAGACCTTCCGCTACGTCATCTTTCCGACCATTGCACCGGCCCTACTCACCGGTTTTGCGATGGCATTTGCACGCGGTGTAGGCGAGTACGGTTCGGTCATCTTCATTGCCGGCAATATGCCCATGGTCTCCGAAATCACGCCCCTCATCATCATCGGCAAGCTGGAGCAATACGACTATGCCGGTGCCACCGCCGTGGCTACGGTCATGCTGGTGGCGTCGTTTTTCATGCTGTTGGTGATTAACGGCTTGCAGGCCTGGCAGCGAAAGCGTAGCGGTACTCCGTCATGAGCACGACCGTACGTACAAGCAAAGCCGGTACGACCGAGCCAGCGTGGGTCAAGTGGACGCTGATTGGCTTTGCCCTGGGCTTCATCTTTTTGTTTCTGGTGCTGCCCTTGGCGGCAGTGTTCACCGAAGCATTGCGCAAGGGGGCCGACGCGTTCTTTGAGGCCTTCAAAGAGCCCGACGCCTGGAGCGCGATTCGTCTGACGCTCATCGTTGCGGCCATTGCCGTGCCGCTGAACCTGGTGTTTGGCGTGGCGGCCGCCTGGTGTATTGCCAAGTACGAATTCCGCGGCAAGGCCTTCCTCACCACGCTCGTAGATTTGCCTTTCTCAGTGTCGCCGGTGGTGGCGGGGTTGATCTATGTGCTGATGTTTGGCGCGCACGGCTGGTTTGGGCCGTGGCTGCAGGCCCATGACATCAAGATCGTGTTTGCCGTGCCGGGCATCGTGTTGGCCACCATCTTTGTCACCTTTCCCTTCATCGCCCGCGAACTGATTCCGCTGATGCAGGCGCAGGGCACGGAAGAAGAACAAGCCGCCATGGTGCTGGGTGCCACCGGCTGGCAGACCTTCTGGCATGTCACGCTACCGAATATCAAGTGGGGGCTGATTTACGGCGTCATCTTGTGTAACGCGCGCGCCATGGGCGAGTTTGGCGCGGTGTCGGTGGTGTCAGGCCATATCCGTGGCCAGACCAACACCATGCCCTTGCATGTCGAGATTCTGTACAACGAATACCAGTCGGTGGCGGCGTTTGCCATTGCCTCGCTGCTGGCCCTGCTGGCCCTGGTCACGCTGGTTATCAAATCATTTGTCGAATGGCAATTTGAGCGCGAACAGAAGGCTGCCGCTGCACTCCCCCCTGAACGGCCCTTGGCCTGAGCCCCTTTTGAGATAACACCATGAGCATCGCCATCCGCAACGTCAGCAAAGACTTCGGCACCTTCAAGGCCTTGAAGAATGTGAGCCTGGACATTGAGTCCGGTGAACTCGTCGCCCTGCTCGGCCCTTCAGGCTGCGGCAAGACCACGCTGTTGCGCATCATTGCAGGGCTAGAGACCGCCGACCAAGGTCATATTTTGTTCAGCGGCGAAGACACCACCGACGTACATGTGCGCGAGCGCAACGTGGGCTTTGTGTTCCAGCACTACGCGCTGTTCCGCCATATGACGGTGTTTGACAACGTGGCCTTTGGCTTGCGCATGAAGCCGCGCGCCACGCGTCCGTCTGAGCCCGTCATCCGGCAAAAAGTGCACGAACTTTTGGGCTTGGTGCAGCTCGACTGGCTGGCCGACCGCTTCCCGGCGCAATTGTCGGGTGGCCAACGCCAACGTATTGCACTGGCCCGCGCCTTGGCCGTGGAGCCCAAGGTACTGTTGCTGGACGAGCCCTTTGGCGCGCTGGACGCCAAGGTGCGCAAGGAACTGCGCCGCTGGCTGCGCCGCCTGCACGACGACCTGCATGTGACCAGCATCTTTGTCACCCACGACCAGGAAGAAGCGCTGGAAGTGGCCGACCGCGTGGTGCTGATGAACAGCGGCAACATCGAGCAAATCGGCTCGCCGCAAGACGTGTGGGACCATCCGGCCAGCCCCTTTGTGTACGGTTTTTTGGGCGACGTGAATTTGTTCCACGGCCGCGCACACGAAGGCGAAATGCGCATCGGCGCCGAGCACAGCGGCGTACGTCTGGCCACCCCTGAACACGCCACAGCGCAAGACGCCAAGGCCTTTGCCTATGTGCGGCCACACGACTTGGACGTGCAGCGCTACCAGGCTGGTAAAGATCAGTCCGGCGGCATTCCCGCCAAGTTGGTGCGCGCTATCGTGGTCGGCCCTATCGCAAGGCTGGAGCTATTACCGCAAGACACCACTGCAGCCGGGAGCGGCGACATCATCGAGGCCCACATGGGCGCGCAAGAATACAAGGCGCTGGACTTGAAGGATGGTGAAGTGTTGATATTGACGCCGCGCAAGGCGCGGGTGTTTGTTGCGTAGCTGTAAAGGCGTACTTGCAACATGCCTCCTGGGGTTCGTCTGTTAACGACCGAACAGACGACGCAACACAGCCGTTTCACAATATTGTGTAGCCGGTGAGGTTAGACCTTCGCTTAGCTAATAGCCAAATCCAATGCCCAGACATTTTTCCTCTCAACACTAAAGTACCACCACCATGCACAAACCATTTATTTTCGGTGCCGCAACACTAGCCCTGCTCATCAGCGGTTGTGCCGACACGAACATGTCCGACACCCAACGGCGTACGGCCACTGGCGCCGGTGTCGGCGCAGTGGTGGGCGCAGTACTAAGCTCTGCTACGGGCGGCAAGGCCGGTACCGGCGCTGCGGTGGGCGCTGGCGTGGGCGCCCTTGGCACCTACATCTGGTCGCAAAACATGGAAAAGCAAAAGCGTGAGATGGAACAGGCAACCCAGGGCACGGGCATTAATGTGAGCCAAACCAATGACAATCAACTCAAGCTGGACATTCCCAGCGACATCTCGTTTGACACGGGCCGCGCTGACGTCAAAGGCAACTTTGCACAAGTGCTAGACCGCTTTGCAGTGAGCCTGCGCGACAACCAAAATAGCGACGTGCGTATCGTTGGTCACACGGACAACACCGGTTCGGATGCCATTAACAACCCGCTGTCCATGGACCGTGCGACCAGCACCCGCAGTTACTTGACGTCACGCGGTGTCAGCAGCTCGCGTATCCAAGTCGCAGGCCAAGGCTCCTACCAGCCCATTGCATCCAACGAGACGTCCGACGGTCGCGCGCGCAACCGCCGCGTGGAGATCTTCGTGGGTGAACGTCCACGTTGATTAGCGTCTGCCACTGCGGCGGCGGCGAGAAAGAACGCTAGCCCTGTGCCCTAGCGCACGCGGTTGTCATGCTGATGGTGTGAATGCTCAACCCGGCGCTTGGCCAAGAAGCCGCGTCAACAGCGGATGCAACACCTTGCGTTCGGTGTAGATCAAGTGGAATTCTTCCTCAATGTCGGTGGCAATTCCAATGTTTTCGAGCTTGTGGGACTCCAGCAGATCATCATTGATGGACACCGCCGCCGGAAAAATCCCCATACCGGCTGCGCCAAACGTCATCAGTAGCGCGCTGTCTTCAAACTCCCCCACGATCAGCGGCTTGATGCGCTCACGCTCCAGCCAATGGTCGATGCGAACGCGTACAGCCGAGTGGCGCGTGGGCAGCAGCGTGGGGACGTTCGCCAAACTGCGCGGAAAGTTCTTGTGCGCTGCTTGCACCAAGTTTTTGGGCGCGTACCACGCAATCGGGCTGCTGGCCAGCAACTGGCTCCGGATACGCAACTCGGACTTGGCGGGCGCCGCCCGGTCGGACAGCACCGCGTCCAGCTTGTGCAGGGCCAACTCCGCCAGCAACTGCTCAAACTCTCCCTCGTGACACAGTAGGCGCAGCTTGGGCTCACTCAACACAGGGGCCAGTATGCGGTGCACTGCCAGCTTGGCGATGCCGTCAGAAATACCGATGTTGAAGCGTACGTGCGTACCCGTTACTACCTCGCGCACCCGGTGCGCAAGGCCTTCGCCCATCGCAAAAATATGATCGGCCTCGTGCATCGCTGCCACCCCGGCCTCTGTCAACACCAGATTGCGCCCTTGCGCCTTGAGCAGACTCACACCCAGCGATTTTTCGAGTTCTCGCACTTGGGTACTGATGGTCGGCAGCGACATGTTCAGCCGCTCGGCAGCGCGCGCCATGCCGCCCTCTTTGGCAACGATCCAGAAATAGTACAGGTGGCGGTAATTGAAGCTTTGACTCATAACGGTTCACTGCCTGGCAAAAGTATCCAATGATGGAAGAGCCAGCATTTAAACAGTAAGGAATTATCTTTCTAAATGTAAGCAAACAGATTCTTTTTCTTATTCCATTCGCTGCCTATATTCATGCCCTGAGACCGTTGAATGGCCCTACTTTTAGAGCTAACCCTGCAGACCAAAACCCATGGCCTGTCTCATTTGATTTTCAAAAGGATAAACGTATGAAGTGCCCTACATGTACCGATATTGCTCTGGTGATGAGCGACCGCCAAGGTGTCGAGATTGACTACTGTCCCCAATGTCGTGGCGTGTGGCTGGACCGGGGCGAGCTCGACAAGCTGATTGATCGCGCGGCTGTCGCACCGGTCGCGCCAAGGGCCGCGCCCGTCATGGGGAATAGCCGCTCACGTCCCGACTTTTCGGACTCGGACTATGGCCGTACACATGGGCACCAACACAAACGCCCGAAGTCTTGGCTGAGCGAAATTTTTGATTGATGTCTACGCGCGGCCAAGACTTGCCCCGCATCAGCCGGCACAGCCCCAGCAATGCCAAGCGGACCGTCGCAGATAGCGCCGTTGATAGGCGCTTCGCGGATACGAAACTGTTTTTGATATAAGGATGACGATGGAAACGATAGGAACGTGGTGGATGTGGGTGGGCTTTGCCGTCTTTGTGGTGGTGGCCATTGCCGTTGACCTGTTGGTCATGGAAAAACAAGGTGCGCACAAAGTCACCATGAAGGAAGCCGCCCTGTGGAGCGTGCTGTGGTTTTCGTTGTCGTTTGTGTTTGTCGGCCTGCTGTGGTGGTACCTGGATGGTGCGCAGGGGCGTGAGGTGGCCAACACCGTATCCATGCAGTTCATCACTGGCTACTTGGTGGAGAAGAGCCTGTCGATTGACAACATCTTTGTCTTTTTGATGATCTTCACTTACTTTTCGGTGCCCGAGCAGTACCAAAAGCGTGCGTTGATCATCGGCATCATCGGCGCTATAGTTTTGCGCGCCGTGCTCATTCTGGCGGGTGCCTGGCTATTAGCAACCTTCCATTGGTTGCTGTATGTGTTTGGTGCTTTCTTGGTGGTGACAGGTATCAAGATGTGGATTGCCGCGGGCAAAGAGCCCGCCATTGCCGACAACCCCGTGCTCAAATTTTTGAAGAAGCACATCAAAATCAGTGACAAATTTGACGGTGAAAAACTGACAACCGTGGTCAACGGCGTCAAGCTCTACACCCCTTTGTTTGTGGTGTTAGTCATGATTGGGGCTACCGATGTGATCTTTGCGGTGGACAGCATCCCCGCCATCTTCGCCATCACCAGCGACCCGTTCATCGTGCTCACCGCCAACATCTTTGCCATTTTGGGATTGCGCGCGCTGTATTTTCTGTTGGCCGATATGGCCAGCCGCTTCCACTTGCTGGCATATGGTTTGGCGCTGGTGCTGGTGTTCATCGGCGGCAAGATGCTGTTGATTGATTTTTACAAGATACCGATCAGTGTTGCATTGATGGTGACTGCAGGCCTGATCGTTGCATCGGTGGTGGCATCCATCGTCAGCAGCCGCAGCGGCAACGCCACCCAAGATAAGGCATGAGCAAGGTCCACAAATTTCGCTCCTGGCTGCGGCATTTGGAACCGCGTGTTTTGGACACTTTGAATGGCCCGTGGCTGCGCGGATTACGCCCTTGGCTCGACAAGCACGATGTCTTCAGTTTTACGCGCGAGCCGCTGGCGCGGGGTGTGGCTATCGGTATGTTGTGCGGCCTCATTCCGGGGCCTTTGCAAATTCTGGGGTCGCTTGCCATGTGCGCCTGGCTGCGCGGCAATGCGATCGCGGCTGCGCTGGCTACGGCCTACACCAATCCCCTAACGATCGTGCCCCTGTACTGGTTGGCATTTCACATTGGGGCGTTTATCTTGCCGGGGCAACACCACATGCCACCCTTCGTGTTCCCGCAGGGCAGTCTTGCGGACTGGGCATCGGGCATGGGCGCGTGGATGACCGCGTTGGGCTGGCCCTTGCTGCTAGGCCTGTGGGTGTTGGGAATCGTATTGGCGGCCATCGCCTATGCGCTGATACAAATCTTCTTTTTGACACCCGTCATCCGCCGAGCCCGCCGAATGCGCAATGGCGTTGCTACAAAATAAATAGCAACTTGCACAGGTTTTACCCGGGCTGGGGCCGCAAACGCCTTAGGGTTTTGTGCCTGCAGTGTGGGCCAAGTTTTGCGCGATACTGCGCGCATGAACAAAGCAAGTAAGACGCTGATCACCCTGGTCCTGTTGGTAGCCTTCGGGGCGGCGGCGTATTTTTCGGTGTTTAAAACGGCGCGGCTAGACAACGGAACCGCCGGTACGTCTGGCGCGGCCAACACCGGCCCACTGGCAGGCCTGGCGGGCAAGCTCACCGGCACCGTGCCGGTGGAAGAGATCAGCGGCGTGATTGCGCTGGATGTAGAGCCCTACTTTGCCGACCCCCGGGTGCAAAAGCGCCTGGCCGAGTTGGGCTTCAGGCTCAAGACCACGCGCATTGGCTCGCGCGACATGGCGGCCCGTGTGGTCAAAGACCAGACGCCCGAATTCCTCTACCCCTCGGGTGTGGTGGCGGGCAACCAGATTGTGGATGCCGCCAAGAAGGCTGGCGTGACGGCCACCATGGTGTCGCCCATCTACACACCCATGGTGATTGCATCGTGGACTCCCATTGCCAAAATTTTGGCTGCCAACGGCATGGCCACGCAGAACAAAGAAGGCGGCTGGACGGTGGATTTTGCCAAGCTCACGCAGACCATGCTGGACAAGAAGCGCTGGAAGGAATTGAAGGACGCACAGGCCTACGACGTGGGTAAAAGCGTGCTGGTCTCCACCACCGATGTGCGCAAGAGCAACTCGGCCGCCATGTACCTGGCGCTCACCGCCTACGTCGTCAACGGCAATGAGATGGTGACCGACCAAGCCGCTGCGCAAAAGGCCGCCAGCACGGTGCTGGGGCTGTTCAAGCGCCAGGGCTACCAAGAGAACTACGTCAACGGCAACTTTGACGACTACGCCTCGATTGGCATTGGCAAGACACCCATGGCTTTTATTTACGAGAACCAAATGGTGGGCTACGCCCTGAGCAAACGCGGCTTGGGCGATGGCATGGTGCTGCTCTACCCGCAGCCCACGGTGTTCAACAAGGTGGTGTTTGTGGCCACCACGGACCGGGCCCGCAAGTTGGGCGAGTTACTGGCCACCGACACCGCGCTGCAACGCCTGGCGGTGGATTTTGGTTTTCGCATTGCCGACAGCGCCTACTTTGGGCAGGTAGCGCAAGGCGTGGGCTTGACGGTGGATACGCGCATCACCCAGATCATTGATCCGCCAAGTTTTGATCTGATGGGCCAGATGATTGAGACCATCACCCAGGGTATGGCCCAGTAAGCCAGCCGGCAGTCAGTGACATGAACGACCAGGACATGAACATGCAAACCACTTCATACTTTCAGCGACGCACAGCCATGGCAGTGGTGTCGGCACTCTTGCTAGCCACCCTGCTGGCCTGCAAAGACCGCCCCATCGACAACGCCGCCGCACAAGCTTCTGCACCTGCCGCCGAGACCCTGACGGTACTGGCCACCAGTGACCTGAAGGACGCACTGCCCCTGGAGCAAATGGTGGAAAAAGCGACCGGTGTGCGACTGAAGTTTACGTTTGGCGGCACCATGGAGAGCACCGAGGCAGTGCAAAACGGCAAGGCCAACACCGACGCCGCCTGGTTTGCCAATGCCAAATATTTACTCTCCGACCCGCAGGGCCAAGCGCGCGTCAAGCTGCAAGAAAAAATCATGCTCTCACCCCTGGTAGCGGGGGTGAGCGAGAGCCAGGCCCGTATCTTGGGCTGGGACAAGCCCGAGGTGGCCGCCAAAGTGACCTGGAGCGTGATTGCCAAAGCCGCCCAGACCGGCCAACTGAAATATGCACTAAGCAACCCAGCCACCTCCAACCAGGGCTTTATGTCGCTCATGGGCGTGGTGGCCTCAGCGGCCAACAAATCAGAGGCACTCACCGCCGCCGATGTAGACCGCAAGGCCATCGCGGGCTTCCTCAAGGGCTACAAGCTGGTGGGCGACAACAGCACCTACCTGACCGAGAAGTTCATTGAGCAGCAAAACCTGCGCGTTAACGCTTTTATCAACTACGAGAGCTGGCTGCTGTCACTCAACCAGTCGGGCAAGCTCAAAGAAAAGCTGACGCTCATTTACCCGCACGAGGGCATTGCCACAGCGGACTACCCGCTGATGCTGCTCAATGACGCCAAGCGCGCGCAGTATCTGAAAGTGGTGGAGTACCTCAAGGGCGACGCCGCCCAAACCTGGCTGGCCCGCACCACGCTGCGCCGCCCGGTCAACGTCCAGGTGGCAGAGGCCCAAGCTGCGCTGTTCCCCAGCGGCGGCATGCGGGTGGAGCTGCCTTTCTCGACCGACCGCGCGCTGGCCGATGGCCTGATCAACGCCTACCTGAACGAATTTCGCGCACCCATTGCATCCACCTTTGTACTGGATGTGAGCGGCAGCATGAACCAAAACGGCCGCCGCCAGCAACTGGTGGAAGCGCTGCAATACATTGCCGGGGATGACGCATCCCTCACGGGCCGCATTGCCCGCCTGACCAGCCGCGAAAAAGTGTGGTTGCTGCCGTTCTCCGAGCGGGTGCAAACCCCCACCTACTTTGAAATCCCTGCCAGCGTGGGCAGTGGCAGCGCCAAGGGCCTGGGCGCAGGCGCAAGCGGCGACACCGCCGCCAAGCAGCAGGTACTGGGCCAAGTGCGCGACTACGCCGACGGCCTGCGCATGAGCGGCGGCACGGCGCTTTATGACGCGGTGCTGGTGGCGCTGACCAGCATGAACACCGAGCGCCAGCGCGAGCCGGGCTACCAATACTCGGTGGTGGCGTTTACCGATGGCGAGGCCAACAAGGGCCGCACGCTAGAAGAGTTCAAAGCAGCCTATGCCCAATTGCCCGAAGACGTGCGCGCTATTCCGGTGTTCATGGTGCTCTTTGGCGAGGCGAATGAGCAGGCCCTCAAGGAACTGGTCAACACCACCGGCGGGCGTTTGTTTGATGCGCGCAAGGCCTCGCTGTACAGCGTGTTCAAAGACATACGCGCCTACCAATAAGACAACCGTGCGGAATCAGCCATGCAGCGCATCTTGAATTTTTTGCAATCGCCAGCCAACTGGGCGGGCTTGGGCCTGGCCACGCTGGCGCTGGTGATGCACGCGCTGGGCTTGACCCAGTGGGGTGGCCTGGGTCTGGCGGCGCTGGGCTATGGCGTGGGGTTTGGTGTGGGTGGGCTGTGGCTGGGTTTTCCCAAGGCCTCTGCCGACGCCTGGGACGCGCTAGATTTTCAAGACGAGGGCGACGCCCGCACCAGCATGGGCGAGGCGCTGGGCGCGGTGCGCCAACTGGTGCGCTACAACCCCGACAACCGACTGCCCGCCAGCCTGCAAACCCAGGCGCTGGCGCTGACCGATCAGCTCAGTGCGCTCCTCGATCAATGGGAGCGCAGCAAGGGCCATTTATCCTTGGAAGAAGGCTTTCATGCGCGCCACATTGCACTGTCGTATTTGCCCGATGCGCTAAAAACCTACTTGTCGATTCCCAAAGAGTTTGCCGCCAGCAAAAAGCTGTCCAACGGCCTGACGGCGCAAGACACCTTTCGCGCCACCCTAGATGAGTTGGGCCACAAGGTAAACCAGTTGGCCGAAGATCTGGCGTCGCAAGATGCACAGGCTTTTTTGAACCACTCGCAGTTTTTGAAAGAGAAGTTCAAGCCAGCGGATCGCATAAGCTGACAGTTACCGTATTGCAAAAATGGAGTTGTATGTTTGAACGTTTGTCGCGCAGTTGGTCCTTGGTCCAAGCCAGTGCGGCGGTGTTGGCGCAAGACCGCAAGCTGCTGCTCTTCCCCCTGATTTCGTCGATTGCCATGCTCACGGTGTTGGCGTCTTTTGCCCTGCCGGTTTTGGGCTGGGTGTTTATGGGCAAGTCCGCGAGTGTCAGCGTCAGTAATACCAGCTTCTACGGACTGGGCTTTTTGTTTTACATGACCCAGTACTTCATCATCTTTTTCTTCAATGCTGCCTTGGTCAGCGCGGCTATGGCGCCGCTCAACGGGCAGTCTCCCAGCATCCGCGAGAGCTTGGCGGTCGCAGGCTCCAAGTGGCCTTCTATCCTGGGCTACGCCGCCATCGCCGCCACGGTGGGCCTGCTGCTACGCGCTATTCAAGAACGTGTGGCTTTCGTGGGTCGGTTGATTGTTGGCCTGTTGGGCGTCGGTTGGACGGTTGCCACCTACTTGGTCGTGCCCGTGCTGGTGGCCCGTGATGTGGGTCCCATAGAAGCGATGAAAGAAAGCGCCACGCTGGTCAAGCGCACCTGGGGCGAGAACCTGGCCGGACAGGCCGGCTTGGGGCTCGCCTTTGGCCTGCTGCACTACGCGATTGTCATGCTGGGTATCGCCTGCCTGGTGGGTGCCATCAGCACCGGTAGTGTGGGTTTGATCGTGCTGTGTGCCGTGCTGGCTCTGGCCGCGTTGTCAATAGCCTTCCTCGTGC
Organism: Rhodoferax sp.; assembly: GCA_046595515.1. GTDB lineage: Bacteria > Pseudomonadota > Gammaproteobacteria > Burkholderiales > Burkholderiaceae_C > Allorhodoferax. The sequence continues at coordinate 203,768 of JBKJOV010000021.1, read as the reverse complement.
ATGGGGCCCTGGCTGGCATATATGCTGCCGCCTTGTACCGTTTTGCAGCGCACAACGGCGACACCCAAGGCTTTGATGCCAATGCACTGCGCACGGCGTTTTTGACCAAGCCCTGATTTTTTAGTCCGACTACTTATTGAGGCCTTCCCATGAACCGTCGCAACTTCGTCGAGCGCGTGGCGCTCACCACCGGTGGCGCTTTGGCCGCTGCCAGCGCCTCAGCGGCACAGGGTGCTGCCCCTGGTCATTTTGATGTGGCCGAGAAAACCGTAGCGCAGTTACAAACTGCTATGCGGGCCGGCACGGTCAACTCCCAACAGCTTGTACAGCTCTACCTGGCGCGCATTGCGGCGCTGGATAAAGCCGGCCCCAAGCTCAACTCCGTCATCGAACTCAACCCCGAGGCGCTGGCCATTGCCAAGGCGCTCGATGCAGAACGCATAGCCAAAGGCCCGCGCGGCCCGCTGCACGGCATTCCGGTGCTGCTGAAGGACAACATTGCCACCGCAGACGCCATGCAGACCACAGCAGGCTCATTGGCTTTGGTGGGTGCCAAGCCACCGCGCGATGCATTTTTGGTGAGCCAGTTGCGCGCTGCAGGGGCGGTGATTCTGGGCAAGACCAATTTGTCAGAGTGGGCGAATATGCGCTCCACCCGGTCCACCAGCGGCTGGAGTGCGCGCGGGGGTTTGACTAAAAACCCCTATGCGCTGGACCGCAACACCAGCGGCTCCAGCTCAGGTTCGGGCTCCAGTATGGCGGCTAGCCTGGCCGCCATTGCGGTAGGCACCGAGACCGACGGTTCTATCACCTCACCCTGCTCCATTGCCGGTCTGGTCGGCATCAAGCCCACCGTGGGTTTAGTCAGCCGCGCCGGGGTGGTACCGATTTCGCACTCGCAAGACACTGCTGGGCCCATGTGCCGCACGGTGGCCGATGCTGCCGCGCTGCTGACCGCGCTGGCCGGCACCGACCCGCGCGACAGCGCCACCGCCTTGGCCAACAGCAAAAAAACCGACTACACCCAGTTGCTGGATCGCCATGCCCTCAAAGGTAAACGTCTGGGCGTGGTACGCAGCCAGTGGACGGCGTCCAGCGACATCGTGGCCGCGGCCATCGAATCACAATTGGCGGTGCTGACGGCCCAAGGCGCCACGCTGATCGACGTACCCGAGGTGCCCAACACCGCCAAGTACGGCGACAGCGAATTGACCGTGCTGCTCTACGAGCTGAAAGCCGACCTGAACGCCTACCTGGCCGAATACGCACCCACCGCCAAGACCAAGACGCTGGCCGACCTGATTGCCTTTAACGAAGCGCACCGCAGCCAAGAGCTGGGCTACTTTGGCCAAGAGCATTTTGTCAACGCGCAAAGCAAGGGCGACCTGAATACGCCGGAATACAAAGACGCGCTGGCCAATAACCACCGTTATGCGCGTGCCGAAGGCATTGACCAGGTGCTGCAAGCGCACAAGCTGGACGCGCTGGTGGCACCCACCGGCGGTACTGCGTGGCTCACCGACTTCATCAATGGCGACGCCTACGGCAGCAGCTTCACCAGCCCCGCCGCCGTGGCCGGCTACCCGCACATCACGGTGCCTGCTGGCATGGTGCATGGCTTGCCGGTGGGCTTGTCGTTGGTGGGCACTGCGTGGACCGAGGGCGCCCTGATCGCCATGGCCTACGCCTATGAGCAGGCGAGCTTGCAGCGTAAGCCACCGACCTATACCAAGTCGGTCAACAGGAAATAGGCGCTTGGAGCGGCTGCGGACTGAGCCACCCGACTTTTGGCTTGTATTTTTGGTGTTTTAGTGCTGAGGCCGGCGGATTTATTGATTTTGTAGCTATCGTATTTATAGCATTCCGTTCGCGTGGAGCGGCCATATATATGGAGCAAGTGGCCGGCGTTCTGGCGGCTGCTGATGGCCTGCAGGCAACCAAAACAGCGGCGCGCAACAAGCCACGCCGGTTGCTTCAGGTTTAGCCAACTCCCCTCACCAGCCTTCACTTCAGCGCACCGCCAGGCTGGCGCCTGACTTCACCCACGAAACCTGGTCACCCAAAATATGGGCGGCCTCTATGAGCAAGACGTCCTTGTCATTTTTGCGCGCTTTTTCGGCGGCCAGTTCCATGGCCAGGTCGCGCTCGCTGGCCTGCAGACCGTCGTCTTTGTTGCGGCTGACCCCATCGCTCGCAGCCTCTGCGTTGGCGCCTTTGGCGGTATTGCGCGCCGCTAGCTTGGCCTCCGCAGCCTCTTTCTCTTTGCGCCGTTCCACTTCGTTCAGCGATATGGCGTTCTTCTTGCGCAACTGGTTGAATTCAGCAATGTCCTCTTGCAGGTATTGAAAGTCCCGCAGATTTTTGATTCGCGCCTTGTGCTGCGCCACCAAGACAGGCAAGGCGTCTTGCACCGACCCTTTGACGGCATAGTTTGCGGCGGGGATTTTCGTCCACGGCAGTGCGTTGTCAAAGCTGGATTCGCCGTATTCACCCAGGGGTAAAACACCGGGGAACGTCAAGTCGGGTGTAACTCCGCGCAATTGGGTCGTTCCACCGTTGATACGAAAAAATTGGGCTACCGTCAATTTAAGCTCACCGAGCTGCGGCTTGTCCGACTTGGCAATGCGATCCAGATCAATCATCGTCTGCACGGTGCCTTTGCCAAAACTGGGCTCACCCACAATCAACCCGCGCCCATAGTCTTGGATGGCAGCCGCAAAAATTTCTGATGCCGATGCGGAATTGCGGTTGATCAACACGCCCAGTGGTCCGTCCCATGCAGCGTCCGCCAGGCGCGACGACTCCACGCTGATCTGACCGCTCGCATTGCGCACCTGGACTACCGGGCCCTTGCCCACAAAAAGGCCGGTCAGCGCTACGGCCTCAGCCAAAGAGCCACCGCCGTTGTTACGCAGATCCATCAGTATCGCGTCGACCTTCTTGGCTTTGAGCTCCTTCAACAACAGCGCAACGTCCCGTGTTGTGCTCTTGTAATCTGCGACGCCCTTTTGTTTTGCCGCAAAATCTTCATAAAAGGACGGCAGCGAAATCACGCCAATCGTGCGCGTAATCTTGCCATCTGTCGTGGTTTGCACGGACGACTTGGCGGACTGGTCTTGCAGCGTGATGGGTTTGCGCACCAGCTTAATGATGGTGTGCTTGCCATCAGGACCCGCTTTTGCGGGTAACACCTCCAGACGCACCACGGTATCCGCGGCACCCCGGATCAAGCGGACAGAATCTGCGAGCCGCGCGCCCATGATGTCAGTCATGGCCCCGCTGTCCCCTTGGCCAACGCCCACAATGCGGTCGCCCACGTTGAGCTGCCCAGACAGGCTGGCCGGCCCACCTGCCATCAGCTCCCGAATCGCCGTGTAGTCATCCACCTCGGTCAATACGGCGCCAATACCTACCAGCGAGAGCTTCATAGCGATATTGAAGTCCTCCGCGTTGCGCGGGGCCATGTAGTTGGTGTGGGGTTCTATCGCCATGGTGTACGCATTCATGTAGGCATTGAAGGCGTCTTCGCTGTTGACACGCGCCACCCGCTTTTGGCTGTTGTCGTAGCGTTTGTCCAAGATTTGGGCGATGCTCTTGTCGTCTTTTCCTGCGAGCCTCAGCCGCAGCCAGTCGTTCTTGACGCGCTTGCGCCACAGGTCTTGCGCTTGCGCTTCTGTTTTGGGCCAGGCCTGCTTGTCCCGGACAAACTGATAGCTTTCGGTGCTGTCAAAACTGAAGCCGTTTTTGAGCAAGCCGCGGGCATAGGCAAGGCGTTCGTTGGCGCGCTTGACATACAGATTGAAGATGGCAAACGGACGGCCCATGTCGCCACTTTGCATCTCGACGCCCAGCTTGGTACGGCCATCGGCGAGCTGGTCGATGTCGGTCTGTACGAAGAACAGCTTCTCGGGATCGAGCGCTTTGAGGTATTGGTCAAATATTCGGCCGGACAGCGATTCGTCCAGCGGCAGTGCCTTGTAGTGGTAGCGTGACAGCAGTTGGCTCGTGAGTTGCGCCGCCCGAACGTCCTGCGCGTCCGGCTGCAATGCTGCAGACGACACACTGTCGGCAGCAACTGCGCCTTGGGTGGCGGTAAGCAGGGCAAGCAACAGGCCCAGTAGTTTCATTTTCATCCGATTTCCGATCCCAAAAAGGTCTTGTGTTGGCGTAACTGTGAAATTGGAGCCTGAAGAATACTGAAAGTTCAAATGCCTTTACGTCGCGGGATCTAACAGGATGGGTACGCGCGTTTACGCTGGAAATGAGCCCCTTACATTTGCCGAAACTGCCCCCCCACAAGGGGGCCGCGGATGTAGTCCACAAGATAGGCTCACGCATGAGGCGGACATGGCTGAGGCGTTAGACATTGCCACCTCAAAGCGAACGGCGTTAACTCTTAAATATTTTGAGCAATGTCACCGCGGGCGACGCAGTACCGATTTTCCGATCCGTTTTCGCAGCGTCGATGACCTCAAGTAGCTCGTTGTATTTATCGGCTTGTCGATCGTCTAGATTCGTCATGTTCATGCTCCAACGAGGAAACGTTCGGAACGTTGCAGGCTCGTTGTAAAGAATGCGCGAGTTCTTATGACGGGGATCTTTTTCAATCTTGTGAAAGAGCTTGTTCAAGGTCGCCGGTGGGCCCTCCAAGACCTGCAAAAACCAACCTCCGTTGTAAAACAAGCTACCCGTTACATCGATGCGTTCATTATTGGCCTTGGCTATCTTTTGTATCGAAGTCAGATCTTCCACCGACATTTTTCGAACAGCTTGACTGATATAAACAAGTTGATTTATGGACACTTTGGGCCTAACGATTAAAGAAGTGCTGATTCCTGCAAACTTGGCTTTACTACTAAGCAGTTGCTGATCGAATCTACCCCCCAAATTAAATTCTAGTATGAATTGTCAACAGCGTTGTGACACGCCTAAAACACAGTTTCAGGCGTGTCCCTAGCAAGCTTCCTGGCGCGCACACCCTTGGAGAGAACTGCGATTTGCGAACATGCGAGGACAAAGCCGAGCGCGGCTTACGGTAGCGCAAGCACACCGGCTCGAACGGGACTGAATCGCTAGAACCCGCAGTACCCCTCCAGTTTTGAGGGTTTGAATCCACGCAATGCCAAGTCCCGTATTCATTACAACCGCTGCATTTCGACGTGTTATCAACCCTAAGGAGTTTTACATGACATCGACTTTTAGCAAACGCAACATTGCATCTTTCAGCCTGGCAGTCATCATGTCAGCCGTCTCGGTGGCCGCTATGGCCGACGTAATGGTGGGTGGCGCGGCCATGCTGCCGTCCAAGGACATCATTGACAACGCTGTCAATTCCAAAGACCACACCACCCTGGTAGCCGCCGTGAAAGCCGCTGGCTTGGTGGACACACTGAAAAGCGCCGGCCCATTCACCGTGTTTGCACCCACCAACGCAGCCTTTACAGCGCTGCCTGCTGGCACGGTAGATACGCTGCTCAAGCCTGAGAACAAAGGCACGCTGACTACTATCTTGACCTACCACGTGGTGGCGGGCAAGGTAGATGCTGCGTCGCTGGGCAAGATGATTATGGAAGGCAAAGGCTCTGCCACCTTGAAGACCGTAAGCGGTGGTACCTTGACCGCGAAGATGAGCGGCTCCAAGGCCATGATTACCGATGAAAAAGGCGGCACTGCCACGGTAACCATTGCCGACGTGTACCAGTCCAACGGCGTGATCCACGTGATCGACAAGGTCTTGTTGCCTAAGTAAATTCGGCACACTGGGCCGGCCAATCCCGCGCGGGGTTGGCCGGCTTTTTCATGCCGGCAGCTCAGGAAACGGTTGCAGTTGTTGGAATAAGGTCGGCAGCAGTTCACTGACGGTGGGGTGGATCTGCATAGTGCGCTCGATGCAAGTGTAGGGTTGCGCCGCTGACATTACGTTGAGTAATGTGTGAATCACCTCATCACCGTTGAGACCCAGAATGCTGGCACCCAGCAAGGTCTTGTCTTTAGCATCCACCAGCACTTTCATAAAACCTTGGGTCTCTCCAGCCTCGCGCGCGCGGCCCACGCGCTGCATGGGCATTTTGGCGCGCAGCACCGTGCGGCCGCTGGCCAAAGCCTCGGTTTCATTCATGCCGATACGACCCAAGGGTGGATCGATGAACAGTGCGTAGCAAGGAATCCGGTCGCTGATGCGGCGCGGATCGTTCTCAAACACGTTGGCCACTACGATTTCGTGATCGTTCCAAGCGGTGTGGGTGAACGCTCCGCGGCCATTGCAGTCGCCCACGGCCCACACGCCCTTGGCGCTGGTACGGCATTGGTCGTCGACTTGGATATAACCACGCTCGTCCATCTGAATTCCGGCCAACTCTAAGCCCAGATCGTCCGTATTGGGGCGACGCCCCACCGCCACGAGGACGTGGCTGCCCCGCACGCCGAGGTCGCCTGCGGCGCAGGCTGCGCCCACCACCACCTGACTGCCTTCACGGCGCAAGGACAGGCAGTCAGCACCCATGTTGAACTGCACGCCTTCGGCTTCGAGCACCGCCTGAATCGCGTCGGCCACATCGGCGTCTTCACGCGGCAAGAGCCGCGTCGCGCGCTCCACCACCGTGACCGCCGCGCCAAAGCGGCGCATGACTTGGGCAAACTCCAACCCAATATAACTACCGCCCAAAATGATCAAATGCTCAGGTACCTCGGTCAGCTCCAAGACCGAGCTGTTGTCTAACGCTTGTACTGTGTCAATGCCGACGATGGGTGGACGTGTGGCGCGCCCGCCAACGTTGATGAAAATGTGGCGTGCCGTGAGCTGCCGGCCATTCACCTCTACCGTGGCCGGGCCGACAAAGCGAGCGTGCCCCGCGATGGGCTCCACGCCTGACAGACCTTTCATCCAATTCTCGACACCCAGGCGCGACTGCATGACGATGGCTTGCTTGCGCGCCATCACGCGCGCCATATCGACCTGAAATGCGCCAATACTGAAACCATAGTCGGCACCACGTTGCGCTTGCCGCATGGCCTTGGCACTGGCGACCAGGGTCTTGGTGGGCACGCAGCCCACGTTCACGCAGGTGCCGCCATAGTGTTTGCGCTCTATCACTGCCGTCTTCCAACCGGCCTTGCTGCAGCGTGCGGCGAGGGCCGGCCCGGCCTGCCCAGCGCCTATCACTATTGCGTCAAAAATCTCGGTCTGCATAGTACTGTCCCTTTTCATAAAAGTGGACAGTACTACCAACAGCACGGCACGTCTAGCGGCAGCCAAACAGGTGCAGCGCATAACGCCCCGACCGGTGGGCCAACTTATTGTTGCTTGGCGCCTTCACTGACGCGGCGGCCCAGCGACACGGCATACGGTGCAGCGCGGGCGGCCAACATCGGATCGGCCGAGGGCTCCATGCCTTTGGGCATAACCATCGGGTTGTAGTTAATGGTCAGACAAGCGCCGCCGGCGTCTTCCGAAACACTGGTGATCTTGAGCATGCCGAGGTTGACCTTTTTGCGGCCTTCGGGCAGTGGCGTAGTGGCGCTGTCGAGCTTGTCACCCGCTTGCGCAAGTTCCAGGTTGAAGTTAAAGGCGACCTTGCCATCTTTGACGCGCTGGCGCAGATCGTCAAACAAGAAGGCGGGGCCTTTGGCCTTGGCTTCGTCGTCGGTCAGACCTTGTACGCCGCCCACCGGCTCAAAAATCCACTTGCCAAATTGCTTGTCGCCCTTGGCGTTGACAAAACCGTACGCGTGTACACCCCAGTAGTTCACCGCACCAAAGCTGGCGGGAACTGGCTGGGAAGCGAAGTACTTGCCCTGCAATAACACTTCAGGATTGGCGTCTGTGAACGCCTTGACCTTGGCCGGGTCGGCGGCCTTGGTGGCCGGATCGGGTTGCAGGGACACCAAACGGCCCAGGAACTGTTCCGGGGTGGCAGCGCCAAACACCGGGGCGTTGATATTGCCCATCAGCCATTGCTCACCACCGGGCAAATTGAACTGCAAGGCCATATTGCGCTGGCTCTTACCATTGTCTGCAACTTTGGGGTTGGCGCCGCCTACCGAAAAGCGCGCCACCACGGGCACCGGCTTGCCGCTGAAAGCAGAGGCGGAAGACAAGGCACGGGCTTCGGCGGTACCAACGAATTCACCCACCGCACAGATACCCTTGGCGCCAGAGCGACGGTAGCCCTCAAACTTGCCGAAGGTCGATTCAAACTGGTCGACAAAAGTAACAGGGCTCACCGGTGTCGGTGCCGCAGTCTGGGCACTGGTATGAGAGTGCATAAAGAGTGCTGCAGCGGCGGCGGCCAGTGCACTGAGGCGCGATGGGTTCATAAAGTCTCCGGGTGTGTTGTAAAAGAGAGCGCGACCACCCGGACGGCACTTACCGCACCATGGGGTGCCGATGACTGTAGGCCCTTGTGCGCGCCACACCGGGATAGAGCCTGGATTTCCCAGCGCGGCGGTAGGTCATGTGCCCAAGTCCGAGCAGGTTCTTGGAATTGATGGGGGCAAACACGCCCGGCACACGTCGACCTTGGCCTTGGCCTTGGACAGCAGGTTTCAAACGACCCGCGGCGGTCCAAAACCCAAAATAACGCGCTTTGGGACGCTGTGGCCCCCGGCCGAATTGCCGAGACTGACGATGCATGGGGCGCGTAGCGCAGCACCAAATCCCTTGAAATTTGTCCGATTAGGAGCTATAAATTTAGCCTACTTTCAGCTTTACACGGCTGACTTTTTTCGACAACTCGAGAAAGGATTTGACCATGGCTTCACAGTTTTCTCCACGGCGCTCCAGCGCAAGCGCGACACCCTACATGTCGGAACGACAAATACAGGCCTACCTGATGGCGCGTGATGCGATACGCAGCATTCAGCGCACGTCATCGATCTTTGATGCCTGTGAAAAAGAGAGCTTACGAAAGCGCTGGGGCACACAAAAGCGTACCGACCGTTACGGTGGTCCTTCAACCTGATGTCACCGCGATCCTGCGCGGCTGCGCATGCGCCTGCTTCGGAATCCGCAGACTCAACACACCGTCTTTGAGGTTGGCCTCGATACGCGTCGTATCCAGCTCCCGGCTTAGCGTAAAGCTGCGCCGGTAGCGCGGCACGCGCACCTCGGCATAAATGGCTTCCAAGCCGTCTGGTGTGCGTGGCCATACCCCGCCTTCAATCAGCAATGATTCGCCTTCCACTTTCAACTCCAGCAGATCTTTGGGCACGCCGGGCATATCGGCCAACACCGTGATGCCAGACGCATCCTCAAACACATCAACTGCGGGGAGTACGGCGCGCTGTGCCTCTTGCTCATCGGCAGCGCGGCTTACTTTTTTGTTGTCGCTCATGGTGTTTCTCCTTGAATAAAACGCGTATCACTGCACAGTGATGCGCTTGGGTTGGGCCGATTCGCGCCGAGCGATGCTGATTTGCAGCACGCCGTCGCGGTAACTTGCGTTCACCTTTGCGGGGTCCACATCGTCGGGCAGTGCGACAGTACGCGTGAAGCTGCCAGCGCCCCGCTCACGGGCGTAGATTTGCACCGGCGCGTCTTTTTCCGGGATGCCCGAAGCGCGCTCCCCCGCAATGCGCAGCACGCCGCGGTCCAGCGTCACATCCACTTTGGACGCATCCAGGCCCGGCACAAAGGCATAGACCTCGACACTGGTCGGCGTGCGGCCCACATTGATAGCCGGTACTGTGCCCGGCGTGACCGAGCGGATGCTGCTGGGCAAGCCCGAGACACCAAACGCCTCGTCCAGCTCCCGGCGCAGAAGCTCAAATTGGCCAAAGAGGCTGTTGGGTTGATTCCATAAAGATACATACATGGTGTGTCCTCCAATGGGTTGAAACCTACCGGCAGGAGACCCGTTCCAGCCGGCTCGCCAATGAAAATAAGGATGCCGAAAAAGATTTCAAGGGGGTAAATTTCACTTCACACGCAGGACGCGAATGTCTCAATTCCCGGCTTGAAGTTGTGTCTGCAAAACCAGCGGTTTACTCTTGCGCAATAGCGTCAACGAGACGGTATCGCCCACCCGCAATTCATCCAGCAGCAATGCCAACTGCCGTACGGTTTCTACAGGCTTGTCATTCACTGCGGTGATGATGTCGCCAACGAAAATACTGCCATCCCGTGACAGGGTGGCGTCCTGCAAGCCTGCGGCCAGCTTCAAAGCTTGGGACCGCACCACTACCACCCCACGGACGCCGAGCGCGCGGGTCAAACGAAGATTGAGATCTTCGTCCATGCGCAGCCCCAAGGACGGGCGCACGTACTTGCCCAACCGGATGAGTTGTGGAACCACGCGATTCACCGTATCGACCGGCACCGCAAAGCCAATGCCCGTATTGGTACCACTGGGGCTGTAGATGGCGGTGTTGATGCCAATGAGCCGCCCTGCGGAGTCCAGCAAGGGGCCGCCCGAGTTACCCGGATTGATCGCGGCGTCGGTCTGTATCAAGTGCTCAACCAACGAGCCCCTGTCACCGGGCAACGAACGGTTCAGCGCAGAAACCATGCCGCTGGTGAGCGTCCAGTCCAGACCAAAAGGATTGCCAATGGCAAACACCTTTTGTCCCACCCGAAGGTCATGGCTGGTGCCCAAGGGCACAGGCGGCGGGCGCTTGTAGCCGCTGCCGATTTTCAAAACAGCAATGTCATGGGCCGGGCTTGCGCCCACCAGGCTGCATTTGTAGTCGCTGCCATCGGACAGCTTGACAGTGGCTTCGCTTGCGCCTTCTATGACGTGGTAATTGGTGACCACATGGCCTGCCTCATCCCAGATGAAGCCCGAGCCCGTACCACGCGGCACGGACAGCACGTTGCGCGACCAGAAATCTTGCACCACTGCACTGGTACTGATGAAAACCACCGAGTCGCGCGTGCGCTCAAACAAGGCGATGGTGGATTTTTCATCAGCCGCCAAATCGCCGCGGACCGTAACAGCACGGGGCGCCGCGGCCGCCGTTGCAGCTTGCAGAGGTCCGCATGGCGTGATCAACGCAGCACCGCCAATTGCCACGGCGCCCATGAACAGCCGGGCACGACGACTCCACGCGTTGGCAGCCTGAGTTTTAGGATTTTCCATAGTTGTGGATGGCAATTGAAATCGGGCCCAGGCTAGTCCGGTTGCAGCCCCGGGGGGCGTATTGGCCCCCGGGGCTTCACAGAACTACATTCAATAGTCCATATCGGCCGTAGCCGGCTTTGCAGACGCTGCAGGCTTCTCCTCCTTGGGTGCCTCGGCCACGCTGGCATCCGTGGTGAGAATCAGGCCCGCCACCGACGCGGCATTTTGCAGCGCGGTGCGCGTGACCTTGGTGGGGTCAATGACGCCCATCTGGATCAAATCACCATACTGCGATGTGCCCGCGTTGTAACCCCAGGCGCCTGTACCCGCCAGTACCTTGTCAATCACCACCGAGGCCTCGTCGCCCGCATTCAGGGCAATGGCACGCAGCGGCTCCTCAACCGCGCGCAGCACGATCTTGATGCCTGCGTCCTGGTCGGGGTTGGCGCCTTTGAGGTCTTTCACCGCCGCCCGTGCGCGCAACAGCGCCACACCACCGCCGGGCACGATGCCCTCTTCCACTGCAGCCCGAGTCGCATGCAGGGCGTCATCGACACGGTCTTTCTTCTCCTTCATCTCGACTTCGGTGGCTGCACCGATCTTGATCACCGCCACGCCGCCCGCCAGCTTGGCGATGCGCTCTTGCAGCTTCTCTTTGTCGTAATCCGAGGTGCTGCTTTCCTTCTCGGCCTGTAGCGTGGCCACGCGGGCCTTGATCTTGGCTTGGTTACCCGCACCGTCGATGAGGGTGGTGGTGTCTTTGTGGATTTCGACACGCTTGGCGCGGCCCAAGTCGGCGATGGTGGCCTTCTCCAACTGTTTGCCAGTTTCTTCAGCAATGACGGTACCGCCGGTGAGGATGGCAATGTCGTCCAGCATGGCCTTGCGCCGGTCGCCAAATCCAGGGGCTTTGACGGCAGCGACCTTGAGCACGCCGCGCATGCTGTTGACGACCAGGGTGGCCAGCGCTTCGCCTTCCAAATCTTCAGCAATGATCAGCAGTGGCTTGCCGGCTTTGGCCACTTCTTCGAGCACAGGCAAGAGTTCGCGGATGTTGGAAATCTTCTTGTCATGCAGCAACACCAGCGGGTCGTCCAGCACGCAGACCTGTTTGTCGGGTTTGTTGACGAAGTAGGGGCTGATATAGCCGCGGTCAAACTGCATGCCTTCAACGACATCGAGTTCATTCTCCAGCGACTTGCCGTCTTCCAAGGTGATCACGCCTTCTTTGCCCACTTTCTCCATGGCCTTGGCAATGGTGTCGCCAATGGCCGTGTCCGAGTTGGCCGACAGGGCCGCCACCTGCGCTATTTCTTTGTTGGTGCTGCAGGGCTTGGACAGGGTTTTGAGCTCGGCCACGACGGCCTCGGTGGCTTTGTCGATGCCGCGCTTGAGGTCCATGGGGTTCATGCCTGCGGTGACATATTTCATGCCCTCCTTGACGATGGCCTGGGCCAGCACGGTGGCGGTGGTGGTGCCGTCGCCCGCCACATCGGCGGTTTTGGAGGCCACCTGCTTGACCATCTGTGCACCCATGTTTTCGAACTTGTCTTTGAGCTCGACTTCCTTGGCCACGGTCACGCCGTCCTTGGTGATCACGGGGGCACCAAAGCTTTTTTCAATGACCACGTTGCGGCCCTTGGGGCCGAGGGTGACTTTGACGGCATCGGCCAGGGTGTTCACACCCTTGAGAATGCGCACACGCGCGCCGTCGTGAAATTTGACTTCTTTTGCTGCCATTTTTCAATCTCCTACAAGTATCAATACATTGCCTACTTAGGCGACTTTTTTGAGTGTGGCGCTGGGTGCGCCTTCGATGATGCCCAGAACATCCTCTTCCTTGAGGACGAGCAGCTCTTGGTCATCCACCTTGACGGTCTGGCCCGCGTATTTGCCAAAGAGCACGCGCTCGCCTTTTTTGACCTGCAAGGGGCGTACGCTGCCGTCTTGCAGCAAGCGGCCCGTACCCACCGAAATCACATCGCCTTGCTCCGGCTTTTCGGTGGCTGAGTCGGGGATGAAGATACCGGATGCAGTTTGTCGTTGTTGATCAATCCGCTTGACGATAATCCGGTCGTAAAGGGGACGAATTTCCATGACGAAATCTCCTGTTCAAAATCAAATACAACAGATGAAAGTTAGCTTCGCCGCGCCACGGGGCTTGGCGTACTGACTCCAGGAATCAGCGATGTTTGACATAGGGATTTGCAAAACGGGTTTCAAGACCCCGTTTGCAATTTTTTACAGACACGTCAGACCAAGAGCAGGCGGCTGCCGTCGGATTGCAGCGTGTCGTCCCCCAACGCATCCCGCCACAGCCCGTTTTTCACCGGCCGAAATTGCCTTGCGCAAACGCCACATACCAATCCAAACACCCCGGATTCGCCATGGCGTCGCGGTTGACTACCTTCTCTAGCGGCTGCCCCAACAACAGCTTTTTAATGGGTAGCTCTTGCTTCTTGCCCGACAGCGTGCGCGGAATCTCGGCCACCTGGAAGATGGCGTTGGGCACAAAGCGCGGGCTCAAAGCGGTCTTGATGGCAGTGTTGATTTTGGCTTGCAAGGCAGCGTCCAGCGTCAGCCCGGCGCGCAGCACCACAAACAGCGGCATATAGCTCTCACGGCCCAGGTACTCCAAGTCCACCACCAAGCTGTCCGTCACCTCGGGCAGCACCTCCACGGCGCTGTACAGCTCACTGGTGCCCATGCGCAGGCCGTGGCGGTTGATGGTGGCGTCGCTGCGGCCAAAGATGACGCAGCCCTCGCCCTCGCCGCTATCGGGTGACCCGATGCGCAGCCAGTCGCCATGCCGCCAGACGCCACCGGCGGATGCCGGCAAGTCCCGGTCGCCGGGCCGCCCCAAGACCGGGGCCGCCCCCTCGGGGGGCAGCGACCCACTCGCAGAGGGGGAGCGTGGGGGCGTCACGCCGCCCCCACCGGGCTTGCGGCCCAGGCCTGGCGGGTACATCTCAAAGTAGCTGGCCAGGTATCTTGCGTTGCCCGCGTCGCCCCAAAAGTACAGCGGCATGCTGGGGATGGGCTGGGTACAGACCAGCTCGCCCACTTCGCCCAGCACCGCGTCGCCAGCCTCGTTCCAGGCCTCGACTGCGCAGCCCAGTAGGCGGCATTGCATGACGCCGGGCGCTTGGGGCAGCTCGCGGTTGCCACCAATAAACGCACCGCAAAAATCGGTACCGCCAGAGATGTTGCACCACCACATATCAGTTTGGGCGGGGTTGGCAGCGATGCGTCGAAACTGCTCGGTGCCCCAGTTTTGCGACTCGGGCGACAAGGGCGAGCCGGTGGTGCCCAGGGCGCGGATATTGGAGAGGTCGCCGCAGGTGCTCAGGTCCACACCGGCCTTCAGGCAATTGGCATAAAACGCTGCGCCTGCACCAAAAAACGTAACGCCGGTGTCTGCGGCAAAGCGCCACAGCGTGGTCCAGTCGGGCGTGCCGGGGTTACCGGGGTTACCGTCGTAAATGACGCAGGTGGTGCCGTTGAGCAGGCCCGCCAGTTGCGCATTCCACATGACCCAGCCGGTGGAGCTGTACCAGTGAAAACGCTCACCCCAGGTGTTGGGGTGGTAGCTGCAGCCGATGTCGTTGTGCAGCGTCTTGAGCGCCAGCGCCACCAGCACCGTGCCGCCGTGGCCGTGCACGATGGGCTTGGGCAAGCCGGTGGTGCCGCTGGAATACACAATCCACAGCGGATGGTCAAACGGCAGCCACAGCGGCTCAAAAGCGGTGGTTTGGGCATCATTTCGGGCTGTAGCCCGGGAAAACAATGATGTTTCTGCTATTGATTTAGGAGCATTTTGTATTGTTTGATCGGCCACCAGGTTGTTGTGCAGGATGACGTGTTGCACGCTGGGCAGCGCCGCCACCAGGGCGCGCACCACCTCGGACCGGTCCAGGTGTCGGCCGCCGTAGCGCACGCCATCGCAGGCAATCAGCACCTTGGGGGTGATTTGCTGAAAGCGGTCTAGCACCGCGTTGCTGCCCATATCGGGGGCGCAAATGCTCCACACCGCGCCGATGCTGGCCGTGGCCAAAAAGGCCACCATGGCTTCGGGAATATTGGGCAAATACGCGGCCACGCGGTCACCCGGCTGCACGCCCTGGGCCTGCAGGTGCAGGGCCAAGGACGCGACCTGGCGGCGCAACTCGGGCCAGCTCAGCTCACTGTGGTCCCCCCGCTCATTGCGGCTGATGATGGCGGCAAACCCCGCCGCCTGCCCCGGCTCCACATGGCGGAAGACCTGCTGCGCGTAGTTGACCTGCGCACCCGGAAACCACTCGGCCCCCGGCATCACATTTTTGGCAAGCACCGCGCTGTGGGGTGTGGGGGATTGCAAGTCAAAGTAATCCCAGATGCTTTGCCAAAAGGCGTCCAGGTCCGTGATCGACCAGTGCCACAGTTCACGGTAGCTGGCAAAGCGCAGGCCGTGGTGCTGGGCCAGCCAATCTTGGTAGAGGCGAATTTGGGGGGTGTAGGGTGCGGGCATAGCGCTGCAGTTTATGCAGGAGCCAGCGACTACATTGGCC
Source organism: Rhodoferax sp. (assembly GCA_046595515.1). Lineage (GTDB taxonomy): Bacteria > Pseudomonadota > Gammaproteobacteria > Burkholderiales > Burkholderiaceae_C > Allorhodoferax. The sequence goes on along the minus strand of JBKJOV010000021.1, from coordinate 188,164 downwards.
CCTTGGTGACAAGCTTATGTGGATGCAGGCAAACCGCGCCTCAACCCCAAGATCGGCTAAAAACCTCGTCCAAAGCATCGGTGATCGCTTGCCCTTGGTCGGCAAGATTTCCCACATGCTCGCCCAGTTGGTCTAGCGACAAAGAAACCACTTCCAGTGGGTTCAAAACAAGGTCCAAGCCGTCGATTTGGAACTGCGGGTTCAAGCGTGTACTGGCAGGTGCGGATCCGCGCAAACCCTGGCGCAACACCAGCGGCACTACGATGCGCCTGCGATAACGGTCAAACTGCGCAGACTGCACCAACACCACAAATGGAATCGATGCCTGCAATTGGCCTTTGTTCCGGTGAACATCAAACTGCGCCATTACAGGGTGCAATACTCTTGCGCAAACGAGCCGTGGTCATCCAGAAAAGCATTCCATTGCGCAGCGCAGGCATCGGCCGCCTGCTGGTGTCCGTCCCTCGCCTCTTGCTCACGCGCCACGTATTCGCTCAGTAGCAATTCCATAGTCGCTGACAAGTTGTCGGTATAAGTTTTGGCCTGCAACACCAGCGCTTCGTTGAGCGTCAAATTGACAGGGCGCTTGCGGGATGAGGCGATGAGGGTTTGCATGGCGGGATATATGCGTATGTTATGCGCATAGTATGCCGCCAATCGACGCTATTCTCAAGTGCTTAGCCCATGACTCCTGCAGCACTAATGCGCACCACCCACCAACCCCTAACCGCCTATTTCTGGCGCGGCGATGCGCTGCGCAGCCGAAGCGTGTCGGATCTAGTGCTGGCTGGCGTGATCGACATCCCCGCCCCCCCGGCGCGGCTGGTGGCCGACTGGGAGCGGGACGCTGTAGACCTGGGCCTGGAGCCGGGCGATGTGGAGGCATTGCAGTTGGCGCGCACCCGCGCACGCTGGCCGGGCTACAAGCAGTGCGTGCAGGCAATGACGGACTGGACGAACGACCCAACGCATGGGCTGGAGCTGGGTCTAGGCCTGGGATTGGCCGGTGCGTTAGCCGACAGCGAAGTGGCGCTGATGGTGTGCCGCGGAGCCCGGTACCACAACGATGCCTCGCACTACGGCGGCGCTGCGTTTTGCAATCTGTTCTTGAGTGACGACAAAGGGCTGGATTTGCACTTTCCGGCCACGGGCCTGCGCCTGCCACTGCAGCGCGGCACAGCAGTCGTTTTTGATACCGGCCAGCCCCACGCTGTTGTCCCACGCGGCACTGCGCGTTTTGATGCTGCTGACTTTGCTGCTGGTCAAGACTGCTCGCAGTTCTTTTTAACTTGGGAGCTGGCTATCGAAAGCGCCCCAATGGCGCGGGCACTGCGCATTACTTTTGATACCGACCCCACCACTGCGCGCACGCTGAGCGAAGCGCAGGTGCGAAAAGATGGGGAACGGGTGGCGGTGGAGCCTGCATCGGGTGCGTGGTGCCGCTACGCCTGAAACAATTACACAGTGACCCGGTTGCCTTTTACACGGTTACCCGGCTACACGGCTGAATGACGGTGCAATAAGTCACTGATGGCTGCATTGACACGCTCAGGGTGGGTGATGGGCCCATGTGGCCCATGGGGCCCATGCCATCGAACTCCAGGGTCTCACATTTGTAGCACCGGCATCGTCAGCGCTCTGACGGCTGACCGCGGCGTGGGTTCGCCAAACTTTGCATCCGTAAACGCCATTGCATGGGCAGTGGGACCAAAAGTGCGGCCAGCGCGCGGATGGCGGTGGTGATTTTCATGGTTTTGGCCATTTTTGCCTTAATTTCTGGTGTTTTCGGCCTCTGGCCCGGGTGTTTATTGCCTGGATAGCTATGATTTTCATAGCGTCAGTGTTTCTTGGAACCAAGCTCCGCTCACGCCAGCGCAGCCAGCCTTTGCACCAACTCCAGCAGGCCAATGGCCTCCACATCAGCACTGATGGGATAGCTATCCTGGCCACCATGCACGACCAAGCGCCGTGTCGGTTGCAAGTCTTGACAGGCCTCATAGAACCCACGCCCTGGCTTGGCAATGCGGCTGCGCTTAATCTCTATAGCCCAGCGCTCTCCGCCCGGCAGCTCCAGCACCAAGTCCACCTCAGCGCCCCCCGCCGTGCGGTAAAACCCCGGCACGGTAAATGGCGGTGCGGCGCTGATGATGTTGTCGATGGCAAAGCCCTCCCAACTGGCCCCTACCACCGGATGCCCCAGCAGGCCGTCCAGATCGCCTACATTCAGCAAGGCGTGTAGCAAGCCGCTGTCGCGAACATAGACCTTGGGCGACTTCACCACGCGCTTGCCCACATTAGCGTGGTAGGGCTGAAGCCTACGCACCAGCAGCAAGTCGACCAGCAAATCGGTGTAGCGGCTGATGCTTTGGCTACTCACCTCCAACGCTGCAGCCAAGCGTGAAGCATTCAGCAACGTACCCTGGTTATGCGCCAGCATGGTCCAAAAACGGCGCAAGGTTTCCGCCGGAATCCGTGTGCCAAACATCGGTACATCGCGCTCTAGGTAGGTGCGCAGCAGGTCTTTGCGCCACGCCAAGCTGATGCTGTCATTGCCCGCTAAAAAACTATCCGGAAAACCTCCGCGCAGCCACAAGCTGTCAATTTCAGCCGGGTTGATCTCTGTCACGGTGAGCGGTGTCATCTCCACATAGCTGATGCGGCCCGCCAGACTCTCCCCGCTTTGGCGCAGCAAGTCCAACGATGCGGACCCCAGCAACAAAAACCGCCCAGTGCGTGCCCCCCGGCGGCGGCCTGCGTCAATTTGGCCCCGCAAGCTCAGAAACAAATCCGGCACGCGGTGGATTTCATCCAGGATGACCAAGCGGTCTTCAAAGGCCGCCAAAAAGGCGGCCGGGTCGCTGAGCTTGCTGCGGTCAGTGGGGTCTTCCAAGTCCAGATACAGGGCATCCAGCGGATCGCCCAACTGGTGCGCCAAGGTGGTTTTGCCTACCTGGCGCGGACCCAGCAGCGCTACGGCCGCCTGCAAGCCGAGCGCTTGGCGAACGATGGCAAGGGCATTTCTATCTAACATCTATGCAAATTTACCACGGGATAGTCCATTTGCATACTTAAATCACCGTAGCCTATCAACTGGGGAGGTGGCTTCACCGGCTATCCCGCCAAACCACCGAATATCGCGCCAGACCTAAGGCTGTCGCTTAGCCCATGCAGTGCCCGGGTTGGCCACGTACAGTTCGTTGCATCGACACTAGGAGCCCACCATGACCACACCATCCACCCAAACACCCGGCACCACCTTTGTGCAGTGGCTCAAAGAGCTCAACAGCATCTTGCTGGGCTGGGCGGCGTCGCTCACTTGGTCGCGCATGTTCATTTTGTGGGCCTTGATGTTGGTCGCTGGCTCGTGGATATCGGACCGACTGGACTTGCGCCACAACCGACAAGAAGTCGAGGTGCCCGCTAGCCCATCCCAAAAACGAGAGAGCCGAGAGGTGGTTACGCTTGCCGAGGATGTCAGTGACTGTGGTGACAGCGAAATCACCATTGGCAACAAGAAGTTTGTGCTGCTGTGTGAAGACACCAAAACGGTAAAACCCGCCGTGGCGGCAAGCGGGGCCGCCAGTGGCGCCGCCAGCGCCCCACAAGAGGAACATAGCTACGCTGTGAAAATCAAGCCCGTAGGCAATGGCGACGACACCACCATGGAAACACGCGTAGCCCACACCGTAGGCGGCTTCGTCAATGACATTTTCTCCATCGTATTCGTCGCTGTATTTTTCTACTTGGTTGCAGCCAAGATCATCGGCCGCAAAACTGCCGAGTCTGACGCTAAAGTGCTGGCCGCCACGACCAATGCCGAGCAAGAAGCCATGGAACGCCAACTGGTACAGGCCCGCCTTAAATTGCTGCAAGCCCAGGTAGAGCCGCACTTCTTGTTTAACACGCTGGCCGCAGTGGACTATTTGATAGAGACCGACCCGCCACGCGCCTCCATCATGCAAAAGCAATTGATCACCTACCTGCGCGGTGCCCTGCCGCAGATGCGGGAAGACTCCTCAACCCTGGGCCGCGAACTAAGCCTGGTGCGCGCTTACTTAGAGCTGCTGAAGATGCGCATTGAAGACCGCCTGGACTTTGTGATCGACGTACCGGCCCACTTATCGAATGCGGTGTTCCCGCCCATGGTGCTGCAAACCATTGTGGAAAACGCCATCAAGCATGGCATTGAGCCCAAGCCTGAGGGCGGCAAAATCACTATCCATGCCCAAGCCCGCGACGGCAACCTGTGGGTGGATGTGGTGGACACCGGCGTGGGCCTACCAGAGGGCGATGTGTTTGGCAAAACCAGCAATGGCGGCGGCCTGGGGCTGGACAATATCCGCAAGCGTCTGGCGCTGCTGTACCCCAATGCCAGCCGCATAGAGCTGCGCTCCGAGATCCCGAGCGGCACCTCGGTGCGGATCATGGTGCCCTTTCAGGCAAACAGCACCCCCACCGCTGGGTCGCGCCCGTAAACTGCCCGCTTTAACTTTGCTAACACCATGACTACCCTACGCGCCCTGATCGCCGATGACGAACGCCTGTTGCGTGAACAACTCAAAACCCGGCTGGCGCAAGTCTGGCCCGAGCTAGAAATTGTGGGCCTGGCGCGCGATGGCTTGGAGGCCGTGCGCATGGCCGACGAGCTACGCCCTGACATTGTGTTTTTAGACATTCGCATGCCAGGCCAAACCGGCATTGAGGCGGCGAGTGACATCGTGAGCCTGGACGGATGGAAGGGCGAGCTGGTGTTTGTGACAGCCTATGACGAATACGCGGTGAGTGCGTTTGAACGCGGCGCCATTGACTACCTGCTTAAGCCCGTGGAAGCCGAGCGCCTGCAAACCACCCGCGCTCGCATTGAGGCCCGGCGCAAAAACCAAGGCGCAAGCAATAGCGCAGCGGGCAACGCATTAGCATCCGCCGATGCCTCCGTGCAGGCCGCCACCGACACGATGATGCAAACCCTGCTGGACGTGCAGCGGCAACTCAGCGGCGCGGCCTCCACACCCAAAATGCGCTGGATACAGGCCAGCACAGGCACCACCACCCGGCTGATTGCAGTGGAAGATATTTTGTTTTTCCGCTCCGATGAAAAATACACGCGGGTGCAAACCGCCGAGCAAGAAGCATTGATCCGCGTGCCGATTAAGGATTTATTGCCACAACTCAATGAGGAAATTTTCTGGCAAATCCACCGCTCCACCATTGTGAATGTGGGCGAGATCGCGGCAGTTACGCGGGATGACACGGGGCGGCAACGCGTGTCATTGAAGCGGCACACCGAGCAACTCGAGGTGAGCCGTAGTTTTGGACATTTGTTTAGAAATCAGTAGTCAGCCTTAGACTTTCATCGCGTATGAAGTACAACCGCTGAGTTCTAAGTTTTGACGGGGATTTCCCCCCCCTAAGCGCAAGCCATAACGTTTTGGGAACGGGATAGAAATCAAATAAAAAATAGCCCTGAAGCGATCGCTCAGGGCTACTTATAGACACAGTTCACTCAGACAGATCACCGCGTGATCTGCGTCTTTGTGGCTAGAACTTATATTCAGCGCCTAATTTCAATGTACGAGCCCGTATGGCAAAGCCATCGCGGAGGTTGACCACTTGATCACCCATGATGATGTTGCCGAGAATTGCTGACAGTCGGAGATCCTTAATGCCGGTATACGCCATATTCAGACTCAAGATTTTTTCTTCATCGCGCTGGCATGGCAAAGCGCCGGGCTTCAGCCTTGACTCACAAGCTGCCTGGCTCCAGGTACCAGCATCAGTCTCGTCGTTGTTGAGCGCAGTAGCGGAGGTAAAGTTCACCCGCGCACCAGTAGTCCACGCACCCTTGGTCCAAGAGCCGCTAAAAATAGCTTTGGTGCGTGGCGTATTGCGCAGGCCGACACGATTCGGGCGATAAGCCTCCAAATCAACGTCCCACTCACGCCGTGACAAGGCTTGGGTAACACTGACACCAAGGTTGAATACTCCGTACTCACCAGCGCTGAATTTGCCGCGCACATCTACGTCAACACCCGAAGTTTCGGTTTTTCCAAAGTTTTCGTAGTTCAACAGCAGCGAGGCAAGTTGGCCATTGCTCCAAGCGAGGTTAGCACCGGGTTTGAGTGCGTTTGCCCGATCAACCCAAGCCTGATCCTGGCCATTGAGAGGAACACGCGCCACCAATGGCTTGTAGGAAGCATTGTCTTCGCGCGCCAACACGAAGTCTGGATCGCGGTAGCTAATTTCATTGCGCCGTTCAATACTGAAGTAATCAACTGCAACGGTAAAATTACTAGACGGCTGGAAAACAAATCCCAATGTTTTGCTTTGCGACCGCTCTGGCTCCAAAAGCGGATTAGCAGAAATCATTGCAGGCAACGATACAGAGCACCCAGAGTTGAATGCGAGTGTGGCTTCTTGTTTGTCATTCGCATCGCCATTGCGCAATATGTCGCGCACTGCTGTGGCAGTGTCGCAGCGCTTTGGATCCAAGGTGCCATTGAAAAATCCGGTCAAACCAATTTTTCCTTGGATTTCTGGAATATTGGGAGCGCGGAATCCACTGGCGGTCGTGCCCCGCAACAGCAGGGTCGGCGACACTTCCCAACGCAGACCCATTTTCGGTGTAACACCGGAGTAACCCTCAGATTTGTCGTAACGCGCTGCGACGTTAGCCGTCAGGCTCTTGAGCAAGGGCGCTTCCAGCTCACCATATACCGCACTCATGGTGCGTTTGCCGTCGATAAGCAACGAGCCACGACCTATGAGGTTGGCGTCGAGTGAGTCTTTCGTTGAGGTAATGAAGGCTGTTTCTTGGCGTAGTTCACCACCAAAAGCCGCCTGCAAATCACCGGCAGGTAGCTTAAATAGTGCGCCAGTTATCTTGCCGTCAATATGGTCTTGCGTGTTGTTTCCAGTGATGCTGGCGTCATGGAACATGCTGTTCATGACTTCGGCGCTGTTAACACCGCCAATTTTGTACAGATTGCTTTCAATCGCTTTATTGAAATTAGGACGGTAAGGCGCTAGGCCCGCTTTGGTGGCATCAGCGCCCACACGGCCGATGGATGTTTCCCAGTCCCAATTTTTGTAGGAACCAGTCAAACCTGCCAAAACGCGGTACTGCGTGGCCGTAGCTGGCAACTGCCAGTTGAGGGAAGGGTCCACAAAACGATACTCTATCCCAACCGGTCTACCAAACGTATTTAGCGGATGGGTGACAGGTAGCAGCGGCTTCGGTTCGATCTGTACTAGCTTTTTGTTGCCATCAAACCATCTCGACGGCGACGCCGGAGCGTTGATACCGAAAGGTATAGACAAGTAGTCCGTTTTAGTCTTGGAGAAAGAGGCATCTGCGAAGGCTTCCATCGATCCAGACAGCTTCAGCCTACCCGCCGCAAAAAAGTTGAGGCGGTCGGCTGGATCAGAGAATTGATTGATGTCGTTAACGTTCGTGGTACACGCGCCGGCCGAGTTGAGCTGGGCTGTGGGGCAGGCTGGATTTGCAATACGCGTAGAGTTGTTACTAAAGCGCTGCGAAGTGGGCGAGATGAAGTTTCCTGGCCACGACACCAAGCTAGGGTCACCGAATGCCGGGCTAACAATAGCTTTGTGCCAACTTGGGTAGTAGTCCTTGACGTCTGACAGGAAATACCCTTGCCGCTTGTACATTTCAACGTTGACTAAAACGTTGTATCCATCCTTGTCCATGTCGCCTTTGCCCGCAACGATTCCAACGGTGTTTTGCCGGGCAATATTTGGCGAGTAGCCAGACTGCGTACTGGCACTAATGCCAACGCCTTGGTACTCCTTGCGGGTAATGATGTTCATCACACCCGCCATAGCATCGGATCCGTAAATCGCAGAGGCGCCGTCTTTCAAAATCTCGATACGTTCAATGACGTCAGCCGGAATAGCATCGATGTTGACAAATGTATTTTGTCCGCCATCAGCCAAACCAAAGTTGGCAATGCGGCGCCCGTTCAACAATACAAGGGTTGCACCTTTGCCCAGCCCACGCATCGACACGCCTGTCGCTCCTGAAGCAAAGCTGTTACTGGCACCGTCGTCCCGCAATTCGTTGCTGGTGGTTGCCGTCACTGTATCTAGAATTTGACGCACGGTGTTCGCGCCGGTTTGCTTGATTTGAGCCCGGGTGATGACCTCTACCGGCGAGGCAGTTTCGGCGGCGAGGCGCTTAATGTTCGAGCCCGTTACCTCTACACGTTGCAGAACTGCGGCATCTTGGGCCATCGCGTTGGGCGCGATAAGGAGGCCGCCAAAAGCGATTGCCATGCCTGCGCACAGCTTTGTTTGATTGAACATGAAAACTCCAAAAATTGAAAATACGGACGCGCATGGTTAACAACTTACGTCCTAATATCCAACATAAAACGTAACTGCTCATAACGCTGCCCAGACCAGTTGCACATTGTGTACGGTACAAGGCGCAATACCGCACCTGGAAAATACCGCTGTTGCGGCCGTAAAAGCTGTCTGTGCCTTGGCGCTCACTTGCCAGGTTGCGTAAGCTGTTGATTTACAAAAGAAAACAAAAAATGTTTGTAGTTTTGAGGATTTACATAAAACTTTTGTGCAACTGTGCTAAGGGTATCCACCAACCAAAATTGCATGCCTCTCGTTGGTAAATCACAACGATCTGGTTCCTAGGTAAAGCAGCCGTCCAGCACTGGTTGAAATTCAACCTTGTTTCAAATGGGCTCATCGCCCAGCGTGTTTTCCAAATGAACAGGAATAGAGATGTACGGTTCGTACAAACGCGAAAAGCCCTGACAGGCGAAACCTGCAGGGCTTTTGGGGGCAGTTCGCCTGAACGGCCAACTCTGTGTCAACCTACGCTCAGTTTGCAGACGCGATGACCTGTGTTCCCTTCACAGTACGCGCCTTCACAGGATATTGGTTGGGGTAAAGCTCATTGAGCTTGCGTCCAGGAACGCCGGCCACCACCAAGCTGAGTAAGTTGTCTGCCTGCATATCACCCGTGCGCTGGGCTTCGGCCAGCTCGGTGCGCACTTGACCACGCGTCTTGCTCGGTACCGCCGCCACAGCCGGGTAACGTGACGGGAAGATTTCGTTCATCTTGGCGCTGCCGTATCCGGCGTAATCCAAAGACGTCAGCGTGGGGGCTGCCACATTGCCAGTGCGCTTGGCTTCAGCCATGTCGGCCTGCACGTCAGCGCGGGTCTTGTTGGACGTCGGGGCCACAGCAGCGTAGCGCGCCGGGAAGATTTCATTCATCTTGGCGCCGATGCGGCTGGTGTAGTCCATGCTGAGCTGGTCTGGGGCCGTGATGTCACCGGTGGCACGGGCTTGAACGAGTTCCGCCTCGACTTGGGCGCGGGTTTTGCCCATGTCGGCGTCAGCGGCAAAAGCTTGACCTGCGATCAAGGTGGAGATGGCCAAGGCAATTGCGGTGGAGAAAGAAGTTTTCATGATGCTTTTCCTTAAGAGTTGAGTTGTTGCGCTCTGGCGGAACCTACCGTCTGGGCTGCATCGATGGGGCGTTTTCTGGTTGCGTCTCGTCGATGGGTTGAACTGTAAAGTTTCTGATTAAGAAGATAAACAGTGCAAATGGAACTGCTACATTGTTAAATTCGCAATAATCAAAGCCTTGAATCCCCAACTGGAGTCTCTATGGACCGTTTGATGTCAATGCGGGTGTTTCAGCGGGTGATTGACGAAGGTGGCTTTGCGGCAGCCGCGCGCGCCTTGGACATGTCGCCCGCGGTGGTGACACGCTTGGTGGCCGACCTAGAGGACCACCTGGGCGCGCGCTTGCTGCACCGCACGACGCGGCGCCTGTCGCTCAGCGACGCGGGTGAAACCTACCTGGCCCGGGTGCGCGCCATCTTGCAAGACATTGACGAAGCCCACGAGATTGCCAGCGCCCACACGCAAGATTTGTCCGGCATGCTGCACATCATGACCCAGCCGGTGCTGGCCACGCATGTGCTGGCGCCCCACTTGGCGGGCTTTGGCAAACGCTACCCCAAGATCGTGCTGGACATCACCGTAGAGTCCTTCAAAGAGCCGCCGATTGAGGATTACGACATCACGCTGTTTCCCGCAGATTCCAGCTATGACGGCGATGTGATTGCGCGCAAGATCTTGACGACCCAGATCATTTTGGTGGCAGCGCCAGACTACCTGCAGCGCCGCGGCACGCCGACCACACCGCACGACCTGGCGGGACATGACCTCTTGCGGCAGACCCAGCGCGGCATGCGCCCGCGTCTGCTGCACTTGGTCAACGCTGAGCAACCGAACCAACAGCTTGATCAGGAAGTCGGCACAGTGCTGTGGGCCAACCATATCGACACGCTGCTGCGCGCGGCCTCTGACGGCATGGGCATCACCAGCACATCGGTGGAGCTGGTGGCCAGCCAACTGGCCACGGGCGAGCTGGTGCAGGTGGTGCGCCCTTGGATCGTGGGCGAGATCACGCTGTTTGCCGCATTGCCCAGCCGCAAGTTTTTACCGCGTCGCACCCAGGTATTTTTGGACTACCTGACCGAGCAGGCACGCCAGCAGGTGTCTACCGCGTTGACGGTGTGTTCAGACTGTTAAACCATGCCAAAATGTGCTCTGCCCGGCGTCGAATATAGGGTTATAGCTATCATTTATATAGCAATTTAAATGGCCCATTGCACGCCCACCCACCTATCAGGCCGCTACCCGCCCTGCCAGACCTTTGGGAATGGCCTGTAACAACTGTTTGGTGTAAGCGTGCTGCGGGTTGCGATAGATGTCGTCGGCCAGGCCGCGCTCCACCACTTCGCCCTGGCTCATCACCAAAATGTCGTCAGCCATGTACTTCACAACCGCCAGGTCGTGGCTGATAAACACATACGACAGGCCGAACTCCTCTTGCAAGTCCAACAAAAGATTCAGTACCGTGGCCTGCACACTGACGTCTAACGCACTCACGCTTTCATCGCAAACAATGATTTCGGGCTTCATGCTCAGGCAGCGCGCAATCGCGATGCGCTGGCGCTGACCGCCAGAGAACTCATGCGGATACTTGCCGAAGGCCTCACGCGGCAGACCGACTTTTTCTAGCAAGCTCAGGGCCATGCGGGCCCGGTCGTCTTCGTCTGTCCCGATTTTGTGGATGCGCATGGGCTCCATCAAAATTTGTGCAATCGTGAAGCGCGGATTCAGCGACGCATAGGGGTTCTGAAAAATAATCTGGATGCGGCTGCGGTACGGGCGCATCTGGTCGGCATTCAGGTGCGTCAAGTCCTTACCCTCAAACATAATGCTGCCGCTGGTCGCATCGGTCAGGCGTGTCAGCATCATGCCCACGGTGGTTTTGCCTGAGCCCGACTCGCCCACCACGCCCAAGGTGCGGCCCTTGTGTAGCGTGAAGTCGGCATGCTTAACCGCCTGAAACAGGGTGTGTCCAAACAGCCCTGACTTGAGCTTGTAGTCTTTGCGCAGGCCCTCCACTTTGACTAGCGGCGCGCCGGTAGCCGGCAAGCTGACACGCTGCTCGGTCACGATCGGGCGGTTGTTCACAAAGTCGTCAATTACCGGCAGGCGCTTGGGACGATTGTCCAAGTTCGGACGGCAGGCAATCAGCGCTTTGGTGTAGCTATCTTTGGCGGCGTTAAAGATGGTGTGCACATCCCCCGTCTCACGCACCTGGCCGTGGCGCATCACGATTACCTGGTCCGAGATTTCACCCACAAGCCCAAGGTCGTGGCTAATAAATAGCACGCTCATGCGGTGCTTTTGTTGTAGCTTGGCAATCAATTCCGTCACCTGGCGTTGTACCGTGACATCCAGCGCGGTAGTGGGTTCGTCTGCAATCAGCAGCTTGGGTTCACAGGCAATCGCAATAGCGATCATCACGCGCTGCTGCTGGCCACCCGAAAGCTCGTGGGGGTAGGACCGAAGTCGCTGTTTCGGGTTGGGGATACCCACCTCGGTCATCAACTCCAGTGCCCGGTCTAACGCCTGGCGCCCATTCATCTTCATATGGATGCGCAAGACCTCGGCGATTTGCTCGCCGACAGTGAACACCGGGTTGAGCGAACTCATGGGCTCCTGAAAAACCACCGAAATATCTTTGCCGCGCAAAGCCCGCAAGTCTTCCGCCGGCGCGGTCAGCAGGTCGCGCCCGCCATAGATAATTTTGCTGCCCGCGCCGACGATGGCGTTATCGGGCAACAAGCGCACGATGCTCATCGCCGTCACACTTTTGCCGCTGCCAGATTCGCCCACCAAGGCAACTGTGCTGTTGGCGGGAATATCAAAACTAACGCCTTTCACGGCCTCTGCGGTTTGGGTTTTGCTCATGCGGAAGGACACCCGCAGGTCATGGACACTGATCAAACTGGTCATGGTTGTTTCCTGTCGCGCGTTAACGCAGTTTGGGGTCAAGCGCATCGCGCAGCGCATCGGTCACCAGCGCAAAGGCCGTGACAAAGGTCGCCATAAAAACCGTGGCTGCCGCTAGCTGCCACCATTTGCCCAATACCAGCTCAGTCGTGGCCTCGGACAACATGGTTCCCCAGCTCACCATATCCACGGGCACGCCCAGCCCTAAAAAGGACAAGATCACTTCCGACTTGATAAAGCTCACCACATGCAGGCTCAGTTGCACCAGCACCACATGGCTGACATTGGGCAGGATGTGAGTGAACATGCGCGACAAATGGCTTGCGCCAATGGCCTCCGCCGCCCGCACGTACTCGCGGGCGCGGTGCTTGATGTATTCGGCACGCACCAGCCGGTAAATGCCGGTCCAGCCCACCACGCTCAAGATAATGACGACCGTCCAGATGCCGTTGCCCAGCGTGCTGGCGAGCGGCCCAGACTTCAAAACAGCAGCTAACGCAAACACCAGCAAGATATACGGTACCGCGGTAAACACGTTGTAGACCCACTCCAAAAAGTCGTCTACTTTGCCGCCAAAGTACCCTGCCAGCGCACCCAATGCAGTGCCAATCAAGGTGGCGAACAACGCCGCAATCAGGCCCACTGCAATCGAAACTTGTGCGCCTTTGATGGCTTTGTCCAACACGTCGCGGCCCAAACGGTCGCCACCAAAGAGCAAGGTATCCGACTTCACGGCATCGGTCGTGGTGAACTTCGCGGCGCGCGCTTCCCACTCTTTGTAGTTAGGTGCCAGCGGATCGATAGCCGACAAATCCACATTCGGGCCCACCGGTGTTTCGACCACGGCGGTTTGAGACCCATCCACCTTTTTACCCACAAAGTGCGGTGGCGCAAACGGTGTACCCACTTCTTGTTGCCAATGGCTGGCCACCAAGCCCAGTTGCGCCAGCAGCACCAACAGCACAAAAAAGCATGTAACGACCAGTGACACCATGCCAACTTTGTCGCCCTTCAGTCGCTTCCAAGCTTGCGCCCACACACCCGGAGAGCGGGGCAATTCTTCCAGCAAAGCAGCGGTCATTTGAATGTCACCCTTGGGTCTACTAATTTATACAAAACATCGGTGGTCAAGTTGATGACCATCGTCAGGGCGGCCAAATACACCGTCACGGCCTGAATCACCGGATAGTCACTGCGGTTAACGGCTAACAACACCTCGCGTCCTAAACCGGGTATCGAAAAGAACACCTCAATGAGAAAGGAGCCGATGAAAACCCCAGGCAGCTGCGTCGCCACATTGGTGAGAATCGGGATCATGGCGTTGCGCAACACATGTTTGAACATGATGGTGTTTTCGCTCACGCCCTTGGCCCGCGCGGTGCGCACATAGTCTTGGCCAATCTCATCGAGAAAGAAGCTGCGGTAGAGCCGGGTATGCGGGGCCAAACTCACAAGCACCGCCAGAAAAACCGGCAATGGCGCATACACCGCAAGATTGGTCCAGGTGCTGTTACTCCAGCCCTGCACCGGCGCCCAGCCCAAAACAAAACCAAATACATATTGGCCCAAGATAACGTACACCAGGAAACTTATGGACAAGGCCACCGTAGTGATCACCATGATGAGCCGGTCCGTCAAGCTACCGCGCACATAGGCTACCGCAAGACCGGCCACCACAGCCAGCACCACATCGAGCACCAAAATCGGCACCATGATGGTCAGCGTAGCGGGGAGGCGCGTTGCAAATAGATTAGCAATGGACTCATTGGTGGCCCAACTTTTACCCCAGTCAAAGGTAAATATTTGCTGCACAAAAATCCAAATCTGCTCCCACACCGGGCGGTCCAGCCCCAACTGGGTGCGTATAGACGCTATCTGTTCTGGCGTGGCGGACATACCCGCCATGATCTCGGCGGGGTCGCCGCCAAAAAAATGAAACAGCGAAAAAATGAGCAAGATAACCCCCAGCAGGGTGGGAATCATCTGCCAAATTCGCCTAATTAGATAAGAAGTCATGGCTTTGAAATAATCAGGTTCTAAGGATAAATGCCGATGCAATGCGCATTGGGGCGGATTATGCTTGTGGGTTGCGGGTCGCGCATCAGTGTTTTTCAGGAGAACAAATGAAACTTTTAAGCTGGGTGAATGTGTTAGCGGCAGCAGGATTGAGCTTCGCCATTCTTGCGCCAGCGCTGGGTTCTTCAACGCCTGCCGGGGTGCAAGTCGGGGATGGAAAGACCAGTAGCCCGACAGTGTTGCGCTACGCCTTTCAGATTGCCGAAACCGGCTTTGACCCGGTGCAGACCAGCGACACCTATTCAAAGATATTGATCTCCAATATGTTTGACGCGCTGTATGTCTATGACTATTTGAGCCGCCCCATGGTGATCCGCCCGGCCCTGGCACAGGGCATGCCAGACATCACCAACGACTACAAAACCTGGACCGTCAAGATCAAGCCTGGCATTGTGTTTGCCGACGACCCCGCCTTTGGCGGCAAAAAGCGCGAGGTCACCGCGCAAGACGTGGTGTACACCTACCAACGCCACTACGACCCCAAAAACAAAAGCCAAAACGTATACCGCCTGGAGGGTGAAAAACTGCTGGGTCTGACCGAGCAAAAGGCAGCGGCCGCCAAAGCTGGGGGGAAATTTGACTACGACCGCCCCAATATCGGTGTACGCGCACTGGACAAGTACACGGTGCAATTCAATCTGGCCGAGCCCAGCCCCCGATTTTTGTTCAACTTAACCGACACCGGCTCGTTCGGCATCATGGCGCGCGAAGTGGTTGAAAAGTACGGCGACAAAATCATGGAGCACCCGGTGGGTACCGGGCCCTACATGCTGAGCGAATGGAAACGTTCGTCCAAGATTACGTTTGTGAAAAACCCGAACTTTCGGGAAGAGCTGTACGACCAGAAACCGCCAGACAACGATGCGCGATCACAAGCCATCGCCGAGCACATGAAAGGAAAGCGGCTTCCTCTCATCGACCGTATTGAGGTTTCCATCATTGAAGAAGCACAACCGCGCTGGCTCTCCTTCTTGGGTGGCGAGTTTGATTTACTTGAGCGTCTACCCAATACCTTTGCCTACCAGGTCACCCCTAACAACCAACTTGCCCCCAACGTCGCCAAAAAGGGCATTCAAATGGACCAGGCCCCGGCACTGGATGTGACATTTACCTATTTTGGTATGGAGAATCCGATTGTGGGCGGATACACCCCCGAGAAAGTAGCGCTGCGCCGCGCCATTGCGCTGGCCTACAACTCCGATGAGGAGGTGCGCCTGACCCGCAAAAACCAGGCCTTTTTATCGCAAGGGCCCATCACGCCCATCACCTTCGGGTTTGATCCCAAGTTCAAATCTGAAATGAGTGAGTTCAGCCGCCCCAAAGCCATGGCGTTGCTGGATCTGTATGGCTACACCGACAAAGACGGCGACGGCTGGCGTGACATGCCCGATGGCAGCCCCCTGCTGCTGGAATATGCCACTTCGCCTGATGCCTTGAGCCGTGAGCTCAATGAGTTGTGGAAGAAGAACATGACCGCAGTGCAAATCAAAATGGTATTCAAAGTGGCCAAATGGCCCGAGCAACTCAAGGCATCCCGCCAGGGCAAGTTGATGATGTGGGGCCTGGCCTGGGGTGGCACCGATTCTGATGGCGAGACGTTCCTGCAGTTGGGCAATGGCCCCGCCAAGGGCGGCGCGAACCATGCGCGCTTTGATTTACCTGAATTTAATCGGCTGTTTATGCAGCAACGCTCTCTGCCCGATGGCCCGGAGCGCCTGGAGCTGATGCAAAAGGCAGCCAAACTGATGATCGCTTACATGCCCTACAAGACCAACGGCCACCGGTTTATGACCGATCTGACGCAACCGTGGGTGGTCGGGTACCGTCGGCATCCAGTGGGCTCGTTTGGATTCTGGAAATACCTCGATATCGACACTGCAAAGCTGCCCAACTAAGCGCTGGCGCAGCATCAAACACCGGGAAAACCCTTGCCTCTAGTGTCGGCAAGGGCGATTCCAAGCTTTTACAATCGTCATCTTGCTGGGGCGATCCTCCGGCGGCGGTACTGGCGTGACATCGCGTTGTATCTGGCAAGGTTCCTGCGTACGTCGTCAGTGCAACCGTTTGGTTTTCACATTTCCCCCTTACCCTTGGGAGTTATCTATTTTGTTCCGTACTAAATTTACAGCGGGTGCTTTGCTTTGCGTGGCTGTCTGCAGTGCAGCACTGTCAGGTACCGTGCCTGCGGGCGTGGTGTTGCACCCGACCCAAACGCTTGTTCGCTCTAACGGCTCAGAGCCGGAAAGCATGGACCCTGCTGTTGCAGAGACCGTGCCCGCGAACCAAATTTTGCGCGACTTGTTTGAAGGTTTGACCGCCACCGACACCAGCGGCAAGACGGTACCCGGCGTGGCCGAAAGCTGGAAACAGACCAATCCGACCACCTGGGTGTTCAAGCTGCGTACCAATGCCAAGTTCTCGAACGGCGACCCTGTGACTGCTGAAGATTTTGTCTACGGCATCCGCCGCTTTCTGGACCCTAAAACAGCGTCGCCGTACGCGACGACGTTCGGAGTTTTCTTGCTCAACGGCCTGGAAGTCGCGCAAGGCAAAAAGCCAACCAGTGAGGTGGGTGTAAAGGCCATTGACAAGTACACGTTGGAAATCAAAACGGTTGATCCTGTTCCTTTTATGGCCGAGCTCGTAAGTAACACCCAACTGGGTCCCGTGCACCGCGCCACCATTGAAAAATTTGGCAAAGACTGGGTCAAGCCAGGTAAATCGGTGGGCAATGGCGCATTTGTGCTGAAAGACTGGCAAGTCAACAACCGTATCGTGGTGGAAAAAAACAAGCACTACTGGGATGCTGCCAATGTGCCCCTCACCCAAGTGACTTTTTTGCCGATTGAAGACCAGTCGGCCGACGTGAAGCTGTGGGAATCGGGTGAGACGGACTACGTTTACCAGTTGGCCCCCGGCGTGTTTGAAAAATACAAAAAGCAGTACCCCAAAGAACTGCGCAATCAAGCCATCATTGGCCTGCGCTATTACGAGTACCAAACCAAAGACCCTTTGTTCAAGGACGTGCGCGTGCGCAAGGCCTTGTCCATGGTGATCGACCGGGACATCTTGTCCAAACGCGTCACTGCTGACGGGCAAGCACCGGCCTACAGCTTGATGGTGGCTGGCGTGGAAGGTGCTGACCCTACGCCTTATGAGTGGTCCACCTGGCCTATGGAAAAACGGGTCGCCGAAGCCAAAAAGCTGCTGGCCGAAGCGGGCGTGAAACCAGGCACCAAGTACGTCTTCTCGTACAACACCAGCGAGTACCACAAGAAGATGGCGGTCTTTGTGGCATCCGAGTGGAAGACTAAGCTGGGCATCATCATGGAAAGCGAAGCCATGGAATTCAAAGTTTTGGCAAAAAAACGCCATGATGGCGCTTACCAAATTGGCCGCCAAGGCTGGCTCGCTGATTACAACGACGCCACCAGCTTCCTAGCACTGGTGCGCTGCGACTCCGACCAAAACACCAACTTTTATTGCGACCGCAATGCTGAAGCCATCATCAAGCAAGGTATGCAAGCCAGCGACCCGGCTAAGCGCAAAGCGTTGTTGACACAAGCGTCCAAGACCATCATGGAAGGCTACCCCATCATTCCCCTGGTGCAGTATTCGTTGCCGCGCCTGATCAAAGCCTATGTGGGTGGTTATTCGGAATTGAACCCGCAAGACCATTACCGTAGTAAAGACTTTTACATCATCAAGCACTGAGGCTGACGTAATGTGGGCTTACACGCTGCGCCGGGTGTTATCGGCGATACCGACCGTCCTGGTCGTCATTACGGTGTGCTATCTGTTGCTACACGCCACCCCCGGTGGCCCGTTTGACAGCGACCGCAAAGTTTCAGCCGCTGTGCTGGCCAACTTGCAAGCCAAGTACCACTTGGATTTGCCTCTGTGGCAACAATATCTGTACTACCTCAAAGGTCTTCTGCAGGGTGACCTGGGTGCGTCATTTCGGTATTCCGATTGGTCGGTCAATGAACTGGTGGGAAAAGCACTCCCGGTTTCTGCAGCGATTGGCGGTACGGCCATGCTGCTCTCCGTGTTCATCGGTGTGGGGCTTGGCATTATTGCCGCGCTGCGCCAAAACAGCGTGGTGGACTACTTTGTCATGCTATTAGGCAACATTGGCAGCGCGGTACCCAGCTTTGTGATGGGGCCCATTTTGATCATCGTGTTTGCGATTGGCTTGGGGTGGCTGCCTGCGGGCGGTTGGAATGATTTTGAACTGCGATTCCTGGTGCTCCCCATCGCCCTGCTCACGATCATCAATGTGTCCACCATTGGGCGGGTGATGCGTGGCAGCCTGATCGAGGTGATGCACAGCGGTTTCATTCGCACCGCGCGGGCCAAAGGACTACCGACCCACGTGGTCGTGTTGCGCCATGCACTCAAGCCCGCTTTGCTGCCGGTGGTATCGTTACTCGGGCCCCTGGCCATTTCTTCCATCACGTCTGCACTGGTAACTGAAACTGTGTTTTCGTTGCCAGGCCTTGGCAAGTTGATCGTGAATGGGGCGGGCAACCGTGACTACACACTGGTACTCGGCTTGGTGGTACTGATCACGGTACTGACCGTGACATTGAATCTGTTGGTGGACCTAGCCTACGCCTGGTTGGACCCGAAGATTCGCTACTGAACCACTCGCTGAAAACCACTCTATGTTGACCCCTTCCGAATCCACTGGTCTGCTGACCAAAGCGGCTGGCGCAAGCCCGCTGCAAATGACTGCAACTGCGGCCGACGGACGCAGTCTTTGGTCCGACGCACGCAGGCGCTTTCTGCGCAACAAGGCCGCTATCGTTAGCCTCTGTATTTTGGCGTTCATTTGCCTGGCCTGCGCAGTGGGGCCCTTGCTACTCCCACACGCGTTTGATAGCGCTGATTGGGATGCCATGAGCACAGCTCCCAGTTTGAAAAACGCCCATTTCTGGGGTACCGACGATGCCGGGCGAGACTTACTCGTTCGCTGCCTGATCGGCGGGCGCATCTCGCTCACCGTAGGGTTGTTGGCCACACTCACCTCCGTTACCTTGGGCATTGTGTGGGGTGCCACGGCGGGCTTCATGGGTGGTCGGGTAGACACCATCATGATGCGCATCGTGGACATGATGTATGCCATCCCGTACCTGCTGATTGCGATCTTGTTGGTGACCATTCTGGGGCGGGAGTTTTACCTGGTGGTGCTCACGATTACCGCGTTTTCATGGATGGACATGGCGCGCGTGGTGCGGGGGCAAACACTGTCGCTGCGCTCTATGGAGTATGTAGAAGCCGCCCGTGCTATTGGCGTATCCACACCACGCATTATTTTTCGGCACATCGTGCCCAATTTGCTGGGTGTCGTGGTGATTTACACCACGGTCACGGTGCCCGGCGTGATCCTCACCGAGTCAGTGCTTTCGTTTTTGGGCCTGGGCATTCAAGAGCCGATGACGAGCTGGGGCGTGCTCATTCAAGACGGCGCCAAAGTCATGGAAGAGACCCCCTGGATTTTGCTGTTCCCAGCTGCACTGTTGTCCATCACACTGTATTGCTTCAACTTTATCGGGGATGGCCTGCGCGACGCGCTGGACCCCAAGGAACGCTAACCACCATGTCTCTGATAGAAGTTAAAAAACTGGGCGTACAGTTCAACACGCCAGACGGCACTATCAATGCGGTCAACGGCATTAGCTTTAGCCTGGATAGGGGCCAAACCTTGGGCATTGTTGGTGAGAGCGGTTCGGGCAAAAGCCAGTCTGTGCTGGCCATGATGGGCTTGCTGGCGCCGAATGGCCGCGCCACAGGTGAGGTGCTGTACCAGGGCAAAAACCTGCTCAGCATGCCGATGCCCGACCTCAACCGCATTCGCGGAAACCGGGTGGCCATGATTTTTCAGGACCCCATGACCTCGCTCAACCCCTACCTCACAGTAGAGCGCCAAATGACGGAGGTTCTAGAGTTTCACAAAGGCATGACGCGCAGGGAAGCCAAGGTGCGCGCCATCCAGGCGCTGGACGCAGTCAAGATGCCCGAAGCCGCACGGCGCGTTGAAATGTACCCACACGAGTTTTCCGGTGGTATGCGCCAGCGGGTGATGATCGCTATGGCGCTGTTGTGTGAGCCTGATGTGTTGGTGGCCGACGAACCCACCACTGCGCTGGACGTGACGGTCCAAGCGCAGATTTTGATTTTGATGCGCGAGCTGCAACGCGACTTCGGCACTGCCATTGTCATGATTACCCACGATCTGGGTGTCGTGGCGGGGCTGTGCGACGAAGTGCTGGTGCTGTACGGTGGGCAGGTGATGGAGCAGGGGAGTGCGGAAGCTATTTTTTACCGCCCGTCGCACCCTTACACTGCCGGCCTATTAGCGGCTGTTCCGCGCATGGAAGATGGTGATGCACCCATGCTGGCCATACCAGGCGCGCCCCCCAATATGGCGAAGTTGCCGGCGGGTTGCCCGTTTACCGAACGTTGCCAGATGGCTTTACCGAAATGCGGCACGCAACGCCCCGTATTTGGGCCCAGCACCCATGATTCAGCCGTGTTGCGCGCCTGCCATTTGGCGCTGGACGAGGTGTCCTCCAATCTGCAACGTCTCAAAGAAGGGGCGGCAGCATGACTGACACGTTTACACAATTGCTCCCTACATCCACCGCGCCGTCGTCGCCGTCGCAGTCCAAACCGCTGTTGTCCGTACGCGACCTCCAGGTGCACTTTTCCATCAAAGCCGACAGTGCCATGCCCTGGGCCAAACGCCGGACGCTTAAGGCGGTCAACGGTGTCTCGTTTGATCTGCGGGCTGGCGAAACCCTGGGCATCGTGGGAGAGTCTGGTTGCGGCAAGTCCACCTTGGCGCGTGCGCTACTTAACTTGGTACCCATCACTGAGGGTGACGTCATTTGGCACGGCGACTCGATGCGCCATGCAAGCGCTGCCGCTTGGATGGCTAAGCGCCGCACGGTGCAAATGATCTTTCAAGACCCGCTCGCGTCGCTAGACCCGCGCATGACCGTGGCTCAAATCATTGGCGAGCCTCTGCGCACCCACCACCCGGAACTCACTAACCACGAGCACAACGCGCGCGTGCTTGCCATGATGCTGCGCGTAGGCCTGACCGAACAGCAAGTCAATCGTTATCCCCACGAATTTTCGGGTGGACAGTGCCAGCGCATCGGCATTGCCCGCGCACTTATTTTGAAGCCCCAAGTCGTCATTTGTGATGAGCCGGTATCGGCACTTGATGTGTCTATACAAGCGCAGATCATTAACTTGCTCAAAGAGTTGCAGGCAGAAATGGGCTTGGCGCTGGTGTTCATCGCCCACGACTTAGCGGTGGTGAAGCACATCAGCCAACGCATCATGGTGATGTACCTCGGCCGAGCCATGGAACTGGCAAGTAAGCATGCACTGTATGACACGCCACGGCATCCTTATACGCAGGCTCTGTTGTCTGCCATCCCCGTTCCTGATCCTCGCAAGGAGAGGGGCAAGCGACTGGAACTGCTCCAGGGCGATTTGCCCTCACCCATGAATCCGCCATCGGGGTGTGTATTTAGAACGCGGTGTCCTAAAGCGGAGGCTGTTTGCGGTGGAGATATTCCGGCATTACGTCGGGTAGCAGAACATACACTTGCTGCCTGCGTTTTGGCTTAGCCCGCATGCGCTTAATTGCTAACGCGCACTTCTGAAAAGTAAGCTTGTAGCGACGGCTTGCTGTCACACGCTTGGAGTCCAATGAGTTCGCCGCGGCGGAACATTTCACTTGAGGTGCATTTTTCGTTAGCGGAAGCGCTATCCACCGCAGAGACTCGTTAAACAAAAAAGCCCAGAGGCCGTAGAGGCCGCTGGGCTTCGCCTCACGCCTTCAGTGGCGTGAGAATGTAGCCTATGTACTTACAGGCTGTAACGCAGTCCGAAGTAGTAGCGACGGCCAATCGGATCGTAAACGCTGGCTGCAGTCTCCGTACCTGTCGAATTGCCTGGAAGTCCAGAAATAATCGGTGCAGGCTTGGTATCCAAAGCGTTATCAAGTCCAAAATAGAACTCTGCTTTGCCAGCTTTGTAAGTGGTCTGTAGGTCCAAATAGGTGACAGCGTTTACCTTGCCGGCCTGGTAATCGAAACCCTTACTCCGCATGAACGTGTCGTTCAAAAACGATTCGCCAATGTAAGTAGTGGTCGCACGCAAGCCAACCTTACCGATGTCATATCCCAGGTTCAACACCCACTTGTTTTTCGGGCTGCCGATCTCACCCATCGAGCTATCGATCGGTGCGATGTCCGTTGCTTTGTTCCATGCTTCGATCAGCACTGTCCAGCTCAGCTTGGCAGATGCACGCCCGCCAAATAATGCTTCAGAATAAGCGGCGGTCAAATCAACACCACGCGCAACCTGCCCACCACTGTTTGCTGGGATGTCATCAATGAAGGATAGCGAGCCAGCGCTGTTGGCGCCTATCGCTGTTGGGCGACGGGTAATTACCTTGCAGTAGGTCGGGTTACCCGAAACGTAGCACTGATCCAAAGCGAACTGCCGGCCAGGACTGTTGATGGCTTCGTCAATTTTGATGTCGAAGTAGTCAGCAGTGAAGGCCATATTTTTGGCTGGGGTGAACACGACGCCCAATGTGGCGGACTTCCCTTTTTCAGCCTGCAGATTTGGATTTCCACTGTCATAGCCACTGGTACCTTGCAAGTCGGCCTGTGTCAGGTCAAACATGCCGCCATTGGCAGCGATATTGGCATTGACTCCGGGTGCTGCACGGCAATTTACTGACTTAGCGTCAGTACCTGTTGCTGTAACGTTCAAGCAAGGATCGACCAAACCAGTGGGGAAGGTCTGAGAACGCGCTTGATACAAGTCACCAATATTCGGTGCGCGTGTCGAAACAGAAGTCGTCGCACGTACACGAATTTTGGAGTTAGCTGCCCAGTCTAAACCCGTATTCCAACTGGTCGCTCCACCTACGCTGGAATAGTCACCACGACGAACGGCCGCTGTGGCGTCCAGGCTTTTAATCAGTGGAAGGTCTTTGAGCAAAGGTACTCGCACTTCAGCAAAGAACTCCTTCACATTGAACGCACCAGCAGTGTTGGGCAACGCATTACCGGCATTAAGGCCAGACTGCGTCAAAGCATCAAACTCAGTCTTTGATGTTTCTTCACGGTACTCGGCTCCAAATGCAACGCCTACTGCTCCTGCTGGCACCATAAATGGCTCACCAGAAACACTAACACCAGCGGTCTTTTGGGAGACTAAAGTACTCAAGGAGCCGGGGGCCGCGACGTAGCGAGCCGCCTCAGGGCTAATAGTGTTGCGACCATGGATATTGATGGGCACGCAACCAGCAGCGCGCGCGTTCACATCGGCACAGATCGGCTTACCAAACGAGTCTGTGACAGCATCCAACGCATAGCGCATAGCCAGCACGTTGATCTGACCCGTAGATGTCTGATTCTCTTTGGTGGAGCCATAGGCAGCGAATGTCTCGTAGGACCAAGTTTTGTTGATCTCGCCCTTGAAGCCAGCCAACACTCGGAAGGTATCCCGCTCGGCACTGTTTCCACGCGCAGCTATGTCAGACATGCGGCGGGTGAAGTAAAAATCACGCAGCCCGTCACCGTCGGTGTCCGAGATACGGTCCCACAAATATTGGGGAACAAATGGGTTACGGACGGGAACACCGTTCACAAACGACTCTGCGGGTACTTGCCCACCGGTTCCACCAAGGATGTCATCAGACGCCAGCGGAAACGGCTCGAGTTTCGTGCGTGTCTTAGAGGACGCATAGGTGCCTTCGAAAAACATACTGTGCGAGTCAGTGATATTGATATCACCCTTCAAAGCCATCAAGGCACGCTCAGTCGGGATAGCAATTGTCCGGAACTCAGAGCGATTGAATCCGCTAGGGGTCAAGGTCGCAGATCCGTTGGTGCTAAAGGGACGAGGATTGCCTTGCTCGTCATAAGTAAATGAGCCCGTGTCGTGGAAAAAGCGTCCCTGAGGAGCGAAACCAGAGTAGAAAGGCCGCCTAGCGTTAAAGAGGTCTTCTTGTTTGCCGCCAGGACTTGCACCTATAGAAGTCTGGTCGACCGCAGAAATGTCTCGGTCGCGTGAAAACACTGCGCCCTGCTGGCTTGCAGAAAAGTGACCCATGATGTTGCCCTTGCCGTTAGCAAGGTTAGCGCCAAAAGTTGCAGAAAACTTCTGCTTTTCATCATCCCCCTTGGTGCTACGGCCGACCTGTGCATCAAACACAGCCCCTTCAAAATTCTTCTTAAAAATAATGTTGATAACACCTGCAACCGCATCAGAGCCGTACACAGATGATGCGCCGCCAGTTAACACCTCCACACGTTCAATGAAATCTGTAGGTATGGTGTTTAAGTCCACAGCAGAGGAACCGGGCACACCTGCCACATAGCGGCGACCATTCACAAGAATAAGCGTGCGATCTGAGCCCAAATTACGCAGATCGACCAGCGCAACACCGGCACTAGACGTGCTGAAGTTGGAATTTGTTCGGCTGATTGCAGGCGTGCCCATTACGGGCAATTTCAATAGCAAATCTTGTACGTTGGCAACACCAGATGCAGCAATATCTGCAGAGGAGAATACTTGGACAGGAGCCGATGCCTCAGCGTTCACAGAAAGAATGCGGCTGCCCGTTACTTCGACACGTTGCAACTTTTCGCTCGCATTTTGCGCGAATACGGGTTGAACCGCCATGACTGTCGCGGTTGTGCCGCAAGCAATAAGCACCGACCGCGCGCATGCGCTAAGTCTGAATTTAGGATTCTGTTGTTTCATTGGTTCTCCAGAGGAATAAAAGTGCCGTTAAGCATGATTACTTAAGCAGCGCCCATTACAAAAAGTGTGCAATTGTGTGCGCACACCATTTGCGCCACGGTTCGGGTGTGTGGATCGACAACATTTTCGTCAGTTTGCGTCGTCCCAAGCGCAAAACCATTTCTGTGTGCTTGCTTGGGTCTTCGTCGCCGCAGGCTAGCAGAACAAGCATGTATTGAATGTAACTCGTTGTTTTTATTGAAAATAATTGAATAGCGACATAGATGTTGCACCCCGCGTTTGTAGGGTTGAAATAATTTTTATTAGGGTTTGCCCTTATTAAGTATTGATCAAGAAAGTTGCTGTCACACAACATGCCGCTGAATACAACAGAGACCTGAGACTTGGTGGTCTTCTTCGATGCGCTTCGGGTCAAGATTCACGACGATGCGGTGCGCAACAAATCCATCTACCCGGCCCTGGACGGATTGCCCGATGGCACACGCGACATCCTGGGCCTTTGGATAGAGAACACCGAAGGGAGATAGTTTTGAATGAGCGTGTTCAACGACCGTAGTACCCGGGAATGCAATGACATCCTGACTCACGCAACCGACAACTTTAGAGGTACAGATGAGACCTTGGGAGCGGTGTGTCCGGCCTCCACGCCTCCTACCGACATCGCGCACCTGGTTAGCATCAGCCTGGACTACGCCAGCTGGAGGAACCGAGATACGCTAGCCGCGGCCATCATGCCCATAAACACTGCGCCGAGCGCTGAAGCAGGGCAAACTGCGCTGGGTCTCTTTGCGTATTGGCCGGTAGGCCCAGAAGTTTTTGACTGTGGCGTTCTTGGCGCGCGGGGTCTGGGGCAATGTGGTGATGTTCTGCACATAACCAGCGGGTGGGCCCATTGATCTATGCCACTAACACCATTGAGTACGTCAATCTCAGACTGCTTAACGTCATCATGACCCCACTTGCCTGTCACTGGTGACGATGCGACATCTGTGTTGATCTGGCTGACACTGCGCTACATCAAGGCTGCTGGATCCTGGCTAGCGGGGATAGAAAAGGCGCGATGAGTCAGTTTTTCATCATCCATGCGCATCGTTTTGAGAAGGCGCCCACATCAGACAACTGCTGGTTTCACCATGTAGAAAAAGCCTACCGAATAATCAGAACTTACGTAACATAAAAATTAGAAGAGCGATTGTCAAGTCGATGCCTACTGCTCACCTCCCAATAAAAAAGGACCGCTTATAGCGGTCCTTTTTTCTCAACTTAAGTTAAATCAGAACTTATAGTTACCCGAGAGATAGAACTGACGACCCAACGGATCAGCATAACGGGCGTCGTATCCGCGCATATTTCCTGTGCCGTCTAGGTTCTGGATGGAAAAGGGTGGCGCCTTATCAAAAATGTTCTTGATTCCAACCGTTAGTGCTAAAGCCTTGTTGTATTGGTACTTGCTTTGCCAATCAAAGAGTGTGTACGCGTCCACATTGCGCTCTACCGCAACACGTCCACCAATAGAACCGTCCGCGTTGACCTTGCGAACTTCTGAACCGCTTGTTGTCGTAGACGCAGCGTCACCATAGCCTGGCTTCATAGCGACGTTGATAGTGTTAGTAAATGCACCCGACTCAAGCGAGAAACTCAAATTGGCGAGCCATTTGAATGTCGCGTTGGTATCAGGACCAATAGCGCCCAGACTGGTTTGATAACCAGGCAGACCAACTACCTCATACTCAGACTTAAGCATGTAAGTTACTGTTCCGCGGCTTGTCAGGCGCCCAAGTCCAGTTGCAACGCTGCTAGTTACGTCAAAATCTAGCCCTCGGTAAATCGCAGCACCTTGGTTGGATGGACTAGATTGGAATGTCAGGGTGGGCTTGCCTGTGACTGGATCAGGCCGCACCGAGAACAAGGAACCATACTTGACGCCGTCACTGAACGCTACATCCTCGGGCACCGTATCAATGCGATCCTTCAAATTGACCTGCCATAAATCGACCCCAAAGGAGAACTCACGACTTGGTTCGAAACGAAAGCCCACAGTGAATTGCTGCGACTGCTCCGGCTTAAGCCCAGAATCGTCAGAGTTGGGATTGCCCCCAGCAATAATGTTGTACTCGGATGAAACGCTAGTGCACTTTGCCGCCAATGCAGGAGCCAGCCCAGGTGGGCAGTCATGAAATCCTGTACTACCAAATGCTTGTAGCGGACTTGTGATGTTGTTCAGCGTAGGAGCTTTAAAGCCCGTGCCGACAGAGCCCCTGAACAGCAACTGCGCTGACGGCTGGAAACGCGCGCTGAGCTTGTACGTGGTCGCCGCAGCTGCTTTACCCTGAGTTGCAGCAGCTATCGGTGCGCCAGACGCATCAAAATTCATCGAGTTGGTTACGGCGGAAAAGCTGTCATATCGCATAGCGCCAGACACTTCCAGTGCTTTGGAAATTGGGGCAACCAGTTCCGACGTCAGGGAGCTGGATCTACGCTTCGAATCAAACGGCAGAGCGCCAGAACTGCCGCCGATCGGAGTGTCGGTGAATGTAGGCTGCAGAGCGTTAGCACCCATCGCGATCGCGCTCGGAGAACCGACGAACCGCTGCTGACTTAGGTCAATACCGACACCAAGCGCCAGGTCTCCACCACCGAGTTTCAATAGTGGCTTAGAGGCCTTAGCGCCGAACACGTCGATGGATGATTTGGATTCATCAAACACTTGGCGCAATACTGCGGGAGAGAGAATGCTCACAGCCTCGCCCGCTAAGGCGGATAGAGGATCGAATGCGCCACTGTTTACCAGTGCATTAAATTTATTGGAACTCAGATAGCCTGAAGTCAACGTGTCAGTGAACGCATTTTCGGAGTGCGTCAAAAAGGTCGAATAGTCTATATCGCCCACGCTACCTTCAACGCCCGCCACTAAGTGCGTAGTCTTGGTGCGGTATTCATTTGCACGACCACCCGCGTCGTACACTCGCAAATTAATGTTTGGTCCTTGAAAACCAGGGTCACCAACCGGGTAAAAGGATCCCGGCGGGATACCCAGTTGTGCCAGATAAGGGGTCACGTGCTTATCAACCAAGGCCTGAGGGATGAAGATGCCGGGTTGAGCCGGTGGTGCAAAACGGGGTGTAGTCTTGTAATCGGACAAGCCCATTTCTGCAAATGCCGTGGCGGACCCTGACAGTTTGAAGTGCGCATTGCCGAAAAGACTTGTTCGTTCGCTGTCAGGGATATTTTGCACGGTACTTGAGAAGTCAAAGCGACAAACTCCGCCTCGAATTACTGTACGTGGGCCGCACTTTCCAGTCTTCAAAAAGTAGGGGCTATAGAACGCATCGCCGATACCAGTCCCGGTACTATCTGTAAGGATAACGGTACCCGGAATGCTGTTAGAGCTGCTAAACCAAGTGGTGACATTTTGGCCGTTGTACTGGAAAGGGATAAATCCAGTTTTCGAAAATGAGCGATCCTCTGCATTCAGCTGCGTCTGCTTTTCACCTGCAAAACCGAATATGACATTAAAACCATCTGTGTCTAAATTCCCAAAGCCCTTTGTAATGGAGAAGTTGACACTGTCACCACCGGTTTGCTGAGGCTTATTGGCGGTAAACGAAATTTCTCCATCTGTAGAGTTCTTCTTCAATATGAAGTTGACTACTCCAGCAATGGCGTCAGCTCCGTAAATCGCGGAGGCACCGTCGGTTAGCACTTCAATACGCTCTACCATGCTCAACGGAAGGCTGTTTAGGTTGACGGTCGTACCTGTGTTGTACGGAGCCAAGCGACGACCGTTGAGCAACACCAGTGTGTAGGAACTACCAATGGAGTGCAAGGAAGCTGTCGTTGCACCAGCCCCGCCTCCGTTAACCGACTGTGAGGCAGACACGAAGCCCTGCATGGAGGGAAGGGACTGAATCAAGTCGGCCGCCGTCGTGAGGCCGCTACGTTCAATCTGTGCCCGTGTAATTACCGTGACGGGCAACGCGGTCTCCGCGTCAACACGTTTGATAGATGATCCGGTAACTTCAACACGCTGCAAGCTTGCGGCTTGCTGTGCGATAGAAATACTGGGCGCAGTGGCAATCGCGCCGAACGCAAGCACCATCGCTGTACATAATTTATTTTGCTTAAACATCTGAACTCCAAAAAAACTAGCAGGTTAGCTAGCGAAAAAATAGGCACCGAACTGACCAAGAACTTTGTAAGCCCCCAGCTAGATATAAGTCACATTAATAACTGTACCCTGATGTCAGAAATACGCTATTAGCTAGTCCCCTTGCTTCAACCCATTTGTAGTAAAAAAACATCAGTTTTATGACGCTGGTCGACTAGTAAATAGTCAGTGGCAACCAAGCAAGACTAGTGCCACCCATCGCTCCGTTCCGTTCCTTTAAAACCGCAAATTTCATTCGGATCCAACCGACTACACAAACAGTCATCGGTTGCTGTACCAGCCACCGCGACGGGGTTGATTGAGATCAACACGCACGTCAACCTCTTGAAAATCGACCAGAAATACTTTTACACGCGCTTCCAAGATATTGGGGCAATAAACAATTTGAAAATATCACTTTGGACAGTGCCCTGCACAAGAACACACAAGCTAGTCAAAGACGCTCTGGACGCCTCCTCCCTCAATCCCCCCGCATACCGCCTAATTCAACAGGTTCAACTATGCGTTTATCGGATGGCTTAACTGCAGATAACTTGTTTGCCGATGCGGCAGCTGCGGTACAGGAGCCCGTCTGCAAATACGCGGTGGCTGCACTGGTCAACACTTCTGTCGGATCGCCCAATTGGCCAACGAAATCGTCGGTGGCTGCACACGTTGGAGCAATGCCGTTGTAGTAGCGCCCCTCCCCGTTGGCGTTAAGCGCTTCAAAATTAACCGCGCTGACCGTTTTTGCACAAGAGGTGACAGGGTTAAAACCAAAAGGCTTGCCGCAAGTCAAGCCGCCAATGGTTGCGACTTGTACGTACGGACGCAAACCATTGACAACCAACTCGCTGGCGGAGCATGTTCTTTGGCCCGTTAACACGACGACCCGAGAAAACCCAGTGGCTGAAGCAGATAACGTGAAGTCATTGTTGAGCGCGGCTTGCTTGGCACTGAAGTTCAAGCGTGTGAATACTTTCCCGCTGTAATTGCTGCCGGCGACCAGTGACGCCAGCAGCGTAGCCGTCGATATGCGACCACCACCGTTGTAACGCAAATCTAATATGACATCCCGCGCCCCCGCTTGACGAAAGTCAGCAAAAACCGCTGCCAGGGGTGTTTCAGACTGTGTGATGAAATCTTTCAGCACAACATAGCCTACTTTGCTTCCGTTCGGCAAAGCCAGTACCGTACTGGTGGATACAGGCTTCAGGGCATACGTGGCAGCAACGAGTTGCACAGTGCGCAGGGCCGAGGCGCGCTCGACCTGAATCGATACGATGTCACCTTCCTTCGCTGGACTAAGCGCGGCAAAGTTACCTGATGCGAATATTGCATCGTCGGCAACACCATTGATCGCTTTGATAATGTCCCCACGCAAAAGGCCGGCCATGCCCGCCGGTGAATTGGGCTCCACGTAGCGCACTCTGAGCGGCAGCTTGCCCTCTAACCCGTTGACAGCAACGCCGTAGCCTAAGGTCTTTCCCTCTTCAAAGAACTGGTTATAGCTGGCGCCGTCAGACAAATAGCTCCACCGATCTGCCGGAACTACTCCGCTACCGGTGAATAGCTGTGCATCAAAATACGCTTGTAACGTGGCATAAGTTTCGGAGGCGGGGCTTGGGGCCGCGCCAGACCAGAAATAGGAAGTTTGCATGTAGTTTCGCAGCCATACTTTTTGCGAGTCAAGATCACAATTGGCCGCAGGGGCGGTAGCTGTAGCATTGCTGCTGCTACCGCCGCCGCAACCACCAAGTAGTACAACTGCCGAAATAGTCAAAGTTGCGGCTAGCGCTTTACCAAGTTTAGACATAAGACCCCTTTGAAACAGACTGCATTCGCAGGAAACGAACTCCACTCCACCGAAGCTGCTGGCTGATGCATGCGTGGTGGGGGCTGACAGCGCTGCTGCATCCGCTCTGCGATCGCAGGCCCATCAGCTTACCGCTTTTTGTGACTGCGATAGCGTGCGCTATGCAATCCAACAGCCATGAGCGGTTGGCGGGAAATGGCGCTCCACTCCAGCTTGGTCTCGACAAGACATGGTCACTGGTGGTTGGGACGTACAGGTACATATACAAGTCGACGTTCAAACGACGACTTGTACTACTGCGCGTTCTTGCGTCCGGACTGCAAGGCTAGCGATGTAAAAAAACGCGCCGCAAAAGGATTCGCGGCGCGTTTTCAGGGTGTAGATCTCCGTCAGGTTCTCTATTCAATCTTGAATACAAACTCTTGCGTAGCCTTCACTTCACCCGATCCTGCCTGGCACTTGTACTGCATCATTGCATTGCGGACGGCAGCGTGAAAAACACGGGGTCCAGAGAGAATCTGCACATCGCGAACTGCGCCATCACGGATGATGACTTCGGCACGCACGATGCCTTCTGCGCCTTCCTGAATGGCTTTACGCGGCATTTCGGGAGCCACTTGTGTTGGGCATGCCACTCGGATGTCGGGGCGCGCATTCTGCACTACTGGAGCTTCCTTGGGTGGCGGTGGTGCAATCACGGCGGGAGCCGGTGGTGGCACAACAGCCGCCTGAATTGCTGGCGCAGCCGTGGTTGGCGGCGTCACCTCAGGAGGGGGAATAAACGGCGGCGGCGGGGCTTCGACTTTCGGGGCCAAAGGTTCAGGAGGTTTGATCTCCTTGGGCGGTGGAGGCGGTGGAGGGGGAATAATTACTTCCTGAATCACAACCGCCTCTAAAGGCTTTTTGATAGCCTTCAGAGCGTCATGCGCAGTTCCAGAAATAATTCCCCAGCCAAGCAGGGCATGAACGGCCACAACTATCGCAATTCCCTTGAATTGACGCGATGAGTCTCTAGGCTTGTATACCGGGTTAAAGCCAAAATTATTCATTGGATAAACTGCTCGCTTCCGATGACGGCCATCTTGGTCAAGCCCTTGCGCTTGGACGTTGACAATACATTGGCAAATACTGCGTACTTGGAGGCCTTGTTGGGCCGAATGTGCACCTCAGGCTGCGTCGCCTGCAATGCAATAGTCGCCATGTTGGCATCCAAAATTTCAGCGGTTACCGCCTCGCCTTGCCAGTACACGACACTGTTTTCGTCAATGTCGATCTGAATTTTTTCAGGCTTTATATTGTTGCTGGGCGGCGCGCCGACGGGCATGTCCAGATTCACTGCGTGAAGTTGAATGGGGATGGTGATGATCAACATCACCAACAGCACCAACATCACGTCAATCAGTGGCGTGGTGTTGATGTCCATCAACACCTCTGGCTCTCCGGAGCCTCCGCCTGATCCTACGTTCATTGACATATCACTATTCCTTGCCTTGTTCTTGCTTATGTAGCGTGTTAATCAGCCGCCCAAAGGAGGGGGCTCGGTGATGAACGCCACCTTGACGATTCCTGCACGCTGGCATGCGTAGAGAATCTTGCCGACACCTTCGTAGGTGGAGGCTAAATCTCCACGAATTTGTACTTCGGGTTGTGGCTTGATTACGGACACTTTCTTCAACCGATCCACCAGAGCTTCCACGTTGGCGACTCTTTTGTCGTACACGTAGATTCCGCCGGCAGGATCAACAGAAATAATGACGTTTTCTGGCTTGGATTCACGAACTTCGACACGCTCTTTAGGGAGCGTGACGGGAATCGAGGTTGTTACAACCGGGATGGTGATCAAAAAGATGATCAACATCACCAACATCACGTCGACCAGCGGCGTGGTGTTGATCGCGGATATGACCTCGTCATCCCCATTTGGATCACCAACATTCATTGACATAGAGC
The DNA here is from genome assembly GCA_046595515.1 of Rhodoferax sp. GTDB lineage: Bacteria > Pseudomonadota > Gammaproteobacteria > Burkholderiales > Burkholderiaceae_C > Allorhodoferax. Next base: position 155,012 of record JBKJOV010000021.1, on the reverse strand, counting down.
CATCCTTCTGCGTCAGTTACGCAATTTGTTAGCTCTTAGAAGCGGTACCCAACAACACGGAGTGCAAATCGCTACCGAAACCGCGGATGTCATCCATCACGCCTTTGTTGCGACTGATCAGGTAGTTGTACGACAACACGGCAGGAACAGCGACCGCGAGGCCCAAAGCCGTCATGATCAACGCGGAACCCACTGGGCCTGCCACTTTGTCGATAGACGCTTGGCCCGACATACCGATAGCGGTCAAAGCGTTATAGATACCCCAAACCGTACCGAACAATCCCACAAACGGAGAAATAGAACCCACGGTGGCGAGGAAGGACAAGCCACCTTGCATTTCGCGATTCACACGGTCAACCGAGCGCTGGATACCCATGGTGATCCAGTCATTCAGGGGAATGTGACCCATGAGCCCGCTGTGTTTTTTGGTAGCCTCCAGGCCAGCCGCTGCGATGAATTGGTAAGGACTGTCTTTGTGCAAGGCAGCTGTACCCTGCGCGACGGTACCAGCAGCCCAAAAGTTTTCGGCTGCCTCTTTGGCAAAACGCTTAGCCTTGCTTTGCTCCAGCATCTTCACGACCAAGATGTACCAGCTGCCCATGCTCATCACGGCCAGCATGATCAGCACAGCCATATCTACCGAGTGTGCAGTTTTCCACAAGGCAACGATGCCGTAAGGATTGTCGTCTGACTTCTTGGCGGCTTCTGCAGGGGCAGCCGCAGCGGGAGCTGCATCGGCCGCGGGTGCAGTCACTGCGGCGGGGGTCGTTTGTGCCATTGCGGGCGCAGCGGTGATACCGACAGCGGCGGTAGCCAGTCCCAAGGCCAGAACCCAGACACGAGCGAATTCATTAAACTTCGTAAACACAGTCATTTCCTTAAGAATGAGCCCATGAGAAGCCTGAGCAACCAAATATTGGCGTCAGGAATGGGCTTTGAGCGGCAAAAACGCAAAACGGAAGTGTAAGTTAATAAGAAGAAAACTTTTCCTAGGGTTTCCACTTATTCAAGCTTTGTAAGTAACTAAGCGGTTACATAAGATTAATTGAATTTTGCCCGCAATTGGCGCACGATTCACGCATTTGGAGCACTTTTATGAACACAAGCACCAATTTAGCCATAGCCGAAAACCCTTTGTTGCACGCCTGGAACACGCCCTATGGACTGCCCCCATTTGCCCAAGTTTCTGCACAACATTTTGAGCCCGCATTCACACACGCGCTCGCACAGCACCAAACGGAGCTGGCCGGCATCGCCCACTCGGACCAGGCGCCCGACTTTGACAACACCCTGCGCGCCTTGGATGGCAGTGGGCGTTTGCTCAACCGAATTTCCTTGTTGTTTCACAACTTGACCGCCAGCGAAACTTCGGCCGAACTCCAGGCAGTGCAATTGGTGATGGCTCCCCGGCTTGCCGCGCACCAGAACGACATTTACATGAATGCCGGTCTCTTCAAGCGTATTGACGCACTGCATCAAAAGCGCTCGTCGTTGGGCTTGCCTCCCATCGCCCTGCGGCTGTTGGAGCGCGTGCATCTCGACTTTGTGCGCGCGGGGGCACGGCTTCAGGGCCCGCAACGGCAACGCTACGGTGAGGTCATGACGGCGCTTGCGGGGCTGTGCACCCAGTTTTCTCAAAATATCTTGGCCGAAGAAGCGGCTTACGCGTTGGTGCTGGACAGTGCGTCTGATTTGGCAGGACTGCCGGCCTTTGTGCGGGCCGCCGCTGCGAACGCCGCGTTGCAAAGGGGCCTGACCGGCGACCAGTACGTCATTACCTTGTCCCCCTCTTTGGCTGAGCCTTTTCTGACCTTTTCTTCCCGGCGCGACCTGCGCGAAACCGTGTGGCGCGCCCGTGTGGCTCGGGGCGCTAACGCGGGTGCGCATGACAACCGACCCATCGTCACGCGAATCATGGCGCTGCGCCAAGAGCAAGCCGCCTTGCTTGGCTACGCCAGCTACGCGGACTATGAGCTGGCAGACCGCATGGCCGGTACCCCGGCCGCCGTATCTGCGCTACTGCAACAAGCCTGGTTGCCGGCCAAGGCCTTTGCCGACCAAGACCGCCAGGCACTCATCGATATGGCGGTAGCCCAAGGCGAGCCCACGCCGCTGGCGGCATGGGACTGGCGCTATCTGGCGCAAAAGCTTCGCGCCCAACGTTTCGATCTGGACGATGCCGAACTCAAGCCCTATTTTTCATTGAACAGTATGGTGGGTGCCATGTTTGACTGCGCCCAGCGTCTGTTTGGCTTGCGCTTTGTCGAACAAACGGGCGTGGCCCTGCACCATCCGGATGCGCGGCTGTGGGAGGTGCGTGACCGGTCTGACAGCTTGATCGGTGTGTTCATTGGCGACAACTTCGCCCGCACCTCCAAACGCAGCGGCGCTTGGATGAGTGTGTTTCGCAGCCAATCTGGCCACGATGGCGGCACCTTACCCATCGTTATCAACAACAATAATTTCGCCAAAGCCGACACGGCTTTGCTCAGCTTTGACGATGTACGCACGCTCTTCCATGAGTTCGGCCATGGCTTGCACGGCTTGCTATCCAATGTGGAGTTTGAGCGCTTGGCGGGCACCCATGTGTTGCGCGACTTTGTTGAGCTACCGTCCCAAATCTTTGAAAACTGGGCGCTGGAGCCCGCGGTTTTGCTACAGCACGCACGCCATTGCCACACGGGCGAGCCCCTGCCGGCGGTGCTGCTGGACAAACTCAAGCGTTCTCGCCAGTTTGACCAGGCCTGGGCCACCGTGCAGTACACCGGCCCGGCCCTGATGGACATGGCCTTACACGCGTTGCCCAATGGGACTGTGGTCGATTTAGAGCAATTTGAAGCCGCGCAGTGCGAAGCACTCGGCATCCCGCCCGACATTGGCGAGCGGCATTATTTGTCCCACTTTCAGCATTTGTTCGCCAGCGCGGGCTATGCCGCTGGCTACTACGTGTACATGTGGGCCGAGGTTCTGGAGGCGGATGGCTTTGCCGCGTTTACAGAAGCTGGCGATCCGTTTGACCCTGCGACCGCAGAGCGCCTGCTAAAAACCATTTACAGCAGCGGCAATACGCAAGACCCGGCCGAAGCTTACCGGGCGTTCCGCGGACGCGATCCCCGCGTCGAACCGATGCTGCACAAGCGTGGCCTCGTTGTGCATTAAGTACGCACTGAACACTATCTAGGAATTGCATGACTATCTGGAAAAAGCCCATCTCCATCGAGACACTCACCGCCATCAACGTCAACACGGCGGTCTCCCACCTGGGTATCGAGTTTTTAGAGATTGGTGATGATTTCATCTCGGCCCGCGTGCCGGTAGATCCGCGCACCCACCAACCCTATGGACTTTTGCATGGCGGCGTGAGCGTGGTGCTGGCAGAAACCCTGGGCTCTTGTGGCGCCGCCTTCGCCAGCCCCGAAGGCTGGCGCGCAGTGGGCTTGGATATCAACGCCAACCACCTTCGCGGCGTCAGCACGGGTTGGGTCACCGGCACTGCACGCCCGGTCCATATAGGACGCACGACCCAAGTCTGGCAAATTGATATGCGCAACGAAGCGGGCCAAATGACTTGCGTTTCGCGCATCACTATGGCCATGCTGGCCCCTGCCTGAATTCTCAGAACTCAGGCATCGGCATTGGCCGCCTTGGCCATGCGCTCGCTCTTCCAGTACACGTCATCGCCCACCGTGCCATCGGTGCGGTGGCGGTTGAGCACGCGAGACAGCACAAACATCAAATCCGACAGGCGATTGAGGTACTGACGCGGCGTGTCTTTTAAGGCTTCTTCGTTACCCAAGGCCACCACGGCGCGCTCGGCCCGGCGCGCTACGGTGCGGCACACATGGGCCAAGGATGCAGCGCGCGTACCGGCCGGCAAAATGAACTCTTGCAAACGCGGCAAATTGGCATTGTGCAGCTCCAGCGCCGCATCCAGCGCGGCCACTGCCTCGGCCTTGAGCAACTCGTAGCCAGGTATCGACAACTCGCCGCCCAAGTTGAAAAGCTGGTGTTGAATTTCCACCAGCACATGGCGCACGCCCTCGGGTAGGTCCTCGCACAGCAGCACGCCGGTGTGGGAGTTCAATTCATCCACTTCGCCCATGGCGTGCACGCGCAGGCTGTTTTTAGAGACACGGGTGTTGTCACCCAAACCGGTGGTGCCGTTGTCTCCGGTGCGGGTGGCAATTTGGGTCAGGCGGTTGGCCATGGGGTTGCTCCTGGGGGTCATGCAAAGTAAAGAGGCCTATCGTAAACTGACCCGCTACCAACCCTCTGACTTGCCATGAAAACCAAAGCCGCTGTCGCCTGGAAATCCGGTGCCCCCCTGACCATTGAAACCGTCGATCTGGAGGGTCCCAAGTTTGGCGAGGTGCTGGTCGAGATCAAAGCCACCGGCATTTGCCACACCGACTACTACACCCTGAGCGGTGCCGACCCCGAGGGCATCTTCCCAGCCATCCTGGGCCACGAAGGCGCGGGCATCGTGGTGGACGTGGGCCCTGGCGTGACGACGCTGAAAAAGGGCGACCACGTTATTCCACTGTACACGCCCGAATGCCGCACCTGCAAGTTTTGCCTCAGCCGCAAAACCAATCTGTGCCAACTGATTCGTGGCACCCAGGGCAAGGGCCTGATGCCCGACGCCACCAGCCGCTTTAGCCTAGACGGCAAGCCCATCTTCCATTACATGGGCACCAGCACCTTTAGTAACTACACCGTGGCGCCCGAAATCAGCCTGGCCAAGATTCGCGAAGACGCGCCGTTCGACAAGGTCTGCTACATCGGCTGCGGCGTGACCACTGGCATTGGCGCGGTGCTGTTCACGGCCAAAGTAGAGGCGGGTGCCAACGTGGTCGTATTCGGCTTGGGCGGCATTGGCCTGAATGTGATTCAGGGCGCGAAGATGGTGGGTGCCGACAAGATCATTGGCGTGGACATCAACCCAGAGCGCCAAGCCATGGCGCGCAAGTTTGGCATGACGCATTTCATCAACCCCAAGGAAGTGCCGAACGTAGTGGACGCCATCGTGCAACTGACCGATGGCGGCGCCGACTACAGCTTTGAATGCATTGGCAACACGCAGGTGATGCGTCAAGCGCTGGAGTGCACGCACAAGGGTTGGGGCCGCAGCATCATCATCGGCGTGGCCGAAGCCGGTGCCGAGATCAGCACCCGCCCCTTCCAGTTGGTGACCGGCCGCAAGTGGGAGGGCTCGGCCTTTGGTGGTGCGCGCGGCCGCACCGATGTGCCCAAAATCGTGGACTGGTACATGGAGGGCAAGATCAACATCGACGACCTCATCACCCACACCATGCCCTTGGAAGACATCAACAAAGGCTTCGACCTGATGAAAAGCGGTGAATCCATTCGTGGCGTCGTTATTTATTGACAAAACAGGCTGCGCCCGGCGAATTCATTGAAAACATTGCTATTATTTATATAGCAGTGTGCATGGACCCAATACGGCCTGTGTCAACCGGTGGCGCCGCAGCGATCAGCGTTGCAACACTTGCCACAGCAGCCAGCCGGGCAGCCCAACGAAGAGGGCTGTCAGGCCGATACGCTCTAGCCACTGTCGGCATTCCAGCGCGTAGGCCGGGCAAATCGCGACTGCCATCAGGGTGCCGACTTCGATGGTCGCGCGCAGTGCTGCGGCAGTTAACACCACGCCAATGGTCCACGCGGACCACCAGAGTGCAAAAGTGGAGAGGTAGGCCTTTAAACCATACGAGTAGTACTCGCCAAAGGTGCTCCCGTAAGCAATGGTTTGGTGCAGACGAAATGCCACCATGGCCATGGCCAGAGGTAGCGCACCAAACTTCATCCAAGGACGGTGCAGCAGCCCGTGTTGCACGCCCCTGCACGCTTGCCCGTACGCTGACGTACGAGACGATTTAGGCGCTTGTACAGGTGGCCCACCCGTCGCCGCCAGCGCGTGGGCCAATGCGGTGGGATCGCTGCACGCCAGCGCGTAACCCCAGCGCTCGCCCGATACCAACCGCAGCCATGCGCCAGGGCCTGGAATGGGCAAACGCCAAGGCTCAACCGCAGCAATGTCTTGGATCGCCAGTTCCAGCCGCCGGGTGCCACGCGCCATCACCAAGCGGCCGTTGTCCAGCACCGCCTGCGCGCCAAAGGCTTTGAGCAAAAGCCAGGCTGCGGCCTCCGGGACCAAGAACAGCCCGGCGAACATGCGTATTTGTGCCAGGGTGTTGGAGCGCAAGGCATCATCTACGACCATGGCCGCGCCCATCCCCAACAAACTAGCGCGCGCCACGCCACGCAGCAGACCTGCCGCAAGGCGAACACCGGGCGGCAACACCGCCATATCGGCTGGAAAAATCAGTGCGTCTACCGCGCTACCGGCTATGCCCTGACGCGGCAACGCCGGAAGCAACGCCACCGCCGCCATGAGCAACAGACCCGCAACGCCCACCAGCCCCACCCAATCGCCCCACCTCACCATGATGGTGGCACCTGGGGCAGGCACTGGCAGCTCGCCAACCACCAGGGTGCGGGCGCCCATGGGCGCGCTGGCAATAACGCTGCCCGTCGAATCGATCACCGCGCTGTAGCCATTGGTGGTGACACGGAATTGCGGCAGACGTGTCTCGATGCTGCGAAACGCCGCCACGGTCTGGTGCAATTGCGCACCGAGCGGCTCACTGGTGAACCACGAATCATTCGACATGGACAGGATAGCCCGTGCTCCCAGCCGGGCACCGTCAATGGCGAGGCTGGTGTCCACATCGTCCAGGCAGATCATGGGCAACACCGGTATCTCGCGTCCATCGGCCAGGCGCAACGGGAACACGCGCGCGCCGTCACCAGCTCGCCAGTTACCCGCCCACGGCAACACACTGCGCAGCAGCGGGCCGTCCAGCCAGGCGGGCACTGTTTCGGTCAAGGGGAAGGGCCGCGACTTGCGGTAATGACCCAATAGCCCGACGCCAGGAGCAACAAACGCGGCCGCGTTGTATTCACCCGCAGCATCGCTGTCGTAGGTGCCAAACACAAAGGGCACACCGGCCGCCTGCAGGGTGGCCAATATCTCGCGGTCCAAGTCAGCACCCAACTGGCTCTTGGGATGGCCAAACGTAGTGGGGTAAGCGGTCTCAGACCACAACACGGCATCCACGTGCTGGCGCTCTACCGCGTCGTAGCTCATGGCGTAGTGCGTGTCGAGGATTTCGCGCACGGCGGCCAAGGCGCCCTTGTCTTGGCGCAACCGCTCGTAATCTACGATGTTGGTTTGCACCAGGCCCACGCGCAGGGGCTTGTCGGCCTGCGACGCACTGACCAGGGGGCTGCGTGGCAGCATAGCCAAGCCATAGCCAGCCAACAGCAAGGGAACCAACGCAGCCAGCGCCAGCGGTTTGGCCAGCGCACGTGCGCCTGCGCCCCGACGTGCCAGGGCAGCGGCGATGCCTTCGTTGGCCAGTAACAGCACCAATGTCAGGCCGGCGGCGCCTCCGACATCGGCGGCTTGGCGCAACAAGGCCGATGGGTACAGCCCGTAACCCAATGTGTCGCCCAAGAGCTTGGGTAACAAACGCTCTGTGGCCACCCAAGCCGCCGCACCTGCCAGCGCGCCAAGCAACGGTCCGTAACGCTTTCGGCTGACATAGCGCACCAGTGCAAACGCCAGTATTTGCGGCTGAAACAGCGGCGCCAAGACCAACAACACCGCCAATCCGGTGGCTGCGCCCACTTGCGTGTAACTGCCAATGGCCGTACCGAACCAGGCAAAGGCTGCCGCGGTATAGGCAAGCGTCATGCAATAAGCGCTGAGCAAGGTGCTGGCCAAACAGCGCCGCGCATCCAGCGCGCGCAACCACGGCACCAGGGCCACAAAGCCCAACAGCCACAGTGCGCCGCCACGGGTGTACAGGCCCAGCATGGCAGCGCTGGCAACCACACCCACCAGTGGGCTAAAAACGGTCAAAGCGTTCAGAGTACCGATCTTCCCGCATCCGCCGGCGCGGGAATTACGATCAGCCGAATGGGAAGCCCGGGCGGGGCAAGTTCCTGGGGCACCACACGATTTTTCGGGATAGCAATGGGTTGGTGGTTCGCATCAAAAAACTGACGGTCAGGTGCGTACATGAGGATCGCTTCAACGCGCTGACCATCGTCCGTCGCCTGGTGGTGTCGTACCAAACCTTCGGGTAATACAAAATCTTCGGGCACCGCCAGCCCGACCAAATTCGGGCGCGTGCCCGGTGGGTTGAATGCCGCCAGCCCGGTGTAAACGCCGGCCCCGTGCAGTCGGTCAATGACTTCGTTCATGGTGGGCTTCGCGCCGCGCGCGACGTAGCTGCTGAGGTCCGGGGTGGGGTCGTTATCACCCTCCGCGGTGGGTCGCATATCGGACGCCATGGTGTGCTGCACGGGTGCGGGAACGGTAGCCTGTATGGACCATACGGCCAAGCCACTGCCGGCGGGCGTGGTGGCAGCAACAGGGGGCGCGCCCTGGGGTGCGTGGGCGGCGTCGTCTGCCGCGTCGAAAGACGACAGCACCAGTCCCAGGCCGCCTAGCACCAGCACCACCACAGCAGCAAGGTAACCCCAAGACGGCCCCCACCCGCCACCGCCTGTGGGGGGCTTTGGAGGTGCCGAGGGTCGCAACTTGCGCATGGTGAAGTGTTAATGCAGGCCAGCGTTTACCGATGCGTCAAGGAGCCGCAGGGTGGGATGTAGACACGGCCCATCCCATGCGCTCATGACCGTACTGGTTCCAGATCGGGTTCTTGCCGTTGGTGATGGTTGTGTAACGCGGCGCGCCCGAACCGGTTGTTCCGCCAAACAGGCCAGCGGTGACCGTACTGCCGTTGTAGGTGGGGTGCGTATCGTCGGATTGAATGTAATCAAAGCTGCTGCTGGACGACACGAAGTGTGCGTTGGCGTCGCGAATAGTGGACTTCAGTGTCGAGGTGATGCGGGTCAGGTAGTTCGACTCGCTCTCACCCGCGACATAACGCAAGCCGTCAACATCGATCCGACCGTCTCCATTGCTGTCGTAATCGGCGCCCATGTACTCCGCAAAGTTATCCGCGCACTTGAAGCCCTTTTGGCGTGCGTATTCGCACATCCAATAGTTCATGGTGGCCAGCTTGGGCAGAAACACATTGCGCAGGTTGACGGTCGCGCCAGTGCTCGCATCTTTGCAGGCGCTTTGCACGTTGTCTGCGGTGTAGCCTGGGTAGTGCAGGTTGGAGACAATCTTCACCTTCACGCCCGCATAGGCGTTGGCGTTGATGAAATCCATGGCAGCAGAGACATTGGCCTTGCAATTGTTCACTGCGGTGTTCATGCCCGCGTAGTCGCAGGTGGCGGTTTGTTTCTTGAAGGCGGTGCGCGCCTGCAAGCCGTCATTGCCGCACATCTCGAAAGTGACGACCCGTGTCGATGCGTTTTGCATGTACGCGCGCTCAGCCACGATCTTGTTGGTGTAGACATCGGACGCAACCGCACCAGACTTGGTGCGTCGCACACTCTCCACATCGGCGTTCCACAGGGCCGAGAGGTACTCCGCTTCGACCGTAGGTGCCGCGTATTTGGCCGCACTGGTGGTAGAGCCGTTATAGCCCGCGTAGATCGAATCACCGTAGGCCACCACGCGGTACTTTGCTGTCGTACCCGCGCGGTCTATGGTCCAAGAAACATTTTGGTTGAGGGTGCTGGCAACGGCCTGACCACCGAGTGCCAGCAGGGCCAAGGTGGTAAGCAAGTTGCGCAATCCAATGCGGGGGCGAAAGCTCATGTTGTACGTCCAATCGATGTTGTTGAATACCCATAGCAGTTGTCTTTTGGGGAGGTGCTAGCGTGATTGCTAGCCACTACACAACATGCCAAAAGTCCTGCGGTTTCGGATGCAAGCTTGTGCGCTTGCCATCGCGTCTGCGCAGTCCCCAAATGCGAGCGCTCTGAAACAGAGTCGGCGGATATTAAGTCCGCATCTCACATTCCGGTAATAGGGTAAACGCCAAGGACCGGTACTCTTCAACACGCGCCGGTTGACGCCGGGACGCCAAAAAAAAACCAGCACGGGCATTCAATGCCCGTGCTGGTGATGCAGGTAGCGCTGTGCTTATTTATTCACAGTGTCAAAGAAAGCCTTGGCCTGCGCAGCGCACAGTGGCGGCTCATAGGTGCCGTGGTAGCTGCCGTAGTACGTGGCCGGGCTGCTGGTCAACACGGCGCCATAGATCGCCCGAATGGTGGGGTCCACATCCACCGAGGTCACGTTGGTCAGGCCGCGGCTGTCAAAGTCGGCTTTCATCACGTTTTGGTGGATGGCGGGTGGCACCGTTGGGTCCCCTGCTCCGCCACACAACAACACCTTGGCTTTGGGGCTCCAGCCCAGCAAGTCGTTCTTCTTGGCGGCGGCCAAGAGGTTGCTGTTGGGGTTGGTCTGAAAATCGGTAACGAAGGCATCCTGGAACAACGCGGCGCGGGCTTGTGCAGGTGTCTCGCCGTTTGCGCCAGGCAACTTGCCGGTGGTGATCAGCGTGGTGTAGGTCAAGGTCGCGCTGGGTAGCAGGGATTCAATACCATCGGCATACGCAGGCTTGAACGCGTCGGAAGTTTTGGCGTACACGTTCTTGTAAATTTTTTGCCAGGCCGTGACAAAGAAGGTGCCAAAAAACTGAATGCCTGCAATCGGTGGCGCTTTGACCGAGCCCGACAGGTTGTACGGCCCGGCCAGGTGGGCGCCGCCCACGACATTGATCTCGGCCGCGTTGTCGCGCTCAATGGCGCGGTGTGCCGCCATGGAGGAATGTCCGCCCTGCGAATAACCGGTCAACATCACCTTGCCAGACAAGGAGCCGCCCACATTGACGGTGGCATTGCGCGCGGCGCGCACCGAATCGATGACGGCACTGGCCTCACTGTCGGCGTGCAGGTACGGGTGGTAGGCGAATGTCGATTTGGCAAAACCCAAATAGTCGGTGGCCACTACGGCGTAACCTTGGGACGCGTACATAGCAACCAACAGGAAGGTTTCGCCGTCAGACGGGTTGGCCAGCGTGCGCGGCTTTTGCACATCGGTGCCTTTGGCATACGCCACCAAGCCTGCGGCTGCGGTGCACGAACCGGACGGCATCAAAAAGACACCGGACGCGTTGGCTGGATCGCCCTCCACACCGATGGTCTTGTAATTCAGTGAAACCACTTTGACATCGCACTTAGCTTTGCCGCTCAGGGCCTGTAGGCCACTGGCCGACGTACCTGCATCAATTTGCGCTGCGGTCATGGTGGCCAACACCACGGGCGTATCGATCAGTTCCCCGCGTTGGTAGGTGTTTGCACCGCCGCCGCACGCGGACAGGGTCGCAATGGTTATCGCACTGAGCGCTAACTTGCTGGAATGGGAAAGTTTCATGTATGTCTCCTGAAGACGGGTAATTTAAAAGCTCCGCTAGCAGTCTAGGCTGTGGGCTCCAAAGTCTAGTCTCTGGGGTGACAAATAAGCATGCTTTTTGTATAGGGTAAACCTTAGGTATCTACACTCGGCACCCTAGCGCCCACAGCGCCAAACAACGACAAGCAGTTTGGCAATGCATCCCGGTTGGAGCGCGTGTTGGTATTGGCCTGCACCGTTTCGCAGAGCTTTCGGATCGTGCGTGTTGCGCTATTAAAAAAATAGCACCGTCATCAATGTTTACGCCGGCTAAGGACCAAAAACGCTTATAAAACGGCCTGTTCGGCAATGGCATTCGCCATGTATTCGATCTTGCGCTGCATGTCAGCATCGGTGTCGGCATGGTGCAGGGCAATGTCGGCAAACTTATCACGTACCGCCATAAATGCGTCCACCACATCCGGGTCAAAATGCGCGCCGCGCTCGCTAAAAATAATGCCCACTGCGGTGTCGTGTGTCACACCGTCTTTGTAGACCTTCTTGGAAATCAAGGCGTCGTACACGTCGGCCAACGCGATGATGCGCGCCGTCACCGGAATTTGGGTGCCCTTGAGGCCTTGGGGGTAACCTGTGCCGTCGAACTTCTCTTGGTGGCACAGCACCAGTTCTTTGGCCACGCTGAGCCAGCTTGCTGTTTGGCCCATGGTCTTTTCAGCGCGCACCAGCGCGTCGTAGCCCAGCTTGGGATGGGTGCGCATGATGGCCAACTCATCGGTGGTCAGGCGCCCCGGCTTGAGCAAGATACGGTCTGGCACGCCTACCGTGCCCATGTCGTACAGCGGCACGCTGTCGATCAATTGCTCGGCACCGGCGGGCGTCAAGGCTTCCGCAAAGTCCGGGTGGCTGGCCAACTGCTGCACCAGCAAACGGGTGTAGTGCTGAACGCGCACCAAGTGGCTTTCGGTATCGGAGTCACGCTGCTCGGCCAGCGTCGCCATGGCAAACAAAAGCACGCGTTGGGCATAGCCCTTGTCGGACGTCACCGGGCCGGTCTCGGCGGGCTTGGGCTGCACTGGGGTCATCGTGAATCTCCTGGGGCCTCTGCATGGGACGTCAACGAGGCGGTATTAAACGGGGCTTGGTAAGCCCACACCATTCTGCCACCGGGCGCGGCGTATCGGGCATCTGGCTGCAGATCCGCGATCTCAAATGCAAGGCTCACCAGCCAGGCCCCCACGGCCAACTCGGCGCGCGCCTTGTCCAGAGCACGGGGCATGCTCTCGGGGCGCTGAAACACATACACCAGCGCATAGTCCGACCAATCTGCCTGCCAGATGTCGCCCCGGCGCACCTGTGCCCACGGACAGGCCCAAGCGCACCACGCCCACAGTGGCCAGCTCCACTCGATACCGTGCAAGCGGGCCAGAGGGTAGGCCTGGCGCAGTGCGCGCAGGCCGTGGCCTGCGCCGCAACCGGCATCGAGCACGCGCGCGCCAGGGGGCAGCGGCGCGTGGTCTGGCAGGGTGTTGAGCGCGTCTTGCGGCGTCGGGAAAATGGGCGCATCACGCCAGGCGTTAAGGGGATAAATCAGCAGCAACAAGGCCAGCGGTAGCAGCCAGCCCCAACCCGGCACCCAGAGCAAACCCGACAGCGCCAGCGACAAGGGAAAGCCCACGCCAATCATCAAACGGCGCCACCAACTGTCGCCCAGCAGGCTGGCCGCTACACCGCCCAAGGATGGCAATGCCAGTGACAGCAGCGGGCTGAACCCCAGCGACAGCAGCCCGACACACGCGCCCCAGGCAGCGCCCCAAACCAAGAGTGCGGGAAGAGGCCAAGGCCAGGGCCAGCGCAAATGCAAACGCGTGCCGTCCTATTTGCCAAACAGGCCGCGCAACAGGCCTGCGGCACCGGGGATAAGCGATGGCTTCTCAGGCTCGGCTTGGGGCTTGTTGTCGGCACCGTCCATGCCGCCGGTCAAGTCCTGCCCCAGCATCGCCATGGTCTGCGACTTGAGCCGCAGGCGCACCGACCACTCCTGGTCCCAGGCCACTTTCACATCGGTGGGGCGCGGCGGGTACACCACGTTGTATTCGCCACCATAAGCCATCATGCGCAAGAAGGCCGCGTTGCCGCCCTCATCGCCCTTGGCTGACCCGGCCAAAATGCCCTTGGGAATATGGCACTGGTTGACACTGGAATGCAGCAAGACGCGCTCCTTGGTCCAGCGCTCAATGGTGGTGTTGGGCAAATAGTCAAACAGCCCCATGCCCGAGTCGCCGTTTTCACTGCTGGACCACAGAATAAAGTCGTTGCCCTGGACGGACATGGCGTGCAGGTAATAGGCGCGTGCATGGTTCACATTGCCCCAATTCAGCGCAATGCTGTCCTGCAGGCCACCACTGCTTTGCAAGCTGATGTTCGGCATCACATCCTGCTCAGGTCCCAGTACAAATTTGAAAGAGGCCGGCACGCCATCGCCACTGATGCGGTGCTCGCCCACCAGCGATCCGTCTTTGGGAATAGATTTCTGCTCCCGCTCGTTGGGAAACACGGCGTAACCCGACTTGACCTTGGCACCTCGGTCGGGGGCAAAACGGCCCGTGAACGCTCCTGAAAACGCCTGCGCATTGCTGGCGTTCAGCTTGCTGAAATCGATGATGCGCGGCTGCCCGGCGCGCACCGTGGTGCCGCATCCCCAATACATCAGCAAACGGCCCTTGGGTTGCTGCACGTCTTGGGGCACTTCACCGGGTTCGCGTTGCTGGGCCACAGTTTCCAGTTGCACCGGCATTAGCGGCAGGCTCTCCCCCATGCGCAAGCCGGCAGGAATATTTTGCACCGCATCCCCACCGGGCTTGAGGCTGTTCCAAAGCGCCACATCGACGATGCGCGGCGGCGTCATATGGAAGGCACGCGCAGCGCCGTAATAGGCTGCGTTGGATTTGCCGGAGGCCGAGCCGCCCTTGTCTTTGCCACCAAAGGCGCCCATGATGCCGCCCATCAAACCGCCCATGCCGGGGATCTCAAGCTCGGGCATGCCGGCCATGCTGCCGGTGGACACGTCCATCCACAACAAGGTCTTGGGCGGCTTGACCACCTGGGTCTGCGCCAAGGCGGCGGTGCAGCACACACTGGCTGCCAAGGCCACTAACCGCACCAGCGTGGGTGTCGGGGCAGCAACTGCCTTGGATGAAGCAAGAGAAGAAGCCATAGAACCTCCAGAGTGTGGGGTGGCCAGAGAGGCCAGCCCCACACTGTAGGGCATGGTGGGGGGCGCTAGCAAGCCCGTTTTAAGTACCGCGCAAGCGGTCAATCAGCCCGTTGAGCTCGTCCATGGAGCCGAATTGGATGACGACCTCACCCATCTCTTCCATCCGCCCGTGGCGCTTCACGCGCTTTTTGATTTGAATCTCGACCTGCGCCATCAGCAGGTCCGACAGCTCTTCTTCCACGCGCTTCAAGTCGCGGGATTTTTCTTTGGTTGGTTTTTGCGGTGTGAGCGAGAACTCGGCGCTGAGCTTTTTGACCAGGCTCTCAGCCTCACGCACCGACATTTTCTTGGTCGCAATCTGATTCGCCGCCGTGATCTGCGTGCCACGGTCCAGAGACAGCAGCGCACGGGCGTGGCCCATGTCAATGTCGCCAGCCATCAGCATGGTTTGCACGGGGTCGGCCAGGTTCAAGAGGCGCAGCAAATTGCTGGCGGCGCTGCGCGAGCGGCCCACGGCCTGGGCGGCAGTTTCGTGCGTCAGGCCAAACTCTTTGATCAGGCGCTGTAGGCCTTGCGCTTCTTCCAGCGGGTTCAGGTCTTCGCGCTGAATATTCTCAATCAGCGCCATGGCCGCAGCCGCCTCGTTGGGCACATCGCGCACCAACACCGGCACGCGGTCCAGCCCGGCCAGCTTGGCTGCGCGGTAGCGGCGCTCACCGGCAATGATTTCGTAGATGGCGCGCTTTTTTCCGTCCCCAATATGTTTGGCGGCATCGGCTTCGTCTAGCTGCCGGACCAAGATCGGCTGCATGATGCCTTGGGCTTTGATGCTCTCGGCCAGCTCATACAAAGCGCCCTCGTCCATGCGCGTGCGGGGCTGGTAGACACCGGCCACCATGTCGGCAAGCAGCAGCGTTGAAGGCAGGCCGGTGTTGGCGGGCTCGGCGCCCGCCGGGGCTGCGTCTTTGACCTTGGGGCCCAGCAGCGCCTCCAGGCCCATGCCCAGTCCTTTGGGTTTCTTGGTGACCATGTTCTTATTCCTTGGTTCGCTGTTGTTGATCTGAATGCAGTTGCTCTAAAAATTCCAGGCCTTCGGGCCAATCGCCCAAGCCCGATTCGGCGTTGATGTGGCCGCGTGCGCCATAGTTCACGAAGCGGCTGCCCCAGCTTTGGGCAAAGCTCTGGGCGCGCGCAAAATCGCAATAGGGATCGTTCTGGCTGCCCAGCAAAATGCTTTGAAATGGCAACAGCTTGCGCACAATCGGCGACCAGCTTTTGAGCACCGCGCGCAGTTCCTCGCGCTCTGGGTCGCCTGGTGCCACCAGCAAGGCACCCGCCACGCGGTGGGTGTTTTGCGAATGCTCGGCCCACGCGGCGGTGAGCATGCAGCCCAGGCTGTGCGCCGCCAGCAGCACCGGGCCCGGCGCGGCCAGCACGGCCTCTTCCAATTGCATCATCCAGTCCCCCCGCAGCGGGCGCATCCAGTCGCTTTGCTCGACGCGCTGAAAATGGAAGGGTGCGTCGTGTAGGGTTTCCCAACGGCTCTGCCAATGCGCAGCGCCGGAGTTTTGCCAGCCCGGCAACAGCAGGACGTGCATGGGGTTTGCAGTGGGATTGATGGCCATTTTGCTATTCATTTAGGAGCTGTCGGCGCTTTGTTTGTCCGGGCCACAGCCCATTTTGACTATAAATTGCGCCGACTGGGGCTACATCGCCTCTATGCGCTCCACCATCTCTTTGGCGAAGGCCACAAAGGCCTGCGCACCTTTGGAGGCCGGATCAAACACCACGCCCGGCACGCCATAGCTGGGCGCCTCGGCCAGGCGCACATTGCGCGGGATCACGGTGTTAAACACCTTGTCACTGAAGTGGGCCTTGAGCTGGTCGCTCACTTGCTGCTGCAGGGTGATGCGCGGGTCAAACATGACGCGCAGCAGGCCAATGATCTGCAGATCGTCGTTGAGGTTGGCCTTGACCTGCTTGATGGTGTTGACCAAATCGGTCAGGCCTTCGAGTGCAAAGTATTCGCACTGCATGGGCACGATCACGCCATGCGCGCAGCACAGGCCGTTCAGCGTGAGCATGCTTAAACTGGGCGGGCAGTCGATCAGCACAAAGTCATACTCGTGATCCACGGCAGCGATGGCCAGCTTCAAGCGCTTCTCGCGCCGCTCGACTTCCACCAACTCCACCTCGGCCCCGGCCAGCTCGCGGTTGGCACCCAAGATGTCGTAGCTGCAACCGCCCTCTTTGAGCTTGTCGCTCTGGGTGCGGGCCTCGGCAATCGACGCCGATTCGAGCAACACGTCGTACACCGTGAGCTCCAGCTTGCGCTTGTCTACCCCCGAACCCATGGTGGCATTGCCCTGGGGGTCCAGGTCAATCATCAGCACGCGCTGGCCCACCTTGGCCAAACCAGCCGCCAGATTGACGGTGGTGGTGGTCTTACCTACGCCACCTTTTTGGTTGGCAATGCAGAAGATTTTGGCCATGGGGTACTAAGTGTGAAAAATGGAAAGTCTGAGGTGGCGTTGTTTCACGTGGAACATGTCTTGGCGTGGCGGCCTAGCGCTGCAACGCCAGCTTGACGCCAAAGCCAATCAGAAACACGCCCGCCAACTTCTCTAGCCCCTGCGAAATCTTGGGGTTGGCGCGCATGCGCTCGGCCAAATAGTGGGTTAGCAGCGCAGCGCCTAAGCTGTACAAAAACCCGAGCAGCGCAACGGTGACCGCCATGACGGCGTAGGTGGGCAAATGCTCTTTGTACGCGGGCTGCACAAACAGCGGGAAGAAGGCCATATAAAAGAACACCGCCTTGGGATTGAGCAAGGTAATGAAGAAGGCCTGGCGCAGGTAGTGGTGCGGCTTGATATTGAGCACCGGCGCGGTACCCGGTTTGGCCAACAGCATCTTGGCGCCAAGCCAAGCCAAGTAGGTCGCGCCCACCCATTGCATGGCGTTAAAAGCATCCGGGTAGGCTTTGAGCAAGGCCGCCAGCCCCGCCACCGCCGACCACATCAGCACTTGGTCCCCCAGAATAATGCCCAGCCCCGCTGCCAATCCACCCTGAATGCCACCCTTGCTGGTGGACATGACCAGCGCCAAATTCCCGGGGCCGGGAATGAGCAGAAACACAATGATGGTGACGACAAAAGTGCCGTAGTCGGTGATGCCGAGCATGCTGCGTTGTGAGTTGGATTGAAGGCTGAGTTTACGTTGGATTTTTGGCTGTGCTGATTGCTGGGAGCTGGGCTACTGTTCTGGGCCCGCGGTGGGGCGATCGCTGAGCCCGCGGTGGAGGCCTACGGGGAGTTGCCGCTGCGTGTCCCCCGGCCTTCGGCCTCCTCCTTTACCTTCGCGGCAACTCCCCGTAGGCCTCCACCGCTGCGAATAACGAGTGGGGAATCAACCGACTGAAATGCACCACGACACCGCCAGGTCAGTGGGGCTGTACGTTTTGCGTAGGTAAAGGAGGAGCCCGCAAAGCGGGCGGGGGACACGAAGCAAAACGTGCAGCCCCACTGACCGGGTAGCGACCGAGACAAACTAACTGGATGACCGCATCCACACAATACAACGCTCCGCATCCAGCCCCGGCACCTGCAGTTGTTCCACGTGAAACACTTCGACGGAAGATGGCAACGCGGCCATCTCGTCGGAAGGATGCTTGCCCTTCATCCCCAGCCACACACCCTGCTCCGCCAGCGCCTGCGCTGACCAACTGGTGAAATCCGCCAACGACGCAAACGCCCGGGAGCTGACCACACTGTACTTATCGGTCAGGTTTTCCACACGCGCGTGCACACCGCGCAAATTAGGCAGGCGCAAAGTCACCGCCACTTGCTGAATGAAGGCGGCCTTCTTGGCCACAGTGTCTACGCAGTCGACGGCAATCTCGGGGCAGCAAATAGCAATCACGATACCGGGCAAACCGGCACCCGAGCCCACATCCAGCAAACGAATGCGTTGGCCCGCAAGATCCATGACTGCCAACTGCCGACGCAGCGGCACGATCACCGCCAAACTATCCAGCAAGTGGTGGGTCAGCATTTCGGCCGGGTCACGAACGGCGGTCAGGTTGTAGACCTTGGTCCACTTCTGGATCAGCGCCAAGTAATCCATCAGCATAGTGACTTGGGCTGCGTCTAGCGCCAACCCCAAGGTTGGTAGTGCGCGCTCCAGATCGGCGCGCAAACGTGTGGCGTCAACTGTCAAACCCGCCATCACTAAGCCACCGCTTTTTCAGCGAACCCACGAAAGTTGCCGCGCTTCAGGTGGATCATCAGCAAAGAAATGGTTGCCGGGGTGATGCCCGACATGCGCGATGCCTGGCCCAGGGTTTCCGGGCGCTGCTTGCTCAGGCGCTGGCGTGCTTCAATGCTCAGGGCCGTAACTTGCATGTAGTCCAGGTCCGCTGGCAGCACCGTGCCTTCATAGTGAGCAGCGCGCAGCACTTCGTCTTTTTGGCGGTCGATGTAGCCCGAGTATTTGGCAGCAATCTCCACCTGCTCCACCACGCTGGCCACGAACACGTCTTGGCGCGTAGCGGCATCCCGCTCACTCCCACTCAGTTCGACTGCATCGTCTTGTGTTTCACGTGAAACATCTTTTGCGAGCCCCGCCACCGGCAACTCGGCATTCGCAAAGCGCCCACCATCCAAAGACATCAGTCCGGCGTAACTCACATCCGGGCGGCGCAGCAGGTCGGCCAGGTTGTATTCATGCTCCATGGCTTTTCCCAGCACCCGCTCGGCTTCCGCCTGGGCCAAGTTTTTAGGGCTCACCCAGATACTGCGCAGGCGCTCTGTTTCACGTGAAACAGCGTCGCGCTTACGGCTGAAGGCGTCCCAGCGGGCGTCGTCCACGAGGCCCAGCTTGCGGCCTGTCTCGGTCAAGCGAGCGTCGGCATTGTCTTCGCGCAGTTGCAGGCGGAATTCGGCGCGGCTGGTGAACATGCGGTAGGGCTCGGTCACGCCCTTGGTAATCAGGTCGTCCACCAACACGCCCAGGTAGGCTTCGTCGCGGCCCGGCACCCAGGGCGCATCGCCCTTGGCTTGGAGGGCAGCGTTCAGTCCGGCAAACAAACCTTGGGCGGCCGCCTCTTCGTAGCCGGTAGTGCCGTTGATCTGCCCGGCAAAGAACAGGCCGCCAATCTGGCGCGTCTCAAAGCTGCTCTTAAGGCTGCGCGGGTCAAAATAGTCGTACTCAATGGCATAGCCCGGGCGCAAGATGTGCGCGTTCTCCAGCCCCACCATGCTGCGCACCAGTTCGTATTGAATATCAAACGGCAGGCTGGTGCTAATGCCGTTGGGGTAGTACTCGTGCGTCGTCAGGCCCTCGGGCTCCAAGAAAATCTGGTGGCTATCTTTGTCGGCAAAGCGGTTGATCTTGTCTTCTACGCTGGGGCAATAGCGCGGGCCTACGCCTTCAATCTTGCCCATGAACATGGGGCTGCGATCGAAGCCACTGCGGATGATGTCGTGCGTGCGCTCGTTGGTGTGGGTGATCCAGCACGGCACTTGCGCGGGGTGCATCTCCACCCGGCCCATAAAGCTCACCACCGGCATGGTGTCGCTCATGCCGCCGGGCGTACCGTCGCCGGGTTGAATCAGGCACTTGCTGAAGTCAATGCTGCGCCCATCCAAGCGCGGGGGTGTACCGGTTTTTAAGCGGCCTTGCGGTAGCTTGAGTTCTTTCAAGCGGGCACTCAAACTCACCGCCGGTGGATCGCCCGCTCGCCCAGCCGCGTAGTTGTTCAAGCCCACGTGGATCTTGCCATCTAGAAACGTGCCCGCCGTCAACACTACGGTCTTGGACCTAAAGCGAATGCCCACCTGCGTCACAGCGCCCACCACCCGCGCACCATCCCCATCGCCCTCCACCATCAGGTCGTCCACCGCTTGCTGGAACAGCCACAGGTTGGGCTGGTTCTCAATCGTGCGGCGCACGGCGGCCTTGTACAAAATGCGGTCCGCCTGGGCGCGGGTGGCGCGCACGGCCGGGCCTTTGCTGGAGTTCAGAATCCGGAACTGAATGCCAGACTCGTCGGTCGCCAACGCCATCACGCCGCCCAGCGCGTCTACTTCTTTGACCAAGTGACCCTTGCCAATGCCGCCAATGCTGGGGTTGCAGCTCATCTGGCCCAGGGTCTCGATGTTGTGGGTCAAGAGCAAGGTCTTGCAGCCCATGCGGGCCGCAGCTAAGGCGGCCTCGGTTCCGGCGTGGCCGCCGCCAACAACAATGACGTCAAATTCTTGGGGATAGAGCATGGTGTTCAATCAGGGGGCGCAAGGCAAGAGGCTTTCTTCTCTTGCGTGCGCCCGGTGTGGGATAGGCCATGATTTTACTGGCTGCCTGGTTTTTTGGCACGTGTTACAGATGCACCGGAACTGCCTTGTTACTTGGGTCGATCGGTAGGGCTGTACGTTTTGCTGCGTGTCACCCGGCCTTCGGCCTCCTTCTTTACCTCCGCAAAACGCACAACCCAACCGATCTAAGGTGTCGCTTCCGCTAGCAAAAAGCCGCAAAAGATGTTTCTCAAACAACCTCCAGCGGCAGGCAAGGCGTGGGTATTTTGCGCAGGTAAAGGCGGAGCCCGAAGGGCGGGGGACACGGAGCAAAATACCCACGCCTTGCCTGTTGCGGGCGACAAAAGCAATGCCTGCCGGGCAAGAGTGAAGATACAAAGCCGACCCGAACTGACGACAATCAACCCATGACCAAACTCCTCATCTTCGCCGGCAGCACCCGCCAACAATCCTTCAACCGACAACTTGCAAACGCCACCGCCAACCTAGCGCGTGCCAGCGGTGCTGAGGTCACACTGCTTGAGCTGTCGTCCCTGAACATCCCCCTGTACAACGCCGACCTGGAAGCAGAAGGCACACCGCCTGACGTGACAAAGCTCAAGGAAATCATGGACGCCCACCCCGCATGGATCATCGTCTCACCCGAGTACAACGGCAGCTACACAGGGCTCCTGAAAAACACCATCGACTGGGCCTCCAGCCCCATCAAAGGCCACCCGGTCTGGTCCAGCGGCAGCAAGCCATTTGCCGGCAAAGTCGTCGGGCTGATGAGTGCATCCCCCGGCGCTTTAGGCGGACTGCGATCGCTCAGCCATTTACAGCCGCTGCTGCTGAACTTGCAGGCCTGGGTCTGCCCGCAGCAGTTTGCGCTGGGCCGTGCGGGCGAAGCCTTTGACGAACGCGGCCAATTCACCCAGGACGGGAGCCGAAAGCAGGTGCAGGCCGTTATCGAGCAGGCAGTGTGGGCCGCAGAGCGATTTTCACACTGAAAAGCACAGCAGGCCCGGGTATTCATTGACTTTACAGCTATCAAAATAATAGCAAAACACATGCCATCACCAACTTCTACGCCCGTCTTGGTGGTCCTCACCGGCCCGGTGGGCGGCGGTAAAAGCACGACCGCTCGGGCCATAACAGCGCGATTTCAGGCCCATGGTGTCGGGGCAGCCACCATCGATCTCGACCAAATCTATGGCATGGCGCGCCGACACGCCGGCTTCAGTGACGAGGCGGTGTGGAAGATCGCTAGCCGAGGCGCTGCTGCGCTGAGTGACGTTTTCTTCGACACGATCGCCGACGTGGTGATTGTCGAAGGCGGCTTTCACCACCGCGAAGACGTTCTGGGCCTCACTGACTACATCACGACACCAATACACGTCGAAATCGTTGCGATGCAGGTTTCCTTTGAACGTGCGCTTGAGCGTGTCACCGCTGACCCAGAGCCGCAGCGGGTGGCAAGCCGCAACCCGGACATACTGAGAAACCTACACCAGGAATTTGTAGCGGCGCTGCCATATTTACGTATGCATGGCTTGGTGATCGATGCCGATCTTCACTCCGTCGATGGTCTGGCGGCACACATCGAGGCGCACATCGCTCGCAGACGTATTTCGCATCGCGGAGCTTGCGCTGCCACGGTCGTTTCAGACGGCGTTGGTGTGAACGCCCATTCGCACCCCCTGGACTAGCCTGCGTCGCGGTCTGGCGCAGCCCATGGATGGGGGCTCCGCAACACGTGCCACACCCCGCAAGCCTTCGTAGACCCGATTTTGGAGTGACGCACCCAACCCACACCCGTAATTACCCTCAGTGACCCTGAAGTGACGGGTTTTGCCTGGTGCTTGCGTGTAAGGTGGCGTTTTCTCTTTGCACAGGGCAAAAGCCATGCACATTCCGTCCCTTCAAACCTCCGTCAGCCCCGAAGAATGGCAACTGCGCGTGGACCTTGCGGCCTGCTACCGCCTGGTGGCCGCCTACGGCTGGAGCGACCTCATCTTCACCCACATCAGCGCCCGCATCCCCGGGCCTGAGCACCACTTTCTCATCAACCCCT
Organism: Rhodoferax sp.; assembly: GCA_046595515.1. Classification (GTDB taxonomy): domain Bacteria; phylum Pseudomonadota; class Gammaproteobacteria; order Burkholderiales; family Burkholderiaceae_C; genus Allorhodoferax. Next base: position 132,072 of record JBKJOV010000021.1, on the reverse strand, counting down.
ATGGGATGATGTTTGACGAGATCACCGCCAGCAGCCTGATCAAGATCGACCAGCAGTGCAACAAGCTCAGCGAGTCGCCGTTTCCGGTCAACCCGGCGGGCTTTGTCATTCACAGCGCCGTGCACGAGGCGCGCGACAACGCGGGCTGTGTAATGCACACCCACACACGCGCTGGTGTGGCGGTCAGCGCGCAGGCGGGCGGCGTGTTGCCGATCAGCCAGCAGTCCACCTTTGTGTTGGCGTCTTTGGCCTACCACGACTACGAGGGCGTGGCGTTTCGAGATGACGAGAAGCCGCGCCTGCAAGCCGACCTAGGTGCCGCCAACTTTCTGATGCTGCGCAACCACGGCCTGCTCACCGTAGGCCCCAGCATTGCCGATGCGTTTTTAAGCATGTATATCTTTGAAACCACTTGCCAAATCCAAATCGCGGCGCAGGCTGGGGGCACGCTCACGCAGGTCAACCCCGCCATCGTGCAAGGTGTGGCCCAAGCCATGCGCGTGCAAACCAGCGGCGCAGGCGGGGCGTTTGCCTGGCCCGCACTGATTCGCAAGGCCGACCGCTTAGACCCGAGCTACAAGACCTGATTCCTCCCTCTACCGATACATCCTCCTACCCACCGTTGTTGCCATGTCTGTCATCCACCTTCACGCCGTCACGCCCACCAGCTCTGACAGCGCCACCCGCTCTACCCGCGCCGAACTAGAGGCCACGCTCAAGCTGCAACGCGCGGCCTACCTGGCCCACCCCAACCCGAGCTTTGCCGAGCGGCGCGAAGACCTGCTCAAGCTCAAAGCCTTTGTCACCGACCACCGCGACGCCTTGGTCGCAGCCATCAGCGCCGACTACGGCCACCGCTCTGCGCACGAATCTTTATTTGCCGAAATCTTCAGTGTGATCGACGGCGTGAACTACACGCTCAAGCACCTCAAGGGCTGGATGAAGCCGCAAAAGCGGCATGTGGATCTGAAAAACTTTTTGGGGGCGCGCAACCGCGTCACCCCCCAGCCGCTGGGCGTGGTGGGTGCCATCATCCCCTGGAACTTTCCTATCTGGACCAGCTTCAATGGCCTGATCTGCACGTTTGCAGCAGGCAACCGCAGCATGGTGAAGATGAGTGAAAACTCGCGCCACACCTGCGCGCTGTTGATGGAGAAAATCCCCGAATATTTTGAACGCGACAAGCTCGCGTTTTTTGACGAAACGGGTGATGTGGGCGTGGAGTTTTCGCAGCTCAAGTTTGACCACCTGATTTTTACCGGCTCTGGCCAAACCGGCCGCGCCGTCATGGCCGCTGCGGCCCACAACCTGTGCCCGGTTACGCTGGAGCTGGGCGGCAAGTCACCGGCTATTCTGTGCGACGATTTCCCGCTGCAAACTGCCGCCGAGCGCCTGCTCTTTGCCAAGTGTTTTAACGCCGGCCAGGTCTGCACCACGGTGGACCATTTGTACCTGCCACAAGGCCAGATCAAAGCCTTTGTGGCCGCCGCCAAAAAGATCGTCAAAGGCCGTTACACCTCGCTGTCCAGCCCCGATTACACCGCCATCATTGACGACCGGTCGTTCCAACGCATCGTGCAGGCGCTAGAACAAGCCCGCGACGGCGGCGCAACCCTGGTGCCCCTGCTTCCGGGTACGCCTTGGGATGCTGCGACGCGCAAGATCGCGCCCCACATCGTGCTCAATGCACCGCCCGGCTGCGCGCTGCGCATGCGCGAGATCTTTGGCCCGGTGCTGCCCCTGATCGGCTACAAAACACTGGCCGAGCCGATCGCCGCCATCAATGCTGCCCCACGCCCGCTGGCGCTGTACCCCTTCAGCCACAACAAGCAACAGGTCGAGCACCTCATCACCCACATCATGTCGGGCGGCGTGACGGTCAACGACGCCATGCTGCACACGGCCCAGCACGACATGCCTTTTGGTGGCGTGGGTGACAGCGGCATGGGCCACTACCACGGCTACGAGGGATTTTTGACCTTCTCTAAGCTGCGCCCGGTGATGCTGCAAGCGCCTTTCAGCGCGATCAAGCTGCTGTATCCCCCGTACAGCACATTCGCCACCAAGTACCTTAATTTCTTGACCCGATAAGCACCACCACCGAGGCAACACATGCGCGACTCTGACACCAACTCCACGTTTGACTACATCATCATCGGCGGCGGCTCCGCGGGCTGCGTGCTGGCTGGCCGTTTGACGGAGGACCCCAACGTCAGCGTTGCCCTGTTGGAAGCCGGTCCGGCCGACAAAAGCATACTGATCCATTGCCCCATGGGTTTGGCCCTGCTGGCGCAAAACGGTCAGGCGAACTGGAAGTACAACACCACGCCCCAACCCGGCTTGAATGGCCGCACAGGCTACCAGCCACGCGGCAAAGTGCTAGGTGGCTCCAGCTCCATCAACGCCATGATCTATATCCGCGGCCAACAAGAAGACTACGACCACTGGGCCGCGCTGGGCAACCCCGGTTGGGGCTGGAACGATGTGCTGCCCTACTTCAAAAAATCGGAAGACAACGCCCGCGGCGCCGACGCCTTCCATGCCACCGGCGGGCCTTTGCATGTGCAAGACCTCACCAGCCCCAACCCCATCGTTCCCAGCTTCGTCGAGGCAGGGCGCCAAGCGGGTTATGCCATCAACTCCGACTTCAACGGGGCCAGCCAAGAAGGCGTGGGCCCCTACCAGGTGACGCATAAAAACGGTGAGCGCTGGAGCGCCGCCAAGGGCTACCTCACGCCCAACCTGAAGCGCCCCAACTTGCGCGTTATTACTGGGGCGCTTACCACCCGTATTGTGATCAAAGACAAGCGCGCCATCGGCGTAGAGTTTGTGCACGAAGGCCAAACCAAGCAGCTCATGGCGGGCAAAGAAGTACTCTTAAGCGCGGGCGCATTCGGCTCGCCCCAGATCCTGATGCTCTCTGGAATCGGCCCGCGCCAACACTTGTTGGACCACGGCGTTGTGCCGATACACGACCTGCCGGGTGTGGGCGAGAACCTGCACGACCATCTGGATATCGTCCAGCAAGTGCACGCGCCCGCGCTGACCCAATCGGTGGGCATCACGCTGGGTGGTGTCTGGACGCTATTCAAAGGTATTTTTGAATGGCGCGACAAGCGCACCGGGCCGCTCACCTCTAACGTGGCCGAGGCCGGCGGTTTCGTGAAAAGCAGCCCAGCCGAAAAGACCCCGGACCTGCAATTCCACTTTGTCGTCGCCAAGCTAGAAAACCACGGCCGCACCACAGTGTTTGGCCACGGCTACTCGTGCCATGTGTGCGTGCTGCGCCCCAAAAGTCGCGGCACCTTGCGCCTGGCCAGCAAAAATCCGCAAGTTGCCCCCCGAATTGATCCTAACTTTTTAGGCGAGCGGGACGACGTGGATCGCCTGGTTGCCGGTTTCAAAATCATGCGCAACGTACTGGGCCAGCCCGCCCTGCGCACGCTCGGTGGCAGTGAGGTAGCAGCCTCTGCCGGGGCCACCACCGATGCACAAATCGAGCAGTTCATCCGCAGCAAAGCCGACACCATTTACCACCCCGTAGGCACCTGCCGCATGGGCCCTGGCCCCATGGATGTGGTGGACGCCCAACTGCGCGTACACGGCATTACGGGCCTGCGCGTAGTCGATGCCTCAGTAATGCCCCAGGTCGTGAGCGGAAATACCAACGGGCCTACCATCATGATCGCGGAAAAAGCGGCCGACATGATCAAGGCTGCAGCGTAAATTCAACCCACAACCCTCGACCTACAACCCAACCTGACATCCATGAAACTCTACTACTCCCCCGGCGCTTGCTCCCTGTCAGTCCACATTGCTTTGCACGAAGCAGGCCTGCCCCATGAGGGCCTGCTCACCCCCACCAAGACGCACAAGACCCCTGACGGTACCGACTTCTACAGCATCAATCCGCTGGGCTATGTGCCCTTCGTGACGCTAGACGATGGCCGCCATCTGCGCGAAGGTCCGGCCATCGTGCAATACATTGCCGACCAAGTGCCCGAGAAAAACCTAGCACCTGCCAATGGCACCTACGAGCGCTACAAAATGCAAGAGTGGCTCACCTTCATTGGCACCGAGATCCACAAAAACTTCAGCCCCCTGTTTAACCCTGCTGCCGGCGAAGAGAGCAAGACAGCGGCAAAAGCCATCATCCACAAACGCCTCGCCTGGCTCGATACCGAGCTGGCCGGCAAAGAGTACCTGATGGGCGACACCTACACCGTGGCCGATGGTTACTTGTTCACCGTAACCAACTGGGCTGGCTACGTGAGCATGGACCTGAGCGCCTACACCCACCTGGTAGCCTACCGCGCCCGCGTAGCCGCCCGCCCTGCGGTGGTGGCGGCCATGAAGGCTGAAGGTTTGATCAAGTAGCTTGCCATAGCGCCGGCTGTCGTAGCGCCAGTGCCGCCCCCACCCACAGCGCGACCGCAGAGAAAACCAGACCCCGGGCCAAACCGCCCGGGCCATCCGCAATCCAGCCGACCACGGTAGGCCCCACGATCTGTCCCGCCGCAAACACGGTGGTAAACGCACTGATGCCAGACGCCCACGCGCTGGCCGGCAAGTTATGGCGCACCAGCGCGGTGGTAGATGCCACCACCGACAAAAACACCCCGCCGAACAACAAACCCGACGCCAGCACCACCGGCCAGAACTGGGTCAAGGCTGGAAGCACCGTCGCCAGACCCAAGAGCGCGCTCAAAATCGCCAGCGGACGGCCATTGCGGTAACGGTCCAACAAGCCTGCCCATACACGGCTGGACACCACCACCGCCACGCCCAGCAGGGCGTAAAACACCGTCACCTCCAAAGCCGTGCGGCCCTGTGCCCGCAGCAGCGCCACGACAAAGGTCATGTAGCCGATATAACCCACGCCAAACAAGGTGTAACTGGCCAGACCGAAGCCAAAATCGCGCCAACGAAACGCCGCACTTGTGGCACCCGCAGCAGGGCCGGGCAAACCCCACTGGGCCATGACCCGCGCGGGCCACACCAGCCCAGCCGTGCCTGCCAAGCAAGCAAGCGCTAACATCCACCAAGCCCAACGCCAGCCGTGCGCTTGGGTGTGCGTCCACTCCAGCACCCACGGCACCAGCAGCGCAGACAACACAATGCCCAAGCCCGTGCCACCGTAATACATACCCAGCAGCAGGCCGCTGTGACGCGGGTAGCGGGCGCCCAATCGCACCGCCATAAGCCCACCCGCAATGAAAACCAGCGCACTGGCCACGCCCGCCAGCAAGCGCTGCACCATCAAGGGCTCCGCCGCCGTAAAAAATCCACTCAAACCCATAAACACGGTGGCCAACGCTGCGCCACCCCACAACAGCAGCGATGGCCCCCAGCGCCGCATCAGCCAGGGTGTGATAAGCGCGCCCAACAGGTAACCCAGGGCATTGGCAGTGTTCATGGCACCGGCCAGCGTGTAACTCCAGTCCAAGTCCGTACGCATGGCGGGCAGCAGCAACCCATAGGCAAAACGCGTGATGCCCAGCGATACCGCCGCACCCAACGACAGCGCCATAGCCAGGGCCCAGACAGCGCGGGTGGGTGTTGATGACGACAAGGCAGGGACTCCAGACGAAGGCAAGATGGACGACTGATTGTGCAAGATAGACCCAGATCGCGTTGCCCGACAGTACCGGCACGGCCACGGCAAGACCCCGCGGACGACACCTGCTTAAGGGTTTGCCACAATGTCCACCCCGGCGCAGGGTTTCACAATGTGCCGACCCACTTTAGAAAGCTCCCATGCCCCAAGCATCGCTCCGTCAGACCTTGCTAGCCGCCCTGCTGGGAGGTGCCGCCCTATTGCTCCCACTGGCCACCCATGCCCAAAACGCAGCGTCGCTCAAATTGGGGGTCATTGGCCCATTCAGCGGTCCCTCGTCCGACTTTGGCCTGCAAATGCTCAACGGAATACAGCTTGCCGTGGAGCAGATCAACGCTGGCGGCGGCTACCTTGGCAAACCACTCTCGCTGGTCGTCAAAGACGATCAAGGCAACCCCGACGTAGGGCTTAAAGCCTCGCAGGAGCTGGTCAGTGAAGGCATCACCGCCACCATCGGGTTTTGCAACACGGGCGTAGCCGCCAAGTCACTAGACGTGTTTCAAAACGCACAAATGCCGCTCATCATCCCCTGCGCCACGGGCACGCCCCTGACCGCCAAATACCCTGGCCCCAGCAGCTATATCTTTCGCTCCTCAGCGCGCGATGCCATCCAGGCGCCGTTTGTGGTGGACCACATCCTGGGCAAAGGTTGGAACAAGGTCGCCATATTTGCGGACACCACGGGTTATGGCGAAGCCGGCCTGAAAGACGTGGAAGCTGCCCTGGCCGCCAAGGGATTGAAAGCGGTGCATGTGGCCCGTTTTGCGCTGGGGGTGAAAGACCTGAGCGACGAACTAGGTGCCGCCAAGGCGGCTGGCGCAAATGTCATTTTTAGCTACACCGTAGGCAGTGAGAACGCCGTCATCGCCCTGGGCCGCAAAGACATGAAGTGGCAGGTGCCACAGGTCGGTGCCTGGACACTGTCATTCCCGTTTTTCATCCAAGGCGCCAAAGACGCCGCCGAGGGCGCATTGATGGCCCAGACCTTCATCGCCGAACCCAGCAACGAGCGCCGCGCATCCTTTCTCTCGGCCTATAAACGCAAGTACAACCAGCCGCTGGCCGTGCCCGTGGCTGCAGCCCAGGGCTATGACGCCGCCTATTTGCTGATGTACGCAATGTTTGATATCAAGGGCGGAGCAGACGCGCTGAGCGGACCCAAACTCAAAAGCGCGCTAGAAAACATCAAGCGGGTGTATTACGGCGTAGTGGGCACCTATGACAAACCTTTCACCGCCGACGATAAGGATGCCATCAGCAAAAACATGCTGGTGATGGGCAAAGTAAGCAACGGCATGGTCACCTTTGCCAACCCCGAGGATGCGCGGCGCAACCTGTTCGTGCAGCGTAAAAAGTAAACTAAACCGGTGGCTTCCAGCGCTTGAGCAGCAGGGCGTTCGCCATCACACTCACGGAGCTCAACGCCATCGCCGCCCCCGCCACCACGGGGCTGAGGTAACCCAGCGCGGCCAATGGGATGCCGGCAGCGTTGTACGCAAATGCCCAAAATAGGTTTTGCCGAATCTTGGCGACGGTACGGCTAGAAATATCCAGCGCAGCCGCCACCAGCCGCGGGTCGCCCCGCATCAGCGTAATACCGGCTGCATGCATGGCCACATCGGTGCCGCCACCATGCAGGTTGGCCATGGCCAGCCCAACATCCGCCGCCGCCAAAGCGGGCGCATCGTTCACCCCATCACCCACCATGGCAACCACCTGACCCCCGCGCTTACCACGGCCTGTGCTGTACTGGCCTCCGAGGGGGCCGCCGTGCCCTGGGGCGGCCCGGTGGGATTCCCCGCCATACGCCTTAAGCTCTGCCACCTTGGCCGCTTTGTCGGCCGGCAATACCTCCGCCAAAACGTCTTTTACATCCATACCCAAGCGTTTGGCCATCGCCTCCGCTGCGCCTTGGTTGTCCCCCGAGATCATCAGGGTCTGGAGGCCGCGCGCGCGCAAGGTGGCTAGCGCTTCTTTTGCGCCTGGCTTGGGCGCGTCGGCAAAGGCCAGCAAGGCCAGCAATTGCACGCCGTCGGCAGTGCGCTCGGCCATGGCAGACACGGTGGCACCTTCGGCTTGGAGCGCGTTGGCCTGTTCGGCCAGCTCGCCCATGTTCACCTGCAGCTCTTCCATCCAGCGCAGGCTACCGAGCAGCAAGTTGCGACCAGCCACCTGGCCTTGGGTGCCGCGTCCGGGCACCGCCTGCATATCCGTCGGCACCCCGATGGCCAAAGACTGGTCCTTGGCCGCCTGCACCACCGCATGGCCCAGCGGGTGTTCGCTGCCACTTTGCAAACTTGCAGCCAGCGTCAGCGCGTCCTCGCGGGACATCCCCAGGGGTATCAGCGCAGTCATGCTCGGGCGACCCACGGTCAACGTACCGGTCTTATCGAATGCCACCACGGTCACCGTGTGCGCAATCTCCAGCGCCTGAGCATCTTTAATCAAAATGCCGTACTTGGCCGCCACGCCTGTACCCGCCATGATGGCCGCCGGCGTCGCCAAGCCCAAAGCGCAAGGGCAGGCAATCACCAGCACGGCGACCGCGTGAATCAGTGCGACTTCAAAACTATGGCCGGTAAAAACCCAAGCTAACAACGTTGCTAGCGCAATCACCAGCACCACCGGCACAAAAACCGCACTCACCTGGTCCACCAACCTCTGGATGGGGGCCTTGGCGGCCTGCGCGTCTTCGACCAGGCGGATGATGCTGGACAACACCGTGTCCAACCCCACCGCGCGCACGTGCAGCACCACGCGGCCATCGCCATTGATGCTGCCGCCGGTGAGCTTCGCGCCGACGTCTTTGGCCACTGGCAGGGGTTCGCCCGTCAACATGGATTCGTCCACTTGCGTGCGCCCTTCCAACAGCGTGCCGTCCACCGGAAAGCGTTCGCCAGGTTTAACGACCAGCCGGTCACCGACCAACACTTCGGCCACCGGCACATCCACGGTATCGCCCCCTGCGGCGGACGTCATCCCAACCAGCAGGTGCGCAGTATCGGGGCGCAGGCTGTGCAGTGCGCGGATGGCCGATGTGGTTTGTCGCTTGGCGCGCGTTTCTAGCCACTTGCCCAACAGCACCATCGTGATAACGATGGCGGAGCCTTCAAAGTAAAGATGCGGCTGCATGGCGGGCATGCCAAGCGCGGCGGGGTCAGGGGAGCCCAGCAACAACGGGCTCAGCCACAACCACACCGACAGCCCCCAGCCCGCCGTGGTACCCAAGGCCACCAGCAGGTCCATATTTCCCGTACGTGCCAGCAGCGCGTGCCAACCGGCTTTATAAAAACGGGCACCCAAAACGAACTGTACGGGCGTGGCCAACAGAAACTGCCACAGCGCGGGCAGCATCCAATGCTGGTTAAACAGATCACCCACCATGGGAATCACCAACGGCCCAGACAAAGCGATGCCCCAAGCCACGGGTGCAAAACCCGCCCAGGGCGAGGCATCGACCGTGTCAATCGCCGCGTTAGGTGCTAGCGGCTCGTAGCCGGCATCGCGCACCGCCCGGCGCAAACGCGCCTCCAGCGTCGGGTCACTCACTGTCACACGGGCCGATTCCGTAGCCAGGTTGACCGTGGCACTTTCGACGCCAGGTACTTTTTTCAAGACCTTCTCCACCCGCATGACGCAGGAGGCACAGGTCATTCCACCAACGCCAATATCGATGGAAGTCAAGGTAGGTGCAGATGTGTTCATGGGGTGAGCGTAATCCTTGACCCCATGGGAGGGTCAAGCGGCTGGCGCACAGACTTGACCCTCCCACGATGACAAGGTTCACAATTGCTGCATCAACTGCAAAAGGAAACCAGGATGAACCAAGTATTTACCGTCACCGGCATGACCTGCGGCCATTGCGAAAAAGCCGTCACCCGCGCCATAAGCCAAGTAGACGCCCAAGCCCACGTCAAGATCGACCGCAGCCAAAACAAAGTCGAAGTGGAGTCAGCCCAACCGCGTGAAGCACTGGCGAAGGCAATTGCCGAAGAGGGCTATGCCGTCTCAACCTAAGCCAACAATGCCCAGCATTGAACCGATCACCATAGGCACAGCCGCGAGGCACAGTGGCGTATCCGCCAAGATGCTGCGGCATTACGAATCACTGGGCCTACTGGGTAAGGTCAGCCGCACCGACAGTGGCTACCGCCTCTACAGTGCGGCCGATGTGCACACGCTGCGTTTCATCAAGCGCAGCCGTGACCTGGGTTTTTCGATGGCCGAAATTGGCGAGCTGGTGGCACTGTGGCAAAACCGGCGCCGCGCCAGCAGCAGTGTCAAGCGTATTGCGCAAAAACACATGGATGAACTGAGCGAACGCATGGCCGCCATGCAGGCCATGCAACGCACGTTAAAGAAGCTGTTGGACTGCTGCCACGGCGATGACCGGCCCGACTGCCCGATTTTGGATGACCTGGCTGGCGATGCCAATCACTCCTAAATAAATAGCAAACTTATTAATAAACACCCGGGCCCGGGCCATAAAAGAATGTAAAAAAGTGTGCCCCCGTCATCCCGCAAGTCATCCAAACGTTGGGGGCTGTATAGCTGTTACTTCTAACGGCAATAGCCACGAGGCCACGCAAGACTATGCAGACATCTACTGTTCTATCAAGTTCAAGCCGTCATACGCGGGGTACCGCCGCGTTAATCCTGCTCGCCATTGCCGGCACGGCCCTGACCAGTTTTACCAACCAAGCCCGGGCCAATGACGGACAGGTGGTGTTATCTACCGGCATTGGGGCGGTGGCAGGCGCGCTGATCGGCCAATCCATCGGGGGGCGCAACGCCACCATCGTGGGCGGAGCCTTGGGCGCCGCCATCGGCGCCAGTGCAGCCACGCAAGGCCATTCCCACCGCAGCGAACCACCACGCGGCTACTACCAGGGTGACACCTACCGACAAGGTTATCGAGATTACCAAGGCTACCAAGACCATCGGGCTTACCAGGGCGGCTACAGCGCCTACCCGCCCATACAGGTCGTACGTGTGGTTCGCCCATATGCCCGCCAAGTGGTCTATCCTGCCTACTACCCACCCTACAACCCCGTCTATTACCGCGAAGATAACCGCGGGCAATACGACAGCGATGACCGTGGCGGGCGCGGCAGGGGCCGCTGAGTTAACCCGGCGTTACTTCGCCTCCGAGGGCTTCTAACAAGTCTGGAAGCAGTTGCGACAACTCGCCCGTGGCAATCGCCACATCCGCATCAAAGTTGTCATCCTTTTTATCCCCCGGGCTGGGCGCTGCGTCTTCAAACACAGTGTCTAAAAATGCCAGCTTCTTGAGTTGTAGACCCTCGGTTAACACGAAGGACACCCGGTCGCCCCACGTAAGCGCCAAACGGGTCGGCATCTTGCCCATGGCAATGTGTTGGGTTACCTCGTCGGTGTCCAGTGCGTGGCGGGTATAGCGCACCACCGATTTCGATTCATCCGCCGCTTTCAGCTCGCACTCGCGGTCCACACTAAACCCCACGGGCGCTTCCTTGCTGGCAAGCCAGTGCGCCATAGCTGCCGCAGGAGACGTTTGGGTATTGATCAGCGTGACGGCAAGCCCTTCTACCGCTTTGATCAACCAGGTCATCACCTCGTCCGCCTTGGCTGAGCTACCAGCATCCGTCAGTAGCCAACCGGCCTTGGGATCAACCCACACTTGCACGCTGGATTGCTTGGTGAACGCCATAGGCAATAGCGCCAGTCGTGCGTCTTCGGTGATATCGCGTTTCTCTTTTTTTCCAGGCTTGCGCCCGGTTGTGGCTTCGATATGGTCCACCTGCTCTTGCACTTTACGCTTGACTACCGAGCCCGGAATGATCTTGACCTCGGTCATGAGTTTGAGCAACCAATGCCCGCCAATCACCTCCACCAATGCACCATGGGCATGGCCGCGAGGCTCCACCCAGCCCACAGATTTTTCTTGTGACGCGCCACACGCGACAAACCGCGCATCCATCAGTGCTGCCTCTACTTGCTCTACCGAAGTTGGCCAGGGTGCTGCCAGGCGGTACATCATCAAATTCTTGAACACAAATGCCTTTTAGTAAGGGACCAAACGGTCCGAACTGCATATTGTCGACGCTGCACGCGACAAAGTTAGGCCCCAACTTTACAAATCCTTGTGCTACTCACACCTTGCCGATGCACGCACCGCGCACACTGCTTACCACGCTGTCTGCAAACCCTGCGCCGGCCCAACCCAAAAAGGATGTTGTATGCCCACAAGATTCAAACCGCCAACCCGCTCTTGGGTCTTAGCGATACTGCTGACTGGCTCGGCCTGGGCTGCGTTCGACAAGATGACCACCTTAGCCCCAGCATAGGTCCCGCGGTGCGTTTAGCGGTGCGTTTAGCGGGCCGTTCAAGCCAGCAATTGCCGCAATGCGCCACTGGCGATCAGGGCTTCAATATCCGCCGCACCGCCCACTAAGCTACCTTTGACAAATACCATCGGGAAGGTGGGCCATCCGGTCCACATTTTCAGCACATTGCGTTTGCGCCAGTTATTGAAATAGCTACCGTATTCCAAATAGGTGTGGGCCACACCCGCTGCGTCCAGCGCTTTGCGTGCCCGTTTGGGCATGGGATTCATCTGCATGCCTACCACCAACACCGCATGTGTACCAGCGGCTTTTTGCACCTCGGCAATGATGCCGTATGCATCGTGGCTGATCTTGTCCCGAATAGCTGGGTGGATGTGGGACTCGTCTAAGACGGGACGTGGCATATCAAAGCTCCTGTGGATTGATGCTGGGCATTATGCGCAACCCGATTCACCCCAGCGGACGAACACCAATCAAGATGCCATGCAGCCAAAACGTCACGGCCAGCCATGCCAATAGGCCCGCTGCCACGGTCGTAATGGTCCCACGGGTGGTACCCGCCGGATACAAGGTGCCCTGTGCACGGTCGCGCTTGCGCGCTGCAATGAAGTTCGCCACAGCCCATGCCAAGAAGGCGCCGAACAAAACAACGTGCGCTACGCTGCCATTGGCAAGCAAATGCGCCAAAGCCCAGGTTTTGACCGCCAATACCATGGGGTGGTGTAGGCGGGCCTTGATGGCATTGCGCGGCACATAAGTGGCGGCCAGCAAAACAAAGGCCACCAGGGTCAGCAGGGCTGCAACATGGCGCATACCGCGCGGCGGCAACCACAGCATGGTCGGGCTTTCACGCGCGATCGCAAAGCCCCACACAATCAAACCAAACCCAACGATAGACAGCACGCTAAAAAGCGCTTTGTAGACGCCTTCGCCCCAACGGGCCAACATGGCAGTGCGCCACCCTTGGGCGAAGATGCGTACAGAATGCACGCCCAAAAAAAGAGCCAAGCCCAACCATAGATATGCCATTGCAATGTCCTTTGTTTATGCCGCTACAACGCGATTTTTGCCGGAGCGCTTGGCCAGGTACATTGCCTGGTCAGCGCGTTTAATGGCATCGACACCATTCTCGCCGTCGGCCAATTGGGCCACGCCAGCGCTAAAGGTAATGAGCAATTTGACGCCGTCGGTTAAAAAGAAGCGTTTGGTGAGCTCGCGCTGCAATCGGGTCATGGCATCGACACCCCGGTCTAAGGGCGTGTCGGGCATCAAGATGACGAACTCTTCACCGCCGTAGCGGGCCAGCGTATCTTGGGGACGCATGCACTCTCGGGCCACGCCGGCCAGGTGCGCCAACGCCTGGTCGCCCGTGGCATGGCCTCGGGTGTCATTGAGTTTCTTGAAATTATCAATATCCAGCAGCGCAATACTCAGCGGCGTCTCTTTGCGCCGTACCTGTGAAAGCTCTCGTTCCATCGCTTCATCCATACCCTGGCGATTCAGTGCGCCCGTTAATGGGTCGTGCCGCGCTTGTGCACTGACACGGTCAAGCTCCTGGTGCAGTTTGACCAGCTCCTCCTCAGTGGCAGCAGCCCGCTCTCGCATGGTGCGCAACTCTTCGGTAGTGGTCCTGCTTTGCTCTGCCATGCTGCGGGTAGCACCCACCACATCCTTGAGTACCGGCGCAATTTCCGCAATGGTTTTGGCCTGTTCAATTTGGCGCGCATTGTCGACCAATCTCTCGCCAAAAGCACCCGTAGATTGGGTCATCTCGGACAAGCGATCAATGAAAGTGGCCAACATTTGGCGCATTTCTTCTTGGGCCTCTTTGGCGCGCTCTTTGGCATCTTTTTGCTTAAAAATGACATCCTTCAAACGCCGCTCCACATCATCCAACCTGCGCAGCGTCAGGGGCGGGCTCGAAGCCATCATCAACGCATCCATCTGACCCTTGAGCCATTGTTCATCCAAACTCAACTCGCCAATATTCTCAAACGTCAGATGCAGGAGTTTGAGTAACGTTTTCTTAATTTCTGCCTGGTCTTCTGCCGCAAACGACAACCGATGCCCGTAATGGGTCAATAGCAGCTTTACTTGGGCCGCGTTCATATCTGGCTGGCGTATAGCCTGTAGCAAAGTTTGTGTTTGTTCCACAAAACGTGGGTCATCGTCACCCAACGCAGGTTGGGCAAATTCGATCAGACGCCCAACCTGGCCCATAAAGTCAGCCGTCAGCGCGGCAGATGCTGATGCGCCCGACACCGGCATTGCCGCACTGGCGGGGCTCACGGTTTCAGTGCTGTGAGCGGGAACAAAACCACCATAAGCCACCAACGCTGTCTTCACACCGTCCCAGTTCAAACGGTCTATGGCGTACTCCAGCAGTCCCTTTTGTTTTTGTTGCCCCGGAGTCTTGGCGGGCAAAGATTGGGCAATATCGCGCAACGCATCGGCCGGAAAGGGCGGTGCCGTGGGTGTTCCAGCCAATTCGTTGTATATGGTCTGGTAATTCACTGGCGTAGGCACCAATTTCCGGGCCGTTATTTGCTTCAGTGTCTCGCGGGCAATTTCAAAGGGTTTTTTCTCGGTCATACAAACATCACCTGCTAAAGACTATCGACACATCAGGGTTTTTGAAGAAAACTTTGCACCACTTGCACCGTGCGCACCGGATCTTCTTCTTGCGGCACGTGACCCAAATCATCCAGTACCACCAGGCGCGAACCCGCAATATCGGCTGCGAATCGTTTGGCATTGTCGATCGGTATCAAGCGATCCCGACCACCCCACAGAATCAATGTCGGGAGTTTGAGCGCCCGAATTGCTGCCATACCTGCCTGCATATCGTTTTTTTGCATTGCGTCAAACCGGTATGCCAGCGCCTGGCGATTGCCCTGCCGCAAGGTCAGTTCGTAATACCGGTCTACCAATGCAGGGCTGACTTTGTTGGGATCTCCGTACACACTGCGCAAACTGCTTTGCACCACACCCCTGGGCAGTATGACCTCTGCCAGGCTTCGCAGCCCTGGAATACGCGCGATCCTAAATCCAATGGGAATCGATTGGGGTTCCAAGGGGTACCCCGCAGCATCCACCAGTATCAACTGGCGCACCCGCGATGGCATTGCAGCGGCTGTAGCCCAAGCAACTTGCCCACCCAAAGAGTTGCCAGCCAAAACAAACGACTGCACGCCCAAGGCATCCACCATGCCCCCGACCAGCCGTACATAAGCGTCCAGACTGTAGTCATGGGTCGGATGGGGCCCCGTCAACCCAAAACCCGGCAAGTCAAAGCGAATAACGCGGCGTTGCGTCTTCAGAACGTCCACCCAGCCATCCCAAGTATGCAGACTAGCCGACGTACCGTGCAGCAATACCAGCGGCACAGGGTCATCTCTTGGCCCTTCATCGCGCACATGCACCAGCATGCCCTGCACCCACAAAAATTGGGAGGGCTCAGGGGCCCATCGGGCCTTCAATTGCGCTACCGACCGGTCAGGTGCCCATGTGGCGATAACACTGGCTACGGCAAATACCAAACCTGTCACCAATAGCACCAACACCAAGCGCAAGAGTAATTTCATGGGTTGGACTCTACACGGCTATTGGCAGAGTCTGTCAAAGCATAACCCTGTGCATAGTTTTGGTACAAAAGGCTAGTTATCCACAGATTTCATCATTGCTAAGAAGTTATCCAGTTTTGACTTGTAAGCTTAGTGTCATCTGATCACAGGGCTTCCAGCAATCTAAGTAGTTGATTTATAACAATATTTTTTACTTCTCCACAAAGATTCGCTAACTCTACTACTACTACTATCTTTAAATTAAAGAATTAAGACTATAGAAAGCAAAAAAATCCACAGCAGAAAAATGCAAAATTTATTTTGTGACATTGCAAACAATTTCCTGCAAAAAACGCAGCAATAGTGAAGGTTTAGCGCTAACGATCAAGTAAGATTTGCGCTCTTTGCATTCCGTTGCCAAAAGCCTTCATGCCCGTTTCTTCTGCGTCATTTGAAATCAAGAGTGCACAACTGCCGTTGGTGGCTTTGCATTTGCGATCTTCTGATTTGACTCAAGTTGCACAAGAACTACAGGCGCGATTTGGTCCCAGTGGCGACAGTCCTGGTTTCTTTGAACATGACGCCTTGGTGATCGATTTTTCACACCTCGGGGCGGACACACCGACTACCGATATTGTTCCGCTACTCAAAGTGTTGCGGCTGTGTAGTTTGGTTCCGGTAGCAGTGCGCGGCGCCAGCCAACTCTGGAGAGAATATGCCCTAACGGTTGGACTGGTAGAGGCACCCCAAGAGGTTTACCACAGCAAGGCCGTTGTGAGTACACACAGCGCCTCGGTAGAGGTGCAAGAAGTCATCAAGGAAGTGGTTCGTGAAGTGGTGCGCGAGGTACCGGGGCCCAGCACTATGGTGATCGACAAGCCGCTGCGATCAGGTCAAAAAGTGTATGCCCGGGGTGCTGATTTGGTGGTTCTGGCCATGGTGAATCAAGGTGCTGAAGTGGTGGCAGATGGCAATATCCACGTGTATGCCCCGTTGCGTGGCAAAGCCATGGCGGGTGCCAGGGGCAACACTTCGGCGCGTATTTTTTCGCTCTGCCTGGAGCCTGAACTCATCTCTATTGCAGGTGTGTACCGCACCAGTGAAAACGCGTTGCCTGTGGATGTGCATGGCAAAGCTGCGCAAGTGCGTCTGAGTGACGATGGCCATGAAAAATTATTGTTTGAGGCTTTGAAAGCCTGAGCACTGCCTGAGCGCAAGTCCTCACTTATTAAATCGGGAAAGAGAAAAGAACATGGCAAAAATCATAGTGGTGACTTCCGGCAAAGGCGGCGTAGGCAAGACCACCACCAGCGCTAGCTTTGCTACCGGCCTGGCTTTGCGCGGCCACAAGACAGCGGTTATTGACTTTGACGTGGGCCTGCGCAATCTGGATCTGATCATGGGGTGCGAACGCCGCGTGGTGTACGACCTGATTAACGTCATTCAGGGCGAGGCCAATTTGAACCAGGCCCTCATCAAAGACAAGCAATGCGACAACCTGTACGTGTTGGCTGCTTCACAAACCCGTGACAAAGATGCTCTCACGCAAGAGGGTGTTCAAAAAGTACTGAACGATCTTGCGGCCATGGATTTTGAATTCATTGTTTGCGATTCACCAGCGGGCATTGAAACGGGTGCTCTGATGGCAATGCACTTTGCGGACGAAGCGTTGGTTGTCACCAATCCGGAAGTGTCCAGCGTGCGCGACTCTGACCGTATTTTGGGTATGTTGGCTAGCAAGACCAAGCGCGCTATTGAAGGCTTGGACCCCATCAAAGAACACTTACTCATCACCCGCTACAACCCGGCGCGTGTTGACCAGGGGCAGATGCTGTCGCTTGAAGATATTCAGGACATTTTGCGTATCAAGTTGATTGGTGTAATTCCTGAAAGCGAGTCTGTGTTGCAGGCCTCTAACCAGGGCGTACCAGCCGTGCACATGCAAGGCAGCGACGTCTCAGAAGCCTACAAAGATGTGATCGACCGCTTCTTGGGCGTCGACAAACCTCTGCGCTTTACTGAAGCTCCCAAACAAGGGCTACTGAAGCGTTTGTTCGGAGGTAGATAAGACCATGGCCTCTTTACTTTCCTTTTTTCTGGGCGAGAAGAAGTCCACTGCCAGCGTGGCCAAGGAACGCTTGTCCATTCTTCTGGCGCACGAGCGCTCGGGGCGCAATGCGTTGCAGCCGGACAAACTGATGGAGCTTCAGCGTGAACTGGTCGCAGTGATCAGCAAGTACGTCAAGATCAATCCCTCCGACATCAAAGTCGTGCAGGGTCGTCAGGACAACTTGGAAACGCTAGAAGTCAAGATTGAGTTGCCGGACGGCCGTTAAATGCTATTATTTTAATAGCTATAAAACCAATAGAAACGCGGGCCAGAGCACAGTTTGGCTCAAAATTAGGCGGCTACCAGACGCAATAGCGTAATTTCAGACGGTGCACCAAAACGCTTGGGTGGGCCCCAGTAGCCGGTACCCCGGCTGGTGTAAACCCAGAGCCTGCCCCGGCGATGCAAACCCGCAGTGTACGGCTGCTGGAAACGCACAAAGTAACCCCAAGGCCAGAACTGACCGCCATGGGTGTGCCCTGACAGTTGCAAATCAAACCCTGCTTTTTCAGCCTCTGTCGCACTGCGCGGCTGGTGTGCCAATAGCAGCTTGAAAACCGCTTTGTCTGGTGCTTGTGCCACAGCAGCATGCGGATCGCTGCGGTGGCTCTCGTCAAAATAGTGGGCGTGGTAGTCCGTCACACCAGCTACCACTACCGTGGCGGATTCAGGGTCTTGCGAATCTTTGCGATGTTGAATCACGGCATGTTCATTCATCAACACGCGAATATCCAATTGCTGTAGCGCCTCAATCCAGCTATGGGCCCCAGAGTAATACTCGTGATTGCCCGTGACAAAAAACGTACCGTGGGTTGACTGCAGTTGCGCCAATGGTTGGATGTGATGACCTAAGTCGTTCACGCTGCCATCGACCAGATCACCGGTAATAGCCACCATGTTGGCGCCCAGGCTGTTCACCCGATTCACGATACGCTGCAGGTAATGTGTCCGGATCGTGGGGCCAATATGGATATCGCTGATCTGCGCCATCGTGAAGCCCTGTAAAGCCTCAGGCAAATTCAGAACCGGCACATCCACCCGCACCACCGCAGCGGTGCGGCGAGCATTCCAGAAGCCCAGTACCGTCATGGCGAGTGCAAGCACCGGTACAGTGTGTGCGCTGGTGTGCCGCAGGTCGAACGTGTCCCAGTGCAGCCCCAAGGATTGTGTAATCCACGCAAGCAGCAGCACGCCATCCCGTACCAAGCTAAGAACCAGCAACGAGGAAAACAAACCCATGCACAGCAAACCGGTCCAAACCAGCACATTGCTCCAACGGTTGCGCTGACTACTGCGCCCGTGCAGGCCTTGTGGCATCAGCACCGCCGATACCAACAAGACACCGCCCAACAAAATACCCCAGCTCTGCGATAGGTCGGGCAACAGGCGCCAAGCAACGAGCGCGTGAAAAAGAACAGAAATGAGGTAAACCGGGGTGAGGGGCATGGCGTGCGCCACACCGGTCTATGGCAGTGGCGGCAAAGTAGAAAGCTGTGTAAATGGAGGCCGAAGGCGCGGGTTCAAGGGGTAGCCTGCGAAGTCTGACGCCATGTGCCGTGCCCAGCGTATCCGTGTCAAACGATCAGTGCGGTTCTAAAAAGGACACCACCATGCGGGCAATGTCTTCACCCTCATGCCCATGCACCAAGCTTTCGCGGCTGGCGGTGTAGGTTTCTTCACCCAACAAAGCACGGCGCCGGTCTATCAAGTAAGCGCCAATCTCTTCACTAAACTCGGGGTGAGGTTGAATACAAAAAACATAGTCACCCAGGGTGAAAGACGCAACCGGACAAAACGGGCTGCTCGCCACGAGTTGTGCCCCAGGCGGTAGCGCATGCACTTGGTCCTGGTGGCTGGCCAATAGGGATATGTGGGTCCGATTCTGCGCATGTGGCAGGTCGCGCCGGTGCCAGTCATACGTCATGCGGCCCGCACCCCAACCTTGGGGTGCCCGGGTCACCGGTGCACCCAGGCAAAGGGCAATCAATTGGTGACCAAAGCACACCCCCACCATTTTTTTATGCTCGGCCAGTAAACCTGTTACGCGGCGCCGTAGCTCCACCACCCAGGGATCGTCTGAAAATGAATCGGCCCGGCTACCGGTCAGCAGCACCGCGTCAAAGTCATCGAAGGATGGTGGGTACTGGAGCAACTGCGTGTGGAAACCCTGGGTCTCCCAGCGAGCCCCCACGCGTTGAAACAACTGTTCAAACAGGGCGCCAAAGCTACCGTAAGTGTCGGCCAAGTGGCCTTCCAGAATATCGTTGTCCAAAATGCAGAGCTTCATAGCTATGAATTTTATAGCTGACAGCGCAAATCTTTCGCCGTCCGCGTGATGCGTAGTGATCAGGATAGAAATTTACAAAATCTGTGATACAAAAACCGGTAGTGCAAACGGTTAATGTTTAACGCGCTACCTACTCCACTTCGCCAACATGCTCGGCCTCGATCCCCGTTCCATCATCCTGATGTCTGGCGTACTGAGTTTGCTCATGGCGGCTATGTTGGTTTTTATGCGGCGTGGCTATCCTCGCTCTGTGCGCGGGCTCAATGTGTGGGCAGCGTCTTTTGTGTTGGCTTTTGTTGCGAGTATTTTGATTGGCGCACACGGCAGCATTCCTATCCTCTTCACCAGCGTTTTGGGTAATTGCGCTTTGCTCTATAGCGCGGTGCTGTCATACCTGGGCAGCCAGCTCTTCTATTCGCACACCAGCCGCCACAGGTTTTGGTCTGTGGTCGTGGTGCTGTGTGCGCCGGTTTTTGCCTGGCTTAGTGTTGTCGAACCCAATTACCCCGCGCGTGTTCAACTGTTCAGTGCCGTCATGATCAGCATCCAAGTAACCCACGCCAGGCTGTTATTCAAATCAGCCTCCATCAACTACTTTGCCCGTGTGGCGGCCAGTGTGCTGGTGATTCAAAGCGCGTTTTTGGGGTTGCGTATTGCCACTTTGGCGACGGACAACGCGATTCAAGGCGTGTTTGATCCATCGACGATGCAAGTCGTGCACTTGATGGCCTATGCATTTGCCGGACTGCTCCTCACATTGAGCCTGGTGCTGATGGCGAGCGAGCGCATGCGCCTGGAGTTCCAACATGTGGCCACCCATGACCGCCTCACTGGGGCACTGTCGCGCGGAGCATTCATTGAGGCGTGCGACCAAGAGCTAGAGCGTTGTCAGCGTCACCACCGCGTAATGGCGCTGATGATGATGGATTTGGACTATTTCAAGCGCATCAACGACACCCATGGGCATCAGGTTGGGGATCAGGTGCTGATGGATTTTGTAAAGCAAGTCAACGATCAGCTACGTCGCCCGGACCGGCTCGGTCGTTTTGGTGGTGAAGAGTTTGTGGTGTTGTTGCCCGATACACCGATCGAAGAAGCCCGGTTGGTGGGTGAGCGCATTCGCGAGCGAATTCAAAAGCTCAACGTGGACCCGGCGTGCACCGTCAGCATTGGCATCACCACATCGGCGGACCATCAGGAGCACATGGACCAACTGATTGCTCGGGCAGACGCCGCGTTGTACCGTGCTAAAAAGGCGGGCCGCAACTGCGTGCAAACGGAACCCGCGGTTTAACCCGCTTGGCTGCGGCGCTGGCGTACAGCGGCAGCCAGCGCCTCTAGTACCGGCACCGTTTGCGCCATGCTGATGCACGCATCCGTGACTGAAACTCCATGCTTGAGCGGTGTATCCACCAAGATGTCCTGGCGCCCCTCGTTCAAGTGGCTCTCAATCATGATGCCAGTGATGCGACCATCGCCCTGGGCAATCTGCGCGGCTACATCGGTGGCCACCAGCACTTGGCGTGCGTACTGCTTACTGCTGTTGGCGTGGCTTACATCAATCATGACCTGTTCGCGCAGGCCCGCAGCGCGCAGCAGCGCACAGGCAGCATCCACATCGGCCGCCGTGTAGTTGGGCTGCTTGCCGCCACGCAAAATGACGTGGCAGTCGTCGTTGCCACGGGTTTCGAAAATAGCCGCCTGCCCCATCTTGGTCATACCCATGAAAGCGTGCGGTGCCTGCGCTGCCTGAATGGCATCGGTGGCCACCTTTACGCCGCCATCGGTGCCATTCTTAAAACCCACCGGGCAGGACAGGCCGCTGGCCAACTGGCGGTGGCTTTGGCTCTCGGTCGTACGCGCCCCAATGGCGCCCCAGCTCACCAGATCGCTGATGAACTGCGGGCTCAGCAAATCAAGAAACTCGGTTCCGACCGGTAGATCGATAGCCAAAATTTCGAGCAATAGCTTGCGCGCCATTGCCAGCCCTTCGTTGATGGCGAAGCTGCCGTCCAGGTGCGGGTCATTGATATAGCCTTTCCAGCCCACTGTAGTTCGGGGTTTTTCAAAATACACGCGCATCACCACCAAGAGATCGCTCTTTAGTGCATCGGCCTGCGCCTTGAGTTGCCAGGCGTAATCCATGGCCTGCTCATGGTCGTGAATGGAGCAAGGCCCCACGACCACAATGAGCCGGTCGTCCTGGCCATGCAGCACGCGCGAGATGGCACAGCGGCTGCTCTCCACCAGCGCCTGGGCGGCGACGGTTACGGGCAGCGACTCTTCTAAGAGCGCTGGCGTGATCAAGGGGCGCACGGCACCAATGCGGGTGTCGTCGATGCGGGTGGTGTCGTGGGTCGTCAGTTCGGTTTTCATTACTATGAATTTTATAGCTGGTAGATCAGGAAGCACGCGGGCTACCAGCTAATTTAACCCGGTTTCTCAAAAGCTTGTGAATAGCATGAAGAGGACCGACATGCCCATGACCCCCGTTGCGGCCCAGCCGAACACCCGGTGGCGGGTGCTGATCGTCAGCGCGCCCATAATCCGGGTGGACTGGCCAATCCACATCATGACAACAATGATCGGTACGGAAATGACGCCGTTAACGATGGCACTCCAGACCAGTGCTTTCATGGGGTCGACTTCGAATGCCCCCATCACCGTCCCCAGAACCGTTGCCGCGATGATGATGGCGTAAAAGCCTTTAGCTTCGTGAAAACCCCGTGATAGCCCGGACCTCCAGCCAAAGACCTCACTGACGGCGTAGGCTGCAGAGCCCGCGAGTACTGGCACCGCCAGCATGCCGGTGCCAACGATGCCCAAAGCAAACAGGGCGAACGCAAATTCGCCGGCTACGGGGCGTAGCGCTTCAGCGGCCTGGGCTGACGTTTGAATGTTGGTGATGCCATTTTCGTTGAGCGTAACGGCCGTAGCGATGACGATGCATATCGCAATCAAATTGGAAAAAATCATGCCTATGAAGGTGTCTTGTTTGATGCGCGTGAGGTGTTCTTCCGCGTAGCTGGGGTGAGCGCGCAATGCAGCCGCCTCTGGCCTTCTGTTGTTGTCTTCCACCTCCTGGGAAGCCTGCCAAAAGAACAAATAAGGACTGATGGTCGTACCCAGCACGGCAACCACCATGGACGCGTACTCGTTCATCGACACGCCCTCTGGGAAATACGCCCAGGGCATAGCGGCTTCACGCAGCGCCTGTTTCCATGGAACCGATACCGACAGGATGACGGCCACATACGAGAACAATGCCAGCGTCAGCCATTTCAAAATTCGTACCGTCCGCTCATAGCTGAAATAGACTTGGGCGACGATAGACAACGCCCCAAAACCCAAGACATAGAACGCGACATGACCGCCGACGAGCAGGCGCACGGCCTCACCCATAGCGCCAATGTCCGCAGCAATGTTGATGGTGTTGGCCACGACCAACAGGCCGACCAACGACAAGGTAACCCAGCGCGGGCACACCTTGGCGATGTTCGCGGCCAAGCCCTCCCCCGTGACCCATCCAATGCGGGCAGAAAGCATCTGCACCCCAATCATGAGCGGCGTTGTGAGAATCAGCGTCCAAGCCAGTCCGAAACGAAACTGGGAGCCAGCCTGTGAATACGTGGCAATACCACTGGGGTCATCGTCTGCTGCGCCAGTGATGAGCCCTGGCCCCAGTCGGCTGGTGATGGCCTTGTCCTTTGGGTGTTTCATGTTCGAAATCTCGCGGTCAAAAAGGTATGAAAAGGCCTGCGTTGCCGATGCAGACGCGTTGCTCGGATGCAATGGCTGGGCAGGACGCCAATGCGGCTCAAATCTGAACCCTCGTGCCCAACTCGATCACGCAATTGTTGGGTAGCCGAAAGAAGCCCGCCACACTGCCGGCGTTGCGTGACATGAGCGCGAACAGCGCTTCACGCCAGTGGGCCATACCCGCACCTTTGGTGGGCACCACAATTTCTCGACTGAGAAAATAAGAGGTTTCAAACAGATTGATGGGGAAACCTTTGGACTTGCAAAGCTCCAGCGCTTTGGGCACATCGGGGGTATTCATGAACCCATAGTTCACTTGAACTTTCCAAAAGCCGGGTACCAGGGTGGTGACCTCGACACGCTCGTCGAACGGAATCCACGGCACATCGTGAAAGACAACGTTCAAAATCAGATTGCGCTCGTGTAGCACCTGGTTGTGCTTGAGGTTGTGCATCAGCGCCTGTGGCACGGTGCCGGGGTTGGCAACTGCATAAACAGCAGTGCGTGCCACGCGGTGCACCTTGTCAGACGATAAGGCGGTGATAAAGGGCAGCAGCTCAGGATCGGCGTGGCGGATGCTGTCCATCAGCAATTCGCGGCCGCGCCGCCAAGTGGCCATGATGACAAAAATTCCCAGGCCCAACAACAGCGGGAACCAGCCGCCGTCGAAGAATTTGATGGAGCACGACACGAGCAGCAACAGGTCCAAAGCCATAAAGACGCTGGTGGCCGCAATCGCAACCGGTAAAGAGTAGTTCCAGCCATGCCGAACGACAAAGTAGGTCAACAACGTAGTGATCAGCATGGTTACGGTGACTGCGATGCCATAGGCCGAAGCCAGGGCCGACGAACTCCCAAAGCCAAACACCGCCAGCAACACAGCAACCAGCAGCAACCAGTTGACCTCGGGCATATAAATTTGTCCGGCCTCTTTGGCGGAGGTGTAGTGCACCTGCATACGCGGCAAAAGCCCAAGCTGTACCGCTTGCTTGGTCATGGAAAAAGCCCCAGAGATGACAGCTTGCGATGCAATCACAGTGGTCAAGGTTGCCAGTACCACCACGGGCATCAGCCAGGCAGTCGGAAACATGCGGTAGAACGGATTTTCCAGCGCGCTCGGGTCGCGCATTAGCAAAGCACCCTGTCCCATGTAGTGGATGGTTAGCGACGGCAGTACCAGCCCCACCCAGGCGTACTGAATGGGCCGTTTGCCAAAATGCCCCATGTCGGCGTACAGCGCCTCAGCGCCAGTGAAGGCCAGCACAATGGCACCCACGGCCAAAAACATGTGCCATCCGCGGTCGCTCAAAAATGCCACCGCGTTAAGGGGATTGAGCGCCGCCAAAATGGCAGGTTGCTGCATGATTTCGACGATCCCGGTGACGGTCAGCACCCCAAACCACAGCACGATGACGGGCCCGAACAATTTGCCCACCACACTGGTGCCAAAACGCTGCACGGCAAATAGCCCGATCAACACCGCAGCACAAATGGGCAGCACATAAGGCTTGAAGGCTGGCGTGACCACTTCCAAGCCCTCTACGGCACTGAGGACCGAGATGGCGGGCGTAATGACACTGTCGCCATAGAAAAGCGCTGCGCCAAACACGCCAATCAATAGCAGAACCACGCGCCGCTGCGCGGTGGTGCCCGCCGCTTTGGCCGCCAATGCGGTCAGCGCCATGATGCCGCCCTCGCCCCGGTTGTCTGCGCGCAGGATGAGAAGCACGTATTTCAGGGTCACCACCAGCATGAGGCCCCAAAAAATTACCGACACCGCGCCGATGAGATGCGCAGCGTCCAGCGGAATGCCGGTATCCGGGCTGAAGACCGCCTTCATGGTGTA
The DNA here is from genome assembly GCA_046595515.1 of Rhodoferax sp. Taxonomy (GTDB): domain Bacteria; phylum Pseudomonadota; class Gammaproteobacteria; order Burkholderiales; family Burkholderiaceae_C; genus Allorhodoferax. The sequence goes on along the minus strand of JBKJOV010000021.1, from coordinate 106,564 downwards.
CAGCGGGCTGGTGCCAATGTCACCGTACACCACACCCAGGGCCCCTAAAGTCAGCGCGGCCAAGCTTTCTTGGCTTAGTTTTTTGTTCATGGCAATGCAATCTCAATGGATAGGCCGCCACTATCACGTCCCGCGCATAAGGAACGCATAAGTAACTACAGCATCACGCCGTCGCCAACCGATAGCCTACGCCGGTCTCTGTCAGCAAATGGCGCGGATCCGCCGGGTCTGGCTCGATCTTGGCGCGTAGCTGGCCCATGTAGAGGCGCAGGTAGTGCGTGTGCTCGGTGAACTCAGGCCCCCACACATCGGTGAGCAACTGCCGATGGGTGACGACACGGCCCGCGCTGCGTACCAGGCGGGCCAGCAGTTTGAATTCCGTGGGGGTGAGATGTAAGACTTGCCCTCGGGACCGCACGGTCCTGGAGGCCAGATCGACGGAGAAATCCTCCAGCGCATGCACTGTAATTGCGGCTGCCAGGGCCGTGCCCCGGTGCCGCAGCGCCACACGTATGCGGGCCAGCAACTCGCTCACACTGAACGGTTTGGTGAGATAGTCGTCCGCGCCAGCATCGAGTAAGCGGATTTTTTGCGCTTCTTGGTGGCGTGCCGACAATACCAAAATGGGCAGGGCGTGTTGCTTGCGTACGGCATGCACCAGCTCAATACCATCGCCATCGGGCAAACCCAAATCCAACAAAATTACATCGGGCAAGCCATGGCGCAACAGGGCATGCGCCTCGCTCACCGACACCGCCGTTTGCACTTCAAATCCTTCTACGCTCAGAGACGATTGCATTAAGGTGCGTATCTCGCGATCGTCCTCCACCACCAAAACGCGCAGACTCACGGTGACTCCTTCTGGGGTTGCTGAGGGTCGACTGCCAAGCTCAGGGTAAAACTGCTCCCCCCGCCCTTGCGCCGTCTGACCGTCAGGCTGCCGCCGTGCGCTGTGGCAATAGCGCGGCACACAGCCAAGCCCAGCCCCGCACCGCGCTGGCCGGTCTGGTCGTCCCCCGAAAAGGGTTCAAACAACCGTGCCATAACCGCCTCTGGAATTCCTGCGCCCCGGTCCTTCACCGTTACTTGCATCTCATCGCCCAGGGCACCGACGACCAGCTCAATCGTCTCGCTGGTGTACTTTAGGGCGTTGTCCAGCAAATTAGCAATTAATTGCGCAAGCAGCACCGGGTCTGCCCGAATCAATGGCAGGCCCACGGGTACTCTGGATTTGATACGCCGCGCTGGGTCCCTTTGGCGCACGCGCGCCAGCACGGCACCGACAATTTCCTCCATCGACTCCCAGTCTTTTTTCAGATCGCGGGACGCATTGGCCAGGCGCAATAGTTGCAGGGTGTTCTCGGTGATGGTGGTCAGGTAATTCGCCTCACTCAGAATGCTGGCTAGCAATCGGTTTTGCTCCGTGGCGCTGAGTTTGTCGCGCTGGGTTTGCAGTGACGAGGCGGCGCCCACCACCGCTGCCAGCGGCGTGCGCAGATCATGGGAGATGGCGGCTAAAAACGTCGATTGCAATTGCTGGCGTTGGGCTTCGTTCTGCGCTGCCAGCACCGAAGACGTCAGATTCAAACGCCACAAGGCCTGTGCCAATAAGGCACACAGCGCTTGGGCGTGTTCCCGGCCGTCGGTGTCCGCCGCTATCACGCTGTGGATGCATGCCGCGCCGTGCATGGTGTCGTTATTGCCCAGTGGCACGTACCAGGCGTCTAACCCCGGCCATCGGCCAGTGCCTGGCCCCAACACGGCGGACTCACGCATGCTGCACAGCATGCCGTCCACCACGCTGGATGCGACGCCAGGGGGCAGGTCGAGTTGACCTTCGGGCGTCAGCCGCCCGAGGATATTGGGCCCCTCGAATGTTGCATCCAGCGCGCGCTGGCCCAGCGCCAATACTTCAGTGGATGTGCTCGTACTGGACAGTTCGGAGGCCAACACCTGCAAAACACGCGCACGTTGTTCATTCCAGCGGGCGGTTTTGGTTTCGCGTCGGAGTGCCGCCGCCAACTGGCTGATGACCAGGGCGACCACCAGCATCGTGAGCAGTGAAATCAGGTGTTCGTGGCTCGCAACGGAGAAGGTCCACCTTGGGGGTACAAAAAAGAAATTGAATGCCGTCACGGCACCAATGGCGCAGACAACGGAGGGCAACCAAAGCAGCGTGTAAGACGCGATGACGACTGCCAACACATACAGCATGGCCTGGCTGGTGAGCGAGACGTAGGGCTCGAACACGAAGCCGCTGGCGGTGACGGCCGAGAGTAACGCGGTGACGACCGCCCAACTGAGGAGCGATGGGTGTGTGGTCTTCGACAAGTCGGCAACTCTCATGGTGGTGCCAGAGTACCACCCTTCAAAACAGCACAGTTTGCAGGCACTGCGCTATGCCAGCGCGCTGGGGCAAGGGTTGATTACCGGGGCGCTCGCTCAGGGCTGGCGCACCATCACAGGCTGGACGATGAAGAGCGCCTCACTGCGGGGGTCTACGGTCACCTTCACCCAATGCAACACCGGACTGCCGAAGGTTTGCAATCGGGTCAGGTTAGGTAAAACTTTGCTGGGGCTGTACAGCGGCTTGTCCATCTTGAAGAAGTGGGTGTCCCCATGCACCAACAACACTTGGCCCTTGAAGCCCTCCGTTTGCTGAACCACTTGGGCGATGAAGTTGCGGTAGCCGCTGAAGCGGGGCAGCAAGCTTTCGTCCTGGTCCTCGGTTTCGGGAACATCAAAACCCGGATCGGCTTGGATTACCAACACCACACCGAGCGCCTTCTGTGCTTTGGCCGCTTGAAAACTTTCGTTCAACCACACTGCGTTGGCAGCATCGCGCTCCCGGTACTCGGCATTGGACGCATCGCACTGGGCGGGTGTGCGTGCACTCTTGCTACTGCAGTCTTTTGCGTTCAGGACCTGGTTGTTGTTGCTCCCCGGAACGTTGAGTCCGACAAACACCACGGGCCCGTAACTAAAGCGCGTGTTTTCTACGTATTTTTCGCCCAACTGGCCTTGGTGTTCCAGCGCCAGGGTGGTTAGGCCCAGGCTGTTCACGGTGGGGAACATGACTTTGCGCAAATGTGCCAAGCGTTCCAATCCGTCGTAGCCGCCATTGCTGGTGCGGTGGCAGTCGGTCCACTCGTTGTCACCCGGTATGTAGATCAGCGGCTTGGCCATGCGGTTGAACATATCCAGGGCTTCGGTGTAAATGCTGTCAGCGCATGCCGAGCCGCCGTCCTTGATATCGCCGTCATAGAGGGAGAAAGCGATGTCGGCGTCGTTGATGCTCTTCAGCACGGCCGGTAGCTTGGTATCGTCGCCTGCTTTTTTGTAGGGCATATCGCCCCACAGCCCGAAGCTGTAGCTTGGCGGTGCAAAACGGGCAGGCCCCTGGCTGGCACACGAGGCAAGGCCCAAGGCCACAGTCAGAATGACCGCAGCGCGTGGCAACAAAGATGAAAACATAGATGAACTCGATTCGCGACTAAATGATCGCGCATGTTATCGGGGTATTGCGGCAACCCGTTGCACGCCCTTGATGGCGCGCACAGACCATTGTGATGCAGGGGCTGCTGCCCGGCACACACGCCATCAGCACCTGTGTGCGCTGGGTAACAACTGCTGACACTTTAAGCGGCCCGGCGGCGGCGGCGATGCATTTACCGGGCCTGATGCTGCCGGGCACTGGCCAATATGTTTGCTATTAAAATAGTAGCAAGGTAATCAATGAATACGCCGGCCGGACTCGTATTTTTCGTCGAATTTCCAGAAAAGCAGGTATTGGGCGGCCTGCGCGGCGGCTGCAGAGTACCGGGGCCGTGTCAGCCCCTAGCTGCCGCCAAGCGTTAAAACGCAACCATGACACATTTTTGCTTTGCCTTTCGGCCTTTTCACGTCATTCGCCAAGCCATAGCAGCAGGCCTTGCAGGCTTGCTGCTATGGGGGACAGGCACCGCTTGGGCGGACCCGCCCGCGCGTGCCGGCCGCATTGCCGAGGTGGCCGGCACCGCCTGGCTGTTTGACCCCGACACCAAAGGCTGGGCGCGCGTGCAGCGCAACCAGACCATTGGCCAGGGCGACCAATTGCGCACGGACACCCGCTCACGGGTGGCCCTGCGGGTCGGCTCCAGCACCGTGTGGCTGGACGAACAAAGCGACCTCGAAGTCCTGCAAATGGACGACGCCGGTCTGGCGCTTCGCTTGTTGGCCGGCGACGTAGCCTTGCGCCTGCGCACGACCCAAGCCGCCCAGGAGACCCGTGTGCAGACCCGAGAGGGCGTGATCAGCCCCGAAGTAAGCGGCCTGTTCCGCGTGGACCAACTCGACCGTGGCAGCCGCTTGGCTGTATTGCAGGGTCGTGCCCAGTTTGATTCGGACCCGGGTGCGCCGGTGCAGCGCGCCTGGCTGCGGGAAGGTGAGCAGGCCGAATTCTGGTGGGCCGAATCGCCGCGCATCGAGCGCCAGCCCGTGGCGCGTGACAAATTTAGTGCTTGGTTCACCGGTCGTGACCAAGCCGAGGCGGGGTTTTCGATGGGCGACCAGCCGTATGTTTCACCCGAGATGACCGGTGCCGAAGATCTGAACCAGCACGGTAGCTGGGAGTCAGCCGTGGAGTACGGCAATGTCTGGATTCCCACCCGGGTGGCCTATGGTTGGGAGCCCTACCGTGACGGTAACTGGGTATGGACCCGCCAGTGGGGCTGGAGCTGGGTGGATAACGCGCCTTGGGGCTTTGCGCCTTTCCATTACGGTCGCTGGGTGCAGTACCGGGGCCGCTGGGCTTGGGCGCCAGGCCGTTTTGAGCCCCGCCCCGCGTATGCCCCGGCCCTGGTGGCCTGGAGCGGCGGCCCCACGGTGTCTATCGGCATCACCATCGGCGGTGTGCGTCGCCCACCGCAGACCGGTTGGGTGCCGTTGGCCCCACGGCAAAACTTTGTACCCATCTATCCGCACAGCCCACAATACCTGGAGCGCTTCAACTGGGGCAGAGACATCCCTGGGCGCATAGCCAATGACCACCACGTTCCTATTGATCGCAACCCCAAACCCGTACAGTACCCCGTGCCCGTGCCGTCCTATGGCAATGGCCAGGCCGGCAACCCCAATATGCCTTGGAACCGCGACAGCGGGCAACGCAATCCCCAGCCCGTCGTCGTGCCGGTGCAGTCTGCGGTACCGGTACCGGTTCAGGTTGTCCCGAATCAGCCGCTGAGCACAGCGCCCCAAGTGCAGCGTCCCCAGCCGGTGATGCAACGCGACAACCGCGATGACCGTGATGGTCGGGAGTATGGGAACAACCGCAATCCCCGCGACTACCGGGACAGCCACGAAGACCGCGACAGCCAGCGCCCCCAACGCTACCGCGAGCCCGTCCAACCCGCGCCCGCCATGCAGCAGCCGGTGCAGACATTCAATTCAGGTGGGTTTCAGCCCAGACCAATGCCGCAACCTGCGGCGCAACCGCAACCGCAACCGCAAGTTCAACCGCAAGTTCAACGTCCGCAACCGCAACTGCCGCCCCAGGCGCAGGCTCAATTTCAGCCACAGCCACAGCCACAGCCACAAGCCAGGCCCGTGGATGACGACAAACCCAACGGCAAGCGCAACAAACGTGAAAACCAAGAGCGCCCAGACCGCGACTTGCGCTGAATGCCTACCAACGGCCCAAATGTTGTGACTTTGCAACGCTTGCCCCTTCGACACACCCGCTGGACCCGCTTGCGGCGGACGGTCGTTGGCCGTTGTGCGCACGATTCTTGCATTCGTGCTACATTAGGCGATCGCTTTTGGCGACTGACCGCGTTGACGCCTCCCAGCTTTGACGTATCCACCTCCGGCAGAGAGGTGGGCAGTCCGGCCCATCAACAGCGCTTACGTTACCCATCTCACGGTGTAACGGTTTTTCCTTCTGATTGCGATGCCCCTGCTGTGGCACGCCAACCGGCACAGAGCTTCACATGGTCTGACATTTGGTTGCTTCAGAAAGGCACCCCGGCAGGAGGGCATGCCAGTTTTAGCCTTTGGGCGCCTCGAGCTAAATGCTCATCGCCTCTGTATTTTTTAATGATTTTTACGACAACAAGAAAACAAACACCCATCACGATGGGTAAATACCGGATCGCAGCTTGCCCAAGCCAGCTTCCGAGTGGACAATTCGCGGCACAAGTTTCCATTGCCAGCGGGCGAGGTAGCGCGTCCACCGATCGCGTAATGCGATTCCACAATGAATTCGCCTCCCATGACGCCGCAGCCCGCTATGCCGTCGAACAGGGTATTGACTGGGTGCGTGCTAGCGCGCGGGCCCACTGATTCGCAATTGCTATTAACGATTGACTTGAGAAAGACCACACATGGCCAAAGAAGAACTGATTGAGATGATGGGTGTAGTGAACGAGGTGTTGCCCGACACCCGTTTTCGCGTGACCCTGGATAACGGACACCAGTTGATCGCGTACTCGGCCGGCAAAATGCGCAAGAACCACATCCGCATATTGGCGGGTGACAAGGTGTCGCTGGAGCTGTCGCCTTATGACCTCAGCAAAGGCCGCATCAACTTCCGCCACATCGAAGGACGTGGCCCGATGAATCCTCGTCGCTCCTAAGCTGCGGTGCTTCCGATAGCGGGTGTGCCTTGCGCACATCGCTATCAAATCCATAGCTGCATCGGCAATCAATACGCCGGCCCGCAGCAGTTTAGATGCTCAATCCCGGAACAAATGCGTAAACGCCCGGCTTACCACCAGTGACTCGGTGCTGCCTTTGAGCGTGAGCTGCAGTCGCTCGGGGTCCTTGCGGTGCGCCCCGGCTATGGCTTTCACATTCACCACGGCGTTACGGTGGATCTGCCAAAACTGGTGCTCGTCCAGACTTCCGAGCAAGTCCTTGATGGGGGTGCGAATCAGCGCCTCGTAGTCGGCCAGCACCACCCGCGTGTATTTGGTATCTGACTGAAAAAACAAAACCTCGTTCACATCGATCAGTTTGATCTGCTTGCCCACGGTGGCTTTGATCCAGTGCAGTTTTGTCCGTGGCGGTGTGGGCAGTGCAGCGCGTAAGGATGTCAAAATTGCGTCTAAGGCCACCGGCTGCGCGGTCAGCTTGTTGCGAATACGGGTGATCGTCAGTTCTAAGCGCACCTGCTCCACCGGTTTGAGCAGATAGTCCACGGCGCCCGCTTCAAACGCATTTACTGCGTATTGGTCATAGGCCGTTACAAACACCACATGCGCTTGATTGCCGATGCGCTGGGCCACCTCGAGCCCGGTCAGGCCCGGCATGCGAATGTCCAAAAATACCACCTGTGGACTGTGCTCAAGAAAGCTGTCCCACGCGTCGTTGCCGTTCTCGGCCACTGCCACTACCTGGGCATCGGGCCAGCAACTTTGCAGCAAGTCTTGCAGCCGCTGGCGCATAAGCGGCTCGTCTTCCGCGAGTAATAGGGTGGTCTTCATGGGGTTGCTTCAGGGAAGGGCGATACACGTGGCAGGCGCAGTGTGGCACGCATACCGTGCGGCTCTTGGAGTTGCAGCGTGAAGCTGCCTGCGGGGCCGTAGGCCAGCGCCATGCGTTCTTTCAAATTACCCAGGCCCAAGCCGAAGGTGCTGGGTAGCAGTTCTGCAGCACCCGTGTCGCACACTTCAATCTGGCATTGCGTGCCGTGCTCGGTCACCACCACGTCAATCGCCCCACCACGCAGTGCGGGTTCAATGCCGTGCTTGATCGCGTTTTCCACCAGCGTGAGCACCAGCATGCCGGGAATACGCACCTGGGCCAAGGCAGGTGGCAGTGAGAGGTTGAACTGCAGGCGGTGGGTCAGCCTAGTTTTCATGACGTTGAGGTAGGCCTCGATCAGGGCCAACTCTGACTGCAAACTCACGTGTTCGGTGCGCATATCGCCCAGGCTGGCACGCAAAAAGGTAATCAAGTTGGCGGTCAAGTCCGCCGCGCGCGGGCACTCGATTTGCGCCAGCTGTTGTACTGCGCCCAGCGTATTGAACAAAAAGTGCGGCTCAATTTGTGCCTGCAGCAGCCGCAGGCGGCTTTCACTGAGCTGGCGAGCCAGGCGGTCTTGCTCGGCTTGCATTTGCAGGTTGGCGGCCAGCATTTCGTGTTCACGGTTACGCCAGGTGAGGATTGCCCCGTAAAGGATGGAGTAGAAGGCCCCAACGCCGACACCGCCGATCAACAAAGTCCGCGCGAGTTTTTCTAACATGTCGGCGACGGGCCGGCCATCCACCCAAGCAGACACACTGGCGCCTACCAGCGCACCTAGGGTGGCCAGAGCGACCACCTTTAGAAAGGATTTCACGCTGGCCGAGGGCATGCGCCGGTAGTTGAACCACATGCTGACCATGCCCAGTACGCTGATCAAGCCCAAGGCGTTGGTGACCACCAAGGCCTCGGTCAGGCTGAACGTCGTGGGAAATGCCAGGTGCACAGCCACGGCCGTCAGATTCAGTACGACGAGTAACTTGCCCAATGCGAGGTAACCCTTGCGACCACGGTAGCGCGACGCAAAGTTGAGGATTTGCTGGCGTTCGATGGCAGACAGTTGCGTCAGACGCTCGGCGGCCCGGCGCCGGTAGCCGGGCGTCACCGAAGCCGCCAGTGCGGGCTGGACCAATACGGCCAAGATTTCGTCTTCCCAATCGCGGTGCCATTGCATGATGCGCTGAAACATAAATACCTCCAGGTCACGCCAGTGGCGTTGATGCAACCGGAGTCTAGGGGCATTGCTAGGGGCCGTCCCGCGTGCCGGGACGAAAGACGACTTGGTGGGGCTGGGCTACGAAATTGCTATGAAAATAATAGCTGTAATGCCAATAAATACCCGGGCCGCGGCACGATTGGACTATGAATTTTGGCGGGTGCGCTGTCCGGAGCTGTTGGCGGCTCCCGTAAATCCGTCACGTCGGCCTGGCGGACGGCTGGTGCCCTGCAATTGCTGTTCCGTCGCAACGGCGTTGTCCTGCCCGCACGGCTTAGGCCACACTCGCCACTTCGGTTTCCTGCCCTACCTTGGAGTTAGCAATGCTTAAGACTTTTTTCCGTACCAGCCTGGTTGTCGTAACTGTGGGCTCAGTGCTCAGCGCACTGCCGGCCTGGGCCGCCGACCAGACCCGGGATGTGACTGCGTTTACATCCATTAGCAGCCAAGGCGCGTACAAAATGTCGGTAAACGTGGGGCAAAAGCAAGCGCTTGTGTTGTCCGGCAGTGATGCAGCGCTGGCCAGGATTGATACCAAGGTGGTGGATGGTGCGCTCATTGTCTCGACCCACGACCGCAATCGCTCAGGTCGCGACGACGACGTGCATATCTCTATCAATGTCGAGCAGCTCACGCAGTTTCAAATGGAAGGCGCGGGCAAGACTGAAATCAACAACATCAGTGCAGAGCGCTTTCGCCTGAACTACCAGGGTGTGGGATTGCTCAAGGCTACCGGCAAGGTCCAAACCTTTGTGTTGAAGGCCGAGGGCGTGGGCTCCGTCAATGCGGGTGAACTCGAAGCCAAGCATGTCGATGTCAATTTGCAGGGTGTGGGCTCCGCCAAGGTGCGTGCTACGGAGTCACTGCGGGTAAAACTTGAGGGCATCGGTTCCTTGACGTATTACGGCAAACCTGCACGTGTCAGCAAGACGGTGGACGGTATCGGGCGGGTGGCGGCAGGGGATTAAGGCCGACGCACCCAGCAGACCCTTTAGATAGCCCAGGGCGGTGTGGCGCAGATGCGCTGCACCGCCCTGGGCTTTTTTGCGCAGTTACGGAGGGGCTAGGGTTAGCCCTAGGTTGACATATGAAACCGATTTCAACGATCATGAAAGCGCTTTCATAAACTGAGCAAGCACTATATTCCCAACCACTCCAACCATTCACCGGAGACCCAGATGCAATCACCCAACCAGCAGCGCCCGCCTATGCAGCATCGGCGCAATTTCACCGTCAGCCCGGTCGCCGTTGCCTGCAGCTTGCTCATGATGTCGGCCAGCGGCCTGCATGCGCAGGAGGCGGCAGCCACCAACACGCTGGAGACAAAGGTCATCAGTGGTATTCGCAAGAGCTTGGAGGATTCTGTCGCTTTGAAGCGGGGATCAGACTCGATTGTGGAAGCGGTATCGGCCGAAGACTTGGGTAAGTTGCCCGATGCGAGTATTGCGGAGGCGTTGTCCCGCCTGCCGGGCGTTACCGGGCAGCGTGGCCCTGACGGACGGGTGAATGTCATCTCCATTCGGGGGTTGTCGCCGGAGTTTTCGGGTTCGTTGCTCAATGGCCGTGAGGTGGTGAGTTCCAGCGACTCCCGCGCGGTCGAGTACGACCAATTCCCGTCTGAATTGATCGGCTCAGCAGTGGTTTACAAAACCCCCGACGGCACGTTAATCGGCCAAGGGCTCTCGGGCACCGTCGATCTGCGCGCCCGGCGTCCACTCGACACCCGTGGACGGGAGATGGCCGTCAATTTGCGTGGCGAGACCAATTCCAATGGCAATCTGGTTCCCGGTGTGGCTAACCCACTGGGAACACGCTTCAGCGTCTCGTATGTGGATCAATTTGCAAACAATACGGTGGGCGTTGCATTGGGCTTTGCGCGCCTGAATTCCGCTACACAAGTCAAGCGCACCGAACTCGATGACATGGATGACACGCTCAGTTGGGGTCTGCCCTTCTCGGGTATTCCCAAGTCGCAATTTCCTTCTGCAACAAATCCCTCCCCTTTTGCCATGATTCCCATGGTCTGGAAGGCCACCAGCGCGACCAAATCTAATGAGCGCGATGGGTTGATGGGCGTCTTTGAATTCAAGCCCAACGCAGATTTGCACAGCACCGTCGACTTGTACTATTCCAAGTTCAAAACCCATGAAGTATTGGGCCAGATGACCACTTTCTTGTGGAATTCGTGGGGCTTTGATCCTAAGCCCGCCATGACGAACTACGGCCTTACGCAACAAGGCCGCAACACCTACGTCACCAGTGCCACGGTGAACAATATGCCCGTGACCAGCAACAGTTCGGACTACGTGCGCGATGACTCGATCACCGCGCTGGGATGGAACACAGAGTTCCGGATGTCCGAAAAATGGAAAGGTGTTGTGGACCTGAGCCTGTCGCGCGATGTGCGCAACGAAAAGCGTTCAGAGGCCTACGCAGCGCCGTACAACTTTGCCAACAAGTCGTCTTTCAACGGCACTTGGAGCTGGAATATACCCATCAACGGTGATCCACAAACCTGGACGCCCGCCCAGAAAAATCTACTGTCCGACGCACCCAACATGGCCTTTGGCGACTCTGCCGCGGTCAATTTTGTCCCAGGAAATCCATTGTGGGCCGGCTCTATTCGCAGCCCAGAGAGCCTGGACGATATCAAGTCACTGCGCTTGTCGGCCAAGCGCGAGCTCAGCGGCATGTTCAGCCACTTCACGGGCGGTGCGAATTACACGGAACGCAAAAAGTCAGTCGCGGCCAACGAAGAGCGCATTTTGATGAAACGCGACACGAACGGCGACATCATTCGCGGTATTCCTGCCTCCGTCGTGGGGACACCATTCGACATGTCATGGGCGGGCATTCCGTCCCTTCTCAACGTCAATGTTCCCGCGTTAGTTGCCTCTGGCCAAGTGACCCTTGAGCAAGGGCAATTCGGAAACAAGGTGGACAACGACTCCGCGATTCAGGAAAAGATCACCACGGTGTTCGGAAAACTCGATCTCGACACCACCATGATGGGCGTCCCTGTTCGTGGGAATATGGGGCTGCAGGTGATACAGGCCAATCAGTCCTCGGAGGGTTGGGAATACCGTGGCGATGGCGATCATCCTGATATTTCGTTGCTGTACAAACGCAGCGGCGCAAGCAGCTACACCGACTTTTTGCCGAGCATCAACCTTGCTGCGAATTTACAGCCGAGTCTGATTGCGCGCTTTGGTCTTGCCAAGGTATTGGCCCGACCCAGCATCATTGACATGCGCGCCGGAACCAGCACCCCAGGCATCAGCAATGCGCAGGCTGGCACACCACTGGCGGGACAATGGAATATGGCCTACGCAGGCAACCCGGAAGTGGAACCCTGGCGCGCGACCGCCATCGACTTTTCACTGGAAAAATACTTCGGCAAACGCAGCTACGTATCCGCCGCAATTTTCCGCAAAAATCTGCAGAACTACATTTTTAATGAGGTCAGTGAACGGGACAACTCTTTCTTGCCGCGTCCTGCCAGCACCCCCGTAGGTGTAACGCCACTGCAATACGGCCCTGTTACCAAGCCCACCAATGGTCATGGCGGAAGTTTGTCGGGCTTAGAGCTATCGGCTTCTCTGGAAGGCGGCCTAATGCACCCGATGCTGGATGGCTTTGGCATGGTGGTGAGCGCCTCCAAACTCACCAGTGACTTAAAAGACGCGAAGGGCGATCAAGTCATGCTCAACGGTCTGTCAGGCACGTCGGCTAGCGTCACCTTCTACTACGAGAACCAAGGATTCTCAGCCCGTGTCAGCGAGCGCTACCGTGCACCTTTCAGCGCTACGTCACGCGATATCTATTTCAAGTCTGTCACGCTACAGCAAGAGGCTGACCGAGTTGTCGATTTGCAGTTTGGTTACGCCTTTGAGCAAGGCGCCTACAAAGGCCTTTCGCTGCTGTTCCAGATTAACAATGCGCTCGACCAGATCACAACCAACAGCAAAACTGCGGGGCCGGTGGCACCTGACAACACGCCAGACACCAAGCAGCTCATCCCGAACTTTACCTACTCCTTTGGCCGGCAAACATTGGTGGGGCTGAACTACAAGTTCTAACTGGCAGGGTTGACGGTGGCCCGGTTGACGTGTCAACTGGGCCATTTCTTTTCCACAGAGTACGCATATGGCTTTTACGTCCGTTCGAAATATTGTGATCGTCGGTGGTGGCACCGCGGGCTGGATGACGGCCGCAGCTTTGTCCAAGGTGCTCGGGCGCGACTACACCATTCGCTTGGTGGAGTCGGACGAGATCGGCACCATCGGCGTGGGTGAGGCCACCATTCCTGGCATCAACTCCTTCAACCAAGCGCTCGGCATCGACGAAGATGATTTCATCCGCGCCACCCAAGGATCGTTCAAGCTAGGTATTGAGTTTGTGAACTGGGGTGCCTTGGGTCAAAGCTATTTCCATGGCTTTGGCCGTATGGGGCAGGCAACGGATGAACTACCCTTCCACCACTACTGGCTGCGTATGAAGCAGTTGGATCGCGCAAGTCCGTTGGAGGCTTATTCCATCAATACAGCAGCGCCGCGCCAAGGCAAATTTTTGCGCTCGCAGCCCAGCATGGCGGGATCACCGTTGCACGACATTGCCCATGCGTTTCACTTTGACGCCGGGCTATATGCCAAATTTCTGCGCGGGTTTTCAGAGAACCTGGGCGTTCAGCGGACCGAAGGGAAAATTGCCCACGTGCAGCAGCGAGAGCCCGATGGTTCTATTGACGCAATCGTCCTTGAGAACGGCGAGCGTATGGCCGGTGATTTTTTCATCGATTGCAGCGGCATGCGTGGTCTCTTGATTGAGCAGACCCTGCAAGCCGGGTACGAAGACTGGTCGCAATGGCTGCCCTGTGATCGCGCGGTGGCCGTGCCCTGCGCCGCCACGGCACCGTTGCTACCCATGACGCGCGCCACCGCGCACACGGCAGGCTGGCAGTGGCGCATTCCCCTCCAGCACCGCACTGGCAATGGCCATGTGTACAGCAGCCGCTTCATGGACCAAGAAGACGCCACTCAGATTTTGATGCGTAACTTAGACGGCGAGCCGCTGGCGGAGCCGCGGCACATCCGCTTTTTAACGGGGCGACGCAAGCAGTTTTGGCGGCGCAATTGCGTAGCGGTAGGTCTGTCCAGTGGATTTATGGAGCCGCTAGAGTCGACCAGTATTGCGATGATCCAGTCGGCGGTGGCCCGCATCATCAACTTCTTTCCACACACCGGATTTGAGGATGCAGATGTTGCAGAGTACAACCGCTTGACGGCGATGGAGTATGAACTGGTGCGCGATTTTTTGGTGCTGCACTACAAGGCCACTGCGCGGGATGACTCGCCCTTTTGGAACTATTGCCGCACGATGGAGGTACCTGAATCGCTGCAGCGCAAGATGGCGTTGTTCGAAAGCAATGGCCGTATTTATCCCGACAAATACGATCTGTTTTCTGACGTCAGTTGGCTTCAAGTCATGGTCGGTCAAGGCGTTATTCCTAAGGGGTACCACCCGCTGGCAAATCTGCGCTCGCAAGAGGATGTACTGGCCTACTTGCAGAACGTCGAGCAGGTGATTGCCAAATGTGTGATCGCCATGCCGACACACGCGCAATACATCGCTAAATGCTGTGCTGCTCCCGCGCCCATACCCCCAAGCCCACGCCCACAGTAGGCAACATCAGCAAGCAACATCCGTAAGCCCCATTACATGCAGACCCTCCATCAACCATTGGGCTTGAACCGTCGCACCGTGTTGGCCACAGGCGCGCTAGCCGCTGCTGGCGTGCGAGCCCAGGCCCCTGCTGTGCTCAACATAGCCGCGTTCCCCCTCGTGGATGAAATCGCCCGCGCTGCAGTGCCCCTTTGGCGCAAGCTGCACCCGGGTGTTGAGGTCAAGATTCAGACCCGCCAGTACCAAGACCACCACACTGCCATGACCACGGCCTTGTCCACTTCGGGGCACTTACCCGACGTGATGGTGTTAGAGGCTAGTTTTCTGGGTCGGTTTTCCCAGGGTGGCGGACTCGAGAATTTGTCCGCCGAGCCGTTCGGAGTTGGCCGCTTCGCTGACCGCATGGTCCCCTTTGCCTACCAGCAGGCTACCAACAGCAAAGGGGCGGTGGTGGGAATGCCCACCGATATTGGCCCCGGTACATTGCTGTACCGCAAAGATATCCTGGAGCGTTCCGGCGTGAGCGAAGACGACCTGACCCGCTCTTGGGACAGCTATGTGGCCGCCGGAGTACGCATCAAAGCCAAAACCGGGGCGTACTTGATTGGCACTGTGCAAAGCATCAAAGATATTTTGATACGCACCGGTATCCAGCCAGGAGAGGGACAGTACTTTGACAAAGACTCCAATGTGCTAGTCACCTCGGATCGTTTTGTACGTGCTTTTGAGGTGGCCCGTGAGGCGCGTAGCCACAAGCTCGATGCCCGCAACACCGCGTGGTCCAACGAATGGGCCGAAGGTTTCAAGCGCGGCACCGTAGCTACGGAAGTTACAGGTGCCTGGATGGTCGGGCAACTCAGCAACTGGGTGGCTCCCAAAACGGCGGGCTTGTGGCGTGCCGCCGCCCTGCCAGAAGGCTCGACCGTGTCCTATGGCGGATCGTTCTATTCCATTCCCCGCCGCTCAAATCCAGCCAATAAAGCATTGGCCTGGGATTTCATTCAATTCATGACATTGAGCCGTGACCGCCAGCTCGAGGCATTTACCCAATACGACGCTTTTCCAGCGCTGCTGGACGCCCACACCGCAGCCTTCTTTGAGGAGCCGGTGACATTTTTAGGCGGACAAAAAGCACGTATTTTGTGGCGCGATACCGCGCGCAAGATCACCGCCGTACAGGTGCACAAGCAAAGCTCGTTTGCCGACGAAGTGATCAATACCGAGTTGGACAAAGTAATGCTCAACGGTAAAGAAATCCGTACTGCTTTGGCCGATGCGCAGCGTCTGCTAGAGCAGCGCGCCCACCGATAGACCACTGCGCTCCTAACCTTTTTTGAAAGCGACCCATGCCACGATTTTCTTCTTCACCGATTTGGCTTGCACTATTGACCATGACGGCTTGTGGTGGTGCAGGTGGCGGCACGCCTGTCACCACTGCACCGGTTACGCCCCCACCAACGACAACAATGCCCACTACCATCGCTGTGCCTGCGGACCATATGCTGGTCTGGTCGGATGAGTTTGCCAACACCGGCTTGCCGGATGCTGCCAAATGGGTGCACGAAACCGGTCGCAATAAGCTGGGCTGGTACAACAACGAGAAGCAGTACTACAGCGGCCCGCGCTTGGAGAATGCCCGCGTGCACGATGGTGTGCTGACCATCACTGCCCGCAAAGAGGCGCGTTCCGACCAGGCGGATTGGGGTGGACAAGCGTATTCATCTACCCGCTTGGCGACGGTGGGCAAGCAGGACTGGACCTATGGCTTTTTTGATATCCGAGCCAAGCTGCCGTGCGGCAAAGGTACTTGGCCTGCCATCTGGATGGTGGGCAGCCAAGGCAACTGGCCGGCCGGGGGAGAGCTGGACATCATGGAGTGGGTGGGCAGCCGCCCGGAGCGTATGTTCAGTACGGTGCACACTACGGCGGGCAGTGGGGGCAGCGGCAAAGGTGCAGATGCAGCG
The DNA here is from genome assembly GCA_046595515.1 of Rhodoferax sp. Taxonomy (GTDB): domain Bacteria; phylum Pseudomonadota; class Gammaproteobacteria; order Burkholderiales; family Burkholderiaceae_C; genus Allorhodoferax. The sequence goes on along the minus strand of JBKJOV010000021.1, from coordinate 90,202 downwards.
ATTGCCGATGCCTGCAACACGTTTCACAATTACCAGATGTATTGGACCGCCCAACAGATCAGTTTCGCAGTGGATGGAAAAGTGCACTTCACGTACAAAAACCCCGGCACGGGTGTTGATGCGTGGCCCTTTGACAAGCCTCAATTTATGATCTTGAATGTGGCGATTGGGGGCGATTTGGGCGGCGCGGTCGATGACAGCATCTTCCCAGTGCAGATGGACGTGGAGTACGTTCGCATCTACCAAAAACCCCAGTGATTCGGGGCCAGCGTGTACTGTTGGCGGCAGTCACCGCGGTTGTGACGGTGGGCGCCGCTGCGCAACGGCCGTCACCCCCGATGGCGTGGCCGCACCAAGCGCGCGCTGCGGTTAGTTTGGCGTATGACGACGCGCTTGATTCGCAATTGGACATTGCCGTGCCCGCCTTGAACCAGCATGGCTTAAAGGCCACGTTCTATCTCACCTTGGGCAGTGACACGGTGCGCAAGCGTCTGCCCGCTTGGCGAAAGGTGGCCGCCCAAGGCCATGAGCTGGGCAACCACACCCTCTTTCACCAATGCGCGCGCTCTGCGCCGGACCGCAACTGGGTGAGTGCCGATAACGATCTGGACACCACGCGCGTGGCGCAGCTCGTGGCGCAAATCCGTGTGGGCAATACTTTGCTGCAAGCCATTGACGGTAAAATCGAGCGCACTTTTGCGGCACCCTGTGGGGACTTGAACGCATCGGGCAAGCCTTATCTTGCGGAGCTTCAGGGCGACTTTGTCGCCATGAAATCGGCGTTTGGGGGCGTAGTGGCGAATATGAATGCGCTCGACCCCTATGCCGTAGGCGTTGAGGTGGCGTCTGACATCAGTGGCCGTCAGCTTATTGCCCTGGTGCAGCGCGCGGCGGCAGCGGGCACCATGGTCAACATCACCTTCCATGGCGTGGGTGGAGACTATCTGGCCGTGTCGCGTGAGGCCCATGAGGCGCTGCTGGATTACCTGGCCACCCACCGCACGATTTACTGGACGGACACCTTTGTTCGCATCATGCAATATGTGAAAGCGAAGCGTGTCAACGCAGAGCGTGTGAAAGCGAAGCGTGTCGACGCGGAGCGCGCGAAGACACTGCCGCTTAGCCCACTTAGCCCACTTAGCCCACCCACCCCACTACAAAAGTTGCAATAGCCCGCGCGGGCATCTCCGCAGCGCAGTGCGCTTCTTGTACCCACAGCGTGAATGTAATGGCCTCCTCGGTGCGGTTCATTACCACTACGGCAATACTGCCATCCGGGTTCACAAAGGCGGTGGTTTCCAGGTCTTGGCGGCTGGCAGCGCACAGCACGCGGTGTGCGCCAGGTTGTATGAATCGGCTGAAATGGCCGATGTAAGCAAATGAGCTTTGGTGCAGCAAAGTACCCGTGGCGCGGTCCGCCAAAATCGGTGCACTGCAGAGGTTACCCACATGGTTGGGGCCGCCGGTTTCGTCCAGCAGCAGGTTCCAGTCGATCCACCCCGTGGTCCAGCGGTTCAGGTCGTTGATCATGGAGCGCGCATAGCGTTCACCCAAAGCCCACGAACCCAAGTGCGGGCCACCCTCTTGGCAGCCTTCGGTAAACAGCAGAGCCTTGTCGGGCCAAGCGTCATGCACCAGTTGCACATGGTCAAAGTGGTCTTCACCATACCAATGAAAGCCGCAGCCCCACACGTACTGGGCGGCCTCAGGGTCGGAATACACCACGCTGGCGCGCTCGACCATCAGGTCACGGTTGTGGTCCCAAATCACGATATTGATGTGCCCCAGACCGGCGTTAGCCAGTGCGGGCCCAAGGTGGTCGCGTACAAAATCGCGCTCTTCTTCGGCGGTGTAAATACACGAGTCCCAGCGCTGGATGGCCATGGGCTCGTTTTGCACGGACACGCCCCACACCGGCACGCCCTCGGCCGCGTATTCCAGGATGAATCGCACAAAACACTGCGCCCACACCGGGGCGTAGTGCGCAAGCAGCTTGCCGCCGTGGTTCATCTCGCCGTTGGTCTTCATCCAGGCCGGTGGGCTCCAGGGCGACACTAACAATTGCAGCGGTCTTGCGGATACTTTTTGCGCCGCTTTGATAAACGGCAACAGCGACTCGCGGTCCCGGTCAATGCTGAAGTGCTTCAGGTCTACATCTCCCGCCACATCGGCGTGGGCATAGTTGCCCAGCGCAAAGTCGCAGCTATTCATGTGCACCCGGCACAGGCTGTAGCCGTGGCCCAGGGTGGGGTGAAAGTAGTCTTGCAAAACTTGGTCTGCTTGCGCTGTGGGCAAGGCCTTCCAAGTGACGGCGGCTGCCTCGGTGAACGCGGCACCAAAGCCCAGCAGGTCTTGGAATTTGCGACTTGGATTGACCAGTACGTGGGGCAGATCTTGCGGCGCGTGGGTGCTGTTATCCAGCGCTAAAGTCGGTTGAGGCGCGAGATGTGGCGCCTTGTCTTTGGCAGTTAAAAAAGGGCGAGCAGAGGTATATGCCGAGGCTTGGGTCATGGCTGGAGAACTCTAGGCGCTAAGGAGTCAGGACAACCAGAAATTAAGGGGCGGTCAGCAAAAGGCCTTGACTATCGAAGGCCAGAGTTTTGGGTGATATAACAGTCATTAGCCCCACCGCCTGGCCCGCGACCAGGCTGCCCTCGTGGCCTGCAATCTTGGCGATCAGCAGCGCAGCAATTCCCTCAATCCGCAAGTGCACCATGGCCGAGTCGCCAAGTTGCTCAACCAGCTCTACCGTAGCCTGCACACCTTGTTCGGGTGAGCCCACGCCCACGTGCTCTGGGCGTATGCCCACGCGCCGGGCATCGGGGTGCGTATGCTGGGTCAAATTCTGCCAAAGTTCTACATGCGGTGTGGGCGCTGTACCAGCTTCTGGCCGGTCAATGAAGTTGATGCGCGGTGAGCCGATAAAGCCTGCCACAAACTCGTTCGCGGGCCGGTTGTACAGGTCCATCGGCCCGCCAATCTGCTCGATCTTGCCCTGATTGAACACAGCAATGCGATCGCCCATCGTCATGGCTTCCACTTGGTCGTGGGTCACATAAATCATGGTGGTACGCAGCTCTTTGTGCAGGCGCGACAACTCGATTCGCATATTCACGCGCAGGGCGGCGTCCAGGTTAGACAAAGGCTCGTCGAATAGAAAAACCTTGGGCTTGCGCACAATAGCGCGGCCAATCGCCACCCGCTGGCGCTGCCCGCCAGAGAGCTCTTTCGGGTAGCGGCCCAGCAAGTCGGTGATGCGCAAAATGTCTGCGGTACGGCCTACCTGCGCGTTGCGCTCGGCCTTGGAGACGCCCGCCATCTTGAGCGCAAAGCCCATGTTCTCGGCTACCGTCATGTGCGGATAAAGTGCATAGCTCTGAAACACCATGGCGGCACCTCGGTCGGCCGGGCGCATGTCGTTGGCGCGTGTGCCATCAATCAGTAAATCACCACTGGTAATCGTCTCCAGCCCCGCAATCATGCGCAGGGTGGTGGACTTGCCGCAGCCCGATGGGCCTACAAACACGAGAAATTCGCCCGCGACAACATCCAGGTCAATACCCCGGATGACTTCAATTTTGTCGTAGCTTTTGCGGATGGCCCGCAGAGAAACCTGGCCCATGTTCGTATCCCCTTAGGCAAGTTGCGTGGTGGCTGCATGTGTGGCGTGCGACGCGTGGGCTTGGCCCAAAAAATCTCGGTACCAGCGTGCACTGTCCTTCAGGGTGCGGGCCTGGGTGGCATAGTCCACATGCACAATGCCGAAGCGCTTTTCGTAGCCAGAGGCCCATTCAAAGTTGTCCATCAAACTCCACACCATATAGCCCTTCATGCGCACGCCCTGGCGCATGGCCTCGGCCACAGCGCCAATATGGCGTTGGATGTAGCTGGTGCGGTCTTGGTCATGCACGCGCCCGTCTTGCATCACGTCTTTGAAGGCGCCGCCGTTCTCGGTGACGTACAAAGGCGGCACGGGATAGTCTTGGTGCATGCGTACTAACAGTTCAGTCAGGCCTTCGGGGTACACCTCCCAACTCATGTCGGTCAGTGGCAGGCCCGTAGAGCCAGCTTTCCAGGATTGGTCCGCGCTGATGACCGAACGAGAGTAGTAGTTGACCCCCAAAAAGTCCATCGGCACGGCGATGTTTTCTAGGTCACCCACTTCCATCTTGGGCACGTCGGCACCCAGGTGGTCCAGCACATCTTGGGGGTAGCTGGCTTTGAACAAAGGGTCCATGTACCAGCGCAATAGCTTACCGTCTTCCAGTTCAGTTTTCGCCTTGTCAGCATCACTGTTGGTGGCCGGAAACATGGGTGACAGGTTGAGCACAATGCCCAGGCTTGCCTGGCTGCCCTGTGCGCGCAAAGCCTGTACCGCCAAGCCGTGGCTGAGCAGCAAATGGTGGGATACCTGCGCCGCTGTAGCGCGGCTTTTGATACCTGGCGCAAACACGCCCGACTCATGCCCCAGCACGGCCATCACCCAGGGTTCGTTGTGCGTGGCTATTGAGGCTAAGCGGTCACCCATGCGGGCCTGAATGCCTTGGGCGTATTCCACAAAGCGGTGCACGGTGTCGCGGTGCGCCCAGCCGCCCTGGGCTTGCAGCGCGTCCGGCAGATCCCAGTGGTTCAGAGTCAGATAAGGCTTAATGCCGCGCTCGACCAAACGATCGACCAAGCGCTCGTAAAAATCTAGACCCTTCTCGTTCCAGGCACCTGCACCTGTGGGGCGTACCCGGGGCCAGGAAATCGAGAAGCGGTAAGCGTCCACACCCAGGTCGGCAATCATGTCCAAGTCGGAGGCCCAGCGCGCGTAATGCTCGCACGCTATGTCGCCATTGCTGTTATCGGCAATGGTGCCAGGTTGGCGGCAAAAGCTGTCCCAGATGGAGGGGCCTTTGCCATCGTGCAAGGCGGCACCTTCAATTTGAAATGCGCTGGTGGCAACACCCCACACAAAGTCGTGGGGAAATTGGGATTTGATAACGGGAGTCACGATCGTGGTCATGGATTCTGAAAGAGTAATAAGGCGTGGCGTGCTGAGGCGGGGCTTACTTCACCGCGCCTACGGTCAAGCCCGAGATAAGTTGCTTGGAGGAAATCACAAAGAGCACGATGAGCGGCAGCGTGGCAATCGCCGAGCCCGCCATCAGCGCGCCCCACTCGGTATCCACAGGGCTTTGCAGACTGCGCAGCGCCAGTGGCAAGGTGTACATGTCGGGCGAGCGCATGACGATCAGTGGCCCGATGAAGTTGTTCCACGATGCTATGAAGGTGATCAACCCCAGCGTGCCCAGTGCCGGCTTGAGCAGCGGCAACACAATGCGCCAGTAAATGCCCAGCTCGCTACAACCGTCCATGCGTGCGGCCTCTACCAATTCGCGGGGAATCGAGGAGCTCACAAACTGGCGCATCAAAAAGATGCCAAATGCGCTGGCCGCACCGGGGATGTAGAGCGCCCGCGGTTGGTCAATCCAGCCCAAGATATCCATGATCATGAAAGTAGGAATCATGTTCATGAAAGACGGCAACAACATGGTGCCCATGACCAGGCCAAAGAAGGCGTTCTTGAAGCGGAAGTCGAACATGGCAAAGGCATAACCCCCCATGGAGCAGAACAGTAGCGTCAGCGCCGTGGACGCCAGCGCCACATACACACTCCAACCCAAGTTGCGCCAGAACGGAATCTTCTGGGTCAGGATGGTCAGGTTGTTGAAAAAGTCATTGCCAAAAAACAGGGGCGGCGGCAGGCTGAAAATTTCGGTGCGCGACTGCGTGGCAAATACGAACATGAAATAGAAAGGTGCCAGCATGAACAGCATGCCGATACCCACCACACAGTAAGCAGCCCAGGGGGCCAAGCGTTCAGTTTTCATAGAGGGTGTGTAGTGATCATTGGCCACGCTGGCGGAAGGCGCGGTTGGTCACCCAGGTCAGCACCGCCACCACCACAAACAGCAACCACGACATGGCGCTGGCAGCGCCAAAGTCATTGAAGTCAAAGGCCATGCGGTACAAGTACACCGCGGTCGTCATACCGGCCTGGTCCGAGCCGCCCTTACCGCCGGTCAAGATGAAAGGCTCCTCAAACAATTGCAAGCCGCCGATGACGCTCAAGGTCACACCAAAGAACATCATGGGTTTGAGGCTGGGCAGCGTGATGTACCAAAACTTCTGAAAGCGCCCCGCGCCGTCCATGGTGGCGGCTTCGTAAATATCCGGCGGTATGGTTTGCAACGCGGCCAGGTAGAGCACCAGGTTAAAGCCCACATAGCGCCAGAAGACGATCAGCGCGATGGCAGGTTTGATGTTGTCGGGCTGGTTCAGCCAATCGATGGGGGCAGCGGGAAAAAACCAACCAATCACCGGCGTGTGGTGCAACATTTGCAGCGCTACGTTGATCAGGCCAAAGTCGGTAGAAAACAGCGAGCTGAACAAAATCGCGATCGCCACCGACGAGGTGATGTAGGGCATGAAGTAAGCCCCAACCACCCCATTGCGTATGCGCCGGAACGATGAATGGATGAAGTAGGCCAGTGGAATGGCCACCACGTGCTGCGGCACCCCGGACACCAGCGCCAGCCAGGCGGTGTTCTTCAGCGACTTCCAAAACCATTCATCGCGCAGCGCAAAGGCAAAGTTATCCAGGCCCACAAAACGCATGGCATCCAGGCCGCTGGTGGGCTCCCAGCTTTGAAACGCCAAGACCATCGAAAACCCGAGCGGGAACACCCCGAACACGAGAAACAGGATCACAAACGGGCTCAGCAGCACGAAGGGTGTCCAGCGGGGTGACAGGCGAAACAGTTTCATGGGCGTGTCGTTGGAGTGCGCGTTAAGCCTAATTTTGAAGGCCACTGTGGCCGTATGAATATTCTGGCGCGCTCATTATGAAAGCGCTTTCAGAATGTATCAGTGCCCATTCTCAATGTCAACCAAGGGTATCTACTAGGTGGGCGTGTTCGGCTGAAAACCCACCCTTTTGCGGACCCGAGCTTAGGCGGCGGTGGATGCAGTCAAGGCGCGGGTGGACGCGCGGGCAATGAGCCGGGGCTCGGGCAATTTGGCGGTGGGGGTTTGGCCCGCCAGCAGTTGCAGCAAAGAGATAGCTGCCAAGCGCCCCAGTTCATGGGAGGCTTGGTGGATGGTGGTCAGGGGTGGTATCGAATGGCTGGCAATCGCCAGGTCGTCAAAGCCCACCAACGACACGTCATGCGGCACATGCAGTCCGCGGTGGTGCAGCGCTAGCGCCGCACCAAACGCCATTTGGTCGTTGGCTGCAAAGATGGCGGTGAATTTCAGTCGGCTGTCTAACAAGCGCTCAACGGCCATGCGGCCACTTTCTTCCTGGTAAGTGCCAGGCAAAACGAGGGCGGGTTTGAACTTGATACCTGCCGCGGCCAACGCGGACTTGTAACCGCGTAACCGCTCCATGGCATCGGGATGTACCTGGGGGCCCGAGATAAAGGCAATGTCTTTATGGCCCAGCGCAAGTAAATGGTGGGTCGCCAATCGCGCCCCTTCAAAGCTGTTGAAGTCCAGGGTGTAAAGCCCGGGCGCTTGCATGATCCGGCCCGTAACGACCACTGGCATGTGTTGCGCTAAGTCGCGCAGCGCATCGTCGCTCAGACGGCCGGTCAGCACAATAATGCCGTCCACCCGGCGAGAGCGCAGCACATCGATGCAGCGGGCCTCTTCGGCCTCGTTCCAATGGCCGCTGACAAACAGAGGGCTATAGCCCGCGGTGCTGAGCTCATCCTCTATACCGCGCAGCGCCACGCCATAAAACGGGCTGTCGATAGCCTGGGTGACTACCCCCACGCTCAACGTGCGTCCGCCCGCCAAGCCCCGGGCGATGGGGTTGGGAACAAAGCCCAACTCAGCAATCGCTTTGTCCACCGCCTCGCGCTTGTCGGGACTCACCACGGCCGTGCCGTTCAAAATGCGTGACACCGTGCTGGGCGACACACCGCATGCGGCAGCAACCATGCCGAGGGTCACTTTGGAGCCGGTGGTGGGCGCCGCAATGGGCGGTTTTGAGGATTGTTTCTTGCTTGCCATCGGCCGAAGATATCCGAAAAAAGAAGTCGCATCGTAAAGCGCGCCCTATTGGCACGCAGCGCGCGTGCCACTATGCTCGCTTACCATGAAGATCTTCAGCGCCCTGCAAACGCGGCAAGCCTTGCCGTTTGACCGTTTGATTGACGCCTTGCAGCGCATGTTTGTCCAGGGCTGCGAGGTGCCGCAACGGCATAGCCACACCGTGGTCAACACAGACGGCGGTCACGGCACCATCTTGATCATGCCGGCCTGGCAGCAAGACCGCTACTTAGGCGTCAAGACAGTCAACATCTTTCCCCAGAACAGCGCGCAGGGCTTGCCCGGCCTGTTTTCCAGCTACATGCTGTACGACGCGCGCACGGGTCAGCCGTTGGCCCAGATCGACGGTGATGAAATCACCGCGCGCAGAACTGCGGCGGCATCGGCCCTGGCGGCATCCAAGCTGGCCCGGCCCGATGCCAAGCGCCTCTTGGTGGTGGGCGCGGGTCGCGTTGCCGCAGGCTTACCGACAGGTATTGCCGGTGGAAACAGTTGAAGTCTGGGCGCGTAAAGCCGCCCAGGCAGCGGCCTTGGTCAACGCGCTAAACGCCCAGCACATCCACGCAGTAGGGGCTCCCGATTTGGCCAGCGCCGTGGCGCGTGCCGACATCATTAGCTGCGCTACGCTGGCGACCGTGCCGCTGATCGAGGGAGCCTGGTTGAGCCCCGGCAGCCACCTGGATTTGATTGGCAGTTTCACCGCGTACATGCGCGAGGCCGATGATGCCTGCTTCGCGCAGGCCCGCCTGTATGTGGATACCCCCGAAGCCATGCAAAAAAGCGGCGACCTGCTGGGGCCCCTGTCGCGCGGAGTGATCAGCACCGCGAGTGTGCAAGGCAGCCTGGCGGACCTGTGCCGTGGCACCGTGCCCGGGCGCCAATCGGTCCTGGAGCGTACCGTCTTCAAGTCGGTAGGGACTGCCCTGGAAGATTTGGCGGCGGCAATTTTGGTCTACGAGTGCACATAAACAACTGCACAGAGCCCGAGGCGCTACTCAGTTTGGCGGCAGTGCGTTGCCCACGGGTTACAGGGCTTGCAAAATCTCCAGCGTGGGGTAGCCATCGGCCGGCAAGCCCACACTTTGCTGGTATTTGCGTAACCCACTGCGCGTGGCCGACCCTAGCAGGCCGTCAGGCACACCAGTGTCAAAGCCACGCGCATTCAAGGCGGACTGCAGCGCCTGAATTTGGCTGCGCGACAGCGGCAGCACATCGCGTGGCCATGGCGCCATTACAGCGGGCCCGTTGGCAAAGCGCTGTGCCAGCAAACACACGGCCAGTGCGTAGTGGGTCGCGTTGTTGTAGCGCAGGATGGTACGGAAGTTAGGCCCCACCAAAAATGCTGGGCCGCGTGCACCGGCGGGCAGCAGAATTGAACTGTCTGACAAGCTCGGCAGCGGGGCAGAGTCCATCGCTTTGACCCCAGCGTCTGCCCACGCGTGGCTGGTTTTGCGAACGCCCATATCGGCCTGGGCATAGTCAAAGCCCAGGGGCAACACCACCTCGGTGCCCCAGACCTGGCCGGCTTGCCAGCCGGACTTGGCGACAAAGTTGGCTGTGGATGCCATCACATCGGCAACGCTGCCCCAAATATCGCGGTGCCCATCGCCATCGGCATCCACGGCATAGGCCAGATAGTTGGTCGGCAAAAACTGGGTTTGTCCCATCGCACCCGCCCAAGAGCCCAACATCCGGGCGCGGTCGATGTCGCCGTTTTGCAGAATCTTTAGCGCGGCGAGTAACTGCCCACGCGCCCAAGTTTCACGCCGCCCCTCAAAGCCCAAGCTCGCCAAAGCATCGATGGTGGAGATATTGCCCGCAAAGCTGCCGTAGCTACTTTCCATGCCCCAGATCGCCACAAGAATCTCCAGGGGTACCCCGTATTGCGCGGCGATGGGGGCGGTGTCCGTGCGCAGTTGCTCCAGTTTTTCTAGGCCGCGCGCAATGCGTGGCTTGGACATAGCTCCATCCAGATAGTCCCAAATGGGCCGCGAGAACTCGGGCTGCGCGCCGTCTGACGCAATGACCTGTGGCAAGAAATGCACGTCGTCCAATGCCAACGCCAGGGTGGCCGGGCCGATGCCCGCTGCCCGCGCGTCTGCGCGAAATTCACGCACCCAGCGCGCAAATTTTTGGGTTGGGTCCGTATCAGCGGCGGTGGTTGCGGCCAGCGGGGCCAGCGTTGCAGGGTTGGGCGTGTCAGTCGGTGTGGCGAGGGGCGTGGTGGGCGTGGCCCGGGGTAGCGCGGTGGTGCAGGCGGCCAGCGCGAACACGCTGAGGCTGATCAGTGTGGCGCGGTGGCGCGCCAATCGGGTGGGGCGCGGTGGTGTGTGCATCCCACCGATTATTGTCCCGTGAAGCGGCGGGGCTGCATCCGAAGTGTGAATGTCAGTAAACCACGACGCTATGAAATATATAGCGCATACATCAATAAATTCGCCGGGCAGAGGCCTAAATGATCAAAATTCGGAGCCAAAACGGATGAAAAAGACGGATTGGCGGGCTGGACGGCAAGGGTGCTGTGTGTGGAGGCGCCAACGCGCGTTGCGCGACCGGACTGGTTTAAGCTCATGCAAGCCATGAAAAACTACGCCATCCTCTTCGTCTGCATGGGCAACATCTGCCGCAGCCCTACGGCCGACGGCGTGTTTCGCGCCAAGCTAAAGCCGCTTGGCCTGCACAACCATGTACAGGTTGATTCCGCAGGCACCCACAACTACCACCCCGGCAGCCCGCCCGACGCGCGATCGCAAAAGCACGCCGCGCGCCGGGGCTACGACCTGTCCCACCTGCGTGCCCGCCAGATTCATAACGCGGACTTTGAACACTTCGATTTGATCCTCGCCATGGACTGGGACAATCTGGCGCTGGTTCAAGACCTGTGTCCGCCCGAGCACCAAGGCAAGGTGCGGCGTCTAACCGAGTTTTGTCTGCAGCACGATAGCCCGGTGGTGCCTGATCCGTATTACGGTGGAGACGCTGGGTTTGAGCAGGTGCTCGATCTGGTTGAAGACGCCTGCGACGGCCTGCTTGTGCATGTGCAAAAGCAGGGCCACGGAACTGCGTAGCCGCAGCCCACGAACCTACGTTGAAATAATCTCCAAAACCTTGGAGAGCGACGTGGCTTCAAATGTCGGCGCGTTGCCAATTTCTTCAAAAGGCAGGCCTTGGCGATTGACCCACAGCACGTCCAAACCAAACCAAGAGGCGCCCACCGCATCCCAGGCGTTGCTGGACACAAACAGAACCTCCTGCTTTTTGACAGCGAATGCGTCCAGTAAAAGCTGGTAGCTTTGCGGTGCGGTTTTAAAGAGCTTGACGTTCTCGACCGTGACAACCTGATCCAGATAGGGCCGCAAGCCGTTGCTGTCAACGACGGTTCCGAGCATCTCTCGGCTGCCGTTGGAGAGGATGGCGGTCAAGATGCCGCGCTCTTTGAGGCCTTTGAGTACGGGTAGGCTGTCGCTAAAGGCCGTGAGTTTGGCGTATTGATCCATCAACCGTTTTTCGTGTGACGGCGTTAGCTCCAAATGCATGCGTTTGCAGACGTAGTGCAAGGCACGAATCGTCAGTTCCCAAAACGGCAGGTAGTACTTGCTACCGGCTGGGTTGGGATCACTCAGAGTCACCAAGCGCGTGTACTCAATCTGGCGATCACGCCACATGACTGAAAAGGCATCCCCATGGCCTGGGAACAGTTCTTCGGCCAACTTGCCCATGGAATACACATCAAACAGCGTTCCATAGGCGTCGAAGGCAATCAGTTTGTACACATTGGTCTCCCTGTTAGAAATTCGCGCATGACCATCACGCCGCGCAGGCCTGTTCAATGGGGCGGGTGGCCCAACAAGTGCCCGGTTTTGACGAAGATGGTGCAGCCCTCTTTACTGAACGGCTTGTGCATGCTCAAGTGGGGGCTTCGGATCCATGAGCCTGCCGGGTAGCGTCCGTGTTCATCTTCAAACACACCCTCTACGACAAAAATCTCCTCACCACCAAAATGCCGGTGGGGGTTGAAATACGTGCCCGGTGCCCATCGCACCAACGTAGACCCGGCACCTTGCTGCATCAAGGGCATGACGGTGAGGCCTGGCACCATGCCTTGGTGCCATTGCGCGGAGCGCGTGTTGACAATCTCCTGGTGCTGCTGATCTGCGCCAAGATGCCTCAGCTTCACAAAAAGAAGGCAGCCTGAGTCGCTGCGCGGTGTATGGGACGAGCCGGGTGGGTTCATCAGGTAGGTGCCCGCAGGGTAGTCACCGCTCTCGTCGCTGAAGATGCCTTCGAGTACCAATATCTCTTCGCCGAATTCATGCAGATGCGTGTCGAATTGCGCGCCAGGTTCGTAACGCACAACCGATGTTGCTTTGGCAACTTCATCCCCGATACGGTCCAACATGCGGCGCTGAACGCCCGCTTGCGGGCTCCCGACCCACGCCAGATCATGGTGATTCAAAACAACCCGTTGGTCGTAGTCGGCATTCAATTCCATGCTGTTTACTCCTCGCGTTGGGAACGCTTTGCCTAGGCAGTGGCTGGGCCCACTTTGTCTTGGGTCTTCGTGTCAAAGTCGCTGGCCTCGTGGCGCTCATGCAATTGGCTGGACGGCTCACCCCAAGTACGGTTCACCTTGCGCCCCCGCTGCACTGCGGGGCGCAGCGCGATCTCGTCGGTCCACCGCAGCACGTTTTTGTATTCATGCACGCTGAGAAACTCACCAGCCTCATAGAGTTGGCCCTTCACCAGCGTGCCGTACCACGGCCACACTGCCATGTCCGCCACGCTGTAGTCGTCGCCTGCCAAGAAGCGGTGCCCCGACAGATGCCGGTCCAACACGTCAAGCTGGCGCTTTACTTCCATGGCGTAGCGGTTGATGGGGTACTCAAACTTTGCCGGCGCATAGGCATAAAAGTGTCCAAATCCACCGCCCAGGAAGGGCGCGCTGCCCATCTGCCAAAACAGCCACGACAAGCACTCAGCGCGCGCCGCGCCACGCTCGGGCATAAAGGCGCCAAACTTTTCCGCCAGATATTGCAATATGGCGCCAGACTCAAACACGCGCACGGGGCTATCACCGCTGTGGTCCACAAGCGCCGGGATTTTTGAATTGGGGTTGGCCCCGACAAATCCACTGCTGAATTGGTCACCATCATTGATGCGGATAAGCCAGGCGTCGTACTCAGCGCCGCTGTGGCCCAGTTCCAGCAATTCTTCAAGCAGCACAGTCACTTTCACGCCATTGGGCGTAGCCAGTGAATAAAGCTGCAGTGGGTGGCGTCCTTTGGGCAAGTCTTTGTTGTGCGTGGCACCTGCAATGGGTCGGTTAATGCTGGCAAATTTGCCGCCATTCTCCTGGTCCCAGGTCCAGACTTTGGGCGGAGAGTATTCGGTTGTGCGGGTCATACGAACTACAAAAATCAGATGTCAATATTTCCAGCGCGCAGGGCGTTGGCTTCAATAAACTCGCGACGCGGCTCCACTTCGTCCCCCATCAGCATCGTGAACACGCGGTCCGCTTCGATCGCGTCATCAATCTGCACCTTCAACAGGCGGCGCACCGTAGGGTCCATGGTGGTTTCCCACAATTGCGAGGGGTTCATTTCGCCCAATCCCTTGTAGCGCTGGCGGCTGGTGCTGTTTTCGGCTTGCGTGATCAACCAGGCCATGGCTTCGCGGAAGTCGTTGACCTTTTCTTCCTTCTGGCGCTCGCCCTCACCGCGCATCACGCGGGCGCCCTCGGACAACAAGCCCTTGAAGGTGTTGGCGGCTTCGGCCAGTGCCGCGTAATCGGCGCCGTGCACAAAGTCTTGCGTCAATACGCTGCTCTTGACGTTGCCGTGGTGGCGGCGGCTGATGCGCAGTATGGGTTTGTCGGAGCGGACGTCAAATTCGCCGGCTACTTCGGCATCGGGCAAGCGGGCCTGGAGCGCGGCCGCGGACACTTCCGCATCGGCCACGGTGTCTAGGTTCAATGCCACACCATCGGCCACGCTGCGCAAAGCCTCGGCATCCATGAAATTCTTCAATCGAGCAATCACGGCTTGGGCGATCTGGTGCTTGCGCGCCAGCTCGGTCAATGTGTCGCCCGCAATGGTGGTGCCGTTGGGGCCACCTGTAAATACGGATGCATTGACCAGCGCGATACGCAGCAAGAAGTTGTCCAAATCACCCGCGCCCTGCAGGTACAGCTCTTCCTTGCCGGCCTTGACCTTGTACAGCGGTGGCTGCGCGATGTAGATGTGGCCGCGCTCCACTAGCTCGGGCATCTGGCGGTAAAAGAAGGTCAGCAGCAGGGTGCGGATGTGGGCACCGTCCACGTCGGCGTCGGTCATGATGATGATGCGGTGGTAGCGCAGCTTGGCGACATTGAAGTCGTCATTGCCGGTGGTGCCGCCGGCCTTGCCGATGCCAGTCCCGAGGGCGGTGATCAGTGTCAAGATTTCGTTGCTAGTCAGCAGCTTCTCGTAGCGCGCTTTTTCCACGTTCAAAATCTTGCCGCGCAAGGGCAGGATGGCTTGAAATTTACGGTCGCGGCCTTGCTTGGCAGAGCCACCGGCGGAGTCACCCTCGACGATGTAAATCTCGCACATGGCCGGGTCTTTTTCTTGACAGTCGGCCAGCTTGCCGGGCAGGCCCATGCCGTCCAGTACGCCCTTGCGGCGCGTCATGTCGCGTGCCTTGCGTGCCGCTTCGCGCGCGCGTGCGGCTTCAATGATTTTGCCGACAATGATTTTTGCGTCAGCAGGGCGCTCTTGCAGGTAATCAAACAGCAGCTTGCTGACGATGTCTTCCACCGGGCCGCGCACTTCAGAGCTGACCAGTTTGTCCTTGGTCTGGCTGCTGAACTTGGGCTCAGGCACTTTGACCGACAACACGCAGCATAGGCCTTCGCGCATGTCATCACCGGTCACTTCCACTTTGGCTTTCTTGGCGATTTCGGAGTCGTCAATGTACTTGTTGATGACGCGGGTCATCGCGGCGCGCAAGCCGGTCAGGTGGGTACCACCGTCGCGCTGGGGAATGTTGTTGGTGAAGCACAGCACTTGCTCGTTGTAGCCGCTGTTCCACTGCATGGCCACTTCCACGCCGATGTTGGTTTGCTGGTCGCTTTGGCGGTCACCCATGGCGTGGAAAATGTTGGGGTTCAACACCGTCTTGCCTTTGTTGATGAAGTTGACAAAGCCTTTGACGCCACCGGCACCCGAGAAGTCGTCTTCCTTGCCGCTGCGCTCGTCCTTGAGGCGGATACGCACGCCGTTGTTCAAGAAACTAAGTTCGCGCAGGCGCTTGCTCAAAATCTCGTAATGAAAGTCGTTATTGGTCTGGAAGATTTCCAGGTCGGGCAAAAAGTGCACTTCAGTACCGCGTTTTTCAGTCTCGCCAATCACCTTCATGGGCGACACTTCAACGCCGTTCACGGTCTCGAGAATACGGTTTTGTACAAAGCCTCGGCTGAATTCCATCACGTGCACTTTGCCGTCGCGGCGGATCGTCAGTCGTAGCATTTTGGACAGCGCGTTCACGCAAGACACGCCCACGCCATGCAAGCCACCAGACACCTTGTAGCTGTTCTGGTTGAACTTGCCGCCCGCGTGCAACTCGGTTAGCGCAATCTCGGCGGCCGAGCGCTTGGGCTCGTGCTTGTCGTCCATCTTCACACCGGTGGGGATACCGCGTCCGTTGTCGACGACGCTGATGGAGTTGTCGGAGTGGATGGTGACCAGGATGTCATCGCAATGACCCGCCAAAGATTCGTCGATGGAGTTGTCGACCACCTCAAACACCAGGTGGTGCAGCCCCGTGCCGTCGGACGTGTCGCCGATGTACATGCCGGGGCGCTTGCGCACGGCTTCCAAGCCTTCAAGAATCTGGATCGAACCTTCACCGTAGGCCTCTGTGGCTCCGGCTTGGTTGGTGTCGATGGTGGGCTGGAAGTTGGAGCTGTCCGCGCCGCTCTCTCCGATGTTCACCGACTCGGTTCCGTTTTCGGCAGGTACAGGGGCTTTATTTGCTTCGGTCATGGCTCACTTCTCTCACTCAGTTAACTAATCCGTTGAGGACAGAGCATCGCTACGCGCTGGTCTATCCCACAATATTTAACGATTCTTCAATGACCAAACCCCCGGAGGCCGGGGGTTTGATTGCGCGGGCAGCTATAAAATGAATAGCATCAAATTCGCATCGGCATCACCACGTATTTGAACGTGGCGTTGTCCGGTATGGTGAACAGGGCTGAACTATTGCCGTCCGAAAGCTCTAATTTCACCATGTCCTGGCTCA
This sequence comes from Rhodoferax sp., assembly GCA_046595515.1. Taxonomy (GTDB): domain Bacteria; phylum Pseudomonadota; class Gammaproteobacteria; order Burkholderiales; family Burkholderiaceae_C; genus Allorhodoferax. Next base: position 73,822 of record JBKJOV010000021.1, on the reverse strand, counting down.
TATTGGCCAAGGCATCGATCAGGTACGTCACATTGAAACCAATTTCGATACTGTCGCCGCCGTAGTCGATATCCAACTCATCCACCGCTTCTTCTTGCTCGGCATTGTTGGAGGCCACTCGGAGGCTGCCGGGGTCGATGTTCAGGCGTACACCTTTGAACTTGTCGCTGGTCAAAATCGCCGTACGTTGCAGCGTTTTCAGCAGGGCATCGCGGCCCAGCGTGATGCTGTTCTTGTGGTTCTTGGGGATGACGCGGTTGTAATCTGGGAATTTGCCCTCGACCAGCTTAGTCACGAACTCCATACCATCAAACAAGAACTTGGCTTGGTTGTTGGCAAATTGCATTTCAATGGCGCCCTCGGCGTCGCTGAGCAAACGCTGCAACTCGACCACCGTCTTGCGCGGCAGGATCACCTCTTGTTTGGGCACTTCGACATCCAGCGTGGCGCTGGCAAAAGCCAAGCGGTGTCCGTCTGTGGCCACCAGGCTGAGCTGCTTGCCTTCGGCCACAAACAAAATTCCATTCAAGTAATAGCGAATGTCATGCACCGCCATGGCAAAAGCCACTTGGCTCAGCAGACCCTTTAATACCTTTTGCGGCACGCTGAACGCCGGTCCAAAGTTGGCTGACTCTTGCACCAGCGGAAAATCCTCGGCCGCCATGGTCTGCAGCGTGAACTTGCTTTTGCCGCCCTTCACAATCATCTTGTTCTGGCTAGACTCCAGAGACACGGTTTGGTCAGCAGGCATGGTGCGCAGAATATCGATGAGTTTGCGTGCCCCGATCGTCGTGGTGAAGTTGCCCAGATCGCCACCGAGCTCGGCGGTAGTGCGGATCTGAATTTCAAGATCGCTGGTCGTTACCTGCACCGACGTACCCGTCTTACGCACGAGCACATTGGCCAAAATTGGCAAAGTGTGCCGCCGCTCGACAATGCCCGCAACGGATTGCAGAACCGAGAGGACGTTGTCCTGCGTTGCCTTCAATACGATCATGTCAACCTCTTCGTTAATATCTGCGGTGGTTCCGACAACCGGACCGACCCAATTTTTCTAAAATCTTGCCATTTTCTCAGCTTTGGCGCCTATTTTTGGGGATTCGGCGTTATTTCTGCTGTCTTGCCCAACACCCGAGTTCTCCGGTTGAGCGGGCCGTCATCTTCAACGGGGGCGCGACTATCCCTTTAGCGTTTGCTCCAGAACGTGCAATTGCTGGTTGAGTTCCGTCATTTGCTGGCGCTCGCCACCGATTTTTCGCACCGCGTGCAAGACGGTGGTGTGATCGCGCCCGCCAAACAATTCTCCGATTTCTGGAAGACTCTTCTGTGTCAATTCTTTGGCCAAATACATCGCAATTTGTCGCGGCCGGGCAATGCTGGCTGGTCGTTTCTTGGAATACATATCGGCGACTTTGATCTTGTAGTAGTCGGCCACCGTTTTTTGAATGTTTTCCACAGAAATCTGGCGGTTCTGTATGGATAGCAGATCTCGCAGAGCCTCGCGCGCCAGAGCGATGGAGATTTCTTTTTGATTGAAGCGGGAGTAGGCCAAAATTTTGCGCAGCGCGCCTTCAAGCTCGCGGACGTTCGATCGCACGTTTTTAGCAACAAAAAAAGCCACTTCTTCTGGCATTTCTGAACCCTCGACACGCGCCTTATTGATCAAAATCGCGACCCGCATTTCTAGCTCGGGCGGCTCAATGGCGACGGTTAGGCCTGAGTCAAAGCGTGACACTAGTCGTTCGTGGATGTCGGCCAGCCCCTTGGGGTAGGTGTCGCTGGTCATCACAATGTGTGACTTTTTGGCCAATAAGGCCTCAAAAGCGTTGAAAAACTCCTCTTGGGTGCGTTCTTTGTTGGCAAAAAACTGTACGTCGTCAATGAGGAGCAAATCCAGGGAGTGATAACGCTCTTTGAACTCGTCAAAAGTTTTGCGTTGGTAAGCCTTAACCACATCTGAAACAAATTGTTCCGCATGGATGTAGAGAACTTTGCTTCCAGGCTTATCCGTAAGTAGCCGGTTACCGACGGCGTGCATCAAGTGGGTCTTACCCAGACCGACACCGCCATATATGAACAGCGGGTTGTATAAATGCCCCGGCATGGTGGCAACGTGCATGGCCGCAGCACGCGCCATGCGGTTGGCCGTGCCTTCCACGAGCGTTTCGAACGTGAGCATGCTGTTGAGGCGATTCTTGGGCCCACTGCTGCGCAATTCCTCCCCTATTTCGGAGGATTCTTCGATGGCGGCGGCTTGTGCTATCGTGGGCGCAGAATGAGTCTTTGCAGCCATTTCGCGCGGAGTGATCGCTAACTCTACAGGAATAGGTTGACCGTAGAGTTTCTCCAGAAGGCTACAAATGCGTCCACTGTACTGAGCGCGCACCCAATCCAATTTGAATCGGTTGGCAACAAAAATAGTCACTTTGGACATGTCCTCCTGAACCACTGCACTCAGGGGCTTGATCCAGGTGTTGAACTGCTGCTCTGGGAGCTCCTGCGCCAGCTGATCAATGCAGCTTTGCCAAAGGCTCTGGCCAATTTCTAGGCCGGGTGTCGGAGAGTTGGAGAAGGGGTGTCCCGCTGTCATTTTTGTAGTCAGCTATCTGTGGATAGTTGTTCGTTGCTGCGCCCGGCATTGTAAATTATCAAAGCCTTATCCACAATTTTTAAAATCAGGGCGGCTCGGGCATCAACTTATTGTTTTACACGGCAATTCGTGCGCAACCTATTGCCCCCATTGAGAAAGTTTGCGATAATCGCGGGTTGCTCTGATTGTGTCCGGGCTTTATGTAGGAGAGATTATTATGAAACGCACTTACCAACCTTCCAAAATCCGCCGGGCCCGTACCCATGGCTTCCTGGTTCGCATGAAGACCCGCGGTGGCCGTGCCGTGATCAATGCACGTCGCGCCAAGGGCCGCAAGCGCCTGGCCGTCTAATTGACAGACTGGGATCGGCTGCCAAGCCCTCGTGGTTTAGCACCATGGCACCAGGCTGTACCGCAGCGTTGGTGGCACTAGACGTGCAACGGCTCAAAACCCGACCCCAATTCCAGGCAGCCTTGGCTGGCCGCATTGTGTCTCGTACGTCCCACTTTGCGCTGCATTGCTGCCCACTAGCTACGGCGGCGGCACCAACTGCGGCAGGAGAGCCTGCACCGCTGTTCCCGCTGGATGGTGTGTGGCTGGGGGCCATGGTGCCCAAGCGCTGGGCAAAGCGGGCGGTGACCCGGAACGCCATCAAGCGTCAGATATATACCGTCAGTTCCGAAATCGAAACCACATTGGCCCCGCGGGCCCATGTGGTTCGCTTGCGTACTGCATTTGACCGCAGCCAATATGTCAGCGCCACGTCCGCGGTGTTGAAGCGTGCGGTCCGGGCAGAGTTGCACGAGCTGTTTGCGCGGGCGGTTTCTCAATGATGCAGCGGCTCCTCATGGCTCTGGTGCGTGGTTATCGCCTGATGCTCAGCCCGTGGTTGGGCTCCTCGTGTAGGTTTGAGCCAACATGCTCCTTGTATGCACTCGGTGTGCTGCAGGCCCACGGTGCTCTAGCGGGTACCTATTTGACAGTCGCCCGCATCGCGCGTTGCCATCCTTGGTGCGCGGGCGGGCATGATCCCGTGCCAGCACACGTGCCTGCTCTATTTCGCCGACTTTTATCCTCCACTGCTGAAAAGAAGACTTCATGAACGATATTCGCCGCACCATTTTGTGGGTGATTTTTGGTTTTTCCATGGTTTTGCTCTGGGACCAATGGCAAATCCACAACGGAAAGAAAGCGACTTTCTTTCCTGCGCCGGCGCAACAGGTCGCGCCAGCGGCGGGTGCCAAGCCTACGAATGCCGGATTGCCATCCGCGGCAGCAGGTGGCGGAACGCTGCAGTCGGCGCCTCCTGTGACCGACTTGGTGATGCCAGTGGGTGAAAAAGTGACTGTTACAACGGATGTGTTCCAAGCGGTCATTGACGGCCAAGGCGGCACTCTATCGCAGCTAGACCTGCGTAAGTACGAGGAGCAGAGCAACAACGTCGGCTTGATTGAGGCCGTCAGGTCCCTGTTCGGAATGCCCGTGCCACTGCATGTCAGTAAGGCCGTGACCTTGATGGACGACAGCTCAGTAGCAACCCGCTACGTCGCGCAAACCGGCCTGCTCAATACAGTCGATAGCGGCGACCGTTTGCCCAACCACCTGACACTGATGGTTGCCAAGCCCGGAGTACGTACGCTAGTGGATGGCCAAAACACACTAGAGGTCGTATTTGAGTCGCAGCCTGTGGGCGGCCTCCGATACACCAAAACCTACTTGTTTACGCGAGGTGATTACTCAATTCGCGTGAAGCATCAAGTCGTCAATGTCAGTGATCAGCCGCGCGATGCACAGCTATATCTCCAGTTGGTACGCCACGGCACGGTAGCGGCGGGCACAATGTTTGGAACCAACACGTTCACCGGACCGGCCGCTTACACCGATGAAAAAAAGTTTCACAAGATAGCCTTTGAAGACATCGAAAAGAAAAAGGCGGAAGTGCCACCTGCGGCCAACAACGGTTGGATTGCGATGGTGCAGCATTACTTTGTGTCGGCATGGCTCCTGGTGACGCCCGAGAGTAAAAGCCTCCCGCGTGAATTTCGCGTGATGAGCTTGGGCAACAACCAGTATTCCGTGGCCATGGTGATACCTTTAAACAAGCTCTTGCCAGGGGCTAGCCAGACCATCGATAGTGATTTATTCGCCGGTCCTGAAGAAGAGAAAAAACTGGAAGCTTTGGCACCCGGCCTAGAACTGGTCAAAGATTACGGCATCTTCACCATCATCTCCAAGCCGCTCTACTGGTTGTTGGACCAATTGCACAAAGTACTCCAAAACTGGGGTTGGTCCATCGTTGCATTGGTCATGTTGCTCAAAATCGCCTTCTACTGGCTCAACGCGAAGGCCTATGCCAGTATGGCCAAGATGAAGGCCGTGAATCCCAAGATCATGGAAATGCGCGCGCGTCTCAAAGACAACCCACAGCAGATGCAGCAAGAAATGATGCGCATCTACCGCGAGGAAAAAGTCAATCCCATGGGCGGCTGCTTCCCGATCGTGGTTCAAATTCCGGTGTTCATTGCGCTTTACTGGGTTTTGCTGTCCAGCGTTGAGATGCGCAACGCGCCTTGGATTTTGTGGATTCACGATCTGGCTTCGCCCGATCCCTATTTCATACTACCCGTGGTTATGACACTCACCACGCTACTGCAAACAGCGCTTAACCCCGCTCCACCAGACCCAATGCAAGCTAAGTTGATGTGGTACATGCCGCTGATCTTCAGCGTGATGTTCTTCTTCTTCCCGGCTGGCCTGGTGTTGTACTGGATTACTAACAACATTCTGTCCATAGCGCAGCAGTGGATTATCAACACCCGAATGGGCGTTCCTCCGCAGTTCAATCTGCCCTGGAACAAATAACTTTTGTAGGCGCCTGCGGCGCATCGTCATGCTCGCACGCCGCCAAGAACCCATCGTCGCCATAGCCAGCGCGCCTGGCCGTGGCGCCGTGGGTATCGTGCGTGTTTCAGGTCCCAATATTGGCGTTGTGGTGCAAGGGTTGTGTGGTCGTTCACTGCAGCCCCGTCTGGCCACGTACCTGGGGTTCCAAGATGGCGACGGTGGCTTCATCGACCACGGCCTGGCACTTTACTTTGCGGGCCCCCACTCTTACACCGGTGAAGACGTGCTCGAACTTCAGGCCCACGGTGGACCGGTGGTCTTGCAATTGTTGTTAGCACGTTGTCTGGCCGTGGGGCAAGCACATGGTTTGCGCCTCGCTCGCCCGGGCGAATTCACAGAACGTGCCTTTTTGAATGACAAGATTGATCTGACCCAAGCGGAGGCAATTGCCGATTTGATTGACGCCAGCACCGAGGCTGCTGCACGCAGTGCCAGTCGCTCGCTGTCAGGCGCATTTTCTAAAGAGATTCATGCCTTGCGAGATGCATTGATCCATCTGCGCATGTTGGTAGAAGCCACGCTCGATTTCCCCGAGGAAGAGATTGATTTCCTGAAAAAGGCAGATGCGCAAGGACAGTTGGAGCGCCTACAAACTGCGCTGATGCGCGTGCAACAAAGCGCAACCCAGGGCGCGCTGTTGCGTGAGGGCATCAAGGTGGTGATTGCCGGGCAACCTAACGCGGGCAAGTCCTCCTTGCTCAATGCACTGGCTGGCGCCGAGCTCGCAATCGTGACGCCGATTGCTGGCACCACCCGTGACCGTGTACAGCAGACCATTCAGATCGAAGGCGTGCCCGTGCATGTCGTGGATACCGCTGGTCTGCGCGACAGCGACGATGAGGTGGAGCAAATTGGCATTGCCCGTGCGTGGGAGGCAATTGAAGATGCTGATGCGGTGCTGTTCATCCATGACCTGACGCGCATAAATGCTATTAATTACATAGCAGCCGAGTCAGATATTGCCCGGGCCCTAGGCCAAAAACTCTCCAAAAATACCCCCATCATCGACATTTGGAACAAAACCGACGCAGTGGATACTGTGCCCGTTCGCTCGGGCATCGCACTGTCGGCCAAAACAGGGGTTGGCTTAAATGAACTGCGCCAAGCCATGCTGCAAGCCGCGGGCTGGCAAGCCCAGGCCGGCGGCTTATTTATTGCCCGTGAGCGCCACGTGCAGGCATTGCAACACGTTCAGCAGCACTTGGAGCTGGCAGCGGCGCACTTACGGGCGCAGGCGCAGTCGCTAGATTTGTTGGCGGAAGAATTGCGGCTCGCGCAAAACTACTTGAGCGAGGTGACGGGAGAGTTCACCTCCGACGATTTGCTTGGTGTCATCTTTTCCCAGTTTTGTATTGGCAAATAGCTGGACTACACTGGTGGCGTCGTTGAAGAAAGAAAGAAGTACATGTCCTTATTTCAGTGGTTTAGACGGAAGCCCCGTTCCAAATATGCCGTGCCACAGCCGAGTTCCGGTTTGGCCCATGTGGACGCTACAGTGCCAGTGCAATGCGGACACAGTGGCACCAGCAGGTCGGGCTCAGGCAGCGCAGCTAACCGTAAGAGCGAACGTTTGGAGCGCCGTGAGTTGCTGTATGCGGTAGTGCGTGATGCCATGACGCGCGCGGGTGTTCTAACGGCTAGCTATAAATTTAAAGTGCTTTCGCTGGATTCACGCGGGCGCCAGTACCTCATCATGATGGACCTTGCGCGCAAAGATACGGGTGCCACGGATCGGCTTGCGGAAATAGAGGGACTCATAGCAAAAGACGCCAAGGCGAGGCATGACATTCTGGTGACGGCGGTGTACTGGCGGGTGAACGAGCACGTCACGGCGGGATTGTCGAGTCTTGCTGCGCCAGCTGCAGTACCCGTCGCGCCGATTGTCCCGCCAAAACCGCAATACGAACCGCTGCATGCAGACGAAGTAGCTGCATTTAAAAAGGCCATTGCGTACACCCACGCTCCTGTGCAGCTATCCGCTCCGGGCGAAATTATCAAGTCGGGTCGACGCAACCCTGCGCCGCAGCCCGCCGAAGAATACGAAGTGGACCGGCGTGCATCGCCCTTGAGTGGAACGCAATATGGAGAGTTGAACTAAAACTGCAGTGTCCGAGCGGAGCTGGGGCTTTAATGCCCTGCGAAATCCAACAACGTGAACAAAGGTAGTCCAGAGGCTCGCAGCTTGTCGGAGCCCCCCAATTCTGGTAGGTCTACGATTGCAGCACCCTCCATGACATGGGCACCCAATTTTTCTAACAGCTTCTTTCCGGCCATCATGGTGCCGCCTGTGGCAATTAGGTCGTCAATCAACAAGACGCGGTCGCCTTGTTTAACGGCATCCGTGTGCAGCTCAACCGTTGCGCTGCCGTACTCGAGCTCATAAGTCTCTTCAACGGTGGTAAAGGGCAGCTTGCCCTTTTTGCGTATCGGCACAAAGCCCACGTTCAGTTCATAGGCCACTACTGCGCCCAAAATAAAGCCGCGTGCGTCCAGTCCCGCCACTACATCAGGCCGCAAATTACGATCCATGTAGCGATGCACAAAGGCGTCAATCAACACCCGAAACACCTTGGCGTCTTGAAGCAAGGGCGTGATATCGCGAAACTGTACGCCAGGTGCAGGCCAGTCCGGCACGGTTCGAATATGGTTGCGCAGGTACTGGTTGATGCTGATGTTTTGCATGAAAAAAGGTGTAAACACCGTGTAGCTCGTCGACCCAGATATTGTGCCCGTTTGGCTGCGGGCAGCCTAGCGTTTGATCAGTCGCATTTCTGCCAGTGCGAGGCTCTCTGCATGGCCCGACAGAACCAGGGTGTCGCCAGGCTCTATGACGGTTTGGGGATCCAGATCCATAGTCTTGCCGCTGGTACGGCGCAAGCTCACTACTCGCACACCTAACTCGGTCAGTGCGAAGTGCGCCAAAGGCTTTCCTCCAGCACGTGCGTGGTTGGGGATGCTGACTGTACTCAAGCGCTCATGGTGGAGCTCATCCACCGAGTTGTCATCCGCACCATGGAAGTAGCCGCGCAGCAAGTTGTAGCGGGCGTCGCGCTGGTCTTGTACGATACGAATCACTTTGCGCATCGGCACACCCACCAAGGCTAATGCATGGCTGGCGAGCATCAGTGAGCCTTCGATGGCTTCAGGCACCACCTCGGTCGCGCCAGCCTCCAGTAGTTGCGACAGATTTAGGTCATCTTGTGTGCGCACAATAACTGGCACTTGAGGCGCATGCGCACGGGTATTGCCCAGCACCTTGAGTGCAGCAGGTATATCCAGGTAAGTGACGACCACTGCGCTTGCGCGGGCAAGCCCTGCCGCCATCAGGGCTTGCAGCCGACCCGCATCACCAAACGCCACAGAGTGGCCTGCAGCAGCGGCTTGGCGCACGCGGTCTGGGTCCGTATCGAGCGCCATGTAGGCAATGCCTTGGGCTTCGAGCATACGCGCTAGGTTTTGGCCGCAGCGACCGTAGCCGCAAATAAGCACATGCTGGTTGGTGTTGATGGCCTTGCGTGCAATTGAGGTCATCTGCAACGACTGTTGCAACCATTCGCTGGCGACAAGCTTCAGAACGATGCGGTTGCTGAACATGATGATGAAAGGCGTAGCCAACATCGATAGCACCATGCTGGCCAAAATGGGGTTCAACAAAGCCGGCGGCACCAGCGAATTCTTCTGCGCCAAGGTCAACAGCACAAAACCGAATTCCCCTGCTTGGGCGAGATACAAACCCGTGCGTAAAGATACGCCGCTACTGGCGCCCAACAAGCGGGACAGTACCGTGACCACGGCAGCTTTGAACAGAATTGGCAGTATGAGGAGCAGCAGCACCAAAGGCCAGCGCTCCGCCACTTGCCGCCAGTCCAGCAGCATACCGATGCTGATGAAGAACAGACCCAGCAGTACGTCGTGAAAGGGGCGGATATCGGTTTCGACCTGGTGCTTAAACTCCGTCTCCGAGATCAACATTCCGGCAATGAATGCGCCGAGTGGCAAGCTCAGCCCGGCTAATTCGGTGAGCCAGGCTAGCCCCAGCGTAATGAGTAACAGATTCAGAACGAACAGTTCCTCGCTTTTGCGCCGCGCCACTAGGGTTAACCACCAGCGAATCACATGGCGGCCGCCGACCAGTAACACGGTGATCAGCACCGCAGCTTTCAGACCAGCTAACGCCAGCGACTGCATCAATTGTTCGCCGGAAGCACCCAACGCCGGAATCAAAACCAACAGAGGCACCACCGCCAAATCCTGAAACAATAAAATGCCCATCACCCGCTTGCCGTGCTCGGACTCCATCTCAATCCGTTCAACCATAAGCTTGACCACGATGGCGGTACTGCTCATGGCGAGCGCACTGGACAAAGCCAAAGCGGCTTGCCACGGCATAGCCCAAACGTGAGGAACCAGTGCAGCCAAACCCAGGGTTGCCAGCATGGCACCCAGCATCGTGACCGAGACCTGTAACAGGCCTAAGCCAAACACGTGCCTTTGCATGGAGCGCAGCTTGGCGAGGTTGAACTCCAGCCCGATCACAAACATCAGAAACACCACGCCAAACTCGCCCAAGTGCCGCACGCCATCGGCGTTTTGCGACAAGGCTAGGGCGTTCGGCCCAATCAGCACGCCCACGGCCAGGTAACCCAACATGGGTGGCAACTTGTAGAGTCGGCACACCACCACCCCGGCCACAGCGGCTAGCAAATACAAAAGAGTTATCTCAAGCGCACTCATGCATAGATACTAAAGTATGTAGCCATCACGTTTGGCCATTGTGGTTGGCGCTATTGCGGCTCACGAGCGCGATTTATTTCGGGACGACCTTGCAGTAAATGACGAATCGCTTGCACCGACATCTGCAAGTTCGCTACGCCTCTATAAAATGCTGGCATGAGCGCCCCAGTCCCCCAGCAATCCCCGACGAACGCGCAGCGCGCCATCCGCCTGGCCCATGAAACCTTTGACATCGAAGCCGCTGCGATTTTGGGCCTCAAACAGCGTACTGGGGAATCGTTTTCCCGGGCGGTGTCGCTGATCCTCGCACTGCATGGACGGGTGGTGGTCATGGGGATGGGTAAAAGTGGTCATATCGGTCGCAAAATAGCGGCCACGCTGGCATCCACTGGCACGCCTGCTATGTTTGTTCACCCGGCAGAGGCCAGCCACGGCGATCTGGGCATGATCACTCCCATCGATTTGGTGCTGGCCATTTCCAACAGTGGCGAGTCACAGGAAATGGCTGCCATCCTGCCGGTGCTCAAACGCTTGGGTACGCCTATTGTTGCCATCACCGGGAGTGCTGACTCCACGATGGCCCGCCACGCGGACGTGTGGCTCGATGGCGCGGTAGACAAAGAGGCCTGCCCACTCAATTTAGCGCCCACGGCTAGCACCACGGCACAGCTGGCCCTGGGCGATGCTTTGGCGGTAGCCCTGCTTGATGCGCGGGGCTTTCGGGCCGAAGACTTTGCGCGTTCGCACCCCGGTGGTGCTTTGGGGCGCAAATTGCTCACGCATGTGAGTGACGTGATGCGTTCGGGTGACGCCATTCCGCGCGTGCTCGTTGGCGCAGGCTTTAGCGAACTTATGCGTGAAATGAGTGCCAAGGGGTTGGGTGCCACTGCGGTCGTGGACGCGGATGATCGTGTGTTGGGCATATTTACAGACGGTGATTTGCGCAGGTTGCTGGAGCAAGGCGTGGATTTGCGCACCAAGACCGCTGCTGACGTGATGCATCCATCGCCCTGCGTCATCGGCAGCCATGCACTCGCTGTGGACGCCGCCGATGTGATGGAGAGCCGTCGCATCACCAGCGTGTTGGTGGTCGATGCCAGTGGCCGTTTGTGTGGGGCTGTCAATAGCAATGATTTGATGCGGGCCAAGGTCATTTAATGCAACCGTCTATTCGTTTTGATCCGGCCTTGCTGTTAAGAGCCCAAGGCGTGAAAGTTGCTTTTTTCGATGTCGATGGCGTCCTGACCGACGGTGGCTTACTGATCTCCGAGAGTGGTGAAACCCTGAAACGGTTTAATACGCTGGATGGACATGGTCTAAAGCTGCTGCAAATGGCTGGCATCACCCCGGTCGTCATTACCGGACGCGACTCTGCGCCACTGCGTGCGCGCCTCGCCGCCTTGGGTATTACGCGGGCTTATTTCGGCGCTGAAGATAAGCGGCCGTGCGCTGAGGCAAGCTTGCAAGCGCTGGGCTTGACTTGGGATCAGGCCGCCGCCATGGGTGATGACTGGCCAGATCTGCCCGTGATGCTGAGGTGCGCCGTGTCTTGCGCTCCAAAGAACGCCCATTGCGAAGTGATCGCGATTGCAAGTTATGTGACTCAAATGCTGGGCGGTCATGGCGCGGCGCGCGAGTTCTGTGATTTGCTCATGCTCGCCAGTGGTCGGTACGCCCCGTTGTACGACCAATTCACCCGGTGATGTCCATGTTCAAAGACGCCTGGGACCGCTTTTTTCTGTACTTACCGTTGCTGATCATGGGAGGCTTGGCGTTGGCCACTTATTGGTTAGTGCACAGCACGCCGTTGGTGGGGGGTGCTGTTGAAAAGCGCCCCGTCACCCATGATCCTGACTATTTCATGCAAGGCTTTTCGGTGCGGACCTTCGACGCCCAAGGCCGTATCCGCACTGAGATACTGGGGGAAAAGGCCCGCCACTACCCTGATACGCAGTGGCTGGAGATTGATGCTATTCGTATCAAATCCTTTGACGACAAAGGGCGTTTAACGACCGCGACTGCCAGCCGTGGTTTAACCAACGAAGACAGCACTGAGGTGCAACTGCTCGGCAATGCTGTTGTTGTGCGTGAAGGCATGGTTGCCCAGAGTGGTCCCGCATTACCCCGCATGGAATACCGCAGCGAGTTTTTGCACGCTTTTATGACGACCGAGCGCGTGCTCTCGCACAAGCCGGTCAAGCTTACGCGTGGTGATGACCGATTCAGCGCAGATACGCTCGATTTCGATAACGTGGACCAAGTGATGGTGTTGCGTGGTCGCGTCCGCGGCACGCTGTCTGCCAGCCCACCCTGACTCAAAGGACAGACAGCGCGATGGCTCCTCTTGTTTTCATCACGGGCGCGTCCAGCGGCATCGGTCAATCGCTGGCTCGCCGCTACTACGATGGCGGCTACTCATTGGCCTTGGTTGCGCGTCGAACGGCAGAGATACACACTTGGGCCCATGCACAAGGACTCCAGTCCAACCGGTTTGCGGTCTATGGGGCCGACGTAGCGCAGCCAGACAGCATCGTGGCAGCGGCGCAAGCGTGCTTGGCCCAACAAGGAATACCCGAAGTGGTTATTGCCAACGCGGGAATCAGCGTGGGAATGGATACATCGGTAAGACACGATTTGGATGTCATGGCGCAGACCTTTGCCACCAATAATTTAGGTTTGGCAGCTACTTTTCATCCGTTTATTGGCCCTATGACGCGGCGTGGCTCAGGCCGTTTGGTCGGGATAGGCAGTGTTGCGGGTATTCGGGGTTTGCCCGGGCATGGTGCCTACTGCGCCAGCAAAGCGGCGGTGATAGCTTATTGCGAAAGTTTGCGAGGCGAGTTGCGTGACTCGGGAGTCAAGGTGGTTACCCTGTGCCCTGGCTACATCGACACCCCACTCACACGGCAAAACCGCTATGCCATGCCGTTCTTGATGCAGGTTGACGATTTCTCCAACCGTGCTTTTGCGAGTATTGCGGCCGGATACAGCTATCGGGTTATTCCCTGGCAAATGGGTTGGGTCGCAAAACTATTGCGTTTATTACCCAATGCGTTGTACGACAAGATTCTCGCGGGTCGTCCGCGTAAACGTCGCGCAAAAGAATAGTGGCGCGCTACGGGCATTAAAAAAGGGCCCGAAGGCCCTTGGTCAATTGGGGAGCAAGTCCCCAGTTGCTCGCTAGCTTAGTAGCTGCTACGACCACCGCCGTAACCACCACCACCGCCACCGCCGGAGCGTCCACCGCCACCGCCGCCGCCAGCGCCGCCACCGTAGCCGCCGCCACCGGAGCGTCCGCCGCCACCGCCAGCGCCACCACCGTAGCCGCCACCACCACCGCCACCGCCGCCGTAACCACCACCGCCGCCAGTGCGGGGAGGACGTGGCTCCATAGGACGGGCTTCGTTAACGACCAAACCACGGCCGCCGAATTGTTGACCGTTCATGCCGTTGATAGCTGCTTGTGCCTCAGCATCGCTGCCCATTTCCACAAAGCCGAAGCCTTTGGAGCGGCCAGTGTCACGTTCCATCATGACTTTGGCGCTGGAAACGGAACCGTGTGCTGCAAAAGCTTGTTGCAGATCTTCGTCACGGAAGGAATAAGGCAGGTTGCCTACGTACAGTTTGTTGCCCATGTAAGGACTCCTCAAAATAACTCTCAAAACGCGATGGAGTCCAAACCCGCAATCAACAAACCAATGAAGACTTAAAGCAGACGCGAAACTGGCAAATCACCGCAAACCTGTATGCCGATTAAAAAGCAATACCACACCATTATCCGTCAATTTGGAAAGTCAAGCTAATTTTTATTTGTCGATGTTGAATGACTCTGGGGCCCGGATTCATCCTCGGCGTAGTTCCGCCAGCGTTGAAAACTGTGGCGCATGGTCAGTATTTGCCTCTCAAATCGCGGGCAGGTTTGGCAAACAGAAAGGTGTATTCGCATTGCCAACCGGTCTGCCCAGGGCAAAACACGATCTTCTTGCGCAACCAAAAGAGTGGCAATTTCGCGACAAGTGCGGCTAAAAAACAACATTACGTGGAGGTCCTCGCAAACCAATGGAGTTCCAAGCACTCCCGCAAACGCAGTCGAGCCCGGTGCAACTGAACATACAGGTTGGTCGGCGTGATCTGCAACTCCTTACAAATTTCTTCACTGGACAGTTCCAGCCACTCGCGCATGAGGAATAGGCGCCCCTGGGTGGCTGGCAATTGGCTAGCGCACGCCTCTAGCATGACAAAAAATTGCCGGCTGCTGACTTCTTGTTCGGGGTCGCCCCAGTCTGCCGGCGCTTCGGAAAAGTGGCCGTCCGCTTGAAAGGCGACGAATTCCATTGGGTCTGCCGAGTCATCGTCTGACTGCGGTGCGGTACACACCTCGCGGCCGTGGTGGCGTAGCGCGTCGATGACCTTGTGTTTGAGAATGCCCACCAGCCAGGTTTTGAGTTGCGAGCGGTTGCCAAAGGCTTGTGGCTTGGCTAGCGCAGCCAGAACCGTTTCCGACACGGCATCTTCCGCCCAGGTGTCATTGCGTAATTGCAGGCGGGCAAACCGTAGCAGGTAGCTTTGCAAGGCAACAATCTGATCGTCAAAGCTGTCCATATCTGCCGAGGGGTTGGTGTGGAGTACAGTTTAGCGGCTGCCCACTGGGCAGTAACAACCGACTGTGGCCTGGAAAGGGAATTGTTTCTGCGCCACTGTAAGGATCGGTCGGTTCCGTAGACTAATTCGTAACCAGTGCGCGTTGCCTTGCTTGCAAGAGGCGCTTCCGGTTGATTTTTCAATTTGTTCACTTCAGGAGTTTTCACATGAATCAACGTGCAATGATCGCCGCTACAGCCGCCGCAGTAATGTCTATGTCCATGATGGCAGTGCCAGCCGCCGCGCAAGAAAAAGAAAAGTGTTTCGGAATAGCCAAAGCCGGCCAAAACGATTGCGCCAGCATCAATGGTGTGCACTCGTGCGCGGGTCAGTCCAAAGTTGACATGGACAAGACAGAATGGAAATACGTCGCTAAAGGCACTTGCAAAGACCTGAAGGGCCTGACCGCCGCAGAAGCCAAGGCCATGCCTGCGAAGAAGTAAATCGCATCTGCGTCACCGCCACCATGCCCCACACTGCGCGTGAGCCGACCCCTGCAATGGGTCTAGTGGGCATTGGCTGGAGGCATCCGCATTACACCGCGGTGCTTGAGCAACTTCCAGCCGTGGACTTTTTGGAGGTGCACTCCGAAAATTTTTTTGCTGACGGTGGCGCGGCGCTGGCCGTACTGGAGCAGGGGCGTGCGCAATACCCCATCAGCCTCCATGGTGTGGGCCTGAGTTTGGGGTCGGCCGTCGGGCTAGACCCTTGGCATTTGGATCGGTTGGCCAACCTGGTTGACCGTATCAACCCCATTCGGGTGAGTGACCACGCATGCTTTGCCCGGGGCTTGTTCCAGGGGCGCGTGCTGCATGCTTCGGATTTGCTCCCGATCCCGTTCACGTCCGAGGCGCTGGATGTTCTGTGCGCCCATGTGGACCAGGTGCAAAGCCGGCTACAGCGCACATTGCTGGTGGAAAACCTATCGGCCTACATCGCCTGGGAAGTGCCAGCGGATGAGGCTAGCTGGGCAGAAACCGAGTTTTTGAACGCGTTAAGCCAGCGCACCGGCTGTCAACTGCTGGTGGACGTGAACAATATTTACGTCAATGCGTTGAACGCCACCCGCGGTGTGCCCGGTGCCGACGCACTAGCGGTTTGTCGCCAGTGGTTGGATGCCATTGACCCGCACTGCGTGGGGGAAATGCATGTGGCGGGTCATTGCCATGTGCAAGACGCACAAGGTGACGTCGTCATTGATGACCACGGTAGCCGCGTTTGCGCTGCCGTGTGGCAGCTGTACCAGCACGCGGTAGCGCGCTTAGGGCCAGTCCCGACGCTGGTGGAGTGGGACACGGATATTCCAGAGCTGGCGGTGTTGCTGGGCGAGGCCGACCTCGCCCGTCAGATCTTGGCCGCACGCACTGCGCCGGTGGTTGCGTGAGTACCTTGGCGGCCCAGCAGCGGGCCTTGTTAGAGGCACTATTTGAATGGCCCGAACAAAATGCTACAAAATTAATAGCATCAAAGCCATTAAAAACGTGGGCCCGGGGCCTAAAAGCTTACAAAACCAACGGTCACATGCTCGCAGACCGGGTTTTAACGGCGGCCTACCCCGTGGTGAGTCAACTGGTAGGTGCCGACAGCATGGGTGATTTGGCGCGCGCGCTTTGGCATGCCCATCCCCCCACGCGGGGCGACTTGGCTTATTGGGGCGCCACGCTGGCCGATTTTTTGCTGGCCAGTGCGCAGCTGCAAGACGAACCCTACCTTCCCGACGTGGCCCGCGCGGAGTGGGCCATGCACCGCTGTGCCACGTCCGCTGATCGCGTGGCGGACCCGTCCAGTTTGGCCCTGCTCACCACGCATGCGCCGGACGTTTTGGGCTTGTGGCTGGCCCCTGGTTGCTGCGTCGTACGCAGCGCCTGGCCGGTGGTCAGTATTTTGGGCGCGCACGTGCGGGGCACGCCCAGCCTGGCTGAGGTGGGCCAGGAGCTTCGCGCCAACACCCCCCAAGATATGGTCGTTTGGCGCAGTGGCTTACGCCCTGAGTTTCGCATGGCTTTACCGGGTGAGGCGGATTTGTTGTCCGCCTTGTTGGCGGGTGCCTCACTGGGCCAGGCGCTGGACGCCGCCACGGCGCTAGACTTCGGCCAGTGGTTCCCTCTATCCATTCAATCCCAACTGGTGTTGGGCGTACACCATGAAACTTGAACCCCTGCGTGCCCTATGGCACAACAGCCTGCGCCTGAGGGATGGCCTGGATGGCACGCTCAACCACCTGCAGCCTCTGGCCGCGTTGCTGGCGCGCCTGTATGTCGCCAGCGTATTTTTTCGTTCGGGTCTGACCAAGTTGCGAGATTGGGACACGACCTTGGCGCTTTTTACGGATGAATACAAGGTCCCGCTGCTGTCGCCCGAAGTGGCTGCGGTCATGGGTACGGGCGGTGAGCTGGTGTTACCCGTGCTTTTGCTGCTGGGCTTGGGCGGGCGCTTTGCTGCGCTGGGCTTGTCGGTGGTGAATGTGGTGGCGGTGATGTCGTTGGAAGAGATTGCGCCTGCGGCCTTGCAGCAGCACATCACTTGGGGCGTGTTGCTGGCCGGACTCGCCATTTTTGGTAACGGCCGTTGGGCCCTGGACGTGTGGTTGAAAGTGCCAGCACGTTAACCCTAGCATGACGCCATTGCCAGTACCTTGGATGCCGCTTGCTGCCTTACGCAGGCTGTGGCCACAGCGCCTGGGGCGGCGTTTGGCGTTGGGTTTTGGGGCGTTGGTGTTTTTGATGCTTCTGGTGTTGTTCCAGGTGGGACTACAGCTGCGGGTGATCAGTGACCTCACCTCCCAATTTGCCACGGGAGACATGCAACGCCTGCTGCGCGTGCAGTCCCTGAGCTTGCAGACCGAGGGCATCGGCAGCGCCATGATCCGCCTGTTGAATGCGCCGCGCGATGACCGCGTCAAGGTCTATGCGGACATTGACCAACGCAATCGCCAGATAGAAAACATTATCGAGTCATTGGCCCTAGACCTCAAAGATTCTGGCCAAGAGGAAACTCTGAAACGACTGGCCCTGTGCCGAGCGCGCTACGCGGCGGCCTATATCGACACCGCGGATGAAATAGAAAAAGAGGACATGCTGGCGGCCTACCGCGCCTTGAATGAGCAGATCACGCCGGCGCTGGCTGCGATGTTGGGTGAATCTACCGCATTGCTCACACGCGAGCGGGAGCGCATTGAGACGCGTCTGGACAATGCGCAAACCTTGCTACACACCGCCGGCGTGTGGGTGGGCGGGTTGTCTTTGTTGCTGGCATCTATGGCCGCTTGGTTAGCCTGGCGCACCACGGGCAGTGTCGTCAAGCCCCTGGGCGCGCTCGAATCGGCGGCCCTGAATATTGCCAAAGGCAATTACGCCAGCCGTGTACCTTGGACCGGGACCACCGAAATCGACCGCGTGGGCGAGGCCCTAAACACCATGGCTGATGCGGTGAATCAGCGCGAGCAACAAATCGTACGCTTGGCCTACGAGGACGCACTCACGGGTCTACCCAATCGCACGGCGTTGCTACATCCGTTGCAGCCCCCGGCTGTGCCGCCGAATACGCTGGCGCTGCTGGACCTTGCGCGCCTCAAAATGGTGAATGAGACTTTGGGTTACACCACCGGTGACACGCTGATTTGCCAGTTGGGACACCGCACTGCAGCGGTGCTTGCCGAGTGTGCAGCGCGCGGTGTTATTGGTACGCTCCCCGTGGTGGCTCGCTTATCTGGAGGCACCTTTGCTTTGGCCTTTCAGGCCCCAGATCGGGTGGCCGCCCAGATATTGCACGACGCCTTACAAACCGCATTGGCGCAAGACGTGCATTGCAGCGGGCACAGTGTCGATATGGATTTCTCCATTGGCTATGCCGACGGCACCCATGCGCAGAACCCCTTGCCTATCGACACCTTGTTGCGCAATGCAGAAGTCGCCTTGCATACCGCCAAGCGCACCACCCAGGGACACGCGTGGCACAGTGAGGCGCAAGAGGCGGTGCGCTTGGACCACTTGAGTTTGGTGACCGACCTACGCCGGGCTGTGGCGCAGTCGCAATTGCAAATGTGGCTACAACCCAAGTTTTCGCTCAAGACGGGCAAGGCCGTGGGAGCCGAGGCCCTGGTGCGCTGGCAGCACCCCACTCGAGGCTTTGTATCGCCTGCCGAGTTTGTGCCCTTTGCCGAGCAAACCGGCTACATCACATTGGTCACGGATTGGATGCTACGCGAGGCTCTGCGCACGCTGGGAGTGTGGGCCAGTCGGCAACCGCAACTCAGCATTGCAGTGAACGTGAGCACGCGGGATTTGCAGGACGCAGGCTTTGCGCAACGTGTGGCGCACATGTTGGCGCAAAGTGGTGTGAATCCCAAGTGCCTGCGGCTCGAAATCACAGAAAGCGGGCTGATGGAGGACGCGCAAAAAAGCATCGCCTTGCTGCACACCCTGCGGGACTTGGGCACGCCGTTGTCGATTGACGACTTCGGAACGGGCTACTCCTCACTGGCCTATTTGCAAAAAATGCCCGTGAGTGAGCTGAAGATTGACCGAGCCTTTATTGACAAAATTGACAGCTTGCCGGGGTCACAAAAACTGGTCAAGGCCATGATTGAAATGGGCCACGGCATGGATTTAATGGTGACCGCAGAGGGGGTAGAGACCGAAGCGGAGCGGACCACGATTACCGCACTGGGCTGTGATGTGATGCAGGGCTATCTGGCTAGCAAGCCCTTGCATGGTGTGGCACTGCAGGCCTGGTTTGAAAGCCTGCAATCTTGAGCCAGGGCGCACCTTGGATGTCTTGGGCATTGGCCGAGGCCGGTGTGTCGCCCTGGGGTGATGGTGCATGCAATCCGCGCATCCAGGCCTACCATGCAGGTACCAATATCGAAGGCTATGACGACAAAGTGTCGTGGTGCTCGTCGTTTATGCACTGGTGCTTGCGGCAGGCGGGGCAGGTCGGAACGGGGTCGGCCCTGGCCCGGTCGTGGTTGGCCTGGGGCCAGGTTTTGCAGACTCCTGTGCCGGGCTGTATTGTGGTGTTGTACCGGGACGACCCGCAAAGCTGGAAAGGTCACGTAGGTTTCTACCTGCGCCATGATGCCCAGCAGGTCACTCTATGGGGTGGTAATCAGTTGGGTACAGTTTGCGAGAATGCTTACCCGTTGGCGTCTGTGCTGGGCTACCGCTGGCCACACGACACTGCATTGCACGCCGCTTTGCCCACCATGTCTGAGACCGTACATGAAAACCACCATCGACCTTGCCACCTGGAACCGCCGCGAGCACTTTGAATTTTTTTCCGCCCTGCAAGAGCCGTTTCATGGGGTGGTGGTTAACGTTGATTGCACGGGCGTGTACCAACATTGCAAAGCCCACGGGCAGCCTTTCTTTTTAAGCTACCTGCACAAAATACTGCAAGCGGTGAACGCCACCCAGGCATTGCGCCTGCGCATTGAAGACGGCACGGTGGTGGACTACGCGCAGGTGCACTGCAATGTGACGGTGGCCCGCCCCGACCGCACGTTTGGTTTTTGCTCCATCGATTTTGACCCAGACTTTGCGCGATTTGTGCCGAAAGCCCAAGCCGCCATGGCACGTGTGCGGGCGACCCCTGGCTTGGGGCTGGCCGACACCGTGGTGCGCAACAACGACATCCACTTCTCCGCCCTGCCGGACATCCGCTTCACCGGCCTGACCCATGCGCGGCGCTTTGGCGGAACGGGTGCCGAGCCCAAAATCTCGGTGGGCCAAGTGTTCCAAGAGCACGATCGCTGGTGGATGCCGGTGGCAACGTTCGTGCACCACGGGTTGGTGGATGGCCAGCATGTGGGTGATTTTTTGCAGCGGGTAGAAGTACTGTTCAGGCACTGAAGCCATGCTTTTGTGTTGTCTATATCTGGTGGCAGAGTTCAGTGGGTTGCACCGGCCCCGTTGCGTTGGATTGAGCGTGACCAGATTTTGCCGTGAGACAGTTTCCGCACTTTTTTTAAAAAGTGGCACAGCAATCAAAAGCACTTGAGCTACCGCGTATATTATGAGAATATACAAAAATCATGAATCTTGCAAAGATAACCGGCTTCGATTGGGATGACGGAAACTCTCGAAAGAACGAGAAGCACAGCGTATCCACGGCTGAAGCGGAGCAAGTTTTTTTCAATGCCCCGCTGCTCTTGTTGAGCGACACTGCGCACAGCCAAATTGAGCCGCGGCTTCATGCCCTAGGTAAGACCGATCAAGGGCGTACCTTGCACATCGCATTTACCTTGCGCCAATCGGGTGAACTCATCCGCGTGATTTCTGCAAGAGACATGCACCGAAAGGAGCGTTTGATATATGACCAAGCCGACTAAGCCTATTCCGAAATTTGCCAATGAAACGCAAGAGCGAGCCTATTGGGAAGCGCATGACTCAACGCCACATCTGGATTGGTCAAAAGCTAAGAAGGTGAGCTTGCCCAATTTGAAGCCCACCACCAAAACGATCTCGCTGCGCTTACCGCAACATTTGTTGGATTCACTCAAGGTCGCAGCTAATGCACGCGATGTGCCGTATCAATCGTTGATTAAAGTGTGGTTGCAAGAGAAGCTGCAAAACCACTGAGATTTCCGCGAACTTTCGCAATCGTTGTCCATGCTTAGCGGATTCTGTTGCGCATCACTAAGTTTGGCCAAATTGGATGCTATGCCAAAAATTGATTTAGTCTCAGCAAAAGCAGCGGACCTTCCGTGTATTGAAAATTTGATGCAGTTTTATTTTTACGATTGCAGCGAATTTTTACCGCTTAACTTCACTGACACTGGGCTCTTTCATCAGAAGGCTGGCCTGTTTTGGAGTGGGGTTGTTCCGAGTTTAAGCAATGGGCTGTTCTCAACACACGAGGTTATCGAAAACGAATACAACTGCACGCTTTTCAAATTTTCGACTTGACCTGTCTTAGTCTCTTGAGGAGTTCCTACAGTCTTCTCAATGTGACGCAAATCTGCCAAACGATGCTCAAAATATAGGTTGCGTTTTGATCCAGTTTCCCCACTATCAAACCCAGTGAAAACTAGCGAAGCTACAATACAGGAGCGCCAATTTGCTCCAGCTTGCGGGCGCTTAATAAATACAGCTAAACACGGACCCGCCATCAGGCACTGCAACCCGGCCCGCGTTTAGCGTTGCCGGGTTTTTTCATGCTGATCGCTACGCCACAGTCCATGCAGTTCGATGCGCCTTTGCCCTTGCAAAGCGGTGCGTCTATCCATGGCTATTCCTTGAGTTACGAGACCTACGGCACGCTGAATGCCGACAAATCCAATGCGGTGCTGGTGTGCCACGCCCTGAATGCCTCGCACCACGTCGCAGGCGTGTATGCGGGCCAGACGGGCAGTGAGGGCTGGTGGGACAACATGATTGGCCCGGGCAAGCCGGTGGACACCCACCACTTTTTTGTTATCGGCGTAAACAACCTGGGCTCTTGCTTTGGCAGCACCGGGCCCATGCACACCCACCCCGACACGGGCAAGGTGTACGGCGCAGACTTTCCAGTCGTCACGGTGGAAGATTGGGTGAATGCGCAGGCGCGCTTGTTGGATGCCCTGGGTATTGAAAAACTCGCCGCTGTGCTGGGCGGCTCGTTGGGGGGCATGCAGGCGCTGAGCTGGACGCTGCAGCACCCAGAGCGTGTGGCGCATGCGGTGGTGGTGGCCAGCGCGCCTAACCTTACCGCCGAGAACATTGCTTTCAATGAAGTGGCGCGCCGCGCTATCGTGACCGACCCCGACTTTCACGGGGGTCACTTTTATGATCACCGCGTCGTGCCCAAGCGTGGCCTGCGCATCGCCCGCATGATCGGCCACATCACCTACCTGAGCGACGATGTGATGAACGCCAAATTTGGCCGTGAACTCAAAGCCGCGGTATTGGACAGTGCCAGTGGCTACAAGTACAGCACGCAAGAGGTGGAGTTCCAGATTGAGAGCTACTTGCGCTACCAGGGCGACAAGTTTGCCGAGTACTTTGATGCCAACACCTACTTGCTCATTACGCGGGCGCTGGATTATTTTGACCCGGCCAAGTCCTTCGCGGGCGATCTGAGCCGGGCGTTGGCACGGGCTACGTGCAAGTTTTTGCTGGTGAGCTTTACGACCGATTGGCGCTTTGCGCCCAAGCGCAGCCGCGAAGTAGTGAAGGCCTTGCTGGATAACCAACGCGACGTGAGCTACGCCGAGATAGACGCGCCGCATGGGCACGATGCGTTTTTGCTGGATGACCCGCGTTACATGGGCGTGATGCGCTCCTACTTTGAACGTATTCGCGCCACCGCAAACATGGAGGCGCCCTCGCCATGACCGACTTGAACACCATGCACGCGATTGCCGATTTGGTGCCACCGGGGTCCCGCGTGCTCGATCTGGGCTGCGGCGACGGTGACATGCTGGCCCACTTGCAACGTGCGCGTGGCTGCACTGGCTATGGCGTGGAGCTGGACGATGCCAATGTGCTGGCCTGCATGCAGCGTGGCGTGAATGTGCTGCAGCTCAACTTAGACCAGGGCCTGACGGTGTTTGAGGACGCCAGCTTCGATGTGGTCTTGCAGATCGACACTTTGCAGCACTTGCGCAATGCCGAGACTATGCTGCGTGAGACCGTGCGGGTGGGCAAGCTGGGCATCGTCGCCTTCCCCAATTTCGCGCATTGGCCCAATCGCCTGAGCATCTTGCGCGGCCGCATGCCGGTCACCAAACGCCTGCCCTACCAGTGGTACGACACGCCCAACATCCGCGTGGGCACCCATGCCGACCTGGCAACCTTGGCAGAGCGCAATGGCCTGCAGGTGCTGGATAGTTTTGGTGTGCAAAACGGCAAGCCGGTGCGTTTTGCGCCCAATCTGCGCGCCGGCACCTCGGTTTACATGCTCACCCGCTAAGCGCCCATGAACCCGCCGCCCCCTGCTGCTGTGTCATTTGCCCAAGCCCTGACGTTTTGGCTCAAGTTGGGCTTTATCAGCTTTGGCGGCCCAGCCGGGCAGATTGCCATCATGCACCGCGCCCTGGTCGAAGAAAAACGCTGGATTTCTGAGAAGCGGTTTTTACACGCGCTGAACTATTGCATGCTGCTGCCCGGCCCCGAGGCGCAGCAACTGGCCACCTACCTGGGTTGGCTGATGCACCGCACCTGGGGCGGCGTGGTGGCGGGCGTTTTGTTTGTACTGCCGTCGTTGTTCATTTTGGTGGGTTTGAGCTGGGTCTATGTCGCCTTTGGCCAGGTGCCATGGGTGGCGGGGTTGCTGTACGGCATCAAACCGGCGGTGGCGGCCATCGTGGTGCAGGCGGTGCACCGCATGGGCAGCAAAATACTAAAGAATCCCGCTGGGGCCCGCGTATTTAAATCGATTGCAGCTATAAGTTTCATAGCAATCTACTTTTTTAACGCGCCGTTTCCGCTGGTGGTGTTGGTGGCAGGCACAGTGGGCTGGCTGGGTGCGCGCTGGGCCCCGGGGCAGTTTTCTGCGGGCGGTAGCGGCCACGCCGCTGGCGCCCATTCGACAGGGTTGGACGCTTATGTCATAGACGACGACACGCCCACGCCCGAGCACGCCCGCTTTACGCCCATGCGCTTGGCCCGCGTGCTGGCGGCGGGTGCAGCGCTGTGGCTGCTGCCCCTGGGCGCGCTGGTGGTCTGGCAAGGCTGGGACGCTACGCTGGCCCAAATGGCCTGGTTTTTCACCAAGGCCGCGCTGATGACCTTTGGCGGCGCCTACGCCGTGTTGCCCTATGTGTACCAGGGCGCAGTAGAGCACTTTGGCTGGCTTAGCGCCTTGCAGATGATGGACGGTTTGGCCCTGGGGGAAACCACGCCCGGGCCGTTGATCATGGTGGTGGCCTACGTGGGCTTTCTGGGTGGCTACCAGCAGCAGGTGCTGGGGCCCGACGCCTTGTTTTGGGGCGCAGCCCTGGCGGCTACGGTGGTGACCTGGTTTACCTTTCTGCCTTCCTTCATTTTTATTTTGGCGGGCGGCCCCTTGGTGGAATCCACCCACGGCAAGCTGCAATTCACCGCGCCACTGGCCGCCATCGCGGCGGCCGTGGTGGGGGTGGTTGCCAGTCTTGCTCTGTTTTTCATAGCACATATCGCAATAAAATCGCCGGCCCCGGGCCTTTTTGGCGCTCAAATTGACTGGATCGCGGTTGTTATAGCCGTTTTAGCTGCTGTGGCATTAATCCGCTGGAAGCAAGGCGTGGTGCCAGTCTTGTTGGTTTGCGCGCTGGCCGGTTGGGCCGCGCGCGCTGCAGGCTGGGCCTGACACGATTGACACTGCGCCAAGGACGATTCCCATGCCCCAATTCGCCGCCAACCTCAGCATGCTCTATCCCGAGCACCCATTTCTGGACCGCTTTGCCGCGGCCGCCCAAGACGGTTTTCGTGCTGTGGAGTTTTTGTTTCCCTACGCCTTTGCCGCGCAAGAGATACGCGCCCGGCTGGATGACTTGGGGCTGCAGTTGGTGTTGTTCAACGCGCCACCCGCGGGCACCAGCGCTGAGGACATCGTGCTGGCTTGGGACCGGGGCGAGCGGGGCACCGCCGCTCAGCCCGGCCGTGAGGCTGAATTCCGCACCGGCTTTCAGCGCGCGGTAGACAGTGCGCTGGCGCTGGGCTGCCCACGCATCCACGTGATGTCGGGCTGTATTGCCCCCGGAGCCTCGCTGGCGCACATGCAGACCACCTTGGTGAATAACCTGCAGCATGCCACGGCTTTGGCGGCGCTGGCGGGGTTGGAGGTGTTGATTGAGCCCTTGAACCAGCGCGATGTGCCGGGCTACTTTCTGAACCGCCAGGACCAGGCCCATGCCTTGTTGCAGGCGGTAGGTGCGCCCAACCTCCGAGTGCAAATGGACCTCTACCACTGCCAGATTGTGGAGGGCGATGTGGCCACCAAGCTGCAAACCTACCTCCCCACCGGGGCGGTGGGCCACATCCAGATTGCTGGCGTGCCTGCGCGGCACGAACCCGACGCGCAGAACGAGTTGAACTACCCCTATTTGTTGAAACTGATCGATAGCCTGGGCTACCGGGGCTGGGTGGGCTGCGAATACCGGCCCCGGCTCGGTGCACAGCCCGGCGGCACCCACGCCGGGCTGGCCTGGCGCCCGCAAGCCATGGCATGATTGCGCGTTGATAAATCGGCCCACCAGGCCAGGAGATTGCCATGAACGCCCGTGTCGCCCCGTCCGTGCTCGATGCAGCACAAACCTTGAGCCAAGTCAGCAGCCTGTGGGATACGCAAATTGTCCCCTGCCTGGAGGACTACATCCGTATCCCCGCCAAATCGCCCATGTTCGACGCCGAATGGTCCGAGCATGGCTACCTGGACGTGGTGGTGCGCAACACCGCAAGCTGGATTGAAGCGCAAAAAGTCGCGGGCCTCCGGCTGGAAGTCATCCGCATGCCGGGCCGCACGCCAGTGCTGTTTTTTGAAGTGCCCGCCACCAAAGCTGACTCCACCCAAACCGTGTTGATGTACGGCCACCTGGACAAGCAGCCCGAGTTCACCGGCTGGCGCAATGACCTGGGGCCCTGGACGCCCAAATACGAAGACGGCAAGTTGTTTGGCCGCGGTGGTGCGGATGATGGCTACGCCGCTTACGCCGCTATTGCCGCCATTCAGGCACTGAAGACGCAAAACGCAGCGCACCCGCGCATCGTTGGCCTGATTGAGAGTTGCGAGGAAAGCGGCTCTTACGACCTGATGCCCTACATCGACGCGCTGAAGCCGCAACTGGGTGATGTGGGCCTGGTGGTGTGTCTGGATTCTGGCGCGGGCAACTACGACCAGCTTTGGATGACCAACAGCCTGCGCGGCATGGCCAGCGGCGTGCTTAAAGTAGAAATCTTGACCGAGGGCGTGCACTCGGGTGACGCCAGTGGCCTGGTGCCCTCGAGCTTTCGCATCATGCGCCAGGTGCTCGACCGCTTAGAGGACAGTGCCACCGGGCGCTTGTTACCCGCCAGCTTCCACTGCGAAGTACCGCACGACCGCTTGGCCCAGGCGCAGGCCACGGCCGACATTCTGGGTGACGAGATTTACAAACGCTTTCCGTGGGCGCACTACGACTGCGGCGGCTCCACTTCCTTTGCGCTGCCCACCACCACCGACCCGCTGCAGGCCCTGCTCAACCGCACCTGGTTACCCACACTCAGCGTCACCGGGGCCGATGGTTTCCCGGAGATGAAAAACGCGGGCAATGTGCTGCGCCCCTACACCGCGTTCAAACTCTCTTTGCGCTTGCCACCCTTGGTAGAAGCCGCTACGGCAGTGCAGCAACTCAAGGCGCTGCTCGAAGACAACGCGCCCTACCAAGCCAAGGTGACGTTTGACGGCCTGTCCAGTGCCACCGGCTGGAACGCACCCAGCACCGCGCCGTGGTTCGAGGCGGCCTTGAACGCAGCCTCACAAACCCACTTTGGCGCGCCTTGCGGCTACATCGGGCAGGGCGGCACCATACCGCTCATGAACCTGTTGTCCCAGGGATTTCCCAAGGCACAAATGATGGTTTGTGGCGTGTTGGGTCCCAAGAGCAACGCCCACGGCCCCAATGAGTTCTTGCATGTGCCCTATGCCAAGCGTTTGACGGCGGCAGTGGCAGAAGTCATCGCCCGTTTCCCTTGAGCACCCTGTGACCCAAAACACCATGACACAGTCCGGAGAATCCACCCTCTCAACCTTTGTGGCCAGTGACGGTGACAACATCGTGATCCAGGACTGGCCGCTGGACTCCAACGCAGCGCTGCGTGGCGTTGTCATCGTGGTACATGGTCTGGGCGAGCATGCCGGTCGCTACGATCATGTTGCCAAACGCCTCAACAGTTGGGGTTTTGCGGTGCGCGGCTATGACCAGTGTGGCCATGGGGAGTCGGGCGGTGCCCGCGGCAGCTTGCCCACCGACACCCGGCTGCTCGACGACTTGACCGACATCGTTGACAGTACCCGCGTGCGCTTGCCCAAGGGCACACCCTTGATCGTTCTGGGGCACAGCATGGGCGGTTTGGTGGCTTCGCGCTTCGTGTCCTTGGCCCTGCGTAAGTTGGAGGGCCTGGTGCTGTCCTCGCCGGCATTGGACCCAGGTTTGAGCGCGGCACAAAGAATGTTGCTGGCAGTGGTCCCCACCGTGGTCCCCAATTTGCGCGTTGGCAACGGCGTGAAACCCGAATTTATTTCACACGATGCCAAAGTCGTAGCGGCCTACCAGGCTGACCCATTGGTACACGGCCGTATCTCTGGACGATTGGCGCGGTTCATTGCAACCACTGGGCCCTTGGTGCAAGCGCAAGCGGCGCAATGGGTTGTGCCTACGTTGTTGTTGTATGCGGGCGATGATCGGCTCATCAACCCTGAGGGCAGCCATCGCTTTGGCGCAACAGCCCCCGCTGCCGTGGTCCGCACAATATGCTTTGAAAAGCTGTACCACGAGATCTTCAACGAACGCGATGCGGAGCCGGTATTTGCAGCCCTCAAACAGTGGTTGGATGAAAGGTTTTGAATTGCGCCGCTTGCCTGCAAACCTGAGCCCGTAGCCGCCATGAAAAGCATGCGGCACTACCTGCAACGCCTGCGTTCGCGCTGGGCCCGCGGTATACCCCTGCGCGATACGGTTGTGCTGGTCATTTTGTTTGGGGTGACCACACCGGCCCTGCTGCTGCTGGCGGTCGAGCAACAACTGGCGCAACGGTCTCAGCAAGCGTTGATCACGCAGTCGGAGCTGTCTTTGATGTCGATTGGCAGTGTTTCCATTGCGGAGCCTATGTGGGTGGTGGATCGCAATGCGCTGGATGCGGCGGCGGGGCGCTTACTGGAAAACCCACAGGTGGTGGCCGTGCGCATCGAAGAGCTGTTGGCCACGGCCCCGGTCGTGGAACGCATCCGCAGTGGTTACCCACTGTCGCTGGATGTCGAAACCCGCGCACTGCGCTTGCGCGAGCGCACCCAGTCCGTGCAGCGCGGTAGTGAGGCGCTGGGCAAGGTCACCGTGTGGTTTGATCCCAATTTTGGCCAGGGGCTGTTGCGTGAACGGCGCAGCCAAATGCTGTGGCTGGTCGCTGTGCAAGTGATCGCCAGCCTGATTTTTTTGATGCCACTTTTGGTCTCCCGCGTGCTACGTCCGGTGGAGCGCCTAAAGGCGCAGGCGTCTGCCCTGCTAGACCAAGGCTCGGACGCCCAAACCGAAGTATTCGACTGGAAGCGCCAGGACGAACTCGGCCTTTTGGGCCGCCACCTAAGCCAGGTGAAAGGGCAGTTGGGCCAGCTATTTGGTCAATTGGAAAACAAGAACGCCCAGTTGCAGCAAATGGCCTTGTATGACCAGCTCACCAGCTTGCCCAACCGCTCGCTGTTTGTAGACTTGGTGCAGCGCGAAATACAGCAAGCGCGCAGATCCTCCCAGCGCTTTGGCATTTTCTTCATTGATTTGGACCGCTTCAAGGCCGTTAACGACAGCTTGGGCCACGCTGCAGGCGACGCGCTGCTGGTGGACATCAGCCGCAAGTTGCGCCAGACAGTGCGCGAAGTTGACGTGGTGTGCCGCCAAAGCGGGGACGAATTTCTCATTCTGGCCCGTGACGTAGCGCACTGGGAGTCGCTGGGTGACATGGCCCAACGCATATTGCAAGTGGTTGAGGAGCCGGTGTTGTTGGGAACCGCTACAGCGCGCGTGTCTGCCAGTATCGGCATAAGCCTGTTCCCGGATGATG
This sequence comes from Rhodoferax sp., assembly GCA_046595515.1. Classification (GTDB taxonomy): domain Bacteria; phylum Pseudomonadota; class Gammaproteobacteria; order Burkholderiales; family Burkholderiaceae_C; genus Allorhodoferax. Next base: position 44,244 of record JBKJOV010000021.1, on the reverse strand, counting down.
CCGATGACTTTGAGACTTTGGTCAAACACGCTGATGTGGCCATGTACCAGGCCAAGTCCCTGGGACGCGCCCGCTACAGTTTTTTCCACTCGGAACTCAACGCCCGTTTACAAGCCAACCTAGAGTTGGAGCAACGCTTGGGCGAGGCCATCGAAAACGGCGAACTGGTATTGCATTACCAGCCCCAAGTAGACGCCAAAACCGGTCGTCTGGTGGGCGCCGAAGCACTGGTGCGCTGGCAGCACCCCCAGCGCGGGTTGCTTTACCCCGGCACCTTCATTGGCATTGCTGAAGAGTGCGGCAAGATCGCGGACATGGGCGTGTGGACCCTCTCGGAAGCATGCCGCCAATTGGCCCTCTGGAAGGCCAAGGGCCTTGAGATAGGCGTGATGGCGGTGAATGTGTCGGCGCAAGAGTTTCGTGACCATCGTTTGCTGGACAGCCTGCAAAATGCCCTGCGCCAAAGCGGGATTGCCCCCTTTGAGCTGGAAATCGAAATCACCGAGAGCGTCCTGATGTCGGAAACCGAAACCAGCCAGCGCATCATCGATCGGATGCGCGAACTCGGTGTGGGCATTGGAATTGATGACTTTGGCACCGGTTACTCGTCGCTGTCTTACCTGAAGCGGCTGCGTCCTAACCAGCTCAAGATTGACCGCTCCTTTGTGAGCGATACCGCCACCGACAACGATTCGCGCGCGATCGTCAACGGCATCGTGGGCCTGGCCAATGCGCTCAGCCTAACCGTGGTGGCTGAGGGCGTGGAAACCCTGGAGCAAGAGCAATTTTTACGCGATATCGGCTGCCAAACGTTGCAAGGCTATTTCATTGGACGTCCCATGCCCGTGGAGCAATTCGAATCTTGGATGGCGAAACGGCAGCGGGCTTGATGGCCTGGCCCCCACGCTGCGCCGCTGCGCGGGTCGCTACTCTTTGCGCCGTTGCCAACCGAGCCAAGCCAGTGCGGCGGCGGCCAGCAGCAGGGGTAGCAAGGAGCCTGCGTTAAGCCAGTTCCAGCCTTGGGTAGTGACCAAGGCACCCGAGGCCAGTGAAGTCACGGCGGTGACGGCGAACACGCAAAAGTTGATGGCTGCCTGGGCGCGGTCTTTTTCCTCAGGGCGGTAGGCGTTCAACGACAGCGTGGTGCTGCCAGTGAAGAGAAAGTTCCAGCCCACGCCGAGCAAAAATAGCGCGACAACAAATTGGTGCAACTCCACGCCCGTCAAGGCAATGAGTACGCAAGCCAGATTGAGCATGACGCCCACGGCCATGATGGGCAGCGTGCCCCAGCGCTTGATCAGGCTACCGGTCACAAAGCCCGGTGCAAACATCCCAATCACATGCCACTCCAGCACCAAGGCGGTGTCGTCAAACGACAGACCGCACTGCTGCATGGCCAAGGGTGTCGCGGCCATCAGTAAATTCATGACGCCAAAACCCAAGGCCGCGCAGACTGTGGCCACGAGGAATACAGGCTGCAGCAAAATCTCGCGCAGGGGCCGCCCGCCAGAGGCCCCCTGTACCGGTGCCACATGGGCCGGGAAACGGACGAACGCCATCAGCACCATCGCCAGCAGTGCCACGCCCGCCAGCACCACGTAGGCGCCCGCAAACGGCATACTCAGCAAAGTACGAGATCGGGCCGCCAGATTAGGCCCGGCAATGGCGCCAATCAGGCCACCAGCGAGCACCAACGAAATGGCTTTTTCTTTGAAAGCTGGCAGAGCCAGCTCGGCCGCAGCAAAACGGTACAACTGCCCGTTGGCACTGTAAAAGCCCGCCACCACGGTGGCCACCACCAGCCACCAGAAGCTGCCAGTCATAACGGCCCACGCCGCCCCACATGACGACACAAATGCCACTGCCAAACCGAGTTGAAACGAAGCGCGGCGTCCCCAGCGCGATTGGCTCTTAGCGACTAAGCCTGTGCTCAGGGCGCCACCCACCACATAGCCCATCACGGGCAAGGTGGCCATCCAGCCCAGCGGGGCCAGGCTCAAACCCACCAAGCCATTGATGGCGATGAAGGTGACGTTGTTGGTCAGGAAAAGGCCTTGGCACAAAGCCAAAAGCCACAGGTTCCGGTTCAATGGCGTTGCAAATGGAGGCGCACGCGGCTAACGCGGCCTAACTGGCCTTGCGGGCAACCGTCTTTTTGGTGGGGCTCTTGGAAGCTACTTTCACTGCTGCTTTGGCAGGGGCTTTAGCCGCGGCCTTGGTGGCTCCAGTCTTTACCACCATGACTTTTTTGGCGGGCGCTTTGGGCGCAACCGCTTTTTTGGCCGCCGCCGCCTTCTGCGTTGCCACCGGTTTGGCCGCAGGTGCAGCGGCAGGCTTCACCAGCGGCTTTACACCTTTGACCGACTTGGTTGGCGCGTCGCCCGTCCAGGTCAATCGGGCCTTGCGGGCCAGGGCTACAACCTTGGCAATATCTTCGTCGGAGTACACGCCCTTGACGCCCGAAATGGCGGCCAGCTTCATGCCGTGCTTGAGGCCAAGCTTGTAGATTTCTTTGACCTTTTCCCACTCGGTATCACGCCCCACGGTGAATACCTCAAAGCGGCCCTCCAGCGCCAGCACAATGGTTTCGGCCAGGCAGGCATAGACCACATTGGGCGGCAGGCCGATGCTTTTTAAGCCCTTGACCTTGGTGGGCAAATCAATTTCACCGGACTCAATGACCAGCACATCGGGGCGCTTGGCCACGTCCGAGGCGGGCAGGTCCAGCGGACGCGCCACGTCGGTGATGACGCATCCGGGCTTGACCCGCATGATGTCCAGAATCTCTTTGCCTGCACCTGACGTTGACGTGACGATCATGTCCATATCGCCCAGCAACTCGTTGTAGTCGATGGTGGTGAAGACCTTGGCGTCCGGTGTTTCTTGGAGGATGGACGCTTTGAGCTCATCGAGCTTGCTCAGGGTGCGACCGGCCAAATACACCTCGTCGAATGACATGGCCAACAACCGCGCGCTGACTGAGCCGATAGATCCAGAGGCGCCAATCACCATGGTTTTGGCAGCGACCTTCTTGTTCTTGTTGACTTGCAAGAGCCCCATGCGGCGCATGGCGTCGGCCGCAGCCCACAGCGCGCCCGATGCGGAGTAGCTGTTGCCTGTCGTAATGGGCAAGTCGGCGCGGCGAGCTACCGTGATGCCGGCGTCGCCCACCACCTTGGTGAAGGCACCCAGGCCCATGATCTGCGCGCCCATTTTTTCTGCAATTTTGGCGGCGTGCAGCAAACGGCGGTAGGTGAACTCGGGGCTGCGCGACAGCATTTCCTTGGGTGTACCGCCTACCGAAATCAACCAGCCTTCGGCCTCAGCGCCGGTGGGCGAGATGATGTTGCTCATCTTGCAATACACCATGGGCGGCATGTGGGCGGCAAAGGTCTCGATCTTGTCCATCACATACTTGGGTGTGGACTTGGGGATCGGGAATGCTTTCTGGATATAGCTTTGGCTCAAGGGGTGAATCACGAAGGCAAAGCGGCGGATGTTGCGGAACTTGCCGGTGGGGTGTAGCAGGCGCGGCGTGATTTTCAATTCATCCAGAATTTCATCGAGGTCGTCGTCTGAGACTTCTTCTTGGCGCTTCTCTAGCGCGGCCAAAATCATAGCCTCAATGGTGTTGATACCCACGACTTTGTCGAACAATTTAGGCGACACGTCCACGACTAAATTGACCTTGCACTTGGTGAAAAACGCCATGCGTTCGTCGTCCACCGCCGAGGTGATGAGCGTCTTGCCTTCCAGGTTGGATGGGTTGCCCACAGCCGTGATTTCGGCAAACGTACCCACGATGACATGGGACTTCTCCACCACGCTGGCCACTCGCTTGTTTTTGAAGCTGGACAGTGAGGCCTCGAGGGCTCGCCCAGTAGCGCTAGAGAGCATGAGCTCACTGCCTTTGGCGTACAGCTCCAGTTGCTCCAGCGACGTCAACATCGCCGGTGCGCCGGTTTGAAACAACGCATCCGCAAAGCTCAGGTTTTTGGTGTAGTCACTCAGTGCTACGGCCATGTCGTAGTTGCGCATGCCAGACAGAAACAACACCAGGTTGTTATTGAAGTAGCTACCCAGTTCTTTTTGCACATAGCGCACGGCGCGCACCTGCAGCAGGCGGCGCAGGGTGGCGCCCGTGGTGACCGGTACGCGGGTCACCACGTTGGTCAAATGCTGGGTGTCTTTGTTGAGGATGGTGCGTAAACCTACATGGTAGTGGTCGCTGATTTCGCCCAGACCAATCGCATCTGCGCTGGCCTGCTGGCGGCGCATGAGTTCCCAAGCCTTACCAGTGTCCATGTCGGCGCCCAAACGGCGGACGGAAAAACTTTGTCCGAGAAATTCAGTCTTGAATTCGAAATCCTGCTTGGATGAACCCAGTGTGACGGTGACTACTTTTTTCATTAAACAACTCCTCTGTGGAACTCAAATATGGGAAGCTTCTCAAGCCGCCGCTGTGCTGCGCTTTTTAGCGCTTTTTTTTGCGGCCGCAAGTTTTGGCGCGCCCTTCGCCGCTGGCTTTTTGGGCAGGGCTTGGCGAATCAGGTTTTCACACACTTCTTGGGACATGTATCGGGGTACCGGGTAACCGGTGTGGGCTTCGTGGCAAGCCGCTTTGGCCAGCGCTGGAATATCGGCTTCCTGCAGCGCGTCCAGTACGGTGGGAATACCCAGGTCGCGGTTCAGTGCGTCAACGGCATCTAAGAATTTTTGTGCCAACACGTCGCTGCCTTCGCCGTAGTTGCCGACTTTGGCGCGTATGCCCAGTTCCGCCAGGCGTTCGGTAATGGCTGGCGCTGAATACTTGAGCACCAAGGGCAGCATGATGGCATTGGCCAGGCCGTGTGGGGTGTGGTATCTGCCGCCAAACTGGTGGGCAATGGCGTGTACGTAGCCTACGTTGGCCCGGGTGAAAGCAAAGCCTGCGTAAGTGGAGGCCAGCGACATCTTCTCGCGTGCCTCCAGGTTTTTTCCATCGCTGTAAGCGGTGCGCAGGTTTTCAAAAATAAGGCCTACTGCCGACAGCGCCATACCATCGGAATAGGGCGTCTTCCAGTTTCCGACAAAGGCTTCGATTGCGTGGGTGAGTGCATCAATGCCGGTGGCTGCGGTAATGTGCGGTGGCAGTCCAGTCATCAGCGTCGGATCCAGCGCTGCCATTTTGGGCACCATGCGCGGGTCCACGATGACCAGCTTGGATTGCATCTCGGGGTCGGATATGACGGCGGCCACCGTCACTTCGGAGCCGGTGCCGGCCGTAGTGGGTACGGCGTAAATGCGCACCGGTGCTTTCAAGCCCTTGAGGTAGCCCGCCAGCTTGCGCAGCGGCTTAGGGTTGGAGATGGCAACGGCAATGGCCTTGGATGCATCCATGCTGGACCCACCGCCGAAGGCCACGATGGCGTCGCAGTCATGCTCTTGGTAAAACGCGATGCCTTTTTCAATCAAGGGAATCGGCGCGTCAGGCGTGATCTCGTCGAACACCACATACCTGGCACCGCCCGCTTTCAAGGCATCGGTTAGGTCGTTAAGGAGGCCAAGCTTGGCAATGATGCTGTCCGTAACGATGAGAATTTTGCGGTGTCCGAACCCAGCCACCGCTTGGCCCAATCGACCGCTGGAGCCAGGACCGACGAGCAAGGTGGGTTGGGGAATGGGGATGAACCGGGTCACCAGGCCAGCGCCTCGCATGATCGCGCTGAGACCCTTGGCGCGCATCGCGTCACTCATCAAATCGTATATCACTACGTATCTCCTGGCCACGGTGGGCTAATGCAAGCAATCGGATGCGTAGTATGCACTTGTGCGCGCGTCTTTCCTGTGGGCCGGCGGCGCGGATAAACCCTGATGCCAGGACGCCAGATCTCAGATGACCAAGGCGGCCAGCGCGGCCAGCGCAGCCGTCTCTGCGCGCAAAACGCGTGGCCCCAAAGTCACAGGCGCAAAGCCCGCCTGAACTGCCGCAGTTTCTTCGGCCGCACCCAAGCCCCCCTCAGGGCCAGACAAAAACCATACTGCGGCTTGCACTTCGGGCCGCAAGGCCTGGTGTAGGGGCCGTGTGCCCTGCGCCAGCGAGAGCAAAAAGCGTTGCGCCGGGGTCGCGTCGCCTAGCGCGGCCAGCCACGCGCTGAGCGTGCGCACAGGGTGCACCGTGGGCACGCGGTTGCCACCACACTGCTCGCAGCTGGCAATTGCCACGCTTTGCCAGTGGGCGGCCTTTTTTTCCGCACGGTCACCACTTAAGCGCAACACGCTGCGTTCGGTCATCAGGGGCTGGATGCTGGCTACGCCCAGCTCCGTGGCCTTTTCCACCAGCCAGTCCATGCGGTCATTGGCGGGCATGCCGACGGCCAAATGCACTGTGCGGTGGGCTTCACGTTCCACCGGGTGGTGAGCGCCCACCTGCACCTGCACATCGCTGCGGCCCATGTGCAGCACAGTGGCATCAAACTCGCCACCCGCATGGTTGTGGTCGCCGGCGGAGCCGTTGAATAGCGTGATGGCGCTGCCCGGTTGCAGTCGCAGCACCTGCACATGGCGTGCAGCCCCCGGGGGCAGGTCCAGGGTTTGCCCGGTGGACAAGGGTGCTGCGCAGTAGAAACGGGGCATGGTGTAGTCTGCTATAAAATTAGGAGCAACTTAGGCAGTGTTTACGCCGGCCAGAGTAAGATTTTGATTAGATTCTGCCAAAGGCGAAGCCGCCCGGGGCCTCCACGCCCTCGACCCGCTCTACCAGGCGCAGCAGAGGTTTGAGTTCAATGTAGCGGTTGCAGCTGGCGCGAATACAGGCCATCAGTGCCGGTCCGGTGGAATCGGCCGTGCCTTGCGCAGCCGCATGGCCCCAGTCGCCCGCTAAGCGCAGATGACGGTGCAAGGCCGCCCACTCGACCGCGCGGTAAAACTCGCCAAAGTCATCGCCCACTGGCAGACCTGCTTTACGCGCCTGGTCCCAGTAGCGGATAGTGACATCCAGAATGAAGGGCTCCTCCCACAACAGGCGCGCGTCGCGCGTCAAGCTGGCAATATCAAAACTCACCGGACCGTGGGCAGCCGGGTTCGCGGGTGTCAGTGCAAATACCAGCGGCGCGGTGGCAGCCAGCTCTAGGCGCTCGGGCGTGCAATCCTGGTGCACTGCAACGGTGGCGGGCAGCAAGCATTGCGCCACGATGACGCCGTAGGCCGTATCAATGACTTTGCGCATGGCGGCATCCGGTGGGCACTGGCGGTAGCAGACCAAATAGCCGTGGGTAAAGCCGTCTAGTGCAGCCATCAGCACGCCAGCGTCAATCGCAGCCAGGTTCGCGGCCGGTGTCTGGAGTTGCCATTGCAGCAGCGCATCGATGGCCGCTTGGTAGCCCTTGAGCGGCGGCTCTTGCGGGTCGATGGCCGCGGCCAGGCTCAACAAGTTGGGTGGGGTGGGGGCGATATTCGGGGCGGAGGTGAGGCTCATGGATAATCCATTCTACAAAGCCCGATAACGGGCAGCGCCCTAAACCTTTAGTTGACCAGCTTCCATTGACCATGCGTTTTCGCCTGAGCGACCTGACACCCGGGTTGACACAACCCCATTGGGCCGCCGTGGCGCTGTTGTGGTCGGCCGCGGCCGGCGGCGCTGTGCAGGCGCAGGTGCCGGCCAAGGAGCCCATCGAGCCTGCCGTGCGGCTCAAGTCCAGCCCGATGCTGGAGGAAAGCCTGAAGCCTGGGCAGTCCAAAGGGGCGCCGGTGTTTTTAGAGGCGGATCGCATCACGGGCCACCCCGATCTTGAAACGCTGCTGGAGGGGCGGGTTGAGTTGCGCAAGGCCGATACGGTGATTCGCGCCGACCGTCTGACGTATGACCAGCCCACCGACCGTGCCGTAGCTACAGGCAACGTGCGCATCAATCGCGGCGGCAACACCTACGAAGGCCCCGCGTTGGACCTGAAGGTGGACGCCTTTGAAGGCAGCTTTACCCGCCCCAGTTACCGGTTCTTGCAAAATGAGGCCCACGGCACCGCCGACCGCGCCGACTTCAAAGACGCCAGCCATGCCCAGGTTTACAACGCCACCTACACCACCTGCCGGCGTGAGCCGGGGCCAGAGTGGTTGCCTGGCTGGATTTTGCGCGCTAAGCGCATCGATTTAGACAACGACGAAGACACCGGTGTTGCGCACGGCGCTGTGCTTAGTTTTAAGGGCGTGCCCATCTTGCCAGTTCCGGCCATCAGCTTTCCCCTGAGCGACCGGCGCAAATCGGGGTTTTTGCCGCCCACGCTCGGTGTGGATACCGTCAACGGTGCAGAAGTGGTGGCCCCCTACTACTGGAATATCGCGCCCAACCGAGATGCCACCATCACCCCCACGCTGATGACAGCACGGGGCGTAGATATGGGTGCCGAGTTCCGCTACCTAGAGCCCAGTTACACCGGTGTTGCCCGGGCCAATTACATGCCAGGTGACCGCTTGCGTGGGGCGGACCGTTGGGGCGTGTCGCTCACGCATGGTGGCACCGTAGATACGGGCATCCGAGGTATCGGTGGCGTGGGTTTAAGTTTGAACCTCAACCGTGTCAGTGATGACGACTACTGGCGCGATTTCACCCGCACCAGCCCTTCGCTGACGCAGCGCCTGTTACCTAACGACATGGTGGCCTCCTGGGGACAGGGTAATTTCTCCACCATGTTCCGCGTGTTGCAATGGCAGACGTTGCAAGACGTGACCGCCCCCATCGTGCCGCCCTACAACCGCGCGCCGCAGTTGAGTGCGCGCTACGCCCTGAACAATGTGCGAGGCCTGGATTTTTCTGCGGAGGGTGACTTTACACAATTTGTGTCCGACCGCAATCTCACCTTGCAGCCAAACGCGCAGCGCAGCTTGGCCCAGGTGCAGCTCAGCCGACCCTGGTTGGTGCCGGCTGGCTTTTTTATACCCAAGCTTCAGTTGCACGCTACGAGCTACCAGTTTGATGCCGCGCTGAGCAACACGAGCCGCAGCGCCACCAGCGTGGTGCCCACCTTCAGTGCCGACAGTGGCCTTGTGTTTGAGCGTGACGCTCAGTTTTTCGGACGGAAAGTCCTGCAAACCCTGGAGCCCAGGGCCTACTACGTCTACACCCCATTTCGAGCCCAGGGCCTGCTACCTAACTACGACACCGCCAGCAACGACTTCAATTTCGCCAGCATCTACACCGACAACGCTTTTGTGGGTCACGACAAGATTGCCGACAACAACCTGCTGACCTTGGGTGTGACCACGCGTTTTCTGGACGCGGATACCGGCATTCAGTACGCCCGTTTTGGCGTGGCACAGCGTCTGCGGTTCGATGACCAGCGGGTCACACTGACACCGGGTACCAGTCCGTCGCCCGCGGGTCTGAGCGATATCTTGTTGGGTGCCTCGGTCAACGTTGATAGCCGCTGGGGCCTGGATTCCACGGTTCAGTACAACCCGAAGACAGAACAATCCGTGCGTGGCACGTTGGGGGCCAGCTACCGTCCCAGCGACTACCGTGTACTCAATGCCGCCTACCGTTTCCAGCGTGACCAGAGTGAGCAGGTTGACATGAGCTTCCAGTGGCCGATCAATGACCTATGGGGCGATAAGGGCCAGGCTTTGGGCGCCGGGCGTGGCCAGGGCGAAGGGCGTTACTACGCAGTGGGCCGCCTGAACTACAGCCTCAACGAGCGGCGTCTGGTCGACTCGGTGGTGGGGGTCGAGTACGATGCGGGCTGCTGGCTGGGACGGGTGGTGCTGGAGCGGGTATCCACCAGTGCCTCCACCACAACCCAGCGCCTGATGTTTCAGTTGGAATTGGTCGGTTTTACCCGCTTGGGTATCAGTCCCCAGCGCACTTTGACCCAAAATATTTCGCGATACCAAAATTTACGTGAACCTGGAGCGGCCCTCAGCCGTTTCAGTAACTACGACTGAGATTAAAAGACTATGAATTTTCGACTTTGGAACCCTATTTTTTGTACGCTGACGCTAGCTTTTGGCGCGTTGGCTCATGCACAAACGGCCCAACAGGCCGACTACATCACCGCAGTGGTCAACTCCGAGCCCATCACCGAGAGTGAAGTGCGCAGCGAGGTAGCCCGCCTGCGCCAAGAGTATTCTCGGCAGCCCCAGGCGCTGCCTGCGCCCGACGAGTTGCGCAAGTTGGTGTTGGAGCGCTTGATCAGCGAACGCACCCAACTGCAGCTCGCCCGCGAGAACGGCATTCGTGTCGATGAATCGAACGTCGACCAGGCCGAGCAATCAGTCGCCCGACAAAACCAGATTGACGTGCCAGAGCTGCGCCGCCGTCTGGCCAAAGACGGAATTCCGCTTGCCAAATTCCGGGAACAATTGCGAGACCAATTTTTGTTGACGCGGTTGCGTGAGCGCGAAGTAGAAGGTCGCTTGCGGATTACGGACCAGGACGTGGACCGTGCATTGGCCGAAGAACAAAACCTTGCCAATGACCCCTTGACCCAGGAAGTCAACCTGGCGCAAATTCTTATTTCTGTACCCGAGAAGGCAACCGCCGAGGTGCGGGCCGCCCGCGCAGAGCTGGCCCAAAAGACACTGCAACGCCTGCGCGCAGGTGAGAAGTTTGAAACCGTAGCGCTGGAAGTATCTGCCGCGGATGCTACCAACGGCGGGCAACTGGGATTGCGCCGTGGTGACCGCTATCCGCCACTTTTTCTGGAAGCTACCGTGCGCCTGCCTTTGGGTGGCGTGTCAGATATCGTGCGCTCGGACGCGGGTTTGCACATTCTCAAAGTAGTCGAACGCAAGGCTGGCACAGCGCAAGCGCGCACGTTGGTGCAGACGCGCGCGCGCCATATTTTGTTGCGCCCCACGGTGCAACTTAGCGCTAAAGACGCGACCGTCCGTCTGGCGGAGTACAAAAAGAAAGTGGAAGCGGGCGCAGCCACATTTGAAGCCTTGGCCAAAGACAATTCCCAGGACGGCAGCGCCCCCCAAGGCGGCGACCTCGGCTGGGCGGCGCCGGGAATGTTTGTGCCTGAGTTTGAAGAGGTCATGAACCGCTTGGCCGAAGGCAAAATCAGTGAACCGTTTGCCTCCCGCTATGGTTTGCACATCCTCCAAGTGGTAGAGCGCAGGCGCGTGGACCTGACCCCCGCCGAGGTGCGCGAGCAAGTACGCGCCGCCTTGCGCGAAAGCCGTTATGAGGAAGCCTACAGTAGCTGGGCCCGCGACGTACGTGGCCGGGCCTTCGTGGAAATGCGCGAACCCCCGCTGTAAAGCATGAAGCACATCGCGCGCAAGCGGTTCGGGCAGCATTTCCTCGCGGATCGCCTAGTCATCGACGGAATCGTTGCAGCCATAGATCCCAAGCCCGGCCAGCGCATGGTGGAGATTGGTCCAGGCCTTGCGGCCATGACGCAGCCCCTGGTCGAGCACCTTGGTCACTTGACAGTGATTGAGCTGGACCGTGATCTGGCCAAACGCTTGCGCGATCATCCCCAACTCACGGTGATTGAGTCGGATGTCTTGCGGGTGGACTTTGCCCAGATCCAGGCGGCGTCAGGAGCGCAGGACAAACTGCGTGTGGTGGGCAATCTGCCCTACAACATATCCACGCCCATCTTGTTCCACTTGCTGCAGTACGTGGCGGTCATTGAGGACCAGCACTTCATGTTGCAAAAAGAGGTCGTTGATCGCATGGTGGCGCAGCCCAGCACTGCAGCGTTTGGCCGTTTGAGCGTGATGCTGCAATGGCGCTACGCTATGGAGAACGTGCTGTTTGTGCCGCCCGAAAGCTTTGATCCGCCACCGCGTGTGGACAGTGCCATTGTGCGCATGCTGCCACTGGCCCAACCCCCGGTGCTCAACGAACAGCGCCTGAGCGAAATGGTGCAAGTGGCTTTCAGCCAGCGGCGTAAGCTCTTACGCCACACCCTGGGACGTTGGCTGGAAGAAAAAGGATTTGCCGGCGAGTTTGATGTCAAACGCCGCGCCGAAGAAGTGCCGGTGCACGAGTACGTGGCACTGGCCCAGCAGGTGGACGCGCTGCACGCTTAACCTTCCCATCGCCCACGAAAAAAGCCCATCCAATGATGGGCTTTTTCATATCCGCTTACCGGAGCAAAATACAATTCCCCGCCGGGCCGCCCCAAGGGGAATTGGCCCCCTCGGGGGGCAGTGACCCGCACAGCGGTGGAGCGTGGGGGCAACAGAACGCCGCGATGGGCCGCCCCGAGCAAGTTCAACCCCCCTCGGGGGGCAGCGACCCGCTCAGCGGTGGAGCGTGGGGGCAATGGCCTAGGCCGCCGCCAACCAATACCCCGCGTTAAATGGGCTGCTCATGCGCAGCGCCAATGGAGACACATCCAATAGTTTGTCGGTCGGCATTTTTTCGCCGGCGTCCGCCATCGTATCGATCGTCGCAACGGCTTCGGCCGCTGGGAATGTGCTGCTTGCCTCTTTCGCCCGTTCTGCTTGGCTGGTGTGTGCAGAACGGGCTACAGAAAAGAATAGAAGCACCGGAAGGGTATCTTCCGGTCTCCCCAGTAATCGGCCGTGTCGCGGAAGATGTCCAGAAGCTGCTCACGCGCCTCCTTGTCAAACTTCACATTGGCAGGAATGTGTTCCAACACGGCTATGAAACCGGGCTGTGGGCCCGACTTGTGCACCGGGTCAGTCATGCTGTCGTACAACGCATCGAAGTTCTTGCCGCCATGGGTCGGCAAAATGAACTGTTGACCGATCAGGTCCAGCACGTCTTGTTTGGTCTGCGCGTTGGCGAGATTGGCATACAAAAAGTGGTGACCCAAACCCTGGGCAGCCTCCTGCAGCTCGGGCACGCGGAAGGCGCGAATCGACTGAACTATGTTCGGCCGGACATTTCGAAGTGGCATTTCCATCCCCGCTTCTCTTTCTTAAAGTACTAAAAACAAACTCACGGCACGATCTTGCGAAAACTCGCATAGTGATCGGCCGTGTAATAACAGGCGTCAGGTTGTGTGACTGGTCCACCACAAACGATTCGCTTGGCGCCCCGGTTACGGCTCGCAGGCGTCTTCACGGTGTACTCGCGGTAATAACCACGTGTCTTGGACGGCAAAATTCGCTCCCGATTCCCAAACACCGTGCCATCCTTGTCGTAAGGAAAGGGCCCACCCTGAAAAATAAGCGCGTAGGTTTCGATGCCTTGGCGGGGTAAATCCGCACGGCGCACGGTCGTCAGGTGGTCAACATTTGTGTCCATCCGACCATGCGCTTGGCCACCTAAGAGCGCCGAAGCCCATAACAGGCCAGTGAGTACTAACTTAAACTTTGCCCAGCGCACGGTACGAACCCTCTTAAGCTTCAGGAAACCATCGGGTAAACCCCAAGCAACCCAAGGGCGGTAGTGTCGCGTATCCGAACTGAAAAAGCAAGACCCTGCCCAATAAATGGGCAGGGTCTTGTGTGTAACTTACAAGTAAAGCGTGCGCTAACTTAAGCCATGGGCCTTATCTGGCAACGTTTGCATCAGCAACAGTCAAAGCGGTCATATTTACGATACGACGCACTGTGGTGCTGGCGGTCAGCACATGTACCGGCTTTGCGGCGCCAAGCAAGACCGGTCCAATGGCGATGTTGCCGCCGGCTGCGGTCTTAAGCAGGTTGTAGGCGATGTTGGCTGCATCGATGTTCGGCAAAACCAGTAGATTTGCATCGCCTGTCAGCGTGCTGTTGGGCATGAGCGCCTTGCGCGCCGCGCCGTCCAGGGCCACGTCACCATGCATCTCACCGTCCACTTCCAGCCAAGGTGCGCGCTGTTGCAGCAGGGCCAGGGTGTCGCGCATCTTGATGGCGCTGGGCTCATTGCTACTGCCGAAGTTGGAGTGACTTAACAAAGCGGCCTTGGGCTTGAGACCAAAGCGCAGCATTTCTTCGGCTGCCATCACAGTGATCTCGCAGAGCTGCTCGGCCGTCGGGTCGTAGTTCACATGCGTGTCCACCAAAAATATCTGTCGCCCCGGCAGCATGAGTCCATTCATGCAAGCATAGATTTGGCTGTTTGGCGCAGCACCGGCGCTGCTGCGTTTGCCAATAACTTGGTCCAAGTAATGCAGGTGAATCGCGGTGGTGCCCCAGGTGCCGCAGATCAATCCATCCACATCACCCTTGTGCAACAGCATCGCACCAATCAGCGTCAGGCGCCGGCGCATATCGATCTTGGCTATCTGCACCGTGACGCCTTTGCGCGCGGCCATCTGGTGGTAGGTCTGCCAGAAATCGCGGTAGCGGTGGTCTTGCTCTACGTTGACGACGTTGTAGTGGCGCCCCTCTTGCAGGCGTAGACCGAACTTTTCAATGCGCTCCGCAATGATGGTGGGCCGACCAATCAGGGTCGGCATGGCCAGGCCTTCATCGACCACGATTTGGGCCGCGCGCAGTACGCGCTCGTCTTCGCCTTCGGCATACGCCACGCGCTTCTTCAGGGCCTTCTTGGCCGCGGTGAAGATGGGCTTCATCGTGGTGCCAGAGGCGTATACGAAGCTCTGCAGGCGCTCACGGTAGGCGTCCATGTCGGGAATTGGGCGCAGGGCTACGCCACTGTCGGCGGCAGCCTGGGCCACCGCCGGTGCAATTTTCATCATCAAGCGCGGATCGAAGGGCTTGGGTATCAGGTACTCAGGACCAAACGCCAATTGCTCGCCTACGTAGGCGGCGGCTACCACTTCGCTTTGCTCGGCCTGCGCCAGCTCGGCAATGGCATGCACGGCGGCTATTTCCATCTCCAGCGTGATGGTGGAGGCCCCCGCATCCAGCGCACCACGAAAGATGTAGGGGAAGCACAGGACGTTGTTAACTTGGTTGGGGTAGTCGGTACGGCCCGTGGCCATGATGGCGTCGTCGCGCACGGCCTTGACCTCTTCGGGCAGGATCTCGGGCGTGGGGTTGGCCAGCGCAAAAATCAGTGGCTTGGCGGCCATGGACTTGACCATATCGGCCTTCAGCACCCCGCCCGCGGAGAGGCCCAGAAAGATGTCGGCACCGGCGATGACTTCGCGCAGCGTGCGGGCATCTGTCTTTTGGGCGAACTGGATCTTGTCTTCGTCCATCAGCTCCGTGCGGCCTTCGTACACCACGCCGGCTAAATCGGTGACATAGATGTTTTCGCGCGGAATACCTAGCTTGACCAGCAAGCCCAGGCAGGCCAGGGCTGCAGCGCCAGCACCCGAGGTGACTAACTTCACCAACTTCGGGTCTTTACCCACCACTTTCAGACCGTTGAGAATGGCCGCCCCGACGCAGATGGCCGTGCCGTGCTGGTCGTCATGGAAGACGGGAATCTTCATGCGCTCGCGCAGCTTGCGTTCGACATAGAAGCAGTCGGGTGCTTTGATGTCTTCGAGGTTGATGCCACCAAAAGTGGGCTCGAGCGAGGCAATGATGTCGACGAGCTTGTCCAGGTCGTGCTTTTCGTTGATTTCGATGTCAAACACATCAATGCCAGCGAATTTCTTAAACAGCACGGCTTTGCCTTCCATCACCGGCTTGGCAGCCAGCGGGCCAATATCACCCAAGCCCAGCACGGCTGTGCCGTTGGTGATGACGGCCACCAAGTTGCCCCGGCTGGTGTACTTGAAGGCGTTGTTGGGGTCTTTGACGATTTCTTCGCAGGGGGCCGCTACGCCGGGCGAATACGCCAGCGCCAGATCATGCTGGTTGACCAACTGTTTGGTGGCGCAAATGGCAAGTTTGCCGGGGGTGGGGAACTCGTGGTATTCGAGTGCGGCCTGCCGGAGCTGGGCGGCCTTTTCAGCGGAGTTAGAAACGGCAGCGAGGGGAGAAAGTGAAGACTGTTCGGGCATCGTGCATCCTGTGTGGCAGGGGGCGCGTGCAAAACTGCAGGGCCCAGTGCTCGGTCATGGGCTTTGCATTGTAGACCGCGCCCTCTAAAGTGAAGCGCTGTGACTGTGCAGTTTTATGCGCATCAGTCATGACATTATTCACAGGAGTGTGGTCTTGGCCAACTCCATGCGCCGCGCGGTTTGTTTACCCGTGAGGATAAAACCGTACTGGCTTTGCGCCGCATCCACAAAACGCCATACTGCGCCTGCAACCGGATTGTCGGCCACTTCCTGCGCCGCTTCCCGAACCCAATGGCCCACTTGCGCGGGGCTGGGCGAGGCGATCACGATGGGCAATGCGGGCGTCTTGACGGACACCGGCATCAGCGGAAAAACCAGTGCAGTGGGTGTTCCGGCCAGGGTGGCCGCCAAGGCCCTTGCCGCGTTCATGATCGGCATGACATAGGGCAGCGTGCGCTGACCTCCCGATGCGTATTGCGTGCAGTCGCCCAAGGCAAAAACGCCGGGGGCTGAGGTTTGGAGTTCGGCATCCACCACGATGCCACGCTCGCATGCGATGCCGGCTGCAGCCGCTAGGGCGGTGCTCGCACGCAGACCAATGGCGCTGAGCACTGCGTTGCCCACCAGGACCTGCCCGTTGGCCAGGCGGATGTGCAGCGTATCCGCTGCGGTATCTCTAGCGTCTACCGTCTGCACCGTGGTGCCAAAGTGCCACTGGATGCCCAAAGCACCCAAAGCAGCCTGCAGTTGCTGGCCGGCCTCAGCGGGCAGAAGGCTCGACAGGGGGCGGTCGCTGGGGTCGACGATATGCACGCGGTGGCCGCCGTGCACCAGGTCGTTGGCAAACTCGCAGCCAATCAACCCCGCGCCCATGATGACAATGGTTTTGCTATTATTTTCGGAGCTGTCATCCCTTATTTCATGCGGGGATACGGCCACATGGAAGCTTCTAAAATCATCCAGCGAGTTGATGGACTGCACCCTGTCTGCCGCGGAACCAGCAACTGCTACACGTATTGGCAGGGCGCCGGTGGCCAGCACAAGCTGGCTGTAATGGAGCGTCTGGGCCAGTGCGGGTACTGCGCCGCTGGCAACGACCGACACCGACTTGGTGGCCGTATCCAGTGACAGCACCTGGGTGTGGGGCATCAAGGTGATGTTCAAGGTCTCGGCCATCTTGGCCGCGGGCGTACTCACCAGTTGGTCGGGCGTGCGCTTCTGTGCAAATGCGTTCGAGAGCGATGGCTTGGCGTAAAAATCACCGTTGTCCGCGGTGACCAGCACCACCGGCGTGGTGGTGTCGAGCTTGCGAAACTCGCGAACCGTGGTCCAGCCAGCCAGTCCAGCGCCAATGATGAATAGGGGTTGTTGCATGGTGGTATTTTCGCCTCTGGGGCTCGGACAAGACTTCAGCAGGGCATTTACATGGATTTTCAGCGCGAAATACCCATCCGCCCCGCGGATTCATTCACTTTATCGCTATGTTAAAGATAGCAATTTAGGCCTGTGGCCCCAGAAACCTGCGCTCCCACGCGCTCACCTCGTGCAGGTAGCTGTCGTATTCCACCGTCTTGGCGGCGCAAAAGCCGGTGACAAAAGCATCGCCCAAGAGCCTGCGCGCCTTCTGGCTGCCGGCCATTTGCGCATGCGCGGGCAAAAAGCTGCGCGGCAGGGTGTGGCCAAACGCCGTGCTGTTGGCATTGGTGGCCAGCACGGGCGTGGGGGTGAGCTTTTCGTCCATGCCGGCCAAGCCTGCTGCCAGGGACGCGGCAATGGCTAAGTAGGGGTTGGCGTCGGCCCCGGCAATGCGGTTTTCCACGCGGCGCGCGGCTGGGCCGCTGTGCGGAATGCGCAGGCCGGTGGTGCGGTTGTCGTAGCCCCACTGCAAGTTCACCGGCGCTTGGCTGCCGGACACGTAGCGGCGGTAGGAGTTCACAAACGGCGCAAAGATCAGCATTACATCGGGGATATAGCTTTGCAGGCCGCCAATGAAGTGGGCAAAGGCGGCGGTCTCGGCACCACTCGCGTCGCTGAAGATATTGCGGCCTGCGGCGTCCACCACGCTTTGGTGCAGGTGCATGGAGCTGCCCTGCGCGCCCGAAATGGGCTTGGCCATGAACACCGCGTTCAGCCCGTGCTGGATGGCGATTTCTTTAGCGGCGTACTTGAATAAAAACGCCTGGTCGGCCACCGCCACCGGGTCGCCGTGTACCAGGTTGATTTCGTACTGCGTCATGCCGACCTCGTGGATCCAGGTGTCGGCGTGGATGCCCAGGCTGAGCAGGGCGGCGCGGAACTGGTCCCAAAACGGTGCCAGCTCGTTGAGCATGTTCAGGCTGAAGGCCGACTGGCCCACTTCGCCCCGGCCACCCCGCGCGGTGGGGGCTGTGAAGGGCAGGCTTGGGTCGGCGTTGGGTGCTGTTAGGTAAAACTCGATCTCGGGCGCGACCACGGGCGTCAGGCCCTGGGCGGTGTAGCGTGCCACCACCGCCTTGAGCAGGCTGCGCGCGGCAAAGACACAGGGCTGGCCGTCCAGCTCATCGCAGTCGTGGATGGCAAAGGCGCGTGGCACGCTGCTCCAGGGCGAGAGCTTAAGCGTGCTGTAGTCGGGCACCAGGCGCACGTCGGGGTCCGAGTCGGGAAAGATCGGGTCGTACGAGTAGTCGCCCGTGACGCATTGCATCGGAATGGCTTGCGCGATACGCAGCTCGGCACCACTGGCAAAACTGCGTGCGGGCATGAGCTTGCCACGCGGGTAGCCCGAGATGTCGGGGAAGATGCACTCCACATCACGCACGCCGTGCTGGTCAAAAAATGCCTGGAGTTCGGGGCCGGGGGTGTGTTGCATGCAAAAGCTCTCTGGTAAGGCTAAATTTTAGGCGAATTGGCCTCTAGCCCGGATAAAACCTACCTAGTTAGCTATCAAATTAGGAGTAATCCTGACGCCTTACGAGTTGAATAGCGCGGCTATTAGTCGGGCTGATAGTAGGTCAGGAGTTTGGGTGGGGAGGCGTTTTGCGCAGGTAAAGGGGGAGCCCGAAGGGCGGTGGACACGGAGCAAAACGCCTCCCCACCCAAACTCCCACCGGAGCTCAATAATGCGGCGGCAAGTCATCCTGCGCACTGCGCGCTTGCCCGGTACTTGGCTCCGGTATTTGCGCGCGCAGCAACCCCACCTGGCGCGCCAGGGCCTCCAGGTCTTGCTGCTGCCGAATGATGATCTGGTTGAGCTGCTCCACCAAGTCTTCGGTGAAGCTGGCTTTGATCTCCAGTTCGGTCAGACGGTCTTCAACACGGGGGTCGGAGATGGGCATTCCGGGGCGCGGTGGACGTATCTATGCAGCCCAGCGGCTGGCCCGTGCCAACGCTTCGGATACGGCTCTGGGGTGCAGGCCGTACATGTCGGCAAAAGCCTCCACGGTTTGCCCACTGGCCGTGAAAGCGCGGCGCGTTGCCTCGGCTTTGGCATCCAATTCCGCAGCGTCGGCCAGTGCTTCTTCCAGCGCGGCATTGGTCGCATCGTCTTTGCCCAGCATGAGCGCGGTGTAGTCCTCGCGCGTGAGCTTGGAGGCCACAAAGGCCTGGGCTATGCGCTGGCGCAGCTTGACAGCCAGGTCCTCGCCCGGCTTGGCCTTGCGGCGGCGGAACACTTCCACCAGCGATTGGTAAATGTGCTCTGGGGCCATGGCCTCGACCGCGACGCCTTGCAAGTCATGGCGCGCCATGCCGCTGGCCACAGCATTCAGGTAACGCGTAGAGCGGGTGTGCACCGAGAGCGCCGCCTTCAGGGCATCGCGCTCAAATGTGTCCGGGTGGGCGGCCAGCAAGTCCTGAAAAATACCGCGCTTCAGGGGCAGAAAAACAGCACCAAACAAGGCGGGATACAAGCTGGCCAGTTTTTCCAGCGTCGGCAGGCTGCCTTGAATGCGCGCGGCAACGCCTGTACGGGCCTTGGCAGTCGGTGGCAGGGCGACAGCGTCGGGGGCCTCGGACGCGTCGGATGCAAGGACCGTGGGCAGGGCTTCTGGGAGAGTTTCAGTCATGGGCACAGCGAAAAAAGGGAGCAAAGCAAGTCACGCAGCCGGCAGACTTTCAGTCAAAGGGCGTGGGACTAAGGACGGGCAGTGATTAAAACACCAAACACCGACGGCGCCAACGGCGTCAGGCGTGTGCGTCGCGTACCGAGGCCTCGAGTTCGGTAAAGGCCTCTGCAACGTATTCCCCCAATTTTTCTAAGTGCGGCAATTCGTCGGTGGCGATCAGGCCAAAAAACAGATCACCCGCGTAGCTAAACAGCGTGATATTCAGCAGGTTGCTGGGAGGCAGGGTGCTGATGGGGTGCATCTCCTCCATGCGGGCACCGTTGAGGTACAGGTAGTCTTTGGGCCCGGGCACGTTCGATACCAAGGTGTTGCCCATGGGGGGCATCTGGTTGCTCATCTTGAGCGTCTCGGCAATTTGCGCCACCAGGCCGGTGATGATGGTGTAGGACTCAATGGCTTCGGGTGCCACGCTGTCCACCATGGTGCGCACATTGCGCAGCGAGTACCCAATATTGCGCAGGCGCACATACGGGTCGTCCGTGGGGGGCGAGAGCTCTACCTGGATGATGCCGATCTTGTTGCCCGCCGTTCTCTCGCCCTCTTTGCGCAAGTTGACTGGCATCTGGATGGTGATTGGGCGGCGCAACTTGATGCCCAGGTCTTCCAGGTAGCGCCGTAGCGCGCCATCCAGGCAGGTGAGCGCGATGTGGTTCAGCGTGGAGCGTGTGCTGGCGCGGATTTTGTTGACCCGCTCCATGGACACGCGGGCTGTGGCGAGCTGCCGGCCGGGCGTGACCTGCCCCGTCAAGGGCGTTTTGGCACTAGAGACAAACGGCAATGCAATGGCGTTCTTGGTGAGGTTGATGCTTTCAAGAAACAGCATCGCCGCCAGACGGCCAATGCCCAGCACGCGGCGGCTATTGCCAGCCACCTCGCGCCAGGTCATTTGCCACAGCTCGTTGTTGGCACGCTCTCGCTTGGCTCCGTGACCGCCGTGCTTGAGGGTCCAGACCGGGGTGATCTCGGTCGGCTCGGCGGATGTGGACAAGCCCTCTGCGGTCCAGCGGGCCATCGTGACGCCGTCTGCGTAAGCGTGGTGCATCTTCTGGTACAGCGCAAACCGGCCGTCGTCCAGGCCATCGATCACATGCACGGCCCACAGGGGGCGGCTGCGGTCCAGCATGGGCATGTGCAGGCGGGCTACAAAATCGTACAACGCCGCGCGGTCATTCTTACCCTTGGGTAGCTTGTGGAAAAAAACGTGCTGGGCCAAATCCACGGTGGCAGCATCCACCCAGGTCGGCATCGGGTTGAAGCTGAATTGGATCGTGCGATTGAACGGGGGCATGACCGTGGTCGCGGTCAGATAGGTCTCGTACAGATCATGCGCAAACGTCGACGACGACTTGGGCGGGCGCTTGAATATTAAAAGGCCCCCCACATGCTTGGGGCTGGCCTCTGTTTCAGCGATAAAGAAGCCGAGGTCAAGAAGTGACAGTTTGCTCATGGGGTCTGGATCCTTACGCTGTTGCGCGACGCCCCATTGTGTGGCATTTTTTTGCCCCACCTTATCGGGGATTTACCGTACCCGCCGAATTGCATCAGCCCTAGGGTTTGCGAATTGCCAGCAACCAATAGCGCACCAGTTCATCCAGTCCTTCTTTGCCCGAGACGGTGGCAAACACTTGCTTGGCCTTGTCGTTTTGACCCGCCAAAACATGGGCAATGGCCAGGTGTAGCTTGGCATCCTCTGGGCGCTTCGGCAGGCCTTTGGCGATGCCTTTTTCCAGCAGCTCAATGCCCTTTTCGAACTGCCCCTGGCCCACCAGACTGAAGCCCAAATTCACCATGGCAATCCCGTTGGGCTTCTTCATGGCGTTGGCTGCGTCTGCGGCGGCGGTTTTCTTGTCTTGCTCCACTTCAGCAAGCAGCTTGGCGCGAAGCTTTTTGTGCGCTTCAGCGTTGGCACCCGTACCCAGCAGGCCGGCTTCGACGCCTTTGTCAAAGGCGGTCAGGGCTTCGGCTGAGTAGCCGCCGCGCTGCGCAAAGTCGATGTATTCCGAGTAGTCAGTGGCCTCGCTGAGCGCGCCAGTAAAGAAGCCCAGCCGGAACACATCCAGATGCAAGGCTGCAGACAGGTCGGGACGCGCCCACAGGCGGTTGACCAAGGACTGCCAGTACTCTTTCTTGGGGTAGTGGGTAACCAACAGTTCTACCGCGCGTGTGGTGCCAGCGGTGTCTTTCATTTGACTGTGGGCTTGGAGCAAGACCTCCAGATAAACCAGGGCGGGCGTCTGCCCGGCTTTTGCCGCGGCTGCAAGCTCGACTTCTGCCAGTTCAATACTGCGTTTGAAGTCACCGGCCAGCAAATAAGACCGGGCGCTGATCGACTTAATTGCGGGGTTAGTGCCACCTTGCTCTACATAAACGCTGGACCACTTGGACGCCAGGTCGTACTTTTTGGTGTTGAAACTGGTTGCCACCACGTTGTACACCGAGTCCAGTATTTCACTGGGTTTCAACCAATTGCCCGTCGTGTTCAGCGCCATCAATTGGGTAAGCAGCCGGTCTCCCGCCACCGCATCATCCTCGCGGGTTGCGACACTCAGACTCAATACCGTGATGAGATAACTCTCGTATGGCGTCTTGTCAGCAAAAGCATTGGCGAGTTGCAATTTCTCTTTGGCCGTCGCGTAGTTCTTTTCGTTGATAAGCGCCTGCGCTTCAATCAATGGCTTCCCAAGCTCGGGCCGCACGGAGGGCCCAGCCGGTGCAGACGTAGGCGCTGCAGGCACCGGGGCCGCGCCGGTTTGGGCCAGGGCAGAGCCTGCCAACAGCAGGGTCGCCAAGACAGTGTTGAGTTGATAGGTACGCATATCGGTTCCATCCTTCAGGGTAGAGAGTGGCCCCAAGCAGGCCTTCAAAAGGCTGTGATTATCGGCGCAACCGATTTCAGGGTTTTACGAACTTCAGAGTCATGCGGTCGCTCTCGCCAATGGCCTCAAAGCGCGCGCGGCTCTGCTCTTTGTTGGCGTAGGTCGGCGGCAAGGCCCACACGCCGTTGGGGTGGTCCGCGGTGTCCTTGGGGTTGGCATTCACCTCGGATGCGCCCGCTGCCCGAAATCCCACGCTCTGCGCCATGCGCTGTACATAAGCGACGTGGACATAACCGCTTTCAAACTTGGGGTCCGCAGCCCGGTGGGCGGGCAATCGGTGGTCCACCACGCCCAATACGCCGCCGGGCTTGAGGGCGTCATACATGCTTTGAAACACGGCCTTGGTGACAGCGTCGCCCTCCGCCGCCCAGTTGTGCACATTGCGGAATGTCAGCACCATATCCACCGTGCCCGCCGGTGCATATTTCAGTTGGTTTGGCGGCGCAAAAACCCCTACCTTGACCTTGTCATACACGGCCGGTTGGGCATCGAGTTTTTTGCGTAGGCGCTCGGCGCTGCGCTTGGCATAGGGCTGATCCGAGTCAGGGTCACTGGCAGCCAGAATCAGTTGGCCCTTATCGCGCAGGTAAGGCGCAAGAATCTCCGTGTACCAGCCGGCACCCGGGCTGATCTCGACCACCGTCATGTCGGGTTTGATGCCAATGAAGCCCAGGGTCTCTATAGGGTGACGCCACACGTCGCGGGCGACAAAGGCCGGTGTGCGCTGCGCGCCGGCCACAGCGGCCTTCAAGGCTTCATCGGCGTGTGCCGTGGCGCACAGGCTCAACACAACCGCCGCAGCCAAAGTCCAGGTTTTCATAAGGTATCTCGCAGTAAAAAAATAGGGATCGGTACGACAAGCCTGCCGCTCAGCGCATGGCTACGGCCGTGTTGTGAAAGATAGCGCTGGCACCCGCGGGCGGGCAGCGCCAGTAAGGTGGGTGGGCCTGCACGGAGCCGCCCAATGCGGCAGCCGCATGCCAACCCCAGCGGGGTTGGTACAAAAAGGCGCGGGCCAGGGCAATCATGTCAGCGTCTCCTGCCTGCAAAATAGCCTCGGCCTGCGCGGGCTCGGTAATCAAACCCACCGTCATGGTGGTCATACCACTGGCCTCGCGCACCTGGCGCGCCAGCGGCACCTGGTAGCCCGGCACGGGCGCAATTTTTTGCAGCGGTGAATTGCCGCCCGAGGACACGTGAATGAAGTCGCAGCCCAGCGCCTTCAGCCGCTTGCCGAATGTTGCGCTGTGTTCGCCATCCCAACCCCCTTCCACCCAGTCGGATGCTGAGATACGCATACCCAGTACCCCCGTGAACGCGGCACGTACGGCGGCAAACACCTCTAACGGATACCGGATACGGTTCTCAAAACTACCGCCATAGGCGTCGCTGCGCTGGTTGCTCAGTGGGGATAAAAACTCGTGCAACAAATAGCCATGCGCGGCATGGATCTCAATCGCTTCAATGCCGATTGCGTCGGCGCGCTGGGCCGCCTGCACAAAGGCATCGCGCACCTGGTCGAGGTCGCTTTCGTCCATAGCGCGCGGTGGCTGCTCGCCCGGCTTGTAGGCCAAGGCTGAGGGACCTACCGGCTGCCAACCACCTTGTTCAGCGGGCAAAAGCTGAGCGCCCTGCCATGGCAGTGCACTGGATGCTTTGCGACCGGCATGGGCCAGTTGAATGCACACGGCAGTGTGGGGTGCCAGCTTGCGCGCGCGTTGCAGCGTGTCGGCCAGCGCGGCCTCAGTGGCGTCATCCCACAGGCCCAGGCAGCTCGGGGTGATGCGCCCTTCGGGGACCACAGCGGTGGCTTCAATGGTGAAGAGTGCGGCACCGCTATTGAGTAAGTTGCCCCAGTGCATCAGGTGCCAATCGGTGGCCTGGCCGTTGGTGGCAGCGTATTGGCACATGGGCGCTACGACCATGCGGTTGGGCAAAGTGAGGCCGCCACGGAGCGACGGTAGCGTGATGGGGGTAAAGAGTAGCGTCATGGGCCGGGAGCATAACCCCGCCTTTTTCAAGGGGTTGGCCGTGTGTATGATTCCCCCCGGCATTCCCAACCTTATTCAGGAGAACCCCGCCATGGCACTGATGGACTTCATCAAGAAACAGTTTATTGACGTTATTCAATGGACCGAAGACGGCGATGGCACCCTGGCCTGGCGCTTCCCGATGGCGGGTATGGAAATTCAAAATGGCGGACAACTGGTCGTGCGCGAGTCGCAAATGGCGGTGTTTGTCAACGAAGGCAAGATCGCCGATGTGTTTGGCCCCGGCACCTACAAGCTGACGACGCAGACCCTGCCAGTGCTCACCTACCTGAAGAACTGGGACAAGCTGTTTGAGTCTCCGTTCAAGAGTGATGTGTACTACTTCAGCACGCGCCAGCAGATCGATCAGAAATGGGGCACGCCCCAGCCCATCACCATTCGCGACAAAGACTTTGGCGCGGTGCGCCTGCGGGCCTTTGGCAACTACGCCTTCCGCATCGTCGACCCGAAGTTGTTCCACACCGAGATTTCTGGCACCCGTGAAATTTATTCTGTGGGCGATGTCGACGGCCAACTGCGTGGCTTGGTGATGCAAAACATTAGCACCGCGATTGCGGCCAGCGGCATTCCATTTTTGGATTTGGCCGCGAACCAGATCGAGTTTGCCAAGGCGCTGTCTGTCCAGCTTGCGCCCGAAATGGCCAAGCTCGGCCTCAAGCTCGAAGGCATGACGGTACAGAGTGTGTCGCTGCCCGAAGAGCTGCAAAAGATCATGGACCAAAAAATTGGCATGGGCATGGTCGGCGGCGACATGGGTAAATTCATGCAATACCAGACGGCGCAGGCCATCCCCAAATTCGCCGAAGGTGGTGGCGGTGGAAGCGGCATCGCGGGCGATGCCATGGGGTTGGGTGCTGGCGTGGCCCTGGGCCAGGTATTGGCGCAAAACCTGCAAGCAGGCTTGCAGGGCCAACCCGCCGCAACCGCAGCAGCGGCGGCCGTGGGCCTCAAGCCCGACGAGATCATCGCCACGCTAGAGAAGCTGGGCGACCTCAAAGCCAAGGGCATATTGACCGCCGAAGAATTTGACGCGAAGAAGGCCGAGTTGCTCAAAAAGCTCGCCTGAGCGTGGCCACCAGCCCCCAACGCCGCTACACCGCCCCCTGTCCGGGTTGCGGTGCACCGGTAGAGTTCCGATCGGCCCAAAGCACCCACGCGATTTGTGGCTATTGCCAAAGCACGGTAGTGCGTCAGGGCGAGGTGCTGTCGCGCATCGGCAAGATGGCCGAGGTCTTTGACGACCACAGCCCTTTGCAATTGATGGCCACGGGCAAGCTGGCCGAGCGCAATTTCACCCTTATTGGCCGGCTGCAGTTCAAGACCGACGACGGCAGTTGGGCCGAATGGAATGCCTTTTTTGACGACGGCCAAACGGGCTGGCTGGCCGAAGACAACGGCGCCTACGTTTTTGCCTTTCCTGCCAACAATCAGAGTGCGTTGCCCGAGGCCGACCGCTTCGTGGTGGGGTCCAACACGGCCATCAACGGCAAAACTTTTAGTGTGGCCAGCAAGCAGGTGGCCATGCTCATCAGCGCGCAAGGCGAACTGCCCAAGTTACCAGCGCTGGGCGAAAAGTTTACGGTGGTGGAGCTGCGTGGCGACACCGACGTCCTCAGCATTGACTACGGCACGACGCCGCCCACAGTTTCACGGGGCACGGCGGTGTTGTTGGAGGACTTGCAGCTCAAAGGCTTGAAAGACGAATCGGTCAAAGAAGAAAAAGGGCGGCAATTTAGTTGCCCGCATTGCGGCGCACCGGTGACCGTGGCGCTGTCCACCAGCAAGAGCATCACCTGCGGCAGTTGCAACAGCGTTATAGACCTGAGCGCAGGCATCGGTGGGGAGTTGAAGTCGGCCCAGCAAGATGAGCCGATTCAGCCGCTCATTCCGCTGGGCACTGTGGGCCAACTGCAAGGCGCGCAATGGCAGGTGGTGGGCTTTCAGCACCGTATGGGGGTGGCGCCGGGGGACGATGAACACTTTGGCTGGAGCGAATACCTGCTCTACAACCAAAAGCGCGGCTTCAGTTTTTTGGTGGATTCCGAGGAAGGCTGGAGCCTGGTGCGCCCCACCACCGGTGCGCCCCAATGGGCGGGGGCCAGCGCCACCAATGCCAGCTACCTGGGCAATAGCTACAGCCTCAAGTACAGCTACGCCGCCGAAACCGATTACGTGTGTGGTGAGTTTTATTGGCAGGTGCAGCGTGGCCAAAAGACCTTCAACCGGGATTTTGTCAGCGATAAGCGCCTGCTGTCGCAAGAGCAAAGCGGCACCGAAGTGGTGTGGTCCAGCGGCGACCAAATGGCCAGTGACGTGGTGGCCAAAGCCTTTGGCCTGGAAGGTAAAAAAGACCTGCTGCAGCGTGACGATGTGGCGCCGTTCAGTGCGGCACCCAGCATGGGCATCGGCGTCGTCATTGTGTTGGTGGTGGGGTTGTTGATTCTGTCGGCGCTGCTGAGCCGTTGCTCCAGTTGCAACCCGAATGTGGAGAATTGCACGTCATCATCGGGTTACCGCAGTACCGGGGGCGCGTACGGCGGCTACTCCGGTGGCGGTGGGCACAAGTAAGTCTGGCATGACCGCAACACCGAAATAACGCGAATTACCTAAATTACCGAGGAGAGTCTCATGGGCTTTGAAATGTTGAAACCGGGTGCCGTTCTGGCATCGCTCTTGTTTGCCTTGATGGGCGTTGCCATTTTTTGGTTGTGTTTCCTCATCATCGACAAGATCACACCCTACGATTTGTGGGGCGAGATTGTGGAGAAGCAAAACGTGGCCTTGGCGTTGGTGGTGGCCGCCATGAGCTTGGGTATCTGTCTCATCATTGCAGCCGCCATTCATTGATTTGGCCCCCACGCTTGTCGCTTCGCGTACTGCGCTGCCCCCCGAGGGGGCGCCATTTGCCTTGGGGCGGCCCGGCGGCAAAAAGGCCCCCACGCTTGTCGCTTCGCGTACTGCGCTGCCCCCCGAGGGGGTGCTATTTGCCTTGGGGCGGCCCAGCGGCACATCCAGTGTCATCCGGGTGTGAGTAACGCCCCCGTGCAAGCCAGGCGCGGCCCCAAGCCGCTAGAGGTCACGCTCCTGGCCAGCGTGTTCGTGGTAGCGGCGTGCGGGCTACTGTACGAGCTCGCGGCGGCAGCCCTAGCGTCTTATGTGTTGGGTGACTCGGTCCTGCAGTTTTCCACCATCATCGGGGCTTACCTGTTTGCTATGGGTGTGGGCTCCTGGTTGTCGCGGTTTCTGGATCGCCAGTTGCCCGCCCACTTCTTGCGTATCGAATTGCTAGTGGCTTTGGCTGGCGGCAGCTTACCTGCCTTGCTGTTCCTGACGCATGCCTACGCGCCAGGGGCGTTTCGGCCCCTGCTGTACGGCATGGTCGGTGTCGTGGGAGCGCTGGTGGGGCTGGAGATTCCGTTGGTCATGCGCATCCTTAGCCGTGAAGTCACGCTGAAAAACCTGGTCTCGCAGGTGCTCACCTTTGACTATTTGGGCGCACTGGCGGTGTCGGTGGCGTTTCCTATCGTGCTGGTGCCGCACCTGGGTTTGATTCGCACGGGCTTACTGTTTGGCTTGCTCAATGCCGCCGTGGCGGTGTGGGCGCTGTGGGTGTTTCGCCATGAGTTGCGGCGCTTTGCGGCGCACGCCGTGGCCTGCGCCTTGACCCTCATTGCCTTGGCGGTGGCCTTTGTCTTTGCCGATGCAATCACCACGCTGGCAGAAGACAAGTTTTACCAAGACCGCATTGTGCTGGCCGCTACGTCACCCTACCAGCGGGTGGTGGTGACCCAGGGCCGCACGGGGCACAAACTATTTTTGAATGGCAACTTGCAATTTGCCGAGCGCGACGAATACCGTTACCACGAGGCCCTGGTGCACCCCGCCATGGCCGCGTTTGGCGCGCCGCGCCGGGTCGCGGTGCTGGGCGGTGGCGATGGCATGGCGGTGCGCGAAATCTTGAAATACCCCAGCGTGGAAAACGTCACCTTGGTGGAGCTAGACCCGAAGATGACCCAGTTATTCCGCCAGGACCCTGCCATGGCGCGCCTGAACGGCGGTGCGCTGTCGTCGCCCAAACTGACCATCGTGAATACCGATGCGTTTCAGTGGTTACAGCAGGGCACAGAGATGTTCGATGTGATCGTGGTGGATTTCCCGGACCCGACCAACTTCTCCATTGGCAAGCTCTACACCAACAGCTTTTACGCGCTGCTGGCCCAGCGCCTCTCGGCCAGTGGTTATGCGGTGATACAAACCACCTCGCCCTTGGTGGCGCGGCAAAGCTTTTGGACGGTGGCCAGCACCCTAGAGTCGGTGGGGCTGACGGTGACGCCGTACCACGCAAATGTGCCCAGCTTTGGCGAGTGGGGCTACCTGCTGGCCAGCCACCGGCCTTGGCACATGCCCACGGCGCTGCCGCCCGGCCTGCGCTTTCTCACGCCCCAGACGCTGCCGTTGTTGTTTGACTTTCCCAAAGACATGGAGCGCGTACCCGCCGAGGTCAACCGCCTGAGCAACCAGGTATTGGTCACCACGTACGAGCAAGAGTGGGGCAAGGTGCTGCCGTGATGCGACACAATGTGCCCGGTTTAATTTTTCATCCCAAGGAGTGAACATGCGTGGCAATGTGGCGGCAATCGTACTGGTGCTGGTGGGCACTTTCTTTCTGCTTAGCAACCTGGGGTGGATCGATATCAGTTTGACCCAGCTCATCAAGACCTGGTGGCCTGTGTTGTTGATTGCCGTCGGCGTGAGTTTGTTCTTCACCCCAGACAAACAGAAAAAAGACTGAGTGCGCGCTTAGCCATGCAGCGCCGTGCTTTTTTGCAGGCCTCTGGCTTGGGCGCCGCTTGGGGACTGGCGGCGTGCCGGCCCGTGGGCACAGCCGACCACATCAGCGGTGGTTTTACGGGACTCGATGTGGCGCGGGGCCACCACTTGCGCGACGCGCTGGCCGCTGGCAAGCCCTGGCCAGTACCCACCAAGACGCTGCGCACCGACGTAGTGATTGCTGGCGGCGGCATCGCCGGGCTGGCGGCGGCGCGTGCGCTGCGCCAGCTAGGGGTGGAAGACTTTGTGCTGCTGGAGCTGGAGGACAGCGCCGGCGGCAACAGCCGCGCGGGCAGCTTGGGTGGCATGGCTTGCCCGCAAGGCGCGCACTACCTGCCCGTGCCGGGCGCGGGCGCGCCCGAGGTACAAGACCTGCTGGAGGAGTTGGGCCTGCGCCAGCGCGTGTCCGGGCGCTGGCAATACGACGAACGCTACCTGAGCCACAGCCCGCAAGAGCGCCTGTTCTTTGACGGCCACTGGCAGGATGGTTTGTTGCCTTTGCAGGGCGTGGGCGATGCCACGCTGGCGCAGTACCAGAAGTTTGCCCAGGCGGTGGAGCAGGTTCAAAGTGGCGTGATTTGGCCACTTCCTATGCAAAATAGGCTCCCGGCCCGCGTATTTATTGATTTATCAGCTATTACTTTTATAGCATGGCTGGACCAGAACAGACTCGACGATGCGCACCTGCGCTGGTACCTGGACTACTGTTGCCGTGACGACTACGGCGCTGGCATTGCCACCGTGTCGGCGTGGGCGGGCCTGCACTACTTTGCCAGCCGCCATGGTTTTCATGTGCCGGGATTGGCCGGGGCCGAGTCGGCGGAGCGTGAGGGTGTACTCACCTGGCCTGAGGGCAATGCCTGGCTGGCACAGCGGTTGGCGGCACCCTTGGGTGATCGGGTCAGGCCCGGCAAGGTGGTGGTGCGCATGGCCAACACCCGCAGCGGTGTGGAGGTCGATTGCCTGGACGTGGCGACGCAAACACTGCAGCGCACCGTGGCCCGGCACGGCATTGTGGCGCTGCCCGTGATGGTGGCCGCGCGGGTCGTTCACAACGCCCCCGCGTTCTTGCGCAAAGCCGCGCAGTCCACGGTGTACGCGCCCTGGCTGGTGACCAACCTGCAACTGGCTGAGCCGCTGCTTGACCGCCCGGGGGCTGCTCCGGCCTGGGACAACGTGCTCTACGGCACGGCGGGCCTGGGCTATGTGGACGCTATGCACCAGAGCCTGCGCCCTGTGCCCGGCCCTACGGTGCTGACCCACTACCGCGCCCTGGGTAGCGTGCCCGGTGGTCCGCGGGCTGGACGCCAGCAACTGCTGCAGCGGCCCTGGACCGATTGGCGCGACGAGGTTTTGGCCGAACTGTCGGTGGCCCACCCCGATATTGCCGCCAAAACCCGCCACATGGCCCTGACCCGCTATGGCCATGCGATGGCCGTGCCCGTACCCCGCGTTGTCGACCCCACTGGCCCGGGGCCCGGGTGGAATGTGCGTAAGCAGCTATCAAAATCAGAGCATTACCCGCAGCGGCCGGTACCTGTGTGGGAGCACTTTCAGTTTGCCCACAGCGACTGGGCAGGCTACTCGGTGTTTGAGGAAGCCTTTGCGTTGGGGCATGCCGCGGGGCAGGCGCCCCTTTAGAGCGCCACAGGCCTACGACAGCGATATCTTGCGCCTGCGCTGGCAAGCCACGCCCGAGTCAAGGCAAGCCCGGCAACGCTGAAGCATCTCTCGCCCAAAGATGTGCTTGCTAAGACGTGCGCCGCAGATAGCCAGCAAGCTCCCGGGGAGCCTGCTTTTGTGGGCGTGTAGCCGTAATGGCACACTGTGACTTTTATTGCCTCTGCTCTTTTTAAGTGCGGACTGCCCATGAACCCTGTGCAACTCAAACAACTCAAATCCGTGATCACAGCCCGTGCCGTGGCCAACCCCACGCACTTGTGTGCAGATTTGGCGGCGCAATTTGGCGTGAGCCGCTCAACCATGGGCAAATGGCTGCGTAGCCTGATAGACGAGGGCTGGATCACCCGCGAGGGACGGAGCCGACCGGTTTACAAACCCGCGTTGCTGCGCGATGTGAGTCGCAGTTATGCGCTGGCGGGGCTAGACGAGCAGACCCCCTGGGAGCTGGATTTTGCGCCATGCTTTGCGTTGCCCGACCACATCACCCGCTTGGCCCACCACGCTTTTACCGAGCTGCTGAACAACTGCGTAGACCACAGCGGCGGCAGCCGGGTGACGGTGTCCATGCGGCAAAACAAAACCCACCTGCATCTGTTGATTCGCGATGACGGTTGTGGCGTGTTTCAGCGCATACAAACGGAATTTCACATCCCCAGCGCGCAGTTGGCGCTACTGGAGCTGAGCAAGGGCAAGCTCACCACCCAGCCGGAGCGGCATACCGGGCGCGGCCTGTTTTTCACCTCGCGTCTGTTTGATGTTTTTGACCTGTACGCCAACCAGCTCACCTACCAGCACAGCCACTGGCAGCGCCGTGAGTGGCTCAAGGCCAATCCGCTGGCTGTCTCGGGCACGGCCATCTTTATGTCGCTGGCGCTGGACTCTACGCGCACGCTGGATGACGTGTTTGCCGCCCATGCGCGCAGCGATGAAGACCGCAGCTTCTCGCGCACCGAAGTGTCGATGCGCTTGGCCCATGCGCCGGGCGAACAGCTAGAGTCGCGCGCCCAGGCCAAACGCATTGCCAACCGCCTCGAAGCGTTTGACACCGTGGACCTGGACTTTGATGGCGTAGAGGCCATTGGTCAGGCGTTTGCCGATGAACTCTTCAGGGTGTTTGCCCTGCAGCACCCGCGCCTGCACATGCGCCCGCGCAATGCCAATGCCCGCGTGCTGGCCATGATTGCCCAGGTGTCACCTGAGCGCGTGGCTGCATCGCACGAGACCCAAGCAATTTGATTGCGGCGATAGCGCCAAACGATCGTATCGACGCGATTGACGTGATTCGCGGCCTGGTGTTGTTCGGCGTGCTTGTCGTCAATTTGTTAACCGGTTTCCGAGTCTCTATCTTCCAGCAGTTCCTCAGCACGGCCACCCCTGCGGTGGGCTGGGACGGTGCCATTGAGCGGGTCGTAGCTCTGGGGTTGGAGTCCAAAGCGTTCTGCCTGTTTTCGCTGCTGTTTGGCATGGGGCTGGCCATGCAATGTGACCGCTTGTGTGCCCACGGGCGCCCACTGTACTGGTTGCTTCGTAGGCTTATCGTGCTGCTGGTGTTTGGCCTGATTCATCTATTGCTGATCTGGAATGGCGACATCCTGACGGAATATGCACTGGCAGGTCTCCTGGTGTTGCCGCTGTTGCGCTTGCGCCCCCAGCCGCTGCTGTGGTGCGCACTGAGTTTGCTTGCGCTCTATGCGGTCGGCCCTGTATTTTTGTATTCCATTCCATGGCCGGATGCGACCGTATTGCAGATGCATGTCGCCTCGGCCAGTCGGGTGGTTGCCCATGGGAGCCTTGCCGAAATATGGCGCTTCAACCTGCAAGAACTGCCGTTGCTTCTTAACCTGCATATTTTCGTTTTTCCGCGAACGCTTGCGCTCTTCGTGTTGGGTATAAGTTTGTGGAGGGCGGGTGTGTTGACGCGCCCTAGCGATTTCAGGCGCCAGATAGGGTTCGCAGCGATTGCGGGGGTTGCGGTGGGCGCAGCCCTCACAGCGGCGGATGCTTACGGACTTCTGAGCGCTCTGGGTGCATCCCGAGAGCCAGTCGTGGCGCTAACACCCGTGTTGTTAGCGCTGGGCTACGGCGCAACGCTGCTGGCACTAACCCAATTGCCGAGGGCCCGCGGGCTTTTGGTGATGTTCGCGCCGATAGGACGCATGGCCTTTACCAACTATGTGCTGCAGTCGATCATTTTTGGGTTCATTTTTTTTGGGTATGGTTTGGGTCAATGGGGCCAAATGGGGGCGACTGCGGCCTTGGGGCTCGGGGTCGCTGTCTATATTGCGCAGATGTTCTTCAGCCGGTGGTGGCTACACCACTACCGCTTTGGGCCCATAGAGTGGTTGTGGCGAACACTGATGTACGGTGTGGCCCAGCCCATGCGCAAAGATGTTGTGCGTTGCTAGGGTGCCCGCCCGAGGGCGGATGTGCCTACCGCAGCAGGCCAAACATTTACCGCCATGCTCGGCAGGTCGCCTTTGTGGTGGGCAAACGGGCTCTGCCGGTGTGAATTTTCAAACACATTCTGCGTCGGGTCGCAGACGGCTTGTCCGTATACTGAATTGACAATGCGAACCGGCACATTTGGGAGAAACCATGGAGCAGATTGACGCTACGCTGCGCTTAGTTATGCTCACGGCGGCCTGCATTTATGCGGGCTCGTGGTTTGGCTTGGGCATCGCATTCCGAACGTATCCAAAAGCGGTTGCAAGTTTTTGCCTGTCCAACTTGGGTATCGGCGTGGGCACGTATCTGGTGACTGAGCGGGCAACGCATCCCAGCTTTCTGAGCTTCCAAGTGGCGGACTGGCTGGTCATCGGCGGCATCGCTGCCTGCCGGGCGGGCATCATTTTTCTTGCCCGCACACAGCCGCGAACGCTGGCCCTGGCCCTGCCGCTGGCCATTGAGATGGTGGCCACGGCATTCCTGGCGCCGGATGAAAGCTCGTATTTCTATCGAGCAATACTCTTTAATGTGATTGCGTCCGGGCTTGCCATTTCGGCCTTTATTGATTGCACCAAAGTGCCATCCATGGCGCAACTGACCTTGCCCGTCAAACTGTTAATCGCTTGGCCACTGCTAGTGTCCGGGATTCTGTTTGCATTTCGCGCAACACAAGTGCTTGCGACGTGGTTGGCAGGTAGCAATGCTATTCACAACCCAGGTAACTACACCACGTTTCTTTGGGCATTTTCGGTGGTTCTCTTAACCATCAATATAGCTATGGTGGGGCTGATTGTGAGCGGCCTTTTGCAGAAAATTCGGCAAATAGCCGATACCGATCCGCTAACGCAGTGCTTGAATCGCAGGGCTTTTCATCGGGAGTTTTCCCTCGCGCTCAATCGACTGAAGCGAACGGACTTGCCGCCGGTGTGTGTCATGCTTGATCTTGACCATTTCAAAAAAATCAATGATGACTACGGACACAGCGCAGGAGATGCTGTGCTGATACACGCAGTGGCACTTATCAAAGACTCTATTTGTGCAACCGACGTGCTGGCGCGCTATGGCGGCGAGGAGTTTGTTTTGCTGATGCCGGACACACCTTTGGCCTCGGCAACGGCCACGATGGATCGTATTCGCAGCGCCTTGGTTGAACGGCCCTGCGTACACAACGGCAGCGCGATAGCGTTAACCGCCAGTTTTGGTGTGGCGGTCTCCCAACCCCACGAGACGAGCGACGACACCATTAAACGTGCAGATGCAGCCATGTATGTAGCGAAGTGGCTTGGCCGTGATCGGGTCGAAGTAGCCCAATTACGAGCCACACCAGTGCGCACGCCAATGCCAGCACTGTAGCGACCACGGCGGCCAGCGCCACAAGTGCCGCGATGACGCGCCAGCGGCTGCGCGTACGGGTAGCGCTGGGTTGCTCAAAATAGGTTTCCAGCAATTGCACATTGCGCATGTTGGCTTTGAACACGACATCGAAGAGATCGCCGACCACCGGCACCAGTCCGATCCCCACCTCCAGCGCAATATTGCCGACCATGCGCATCAGTACGTGGCCCCCCACCTTCATGCGGGCTGCTTCAATAACGATGTACGACGACAGCAAAGCTCCAAACACGTCGCCAACCCCCGGCACCAGCCCGATCAAGCCATCCAGACCGATCCTGAACCCGCCCGGCAGCCGGATGGCACTGTCTAGCAGCCACGCCAGCCGACTGAGGCGCTTTCGGGCATCTGCGGTTGCCATCTAGCCCAGCCTCTGCAGGGCTTGCGCCAGTTGGGCGTGTGCGTCTGTCTCCAGCACCACGTTATGCGCCACCACCACCCTTTGTGTGGGCCAGCGCAGCAGGCGCGCGGCGCTGGCGCGGGCCGCAGCCTTGTCGCGCACCAGCAGGCGCACCGTGTGCGGCACGGCCAGGCGCGCGCGCACGCCGGTCAGCTTGGCGTACAGCAGCGTGACCAGGGGCAAGTCACCTTGCATCCATTGGCATAGGTCGGTGAGAATCAGCGTGCCGCTGGGGGCGTGGAACCAGTCGGTTTCATTGGCCACAGGAATACCTTCAAACAGCATATGGTCCAGCTCCGGGCACCACGGCCCTGTGCCGGGGGCTGGCAGCTCCTCCAACAGAATCAAGTCTGGGCGTTTGGCGCGCAGGCCTGGCGCGCCAAAAAGCTGTGCCTGCGGAAACATCGCCGCGCAGTCGCCTGCAAAGAGGTGGTGCATTTTGTTGGGTGCGACGATGTACTGCACCTCACCCAGCGCATCCAGCGCCACCTTCAGCTTGGGCGAAATGGGAATGGGGGAGTGCAGCCACAACTGGCCGCGGGGCAGGCGCACCACGGTCATGCGCGTGGTGATGGGCAGGCCATTGGCCGTGAAGGCGTGTGTGGCGTACCAAATATTGGGAGCGAGGGCGGTGAGCGTCAAAACAGGCTTTGTGAGGGGTTGGAGGGAAAATTGGAAGTGTAATATGCCCCCGGCCCGGATGTTTATTGCTTTAGTTGCTATTAAAAAAGTAGCACCCTGTCTCTGGGCCCCAGCCTAGGGCTCCACCCTCCATTCCACCTTGCGCATAGCAGCATGGCGTTCAGGGTGGGCTGGAAACGCTCCACTCTTTGACCCGGTCGCCCGCGCTGTTGACGCTCTCCAGCGTCACGCCAAAGCCCCACAGCCGGGCCGCATGTTTCATTACCTCTAGCGTGCTCTCGCCTAAGGGCCGTCCCTGGTATTGGGTGTGGCGCAGCGTCAGGGTGCGGTCGCCGCGCAGGTCGACATCCCAGACCTGGATATTCGGTTCGCGGGTGCCCAGGTCGTATTGCAACGACAAGGCCTGGCGGATGCGCTGGTAGCCCGCATCATCGTGGATGGCGGCCACTTCCAGTTCTTTGACTTTTTCATCGTCGTGGATGGCAAAGAGGTGCAAGTCGCGTATCAGCTTGGGCGAGAGGTACTGGCCGATAAAGCTCTCGTCCTTGAAGTTGCGCATGGCGTGGTGCAGCGCAGGCAGCCAGGGCGTGCCCGCAATGTCAGGGAACCAGGCGCGGTCTTCGTCGGTGGGGGCCTCGCAAATGCGCTTGATGTCGGTGTACATGGCAAAGCCCAGCGCATAAGGGTTGATGCCGCTGTAGGCCCGGTGGTCTACGGGCGGCTGGTAGACCACATTGGTGTGCGAGGTCAGCCACTCCAGCATCACACCATCGCTCAGGTGGCCGTCGTCGTACAGCGTGTTGAGCAGCTTGTGGTGCCAAAACGTAGCCCAGCCTTCGTTCATCACCTGGGTCTGGCGCTGCGGGTAAAAGTACTGCGATATCTTGCGCACAATACGCACCACTTCGCGCTGCCAGGGCTCTAAGAGCGGGGCGTTCTTCTCAATGAAATAGAGCAAGTTTTCTTGTGGCTCGGAGGGGAAGCGCTCCACCTGCTGCGGCTGGTCGGCGGCCCATTCTTTGACGGGTACGGTGCGCCACAGCGCGTTGATTTGCTGCTGGGCATATTCCTCACGCAGCTTGCGCTCTTGCACCTCTTGGGCCAGCGTGCGCCGACTGGGGCGGCGGTAGCGGTCTACGCCAAAGTTGGCCAGCGCATGGCACGAGTCCAGCAGGTCCTCCATGGCCTGTACGCCATGGCGCTCTTCGCACTCGGCAATATAGGTTTTGGCATAGACCAGGTAGTCAATGATGCTGGACGCATCGGTCCACATGCGAAACAGGTAGTTGCCTTTGAAAAAACTGTTGTGCCCATAGGCTGCATGCGCAATCACCAGCGCCTGCATGGCGGTGGTGTTTTCTTCCATCAAATAGCTGATGCAGGGGTTGGAGTTGATCACGATTTCATAGGCCAGGCCCATGTGGCCACGGCGGTATTTTTTCTCGGTGGCAATGAACTCTTTGCCATAGCTCCAGTGCCGGTAGTTGATGGGCATGCCCACCGAGGCATAGGCGTCCATCATCTGCTCGGCGGTGATGATCTCTAGCTGGTTGGGGTAGGTGTCTAGCCCAAAGCGCTGCGCCGTTTGGCGGATGGTGTCGTGGTAGCGCTCAATGAGGTCAAAGGTCCAATCGCTGGGGTCGGGCAGTGGCTCTGTCGCGCGAGGCGGTGCCGGTAGCGGCGCTTGCAGTACGGTGTGGGGTCTGCGGTCGCCCGTGGGGGGTACGCAGGTCAAAATTTCAAGCTTGCGCCGCTCCAGTACCGGGTGCGATTCAGCGCTCATGGGTTGGCCCCTTCTTTTTTGAACAGGTCGCGGAACACTGGGTAAATCTGCGACGCCTCGGTGGCCTTGCGCATGGCAAAGTTGCCATGCATGGCTTGCAGGGCCACGTACTCGCGCCACAGGTTTTGCTCTTCATCGGCCACCTGCACATACGCAAAGTAGCGGCACAGCGGAAGCAGCTTGTCGGCCAATATTTCCGTGCAGCGCGCCGTGTCGTCTGAGAAGTTATCGCCATCGCTAGCCTGTGCGCCGTAGATATTCCAGTCACCATGTGGGTAGCGCGCGGTGATGATCTGGTGCATGAGTACCAGTGCGCTGCTCACCACCGTGCCACCGCTCTCCGTAGCATGGAAAAACGTGTCTTCATCCACCTCTTGCGCCTGGGTGTGGTGGCGTATGAAAACAATGTCGATCTTGTCGTAATGCCGGGTTAAAAATAAGTAGAGCAAGGTGAAGAAGCGCTTGGACAAATCCTTGCGCTCCTGGTCCATGGAGCCCGACACATCCATCAGGCAAAACATCACCGCCTTGCTGGTGGGTACCGGCACCTTCACGCGGTTGCGAAAGCACAGGTCGATGGGGTCTAAAAAGGGGATGTTTTTAAGACGCCGCTTGAGCTCCAAAATATCCCGCTCAAGTGCCAGAATCTCCAACGCACGGCCTTCGGGAAAGCGTTTGAACTCCAGCAGCAGCGCTTCCTTGTCATGCAACTCGCGCCGGGCCGATGTGCCCAGTGCAATGCGCCGGCCCAGTGCCCCGCGCATGGAGCGCACGATGTGCAGGTTATTCGGGGTGCCGTCGTGTGAATAGCCGGCACGGTGGCTTTTCCACTCGGGGCTGTCGCCTATCTGGGTGCGCAGCAGGTGCGGCAGGGCCAGGTCTTCAAAGAAGATTTGCATGAACTCTTCTTTGCTCAGCGTGAAGGTGAAGTCGTCCTCGCCCTCGCCCGAATCGCTGGCCTGGCCACCCCGCCCGCCACCGCCGCCCTTAGGGCGGGCAATGCGGTCACCGCGCACATAGTCTGTGTTGCCGGGGTGCACGGTGTCGCGTATGCCGCCTTGGCCGTGGTGAAGCACCGGCTCGCTGATGTCTTTTTTGGGGATGGTGATGCTCTCGGCCTGCTCCATATCGCGGATACCCCGGCCCGACACGGCACGCCGCACCGCATCGCCAATCTGCTCCTTGTAGCGGCGCAAAAAGCGTTCGCGGTTGCCGATCGACTTGTTCTTGCCCGACAGGCGGCGATCAATGATCTGAAGGGGCATGAGAGTCCTCCGTCATTGGTGGGTGGGCGGCAGTGATGGCGCAGCAATGGCAGCGGTTGCTGCGCTATCAGGAGCTCTTACGCACACGCAGATACCACTCGCACAGCAGCCGCACTTGCTTGGAGGTATAGCCCTTGGCCACCATGCGGGTCACAAAGTCTTCGTGCTTCTTGGCCTCGTCCACACTGGCTTTGGCGTTAAAGCTGATGACTGGCAGCAGCTCCTCGGTGTTGGAGAACATTTTTTTCTCTATCACCAGGCGCAGTTTTTCGTAGCTGGTCCAGCTCGGGTTCTTGCCCTGGTTATTGGCCCGGGCGCGCAGCACAAAGTTGACAATCTCGTTACGGAAGTCTTTGGGGTTGGCAATGCCTGCGGGCTTCTCAATCTTCTCCAGCTCGGCATTCAGCGCCGAGCGGTCAAATGACTCGCCGGTATCGGTGTCGCGGTACTCGTTGTCTTGTATCCAGTAGTCGGCATAGGTCACGTAGCGGTCAAAAATGTTTTGGCCGTATTCGCTGTAGCTTTCCAGGTAGGCCGTTTGAATCTCTTTGCCAATGAATTCCGCATAGCGCGGGGCCAGGTACTCTTTGATAAAGCCGGTGTACTTGGCCTCTAGCTCTGCAGGGAACTGTTCGCGCTCAATTTGCTGCTCCAGCACATACATCAGGTGCACCGGGTTAGCCGCTACCTCCGAGCTGTCAAAGTTAAACACCTTGGACAAAATCTTGAATGCGAAGCGCGTAGACACGCCGTTCATGCCCTCATCGACCCCCGCATAGTCGCGGTACTCTTGGTAGCTCTTGGCGCGTGGGTCAGTGTCTTTGAGGCTCTCGCCATCGTAGACCTGCATCTTGCTCAGCAGGCTGGAGTTTTCGGGCTCTTTGAGCCGCGTCAGTATCGAGAACTGTGCCATCATCTTGAAGGTGCCGGGGGCACACTTGGCGTCGCCCAACGACGAGTCACGCACCAGCTTTTCGTAGATGCGAACCTCTTCGCGCACGCTCAGGCAGTAGGGTACTTTGACGATGTAGATGCGGTCTAAAAAGGCTTCATTATTTTTATTGTTGCGGAAGGTCTTCCACTCGCTCTCATTGCTGTGGGCCAGCACAATGCCGTCAAACGGTATGGCACCAAAGCCTTCCGTGCCTTTAAAGTTGCCCTCTTGCGTGGCGGTGAGCAAGGGGTGCAGCACCTTGATGGGCGCTTTGAACATTTCCACAAACTCCAGCATGCCCTGGTTGGCCAGACACAGGCCACCCG
Source organism: Rhodoferax sp. (assembly GCA_046595515.1). Taxonomy (GTDB): domain Bacteria; phylum Pseudomonadota; class Gammaproteobacteria; order Burkholderiales; family Burkholderiaceae_C; genus Allorhodoferax. The sequence goes on along the minus strand of JBKJOV010000021.1, from coordinate 3,714 downwards.
AGTAGCTGTAGGCATCGGGGTCGTCTTGCGCATAGCTCTCTAGCTTGCGAATGTCCACCTTGCCCACCAGCGAGCTGATGTCTTGGTTGTTTTCATCGCCCGGCTCGGTCTTGGCCAGGCCAATTTGCTTCAAGATACTGGGGTAGCGTTTAACCACCTTGAACTGGCGAATATCGCCACCGTATTCGTCCAGCCTTTTTACGGCCCAGGGCGACAGAATGCGCTGCAAGTAGCGCCGCGGAATACCAAAGTTCTCTTGCAGAATTGGGCCGTCTTCTATTGGGTCAAACAGTGCCAGCGGTGTCTCATTCACCGGCGAGCCTTTGATGGCATAAAACGGCACCTGCTGCATTAAAAACTTCAGCCGCTCTGCAATGGAGCTTTTGCCGCCGCCCACCGGCCCCAGCAGGTACAAAATTTGTTTGCGCTCCTCGAGGCCCTGCGCGGCGTGGCGGAAGTAGCTCACCACCTGCTCGATGGCGTCTTCCATGCCGTAGAACTCGGCAAAGGCGGGGTAGCGCTTGATCAGCTTGTTGGCGAACAAGCGCGACAGGCGCGGGTCATTGCGGGTGTCCACCTGCTGCGGCTCGCCGATGGCGCGCAACATGCGCTCGGCGGCGGTGGAATAGGCAATCGGATTGCGTTTGCACTCGGAGAGGTAGTCTTCGAGAGACATTTCCTCTTCGCGGGTGCGTTCGTACCGGGCGGCAAAGCTGCTGATCACGTCCATGAGGACCTCCTGGGTGGGACACAGCGCCAACCTGGGGTTTCAGCCCTGGCGGCGGCGGGGGAAGATCTGATGGAGTCCCGGCTTCACTGGCCCAGGCTCCATCAGAGCTTTCCGGTCGTCATGCATCAATTCATTGAGTCATCTGTCTACAGCTTCGTTCATTTGGCGCCGCGTGAGGCACCGAACACAAGCCGATATCCGGCCCTTCTCCACATTGCGCTGACCCGGCACCAGCAAGCTGCGCGCCAGCTCGATCAGCACGGCCACCTGTCTACAACGCGCGGTTCCGGCGCTGGGCTGACAGGCCTGCACCGGCGGTGTACCGAGCACATCGAATCGGCCTGGTCTGCCCCAGCCAATCCCCCATCCACAGTGCCGGTGCATGACCTGCCAGAAGATGGTGCACCGCCTGGCGCTGCAGTGCCACCGCTGTGCCATTGCACCCCCGCCGCTTCAGGGGTGAGCCGGTTCAATGCCGGCTCAAGCCTTTGCGCCGGCCGCAGCGCGCCAGGCCTTGGGTGTCAAACCGTGCTGCTGGCGGAAGCAGCGGCTGAAGTAGCTGGGCGTGGCAAAGCCGCAGGCCCAGGCCACCTCCTTGGCCGCCATGCCGGTGTCACGCAGCAGGTGCGCAGCGCGCGCCAGACGCAGGCGGTTGATGTGGGCCACCAGTGGCTCGCCACTGCGCTGGCTGAAGACATAGGACAGGTGATCGGCGGTGCAGCCCGATTGCAGCGCCAGGCCGCGCACGCTCAAGCCGGCATCGCCCAGCTGGTTCTGCACCAGCACCCGCAGGCGCGCCAGCAGCGGCGGCTCGGCCAGCGCATTGGCCGCTTGATCGTCCAGCATCTGCAGCACGCCCGCCACAGCGGCACACACCAGGCCGCGGGCCTGCTGCGCGGCCCAGGGCGTGCCGGGTGCGGCTTGACCCAGGCGGGCCGCATCACCCAGCCAGCGGTGGATCGACTCGGCACGCGGGTGGTGCAGCGCCTCCAGGTGCAGGATGCCAGGCTGGCCCGGCGTAGCCTCGTGCGCCAGGTGGCATGTCAGGCGCGGGCCGTCGGCCTGGACCACCAGGTTGCAAAACGGCTGGCCCGCCGGCCCGGCCATCACCCGCTCGGCGTGCAACAGCCGAGGCGGCAGCAGCGCGGCCTGACCGGCGTGCAGCTGCAGGCCGCCTTGCGGAAAGCGGAAGTCGGTGCGCCCGGCCAGCTGCAGGAACAGCTCGGGCACCAGGTGGAAGTGGCCGCCGCCGCGGGCACCCAGTTCACCCGGCGGCGCCACCACCACCGGCGCGGCGCCCGTGGCCAGCCGGTCCAGCGCGTCCGTCAGGCCCAGGCGCAAGCGCCTGCCAGCGTCCGCGGCCGGGCTGTTGGCCAGCGGGGCGCGGGCCGGGGTGGCGTGGTTGGCTTGGGCCGCTCGCGCGTAGGCGGCGGCCGGGGTGATGTGGGCAAGAGGGGCGGTGGGCATGGGCAGCGCTGGTGATCCCGGATTTTCAACAGTCTTTGCGGATTTTTGACAGTGCTGGCGCTTGGCGGGTGGGGCGACAGCGTCTAAATTGCCCCTTGTTCCCTGGGTAACACGCCCGAAACCACTCAAAGAGGCCCTGCATGTTCCGATCTAGGATCAATGTCATTGTCTGGAATGAATTCCAGCACGAGCGCGAAAACGCCGCGGTTCGGGCGATCTACCCGGATGGTTTGCATGCGGTGATTGCGCAGGCGCTGCGCAGCACGCCGGCGCTGAATCCGGGCGCCCTTCCGCTGGTGGTGAGCACGGCCACGCTGGACCAGCCCGAACACGGCCTGGACGAGGCCACCCTGGCGGCCTGCGATGTGCTGGTGTGGTGGGGCCACAAGGCGCATGACCAGGTGGCCGACGCGGTGGTCGAGCGGGTGCAGCGCCGCGTGCTGGAAGGCATGGGCCTGATCGTGCTGCATTCGGGCCATTTCTCGAAGATCTTCCGCCGGCTGATGGGCACCAACTGCTCGCTGAAGTGGCGCGAGGCCGATGAGCGGGAACGGGTCTGGGTGGTGGAGCCCGCGCACCCGATCGCCGCCGGGCTGGGCGAATACTTCGAGCTGCCGTACGAGGAGATGTACGGCGAGCGCTTCGACATCCCGCCGCCCGATGAGCTGGTGCTGATGAGCTGGTTCGAGGGCGGTGAGGTGTTCCGCTCGGGCTGCTGCTGGCAGCGCGGGCACGGCCGGGTGTTTTATTTCCGCCCGGGCCACGAGGCCTACCCCACCTACCACGATGCCCATGTGCAGCGGGTGATCGCCAACGCGGTGCAGTGGGCCGCACCCAGGGTTCAGATGACTGACACCTGCCCGATGAGCCCGGCGCTGGAAAAGCTCAGCCCCAAGGCATTGAGCTTCTCGAAGGTGGGCATCCTGCAGGGCAAGGGAGACATCGCATGAACGGCGACTACGTGGTGCAGGGGCCGGCCGATGCCGCAGCCGCGGCGAGTGAGGGTGCCCCGCGTTTGCGCGTGGGCGTGATCGGCCTGGGCATCGGGCGAATGCACATCGACGGCTGGCGCCAGCATCCCCAGGCCGACGTGGTGGCGATTGCCGACCCCGACGCCACCCGCCTGGCCCAGGTGGGCGACAGCCACGCCATTGCCGCCCGCTACACCGACCCGCTGGCCATGCTGGCGGCCGAGGCGCTGGATGTCGTCAGCGTGTGCGTGCCCAACAAGTACCACCTGCCACTGACGCTGGCCGCCATCGGCGCGGGCTGCCATGTGCTGTGCGAGAAGCCGATGGCGCTGTCGGCGGCCGAGGGGCGTGTGATGCTGGCGGCGGCCAAAACCGCCGGCAAGCGGCTGATGATCAACTTCTCGTACCGTTTTTCGGCGCAATCGCGGGCGCTGAAGGCGCAGGTGGATGCGGGGATGTTTGGCGATTTTTACTTCGGCCGCAGCGTCTGGCACCGGCGGCGCGGCATGCCGGGTTTTGGCGGCTGGTTCGGCATCAAGGCGCTGG
>JBKJOV010000037.1:0-133181 GCA_046595515.1 Rhodoferax sp. | reverse complement strand
AAACCCGCTGACGTGACGCACGAGTGGTTTGTGATTGACGCGACCGACAAGGTCCTCGGACGAGTAGCCAGCGAAGTTGCTCTCCGTTTGCGCGGCAAACACAAGGCCATTTACACGCCTCACGTCGATACCGGTGACTTTATTGTCATCATCAACGCATCCCAACTGCGTGTCACGGGCGCTAAGCCGATTGACAAGGTGTACTACAGCCATTCTGGCTATCCCGGTGGTATTTCCGCCATCAACTTCCGCGACATGCAAGCCAAATTCCCTGGCCGCGCTTTGGAAAAAGCCGTCAAGGGTATGTTGCCTAAAGGTCCGCTGGGCTACGCCATGATCAAGAAGCTCAAGGTTTACGGCGGTGCTGAGCACCCCCACACAGCCCAGCAGCCTAAGGTTCTGGAAATTGCTGGTATCTCCAACAACGCTGTGAAACGTGAGGCCGCCAAATGATCGGTGAATGGAACAATGGCACCGGCCGTCGCAAATCCAGCGTCGCCCGCGTGTTTCTGAAAAAAGGCTCTGGCCAAATCGTTGTTAATGGAAAAGCCATTGACAAGTTTTTTGGTCGCGCAACCTCCATCATGATCGCCAAGCAGCCCTTGTTGCTGACGAACCATGCTGAAACTTTTGACATCATGGTCAATGTGGCAGGTGGTGGTGAGTCCGGTCAAGCGGGTGCTCTGCGCCACGGTATCACCCGTGCGCTGATCGACTACGACGCGTCGCTGAAGCCTATCCTGAGCCAGGCTGGTTTCGTGACCCGTGATGCCCGTGAAGTTGAACGTAAGAAGGTCGGCTTCCACGGCGCCCGTCGCCGTAAGCAGTTCTCCAAGCGTTAATTTCGCTGCAACACTACGTTGCAAACCAAAAGCCACCGGGATGCGAATTTCGGTGGCTTTTGTCTTTTGGGCTGCTAGACTGCGCGCTCCATGAGATTTCGCCTCTTGCGCCGCCGCTTGACTATCAGTGCCCCCCGCATGTCGGTGCGCAGCGCGCTGCCTTGGCCGTTGCGATGGGCATTGTTTGCGATTGTTTTTGGGTTTTGCGCAGCGATCGGTTTATGGGCTTTTGAATTTGGTAAAGATATTGCTGGTTTGGAAAAGGGATCGAAGGACGAGCTGATTCGTTTGCGGGCGGAGGTGGCCGCACTTCATTTGGAGTTGGATAAAGCCAAGGAGCTCAAAGACAAAGCGCAATTCGTCGCCAACACAGCGGGGGCACTGGTAACCGCCGAGAAATCCGCCCAACTCACGCTGGTTGCGCAAGTGCAGCAACTCGAAGCGGACAACCGCCGTTTGCGTGATGACCTTGGTTTTTTTGAACGGCTGATCCCGTCGTCGGGTAACGACAGCGTGGCGATTCGTGGCGTCCAAGCCGAGGTGACGGACGGCAGCATCGTAAAATGGCAAGTCTTGGTGATTCAGGCGAGCAAAAATGCGCCGGAGTTTGTCGGGCGACTGGAGCTAAGTTTCACAGGGACTCTGAACTCCAAGCCGTGGGCGGCGACGCTTGCGGAAGGGGCCAAAGCGATCAGCGTTCGTCAGTACGGGCGGTTCGATGGCGAATTCGAATTACCCGCCCAGGTCGTTCTTAAGTTGGTAACTGCCAAAGTGACGGATGCAGCGGGAGTTAAGTCGACCCAATCCATCAAACTTTAGTTGTAAAACGAGGTGAACCATGTTTAACAAAAAGAAGCAACCGCCGATCAAGAGCCTGATCGCCGAAGGCAGCCAGATTGAAGGCCATATTCGTTTTATTGACGGACTACGAGTCGATGGTGGCATTGTTGGCAACGTTCGCGCCGATGCGAGCCAGAGCAGTATTTTGGTGGTGTCAGAAACAGCGCACATAGTTGGGGAAATTGAAGCTGATCACATCATCGTTAATGGCCGTGTCACCGGTCCGGTGCATGCGCGTGAAATGTTAGAACTGCAGCCTAAAGCCCGGATTGAAGGCGACGTGCATTACGCTGCGCTGGAAATGCACCAGGGGGCTTTGATCACGGGCTTATTGCGCCCGTTGCTGGCCGGTGAGGAAAAGCCCACACTGAAGCTGGCAGCAAATAACCAATAAAAAAATTCCCGAGCAAATTGCTGTAGTATTTAATGAATTGAACCGTTAGGAGACTCTTATGAGCGCTGTTGCAGAAAATATCCACACTGAAATGCCTGCCCCCATCTTATTCACAGACAGCGCCGCTGCCAAAGTGGCTGATTTGATCGCGGAGGAAGGTAATCCCGATCTGAAGCTACGTGTCTTCGTGCAAGGTGGTGGTTGCTCCGGTTTTCAGTACGGCTTCACGTTTGATGAAATCACCAACGAAGACGACACCACCATGACTAAAAATGGTGTGTCTTTGTTGATCGACGCCATGAGTTATCAGTACCTGTTGGGTGCTGAGATTGACTACAAGGAAGACTTGCAAGGTGCCCAATTCGTGATCAAGAACCCGAATGCCACTAGCACCTGCGGTTGCGGTTCGTCTTTCTCAGCCTGATCTACCTCTCACGAGCGGCTACCCCTCAAGCGGGGTAGATTGCTCCCAAAATGCGGGCGCCTCGGGCGCCAGTAACGCTTCTTAAGCTTGCTGTTTGGAGTTGCACGGCCTGACGCGCCAGCCAAGCGAAGGCAGTGGCCTCGACCTGCAACGGTGGCAGCCCATGCTGCCCGGATGATTGGACTGTACAGAGGGGCAAGCGCGCCTGTAATCGTCGCAAAAGCTCGGTATTCAATGCGCCGCCTCCACACACAATCAAAGTTTTACAGCCGGGGGCCGTTGTGTTGAGGCTGTCTGCACACGATTGCGCGGTCAGTTCGGTGAGTGTGCTGTGCACGTCTACTGCCGCTATGCTGCTATGAGCAGCCAGGGTTCGCGCCAGCCAGCGGGTATTGAACAGATCGCGGCCCGTGCTTTTGGGGGGCGGCTTAGAGAAATACGCATCGGCCATCAGCGATTCAAGTAGCGCGGTGTTAACGGCGCCCTGCGCGGCCCATTGGCCCGATGCGTCAAAGGCTTGTCCCGTGTGCATCTGACACCAGGCATCCAGCAACGCATTGCCAGGGCCGCAGTCATAGCCCAGGATGTCGGTGCCATCGGCAGCCAGCACTGAAATGTTGGAAATGCCACCGATGTTGAGCACGGCGACGCATCCGTCCGATTGGCCAAAGAATGCTTGATGAAAGGGGGGGACCAAGGGTGCGCCCTGTCCGCCCGCGGCGACATCGCGGCTGCGAAAATCTGCTACCACATCGATACCGCAGAGTTCTGCCAATAACGCAGGCTGGTTCAACTGCAGGGTGTAGCCCACGCCGTCGAACTCCTGTGGTCGATGACGCACGGTTTGACCATGCGCGCCAATTGCGCGTACTTCGGTTGTCGCGATCTGGCAACCCGCAAGCAATATCTCCACTTGCGCTGCATAGACTTGGGCGAGCGCATTACCCGCCAGCGCTGCACGGTGTAGCTCGTTATCACCCGGGGTATTTAAGGCCAATAACTCGGCTTTGAGCGGAGCTGGAAACGCAGCACTGCAGTGGCCAAGCACGGTGGCTTTCGATTTTTCGAAATCCACCAAAACCGCATCCACTCCGTCCAGTGATGTGCCCGACATTAGCCCGATGTAGAGCTCAGTCATGCGCGCTGTGGGCCGCTGTTGGGGCTTACTGCACGTTGCCAGACTGCAGGTGAAGGGCCGCAGTCAGTTGCTCGCGCACGCTGGCTGCCGTTCGCAGGAATAAGGGTTTACTGGCCGCGGCCACGGGCACCGATTCACTTTGGCGCGCCATGGTCAAGGGGTCGCGTTGCTGGCCGCCCACACGGAATTCAAAGTGCAGGTGCGGGCCGGTGGCCCAACCGGTTTGACCGACGGCGCCCACGACGTAGCCCTGACCAATACTCTGGCCTTTTCGCACATTGATGCGGCTCAGGTGAGCGTAAACGGTCATATTGTCTCCACGGTGCTTCACCATGACAACATTACCAAAGCCGTTTTGAACACCTGCGAAGTCGACGATGCCGTCACCGATGCTCTGGACCGGAGTGCCAGTGGGCGCGCCGTAGTCCACACCTAAATGCGCCCGCCAAGTCTGCAAGATGGGGTGAAAACGCATTTTGAAGCCGCTGGTCACACGCGAGAATTTCATGGGCGACGCCAAGAAGGCTTTGCGCAAACTATCGCCTGCCAGGTTGTAGTACCCGCCCTTGGACAGGCCGTGACTAACGCCGTTGGATGTGGCGCTTCCACCCAGTGGATCTTGGAACCACATGGCCTGGAACGCCTTTCCGGCGTTGATAAATTCGGTACTCAGCACCCGGCCCGCCCTCAAGGGTTCACCGTCGCCCTCCAGGGTTTCGTACACCACGGAGAAACGGTCTCCCTTGCGCAGGGCACGGTTGAAGTCAATGTCGCCATTGAAAATTTCACCCATTTGCAAGGCTACGCTCTCAGGGATGCGTGCCTCATCGGTGGCGGCGAATAAGGAGCTGTGAATCGTGCCGCTGGCCAACCGTGAGGTGGCGGTCATCGGCAATGTCTCTAAGCGCGACACAAAACCGGTGGTAGCCTTTTCAATGGTCAGGCGTTTGAACATGCCATCGTCTTCGGGGCTCCAGCGGGCGATCAGTTTGAATAAACTGCTGTCAGCGGCGGCTTCCACTGTGATGGCGCGCCCTGCGCGCCCCAGTAGGTTTTGTTGAACGTGCGGGTTGCTGCGCAAAAACGTCGCAGCAGCCGGGTCGACCACGCCCAAACGCTTGAGCAAAACTTCCGCGGTGTCGGTAGAGCGCGATAGCTCAGATCGGTAAAGCCGCTGGATATTGGTTTCCAGCGCCAGCATTTGCTCCGCCAAGGGCAGTGGTTGTACGTCCTGCACAACCATGCGCACCGGCAAATCTGCAGCATCGGGAGCTAAGTTGGCCACGGCGAACGTGGCACCTGTGCCGCCGAGCAGCAACGCGGCGAATGCCCATGTGAGTCGTTTAGGATGCTGGTGAACGATTCCGGCTCCGAAGGCTATAAGCGATTCGGCAACTTGGGTAAGTCGTAATTTCAAAATAGAGGCTCCGTGGGCAAGGGGGCAGACTAAGTGGGCCGAGCCCAGTAGCTGCTACGCTGCGGCGACTAAAATCCAGCCGCAAACCGTGCGCTAGCGCGCGAAAAAACCAGTATAACCGTCTGTTGGCGTACAGCCACCGTTAAAACCCTTATGAATCAAGCCCTTACCCCCTCATTTGTTGTAAGCGACCGTGTACGCAGCGCCCTGGCGGTGACCCTGCGCGGCGTTGACGAGCTGCTGCCGCAGGACGAGTGGGTGAAGAAGCTCGCGCAGTCCGAAGCCACCGGCAAGCCCTTACGGATCAAACTGGGGCTGGACCCGACGGCACCAGATATCCATATTGGCCACACCGTGGTGCTGAACAAAATGCGGCAGTTGCAGGACTTGGGCCACACCGTCATTTTCTTGATTGGCGATTTCACCAGCATGATTGGCGACCCCAGCGGCCGCAACAGCACGCGCCCGCCGCTCACGGCCGAGCAAATCAAGATCAACGCCGAGACCTACTACCGCCAGGCCAGCCTGGTGCTGGACCCGGCCAAGACCGAGATTCGCTACAACAGCGAATGGAGCGACCCACTGGGTGCGCGCGGCATGATCGCGCTGGCCAGCCGCTACACCGTGGCGCGCATGATGGAGCGCAACGATTTTCATGACCGTTTCAAAGCCGGAACTCCGATTGCGGTGCATGAATTTTTGTACCCACTGATGCAGGGCTATGACTCTGTGGCGCTCAAAAGCGACCTGGAACTGGGCGGCACCGACCAGAAATTCAACCTGCTCATGGGGCGAACTTTGCAGGCCGAGTACGGCCAGGAGCCGCAGTGCATTTTGACCATGCCCTTGCTCGAAGGGCTGGATGGTGTGGAGAAAATGTCCAAGAGCAAGAACAATTACATTGGCATCTCTGAAGAGCCCAACACCATGTTTGCCAAGGTGTTGAGCGTCTCCGACGTGCTGATGTGGAAGTGGTACACGCTGTTGAGCTTCAAGAGCGAGGCCGAGATTGCCGCGTTGAAGGCAGAGGTAGACGGTGGGCGCAACCCCAAGGACGCCAAGGTGGCGCTGGCCAAGGAAATCACCGCACGCTTTCACAGCGCTGCGGCGGCGGACGCGGCCGAGCAAGACTTCATCAACCGCAGCAAGGGTGGTATTCCAGATCAAATTGACGAGATTCACCTGCCGTTGGGCGAGGGCGGTGCGGATGTTGGCATCGGCGCCCTGTTGAAGTCCGCCGGCCTGGCGGCCTCCAGCGGCGAAGGCAACCGCCTGATCGACGGCGGCGGCGTGCGTATTGACAGCACGGTGGTCAGCGACAAAGGCCTCAAGCTGGGCGCGGGGACCTTTGTGCTGCAGGTGGGCAAGCGCAAGTTTGCGCGCGTCACATTGGCCTGAACGCTTAATCCGCACGATGCTGGCATTGGTGCAGCGCGTTGGCCGCGCCAAGGTGGTGATCTCAGGAGAGACGGTCGGCGCGATTGATCGAGGCCTGCTGGTCCTGGTGTGCGCCGAGCAAGGCGACACCCAGGTGCAAGGCGATAAGTTGCTGGCCAAGCTGTTGAAGCTGCGTATTTTTAGTGACGCTGACGGCAAGATGAACTTGAGCGTGCAGGATATGGACGGTGCAGGGGCCCACGGTGGCCTGCTGATCGTGAGCCAGTTTACGCTGGCAGCCGACACGTCGGGCGGTAACCGGCCCAGCTTCAAGGGCGCAGCGGCTCCGGATGAGGGGCGGCGGCTGTACGACTACTTTGTGGCCCAAGCGCGAGTTGCGCACCCCGCAGTGCAGACTGGCATTTTTGCGGCGGATATGCAGGTGGAGTTGGTCAATGACGGGCCAGTGACGATTCCGCTGCGCGTTGCTCCCACCTCATAGTTGCTATTAAATGAATAGCAAACTAATCAATATTTATCCGGGCCAGCGTCGAATTTATCCTGCAAAGTACAGCGCAATGAGGCCCAGGACGGCGGGTATGGTTTGGATGTACAGAATGCGACGCATCACGGTGACCGCGCCCCAGATGCCCGCTACGGCCACACAGACCAGGCCGTACACCGTGAATGCGGTGGCGATAGCCGGATTGGGAATCACGAGGCCCAGCAACAGGGCCACGGCCAGAAAACCGTTGTAGCAAACGGTGCGTGCTTCTGCCCGCTGGAACTCAATACGGATTCTTCATCCCCAGCCGCGCCAAAATATCCGTCTCACGCAACTCCATCACTTCGGCGTCTTCGTCTAGCGCATGGTCCCAGCCTTGGGCGTGCAAAACGCCATGGATGATCATGTGGGCGTAGTGTTCGGTCAGCGTTTTCTTTTGCTCTTTGGCCTCTTGTGCAATCACCGGGGCGCACAGCACCAGGTCGGCGGTGACCGGCTCTTGGGTGTAGTCAAAGGTCAGCACATTGGTGGCGTAGTCCTTTTGGCGGTACTCGCGGTTCAGCGCCTGGCCCTCGTCCGCGTCAACGATGCGCACGGTGATTTCGCCATCCACCTCCAGCGTGTTGCGAATCCAGCGGATCACCTTGTGGCGGGGCAGTGCGGCACGGTGCGTGGCGGCGTCTTTGATTTTTCCGAATTGCAAGGAGAGCGACAGTTCTGGGAGCATGGCTTGGAATGAAGATAGGGTTCAGGCGCGTTTGGGCGTGCGGGTTTTGGGCAAGCCCACGCGGGGCAATTCGGGTTCAGGCTCAGGGATGCCCAAGCCGGCAGTGATTTGCGGTAAATCGCCCAGCCGCGCCGCGTCGTAGGCATCCACAATACGGGCGACCAGCGGATGGCGCACGATGTCGGCGCTGGTCAGCCGGGTGATGGCGATACCGGGCGTGCGGCGCAAAATACGTTCGGCATCCACCAGGCCGCTGAGCTGGGTTTTGGGCAGGTCGATCTGGCTCACGTCCCCGGTGATGACGGTCTTGGTGCCAAAGCCTACGCGGGTCAAAAACATCTTCATCTGTTCGGGCGTGGTGTTTTGCGCCTCGTCCAGAATCACAAACGCGTTGTTCAGCGTGCGTCCGCGCATGAAGGCCAGCGGCGCAATTTCTAACTGCTGGCGCTCAAAGGCTTTTTGCACCTGCTCGTAGCCCATCAGGTCGTAGAGCGCGTCGTACAGCGGGCGCAAATAGGGGTCTACCTTTTGGTTCAGGTCGCCGGGCAAAAAGCCCAGGCGTTCACCGGCCTCTACTGCCGGGCGGGTCAAGACAATGCGCTGTACAGCGGCGCGCTGCAAGGCATCCACTGCAGCGGCAACGGCCAAATAGGTTTTACCGGTACCGGCAGGGCCAATGCCAAAGGTGATGTCGAATTCAGCGATGTTGTCCAGGTACACGGCCTGGTTTTGGCTGCGCGGTTTCAGGTCAGCCCGGCGCGTGGCCAGGACGGGGCCGGTGCTTGTATCCATGCTGCCGTCCCCGCTGAGCATCAGTTGCACCGTCGAGGGCTGAATGGGCCGCGCCGCCATCTCGTACAGGGCTTGCAGCATGTCCATGCCGCGCTGGGCTTTGGCCTTGGGGCCTTCCACCTTGAATTGTTCGTGGCGGTGGGCAATACGCACATCCAGCGCGATTTCGATGCTGCGCAAATGCGCATCGGTGGGGCCGCACAGGTGGGACAGGCGCGCGTTGTTCAACGGCGTGAAGGTGTGTTTAAGAATCAAGCTGATAATTCCTTGTAACTTCGCATAAGAACATCGATGATAGGCACAAAATGATAGGCAAGCTCACGGGCACCCTCAGTGACAAAAATCCGCCCCAAGTCATTGTGGACTGTGGCGGCGTGGGCTACGAGGTGCAGGTGCCGATGAGCACTTTTTACAACCTGCCGGCCGAGGGCCACAAGGTCACGCTACTGACCCATTTTGTCGTGCGTGAAGACGCACAGATCTTGTACGGTTTTGGTACTGCACCGGAGCGCGCGGCCTTCCGTGAATTGATCAAGATCTCGGGCGTGGGACCGCGTACTGCGCTGTCGGTGTTGTCGGGCATGGGCGTGGGCGAGTTGGCCCAGGCCATTACCCTGCAGGAAGCCGGTCGGTTGATCAAGGTGCCTGGTATTGGCAAGAAGACGGCCGAGCGCTTGTTGCTGGAACTCAAAGGCAAACTCGGGGCCGATATTGGCCTGCCGATGGGCGCTGCAGACGACGCTCAAGCGGACATCTTGCAAGCGCTGCTGGCGCTGGGCTACAGCGACAAAGAGGCCGCAGCCGCACTCAAAGCACTCCCCAAGGACGTGGGTGTGAGCGAAGGTATCAAGTTGGCGCTCAAAGCACTGGGTAAATAGCCCCAGCATGTTTTTTGGTTGCCGAAACCGCCCCAGTCCCGGGTGGAATATGAAGTGACAGCTATTAAATAGATAGCAAAAAAAACGGGTTTGTACGCTGAAAATCAGCCGATTCATCCATTAGGATGCGCCAAGGGCCGATACAGTGCCTCCACAACCCAAGGGAATCCACAATGAAACATATCTTTACGCTGTCACTTGCTCTCGCCGCTGCTGTACCTGCTTGGGCGGCTAAGCCCTGCGAAGCCCTGAAGTCTGAACTCACGGCCAAGATCGAGTCGCATGGGGCCAAGAACTTCACGCTGAACGTGGTGGCCCCGGATCAAACCGGTGACAAGCGCGTCGTGGGCTCTTGCGAAGGCGGTAGTAAGAAGATTGTGTACAGCCGCAAGCCCGCTGAAAAATTGGCCAAAAAAACGCCGGCCTAAAGCGCTACGGCCCCGCCCACTGCCCGGCCTACCGCCGAGCCCCAATGTGCGCGCTGTTGCGCCATTGCGCTAATTTGCGTTATCGCGCGTCACGCACCGGGCGGGCGTTTGTTGGTTGAATCGGTCGGGCATTGTTGGGGTAGAGCTGGGTAAACAAGCGCAGTTGCGCTTTGCTCACTGTCATAGCGGCTTTGAGCACCACCCACAATACGCCTTCCGTGCACGGTGGCTCGGTCAGGGAGCCCATGTACTGGTAGTAGCGCTGGTCGGTGGGTAACAGCTCGGACAGATTTAACAACCCATTGGGTAAGCGCACGCGGTCACCAACGTCCAGTGGCATGTATGTCCACACCTTGTCGACCAGCGGGCTGTCTGCCCCCACGTCGAGCAGCACCGCCACAACGGCCAATTGCCCTTCCGCATTGCGGTGTACCAGGTGCACCACCATGGCTGCGCGCTTGGAGTCGATGATCTCCTCCGACGGCGTGTGGAAGTGGAACTCCAGCAGTTGGTAGCTTGAGCCGCGTAAGGTGATGGAGTTCTCTCCCTGTACCGCCACTTGGATGGTGCGGCCAGTGTTTACCACGGTGCCATTGCTGGGTGTGTAGTTGAATTGGATGGGCTCTGCAGGGCCCTGCAATGTGCTGCTCTCATCAATGCTGATGGGTGACTGGCGACGCCCGGTGCGGCACAGGCTGAACTCGGGCTTCAAGCGCCCCCAGGCTTGTGGCCCAGTTTCTCCGTCGTAAGCCCAGTGCAGGTCTGGAGCCTCGCCAGCCACGGGTTTGGTTGCTGCTGCACGGGCCTGCAGATAGCGTCGGTTGGCGGGTGCAACGGCCGGGGCAGTGGGGCCCGTGGGCTCGGAAGTCGCGATTGCAGTCGGTTCACCTTTGCCAGCGTTGATGCTCACAATCAGTTTTTTGTTGGGCAGGATGTTGACACCCAGAGCCTCACGGATTTTGGTACCCACATCTTTGGGACTGCTCGCGGTGGTGGCTTCAATATCGACCTTGCTTGCCGCTTTAGCGCCAGGCGTTTCTTTTTTGTCGTCGCCATAGGCGCTGCCTGCGATAGACGCACTGTACAACGCGACTGCGGCCCAAAAACGAAAGGGGTGCACCGCGCGCAATCGATGCGCAGCGTGTAGCGGGGATACGAGCATGGGAGAGACCTCTCAATCAACAAACACAGCCCGCATACAAAACGCTGGACCATTCGTTCATGCTATCGGCCAAATGCGGTGCCAACTTGAGCTACAACGTCGGCTGCATGGCGCAGCGCCCGCGCCGCGCGCTATAGTGGACGGTCCCTTTTTTTACTACCAGCGAACTGCCACCGTGAGCATCCAGACCGACGACTTTTCGCCCCAGAGCGCTTTGCGCATGGTTTCTGCGGCACCTGTATCCCCCAACGAAGAGGCGCTGGAGCGCGCACTGCGCCCGAAGTTGCTGGACGAGTATGTAGGGCAGGCCAAGGTGCGTGAGCAGTTGGAAATATTTATTGGGGCGGCCAAGATGCGCTCGGAGGCCCTGGACCATGTGCTGCTATTTGGCCCGCCGGGCCTGGGCAAGACCACGCTGTCCCATATCATCGCGCATGAACTGGGTGTCAATCTGCGCCAGACCAGTGGCCCCGTATTGGAAAAGCCCAAAGACCTGGCTGCGTTGTTGACCAATCTGGAGAAGAACGACGTACTGTTCATTGACGAAATCCACCGACTCAGCCCAGTGGTCGAAGAAATTTTGTACCCCGCGCTGGAGGATTACAAGATCGACATCATGATTGGCGAGGGCCCCGCAGCGCGGTCTATCAAGCTCGATTTGCAGCCCTTCACACTGGTGGGTGCCACCACCCGCGCGGGCATGCTGACCAATCCCTTGCGCGACCGTTTTGGCATAGTGGCGCGGCTGGAGTTTTATACCTCCGAGGAGCTTGCACGCATTGTCAAGCGTAGCGCAGGTTTGCTCAAGGTGCCCATGGACGAGACGGGTGGTTTTGAGATCGCCCGGCGCTCACGTGGTACGCCACGTATTGCCAACCGCCTGCTGCGGCGCGTGCGCGACTATGCCGACGTCAAAGGCACCGGCACCATCACGCTTGATATTGCCAACCGCGCCTTGGCCATGCTGGATGTCGATCCCCAAGGCTTTGATCTGATGGACCGCAAACTACTGGAGGCCGTGATCCACCGTTTTGATGGTGGCCCGGTGGGCTTGGACAATATTGCCGCCAGTATTGGCGAAGAGCGCGAGACGATTGAAGACGTCATTGAACCCTATCTGATTCAACAAGGTTATTTGCAACGCACCCCCCGTGGACGCATTGCAACCCTGGCGGCGTACCGGCATTTGGGGGTGACGCCCAAGCCTGCGGAGGATGGCGCAGGGTAAACCCTTGCGTAGTTGCGCGCATTGTCGTGCGGGGCTTCTGTGGCGTAGCATGCTGCAACTTATAAAAGGAAGGCAAGCGCGTGGACTGCATTCTTGAGACCCGAGATTTAACCAAAGAATTCAAAGGCTTTGTCGCCGTAGACAAGGTGAATTTGCGCGTCAAGCGTGGATCCATCCATGCGCTGATTGGCCCTAACGGCGCCGGCAAAACCACCTGCTTCAACCTGCTCACCAAATTTTTGATTCCCACCTCGGGACACATCGTTTTTGATGGCAAAGACATCACACAGGAAAAGCCTGCCCAGATCGCCCGCCAGGGCGTGATCCGTTCTTTTCAAATTTCTGCGGTGTTCCCGCATTTGAGCGTGTTGGAAAACGTGCGCGTGGCCCTGCAGCGCGAGATGGGCACCTCGTTTCATTTTTGGAAGTCCGAGCGCTCCTTGCAGACCTTGAATGCCCGGGCCCACGAACTGCTGGACGCTGTGGACTTGCAGCCGTTTGCGGCCCTACCCGCCGTAGAGCTGAGCTACGGCCGCAAGCGTGCCCTGGAAATTGCCACCACGCTGGCCATGGACCCCAAACTCATGCTGCTGGATGAGCCCACCCAGGGTATGGGCCTCGAGGATGTGGACCGCATCCGCCAACTGATTAAAAAAGTGGCCGCCAGCCGCACGGTGCTGATGGTGGAGCACAACATGAGCGTGGTCTCCAGCATTGCCGACACCATCACTGTATTGCAACGTGGCGCGACGCTGGCCGAAGGTTCGTATGCTGAGGTATCCAAAAATCCGGCGGTCATTGAGGCCTATATGGGCAGTGCCAGCAACGAGTTGAAAGGAGCCCACTGACATGGCTGCTTTTCTCGAAGTGAAAGACCTGCACGGCTGGTATGGTGAATCCCATGTCTTGCACGGTGTCAATTTTTCGGTCAACGAAGGCGAAGTGGTGACGTTGCTGGGGCGCAATGGGGCGGGACGCACCAGCACTATGCGCGCCATCATGGGTTTGATTGGCAGCCGCAAAGGGTCCATACGCGTGCGCGGCAACGAGACCATTGCCATGGCCACCCACCACATTGCGCGCCTGGGTATTGGCTATTGCCCAGAAGAGCGCGGCATTTTCTCCAGTCTGTCCGCAGAAGAAAACCTGATGCTCCCGCCCACACTGGCGCCGGGTGGCATGGGTTTGGATGAGATTTACACCATGTTTCCCAACCTGAAGGAACGCGCCTCCAGCCAGGGCACGCGCTTATCCGGCGGGGAGCAACAAATGCTGGCCGTGGCGCGCATTTTGCGCACGGGCGCCAAGTTGCTGTTGCTGGACGAAATCTCCGAAGGCTTGGCCCCGGTGATTGTGCAAAAGCTGGCCGAAATGGTGCTCAGCTTGCGCAAAAAGGGCTACACCATCGTCATGGTGGAGCAAAACTTTGTGTTCGCTGCGCCTCTGGCCGATCGCTTTATGGTGATGGAGCACGGCCAGGTCATTCAAGAATTTACGCAAGCCGAGTTGCCGCAGCGCCGTGCGCGCTTGCATGAGTACCTTGGCGTTTAAATCCCCATTTGTTCCCGCTATTTTTTCAACAGGAGACCACTATGAAACTCAAAAAAATGTCGATTGCGTTCGGACTGGCTGCAGTTGCCATGTTTGCCAGCAACGCCCAGGCCCAGATTTCGGGCGATGTTGTACGCATCGGGTTTATTACGGATTTGTCGGGCCTGTATGCCGATATTGACGGTCCGGCGGGCGCAGAAGCCATCCGGATGGCGATTGCCGATATGGGCGGCAGTGTGGCCGGTAAAAAGATCGAGCTGCTCGTCGCCGATCACCAGAACAAGCCCGATGTGGCTGCAGCCAAAGCCCGCGAATGGTTCGATACCCAGGGCTTAGACATGCTCGTCGGTGGCACCAGTTCAGGCACCAACTTGGCGATGGCGAAGATCGCTCTGGAAAAGAAGCGACCTTTCATGTCGGTGGGCGCGGCAACCTCGGCCCTGACCAATGAGCAATGCACCCCCTACACCGTGCATTACGCCTATGACACCAAGGCGCTGGCCAACGGCACCGGCAATGCTGTGGTCAAGTCGGGTGGTAAGAGCTGGTACTTTTTGACAGCAGACTACGCCTTTGGCTCCCAGTTGCAAAATGACACGTCCGCTGTGGTCAAAGCCGCAGGCGGCACCGTGGTCGGCTCGGTCCGTCACCCGCTGTCAGCGAGTGATTTCTCTTCCTTCTTGCTACAGGCCCAGTCCAGTAAAGCGCAAATTTTGGGTCTGGCCAACGCCGGTGGCGACACCATTAACGCCATTAAGGCGGCTAACGAGTTTGGCATCACCAGCACCATGAAGCTGGCCGGCTTGTTGATGTTCATCAACGACATTCATTCCCTGGGCCTCAAAGCCACGCAAGGCATGTACCTGACCGACAGTTGGTATTGGAACCGCGATGCGGAAGCGCGTGCCTGGAGCCGCAAGTTCTTTGAAAAGAACAAGCGCATGCCATCGTCTATTCAGGCTGGAGATTATTCAGCGGTCTCTACCTACCTAAGTGCCGTGAAGGCGATAGGCACGGACGATGCCGACAAAGTCATGGCCCAGATGAAGAAGGTCAAGATCAATGACATGTTTGCCAAGGGTGGGTACATCCGCGATGACGGCCGCATGGTGCACGACATGTACCTGATGCAGGTTAAGACGCCAGCCGAGTCCAACGAGCCCTGGGACTACTACAAAGTAGTGGAAACATTCAAAGGTGATTCTGCTTGGACCACCAAGGCCGAATCCAAGTGTGCACTTTGGAAGTAATTTGCGAGAACCTTGCCGCGCTGCCACGGTTGTGACGGCGCGGTTTTTCTAACCCTTTGGCTCCCCACAGCAACTGCTTTTTCTGCCCATGGACATCTTTGGTATTCCTATCCAGGCTTTTCTTGGGCAGTTATTGCTCGGGTTAGTCAACGGCTCCTTTTACGCCATGCTAAGCCTCGGATTAGCAGTTATTTTTGGCCTCTTAGGGATTGTCAATTTCGCACACGGTGCCCTCTACATGATGGGCGCCTACGTGGCCTTTGTGTCGTTGGACAAATTTGGCATCAGCTACTGGATGGCTTTGGTCATTGCCCCGATCGTGGTCGGCGCCGTGGGAGTGGTCATTGAGCGCACCCTACTGAAGCACCTGTACAAGATTGACCCGATTTATGGCTTGCTGCTGACGTTTGGCTTGGCGCTGATTGCCGAAGGCGTGCTGCGCGAACAATTTGGCGTATCCGGCCAGTCCTACCCTGTACCAGAGCTGTTGCAAGGCGCAACCAACCTCGGGTTCATGGTCTTGCCCAACTACCGGGCTTGGGTGGTGGTGGCATCGCTGTCAATATGTATGGGCACCTGGTACCTGATTGAACGCACCCGCCTGGGCGCTTATTTGCGCGCCGGCACAGAGAATCCGGCGTTGGTGCAGGCCTTTGGTATCAACGTGCCCATGATGGTCATGCTGACCTACGGTGCAGGTTGCGGACTAGCCGCCATTGCCGGTGTATTGGCGGCACCCGTAATTCAAATTACTCCGCTGATGGGCAGTAATCTCATCATCGTTGTGTTCGCAGTGGTGGTTATCGGCGGCATGGGCTCTATTCTGGGTTCCATTGTGACGGGCGTGGGCTTGGGCTTGGTCGAGGGGCTGACCAAGGTTTTTTATCCAGAAGCATCCAGCATTGTGGTGTTTGTGATCATGGCCATTGTGTTGATGATTCGCCCTGCTGGCTTGTTCGGTAAGGAGTTGTGATGCGTGCCCCGATGTCCGTGTTGAAGCCAGCGTTGTCGCCTGAGGCGCGAACCGAAAAGTGGGCCCGCGTAGCTTTGTGGGTGGGCTTAGGCCTGCTGGTGATTGCCCCTTTTATTGGTCTGTATCCCATCTTTATGATGAAGGCCTTGTGCTACGCCATTTTTGCGTGCGCCTTCAATCTGTTGCTGGGTTATACCGGGCTACTGTCTTTTGGCCATGCGGCGTATTTGGGATTAGCGGCGTACACCACCGGCTGGTTGGTGCGCTCTGCCGGATTGTCGCCAGAGCTGGGTGTATTGGCGGGCACGGCCACTGCCGCCCTGTGTGGTTTGGTGATTGGTTTAATCGCCATTCGTCGCCAGGGCATTTACTTTGCCATGGTGACGCTGGCCATGGCCCAGATGGTTTACTTTGTATTTTTGCAAGCGCCGTTTACGGGCGGTGAGGATGGCTTGCAGGGCGTGCCGCGCGGCAAGCTCTTGGGCCTATTACCGCTGGACAACGACATCACGCTGTACTTCGTCGTGTTGGCCGTATTTGTGGCTGTGTTTCTGTTCATTATTCGCATCGTTCACTCTCCGTATGGTCAGGTGCTCAAAGCGATTCGTGAGAATGAGCCGCGCGCTATTTCGTTGGGCTACGACGTGGATCGCTACAAGCTGCTGGCATTTGTGTTGTCTACGGCCATTGCCGGGCTGGCGGGCTCGCTCAAGACCTTGGTGCTGGGCTTTGTCTCCCTGACAGACGCGCACTGGTCGCTTTCCGGCGAGGTGGTGCTGATGACACTGCTCGGCGGTATGGGTACCTTCGCGGGCCCAGTCATTGGGGCGTTCACCATCATTGGCTTGCAAAACTTTTTGGCCGATCAGGTGGGCTCCTGGATCAACGTGATCATTGGCGTCACCTTCGTGGTGTGCGTGGTGGCGTTTCGCCGAGGCTTTGTGGGTGAGATCAAAGCCTGGCTCCTGCGCCGTTTCCAGGCTTAGTTCAAGACTGGTTGAGCCGCTGAACGCCCGAGTCCAGCGGCACAAAAACCCACAACACCAGGTACACCAAAACGCCTGCGCCGCCCAGCGCCAGCAACGCTACAAAAAGTATGCGCCACAGCCAGGTTTCTAGGCCTGTGGCTTCTGCCAAACCACCGCACACACCACCCACCCAACGGTCGTTGGTGGAGCGGCGCATCTCGTTTAACGCTTGAATCAGCGGCTCGGCAGGGCGCTGTTGCCCGGACGATATCAGTTTGCTCTTGGCGCGCTGGAACTCATCGGGGCTCAGGCTGCCGCGGTCGCGTAATTGTTCTAGTTGGGTCAGTTCATCGGCGAGTGACATGGTGGTTTCCTTAAAAGTCTGGGCGATAGGGCCAAGACAACCCGAAGATAAGTGCTGGGGCATCCGTTGAATAGAAGCAGGCGATGAGCGACAGAATCAATGGTGTAAACGGGGCCTGAACCGGACGGCACGCGCGTGTGCGCGCCGCAAAGCGCTCACCCATTTCAACAAATTATAGTTTTATGCTATTAAAAAATACATAGCGTTAGTTGTTTGCTACCGTAATATGCGTTGATTTATAAGCGTTTTCCCGTAGCTGGACGAGAAATGGCACATATGTTGCTGAACGACGGGTACTATGCGCCCGGCGCCGCTGCGCAAGACCTGCGCGGGCACTAGTTGTAGCCATGTGTTATGGCGTTATCCATTTCGTAACCAAGGGAAGATATGAAAAATAAGTACCGCTATCTGGCTGTAGTCGCAGCCCTCGTTGTCAGTGCGGGAGTTGCCCGCGCCGACGTCATCGATTTTGAACAACCTGTCACACCGCAAAACGCGTTTGCGCCGTTCGCACCGTTTTTGACACATGGTGATGCGTTTTACCAAGGGGCCTACTACGTCAGTGCGTTTTCCAACGCGCCAGGCGCTGCACAGTACGACTTGGTGGGCGCACTGGTCAGCGGTAGTGATTTGTCGATGTGCTTTGGTGTTACCTGCCCCACCAACAATGCCTCTACTTTTTACGCGGCCCTCAATGACAGCGTTTTGGCCTTGGGCCGCTCGGACAACAAGACATTTACCGTAAAAAGCTTCGATGCCAGTTTTGTGGGTGGGGCTGATATCAGTGCTTTACCAGCCGTCAGCGGTTTGCTGCGCTTGCAGGGCGTTACCGCAGCGGGTGCAGGCTTTACGCAAACCTACCAGTTGGCCGGTCCGAGCAGTGGCGCATTGAGCTTCGCCAGTTACGCCACCACGGGTACTTTTTCCAGCACCCAATTCCAAACGCTGTACGTTTTTGGTTACTCCTGTGACGCTGCTGGAAACTGTGGTGCCTTCAACACGAACCGCGCGCAGTTCGCAGTCGACAACATCCAACTGACCTCCGTCACGGCCGTGCCGGAGCCGGAAACTTGGAGCCTGATGCTTTTGGGCTTAGCCGGTGTGGGTGCATTGGCCCGCCGCCAGCGCGCTGCCGCAAACCGCCGCCTAACTGCCGCTGCCAAGGAGTGACTATGAAACTATTTTCTTCCTCATCGGTGGCTGTGGCTGCATGGGTGCTCTTGGGTGGCGTGTCGAGTGCCGCCTTGGCCCAAAGCCGGGCCACTTACATCGTGCAGCTCGCTGCGCAGCCGGTTGCCAGCTACAACGGTTCAGTGGCCGGTTATGCCGCCACACAGCCCACAGCGGGCGGGCGCTTGAACTCTCGCTCGGCAGCCGCGATGTCCTACCGGGCTTATCTGGATGCACAACAGACCAGCGTTGCCGCGCTGGTCGCGGGTGCGCCTATCGTGGCTCGCTATTCCACCGTGTACAACGGATTTGCCGCAAAGCTCACCCCGGCGGAAGTGCAGGCTTTGAAAGCCAGTCCTTTGGTGGTGGAAGTGTTTGCGGATGAAGCCCGCAAGCTCGACACAGTCTCCACCCCGGCCTTTCTCGGCTTGACCGCGCCCGGCGGCATTTGGTCGCAAACCGTGGCGGGCCTTGCTGTTAAGGGCGAAGACATCATCATCGGCGTTGTGGACAGTGGTATCTGGCCCGAGAGCCCGTCGTTTGCTGACCGGGTGAGCGCGGGTGTTCCCGTATCCACCGGTGGAAGCTTGGCTTATGGCCCAGCGCCTGCGGGTTGGTCTGGCGGTTGTCAGCAGGGCGAGGGATTTGTCCCGGCCGTGCATTGCAACAACAAGCTCATCGGCGCGCAGTACTTCAATGCGGGTTTTCTGGCTTCAGGCCAGACCAAGCACTGGACCGAGTTCTTCTCACCCCGTGATTCGGTAGCGGGTGCCAAGGGCCACGGAGGGCACGGCTCCCACACGGCTTCCACGGCGGGGGGCAATAGTGGTGCCCCAGTCGTTTTGTCCGGTATCAGCGCGGGAAGCGCCTCTGGTATCGCGCCACGTGCGCGCCTGGCGGCTTACAAGGTGTGCTTTACCTACGTGAATGCAGCGGCCACCGATGGCTCAGGCAGCCAAAACTCGTGCTTCACTTCGGACAGCGTATCGGCCATCGACAAAGCGGTGGCTGATGGCGTGCATGTCATCAATTACTCCATCAGTGGCAGCCAGACCAGCGTCAATGACCCGGTGGAGCAGGCGTTCTTGCGCGCCGCCAATGCCGGTGTATTTGTGGCTGCGTCTGCCGGCAATAGCGGACCTGGGGCAGCCGTGGCCCATGTGAGCCCTTGGTTAACTACCGTGGCGGCCTCAACCCATGATCGGGCGCTTTCAGCGACCGTGACGCTGGGCAATGGCGCTGCCTACAACGGTGCGTCGTTTAACGCTACGGCATTGCCCGCCACTGCCATGATTCGCGCGGAAGATGCCGGCTTGCCGGGTGCGGATGCAACGCAACTGCGCTTGTGCTACCTGAGCCCGGCCGTACTGGACCCCGCCAAAGTGGCTGGCAAGGTGGTGGTGTGTACCCGTGGCACCATTGCGCGCACTGACAAGAGTGCTGCAGTGCGGGTCGCAGGGGGCGTAGGGATGGTCTTGGCAGACAACGGTGCCGGGCTGGTCGCTGACCTGCACTCCATACCCACGGTACATGTGGATGCGAGCTCGGGGGCTGCAATCAAAGCGTACGCCCAGTTGAGCGGTAGCAACGCCGCTATTTCGGCCTACTTCAATGCCGGCAAACCAGCGCCGATCATGGCTGGATTTTCGTCACGCGGCCCCAACGCTGGCGACAACAACATGCTGAAGCCAGACCTGACAGCCCCTGGTGTGGACATCATCGCCACGGTCACCCCCGGGCTGACCAACGCGCAGCGTGATGCGGTGGCGAATGGTTCTTTGGTGCCGCCGCCAGAGTGGGCCTCGTACCAGGGCACATCCATGTCCAGTCCCCATGTCGCCGGTCTTGCGGCACTGTTCCGCCAAGCAAAACCCACCTGGTCGCCGGCCGCCATCAAATCGGCTTTGATGACCACGGCTATCCCGACGCTCAACGACGGCCTGTCCGGTGCGCAAAACGGATTGTTGCCGTGGGCGCAAGGCGCGGGCCATGTAGCCCCAAACAACGCCATGGACCCTGGCCTGGTGTACGACGCTGACAAAATTGATTTTGTACGCTACCAGTGCAAGGTCAACCGGCCTGCTGTGGCACCCGCATCGGATTGCACCACCTACGGCACTTTGGATCAAACCTACAACTTCAATCTACCCAGTATCACGGTGGGATCGGCGGCAGGCACCACCAACGTGACGCGCAAGGTGACGAACGTCAGCGCCAGTGCAGCCACTTACTCGGCCGTTGCTAATTTGCCTGGCTTTACGGTCAATGTCACACCACCTACGCTGACGCTTTTGCCCGGTGAAACCAAGAGTTTCACGGTGGCGCTGACGAACGCAGGTGCCATTGAGGGCCAGTGGGTTTATGGGTCGCTGGTGTGGTCCGATGGTGTACGCACCGTGAAGAGTCCGCTCACGGCACGGGCCGGTAAAACGATTATCAGCCCCGCGTTGGTAACCGCAACAACCGTCTCGGGCTCGCGTATGTTGACCTTGCAGACCAACTTCAGTGGACGCATGACCGCCAACAAGGGCGGACTGAAAGTGGTCACCATGGGGCCTGCTGCGGCGCTCACGCCTTCTACCTCGGTTAACCCCATCACGGTTTGCACGGCTGGCGTTGGCAATGCTGCGGTCAAGGTCTACCCTGTCACAGTTCCTGCAGACGCGATCGTGGCCCGCTTTGAGCTGCGCGACGCCGACGTTAGCGCGGCGGGTGACGACAACGACTTGGTGATCATTGCTCCCAATGGAAGCAATGTGTACTCCGGCAACTCTGGCTCTAATGAGGTGGTGCAGGTGGTAAACCCGGTCGCGGGCAACTACAAGGTTTGCGTGCACGCCTATGCAGGTGCATCCTCGATGACGCACAGCTTGTCTAGCTGGGTGGTCAGCGCTGCCGATGCCACCAGTGGCTTCAATGTGCTGCTGCCAAGCATGTCGTATGTGAACAGCACGTCCACGGTGGGCTTGTCCTGGAGCGGTTTGTCTACGGGCGGCCGTTACCTGGGGGGTGCACAGTTTAAGGACACCAGCGGTGTGGTGCAAAGCACGACCTTGTTGGTGGTGGACACCACTGGGGCTGCCCCGCTGGCTTACACCCCCAAGGCCGTGAGTGCCGAACAGTTGGCCAAATAGGTGGATTGCTAAGTCGGTAAGTCGGTATCGGGCAAGCCGGTACTGACACACACGCCAAACGCTTCGAAGAGGCTGTCAGCGCACGCTGGCAGCCTCTTTTTTATTGGGCTGCTGCGGCGGAGCGCAGTACGCATTGCTGCGCGGAGCACTCAGACCCAGGGTCTGCTTTGAACTGGCAGGTCGACAGCATTTGGCTTTGGGCATGCCGCTGGCGCTGCAGCGCGTTCAGTTGCTCAGACAGTGCGTTCAACGTGGCCCCGTTGGACACCGTGGTTGACCACGCCACCCAGGCCTGCGGGCCGCCACAGGCCTGGACACCCAACGCCAGGGTGCGGCATTGCGACTGGGTGGTGCAAGAGGCCTTGCCAATTTCGGCAACGATGCGGCTGTGCAAGGTGGCCTCGGTGGGTACGCCCGCGGCAGGTTTGGAGGCCGCAGCGACTGCGCCCGGGAGACTGGGGGGTGACTCGGCTTGGCAACCGGAAAAAACCAGCAGGCCCGCTAGGCATAGGCCCGCGCTCACTGCGCGCGCTGTGCGGCCAAGCGCTGATGGATGGGGGGGAAGTTCGGTGGTGCGCATTGCATTCCTTGGTTGGTCTGCCAGCTTACTCGCTCCCGGTCACCCGGCCGCGCGACTTTTTCACATCGCCGCGCGTGGCCTTGGTCTCCAGCCGCTTACGTTGGGAGCTTTTGGTGGGCTTGGTCGCTTTGCGTGGCTTGGGTGGCACGGCCACACTGTCCACCAGGGCCTGTAAGCGGGCGATGGCATCCACCCGGTTTTGCTCTTGGCTGCGGGTGGTTTGCGCTTTGATAACGACCACCCCGTCCAGGGTGATGCGCTGGTCGCTCAGGGCTAGGAGCCGTTCTTTGATGACATCAGGCAGAGACGACTGGGGAATGTCATAGCGCAGGTGGATGGCGCTAGAGACCTTGTTGACGTTTTGGCCCCCCGCACCTTGCGCGCGGATGGCCGAGAAATCCATCTCGTCTTCAAGCAGCGGGACGATGGGGTCGGGCATGGTGGGCGATCAGCAATTGGGCAGTGAAATAGGTGGCCAGTATCCACCAGCCAGACAGGGGCACGGGCGCCACAAACTTGTTGACCGCAATCAGCGTGTCGCTGGCCATGAAAATGCAGGCACCTAAGGCCGCCCAGCGTGACGCAGCATCGTCCAGCACCAGCGCACGGCCTATGGCCTGCGCCGCCATGCATGCAATGGCGGCCACGTACACCGCCACGGCCACTTGCAGCGGCACATCGGTCAGGCCGGGCCAAATCAGCGCGTAGGTGGCGGCGCCAATGGCCAGCAGCACCACCAGCGCCTTGCGGCTGGGAAACCAGACCTGGCCCTGGCGAAACAGGGCGATATAAAAAATATGCGCTACCAAAAACAAGCCCAGCCCCAGAATGAACAGGCTCTGCGGCCACAAGAGCGCAACGTCTCCACCCAGCGAAAACGCCATCGCCAGCAGTAAATAGGCATGAAATCGGTCTCCGGCCCGGGTAAATACTGACTTTGTAGCTATAAAAAGTATAGCAATCGCCATTACCAGCGGTTTGAAGACACCCTCCCACGGCAACAGATCTGCGGCGCTTAACGCGGCCAGCGCAGCGGCTTGTACCGCCAGCACCTCCAGCCAGTGCAACCCGCCTTGCATAAAGCGGCCCGTGGCCCAGGTGCTGGCCGTTAGGGCCGCGCACCACAGTGCGGCCTCGCTCCAGGGCAGCCCGTCGACGAACCACAGCAGTACCGCCACCAAGCCCAGGGTGAGCAGGAACTGCCCGGTGGCAAACCACTGCCCCGCGCGTGACAGGGGCGGGTTGTAGGTGGTGACGTCCTCTAGCCGGAACGCCGGGTAGGGGTGGCTGATGGCCAAATCGGCAGGCTGCCAGCCGGGCGGTTTAAGCCATACGCGCAGCTTGTCGGCCCAGTAGCGGGTACGCCACGAATCAACCGCCATGCCGCGGTAGATTGCCAAATTAGCCCACAGTGGGTCCCAGCTATTTAGCGGTCCGCGCGTGCCATAGATACATTTTTCTTTCTCTTCGGCAAAGGTGCCAAATAGCCGGTCCCACAGCACCAAAATACCGCCGTAGTTTTTGTCCAGGTAGGGTGTGTTGACGGCGTGGTGCACCCGGTGGTTGCTGGGGCTGCAAAACACGCGGTCAAACCAGCCCAGCTTGCCGATGTGCTCGGTGTGCACCCAAAACTGGTAGAGCAGATCGACCAGGCCGACGATCAAAAAAATCTCGGGTGGCACGCCAACAAAAGCCATGGGGATGTAAAAAATCCAGCCTAAGAGGGGGTAGTTGGTGGGCTGGCGCAGGGCGGTCGACAGGTTGTAGTACTGGCTTTGGTGGTGCACCACGTGGGCCGCCCAAAACACCTGCACCTCGTGCCCGGCGCGGTGGTTCCAGTAGTACAAAAAGTCGTACATCAACAGGGCCAGTAACACCCCGTACCAAGTCTTCCAGAGTGCAGGGTCAGGCTGGATATCTGTGCTGGCCAAAGCTAAAAAGACGGCGGTGTAAATACCGATGCTGAGTAACTTGCTTAACGCGCCGCTGAGCTGACTCAAGATACCTAAGCTGATGCTGTTGAGGCTGTCACTCAGGTTGTAGGTGTTGCGCCCAACACCTTTGCGCGCCTGCACTAGGCCCCACCCATATTCCAGGGCGATCATCAACAAGAAAATGGGGGTGGCGAAAACGATAACTTTGCTCATGCCGTGATTATCAAAGACCTCGGGGGCCGCGGGCCCCAGTGCCTTCCCTAGGCTGCAGCGGCCGCGCCGACCCCGCCGATCACCTCTGTCAGGTGGTAGTCGTCAGCCCAGCCCACCAGCGTCAAGCCGTCTGGCGTCCACAGCAGGCGGTTGATGGCAGCGTTACCCAGGGCCCAACTGCGCGGGGCCGACACGTCGAGTTGGGTGGCCAGGCGGTACAGCGCATCCATCACGCCACCGTGGGCTACCAACACAATGTGCTGGCCTTCGTGCTGGCTGGCAATCGCGTTCACAGTCGTCCAAACCCGGTCGCGCAACTGCACGAGGCTCTCGCCCCCGGGCGGGGCAAAGTGCGGGTCGCGTTCACGCCAAAGTCTGGATTCTTCTGGCCTGTCTTGCGCAATCTGGGCATAGGTTTGCCCCTCAAATTCGCCAAACCCGCGCTCGCGCAGGCCCTGGTGCTTGGTAACGGTGAGGCCAGCGGGCAGGCCGTTCAGGCCTGTGTTGTGGTTGGCAATAGCGCTGGCGGTTGCGAATGCGCGTTGCAGGTCGCTGCTGTAGATGGCGTCGATGTTTTCATCGGCCAATGCCTGCGCCACACGCTGGGCCTGCCACTCGCCTTTGGCGTTCAGTCCGATGTCGGTGTGGCCCTGCAGGCGCATACCCACGTTCCAGGCGGTCTCGCCGTGGCGGATCGCAATGATGCGGGTCACCTGCATGGGCGTGTGATTACTCAGAGTGCGTAGGGCACGACCACCACGACCCGTTTGGCAGTGGGTTGGCCTTGTGGAAAGTCGGCGAATGCGGCTTCAACCAAAGGTGGAATCAGGTTGAGCGTGTCTGACCAAGGGCTCTCGTGCACGGCACGGGTTTCAAAAGCCACGCTGCCGGTGCCCAAGTCGCGTACCACCACTTGCACCATATGGCGGACCTTTGTGGAGTCCAGTATCGGCCGGCGCACCTCGCGCCACAGGGTCCCATTGGGTGCGACCAAGATGCGGTCAAACAGGGGCGGGCCAAACGCGCCGTGCCAATAATCGGGTGCGAGGGCGTCGGCTTCCAGGCGCAATTGCACGCTGTAGCGCGCTTTGGCCTCGTCCAACACCAGACCCTTGGCGGTCAACACTTTTTGCGCAGCGGCCTCCAGCGGTTCTTGGGTTTTTGCGGTTTGCGAAGGCAGACGCTCAAACCTGTAGCTGGCCGCCGCCGCTACGGGCGCGGGGCCCGCAAAGCTGCGTACTTCGCTATCCACATGGCGGCTGGTGGCACAGCCCGTGAGCACCCCGGTTGCCACGCCCAGGGCAAGCAAGGCCAGAGAACGAAAACTACGGTGCAGTGCGCGCATGGTGTGACCTCTTTACAGGCTTACCACCGCCAGGCCAGGTAGCCCGGACAGGGGTGGGTGGGTTGGGAACTCTTCCGCATCAAAAGCTTTGTCGCCCTGTTCATCGGGTAAGCCCGTGGGGCGGATGGCTTTGAAGTCGTGCTTGCTATGGTCCATCAAATGCGATGGCACGATGTTCTGCAGGGCTGTAAACATGGTCTCGGCACGGCCGGGGTATTGCTTCTCCCAATCGCGCAGCATGTTGCCGATCTGCACCCGCTGCAGGTTGGTCTGGCTGCCGCACAGGCTGCACGGGATGATGGGGAAGGCGCGGTGTGCTGCCCAACGGATCAGGTCCTTCTCGGCCACATAGGCCAGGGGGCGGATGACCACGAACTCGCCGTTGTCGCTGGTGAGCTTGGGCGGCATACCCTTGAGCTTGCCGCCAAAAAACATGTTCAAGAAGAAGGTCTGCAACATGTCGTCACGGTGGTGGCCCAGCGCCAGCTTATTGCATTTGAGCTTGCGCGCCACGTTGTACAAAATTCCCCGGCGCAGGCGGCTGCACAGGCTGCACATGGTCTTGCCTTCGGGGATGTTGCGCTTGACGATGGAGTAGGTGTCTTGCGTCTCAATGTGGTGCTCCACACCCAGCGCCTTCAAATATTCAGGCAGGATGTGCTCGGGGAAGCCCGGCTGCTTTTGGTCCAGGTTGACCGCCACAATCTCAAAGCTGATGGGCGCGCGCTGCTGCATCTTCAGCAAAATATCAAGCATGCCGTAGCTGTCCTTGCCGCCCGACATGCAGACCATGACGCGGTCGCCTTCCTCGATCATGTTGAAGTCCATGATCGCCTGGCCGACTTGGCGGCATAGGCGCTTCTCAAGCTTGTTGGTTTCGTAAGCGAGCCGTTGCGTCGCGTCGCGCTCGGTCTTGGCCGCTTTGGCCTCGGCGGTATCTTGCGCCACGGGGGCGATTTCGTCGTCTGTCCAGACTGCACTCATGGGTTCACCACTTTCCTGTTTCTACGCGAATAGCCACTTCGCAGTCATCAAAAATTTCCAGCTTGGCGATCTTCACCCGCACCCCCAGTACGCCGGGCAACTGCATCAGCCGGTGCGCCAGCTTGCCGATCAGGCTTTCCAGCAGGTTCACATGCTCGGCTGTGCATTCGGTAATGATGATCTGGCGCACTTTGCGATAGTCCAGCACGTGGTGGATGTCGTCATCGATGGGCAAGAGGGGTTGGAGCCCCAGGTTCAACTCCGCGTCGACCTGGATGGGCTGGGGCGCAATTTTCTCAGATTCCAGAATCCCTAAGTTGGCATCGAACCTTAAACCAGTGAGATTCAATGTTTGATTGCCCCGGGCGGCGGAGTCACTGGCGTTCGGCGTGGTGGTGTTTTGCATGAAAGTGCTTGCTTACATCAGAGAAAAATCACGCCCAAAGCGCATGAGGTGTTGGCCACCATCGACCAGCAGGGTGGTGCCAGTGATGGACTGATTTTGCAGGGCAAACAGCACCGTGGCGGCCACATCCTCGGGGGTGCTGGAGCGTCCCAGCGGAGATAACTTGTGCAACGCGGCAAATTTGTCGTCACTGAGCATATGGCTGGTCAGGGTCAGGCCTGGGGCCACGCCCACCACGCGCACCAGCGGGGCCAAGGCCAGCGCCAGCATCGTGTTGGCCGCTTCCAAGGCGGCTTTGGACAGGGTGTAGCTCATGAAGTCGGGGTTTTGGTTCCAGAGCTTTTGGTCTAGCAAATTGACCACCGCACCATGCCCCGCCGCTGCGCCGCTGCGACCCGTGATGTGGGTGTGCAGGGCTTGGGCCAACAGGATGGCCGCGCCCGCGTTGCTGCGCAGGTGTTTCTCCATGGCGGCAAAACTGAAGCTGGCGGCATCATCGTGTTCAAAGGTTGACGCACTGTTGACCACGGCGTCCACGCGGCCCATTTTTTCAATGACGCTAGGAAGCAAGTTGCGTACCGCCGTTTCATTGCCTAAATTACAACGAAAAGAGGATGCGCCCGGCGTAATCATTGAACAGTCTGCTACTGTTTTAGTAGCATCTTCAACCGAGTCGCGGTAATGCACTGCGACGCGCCAACCCGCGGCGGCAAGGGCCAACGCGATTTCGCGGCCCAGGCGTTTGGCAGCGCCGGTGACCAGCACGACGCCTGGGGAAGCAGCGGCTGTGGTTACAGAGGCGGCAGAGTTGGTTTGCGCAGACATTCGGGGACAATTCAGCAAATTGAGGTACTGGCTAGTTTAACGATGACCCTTTCAACAACCCACTGTGCAGCACGTTCGGCAGCAGCCGGTTCTGCGTCCAAGCCCGACCGTGACACCGGCAACGGCCGCTTACAGGCCCGCATTTCAGCGCATATTGAAAAGCAGGGCGGCTGGATTGGTTTTGACGACTTTATGGCGCAGGCGCTGTATACCCCAGGGCTGGGTTACTACAGCGGTGGTGCAACGGTCTTTGGCCAGCTGCCGGGGGCACCCGGCAAGGCGGGCAGCGACTTTGTGACCGCCCCAGAAATGTCGCCCCTCTTTGGTCAAGCACTGGCACGCCAAGTGGCCCAAGCACTGCAGGCGACGGGTACGGATGAAGTGTGGGAATTTGGCGCGGGCACCGGCGCACTGGCTTTGCAGATGCTCGATAGCCTCAAGGCGTCGGGCGTCGTCGTGTCGCGCTACACGATTGTTGATCTGTCGCAACCCCTCATGGAGCGCCAAAAGGCGACGCTGCACGCCCATGCGGATACGGTGCATTGGGCCAGCACTTTGCCAGCGCAATTGCGCGGCGTCGTGGTGGGTAATGAAGTCTTGGACGCCATGCCGGTGCGTCTGCTGGCCCGCGTGCAAGGCGCTTGGCACGAACGCGGTGTGTGTGTTGCCCCCGACGGTCGTTTTGCATTTCACGACCGTCCCACCGATGCGCGCCCACCCATGGACATTGCGGGCGACCACGATTATCTGACCGAAATTCACCCCCAGGGCGAGGCCTTTGTGCGCACCCTGGCCGACCGGCTGCAGGCGGGTGCCGTGTTTTTGTTGGACTACGGTTTTCCAGAGGCCGAGTACTACCACCCCCAGCGTCATATGGGCACGGTCATGTGCCACCAGGCGCACCAGGCCGATACCGACCCCCTGGTGCAGGTGGGCTACAAAGACATCACCGCGCATGTCAACTTCACGGGTATCGCGGTCGCGGCGCAAGCGGCGGGGCTGGAGGTGTTGGGCTACACCAATCAGGCGCATTTCTTGATGAACTGCGGCCTAGTTGACGCCATGCAACACGCCGAATTGAAGCAGCGCGTAGCGGCGCAAAAGCTTATCTTGGAGCACGAAATGGGTGAGCTTTTCAAAGTGATCGGCCTGACCCGGGGAGCCGTCTGGGATGCGATGGGTTTTGCACAGGGGGATAAAACCCACCGCCTGTAATGGACGGGCCGCTCTATGCTAAAACACCCCAAAGTCGTTTGCACTATTGAACCCGCAGGGAGAGACATCTATGTGGCCGCTTAAAACTTCAGCGCCTGGCGAACTAGCGCGCAGCCCCGCACCGCTGCTTGATGCCTCGGCCGAACGGTCCCACATTGCCGAGACCTTGCTATCCTCCGCTGCCCGCCTCATCAGGGCACGTAACGAGCTGGAAATCATCAAAGGCGTTTGTGAGTCGATGTGCAGCGTGAGCAGCCACATCCGCCTGGCCTGGACTTGGTTCGGTCCCAGCACCACCCAGGTCATCCGCCCCCAGGTGTACGCAGGCGTTGCCAGCCCCTATGCGGCCAGCATGGTCATCGAGAGAAACTTCATCACGGAGTTGGGCCCGGCGTTTCGCACCCTCCAGGGCAATGCGCCAGAGTCGTTCGATGTGTCACGCTGGTCGGCGTTTGGGCCTTGGCGGGGCATAGCGCAGAGCCACGGTGTTCGCAGCGTGTTGGCCGTTCCCTTGCAATCGAGCTTTTCCAATATGTCCGGCATTTTTGTGGTGTATGCGGACCACGATCGCTATTTCGAAGAGGTGGGCGAGGGTTTATTCACCGCATTGGGCGCACTGTTTTCGTCGGTGCTGAGTGCTTCCGCCGAATTGGCCGAGCTCAAAGAGGCGGTCAACCACGATGCCTTGACGGGGGTTCTCAATCGCCATGCTTTGCCCATCGTTGAACGGCGTGTGACCCGCCACTCTTTGTTCGACCCGCAGAGTTTTGTGCTGGTCGTTGACTTGGATCACTTCAAGGCGGTCAATGACACCCACGGACACCCGGTGGGCGACATCGTGCTGCGCAACGCAGCGCAGACCATGCGCACCTTGTTGCGCCGCGATGATGACGTGATCCGCTGGGGTGGCGAAGAGTTCTTGGTGTGCCTGACCAACACATCGGCGCAGGACGCACTCAAGGTCGCCCATAAGCTTCGGCTGGCGATCGCGGCGTTGGCCGACCCTGTGCGTATCACGGCCTCTATCGGCATGGCCGAGGTTATGCCGAAGCGGCCACTGGCAGATTCGATTCATATTGCGGACCAAGCCTTGTTCGACGCCAAACAAGGCGGGCGAAACCGGGTTTGTGTTCGCGACTAGGCATGACGCGCGTCAAAATGCAGGCGCACTTGCACGCAGGAAATAGCAATGAAATCTAAAAAAATTCTTCTGGCTGGATGGGTCACGGTTGTTCTAGCCATCGGCGCCTGCAGCAAGGCCGCCGATCCGTCGGTAGCCAAGCCCAGCACGACGGCGAGTGCTGGTGTGTCTGCAGCTTCCTTGCCGGATTTACGTGTCGCAATTGACCCGACGTATGAGCCCTTTACCTACAAGACTGCCAGTGGGCAACCTACCGGTTTTGATGTTGAATTTGCCACCGCACTGTGCGCGCAGATACAACGCAAATGCGTGTTTGTAGAGCAAGTCTGGGACAGCATGATTCCCGGTCTGATGGCGAAAAAATACGACGTGATCATCAGCTCCATGGGCATCACCCCAGAGCGTCAGGCGCAGATTGACTTCTCAGACCGCTACTACAAAACCCACAGCCGGCTGGTGCTCAAGAAGTCCACACCGTTCACGGGCCCGGCCTCGCTCAAGGGCAAACGCATCGGGGTGGGTAAGTCCACGATTCAAGAAAAATATGCCCTGGGAGAACTCAAACCTTTCGGCGTGAACGTGGTGGCGTATGAGGCACAAGACCAGGTTTATCTGGACTTACGGGCGGGTCGGTTGGACGGTACCGTGGCCGATTTTGTGGAGGTAACAGGCGGATTTTTGAGCAAGCCCGAAGGCCAAGACTATCAACTGGTGGGGCCGGAGTTGGACGACCCTAAATACTTTGGCATCGGGGTAGGCATCGGTCTGCGCAAAGACAATAACGCGCTGCGCGACACGTTAAATGCTGCGATTGACGCGGTCCGTGCGAATGGTGTCTACAAGGCCATCAATGACAAATACTTTGCCAAATATGGCGCGCTGGATGTCTACGGCAAATAGTGACTGCGCGGCCGGCGCCCTGCAACGCCCGCGCTACCGGCGCTGCATGCCAGCTAGCGCATGCCGCGGGTAAACCGGCTTTGCCTCGGCTAGCCCTGCTTTGCAGCCAGCCGTTTGGTGCGAGCCCGGATGTTGAGGGCCTCGACGCCCAGCGAGAACAACATCGCCACATACACATAGGCCTTCGGAACGTGCACGTCAAAGGCTTCAGCGATCAGCAAGGTGCCCACCATGGTCAAAAATGCCAGGGCCAACACCTTGATGGACGGATGTTGGTCCACAAAATCGCCAATCGGCTTGGCAGCAAATAGCATTACGCCCACCGACGCAATCACCGCGGCCACCATCACACTGATGTTGTCCACCATGCCCACCGCCGTGATGACAGAGTCGAGTGAGAAGACAATATCGACAATACCGATTTGCACGATCGTGCCCCAAAACAGCTTGGCGCCCGTCTTGGTACTTATAGCGCCTGCGGTCACCTCGTCGGACTCCCGGGCCTCTACTTCCATGAAGATTTCATGTGAGGCTTTGTAGAGCAAGAACAGGCCACCACCCAACAAGATTAAATCTCGGCCGCTGATTTCCTGGGCCAACACCGTGAACAGCGGGTTGGTCAGCGTCATCACCCAGGCCAGGCTGAACAACAAGGCGATACGCGACAGCATCGCAAACCCCAGGCCCAAGCGGCGCGCGACGTCGCGTTTTTCGGGGGGCAAGCGTCCCACCAAAATGCTGATGAAGATGATGTTGTCGATGCCCAGGACGATTTCCAGGGCTGCCAGCATGAAGAAAGCGATCCAGATGTTGGGGTCAGAGAGAAATTCCATGGCGGTCGTTGGGTTCGTGCAAAGCCCGCCAGTTTAATGCGATGTCCAAGCGCACCCGTATGGCGCGTCCTGAGGCCTTAAGTCCGACACGGTTTTCACGCGGGAATCC
Source organism: Rhodoferax sp. (assembly GCA_046595515.1). GTDB lineage: Bacteria > Pseudomonadota > Gammaproteobacteria > Burkholderiales > Burkholderiaceae_C > Allorhodoferax. The sequence continues at coordinate 101,134 of JBKJOV010000037.1, read as the reverse complement.
ACTGCAGCAGCGCGCTATGGCCGTCCAAGGTGGGCCAGGATTCCAAAACCACACACTGGCCTGGTGCAATGCACAGATCGCGTTGTGGCGTCACGAAGTAGTCGCCCCCGCGCGGCTCGGCGCCGCTGCTGGTGCTGCCGCGCACTGGGCTATGACCCAACGTGGCCCAGATGCGGCCCTGAGTGACGCGCAAAATTCCGCAATGTGCGGTGCGCAGCGTCACCGCTTCGCCACCGTCGAGGCGCATAGATTGTTGCCATTTGGGACTATTCATGGGGTGCTCCAGTTGAAATATGCCACTGCATGATGCCCTGAGAAGAACCCCTGGTCCAATGAAATGGCGCTATGCTATTCATTCCATTTAGGCATTAATTAAATTATTTGAAAGCACCCTATGGCAAGCCAGTTACTGCCCCGAAATACCGGTCCTCAGCGCACGCGACCCTTGTCGGCAGGGCATTTGCGCGCGCTGGAGGCGGTGGCCCGGCATCTGAATTTTCGGGCGGCATCGGAGGAGCTCTTTGTGACACAAAGCGCGGTAAGTCGACAGATTCAGGCACTCGAAGACGAGGTGGGCGTGCCGCTGTTCTTACGCCACACCCGCGCTGTCGAGTTGACCAGTGCGGGCACGCAGTTGCTGCGCGCAGTGGTGCCATCGCTGGAGCGTATTGATGCGTCCGTGCGCTTGATCCGGCGCACCGCGGGGCGCAAGAGCGTCGCCATCACGACCTGGGCGTCCTTTGCTTCCATGTGGCTGATACCCCGGCTGGAGGCGTTTCAAAGTGAATACCCCGATATCGACATCCGCATGGATGCCAGCGACAACACGGTGGACCTGGACACCAGCGATGTGGATATTGCCCTGCGCTACAAGCGCCCCGAGCAAATGCCCGCCAATGCCATACGCCTGTTTGGTGAACAGCTCACCGCCGTGGCCAGCCCTTGGCTGCTGAAGAACAACACGCCGCTGCGCAAAGGCGAAGACTTGGCCCGGTTTGCCCTCATAGAAGCCGGCGACTCGCACCGCACGCAAAACCTGGAGTGGCTCACCTGGCGGCGCTGGCTGGACACGCATGGTTTCAAAAAGCTGGAGCCTAAGCGCTGGATGTATTTCAACTACGCCAGCCAAATGGCCCAGGCCGCACTCACCGGTCAGGGTATAGCGCTGGCGCGTATGCCCTTGGTGGCCGACAGCTTGGCAAACGGTGACTTGGTAGAAGTGTTACCGAAGATGCGCTTGGACACGCCCTTGGCGTATTGGCTGGTGGTGGGCCCGCGCAGTGCAGTGCGGCCTGAGATCGTGGCCTTCTGTGCATGGCTGCAAGCCCAAGCGCACCTGACTCGTCTTGCGACGGGCGAATCGGTCTAAACGATTGGGGGTGAGTGCGTTCTGCGCAGGTAAAGGAGGAGCCCGCAAAGCGGGCGGGGGACACGGAGCAGAGCGCGCTCACCGTCAATCGTTTTCGCTTACACCTGCGCCACTTTCGCATGCCGTGCGTTGTTGCAGCGGTCGTGGCTGATAGCCAGGTTGTCCTGGTGGCTGCTGCCCCCTTCGCTGAGCGGCAAAATGTGCTCTAGCGTGGCGTCTTGCGCCTGCACATGCGCGCCACAGACCCAGCACGGCACTTGGCCGTGCAGTTGGCGGGCTACGGTTCGGTAGATCTTGAGGCGGGTGTGGGCCAGGGTGCTCATGCCAGGGCAGCGGCGCCTTACAGGTCGGTTGCGAGTTCTATGCGGTTACGTCCGCGCGCCTTGGCGACGTAGAGGGCAGTGTCGGCGCGGTGGTAGAGCTGGTCGGGTGTTGTCACAGCACCGTTGGTGGCGCAGGCCACGCCCGCTGACACAGTGATCGACACCGTGCCGCCTTTCAGGTCGCTCACGACCATGGCTTCAATGGCCGCGCGCACCGCTTCGGCCACATGGATCGCGCCCACCGGATCGGTGGTTGGCAGCACCAACGCAAATTCCTCGCCGCCCATGCGCGCCAGTACGTCCGACGCGCGCAAGCGCAGGCCCGCCGTCTGGGCAAAGCGGCGCAGCACTTCATCGCCGGTGCGATGCCCATACTTGTCGTTGACATTCTTGAAGTGGTCCAGATCCAGCATTACCAGGCTAGTGGGCTCGCCGGTACGTTGGGCGCGCTGCAGCGTATTACCCAGCAGGGCCATAGCGGCACTGCGGTTTAGGCAGTCGGTTAAGCCATCATGGGTGGCCAGGCTTTCCATGTCTGTGGCGCTACGCTCCAGCGCTGCTAGCAGGAAGCCAAAGCCTGCGCCCAACATACAAATGAACGCCACCAAAAATGTGATGGCTGGGCCTCGGCCGGGTTGCGTCACGTCGTTGAAGGCCTGCGTATCAGTCCATGCGTGGGCGGCGCGCGCCAAGAGACCCAAGCCGCACAAAGCCATGGTGAGTGCTACGGTGCGCAGTGAGGGTTCACGGCTCCAGCCGTGGCGCAAGATGTGCCAAACGCCGGGCGCGAGCATGGCAACCTGCATCACAGAGTAGACGCTGGCGCGTGGGGCAACCTCCAGCGGATACAGCGCCACAATGGCGACGCTGCACATAGCGAGTCCTATCCACCTGCTGCGTGTGCGCGGCGCGCTGCCAGGTAGAAAGAGGAAGATGGCTTGGCTGTAGAGCGCCATGGCGACCAGAATGAATATGTTGCCGCCGATCACCGACAGCGCAAGCGGCATAGCGACGCGACCGATCAAAAACAAGAAGGCCAGCAACATGGCCCAGTTGCCCCAATTCCAAAGCCGCAAGGGTGGGGACTCGCGCGTTTGGCGCGTCACGGACAGTTGCAGCGCCAACATGGCGTAACCCAGAATGAGGGTGACGACAACCGTTGGAATGTGGATCAGCATGCGCAGCAGTGTACGGCGCTTAGTGCGCGCCTTTGACGCTAACGCATACCCTGTTGCACGGCTACAACCCGCGCCTTGTGGATTATTTCACCTATGTTGGGGCCGCTAGCCCCCGCATTTATGGCCGAAGCGGCTATCACATCGGTAGCAACACTTTGCGCGTCGGCCAAGGCGTGTGCCAGCCGGGCGGCTTGCGGGTAGGGCCGATCGTGCAGACCCAAACGGCCCCGGGCATCGCATTCGCAGGCCAGCAGCACCTGCGCAAAGCGGGCCGGTTTGCGCAGCGCATCGCAGCGCTCCAGCAGGCGCACCAGGGCAGCGGCGTTGAGCTCCAGGCTGCGGTGAATATTGCCGTGTTCCTTGGCCACTACCTGGGCCAGCTCGGCGCATTCGGTGGGTACCCGCAGGCGTTTGCACAGGGTTTGCAACAGGCGCACGCTGCGTTCTTCGTGACCAATGTGGCGCGGCAGCACGTCGGCTGGCGTGCTGCCCTTGCCCAGGTCATGCGTCAGGCAGGCAAAGCGCACGGCCAGGCTGGCACCACGTTGGGCGGCCTGGTCCAGCACCAGCATCACATGCACGCCGGTGTCCACCTCGGGGTGGTGCTCAGGGCTTTGCGGTACGCCCCACAGGCGGTCCAATTCGGGCAGCAGGCGCACCAGAGCGCCGCAATCGCGCAGCACGGCAAACATGCGCGAGGGTTGCGCCTCCATCAGGCCGCGCGCCAACTCTTGCCATACGCGCTCGGCGACCAGGTGGTCTGCCTCGCCGTCGGCCACCATGCTGCGCATCAGCTCCGCCGTCTCGGGGGCCACCGTAAAGTCGGCAAAGCGCGCGGCAAAGCGGGCCACCCGCAGGATGCGCACCGGGTCTTCGCGAAACGCCAGGGTGACGTGGCGCAACACCTTGTTCGCAATATCGTGCTGGCCACCATACGGATCGACCAAAAATGCCCTGTGGGACGCATTTTGAGCATCAAATGTGCTGCTGCCCCGGGTGGAATCTACGGGGGATGCTATGGAATTGATAGTAAGGTCGCGCCGCGCCAAATCTTCCTCTAGCGTCACATTGGGGGCGCTGTGCACGTCAAAGCCGTGGTAGCCCGGCCCGGTTTTGCGTTCGGTGCGGGCCAGCGCGTGCTCCTCGTGGGTGCGGGGGTGCAGAAACACCGGGAAGTCTTTGCCCACAGGCGTGAAGCCCGCGTCCAGCATCTCTTGCGGGGTGGCGCCCACCACTACCCAGTCGCGGTCTTGCACGGGCAAGCCCATCAGGGCGTCCCGCACGGCACCGCCGACCAGGTAGGTTTTCATCACGGTGCGTGGGGGCCCGCTTGCACGCGATACGGTTCATCAAACACGACAAAGTCGTGCTCAGTCAAGGCGTCCGCCGTCCAAGCCTGCACGCCTGGCAGGGCCAGCACGCGTTGCACATAGGCCGCAATATCGTCGGGCACCGGCAGCGCGTAGGTGACGATGCGGGTGCACACCGGCGCGAAGTAGGCATCGGCAGCGCAAAACTCGCCAAACAGCAGAGGGCCACCGTGTCGTGCCAGTAGCCCTTGCCACATGGCGACCAGGCGCGCCACGTCCGCGCGCACGCCGGCTTGGTCGCGCCAGACCAGTGTGCCAATTTCGGGCAGGTGGGCTTCGATATTCATGGCGCAGTGCTTGCGCAGGCTGGTAAAGCCGCCATGCATTTCTGCGCATACGCTGCGGGCCTGCGCGCGTGCCGCGCGGTCGGCGGGCCACACCACCGTGTTGGGGGCGTATTCGGCCAGGTATTCCGTAATCGCCAGGCTGTCCCACACCGCCAGCGGGCCGTCCGTTAGCAAAGGTACTTTGGCGGTGGGCGATACCGCGTTGATGCGGGTCTTGAACTCGGAGTCTGGGTCAAACGAGTCAAAGCGCAGCATGACTTCTTCAAACGGGATGCCCGCCTGCTTAAGCAGCACCCACGGGCGCATGGACCAGGAAGAGTAGTTTTTGTTACCGATATAGAGTTTGAGCATGGGGCATCCTGGCGGGTTAGGGTCACCATATTAAGCCGGTGCTGGGTTTGCATTGATGCAAAAGACGGCCACGATTGATGCCGCCGTATGGCTACAGGCATTCAGGGCAGCTCTTCCTCGGTTGCGGGGGCTGCCTCGATGCGCGGGCCCACCAACCCCAAACGCGCTTTGAGCGACTGGGGCTGGCCCGTAATGATGGCCGCATAGAGCGTAGTGTTGGCCAAGACCTTTTTGACATAGTCGCGGGTTTCATTGAACGGCACGTTTTCTGCCCAGATGGCTGCCTCCACAGCTGGCGCGCCAGCTTGCCCACGCCAAATACGGGGCCGACCGGGGCCGGCGTTGTAGGCTGCCGCTGCCATAGGCATCGAGCCGCCAAAGTTGTCCAGCACCAGCTTCAAATAGCCAGTGCCGATGGCAATGTTGGTATCGCGGTCGTTGATTTGGTCGGGCTGAAAGCCCAGCAGCCCTATTTTTTTGGCGGTCCACTTGGCAGTGGCGGGCATCACCTGCATCAGGCCCGAGGCCCCCACGCCAGATTTGGCGTCCATGATGAAGCGGCTTTCCTGGCGGATCAGGCCGTACACGTAGGCGGGGTCTAGTCCGATCTGGCGCGAACGGCTGACCACGGCATCCCGAAACGGCATCGGAAAGCGCTGCTCCAGGTCGATGAACGACTTGGTGCGCTCACTGGTGTTGATGCAGCGGTCCCACACGCTCGCTTGGCAGGCTAGCTCGGCTGCAGCCAGCAGGCTGCGGTCATCCATGCCGCCACGCACATGCAGGTTGGTGGTGTAGTTCCATTCGCGCACGCCCTCGCTGCGCAGGCCGATACGAATGGCGTACAGAGCGCGTTGCAGGCCAGGGTTGGCGGCGGCGGCGTCTCTTTCTTGTGGGGTGATGGGCGCAGGTGCGCTGGGCACCACGATGGGCAGGCCAAGCTCCTCGGTGGCCAGCAGCTCATAAAAACCGCGGGTACTTGCCAGGTCTTGCAGCAGTTGCTGGCCTTCGGCGCGCGCGCTGGCGCTGGAGGTTTTTTTCAGTAATGCGCGGGCGCGCCAATAAGCCCAGGTGGATTCGGTCCGCAACGCGGTGGGCATGGCGTCGATGGCATCGAGCACGGGCGCCCAGCGCCCGGCGCGCAGGGCTGCACGCGCCATCCAGGCGAGGTGGTCTTCGTGCATTTGCGCGGCTTGGCCTTGCGCGAAATAGCTGGGAGCCTGGTCCATGAGCTTTTGCGCTGCACGTTTGCCAATAACGCCCCACACCCAGTTGCGCTCCTCGGTGGTCAGTTGGGCTTTCCAGCGCAACTTGTTGATTTCGGTGGCGGCTTCTTCGGGGTCCAGATAGGCCTGGCGGATGAGGGCCAGCGACACCATTTCACGCGTCTTGGGCTGAAGCGCGGTCAGCTTGTCGTTGAGGTATTTGCCAGGGTTGAGGTAAATCGCGTTGACGATCTTGACCGACGACGGACTGACCAACTCAACGGCTTGGGTGACGACGCGCAGGCGATCGTTCTCCATACCCAGACGGGCGCGCAGCCACGCCATTTGGCTGGAGCTAGAGTGGTCTTTGATGAGTTGCTCTGCGGCGCTGGCGCAGCCCTCATCGGCGTCTTTCAGGCTCAGCCATAGGTCCTTTACCTGGGCGGTGTTGTCCACCCCAGTGGCCAAGTGGTCGGCCAACAAGGCGTAGCAGCGCAGCGACTTGTCGTCGTTCATGCGGTACTGTGCGTACTCACGGTTGAAGGCCACCCAGTCACGGTTGCGGCCTAGCATGCCCAGCCACTCGGCGCGCAGGCGGTCTTCCTGGTAGGTGCCGGCGTAGCGGCTAAAGTAGTTTTGTAGCTCGGTGGGGCCGGCTTCATTCAGGTGGGCAGACAAGTCCCAATAGGCGCCCCAGGCCTCTAGCGGATGGCCACGCAACTGGGGCAGCAGGGCACTCAAGCGCTTACGATCGCGCGCCTTGAAGGCCTGGGCCATTTCGAGCACTGGCGCGTCGGCCACGGAGGTGTCGCGCGATTGGGCGCGGGCGGAGGAAGGGGGAGTCAGCAGCAGACCACCCGCAAGGGCGATAGCTGTCAGAATAACGGGGAACTGCATTGGGAGATTATGGACAACTCAGACGCATCGAAGATAGCGGCCAAGAAAGCCCTTCGCAAAGAATTACTCGAACAACGCCTGAACCTGCCAGATCGCCTACAGCGCTCTGACATGCTGCAGCAAGTCATGCGCATCTGGTTGATAGGGCGGCCCGATATTGTCATTGGCGCCTATTGGCCCATCAAAGGCGAATTTGACCCGCTGCCCGCCTTGCACCGCTGGAAGGAAGACGGCGAATTGCTGGACCAGCCGCAGCCCCGGCGCATTGGCTTGCCGGTGGTGAACAAAGAGCACAAGACCATGACCTTTCATGCGTGGTACCCCGGCTGCCCCATGGAGGAAGATGCCTACGGCATTCCAAAACCCAAAGACACCCCCATCATCACGCCCACGCTGCTGTTTGCGCCTTGCGTGGGCTACGGCCCTGGGGGTTACCGGCTGGGCTACGGCGGGGGGTTTTACGACCGCATGCTGGGCAGCCTGACCCCCAAACCTTTTACGGTGGGACTGGGCTTTGGAGTGAGTTTTGTGGACGACTTTGAGCCCGAGGCGCACGATATGCCGCTGGATGCGATATTGAACGACTACGGGGTAGTCTGGCCGGTGTAACAGGGGCTGGCCCGGTGGGGCGAACTACTCGGCTTAGCGCACCGCCACCAGTGCGCGCACATCATCCTCGTAGCCTTGCAAGGCTTCTTGTAATTTAGCGCGCTGGGCCGGGACCATGCTGTTGTGCAGCTCTGTCATGGTGTTGCAGCCCTGCTGCAGGATCTGTACCTGGTACTGGCGGTAGGTCGGGTTGGGTGAGGCGCTGCTGCGTTCGAGTACACCGAGCAGGGCAGTTTGTGCGGCAGCAGGGCTGGTCTTGGTGTTTCTGATCTGCCGCAGTACCTGCAGCGCGTCTTGTTGGCGCCGCTGCATCTCGGTGTATTGGACGGCCGGGTCATAGCTGGAGGCCGCAATTTGACTGCGTAGCCACGTCATTTGCTCTGGGCGTAGTCGCCCATACAACGACTCAACACGCTCTGCCGTTTGCTTCAGGCGCGCCGCCACCCGATCCGCCGCGCTGCCGTCCAGGTAGTCTTCGGCCCACGCGCGGTTGCGTTTTTCGAATTCGCGTTCCATGTGTTGCAACTGCGCGTCGCTCAGTGCTGGAGCCAGGGCGGCAAGGCTGGGTACCAGCCGCTCCAGGGGCGCTACGGCACGGGCTTGCACATCGGTTGCCAGTTTGCAGGTTTGTTCCGGTGTGGCGTTCTGCAGAGCCCGGGCCTTGAGCTTGCCGAGCTCGGTGGCCACCAAAGGCAGCTCCTCTTTGCGGTGCCAGGTTTGTAGCGTTTGCAGATCATTGCGCAGGCGCACCGATTGTTCGCTGTCAAAGTCCAAGTAGGCGTCGAGCCACCAATAGGCCAACGTGGGCGCATTGTTGTAGGCCAGGCGGGTGGTGCCACAGCCGCTGAGTGACACCGCAATCAGCAGTGTGCCGATAATAGGGAGCCAGCGCCGCTCACTCCATGGGGCAAAGCGTTTGGACAATTGCATTAACGAGGGCATGTGTGTGGATTCAAGCAAGGTAAATAAAGGCCAGCCGAACCAAGTCGAAGTCGCTGGGGGAATGCCCATTGACGTCGTCATTATGGCGGCGGGTAAAGGCACGCGCATGAAGAGCCGCTTGCCCAAGGTGTTGCACCGTATTGCCGGGCGTGCGCTGCTGGTGCATGTGATGGACACTGCCTGTGCGCTGATGGCGCGCAATGTGGTGGTGATAACCGGCCATGGTGCCGAGGCAGTGGAAGCGGCCGTGGCAGCCCATGCCTCAGACGCCGGTGTTTTTTATGGCCAGTGTGTGCGTCAAGAGCCGCAGTTGGGCACCGGTCATGCGGTGCAACAGGCCGAGCCGGCCTTGGCGGACGATGGCATCGTGGTGGTGCTGTCGGGCGATGTGCCGCTAACGCAGCCCGACACGCTGTTCCATTTGATTGCCGCTTGCCAGGGGCAAAAGCTGGCGTTGTTGACGCTGGAGCAATCCAACCCGGCGGGCTATGGCCGCATCGTGCGCCACGACGGGCAGGCCGATGGCGCGGTGCAGGCCATCGTAGAGCACAAAGACGCTAGCGCCGCCGAGTTGCAAATCACCGAGATCTACAGCGGCATCATGGCTGTGCCGGCTGCCCACTTGAAGACTTGGCTGGCCCGGCTGGGCAATCAGAATGCACAAGGCGAGTACTACCTGACCGACATTGTGAAATTTGCGGTGGCCGATGGTGTGCCCGTGGTGGCCTACAAGATTGACGACCCCGTGCAAGTGGCTGGTGTGAATAGCCCGGTACAACTGGCCGAACTGGAGCGCGCCTACCAATTGCGCAAGGCGCACCAATTGATGGAGCAAGGCGTGCGCCTGGCCGACCCGGCCCGCCTGGATGTGCGTGGCGATTTGATGTGCGCGCACGATGTGTCCATCGACGTGAATTGCATTTTTGAAGGCCAGGTAAATCTGGGCGAAGGCGTGTCCATCGGGGCCCACTGTGTAATTGCCAACGTGGTGATCGAGCCGGGTGCGGTGATTCACCCTTTTACCCACATCGATGGTGAAAGGCTGGGTGTGACGGTGGGAGCAGGGGCGCTGGTTGGCCCGTTTGCCCGCCTGCGGCCCGGCGCGCACCTGGGGGCTGAGGTGCATATCGGTAATTTTGTAGAGGTGAAGAACTCCACGCTGGCCAAAGGTGCCAAAGCCAACCACCTGGCGTACTTGGGCGATGCCACTGTGGGTGAACGGGTTAACTTCGGCGCGGGCAGCATCACCGCCAACTACGACGGCGCCAACAAGCACCGCACCGTGATAGAGGCCGACGTGCATGTCGGCAGCAACTGCGTGCTGGTAGCCCCGGTGACCCTGGGCGCCGGCGGTACCGTGGGCGGCGGCTCCACCATTACCAAAGACACACCGGCAGGCGCGTTAAGCGTGGCGCGCGGCAAGCAGGTAAGTATTGCGAATTGGGCGCGGCCCCAAAAGCCACCCAAGGCTTGATCGAAAACACGCTGACGTGAATGCCATGACCGACCCGCATACCGAGACCGTTACTGACGCGCAGCGCATCGTCCAGTTGGAGTCGGAGTTGGCCCACGTGCGCTCGGAGATGCAGGCGTTTGCCGCCACGGTGTCGCACGATTTGCGTGCACCGCTGCGGCACATCGCATCATTTAGCCAATTGCTGCAAGACGAAGCCGCAGAGCAGTTGCAGGGCGAGCCGGCCGAGTTTTTGGGCCATATCCAGGCCGCTGCGCAGCAGTTGGGTGGCATGCTGGATGCGCTGCTGGCGCTGAGCCGGGTGGGCACTTCGCCGCTGCATTTTGCGCCCGTGGCGCTGCACGATGTGCTGGTGCCGCTGGTGCGCGAGCGCCAGGCGGCGCAACACGGCCAAACGCCCCGACCCGCCACACAGTGGCATATCGACTGCAGCGATTTGGTGGTGCTGGCAGATGCAGCCCTCTTGAAAGCGGCTCTGGCGCAGGTGCTGGATAACGCGCTCAAGTTCAGCCGCGGGCGCGTGGACGCCGCCATCACGGTTCGTGCAGAGTTGAATTCGGCTGCCACGGGCGTGAACTGCACCGTGCACGACAACGGTATTGGTTTTCAGCCTGAACAGGCCGGGAAGCTGTTTAAACCCTTTATTCGGCTGCACCCCAGCAGCCAGTTTGAGGGCCAAGGCATGGGTCTGGCGCTGGTGGCCAAGGCCGTGCAGCGCATGGGCGGTGCGGTGCGCATTGCCGCAAGTCTGGATGCCGGGTGCACCGTGACGCTGCAGCTTCCTCGGGCGCATAGTCTGCTACAAAAATAATAGCTACATAGTCAATAGATACGCCGGACCCGGTCGGTTTTTTCCCTAAATTTGCCGCCAAACGGACGTTTGCGGGCCCGTCAGGCATCTTTCAATGCCAAGCGCGCGCCAAATTTGCTGCGCTTGACGCTGAAGAACGCTTTGACGTTGCGCACATTGGCGTCGGCCGTGAACAGGCGCTGCGTCAGGGCGTGGTAGGCGGGCATGTCGGTGGTGTGAACCACCAGCATGAAGTCGGGCCCGGGCGACACGCGGTAGCACTGTTGCACGGCGATATCTGCCCCCACGCGGCTCTCGAACGCGTCCAGGGCTGCGGCGTCTTGCCGGTCCAGCGTGATCTCAATCAAAACCGTGAGGCCGTAGCCGATGGCTGCCGCCATGCGCGCGGGGCTGAGGATGGCGACCTGGGCTTCAATCAACCCTGCTTCGCGCAGGCGCTTGACGCGGCGCAGGCAGGTGGGGGCGGAGGTGTGTACGCGCGCAGCCAGGGCCTGGTTGCTTAGGCTGGCGTCTTGCTGCAGTTGCGCCAGCAATTGCAGATCCACGGCATCTAGTGATATTTCTTCCATTTGTTAAATTAATATGTATTTAAATTTCAAATTATTGAGTTAATGAAATTTTCGTTCAAAAATTTGCAAAATTCAATCAGATATTTTTTAAAGAGACGCCTACCATCCACGCACTTGATTCATTGGGAGTGTGCGTATGTGTGGCATTGTCGGCGCGGTTTCTACCCGCAATATCGTTCCGGTGTTGGTGCAGGGCCTGGAGCGCCTGGAGTACCGGGGCTATGACTCGTGTGGCGTGGCGGTGTATGCGCAAGACGGCCAGCCCGGTTTGCGCCGGGCGCGCAGCACCTCGCGCGTGGCCGAGCTGATTGCGCAAGTGGCGGCTGGCGAAGTGCAAGGCACGCTGGGCATTGCCCACACCCGCTGGGCCACGCATGGCGCGCCGGCTGTGCACAACGCCCACCCCCACTTCAGCCACGGCCCGGGGGCGGATGCAGCGCAACGCGCAGGCCGTGTGGCCTTGGTGCACAACGGCATCATTGAAAACCACGACGAATTGCGCGCCACCCTGCAAGCCAAGGGCTATGTGTTTCACAGCCAGACCGACACCGAAGTCATCGCCCACTTGATCGACAGCCTGTACGACGGCGACTTGTTTGAGGCTGTCAAGGCAGCAGTCAAGCAATTGCACGGGGCCTATGCCATTGCCGTGTTTTGCAAAGACGAGCCGCACCGCCTGATTGGCGCGCGCGCGGGCTCACCGCTGATTCTGGGTGTGGGTAAAGACGGGCAAGAGCACTTCTTGGCCAGCGATGCCATGGCCCTGGCCGGCGTGACCGACCAGATCGTCTACCTGGAAGAGGGCGATGTGGTGGACATGCAGCTGGGTAAATACTGGCTGTTTGACAAAGACCACAAGGCCGTAGCACCCGCCCAGCGCCCGGTCAAAACCGTGCACGCCCACAGCGGCGCGGCCGAGCTAGGGCCGTATCGCCACTACATGCAGAAAGAAATTTTTGAGCAGCCGCGCGCCATTGCCGACACGCTAGAGGGCGTAGAAGGCATCGTGCCCGAGCTGTTTGACCAGCAAGGCAACCACGCGCCTGGCAGCAATGCCGCGCGGGTGTTCAAGCAGATTGACTCGGTGTTAATTTTGGCTTGCGGCACCAGCTACTACAGCGGCTGCACCGCCAAGTATTGGATCGAGAGCATTGCCAAAGTGCCCTGCAATGTAGAGGTGGCCAGCGAATACCGCTACCGCGATTCGGTGCCCAACCCCAACACCCTGGTGGTCACCATCACCCAAAGTGGCGAAACGGCTGACACCCTGGCCGCGCTGCGCCACGCCAAAGGCCTGGGCATGCAGCACACGCTCACCATTTGCAACGTGGCCACCAGCGCCATGGTGCGCGAATGCAGCCTAGCCTACGTCACCCGTGCGGGCGTAGAGATTGGCGTGGCATCCACCAAAGCCTTCACCACCCAGTTGGCGGGCTTGTTTTTGTTGACGCTGTGCCTAGCGCAAGCCAAGGGGCGGCTGAGCGATGACGCAGAGCAGCGCCACCTCAAAGCCATGCGCCACCTGCCTGCTGCGCTGCAGGCCGTGCTGGCGCTGGAGCCGCAACTGATTGCCTGGGCCGAGGACTTTGCCAAAAAAGAAAACGCCCTCTTTTTAGGCCGTGGCCTGCACTACCCCATCGCCATGGAGGGCGCGCTCAAGCTCAAAGAGATCACCTACATCCACGCCGAGGCTTACGCGGCAGGCGAACTCAAACACGGCCCGCTGGCGCTGGTGACCAGTGAGATGCCGGTGGTGACAGTAGCGCCCAATGACGCGCTCTTGGAGAAGCTCAAAAGCAACCTGCACGAAGTGCGCGCGCGCGGCGGTGTGCTTTATGTGCTGGCCGATGCCGATACCCGCATCGACAGCGGCGAAGGCCTGCATGTGATCCGCATGCCCGAGCACTACGGCGAGCTATCACCCCTGCTGCACGTGGTGCCGCTGCAGCTGCTGGCGTACCACACGGCGATAGCCCGGGGGACCGATGTAGACAAGCCGCGTAACCTGGCCAAGAGTGTGACGGTGGAGTGATAGTTCGGTTTGCCAAAGACTTCACTGGGTATGTACACATTGTGGTTTTTCCGGCGGATGACATTGGCTGGCACGCTGGGAGCAGCGGACGAGTGATGAAAAGATGCCGAAAAGATTTCGGGACGTCGGGTCACTCCATGTGCAGAACCGCACGGCGGATCATGTCGCAAAAGTATTCCGCTGCTGGGGTCAATGGCAAACCGTTTCTCTGCACAAGACAGATCGGAGGGGCCGGTAGCATTTCCTCCACCGCAATATGCTTGACCATCTCCCGCAGCAACGGTGACCGGGTCCACTGCACCGGAAGCATCATTAGCAAATCGGAATACACCAGCGCCACCAAGAAGGTAAGCGCTGAGTGGGCTTGCATAACGAGTTTAGGCGCCGGCAATCCGTGTTTTGCAAACAAAGGTCCCAACTCTTCCGCGGCGATGTGCGTTATGGATGTTGTTATCCACTCGGCGTCGACTAGGTCACGCAACGATTTTGCCTGCGCAAGTGGATGGCCATTGCGACCAACGATGACGCGGGTATTTTCGAACAATGTTTCGACCGTCAAATCAGCGCCCAAGTCTTGGGGTATTGGACCGATGTAGCAGTCGATGCGGCTTGCTTTGATGTCAGCTTCAATAGTGGGGTAAACGGCATCAATGATGTCGATGGTGACGTTGGGGTATCTGGCACGAAAGGGGCGTAACGCCTCGGGCAGCAACGCAATGTGCGGCACACTAGACAATGCCACCGTCAATCGCCCGTGCGTCTCGCCGCGTAGTTGGTCGAGTTCTTCCTGCGCCAGCCGGAGTTCATTGCGCACGACACTGGCCCGGCGTTGGAAAATAGTACCCATAGGCGTGAGTTGTACGCCTGTTGCGCTGCGCTGAAACAGCACGACACCCAGTTCGCGCTCCAGCTCCTGGATGCTGCGACTCATTGCCGGTTGTGAACCGTTTACTTGACGGGCAGCAGCTCTGAGGCTGCCGCGCTCGGCGACCGCTAAAAAGTCACGGATCGCACTGAATTTCATTTGCAGGCACCTTCGCTGGGGCACATGCGGATGCCTAAGGCATCGTGGTTGCGATCAAATTTAGACATCATTATTCGCATATTGTCCACTTCTTGTATCACCAACGCATCCGTAACATCCCTGACGAAATTCAACTTTTCCGCGTTGTAAAGCACACATTCTGCTAGCTACGTGTACGTCCAGTTTATTTTTTCGTGCCGCATCAATTTTCGTTATTGCCCACAGATGTCCCCTTTTATATCGGTCCCCTAGAGTGATGTGGTGGCGGGGCAAACAGCGGCCTGCTCAGTTTATGTCGCGCCCAATGCGAACGAAGTAGACGCAGGTATCCCGTCCCTCTTTCTTAACTCTCGCTGATACCAAGGCGGTATCCCAGGGCGGTTTTCATTGGGTAGCTGCGCGACGCGCGTTTGATTTATGTGCGCGATCAGCAAAAGGTGGACGTAGCCAATGCCAATGCCAATGCCAAGGCGAAAGCAATGGGCATTGCAGCCCACAGGCGGTGTATTCCGCGTAATTTGCATGGAAGCCCTTACACGGTCAGTTTATTTTGCAATCACTGCACCTGGCCCACAAGTGATTCAATTTTGGTATCGCTCCACGAGTTTTGCCATCTTCTCGACTCACTTGAACGTTCTTACGATCCCATTCCATTGCACTGCCACATTCAAAAAGGCGTGCGAGATGACATACAAGGGGTTTACTAAATGGATGAATCATCGATTCAAACGAAAGTGCTGATCGTGGGGGCTGGTCCCGTCGGTCTAGCGCTCGCCATTGAGCTGGGGCATCGCTCGATACCGTGCCTTGTGATAGAGCGCAACGACAGGGTGGGGTATGCCCCCCGCGCGAAAACTACCAACGTGCGTACCCGTGAGCACTTTAGGCGTTGGGGCATTGCCGGCGCGCTGCGGGCGGCATCACCGCTGGGTACCGACTATCCATCCAACGTAGTGTTTTGCACTAACTTGGCGGGCTACGAGCTCACACGTTTCGAAAATGCTTTCTACTGTGCACCCGGTCGCAATCCGCTGTATTCCGAGCACTCCCAATGGGTTCCGCAGTACACGGTAGAAGAAGTCATGCGTGCGCATGCGCAATCGCTGCGAGGTGTTGAATTTCGATTTAATTGTGAACTCAAGACCTTCGCGCAAGACGGTGAACGGGTGCAGGCGGTGGTGCGTGATGTGAAGCGCAATACAGACGTGACCGTTGACGCGGATTTTCTGGTCGGTGCCGATGGTGCGCGCAGCGCTGTCCGGGAAGCGATTGGCGCCAAATTGCAAGGCAATTACGGCCTGTCCAGAAACTACAACGTTGTATTCCGTGCGCCTGGGTTGGCGCAAGCGCATCAGCATGGTCCGGCCATCATGTACTGGCAAGTCAATGGCGAGGCCCCGAGTCTGATTGGGCCTATGGACCGAGGTGACAAGTGGTTCTTCATGCCTACCGGTGTCAAGGAGGGCTGGAAGCTGGATGTCAACGCTGCTCCGGCACTGATTCGCCAGGCCACAGGTATTGATCTGCCTTACGAAGTGCTCTCTACAGACGAGTGGGTTGCCAGCCGTTTTTTGGCCGACTACTACCGAAATCGGCGCGTTTTTCTTGCCGGTGACGCATGCCACTTGCACCCACCGTTTGGTGGCTACGGCATGAACATGGGTGTTGCCGATGGGGTCGACCTCGGCTGGAAGCTGGCCGCCGTGCTGCAGGGTTGGGGTGGACCCCAGCTACTCGACAGCTATGAACGTGAGCGCCGTTTGGTACACGACCAGGTCATGGATGAAGCCGTAGCCAACCACGCCATGTTGGGCAACCAGTTGTGGAGGGAGGGATTGGATGCCGACAGCGAGGCAGGGGCAACGTTGCGGCGAGAAGTAGGGTCGCGCATTCAAGTGGCCAAACTGCGCGAGTTCGCAACGCTGGGCGTCGTCAAGGGCTACCGATATGACGACTCGCCCGTGGTCATCCCAGACGGAAGCCATGCTCCAGGGCACGACTTCATCAATTACGTGCCGAGCTCGCGACCTGGCTCCATCGCCCCCCACGCATGGATGCACGACGGCAGCTCACTTTACGACCATTTCGGAACTGGATTCACGCTGCTTGCGAGCAAGGATGCCCCGTCTGAAGCGATTGATCAGGCCCGCGTACAGGCAGTGACGACTGGCGTACCGCTCAAGGTGATTCAAGTGCATGAAGCGGCTGTGGCAGAGCTGTACCCCACTCGCTTCACGTTGATCAGACCAGACCAACACGTTGCTTGGCGCGCAGATGCGTGGCCCCATGCCACGACCGGATTGTTTGAAACGGTGACGGGCCGCGCCAACTCCTTTGTCCCCGCGGGAGTCAGGAAATGAACACGCACACAACAACTGGCATTTCGCGCCGCAGCGGCGTACTGGCGGTTCATTCTGTCGACGCATTTGTCTTTACGGTGCCAGACATCACGGTCGCGCGGCAGTTCTACACCGCGTTTGGATTGGAGGTTCGCCAGGAAGGCCCACGCCTGGACCTCTATACCTTTGGCAACGCGCATTGCTGGGCATCCATTTATGAATCTGGAGCGTCCAAGCAGCTTCAGTACGTGCGGTTTGGCATCTTTGCCGAGGACGAGCTGGCTTTTCGACAACGCATAGCCGAACAAGGGGCCACCATTGAGCCACATGCGTTGGGAGATAAACGGGGTATTTGGTTCCGTAATCCCGACGGCACAACCATACAACTGGTCGTTGCACCAAAGGTCTCACCATCCATCAAAACAGCGCCCACCTCGCTGCCAGCCGCGCAGGATGGTCTGGGTGCTGCGCCAGCTCGCAGCCAGGTATCGGCCGTGCAGCCGTCCCACTTGTCCCATATTCTGCTGTTTAGTCCCGACGTTAGCCGGATGGTTGCATTCTGCTGCGATGTCCTTGGGTTGAGACTGTCCGACCGGTCCGGCGATGTCATCGCGTTCCTTCACTCGCCACATGGCAGTGACCACCATCTGGTGGCCTTTGCGAAATCTCACGCTGCGGGTCTGCACCACAGCAGTTGGGCGGTCGGCAGCATTGATGAGATCGGCTACGGATCCGAACACATGCGCGAAGCTGGCTGGGACAAAGGCTGGGGTCTTGGACGCCACGTATTGGGGTCGAACTACTTTTACTACGTCCAGGACCCTTGGGGCAGCTTCTGCGAATACTCGTTTGACATCGACTTTGTTCCTGTCAGCGTCGATTGGTCTGCTGGCGACCATGCGCTTGCTGATTCTCTGTACGTTTGGGGCCCCGCAGTGCCGGAGAACTTCATCACTAACTGCGAGTTAGTGCAGACCTAAATTTCGAACGATTTCCAAGAAAGAAACACACCATGAGACTCATAGCATTTAGAAACGACATAGGCGGCGCCTCCCTTGGCGCCAGGGTGGGCGACGAGCTGGTCGATTTATCCAGGTTGGGGATCGCCTCGTCATTGGACGAGTTGCTACGTCTGGGCGACGCGGGCATGAATGCAGCCCGCAACGCGCTAGCGGGCTCCTCTGAGCGACGCCCACTAGCAGGTCTTCGCTACCTTCCACCGGTTTTGAATCCTTTCAAGGCTTTTGCCATCGGATTGAACTACCTGGACCACGCAGCCGAGAGCAATTTCGAGCCACCAAAATTTCCTGTCATCTTTCATCGCTATGCATCGTCATGGGTCGCACACGGAGACGCACTTGTCCGCCCAAGTATTTCGCACCAATTTGACTATGAAGCCGAGTTGGTGGCAGTGATCGGAAAGCCTGGCCGCTACATCCCCAAGGAAAGGGCGCTAGACCATGTGGCCGGCTATTCACTGTTCAATGACGGCTCAGTACGTGATCACCAATTCCGCTCCAACCAATGGATGATGGGCAAGAATTTTGACGACAGCGGAAGCTTTGGCCCCGAGTTCGTCACCGCCGACGAGCTCCCGCCTGGGGCCCATGGGCTTCAACTGCAGTGTCGCCTCAATGGCGAGTTGATGCAAAACGCCAACACACGCGACATGATTTTCGACATCGCAACTTTGGTTGCTGCGTGCTCTGAAGCTATGGCTTTGCAACCCGGGGACATCATTATTTCCGGTACACCATCGGGTGTGGGATTGGCTCGCAAGCCACAAGTTTGGATGAAGGCCGGGACATCTGCGAAGTCGAAGTGGAGGGGGTAGGCGTATTGCGCAACCCCGTTGTCGACGAAGGCTGAACGCCACTAGCGCACCACCAATCCAAAATTACAACGAGGACGACACCATGAAAAAAAGCGAATTTGCATCTTCCGCCACCTCCACCACACGGCACCGTGTACGTAACAAACTCTACCGGACGACTCTGATCGTTGGTCTGACTTGTGCCGCCTGGGGCGTAGCCCTTGCGCAAACTATTGACGTCAAGGTCACCCATTACCTGCCACCCAATCACACTATTCATCAGGAATTGACGCGCTGGGCGGACGAGCTAGGGGTTAAGTCCAATGGGCGCTTGAAAATTTCGGTATTTCCGTCGGGGCAAATGGGGCCTATCACACGCCAGTTTGACCTCGCAAGAACTGGTGTCGCTGATGCAGCGTTCTTTTTGCATGGTGCCGTACCAGGTCGATTTGCATTGACCGAGTTGTTACAGCTGCCGTATGTATTCACCCCAGAGAAAAACGCAGTTTTGCAAAAGCCACTGAACAGTGCGGAGGCATCAGTAATCGCCACTGGTTTGGCGGGCCAGTTGACAAAGGAGTACGAAGGAACGCGCATCCTCTATGTCATTGCGTCACCCAACATTGGGCTCTTCTTTAACAAAGCGACCGTGCGCAAGCCAGCCGACATGAAGGGCATGCGGATTCGCCACAACGGGCCTTTGCCGGCAAAGATGATTGATTTGTGGGGCGCTACACCAGCGTCTGTCGCGCCAGTCGAGCTGTCTGATGCACTGGAGAAGGGGACGGTCAATGGTATGGCTTTCAACTATGAAGCGGCGCAGTCCTTTCAGGTAGCCCCGGCGATCAAATCCGTGACAGAGATCAACGCCTACGCCGTGACTTTCGCGCTGGTAATCAACACTAAGAAGTATGAATCGATGCCGCCGGACTTACGTAAGTTGGTGGACGAAAGTACGGGTGTTGAAGGCGCGCGACGCGTTGGCGCCCGCTACGACGAGGCGGAAGCCAACGGCCGCAAGTACATGTTGGAGCGTAAAGTCGAAATCAATATTCCGACACTTGATGAGCAGCAGGCATTCCGAGCACCGGTAGTACCGCTGCTCAAAGAAGCTATCGAGGCGGTTCAGAGCAAGGGCCTAGCTGCCCAGCGTTTCTATGACGATGTGCGTAGCCAAGTGAATGCGGTGAAACCATGAGCACCGAACGAACTCTGGGTGCAGCCAGCCGGCTGTTGACGGCAGTGGGCGGGTTAGCGCTTCTGACCATGGCATTGTGGACGGTAGTGGACATCATCACCCGCTACGTCTTTACGAAACCTATCCGCGGTTCCATCGACTTGGTCGAGTCAACGTTGGTACTTGTGGTCTTTCTGGCATTGCCAGAGTGCTTCTACAAGGACGAGCAGGTCACGGTGGATGTGGTCGACCACGTGGCCAGCGCCCGTACTGTGGATATCTTGAAATTATTGGGTGCCTTTTGCTCGCTGATATTTCTTTGTTTGCTGGCCTACACCGGCATTCAGCCAATGTTGGATGCGTACCAGTTTGGCGACCGCAAACCCGACCTGCCGATTCCAATCTTCGGGCTACTCGGAGTGATCGAAATCGCTATCGGTGCCTCAGTCGTGGTATTGGCGGGCAAGTTTTTTACTTTATTTGGACGCGCTTTCCAGCGCGCCGCTCTATGACTCCAGAAACGATTGGATTGTGTGGCATGGCGCTACTAGTAGCCATGATCATGGGGCGGGTACCAGTCGCCACAGCGTTGGGGCTGGTTGGCGTAGGAGGCTACGCCGCTCTGGAGGGCTTGCCCAAGGCGGCGGCCATGTTGGGGTCGGTGCCGCTAGAGTTGGCATCCACGTATACGCTGTCGGTGGTGGCTCTGTTTACGCTAATGGGAGCTTTTGCCACGACGGCGGGACTGTCTTCCGACCTGTTTCGCGTAGCGAATGCCGTATTTGCGGGATGCCGAGGTTCGTTGGCTCTCGCGGCGATTGGTGCATCCGCTGGGTTTGGTGCCGTATGTGGCTCATCCGTAGCGACTGCTGTCACCATGAGCAAAATCTCCATACCGGAAATGGTTAAGGCAGGGTACTCACCGGCGCTGGCCGCTGGTGCTGTTGCCGCGGGCGGTACTCTTGGGATATTGATCCCTCCATCGCTGATTCTGATGATTTATGGGGTTATCGCACAGCAATCTGTCATCAAATTGTTTGCAGCAGCCCTAATCCCAGGGTTACTGCTAACCGCTTTCTATCTACTGACTGTTGTTGTTGTTGTGTGGGTCAAGCCCAGCACCGCGCCGATAGTACCTAAAGGTGGGCGAGACGAAATGCTGCGCGACTTGGTCCGGGTGTGGGACGTTGCACTACTCTTTGTGCTGTCGTTTGGCGGCTTATACCTGGGCTGGTTCAGTCCGACCGAGGCGTCTGCGGTGGGCGCGTGTGGTGCCGCCGTTGTGGGGATACTGCGCAGGCGCCTGAGCGTTACTCAGGGCATTAAGTGTCTCTCCGACTCTGTTCGTATTACCGCCAATCTGGTACTGATCGTGCTGGGGTCCACAGTATTTACCTATTTTGTGGTGCAGTCCGGTATTGCCAAATCTCTGGTGGACTCTATAGCGGCACTTGGTGTGCAGCCACTGGTCGTCATGCTGCTTTTGGTGGCCTTCTATATTGTCCTCGGATGCTTCCTGGAAGGTATAGGCATGATGCTTGTAACGGTCCCCGTCTTGCTGCCGCTTGTTGTGGCCAACGGGTTTGATCCGGTCTGGTTTGGCGTACTGCTGGTGATCGTCGTTGAAATCGGCTTGATTCACCCTCCCGTCGGCATGAACCTGTTTGTCATCCGCGCCCAAGCGCCAGAGATCAGCCTACCCGATATGTACCGCGGCGTTTTGCCTTTTTTGGTAGCTCCTTTCGCGCTGATCGTTGTGTTGTTGGCTTTCCCTCAGGTGGCGCTTTGGTTGCCCAGCTTGCTGTAGCCACATCTTTACCAAAACCTAGAACATTGGCACACCATTTTTATAACCAGAAGGAGACAACAATGAACAAATTCTTTACCCAACAACTTCGTGTGATCGCCGTGGGTATGTCGACAGCGGGACTTTTTACAGCACCAGCAATGGCTACGGAGCCAGGGGGCAACTCTTACGCCCCGGGAGCAGAAACCAATATGGCAGGCTTTATGGCGCCAGAAGGGCTGGCTGCTTATTTTGCGACTACGCGCTACGTTGCGGATCGCCTTAAAGACAATTCTGGCAACGACAGCAAGGGCTTGAACGACTACAAACTCAAGGTGACGACCGCGGCATTTGGCCTGAGCTATGTACATCCGAATATGAAATGGCTGGGCGCTAACGTAGAGACACGAGTCGGCTTCTTGGCAACTTCGACGGACTTGGCGGTAGGAATCAAGATACCGGGGCCCGTAGGTAACCTAACCAAAAGTGATAGCCTGACAGAAGTTGCTTATCTATTGTTTACGCCCGTGGTGTTTGGGTGGCACGGCACCGAGTTCCACCAGAGCGTTGGACTGGAATTTATCAAGCCCATCGTTTCGTACGATCCCAAACAGTTGGTGCATTCGGCACAAAATTACCTGCAAACTGCACCCTTCTACGGAGTGACTTGGATGCCAAAAGCACCTTACTACGGAAGCGCGAAAGTACGGGTGGGTATAAACGATAGCAACGCATCCACTAACTACCGGTCTGGTAACGAGTTCACTTTGGAGTACAGCACCGGCTATCGCGTAAGCCCCGACGTTACGTTTGGCGTGAATGGCTACTTCTTTCGGCAGTTGACAGATGACATCAAGAACGATGTTGCAGTCAACGGGGACGGAAACCGCGGCAGCGTCAACGGTCTTGGCCCCTTCGTCACCTACCGCGTCAGTCCCAAGGTCGTCGTCATGGCCAAGCTGATGACTGAGTTCGGTACGACCAACCGTCCGGAAGGCACGCGTCTTTGGTTGCAAACCAAGATTCCGTTCTAACCCTATATTCTGAGAAAGCTGACCGTATGAAATCGCTCAATCTGACCCGGACTATTGGGGCGCTTGCCTGCGTCACTCTCACTGCCTGCGCTACCGGCCCGATGCAGGCCATCGATGTCACGCGCGGAACCGTGATAAGTAACGCCACCATCGTGAACACCCGGGACGGGTCGCTGCAGCCTGGCATGGCCATCGTCATTGACGGAGGCAAGATCCTTCAGATTGTGGCAAGCGCATCGGTGCGCACTAGTGACAACGTAAAGCTGATCGATGGTGCGCAGCGCTATGTGATCCCCGGGCTTCTGGATATGCACACGCATGCCGTTCTAGCTGCAGACAAGCAGCCAAACTACTGGCCGTTACTGATCGCCAATGGCATTACGGGCATTCGGGAGATGGCAGGGTCGGCTGAAATGATCCAGCGCGCGCGCCAACTCAACGTCGACCGTGCTGCAGGGCTGGTTGATGCCCCTGAGGTACTTCTCATTCCGGGCGACTTGCTGGCTGGGGTGCCAACGGCTGCGCGCGCAATCCAGCTCGTGCAGCAGCAAAAAGCCATGGGGGCGGATTTCATCAAGCTGGTGGGGGCAAGCCCGGATGCGACATTCGCAGCCGTGGCTGAGGCCAAGAAATTGGGAATGTTGGTCGCGGGGCATCTGCCGCCATCTGTTCCAGCACTGGACGCTTCGCGTGCAGGCTTTGGTGCCATTGAGCACCTTGGCTCGGGAATGGGCATATTGCTAGACTGCGCAAAAGATGAATCGGATATTCGCAAAGCGGTCATGCGGGGTGAAGGCGCACCACCTGTTTTTTCGTTGAACTTTGTGCGCAGCCCTATGCTGTTTCGCACACTGGATGCGCCTTTCTACCAGCGGGTAATGGACAGCTACAGCGAAGAAAAATGCGAATCTCTGGCACAGGCATTTGCCAAAAATGCAACCTGGCAAGTACCTACCTTGATTCGACTGCGCAGCATGCAATTCAGCAGCGATGCCCTTTACCGCAATGATCCCCATCTGGCTTATTTAGATAAGGCTACGCGCGCGCAGTGGGAGCAACTGGCGACTCAGTATGCAGACAATGTTCCGGCCGCTGCAGCAACAACTTTCCGAGATTTCTACACCCTTCAGGTCAAGGTCATTAAGTTGTTTAAGCAAAACGGTGTCAAGATGTTGGCCGGGTCGGATCTCGGCGGAATTTGGGTCATCCCGGGTTTTAGTTTGCACCAGGAGTTCCAAGAATTAGCCCGAGCCGGACTCACGCCGCTGGAGATCCTGCAAATGGCGACGCTTAACGGAGCCGAGTTTTTGCGACGTGAATCCACTATGGGGGCAGTAGAGCCTGGTAAAAATGCGGACTTGGTATTGCTAGATGCCAACCCGCTGGTGGATGTTGCCAACCTGGGGACCATATCGTCCGTGTTTTTGAGGGGTAAATATTTCTCAAAGGCAGATCTGGACGCTATGCAGGCCACGGTTGCACGAGCCTACGCAAACTGAAAGTACTTGCGGGGAGTGAGCGAGGCAATGCAAAAGACACCCATATACGCTTCGCAATGGGGCCAGACCGGGCCTCGGGTCGTGATGGTGCACGGCAGTGCCCAAGGAAGTTCTGTGGGCGGCGATGGCCACTTTGTTGCCCAGCGCGATTTGGGGGAGCAGGGCTTTAGGATTTTGGTACCAGATCGACCAGGGCACGGCAGAACCCCGGCTGGTGATGAACCTGATGATGCACAGATAGACGGGCGCTGGGTGGCTGACATGCTGGAGGACGGCGCACACCTTGTCGGTCATTCTTTTGGGGGCTGTGTGGCGTTGGCGGCGGCGGCTATGCGGCCCTCGGCGGTGCGGTCCCTGACACTCATCGAGCCAGGCATGCAGAAACTTGCCACTGACAGAACCAGTGTGAGGCAATTCGGGCTAAAGCTGATGCTGGTCAAGTACCTGTCGCTGAGCGCAGCAACCCGCGCAACCGGGTTTGCCAAGCTGGTGGGCATCCCCCCAGAAATTGGCCATAGCAAGAGCCGGGCCGAGCTGAATCGCATGGGGCAAGGCATTGCGCGCCTGCGTGTACCGTCTAAGGAAACCCTGCGCGCTCAACTCGCTACGATCAGGAGCGCGAACATACCGCTGTTGGTCGTGACTGGCGGCTGGTGTCCGGCCTTTGAAGACACTGCGGATGCGGTAGCCGTTGCGGGCGGTGGGCGGCGTTTGGTAATTCCGTCGCCGCACCATTTTCCTCAGCAAGTGTCTCAAGAATTCAATATTGAGCTAGCGAAATTCATATCCGCACACAATGTTGTGACGACCAGGTGTAGCGATCTGGAGGTTGGACGGTAATGCCACATCGTTCAGCACTGAACCGCACAATCGTTGCTATCCCAACAGCGTTCCTGTTGTCAAAACCATGCACACAGTTTCATACACAAGGATTTGTACTCTGCGGGTTGCCAAGGACTTCGAACGACTCAAACCCCCGCCCGGCCCCTGCCACACCGATTACTTTGACGACCTACTCGCCCGGCTCCGCGGCATCCGCATCTCTGAGTGGCGCTTTTGCTAAAAGAGTGCTCGGTACATACGCCATCAGCGTACATTACGCCCCCAACACCGAACTGGCCCAATAGTTCTTTGCCATGGCGTAAGAAAAATGCACTGGACCACCCACTGCTGGGGTCGCACCCGGACGCTGAGGGCGACATGGTCTTTCCTGCACGTGGGCGAGTGCGAAAGCGTTGCAGGACGCGGCGGCGTCGCAGGCGCCAATTCGCTTCTGTTTTGATAGCTGCTTGCGCAATGAATACGCGGGCTAGAAGCCAATTTCATCTATGTCTTGTCTTTGTCTGGCAATGCAGCTCAGGCCCAAGACTTCCCGGCAACCCTAAACCTCGTCGCTTGGGTTGCGCAGCGCTGGACGTAAGCGCGGTTGCCTCCGAAAGCGAGGCCGTGGCCGACAACCCGCTGCGCCCGCATTCGCACAACCTGGCCTAATTTGCGCTGGTCGCACGATTGCTACCCAAGCCGGCTACTTCTCATGCAAAATCAAAATCAAAATCAAAATGAATGAGTGGCATATGCAAGTCTGCGCCACTGCCACAACGCATACCCACAGCACACCCAAATGCATGTCAACTTCAGATGACCACCCTCAGCCTGCCGAAGCGCTGCCGTTACCCCTGAGGGAAGGGTTGGATGCGTGGGAGCAATTGATTGGCAAGCTGGGCAAGCTTTTTGCCGACGCAAATGTAGACGCCGTTTGGCTTGACCAATTTACAGAAACAACGCGCGCTGTGCGCAAGCTGGCGAACCGTGATGCGGATTTGGCGCTCTATGTGCTGATTGAATCCAACGGCAACAGCGTGGAGCGATATAGCGAAAAACACAGCTTGGTATGCATGGTGATTGCCGAGTTGGCGGCGGACTGGCTGGCGTGGCCCGAAGAAGAAAAACAGTCCTTGGCGCTGGCAGCGCTCAGTATGAATGTGAGTATTACCAGCCTGCAAAACGCCATGGCGGCACAAAGAACCGCATTGACAGATATCCAGCGATCGCAGGTGCAGACCCATGCACAGACCAGTGTTGAGATGCTGACCAAAGCCGGGGTGCTTGACCCGGTGTGGCTCTACGTCGTACAGCACCACCATGGCGCTGTAGGGCCGGAAGCCGCCACGGATACCCAAGCGGGGCCGCGGTTGGCCGAACTACTGCGGCGTGTGGATATATACACGGCCAAACTCAGCCGGCGCGGCAGCCGTGGCTCGGTAACCCCGGCAACCGCCGCGCGCGACGCTTGCCTGGACGCCAGTGGTAACCCAGACAGCATTGGTGCCACCCTGCTGCGGGTTGTGGGCCTGTATCCGCCAGGCACCTATGTTGAATTGGCCAACGGCGAGACCTCTATCGTCGTTAAACGGGGCAAGAAGGCCCATGCGCCGATTGTTGCCAGCGTGCGACGCAGTGACTGGGGCTTGTTCAGCCCACCGCAGAGGCGTGACACGGAACTTCATGGCTTGGCCGTGAAGCGAGGTATTGAGCCAGGCCATGCGCATGTTTTGTTTGATCACTTGCGCCTGCTCTCCCGCGCACGCTAAAGGACGGAATTTTTCGTGGTGCCTGACGCAAGGTTTACTTTTGCGGCTCTGACCGATCTCGTCGAACGCAGCGACGCGGCACTAGCAGCATCGATGTTGCCGGAAGTAGCTTAGTCAGGCTAGCACAGAGGTCGCCAACTGTGGAGTAGTTTCAACGGGGAATGACCTATGGATTGCAGATCGTCAGTGAACTATCCGCGCCAAAAAAAGTTGTCAGCCTCAGGTTTTCGCAGCCCATGCGTTACACCAGCCTTTACCCACGACGGTCTTGCGTGGGAACAGTGGACACGCTGCTACGGCATCCGTAGCCTTGCCTTGGTACAGCGCGCAGTTGTTGCACTTTTGCGCTACCGTGTGCTTAGGGAATTTTTTGGCGTCCACCTTCGTTGTGTCTACCTTGTAGCCCAGCGCAGTTGCTTGGGCATCGGCTTCTGCCAATGCAGCGGGTTGCGCCCAGGCGTTTACGGCCGTCAAAGCACCTCCGGCCAAACCAAATTTAACGATGAATTCTCGACGATTCGACATATAGATCTCTCAGAAATATTGAAGGAAAGAGTGAAAGCTAAAGCGCAATGCCAGGGTTCGGCAGGACACCATTGAGCTTGGGGACATTGGGCTTGCGTGAAGGAACCCGGCCACCGGTCGTTTTCAACCACTGCTCTGCCACCTCCCATATCATCTTGTTGCCCGCAGACTTGGCTTCCTCTGCCACAGGGGCCCAACCAGCCACTTTGTATTTTTTGTCGGCCTCGATGGGCTTGCCATGCAAGCGCATGTCATCAATACGTTTACCCATGGCGCCAAGCGGATTGCAGTTGTATTGCAAGCCACCCACACGCACCATATCGCCGCCTTGCTGGTAGTACGGATCGGGGTTAAAAAGGTTGTCACACACGTCTTCAAGCACGGTTTTTATGGCAGTGCCTGTCATCTCAGTTACCGTGGCGTAAGAGTAGGTGGTCGCTGTCATATCCATTAACCATTCCCGCGTGATGACCTGACCTGGCAGCAAACTCGTTCCCCAGCGGAAGCCAGGTGAAAATGCAATATCTGCGCCTTGCACTTGCATCATGGCATCCAGCAGGAGCTGATCACCGGTCCCGTTGAAGTTCCCACGGCGATACAGGGTGCCTTCTGTTACCGCGAGTTTCTCGGCTAACTTGCTTTCATACGGTGCCCGGACTTTGTTAATCAAGGCATCCATTTCTTTGTCTGCGGGCAGCATATTGGCGAAGACGGGGAGCAGCTTGTAGCGGAAGTCGCTCACTTTCTTATCTTTAATTTCGAAATCCAGAACGCCCAGAAACTTGCTGTTGGAGCCTGCGTTAGTGACTATAGTTTTGCCGCCCATATTGCGCACGATGCTCGCTACAGGCATGCCGTCGTGTGTATGTCCCCCCATGATGGCGTCGATGCCGCTGACGCGGCTAGCCATCTTCAGATCGACATCCATACCGTTGTGTGACAGCACCACCACAACTTGCGCACCTTTGCCGCGGGCTTCGTCCACCATGCGTTGCATGTTCTCGTCTTGGATACCAAATGCCCAATCAGCGACCATGTAGCGTGGGTTGGCAATCGGCGTATACGGAAATGCCTGCCCGATGATCGCGCAGGACACTCCATTGATTTCGCGAATGACATACGGTTTGAAAACGGGATCACCAAAGTCATTGGTTTTGACGTTTTGCGCGACAAAATCAATTTTCCCCGCAAAGTCTTTCTCGACGATTTCCTTCACACGTTCCATGCCATAGGTGAATTCCCAGTGGCCCGTCATGACGTCTACTCCTAGCAACTTGCAGGCATCTACCATGTCCTGTCCATTGGTCCAAAGCGATGTACCAGAACCTTGCCACGTGTCACCACCGTCGAGCAGTAGGGCACCGGGGCGGCTTGCTTTCATCCGTTTAACAAGGGTTGCCAGATGTGCAAACCCGCCAACTTTGCCATAGCGCCGCGCAGCCTTTTCAAAGTTCAGGCAAGTGAGTGCGTGGGCTTGAGCGGTATTCGGGCGGATGTTGGCCGTTTTAAGAAGATGCTCCCCTACCAGATGGGGCAGGTTGCCTCGCATGCCGCCGATGCCCAAATTGACACTGGGTTCGCGGAAGTAAATGGGCTTGAGTTGTGCATGACAATCCGTCATGTGCAAAAAGGACACCGATCCGAATGTCTCAATGTCGTACAGGCCATTGGCGGCTGTGGCGGCGTCGGCATCTGCGTAGGTGCCGAGCCCCATGCCAGCCATAGTCCCTGCGCCCATCAATTGGACAAACTCGCGCTTCGTTAAATTCATAGGTATGCAATCACTGATGTAATTGAGCTCGAACCAATGTGTACTGGCACGGAATGGTTGTCATTGGTTCACCGGGGACTTGGGGTCCAGCAAAAGTGCTACGACGTGGCGAACTTGCTCTTGGGTCAAGATGCCGGTGTGTCCTGCACGAGGCATGTTGGAGCAAGCGTTATAAGCCTTGCTATTCCAAATCTTGCCCCAGGTGTACTCGAGCATGACTTTGGCATCGAGACTTGACGGGTCTTTCACGCCGCGCAACTTGCCGTAGTTATACAAACTGGGTCCAATCGTCCCGAACGAAATTTCCTTCTTGTCGATTTGGTGGCAGTTGTAGCAGTTGCCACCATTGGACATCTTGGCATCGTCTGTCCATGTCAAGCCCCGGCCACTTTGCGCTATTTTTTCGCCCTCTTTCCAGTCACCCAGATACTTCCCATCTGCGGGCCATTGGATAGCCTTCATGTTGATCGCCTGAATGGCGTTGGCAGTTTTCTCATCCAATGGCTTACCAGCGACGTCTGCTGCACTGCACAGTTTGTTCGTCTTATCGACAGCTAGGACCCTATCGACCGACACAGCGCCCTGCGACCGAAACGAAGACTTCACGGCGTCATCCGTCCGTTGGTCGTACAGCCCAGCGTTTGCAGAAGGGGCAGAGCCCACTGGCTTGGGCTTCTGGGCCGACGCTGATGTGCCTAAGAGTGCCAGGGTTAAAAAGAGGGGAGCCAAACGATAAGGGTTCATGGGAGTGTCTCCGATTTCAACGTTTGATTGCAGGTGCGACTGACTTGGAACCGGTGGCAATAGTGCCAAGGTAACTGGCGAGTGCAATTGTGGCTTCGCTACCGAATCCCGGGTACGGGAAACGCTGTTGGCGATAGCAGTCGTTCAGTCGTTGTTGCATACCCCACATTTGCCCGTTAGAAACGCGGTATGCGGGCCAAGCGGCAAAACCAACGCCGTCTCCAGGATTCTTTGTTAAGTTGGGCAAATCTTGTAGTCGAATGCGGGCGCCATCGCTGCTGTGGCACGAGGCACAAGCGAAGTCGTGCGGCCCACCGCGCTGAAAGAAAAGCCGCTTACCCACTTCAACTGCAATCTTTTCTTGCGGGTGAGCCTTAGGCAGATTGAATTTTCCGCCTTTGGATTCTGCGGCTAGCCAGGTGGCCAAAGCGGTCACATTGCTTTGCTCTCCTTTGCCAAAGGGGGTGAGGGCAATCTCTGCAGCATTAAGCCCTTGTAGCGTTTCCATACAAGTGAGTAGCCGCGACTCCATATCCTGAACACGATTAGTGTCTGCGAAGTAGCGCGGCAACTCAAGAAAGGCACCTTTGAATACACCGGGCCCCTTGCCCAAGTCGCATTGCTCAAGCGACGCATTCTTTGGCCCTCTTTTTTGCTTCCATAGGTTCTCACCCTTGGCTTCAAACAGCTCTGCGGGATTACCGTCCTGGAGCATTGCCCGGTACTCCTCGATACTTTGCACGGAAGTTTTTTGGGCATACGCACCGGAAAAACTCACTGTGAGCCACGTGGCTAAAGCGATTACGATTTTGCTTTTCATTCTGTCTCCTCGGGTGTGTTCAACTTGCCAGCGCGGACGGCACACGCCTCTTTTCAGTGCGTGTGATGCAGCAGTCAGGACGCTGTAGCCTCGTCGGTCCGGGTTTCGCCTCTGTTGTCTTTCCAGGTCACTGCCACTTTGTCACCCGCCTTGGCACCCTTGATCGTGAACTGCAAGAACGGATTCTTGGACACTGCGGGCCCCCACTCGGCGGCCATCACTGGCTTCCCGTTGTGTGTGGCACTTACCTCACTGATAAACCATGCCGGCACTAAAGTGCCAGTGGAATCTTTACGTTGTCCGGACTCCATTTCATGTGCCATCAGCACACGCACGGTTGCTTTGTCGCCTGCAACTTGGGCGCGAATGCGCATCGGATCTGCCATGTTTTTCTCCAGAAGCTAAAAATATAGAAACTATTGGTGGGCCGTAGATTAGCCGCCGCAACCACCCAAGGTCACTTTGACTTCCTTCTTGGCGAAGAAGGCTTTACCGTCGTTCATTACGGCGACGGCGAAAACATCGGAGGACTGCCCCATCTTGGAGCGGGTCGCAAAGCTCACTTCTACACTTTCAGTGACATTGAACTGGGCCACCAAAGCGGAGGGATTCTTCTCGACCAGGATCAACATATGCTTGACACCAGCCAGCGTGCTGCTCGCTGTCAATGGAACAACAGCTCCGTTTTCTGCAATATCAGGCGCACCGATAGTTACGTCCTTGCTTTCGGTAGGTGCACTTGCACCTAAGGCTGCAAGAACATCGGTCATGCTCTTTGCCTCAAACGCCGACTTGTTGTAAGCCAGCGCATACTGCGGGAACAGACCGGTCGCCGCCAGCAAGCTGACGAGCATCGCACTTTGTTTCAAGGTCTCGCGACGAGTTTGCATAAAAGTCTCCTTCATAAATTCACTACTAATAAAACGGCTGTGAATCGAAATTCACGTTTTACCTATTTGCCTGCTCCAGTTGCCAGCCAGTTGGCGATAGCTTTTGCATCTGCCTCACTGAGGCTCTGTGGCGGCATGGGGATTGCTCCCCAGACACCGCTGCTGCCAATCTTGATCTTGCTCGCCAGGTAGTCTGTATTGCCAGCATTCCTCTTGGCAACGTCGGTAAAGGCGGGGCCAATAATTTTCTTGTCTAGTCCATGACAAGCTAGGCAGTTGTTTTTATTCAGGAGCGCCACAGCAGCTTTGTTCTCTGAATTGGCCTTTGTTTCGGGAGGCTTGACCAGTAGGGCCGTAGGTGCTACCAGGGCGCCTGCCTTTATTTCAGGCCGCGTTGTGTCCGCGCCGCGCTGCGCGCCAACCATCCGGTTTTGCTCAGCTAGGTTGCCATGCGCGTTGCGCGCAAACTCGGGTAAGTATGATGCCAACTTGGGTTCTGGCGTGCAGTTCTTCATGCATGCAACGTTGCTGGTGTCCGTGTTCTTAGTCCCCTTGAACTCAGGTCCTGGCCACATACTGTGCGCGGTGGTCATGCCATTGCGATTGGGCATACGAGCCTGAACCTCAGCGATATTTTTGTTTGACAGGGTGTAGTCGTCAGGCACGATTCCATTGAGATTCAACAGAAATGCGGTGACTGCGTAAACCTCTTCCGTTGTGAGCGTTTTGGGCGCCGTCCAGGGCATGGCGCGGTTGATGTAATCCCAGACGGTTGAGATGGTCGCCACTTTCATAAAAGTCGTACGACCTGGAAACGTAGTGTTGCGCAGATTGGCAGCGTTGCCGTTTTTGATATCTTCTTTGGTGACACCACCTACCAATGGGCTAAAGAATTCACCCGACTCTCCAAAGTACCCATGGCATTGGGCGCACTTGGCCTCCCAGACATTTTGACCTTTCGTCACACTGCCGGAGCCAGCCGGAAGTCCCTTGAAGTCTGACCGCACATCGATGTCCCAGGCTGCAACTTCCTTAGCCGTCGCATCGCGGCCCACGCCCGGGTAATTCGTGCCGGCTTGCGCGATTGCTGCGCTTGCCAATAACGCCCAGGCAATAGCGGACGCCGCGTTACGAAATTTGAACATTTTTGACCTCGCCGCTCTCTTGCACCAACCACGATTGAATAGCGTTGTTGTGATAGATCGACCGCGTCCCACGGACCGCGCGAAGCTGCTTGTACGTCGGCTGCACAAAACCGGTCTCGTCCATCGCCCGGCTTTGCATGATGGCGGGTTTGCCATCCCATACCCAGTCCAGACTAAAACGTGTCAAGGCCTTGGGCAAGACAGGCGACTCCAATCTCGCGATGCGCCAGTTACGTCCACCATCCACGGAAATATCCACTCGTTTGACTTTGCCGCGTCCCGACCATGCGAGGCCGGTGATGTTGTAGAAGCCTTGGTCCAGCAGAACTTGACCCCCGGAAGGTGTGGTCACCACACTTTTACATTCCTGGATGCTGGAGTACTGACGGTGCTGTCCGTCCGGCTGCAGGTCCATATAGTGAATGGCTTCATCTTTGGTGGCATAGGGTATGTCTCCCACCTCAATGCGGCGCAGGTACTTTACCCAACTGACCCCCTGCACACCAGGGACGATCAAGCGCAACGGATAGCCTTGCTCCGGGCGGAGCATCTCGCCGTTCTGGCCATAGGCGACAAATACCTCCCCCGACTTGATCAGACTCATCGGGATAGTGCGTGTCATGGAAGATCCATCCGCACCCTCAGCCAACACGAACTTGCCGTTTTTAAGGTCAGCGCCCGCCATTTCCAGCAAAGTGATGAGCGGAACGCCTGTGAACTCGCTGCAGGAAATCATGCCATGCGTGTACTGGACGGTAGGTACGGCCACATTGCCCCATTCCACTGCGGTATTGGCCCCGCACTCGATGAAATGAAAGCGGGAAACAGAAGGCAACCGCATGATCTCATCGACCGTGAAGACTTTGGATGCCTTCACCATGCCGTTGATCATCAGCCGATGTTTGGAGGGGTCGATATCCCACCAACCTTGGTGATGCCGTTCAAAGTGCAAGCCACTCGGCGTGACAATGCCGAACAGCGACTGAAGCGGTGCAAATGAGACCGAAGCCTGGTTGGTCTGCGTCAGGCCTGGGCTTTGGCGGCGTTGTACGTTGGATTCAAATTTTGAAGGTTTGCCATAGCCTACGTCAGCGGCAACGCTTTGACCCAAGCCGGTGCTGTGCGCGGGCAACTCCAGAATATTAGGATCACCACCCAGCGCAGAAACCGGGTTACCTTGCGCCAAGACCGACGGGGCAGTTATACCTGCGGCAGCGGCAGCAAAGGCATTTCGAATGAAGCCGCGACGCCCATGCTTGGCCTCCGCAAACACAGCTTTTATGCCGTCACGATTCAAAAAATTTTCTGGGGCTTTTTGTATTCGCCCGGACTTGCAGTCTTCTTGCATCTTTTATCTCCTGGTCGCTCGATCGTTCAGGTCTAGTAAGACCCCCGGCGCTAAGTATGGGAGCCGACAACACTCCAAATAACTCTGCAGCACGTTCAACGCTTTACGGCGCGGCCTAATTTTTGCTTCAACATCTCTCATCATATTTGCATATGCATATGCGCAAATATAAAAGATAAATCAGCGAAGCCGGTTAGGGTTAGTCCCAATCATCTGTCTTTTTTACTTAGTAAGTTTGTTGTGGTCTCGGTAAAGAGCTGTCGCACTAAAACTCCAGCGCGTCTGCGATGGCTTTGAGTCCGGCAAGGGCACACGCATCATCTGCTTCGCCGCCCGGCGCACCGGACACACCAATGCCGCCCAGAGTGCTACCGCCACCTTCTATCACTAGGCCACCACCAGCGGCCATCACGCGCGCGTGGCTGCGCAAGCCACTCATGGGTTTACCCGCCTGCGTCTCCGCAGCAAAAGAAGTGGTTGACATTCGCATGCTAGACGCCGTCCAAGCCTTATTGGTAGCTACATCTACCGTATGCGGCCCAGCGAACCGGTCGCGCAAAAGTACCTGTGTGATACCCGCGCGATCAACCACCGCCACGGTGACTTGGTAGCCCTTTTTGCGGCACGCCTCTAGAGCGGCCCGGGCAGCAGTCAACGCGGTTTCTGGTGTAAGCGAGCGTGTTTGAAACACTGCGTCCTGCGCTTGAGCGAGGTTGCTGAATAACAAGCCGAAGACAAGGAATTTGAAGGTGCAAGTCATCGTAGTCTTTCTGTTGATCACACATTTATACATCATCGTGTGCTTATTTTTCTCCCCGTCAATTTCAATGTGGCTTTTCGTTCTTGTCATACCCAAACCCCATTTGTTGCAACAAGCCCGAGTCCGCGCTTGGTCATTAGTGGTGCAGTTACCGCAGCCCACTGAAGGAGTAATCGGTCTTGTAATCGTTGATTTGAATATTGCGCGTCGGGCATCATGCCAGTGCCGGGGCTGATTGCATGCGCGCGACGAACCGCTGCGACGTGAGGCCAATCGACGCGCCGTAGACCATGTGCCCGATTAAGCTGGGATAGATGGTGGACCAACCCAATTGCCAGGGCGTCAGATCCCCAAAGTAGAGCGGTAAAGCGAGTGAGTTGACTAATCCGTAATACGCTGCGCCATAGGACGCTCCGGCCACCACAGGCCATCGGGCGGCACGCGTCCCTAGCAGAATCAGTAGTAACGGTAGCGCGGATATCCAACCGACTAACAAGTGCTGCGCGAACAACTGCCAAGGTTGTGGATCGTCGACGAACAATGCGGCAAACTTGGGCCCGTAGTGCCCGATACGCAGACCCAGTGCTTTAAATAGAGGTGCGAGTGGAACAATAACAAGGGACGCAATCGTCCCCGAGCGCAGTGCTTCAATCAATAAGGTTTGCAAGTTCATTGTGCTGGGAAGGATGTCGCAGGCCGCTTGAAGCGAAGGTAAAGGGCATTTGTGTCGGTCACAGTGTTGCTTTCCAGTTGATTGGTGTTGGCCCTGACTAAGCGGCGGAAGCGCGACGCTTGTCAATCAAATAATATACAAACATCAGTGCATAAAGATGTATGCATATTATGATGTTTATACATGAGGTCTTCGGAACTGCTCCAACAATCGCATGTGCCAAACCACGTAAATGCAGATTAATTTGTCGGGTGTACGCCGCGGAACGCGGGGTCAAAACTTCATAGCCGCGCGCGCAACACGCAGTCGGTCATCGAGATAGCTGCCGTAGAAATCTGGGATGTAAGCACCCACCATCCGTTCGGCCAGCTCCACGCCGCCTTTTCCAAAAAAGAGTACGGTCGGCGCAACTTTTACCCCCCAGCTGCGAATCAGGTCGTCCTGCGTCCACAACTTACCCTGAAAGTCCGCCACACTCGCAGTGTTGCGCATGTCGATCTGGACCACTGCCAGGCCTTCGCGTTCGCGCATGGGCGCCAAGAAGCTTTCTCGAACAATCTTGCAGAACGCACATCCATCCAGGCTGACCATGACCAGAAGGGGATGGTGGCGAGCCAAAGCTTTTGCAAGGTCCTGTCCCAGCGACATGGTTGTGGGCAAGACAGCAGACGCCGCCATGCTGGGTGCGCTGACAGACCATGTGTATGTCAGTAGCAGCCACTGTCTGCGGGTGATCGCCGTGGCTTTCGTCATTGCGCTTCATGCTCCATGAGCAAGTAAGTGTTGTATGCATTCATGCGGTTTGCCAGCCGAAAGAGTGGCAGGTGTTCAAACGGAGTCCAGTCCACGGCTTTGTAGGCATCTTCAAAAGGCTCTATGTTTTTGGTGGCCCTGCCCATCGCGGTGCGCAGAAATACAAGGTAGTCGCGCGTGAGTTGCATGTCTTTCTTGGCATCTGTAGAGAGTGCCCCGTGGCCAGGCACGATCACGCTTGTGTCATAGGCCAACAGTTTGTCTAGGGCCAAGATCCATTGGCGGCTATCGGCCTGACCCACGTAGGGAATGCGGCTACGAAATACCAGGTCACCGGCAAATAGAACTTTCTCTTGTGGCAAGTAAACCGCAAGATCTTCGGGCGTATGTGAGGGACCCACCGGTTTGAGCTGGAACTCGACTCCACCGACGCTCAGACTAATTTCCTGGTCGATCCATTGATCAGCCTCTACCAGTCGGGTTTGCGCATCAATCCAGGGTGCTAGTTCTTGCCGGGAGACCTCCAGACGCAGGCGGGCTGTATCGGAATTCAGATAGAGTTTTGCCGCCTGGTGGGCAATGACTTTTGCGCCGACGGACTTGAACGTTTGCAGGCCATAAATGTGGTCAGCGTGGTAGTGGGTGACGATCACGTGGGTGACCGGAAGAGGCGTGATGGCCTTGATAGCGGTCAGGAGCCGCGTGGCCAGCGCCGGTGAGCCCAGTGCATCGATGACTACGACGCCGTCGCGGGTGACGACAAAGGCAGCATTGGAAATGAAGTTTTGATTGGCGGAAGTACCCAGTGCGGACTGCCCTTCCGCATACCACGTTGATGGCGACACCCTGTGCACGGTTAGGGGGGGGATTTCCGACGATTGAGCCGACGATACATGCGTCAAAAAGCCCAGCATAGTAACTACCACGCCACCCCAAAAACGCTCGCCATATGTCATACGTCCATCCAAAAATTGAGCTACATCCAATGGCAGATCGACCAATGAAATCAGCCTTAATATAAGCCATAACTGAATTAAATAGTAGTGCGCTTACTGTGGCATAGCACGCTGCGTCCACAGTCACTTCAGTGCTGCGCCCGCAGTGGTCAGTTGCTTGAGCTTTACCGCGGGACGACGCCTGCAGGGGATCTTCCGCGGCGGCAGAAAATCGCAGCGTCACAAGCACTAAAGCGACCGATAGCTAGGATTTATGAAGCACCTGGGCGTTCAAAGGTTTGAAGTGGACTACGCTGCAATGGCAGCAAATATTTATTCGCCACGTCTTATATTCTGGAATAGCATTAGATGACTACGCATGTGTGCAGTGGACAGAAGCCTGCAAGCGTGGTGCAGTTGAAAACACACTAAAACTTATTGGAGACAAGTCATGTTTAAATTTTTTATCGTCTTTCTGCTAACCACTTTTGCAAGCATAACTTCGGCCCAGGACATGAAAGTGGTGTACCACGTCAACAACGGAATTGAGAACGCCACTGCTACTTTGAACAATATTCAGAACCACTTGAGTGCTGATCCGAAAGCAAAAATTGTGGTCGTAACGCATGGACTTGGTATCGACTTTCTTTTGCAGGACGCGAAAGATTCCAAAGGCCGGGAATTCAGTGCCGCTGTTAGCGGGCTGTCCGGCAAAGGAGTTGAATTCAGGGTGTGTAACAACACCTTGGCCAGCAGAAACATCAACCCTGACAAATTGTTGATGGAAACAAAAATTGTCCCGTCGGGTGTAGCGGAGGTCGCGCGTCTCCAAGCAAAAGAGGCGTTCGTTTATCTGAAGCCCTAATTAAGTTCAATTTGCATGCACATCGCTTTGCAGAGGTTGACTATTTGTTCATTAGCAATGCGATAGTGAATTTGGACACCATCCCGACGCTTTGCCAAAATGCCTGACTTGTAAAGCGTGTTGAGATGCTGAGACATATTGGGCTGAGTGGTGTCAATCTTGCTCAGTAAGTAGGTCACGTTTTGTTCTCCATCACACAGGCAACTTATGATCTTGAGCCGCATGGGTGCTGACATCACACGAAACAGCTCTGCAGCCTTGTCAAATACGTGATCTGGCTTGTCTAATTCAGACTGTTTCTTTTTGGGTGGGCGGGATGTCATGGTGTAGGCGATGGTAGGCAAGTATTTCAGCAACTGACTGCGTTGCTGAAGTTTTATGCCCGAACTTTAATGTAAATAGTTAAGTTCGTAGCGATCCCACAGGGTAGCCCACCAAACCACCCAGGCTATCAACGCTCGCAGTGCTTCAGAAGTCGTCTCTTTCAGAGAGCAGCAGGCCAGTGATCGCATCTCATTCGTCAAGTATTTCGGCTATCCCGATAGCGTTTGAGCAAGGATATAGCTACAAAAAGTTCACAACACGTTCAGCGGAATCTTCAGGTAGGCCTGCCCGTTTGCCTCTAAGGGCGGCATAGCGCCTGCGCGTATATTAATTTGCACTGAGGGCAACAGCAGATTAGGCATGGCCAGGCCCGCATCGCGCTTGCTGCGCATTGCCACAAAGGCCTCTTCTGTCACGCCGTCACGAATGTGGATGTTGCTGGCGCGCTGCTCGGCCACGGTGGATTCCCAGGCGGGCTCGCGGTCATCGGGTGGGTAGTCATGGCACATGTAGAGGCGGGTGTCGCCAGGCAGGCGCATCAGGCTGCGCACGCTGTGGTACAGGTTGTGGGCGTTACCGCCGGGGAAGTCGCAACGTGCGGTGCCTACATCGGGCATAAACAAGGTGTCGCCCACAAACACGGCATCGCTCACCTGGTAGGCGATACATGCCGGGGTATGACCGGGCACGGGCAGCGCACGCGCCACCAGCTTGCCAATGGCAAAGGCCTCATTTGCTTGGAACAGGTGGTCAAACTGGCTGCCGTCGGGGTGGAATTCGGGCTCTAGGTTGAAGATGCCCTTGAACACGCTTTGCACATCGGTAATCGCTGCGCCAATGGCGATCTTGCCGCCCAGCTGTTTGCGCAGGTAGTGCGCAGCAGACAAATGGTCGGCGTGGGCGTGGGTTTCCAGAATCCACTGCACGGTGAGCGCTTTGCCTTTGACAAACGCCACCACCAGGTCTGCGGACGCGGTGCTGGTGCGGCCCGACTTGCTGTCGTAGTCCAACACCGAATCGACGATGGCGCAGTGCCCG
This sequence comes from Rhodoferax sp., assembly GCA_046595515.1. Classification (GTDB taxonomy): domain Bacteria; phylum Pseudomonadota; class Gammaproteobacteria; order Burkholderiales; family Burkholderiaceae_C; genus Allorhodoferax. The sequence goes on along the minus strand of JBKJOV010000037.1, from coordinate 61,863 downwards.
CCGTCAACGTCGTACGCCACATAGCTCACGGTCCAAGTGGCGGGGTCGAAGAAAGATTTGACTTGGGGTGGGGATTGGGCTGTCATGAAAAGCTCCTGTTCAAGGCGTGCGTCGGCTTTATTCGCGATATCAATAGTTTATTGACAAATATATTGTTTGTCAATAAACTATTGATATCGAAACCGAACTGGAGTTTTTGACCATGCTTGCCGAACCCGAAGTCGTTTTACAACCCCCGCTTGATCTGGAAATGCTGCGCCAATCTGCCGCCGCTGCCTGCAAGTTGATGAAGGCTTTGTCCAACCCCGATCGCCTGCTGTTGCTGTGCCAGCTCAGCCAGGGCGAAAAGAATGTTGGCGAATTGGAGGCGCTGGTTGGCATCGCCCAGCCCACGCTGTCGCAGCAGTTGGGGGTGCTGCGGGACGAGGGCCTGGTTAGCACCCGGCGCGAGGGAAAAAACATCTACTACTGCATCAACAGCACCCAGGCCATGGCGGTTATGGGCGTTTTGTATACGCAATTCTGCAAGACATAACCACACTTTTTGGGAGCAAAACCATGGCGATTGACTGGACACATTTCACCCCCTGGGCGGCATTGGCGGGCGGCATGCTGCTGGGCCTGGCCTCGGCTATTTTTATTTTGGTGAACGGACGCATTCTGGGAATCAGCGGCATCGTGGGCGGCCTATTGCGCCCCAAGGCGGGCGACGCCGGATGGCGCGTGGCTTTTGTGTTGGGCATGCTGGCTGCGCCCACCCTGTACCTGCTGGTGGCAGGCCCGGTGCCCGCCACGATTGACGCAGGCTGGGGCACCGTGGTGTTGGCCGGTCTGCTGGTGGGGGTGGGCACGCGCTACGGCTCAGGCTGTACCAGTGGGCACGGCGTGTGTGGGCTGTCGCGCCTCTCGCCGCGCTCTTTGGCGGCCACGTTGGCCTTTATGGGCGCGGGCTTTGCCACCGTTTTCTTGGTACGTCACGTCCTGGCGTAGTCACGAACTCTCCCATTCATCACCGAAGGAATATTGCTATGCAACACCGTATGACTGAATTTTTTGTGGGCCTGCTGTTTGGCGTGGGCCTGATCGTGGCCGGCATGACGGACCCCAGCAAGGTGCTGGGCTTTCTGGACTTGGCGGGCAGGTGGGATCCGTCCCTCGCCTTTGTGATGGGTGGCGCCATTCTGGTGGGGCTGGGCGCATTCGCCATCGCCAAAAGGCGCACCACCACTTTCTTGGGTGGTGCTTTGCTTCTGCCCACATCCACGGCGATTGACAAACGCCTGATCGCTGGTGGCCTGATGTTTGGCGCTGGCTGGGGACTGGCGGGTTTCTGCCCCGGCCCGGCCATCGTGTCGCTGGGTGCAGGTGAGCCGAAAGCGGCTGTGTTTGTGGCCGCCATGCTGGTGGGTATGGCGGTGTTTGAGATCGCCGAGCGCCTGCAAGCGCGCCAATCTGCCGGCGCGCACTAAACCGTACCACCATGACTGCACGGACCTTATCGCTTGCCGCGGCCTTGCCGGGGTGGCTGCGCCACTACCAAAAAGCGTGGCTGGCCGGTGACCTTACTGCCGGCCTGATCGTCACAGTCATGCTGATTCCCCAAAGCCTGGCTTACGCACTCTTGGCGGGCCTGCCGCCCGAAGTGGGTCTATACGCCAGCATTTTGCCCATCGTCGCCTATGCCTTGCTGGGCTCCAGCATGACGCTGGCCGTAGGCCCGGTGGCGGTGGCATCGCTGATGACGGCCAGTGCACTGGCGCCTTTTGCAGTGGCAGGAACCACGGAGTACATGAATCTGGCGGTACAGCTCTCGCTGATTTCCGGGGCCATGTTGCTGGCCTTTGGTGCCTTGCGGCTGGGCTTTTTGGCCTACTTTTTGAGCCACCCGGTAATCAGTGGTTTTATTACCGGCTCGGCTGTGGTGATTGCCATCGGCCAGCTCAAATACCTGCTGGGTGTGCGGGTGCCATCGTCCACGGCTTCGTCCACTTGGGAAACTCTTCGCGGGCTGGCGCAGGCTTTGCCACAGACCAATCTGACCACCCTGGCGCTGGGCACCGCAAGCCTGGTGTTTCTGGTGGTAGCCCGCCGCTATCTGGCGGGTTGGTTGGTGCGCATGGGTGTACCGGTCAAGGCGGCAGAGCTGGTGACCAAGCTGGCACCCATGTTGGCAGTCATCGTATCTATCGCAGTAGTAGCTCTGGGGCGGCTCGACATCAGTGCCAAGGTCAGCGTCGTGGGGGTGGTGCCGCAAGGCCTGCCGCACCTGGGGCTGGCGCTACCCGGCTTTACGGTTCTGGGCCAGTTGTGGTTGCCGGCCTTGTTGATTGCGCTGGTGGGTTTTGTAGAGAGCGTGTCGGTGGCGCAGTCGCTGGCGCTGAAACGCCAGCAGCGCATTGCGCCCAACCAAGAGCTGCTGGGCCTGGGCGCTGCCAATGTGGCCAGCGCCTTGTCGGGTGGCTACCCGGTTACTGGGGGGTTTGCGCGATCGGTGGTGAACTTTGCGGCAGGGGCCAACACGCCGCTGGCCGGTTTGGTGTCTGCGGGGCTTATGGCCGTCGTGATCGCGTCCATGACCGGCGCGTTCTATTACCTGCCCCATGCGGTGCTGGCCGCAACCATCATCGTGGCCGTGGTGTCGCTGGTGGATTTTGCGACCCTGCGAGAGGCCTGGCATTACGACCGGGCCGATGCGCTATCCCTCATTGCCACGGCCTTGGGTGTTATCACCATGGGTGTCGAAGTGGGCATTTTGATGGGTGTGGCCCTGTCGCTGGGTGTGCTGGTGTGGCGCAGCAGCCGCCCCCACATGGCGGTGCTGGGCCGGGTGCCGGGCACCGAACACTTTCGTAACGTCGAACGGCATGCCGTGGAAACCGTGCCCGGCCTGCTGGCCTTGCGGGTGGACGAAAGCCTGTTCTTCGCCAACGCCACCGCGTTGGAGGAGCACGTTGAAGACCTGCTGCGCAAAGACGCCACGGTGCGCAGGGTGTTGCTGGTGTGCTCCGCCGTCAACCAGATCGACACTACCGCGCTGGGCGTACTGACCGAGCTGAACGAGAGCCTGGCCAAGCGCGGCATCACCTTGGAGCTGGCCGAGGTCAAAGGCCCGGTGATGGACCGCTTGCAACACACCGCGCTGGGCCAGCAGTTGCAACAGGGTCGCGTTTTTCAGAGCGTGCACGCAGCGTTTCGTAGAGCCTGATTACAGGTAAAAAGTGACTCTGCCCGGCGTAAATACTGATTAATTTGCTATTTATTTAATAGCATTTTTGTTCTCCCGAATACAGGGCGGACCCGAACGCCTGGTTCACCGTACAAGCTGCGCTTTCGCCACGTGTGTTGACTGGCAGGCCACTGCACCCAGGTTTGCAACAAAAATGGACATCCCAGCGAGACCGGGCCAGGATGTATGCGGTTTTTTCAGCGCACCGGCGGGGTTGTCTCAATGAAGGCCTGCACATCGTCCAACACCGGGGCGATCCAGCGCAACGGCCAGGCAAAAGCACCTATCAGTGTGGTGTGGCTGGCGCGGGAGTACAGCTTCAGCGTCACCGGCACACCGGCAGCCTGTAACTTGTCTGCCAATTGCTGTGCGTTGCGCTGAGGATTGACCAGCTTGTCATCTGTCGCCGCAGCCAAAAAGCTGCGAGGCGCGTCGGCCCGCGTGAAGTCTATGGGTTGAGAGTTCGGCGGGTAGTTTGGGTGGAAGAACACGGGCTTCGCATCCGGGTTGATGATGGGATAGAAATCATAAGGACCCGCCAGACCGATCCAGCCTGCCAGTTCGGTCGGTGTATGACCGGCCGCCTGGAGCCAGCGCCCATCCAGTGCCAGCATCGCCGCGTTGTAGCCACCCGCGCTATGTCCCATTACAAAAACGCGCTTCGGGTCGCCCCCCAGCCGCGCGGCTTGGTCTAGTGCGTAGCCCAGCGCCAGCGCACTGTCGCTCAGGAAATCGGGATAGCGCACCTCGGGGTACAGCCGGTAGTCCGCCACCAGCGTCACCACACCCCGCGCCGCCAGTGCTTCGCCTACGAACTTATACTGCGCCCGCGAGCCTTTGTTCCACGAGCCCCCATAAAAAAACACTACGACTGGCCAACCCGTGGCCGGCCGCGTATCTGTCGGGGTGTAGATATCGAGCTTTTGACGCGGCTGTGTGCCGTAGGCCACATCGGCATTCAGTGTGTAACTGCTGCTGGGCGTTACAGCATTCATTGCGCCCGTGGCGGAGCAGCCGCTCAATAAAAAATTCAACATGATGGTAAGCAGGGCTAGCAGCCCAGTGACATGGTTGTTCATCAAGCGATTGTGCACTGGGTCGTGCCAATACGAAGCCTTGGTAGCAACCGTCAAGGCGTGGATCGCACGGCGTATTTGTCAGACGGGTAACCATCCAGAAAACGGCCGGTGAGCCTGCGCCTCCACTGGTTAGCGAAGGCATTGCGCATGTAGTGGTAGATGCCGTGGATCGGTACTGCGAATACCAAAACTCCCAAGGTCTCATAGACCGCGTTCGAAAACCGTGTGGTGCCCTTGCCGGCCAGTGCCGCGGCCATTCCACCGCCCTTGTCGTTCAGTATCACGGCGAACTGTGTCTCAACCAGCATCAACGCGATCAGCAGGATGAGCAATGTCCAGGCCACGCGCTTCTGATCGCCGAGCCAATAAGGCTTTGCGACTTGAAGGAACGCTTTCCATGCAGCCAAAGTAAGCGGGGAGGTACGACGCTGGGGTCTGACCCGGCGTGGTGTCGCTACGCTGGCAATGGCTGGCATGGTGTCACTCTCATGAAGCGACTAAGCGTAGGGTGGGGCGCCTGGTACGGTCCGTTCGGTGTCGCATGGTCCCGTTGTCGCGCCTCAGGGGAAAAACCAGCCCCACTCGATTTGGTACACCATGCCGTGGGCCATTTTGAAAGTGATGGTGTCTGCAGCCAATCCTTCAATATCTGCTTGGTAAGTGATCTCTGCATTACTCTGACGCAATGGTTTTCCCAGGGCGAGAACAATATCGCTAGCTTTTGTGCCAACAGAGACATAACTGGGAATCCTCTTGTCCTTCGTTTGCAAGACGAGTTTCATTGGGAACTCTTTTGGCGGGGAAAAATATTTGGCGAAATACGTCGAAACTTCAAACCCAGGGCATGACAAAGTTTGTATCTCGTCGATGAGTTTTGGATTGTGGGTGTTGGGGATGGGTTCCCGTTTGATGGGTGCAGTGTTTTCGCACTTTGCCGCTGCGATCGACTTTCCGATTTTGTTCAGCTCGAGTTGAGGCTTGGTTTCTAGGGGCGCTTTTGGCGGTGCGGCCTCAGGTGTTGTCGTTGGCACCGTGGACGTACAAGCGCCAAGCATCAGTGTGACGAACAGGATGGAAAGCAGGCGCATCGCAAACATTCAGGGTAGTGGGCCAGACGCCATTATCACCACCGCATGTCATATTTGGCGTGTATGTTCCGTGCGGGCCATAGTTCATGCACACTGTGCCACCTCGACTTTAGGAAAGTACCGTTATGCACTACTACGTCTCTTTGTTTGTCTCATCCTTGGCACTGGCTGCGTCCCAGGTCGGCGCCGCAGAACTGCGCAGCACGCTGTCTGACCAGCAAGAAGTCGCAGTCACCATTTACAACGAAAACCTGGCGCTGGTGAAAGACCAACGGCGCCTGCTATTGCCAGCTGGTTCGTCTTCCCTCGCGTTTCGCGACGTAAGCGCACTGATGCGGCCAGAGACTGCGCTATTGCGCTCCATCTCTGCGCCAAATGGTCTAAAAATTTGGGAGCAAAACTTTGACTTTGATCTGCTGACACCCCAAAAGCTTTTGGAAAAGTATGTGGGTAAAAATGTGCAAGTGGTGCGGGTACATCCCACAACAGGTCAAGACATTTCCGAGCAGGCCACAGTGCTAGCCGCAACGGAAGGCGTGGTCTTGCAAATAGGGCCGCGGATTGAGACAGGTGTCCCGGGGCGCTTGGTGTTTGGCGATGTACCTTCTAACTTGCGTGATCGGCCCACATTGGTGATGTCTTTAGACAATGCCACGACCGCAGCGCAAGACGTGGAGCTGAGCTACCTCACCAGCGGTTTGAGTTGGAAAGCCGATTACGTGCTCGAACTCGGACCCAAGGAAGACAAGCTGGATATCTCTGGCTGGGTGACGCTGACCAATGCCAGTGGAACGACCTACCGCAACGCCAAGTTGCAATTGGTGGCCGGCGACGTGAATCAGGTGCAATCGGATATCAATCCAAGGACGCGTGCCGTCGCTGCAGCGCCAACGTTCGCGGTGCAGGAAAAGCGTGCTGTTGCTGAAGAAAGCTTGTTTGAATACCACCTGTACACATTGGCCCGTCCCACAACTATTTCTGAGAATCAGACCAAACAAGTAGCCTTGTTGTCGGCAATTGGTGTGCCTGCGCGCAAGGAGCTGCTGCTGCGCGGAAGTGACTACTACTATCAATCCAGTGTGGGTGACCTGGGACAGAAGATGAAGGTCGCCGCCTACCTAGAGTTTGACAATCGCGAGGCCGCTCAGCTCGGTATGCCGTTGCCCAAGGGCGTTGTACGGGTCTACAAAAAGGACAGTGCGGGTAATGCGCAGTTCATTGGAGAAGACCGCATGGACCACACCCCACGCAACGAGAAAGTGCGCTTGAAGTTGGGCGATGCTTTTGACATCACCGCTGACAAAAAGCAGACAGATTTTAAGAAACTCAGTGGCACTGGCAAATACAACTACGTGATGGAGAGCGCCTACGAGATTGTTCTGAAGAACGGTAAAAAGGAAGCCGTTACGGTGGAGGTGCAAGAGCCTATGCCCGGTGATTGGCAAATTTTAAATACCAGTCATCCCGCGACCAAAGGGGCCAGTAACACTGCGGTTTGGAAAGTGGTGGTGCCGGCAGAGGGCCTTACTACGTTGACGTACCGCGCCTTGGTTCGCTATTAGGTCCAGCCGCAAGCCTGAACTGGCGTGTGTTCAGGGCGCGGCGCGGGTTTGCACCAAAAAAGTGCAAATTAGTCCTAATTTTTTGAATTTATTTGTAAATAGGCCTAAATACCCTGCCAATTCTGCCGTTAAGAAAGATACGTAGACGAATAAAAGCACCGGAGGGGCCTAGAGCCTAAAACTAAAATGCAACTGCCACCCGTAGACCGAGCCCCAACTGTGCGGACCGCCGCAGAGTCGGCTTTGCCTGCGGTCAGCCGGGTGATTCCGGTGGCACCCGTGAATGCGCCCGTATCGTCCGTGCTTGCAGCGGAACCCTCACCCAGCGTGATTAATCGGGTGAATCCAGCTCTACAAAAAACCGAAGGTGAACCGGTTTACACCAGCGTTTCAGACCCGGGCCGCCCGGGTTCTGAAGCTGCTACTGCCCCTAAAGATTGGACAATTCGCCGTCCAGCGCCGGAAAAGGTGGAGGACCCACCACCCAAACCGATGTCACAAATTTTGATGGAGCATTTGCGGACGGTGTGGACTGCCAGCGCCAGCGCCATCCAGTTGGAGCAGACCAACGACAGGTTGACGCAACCCCTGCAGGGTAATTCCTCGCTTGTGCCCGGCGCGTTGGCCAGGGAAGTGTTCACTTACGAGCCGGCCAAAATTAAGAAAAACGAAAAACTCTGACCGGCGCGGTCGGGTGTTTAGGCGGCCGGTGCAAGCCGATTGATCTACCATCGCGGCCATGCATCATTCTGCTTTAGTACTTTTCTCGGGTGGCCAGGACTCCACTACGTGCCTAGCTTATGCGTTAGCGCGCTACGAGCGCGTCGAAACCATAGCGTTTGACTATCGCCAACGCCACAGTGTGGAGCTGCAGGCCCGGCTCGTAGTGTTGCAGCAATTGCGCGTTCAATTTCCCCATTGGGCTGGCAAGTTGGGCCAAGACCACCTCCTAGATCTGGCCGTCCTGGGTGCCGTCAGTGAGACCTCGTTGACACGCCAAACTGCATTCAAGATGGAAAGTAGCGGTCTGCCGAACACCTTCGTACCCGGGCGTAATCTGTTGTTCTTGACGCTTGCGGCAGCGTTGGCCTATCGGCGCGACTTACAAGTCATCGTCACCGGTGTTTGCGAGACTGATTTCTCGGGTTATCCCGATTGCCGTGACGATACGATGAAGGCTATGCAATTGGCGCTATCGCTGGGTATGGACAAACGCTTTTTAATTGAAACGCCGTTGATGTGGATTGACAAAGCCGCTACTTGGACCATGGCGCACGATGTGGGTGGTGATCCGTTGGTGGATTTGATTGTGGAGCACACCCACACCTGCTACTTGGGTGATCGCTCCCGCCGCCACGTCTGGGGCTATGGTTGTGGTCAGTGCCCGGCGTGCGAGCTGCGCGCCAACGGCTTCACACGGTATGCAGCATCAGGCTCGCATGAGTCTATCTAAACTTGCGTCCCAGTTAAAACCAGGGAACAGGCGGTCCACCTCGGCAGGGCGCAGCCCTTGGCTGGCACGTAATACCTGCGCAAATACGGCGCGAAAATCGTGATGTACCGGCAAATCCCGGCCCTCATGGAGGTTGCCATGGGACAAGCCCGTCCAGGTGCCATGCCAGCGACCACCCAGCACCCGGTCGCCCAATAGCCACATGGTGTTGCCATGTCCGTGGTCGGTGCCACGGGTGCCATTCTCCGCACTCGTGCGGCCAAACTCGCTCGCGATCACCACGACATCATCCGGCCGCGAGAAGTCACGTCGAAGCTGTGTAACCGCCGCTGCCAAATTGTGCAGGTTGTTGGCCAAGGACCCCTCAACGCTGCCTTGATTGGCATGCGTATCCCAGCCTCCAGCCGATAGAAAGCCTAAGCGCAAATTACTATCTTTGCGCATGAGCGTGCCCAAGTGCTGCGCGTCCAGCAACAAGCCTTTGGCTGAACCAGCGCCATTGTTTGCAGCCAACATTTGAGGGCTCGCCATATCGGTGGAGGCCAAGTCTTCACTCAATATGCGTGCCGTTTGTATGCGGCTCTGCGCTCCGCTTTGAAAGTTACGAGACAGAGAGTCTTGGCCAGCATACAGGCCCATCACGGCGTTTCGGGTGCGTTCATCGCCCAAAGCGCCTTGCCGGGTTGCAATATTGCCCTTGGGAACACGTTGCACCGGTGCGGCGCCAGCCAAAATCATGGGGTTTGCTTCGCCCACACTGATTGCACTGCGCGTGCCCTCAGGTTGGGGCACCTCGCGCAGGTTGGCCAAAGCATTCATCCAACCTTGCTCGCCGCTGCTTTTCCCGGGCACACCCAGTTCCCAATGAAGCTGGGCATCAAAGTGAGAGCGAGAAGCGTGCGGGGAGCCGGCTGCCGGAATTGCTGCCAAAACACCTTGCTTCCACAGCGGCATCAACGATTGCAGGGCTGGGTGTAGGCCGAACGTCGTGTCCAGTGCCAATGTGGTTTGTAGGGTGCCGTCTGGTGCGGTAATTCCGATGTTGGGCCGCAACCGGTAGTAGTTGGCATCGCCAAACGGCACCAGCGCCGAAAGGCCGTCATAAGCGCCGCGCAGAAATACCACTATGAGTCGCCCTTCAGATTGGGATCTGCTGGCACTTTGGGCCCATAAGGCGGGCGCAGCCCATACCGAACTGGAGGCGACCAGACCCTGTAAAAGTGTTCTGCGTTGGATGGGGTTGTTTGTCATGGTGCACTCCGCTATTTAGTCATGAATTCGGGGCTTGCGAGCATCAGTCCGGCGCGCAATGAAGCAGGCTCGCGTGCGATGGTCTCGCGGGTCGTCGAACCCAAAAACGGGATTAAATAGGCGGGCTCGGGGGTATTGCGAGCCAACGCTAGTGCAAAGTCGGCGCGCCTAGTCAATGCTTCAGGCACCAACCAGGTGGCTGCATCAAATTTATAACCGTCAGGCGTTTGCCATTCAAATAGAGGCTGTCCGGCCGCAGCAAGAAAGCCCGATGCGAGTAACAGCCCTCGGCGGGAATTTTCACCGGCTGGTGTACCCACAGCTTGTACCGCCGCAAGCGCTGATGCTGCGTAGTCCATGGGTGTCTTGAAAAGCTTTTGGTCTGGTGCCCAGAATTCGGGCGATTCCAGCAAGACGCGCAACAACGCCCGCGTATCGCCCTGGGTGGACAAAAATGTATTGCGCAAACGTGCTACAACGGCGGGCGGTGGATTGTCCGAAATGAAGTATTGCGCAAGGCGCAGGCTAATTCGTTGCGCAGTGGACGGATGTCGCGCTAGCATGCGAATGGCATCAATACCTTCTTGCTCACCGGCAGCACCTTGGTGCCGGGGAAAGCGCTCACCCAACACCACCTTGCGGTCTGCGTCGTGCAGTCGGGCGGCGAACCGAAAGCCTGAATCCTCCTGAGGTCCGATGGTCCAGCCGGTCAGGACCCTGGCAAGCTCGCGTACATCCGTTTGGGTATAGCCACCACTGGCGCCAAGGGTGTGTAACTCCATGAGTTCGCGAGCGTAGTTTTCGTTGAGGCCGCGCATTCTTCCTTGCGCGCCGCGCGAGCCCTCCGCAACGCTTTGGGCTTGATCCAAGTAGGCCAACATGGCGGGGTGACGGGCACTGGCTAGAAGCAAATCTTCATACCGACCCAGCGCGTGCTTGCGTGCAACATTCACCCAATAATGGCCTACAAAGGGTCTAACAGCCCCCTTGCCCGCGTAGACGTTTAGGTGGTTAAACCAAAACTCGGTCATGCGTGCAAGCAACGGATTCTCAAGTTCTGGTTGACTGGCTGCAAGCAGGCGCCAAGCGCCTGCTTGTTGCATTAGCTTACGACTGAAATGTAGAGGGTCCTGCGGACTCGTAGGGTCTAGGCGCGCCAATTTTTGTGGGTCAGTAGCATCCGCAGCGTTTTCCTTGCGCTGTTGGCGGGCTTCCCGTTCCTTGCGTACACCCTCGAACAGGGTGGGCAAAGCCGCATTGAAGTCCACCAAATCTGTTGCCATGCTGGGGGCCAATTGACTGGCTACATGGGCTGCGTCAATTTGGCTTTGCGCCCAGGCGCGAGGCCCTTGCGCGTAGGCTATGGCAGTTATCAAAAACGGGGTGGGACCATACCCAATGCGTGACAGTGCTCTCCACACGTCTTGCATGTCACTGGCTTTGGACTCAGCGGTGGGCGCTTGACTCCACGCGGGCAGGGTAGTTGCGGTCAGCCCAGCGAGCCCACTCAAAGCTACCGTTTTGAGTGCTGCGCGGCGGGTTAGCGTGGCGTGACGTTGGGCAATGACTTGCATAGAGCGATCCGATGCGGTTGGGGTAGGTGGGACGAACGTTTGTAACGCGAATCCATGCCTAACGGGTGACTTCGCGAGTGACCTTTACGCGCCGTTACCTACTGGTAAAGCTGTGCAAAGCTAATTGCGCACACCGCTCACCACATGGCCCGCGGGAACATGGCGGGCGGCCGACACAATATGACCAGTTTGGTCATCAAAGAAGAAGTCGGGCTCAAATTCGCGCAAAAACTCGCCCTTATCCAGTCCACCTAAGAACATGGCTTCATCTATTTCAATATTCCAATCCATGAGCGTGCGGATAGCGCGTTCATGTGCGGGGGCACTGCGTGCAGTGACGAGTGCGGTGCGAATGCGCATATGCGCAGTGGCTGCGAGCTGCAATCGATGCAAGGCGACTAACAGTGGTTTGAACGGACCGTCCGGTAAGGGTTGGGCCACCTTGTCTATTTCGTGTTGTTGAAACGCGGTGAGTCCGTGCGACTGGTACACCCGCTCCGCTTCGTCGCTGAAGAGCACCGCATCTCCGTCAAAGGCAATTCGCACTTCACACGGATGCGCAATGCTGGCGTGTGCGGATTGGGGATACACCTGGGCAGCCGGAACCCCGGCTGACAATGCCGCACGTACATCACTCAAATGGGTACTTAAAAATAGGTTGGCGCGTAGCGGTTTAAGGTATCTCCACGGTGCTTCTCCGCGTGTGAATGAGCAGCGGATGATGGGCAACGCATAGTGCGCTGCGGATTTCATCACGCGTAAACCACTGACTGGATCATTGCGGGACAAAATAACCACCTCTACCTTTTGTTCCGCAGTGGTGTTGAATGCCAGCAGCTTTTGCACCAAAGAAAAAGCGACGCCCGGCTTAGCCGGAATGTCCAACCGTGCCAGTTGTAGCCGCATGTATGCGGTGTCATCCCCTTGCTCAAAAACCTGGTTTTCTTCCTCAAAATCGAACAAGGCGCGGCTAGAAATTGCCACCACTAGTTTGCCGTCAAGAGTAATGCTCATAATGGGTACGCCATAGTAGGGAACTCGGCTAGGCGGTTCGCGACAGCGTACACGCCAGCCGGCAGCACTTTGATAGCACAGGGTTGCGCTGCCCACGATCTTTTAGCCTCCACTAGGCACCGCATCGCACTACCCACATGCACGCGTTTTTCCGCTTGCCCCGCCTCCCAAGCGGGGCATTTGTTGGGATACCAAGTGGGCTTAAAAACGGGGTGGACCATGGTGCGCACACCAAGTTATTGCTGCAAAAACATACGGTATACCGGATTGGCAGTTTCTTCCACATGCGGGTAGCCAAGGGTTTGCAAAAAGTTGTCAAAAGCCTTGTCGTCCGACGGGGGGACCTGCAAGCCGACCAGAATTCGGCCGTAGTCCGCGCCTTGGTTCCGATAGTGAAAGAGACTGATGTTCCAGCCTGGGCGCATGAGGCTTAGGAACTTCATCAGTGCACCCGGCCGCTCCGGAAACACGAACCGCAACAGGCGTTCGTCATGGGCCAGACTGCTGTGGCCGCCCACCATGTGGCGGATGTGCTCTTTGGCAAGTTCGTCGTGGGTGAGGTCCAGTGTCTTAAACCCGTGCTTACAAAAATTACGGGCAATTTTTGCGGACTCGCCCTTTCCGTGGGTTGTCAGGCCGACAAAGACGTGCGCCTGGGCTGCATCGTTTATGCGGTAGTTGAATTCCGTGACATTGCGCGAGCCACCGGGTAGCGCACCAATCAACTCGCAAAACCGCTTGAAACTGCCGCGCTCCTCAGGGATGGTGACGGCAAACAGAGCCTCTCTTTCCTCGCCCACCTCGGCCCGCTCAGCGACAAAGCGCAAGCGATCAAAGTTCATGTTTGCGCCACACAAAATAGCGGCGTAGGTTTCACCCTTGGTTTTGTGCTCTGCCACATATTGCTTGATAGCAGCCACTGCCAAAGCCCCAGCCGGTTCGACGATGCTCCGGGTATCCACAAAAATGTCTTTGATGGCAGCGCATACGGCATCCGTGTCCACCGTCATGAACGCATCGACCAATTCGCTGGCCACTCGAAAGGTTTCTTCTCCCACGAGCTTGACAGCCGTTCCATCCGAAAACAATCCAACATCAGCCAGGGTGACGCGCTGCTCTGCTGCCACGGATTGCATCATGGCGTCGGAGTCATTCATCTGCACACCAATTACCTTGATGCGAGGGTCTACCGCCTTGATGTAATTGGCAACACCCGAAATGAGTCCGCCGCCGCCGATGGCAACAAATACGGCGTCTAGGCGAGATACCGCTTGAGCCCCTTTACCGTTGCCTTGTGTTTGCACTTGGCGCAACATCTCCATGGCGATCGTGCCCTGTCCCGCGATGACGTCAGGATCATCGAAGGGGTGGATGAAGGTAAGTCCTTGCTTTCTTTGCAGCGCTATGGCGTGGCTGTACGCATCGGAGTAGCTGTCTCCGAATAACACCACTTCGCCGCCAAAGCTACGCACCGCATCGATCTTGACTTGCGGGGTGGTCGTAGGCATCACGATGACTGCGCGGGCACCCAGCTTGCTGGCGCTCAGGGCCACGCCTTGTGCGTGGTTACCTGCCGAGGCGCAAATGACACCCTGGTCCAATTGTGGCTGGGTCAGTTGTGCCATTTTGTTGTAGGCCCCGCGCAGCTTGAAACTGCGTACAGGCTGCTGGTCTTCGCGCTTGAGTAAAACTCGGTTGTGCAGCCGCTTACTCAAAATAATGGCAGGCTCCAAGGGGCTCTCGATGGCCACGTCATAAACGCGCGCGGTCAGTATTTTTTTGAGGTAATCCGCGGGGGTGAGGGGGTAGGGTTGTTTTGACGTCATGGCAAGGCGGGTTGGAACCCGGATGATAATCGCCGCTTTCAAACCGAATACTGGCGCTCAAACCGCCCAAGGAGTTTTGTTATGGAATGCACGGTGAGCTGGACGGGTGGAACGGGCGCACGCTCGCCTATGGGTTTTTTGGCAGAAACAGGGAGTGGGCACACTTTGATGATGGATGGCGCACCGGACGCCGCCAAGCCCGAGAATGGAGGGCAAAATCTGGCGCCACGCCCTATGGAAACCCTACTGGCTGGCACCGGAGGCTGCACAGCTTATGACGTGGTTTTGATTCTAAAACGTGGCCGCCATGACGTACAAGGCTGCTCCGTGAAGCTCACGACAGAGCGCGCAGAAACGGACCCGAAAGTGTTCACCAAGATTCACATGCATTTCACAGTGACCGGCAAAGACTTGCCCGCTGTGGCTGTGGAGCGCGCCATTGCAATGAGCCACGAAAAGTATTGCTCTGCCAGCATCATGCTTGCAAAAATGGCTGAAATCACGACCAGTTTTGAAGTGATTGCAGCCTGGCAATAAACGCTAAATCCTTTGGGCTACCGTCGTCATGACTTTGGCGGCGGATCGCATGAGTTGTTGAACTGGTAGGGGCAACGGCATAGCGCCTGCCTTTTCCGCTTCCTCAGCGTGGCGAAGCTCGTCATCCCGCATCTGCACCACTATGGCGCGCGACGCATGGTCATTGACGGGCAAAACGTCTAGATGGCTTTGCAAGTGAGCTCCCACTTGGCGCTCGGTTTCCACCACAAATCCGAGGCTCACTGCGTCCCCCAATCGCCCCGCAATCAATCCCAAGCCGAATGCGCCCACGTACCACACGGGGTTAAGAATTGAAGGCTTCGCACCCAGCTCATTGAGGCGCTGTGCAGTCCATGCCAAATGGTCAGTTTCTTCTACGCTGGCCCGCTTGAAATGGGCGCGAAGTGCTTCATTTTTCGTAGCAAGAGCCTGAGCCGTGTAGAGGGCCTGTGCGCAAACTTCGCCGACGTGGTTGACGCGCATCAGACCCGCAGACAGACGAGTTTCCGGCGCGCTCAACACAGTTTCATGTCCTGGTACCGTTGGACACGGGTGCGTCGCATGGGTGGGGGCAAATAGAGTGCGTAGCGCAGTGTCGGCAGCAGTAAGTAAAGCATCCATGGTCAAACGGGGTGTGTTGGCGTAGCTTTAAGTCTAGCGCGCTTGGACCTGTTGTGCGCTCGTAACTATCTGTGGTGCACCCGCAACAAAAGCGTCGTATCCCTGGGAATTGGCGACTTTTTGGTGCCAATGCTTTGCCAAAGGCGCTCATGTCTGGTGCAATACAGCTAACTTCCTGATAAGGAGGTTGGCTCGGACATGCGATCCCCCCAAACCGCGCCTTCGCAAGATTAACTTTGGAGTATTTTTAAATGAAAAAGACCCTCATCGCCCTGGCCGTTATGGCTGTTTCGGGTGCAGCTTTCGCCCAAGTAACTATCACTGGTAAGGTCGGCTTTGGCTTTGGTAAGTCCGCTAGCCAGAGCGATTCAAACGCTAACACCAGCTCCAGCATGCAATTGTTTGATGGCGACATCAACTTCACCGCTAACGAAGACCTCGGTGGTGGCATGCGTGTGATTGCTTCGACAGAAGTTCAACTGCGCGGTCGTTCGGACCAGCCTGCTACAACGACTACCAACCAGTCCCAGTTTCGTCCACGCAATGCAACTATTGCTTTGGTGACTCCAGTGGGCGTGTTTTCTGGTGGTGCAGTTGAGGCTCCATCAGGATTTTTCCGTACACCGTCTTACAAAGACTTTTTGAACACCGGTTTTGACAACGCCAACGGCCCATGGGATGGCAAGGCTAACATCGACTTCGTGCGCTACATGGTGCCAGTCGGCCCGTTCCAACTGAGTGCTTGGTACACCGAAATCGGTGCTGGCGCCGGTAACACAACCAAAATCAATGCCCCTGGCCTGATGGTTAATTACGCGCAGGGTCCTATCACAGCCTACGCTGACTACTACCTCTTCTCTGCGTCTGCAGCGACACCCCAGTTCAACAATATGAACCGTTACCGCATCGGTGGCGACTACAACTTCGGCATTGCCAGGGTTGCAGTGGGCTACCAAATGCGTGACAACGGTTTCGCCGACCAGTATGCGTTGGGTCTGGTAGTGCCTTTGGGTGCTGTGACTGTGAATTTGACATACGGTGCGCGCGATGCTGTGAAAACAGCCAAGCCTGGCGTCCCAGTGGCTGATGAGCGCACAGGTACAGCGTTGCAAGTTCAGTACAACTTCAGCAAGCTGACCCTGGCTGAAGTTTCGTACGAAACTTACACCGGCGGTGGCGGTATTACCAACGTTCCTAACGGTCAACGTGACCTGTCTGACGGCTACCGCATCACTTTGCGCAAGTCCTTCTAATCAAATGCTGGCGTGAGCCAGCAGTTTGAGTAGATAAAAAAACCCCGCAGCGTGAGCTGCGGGGTTTTTTGTTACTGCGTTTAGGCGTAACGCTTGTTGCGCAGGTTGTGCTTCATTTCTCGGAGCATGGGTTGGAGCGTATCACCGCCGATGCGCAGGGCGACACAGGTGGCCAGAATGTCGATGATCATCAGATGTAACAGCCGTGAAACCATGGGGCTGTATTTGTCAAAACCTTCTGGGTGATCCGCGCTCAAATGAATGTGGCCTGCACTGGCCAGGGGAGAGCCACTGGCTGTGATGACAATAGTGGTTGCACCGTTTTTACGGGCGATGTCGCAGGCGTCCATCAGATCTCGGGTACGGCCAGAGTTGCTGATGACCACCACGCAGTCGCCGGGTCCTAAAATAGAGGCGCTCATGACTTGCATGTGCCCGTCGCTAAACGCAGTAGTGTTGATCCCTAGGCGGAAAAATTTGTGCTGGGCATCTTGGGCGACGATACCTGAGTTGCCCACTCCAAAGAATTGAATCCGCTTACCCGCCCGGTAAGAGTCGACCAAAGCCAGTACGGCTTTTTCCAGCGCGATGCTGCTGGCTTCATTGCGGTATTTTAAGAACGCAGCGACCGTGTTGTCGATGACCTTCACCATGATGTCCGAGGTCTTATCATCCGCGTCGACGCTACGGTGAATAAACGGCACACCTTCGTTTACCGTACCAGCCAATTTGAGTTTGAAATCCGACAAGCCATCGTAGCCTACGCTGCGGCAAAACCGGACTACCGTGGGTTTACTCACATGGGAGCGATCCGCCAGTTCGCTGACGGGCAAGTTGGCAAACAAACGCGGATCAGCCAAGCAAAGCTTGCCCACCCGTTGCTCTGCAGGGGCCAATGAGGGGAGGGCCGCTTTGATTCGGTCTAGCATAGATGCACCTATTGAGAAAAAGTCGAAAGCCGCCTGGATAACCCAAGGCGTGGGGGCCCAACCGGAGGGCAGCGGCCCGCATTACGGCGCAGCGTGGAAGCCATGTTCAGGATTCCTCAGACCAACAAAAGCCGTCGCGGGCAATCATCGCGCTGGAGGCGCTAGGCCCCCAGGTACCGGATGCATACTGGCGCGGGCCTTGGCTGTCATTCGCCCAATGGTTGAGGATGGGTTCGACCCAGCGCCAGGCTTCCTCTTGCTCATCGCTGCGCACAAACAGATTCAGGCGGCCGTCGATCACGTCGAGTAGCAGGCGCTCGTAGGCACCGACACGCTCTGAGCCAAAGCGCTTGTCAAAGTCCAGATCCAGTTGTACGGGCGCTAGCGCCTGGGCCGCTACAGCGCGCGACTGGCGGTTGTTTTGGCCCTGTGCCAGCAGATGCAACTCCAGGCCGTCCTTGGGTTGCAGGTTTATCACGAGGCGGTTGGCCAGATCGCTGTTGGAACTAAAGATAGCGTGCGGTGTGGGGCGGAAGTTGATGACAATGCGCGCATCACGCCCCGCCAAGCGTTTGCCGGTACGGATGTAAAACGGCACGCCGGCCCAGCGCCAGTTGGCAATCTCGGTACGCAGCGCAACAAAGGTTTCGGTATTGCTGTTCGGGTTGACACCCGTTTCCTCACGGTAGCCGGGTACTTTGGTGCCGCCGCTGGTACCGCTGGCATATTGGCCGCGAACCACATCCTGCGTCAGTGACTCTTGTGTCCAGGGTTTGAGCGAACGCAGCACCTTGAGCTTCTCGTCGCGGATGGCATCTGCATGCGCGTTGATAGGCGGCTCCATGCCAATGGCGCACAGCAATTGCAGCGCGTGGTTTTGCACCATGTCACGCAGCGCGCCTGTGGTTTCATAAAACGCACCACGGCTCTCAACACCCAGGTCCTCGGCAATGGTGATCTGGATGTTGGCGATGTGCTCCCGGCGCCACAGCGGCTCAAACAGCGCATTGCCAAAACGCAAGGCAAAAAGGTTTTGCACCGCGGGCTTGCCCAAATAGTGGTCGATGCGGAACACCTGCTTCTCATCAAAGAACTGCCGCACAGTGTGGTTGATGGCGCGGTTGGAAGCCAGATCGTGGCCCAAAGGCTTTTCGAGCACTACGCGGGTCTTGGCCGTGTTCAGGCCCGACGCGGCCAATTGCTCGCAGACGGTGGTGAACAGCGAAGGCGCGGTAGCCACATACATGACCACTGTGTTGGCATTGCGGTCCTGCAGGCTGGCTGCCAGGCTGGCGTAGTCTTCGGGTTTGGACAGATCCATACGCACGAATTCCAGGATCGCGGCAAAGCGGGCGAACTCTTCGGCGCTGGGGCGCTTGGCCAAGTCCACTTTGTCAAACCGTGACTGGATCAATGCGCGGTATTGGTCGTGGCTCATGTCGTCACGTCCAACGCCAATGATGCGGCCACCCTCCGGCAAAGTTCCATGCCGGAACGCCTGAAACAAGGCTGGCATGAGCTTGCGCCATGCCAAATCGCCCGTGCCACCAAACAAAACGAGATCAAAACTCATGATTCGAAGTTACATAAAATAAGACGCATTAATGTAACTTTGTTTCATTGATAATTCAAGCGAGAATTCCCACGAACCATTAATTTTTAACTTGTCACTGGCTTTAGCCTCCGAAAATTACACCATGAACCAACTCGACGCCCTCAAGCTCCACACCACCGTTGTCGCCGACACAGGGGATTTCAAACAGCTTGGGGCGTTCAAGCCCCAAGATGCCACGACCAACCCCTCGCTGATTCTGAAAGCCGTGCAGATGCCCGACTATGCGCCGTTGCTTCAGCAGGCGGTTGAGCAGTTCCGCGGCCGCCCATTGGACGAAATCATGGACCGCCTGTTGGTGCGTTTTGGCTGCGAAATTTTGTCACTCATCCCCGGCCGTGTATCGACCGAAGTGGATGCTCGCTTGAGCTTTGACACCTCTGCCACGGTGGCCCGTGGTGAGCGCCTGGTTGAGCTGTACCAAGCCCAGGGCATTCATATTGACCGCATCCTGATCAAGGTGGCAGCCACTTGGGAGGGCATCCAGGCGGCGCAGCAACTGGAGCGCAAAGGCATTCACACCAACTTGACGCTGCTGTTCTCGTTTTGCCAGGCGGTAGCCTGCGGCCAGGCCAAGGTGCAACTGATATCGCCCTTCGTGGGACGTATTTACGATTGGTACAAAAAGTCGGCGGGAGCGACTTGGGTGGAGGCCGAGCGCGCAGGTGCTAACGACCCTGGTGTGCAGTCCGTCACGCAAATTTTCAATTACTACAAGAAATTTGGTATTGCTACCGAAGTGATGGGCGCGAGCTTTCGCAACGTAGGGCAGATCACGGCGCTGGCGGGGTGCGATCTGCTGACCATCAGCCCTGACCTGCTGGCCACGCTGGCAGCCACCCAAACGCCGCTGCCGCGGGCGCTGGATGCAGAAGCCGCCAAGCGCCTGCCGCTGGAGCATGTTTCGTTGGACGAAGGCAGCTTCCGCCTGGCGCTGAACAATGACGCCATGGCGACCGAGAAGCTGGCAGAGGGCATTCGCGCTTTCTGCGTGGATGCCGTGAAGCTGGAAAAGCTGTTGTTAGCCGCCTGACGTAGATTGGCCCCATGAGCTTCCTCCGTTCTGACCACCCCCGCTGCGACCGCACACCCGCTTGGGCTGCGCTGCAGGCGCATTACCAAACCACTGGCTACAGCTTCGATGCGCGGCAAGCCTTTGCATCCGACACCCAGCGGTTCGCCACCTTGAGCCAATGCGCTCCCCATGTATTTGCTGACCTGTCCAAGAACCGCTGGGATGCCGCCACCGAGTCACTGCTATTGGATTTGGCCCGCCAGTGCGGCTTGGAGGCGCACCGCAACGCCATGTTTGACGGCACGGGCATCAATACCACCGAAAACCGTGAAGTTTGGCATGTTTTGTTACGAAATTCTGCTCTGCCCGGCGTAAACAATGATGAAGTAGCTATAAAAAAGATAGCAAATGAGTTGCCTAAAGTGCACGCTACCCTGGACGCGATGTTAGCGTTTGCGGAGTCCGTGCGGGCTGATGCTGCCATCACGGATGTGGTCAATATCGGAATCGGTGGCTCCGATCTGGGGCCACAGATGGCCGTGCTGGCGCTGGATGCATTCGCCACGTCGGGCAAGCGTCTGCACTTTGTGAGCAATGTAGATGGCCACGAACTGGCTGCGACGCTCAGGCAGCTAAAACCAAGCAGCACGCTGTTCCTCATAGCCAGCAAGACCTTCACCACCATTGAGACCATGACCAACGCCCGCTCGGCCAAAGCCTGGTTTGAGGCGCAGGGTGGCACCGATACAGCACGGCACTTCGCAGCGCTGACTACAAATGTTCCAGCGGCTCAAGCCTTTGGCATTGACACCACCTTTGGCTTCTGGGACTGGGTGGGCGGGCGCTATTCGCTGTGGTCGGCCATCGGGCTGCCGCTGGCCATTGCTATTGGTGCGCAGGGGTTTCGTGCATTTCTAGCCGGTGCACATGCCATGGATGAGCACTTTCGTACCGCACCGCTGGAGTCGAATTTGCCGGTGCGCCTAGCCCTGCTGGATATCTGGTACCGCAATTTTCATGGCTTCACCAGTCGCAGCATTGCCCCGTACCACAGCGCGCTCAAGCGTTACCCCGCCTACTTGCAGCAGTTGGAGATGGAAAGTAACGGCAAGCAGGTGGACATCGATGGTCAACCCTTGCCCTACGCCACGTCGCCCGCGCTGTGGGGTGAGCCGGGCACGAATGGGCAGCACGCTTACTTTCAGATGTTGCACCAGGGGACCGATGTGGTGCCGGTGGAGTTTGTGGCAGTGAAAAAGGCGCGCCACGATTTGCCAGGCCACCACCCGATGCTGCTGGCCAATGTGCTGGCGCAGGCACAGGCTTTGATGGTGGGCAAGAGCGACGTTGGGGGGCATAAAAATTTCCCCGGTAACCGACCCAGCACGTTTTTGCTGTTGGATGATTTGACGCCTACTTCTTTGGGGGCTTTGATTGCGCTGCAGGAGCACCGGGTTTTTGTGAGCGGATCGATGTGGGGCATCAACAGTTTTGATCAGTGGGGGGTGGAGCTGGGCAAGGTGCTGGCTAAGGATATTGAGCCTCGGCTGGTGTCGGGCGATGTGTCGGGGTTGGATGGGTCTACTGCGGGTTTGTTGGCGCTTTTGCGCGTTTGATGTTGTTGTGACCTCGGCCAGTCCGCCTTGACGCCTTGTCGCTTTCACTATTGAACAAGCACTCATGCCCTTGTTAACACTGTCACTTGCCCAAGCCCGCGCCCTGCACCTCGCTGCCCAGGGCTTGCTCACCCCACCCGCTAAAGCCGCCACGCCACTGGCTTTGCGCCAATGCATTGCACAAATGCAGTTGCTGCAGATCGACACGATCCACGTGGTTTCGCGCAGCCCCTATCTCGTGTTATTTTCGCGTTTGGGGCAGTATCCGCGGCACTGGCTGGACGAAGCACTGGCGCAAGGCCATATTTTTGAGACCTGGGCGCACGAGGCCTGCTTTGCGCCGGTGGCCGATTTGCTCGCGCATCGGGGCTACAACCAAGCCACGCCCCGTCACTGGGGGCTGGCCAATGCGCAGCGTACGCAACAGCAGCAGCGTGCGCATTTGGACAAGCTGCTGGCGCATATTGATGCTCGGGGCCCGGTGAAGTCGTCGGACTTTGAACGCAAGGCCGGTGGGGGCGGAGCGTGGTGGGGCTGGAAGGACGAGAAGCGCTGGTTGGAGGCGCTATTTGCCACGGGGGAGTTGATGGTGGCGCGGCGCGAAAATTTTCACCGGGTGTATGACCTCAGCCATAGGGTAGCCCCCGCCGCTTTGGCCGCTGAAATGGCCGCGCGGGGGACCGCCGCATCGACGGTTACCGACGCCACGGCCTTGCGGCGCCAGTTCATTTTGCAATCGGTTGCTGCTTTGGGCATGACGCAGGCGCGCTGGGTGAACGACTACTTTCGGCTCAAGCCCCGTCTCAAGGACGCGGACCTGGATGCACTGGTGGAAGAGGGCACCTTGCTGCGCGTGGCGGTGGACGGCTGGGATGCTCCCGTCTATGTGCATCCGCAAAACAAGGCGCTGCTGAAGAAGGCGCTTGCGGGCGCGCTAGTCGCCACGCACACCGCGCTGCTGTCCCCTTTTGATCCCGTAGTGTGGGACCGTGAACGCGGCTCCACCTTGTTTGGATTCGACTACCGCCTGGAGTGCTACACGCCGGAACCTAAACGGATCCATGGCTACTTTGTGCTGCCCATCTTGTGCTGCGGTGAGCTGATCGGCCGCCTGGATGCTAAAGCCCACCGCGCAGACGGCGTGTTTGAAGTCAAAGCCTTGCACACCCAGCCGGGTATCCGATGGACACCCGAACAGATTACGGCTATAGCACACGCTATTGCACGCTGTGCCCATTGGCACGATACCCCCGCAGTGCGCATCACCCAAACCCAGCCCGTAGCTTTAAAGGCGGCATTGCGTCGCACCTTGCGGCACGTCACCTTGCCTGCGTAGCGGGCGTCTGGCACTGCCATAACTGCCACATGCCAGAAGCCTGCGCGTATGATCAACAGGGCTTGTATTCAACGCAAGCTACCTGCGGCATCCTTTGCTGATATCGGGTTCATCCCTATCCGTATGCCGGATATCAACCCTTCAGAGAGCCTGCTGTGAGTACAACTCCCCAACCTGTGCCCGATCCGCGCCTCAACCAGATACTCGCTGCGCTCCCGGCCGCTGACTATCAACGGCTGTTGCCCGACCTGCACCTCGTGCCCATGCCGCGCGGCTGGACGATGTCCGAGTCGGGCGACCATGTGAATTACCTGCACTTTCCCACCTCGGGTATTGTTTCGCTGATTTATGCGTTGGAGGATGGTTCTTCCAGCGAGATCGCGCTGGTGGGGAACGAAGGCATGGTCGGTATCTCCATTTACATGGGCGGTGAGAGTATGCCCACCAGCACCGAAGTTCAAAGCGCAGGCGAGGCCTACCGCCTCAGCCGCAAGGTGATGAAGCGTGAATTTGCGCTGGGTGGTCAGCTTCAGCACCTGGCACTGTTGTATACCCAGGCTTTAATCTGCCAGACCTCGCAAACCGCGGTGTGCAACCAACACCATTCGGTAGAGCAGCAGTTTTGTCGCTGGTTGCTGACGAGCCGCGACCGCCTGCAGGACGACAAAATCGCTATCACCCAGGAGCAGATTTCACACCTGCTGGGCGTTCGGCGTGAGAGCGTGACAGTGACTGCCGGTGGTCTGCAAAAGGACGGCTTAATTGTCTGCGGCCGCGGCAGCATAAGCTTGGTAGATCGGGCCAAGCTGGAACAGCGCGTTTGTGAATGCTACGCCGCAGTGAAGCTGGAATGTGAAAGGCTATTGCCACCGCAACGCGTGCCGAAATAGACGCAAAGAAAAAACCCCGCAAGGTTCGCACCTTGCGGGGTTTTTTTACGCAGGCAGGCTGAGGGCGTACACCCCCAGACACTAGGCGCAATTACATGCCCATGCCACCCATGCCACCCATGCCGCCCATGTCTGGCATACCGCCGCCGCCCGACTCCGCCTTCGGAGACTCAGACACCATGCACTCAGTGGTCAACATCAAAGAAGCCACGGACGCTGCGTTTTGCAGTGCAGTGCGGGTCACTTTGGTGGGGTCCAGGATACCCATGTCGATCATGTCGCCATAGGTGTCGTTGGCGGCGTTAAAGCCGTAGTTGCCTTTGCCAGCCATGACCGCAGCTACAACCACAGAGGCTTCGCCACCGGCGTTGTACACGATCTCGCGCAGAGGCGCTTCGATGGCCTTCATCACCAGCTTGATGCCGGCGTCTTGGTCAGCGTTGTCGCCTTTGATGACGCCAGCGGTTTGCTTGGCGCGCAACAGTGCCACACCGCCGCCAGCCACAATACCTTCTTCCACGGCAGCGCGGGTAGCATGCAATGCATCTTCTACGCGGGCTTTTTTCTCTTTCATTTCGACTTCGGTGGCAGCGCCGACCTTGATCACCGCAACACCGCCAGCCAACTTGGCCACGCGCTCTTGCAGTTTTTCACGGTCGTAGTCGCTGGTCGCTTCTTCGATCTGAACGCGCACTTGCTTGACGCGGGCTTCGATGTCTGCAGCGGGGCCAGCACCATCGATGATGATGGTGTTTTCTTTGCTGACTTCGATGCGCTTGGCGGTGCCCAAGTCAGCCAAAGTCACTTTTTCCAGCGACAGACCGATTTCTTCAGCAATCACTTTGCCGCCGGTCAAGATGGCGATGTCTTCCAACATCGCCTTGCGACGGTCACCAAAGCCTGGAGCCTTGACAGCCACAACCTTCAAGATGCCGCGCAGGGTGTTGACCACCAAAGTTGCCAGGGCTTCGCCATCGACATCTTCAGCAATGATCAGCAGAGGACGGCCAGCTTTAGCAACTTGCTCCAGGGTCGGCAGCAGGTCACGGATGTTGCTGATCTTTTTGTCGAACAACAACACAAACGGGTTGTCCAGCAAAGCAGCTTGCTTCTCTGGGTTGTTGATGAAGTAAGGCGACAGGTAGCCGCGGTCAAACTGCATGCCTTCAACCACTTCGAGTTCGGATTCCAGGCTCTTGCCGTCTTCCACAGTGATCACGCCTTCTTTGCCGACTTTGTCCATCGCATCAGCAATGATCTTGCCGATAGTCTCGTCGCTGTTCGCGGAGATGGAACCGACTTGGGCGATTTCTTTGGAAGTTGTAGTGGCTTTAGAGGCCTTCTTCAGCTCGGCAACCAGGGCTGTCACAGCCTTGTCGATACCGCGCTTCAGGTCCATGGGGTTCATGCCAGCAGCCACGTACTTCATGCCTTCGTGCACGATGGCCTGGGCCAGCACAGTAGCCGTGGTCGTGCCGTCGCCAGCGATGTCAGAGGTCTTGGAAGCGACTTCCTTGACCATCTGCGCACCCATGTTTTGCAGCTTGTCTTTGAGTTCGATTTCCTTGGCCACGGACACACCGTCCTTGGTCACGGTGGGGGCGCCGAAAGAACGCTCCAGAACCACGTTACGGCCTTTAGGGCCCAGGGTTACTTTGACCGCGTTGGCCAAAATGTTCACGCCTTCAACCATGCGTGCGCGGGCTTCGCCGCCGAAAATTACGTCTTTTGCTGCCATGTTATGACTCCAATAATTTCAAAAATATACAAAACTTGTTGTTGGGGAAGAAAGCGAAGCGAGCAGGTGTCAGGCTAGGCGCACGGAGCACAGCAACCGGAACGTACTTTTGTACGTGAGGATTGCGAGCACCGCGCAACGACGCATTGCGCCTGCGCAGTAGCTTTATTTCTCGACAACAGCGAAGAGGTCGTCTTCTTTCATGACCAGTAGCTCGTCGCCGTCCACTTTGACAGTCTGGCCACTGTACTTGCCGAACAATACGCGGTCACCGACTTTGACAGTCAGTGCTTTTGTCTCGCCCTTGTCATTGGTCTTGCCGGGGCCTACGGCCAGTACTTCGCCTTGGTCTGGCTTTTCAGCAGCGTTGTCAGGGATGTAGATGCCGGAGGCAGTCTTGGTTTCGCTTTCGACGCGTTTAACAATCACGCGGTCTGCCAGAGGACGCAGTTTCATAAGATCTCCTTGGGTTTTGAAACAAAAAACACGAACTTTGATGTTAGTGAGTATTAACTTGCGGAATGAATGCTCTGTTAGCACTCAAGTCCGACGAGTGCTAATGATAATGCCATTTGGCACTATTTCAAGGCCCTGGGTGGCACGGCGGGGGTGCGAGGTACTGTTGCGGCAATGTTGAAGCTAACCGCAGCAAGACGCAGGGGCGGTCTTTTGGGGGTAGTTGCAATGTCACCCAGCGGCCTAGTAGGATGAGGTCTCCCAATCTTGAATGTTCTATCAACCCATGACGATGCGCGCACCCCAACACTTCCTCAGCCGTAGATCAATGCACTTCGGTATTTTGGCAATAGGCCTCTGTTTTAGTTCGATACCTGATGCCGCGCGTGCCCAAGCGGCCGCACCAACGCTCTCTGTGACGACCGTGATGGCGGACTTGCGTGGACCTTGGGACCTGGCGTTTGCGCCCGACGGCGCCATGTTTTTTACCGAGAAGTGCCATGGCTTGTCGGTGCGCTTGCGTGACGGCCGCGTAGTGAAATTGTTGGGTAATTCCGCCGATTACAAACTTCACAGTCAGGACCTTTTTTGCCAGAGCCAGAGCGGGGTGCATGGGGTCGCGTTGGACCCTGAATTTGCGCAGGGCCGGCGCTTCGTCTATGTTTTTAGCGCGTCCAATTTATCGACCAATCCCCGTACCAATCGTGTGATTCGCGCGAAGGTTTCCGACGACTGGTCGGCGGTGACCGATCGTGTCGATATCGTGAAAGATATAGCATTCAAAGAGGCTGCACACCTGGGCGGTCAGGGCGCGCACAGCGGAGGACGGCTGCGTTTTGGGCCCGACGGCTACCTCTGGATTACCACCGGCGACAACCACAACCCCACGCTGCCGCAAGACCCCAAACGCTTGGGTGGCAAGGTGCTTCGCGTGGACCGCAATGGCGCAGCAGCGCCAGACAACAACGCCCCAGTGGGTTTTGATCCGCGCATCTACAGTTATGGCCACCGCAATCCGCAAGGACTGGCCTTCCGGCCTGCGGGCCAGCCGGGTGCCGGCCAAGCCTTTGCGGCCGAGCATGGGCCCAACCATACCGACGAAGTGACGCCACTGGCCGCAGGCGGTAACGCTGGCTGGGACCCGCGTGACCGACCCGATTTGGATTGCGTTGACGGCTACTGTGGCTACGCGGGCAACCCGCGCACCATGCCAATGACCGACACGCAGCGCTTTCCCAAAGCTTTGACGCCCGCATGGACCAACCAAGGCAGGTCCCAAGGAATGGGGCCTGCCGAGTTTCTTCGTGGTTCGCAGTGGAAAGCCTGGAACGGCGTGCTTGCGGTGGGGCTGATGCGCGACCAACGCCTCGATCTGTTGACCTTGAGCGATGCCGGCATGGCTACTACGGTTTCATCTGCTGACGTGCCGCGTGCACGCTGGCGCAGCCTGGTGCAAGGGCCCGATGGAGCGCTATGGGCCAGCACCGACGACGGCCGCGTGCTGCGTATCGAGCCTCGCTAGCGCCACGGGTCGATCAGAGTCGCGCTATTTGCCAGCAGGCACAGCAGTTTGCTTGTCGTGTTTCTGTCGGTAAATGGCTCGGCTGTCGCGGTTGGCTTCGTGGGCAAGTTTGCGGCGCTCGGCATGGGTCAACTTGCCATCTGCTTTGGCCGCTGCTTCGTTAGCGGCAAGTTTGGCTTCACGTTTGTCGAGGTTATTCGTCTCTTTGGCAGTCAATTGGCCCGACGCGACGCCTTGGTCGATTCGTTGCTGTTGGTTGGCCTCTCGCTTATCTAAGCGAGGTGTTGCGGAGCCGCCAGCGGGCGCTTGCGCCATAGCAACCGCGCTCATAGTCAGCGCGACGGTAGTGATCAAAGCTTTGATATTCATGTAAATCTCCAGTGGGTCAAGTCATGGAACAGCTCCATGTATCCATAACTGGCGCAGCCGCCTTTGCGCCGACCGGCCAATGAAAAGCCCGTGTAAAGTGCTGTGTGGAACAGTGCGCTGCAACCGTCGGCACCCCACGTTTTATCGCTGCCGCAGGGATTGCGGTTAGGATGAAAGCACTTTTCGCTTCTGCCTGCCGCTACCGCCCATGCACCCGGTTCAGCAAACCCTTCTGCAGTTCACCACGATTGTCGGGCTGATTTTTGCGTTGGCTTGGGCATTCATGGCCGTTTTCATTGGCACAACGCCCCGCGCGTCCCGGCTGTTCGTGATGGCCAATGTGTTTATGGTGGGCGGCGTGGCGTTGGCTGGTGTGCGCACAGCGGAGCCGGGCTACTTGTATTACCAGGTGGCGGACTGGGCCATCATGGCAGGCTTCGCGTACTTGCACCGTGGGCTGCTGCATTTGGTGGATGCTGATCGGCCTCCCGCCTTGCACTCGGCACTGCCCTGGATTTTGGCGGTCGTGGTGACTGCACCGTTTGCTCCCGCACCCAGCTCTTTCACGGTGATGGCGTTAGCCCTGTATGGCACTGCAGCCTGGTATGCGTTTACCGCCTTTATGGACGGTATGCGCGGCCTGGACCCGGACGTTTTTCCCAGTGTGGCACGCCTGGGGGTCAGTGCGCCGTTTGCCTTGATGGGGCTGGTGTTAGTTGCCCGCACACTGCAGGTATTGAGCGCGGCCGTTTTTGGTGGCCATGGCGTAGCGGCAGTTGAAAATCCGGTGTTCTTCTTGTGGGCCATGGTGTTCTTTTTGTTGCTGTCCAACATTGCGTTGGCCACGCTGGCCACCGGCCGCTTGCTGATGCGCATTCGCTCGCTGGCGGAGATGGACTATCTGACCGGGTGCCTGAACCGGCGTTCGTTGGAGCAGCGCATGAAGATCGAACTGGACCGTAACCACCGCAGCGGAGAGCCACTGGCCTGCGTATTTTTCGATCTGGACCACTTCAAACGTATCAATGACGAATACGGCCATGAAGCTGGGGATGCCGCGTTGAAGCATACGGTGCGACTCATTGCCGACTTACAACGCAGCGTTGATGCGTTGGGCCGGTTTGGCGGCGAGGAGTTTCTGGTGCTGATGCCCAACACCGACCTCAAAGGCGCGGCGGACGCTGCCAACCGCATGCGTCTGGCCCTGATGCGCTCCAAGCTTGAGGTACATGGAAAGACACTGTCTCTGACCGCCAGTTTTGGCGTTGCTTTGCTCGGGCCTGAAGAGCGATTGGATGACCTTGTGCGTCGGGCCGATGCCGCCATGTACGAGGCCAAACGACATGGCCGTAACCGCGTGGAAGTTGACTCTACGGTTAGCTAAAAGCTCACTGCCGGACGCACATCGGCGGTGCGCACATAGCGCCAGCGCCCTAGGTAACACGCTAGCAACGCTACGGCCGAGCCTGCAGTGGCTACCCAAGCCAGGGGTATTTGCCAACGACCGTCGTACGCGCCAAATAGGCTCGCTTTGATGGCCTGAACCACCCAGGTCAGCGGTAGCCAAGGGCTGATGTTGGCAAACAAGCCGCCGCTCAGCTCCACCGGCAGGATGCCGCCCGATGACGACAACTGCACCGCCAGAAAAACCATGGCCAGCGCTTTGCCAGCATCCCCAAAAGCGTGGGTTAGGGCATACACCATGATCAGAAAAGTGAGTGCTGCTACGCCCAAAGTCAGCGCCAATGGACCCAGACTCACCACATGAATTTTCAGGATAAATAGCAAAGTTAGCAACACCAAGGCCGCCTGCAACAGCACCACCGCGCCGGGGATCAGCAGTTTGCCGATCATCTGTGCCGGGCGCGAAAACGACTTCGCTTTGCGCGGTAGCACCCGCACATGAATTAAAAATGCGGCAATACCTGCACCCAACCACAACGCGCCGGGCACCACGTTGGGGGCGAATCCGCTGCCGTTGTTTTGTACTGCCGCGTGCACTTCTACTGCGGGTTGTACCGAATTTGCCAGGCCCTGGGCACTGCCGCCCAAAGGCTGAATCTCGCCGGGCAAAGAATTCACCAGCAAGTCGATACCCGCCTGTAAGCGTAAAGTGCCAGCTTTGAGCTTTTGTGCTCCCTCAGCCAGCGCACTGGTACCGCGCGTGAGGTCCTCTGTGCCACGCGACAAGGTATCGAGTTGGCTGTCCTCGGGCAGCTTTGTCGCGGCGGAGTGGATGCCGTTAGACAGTGCGCGAACGCCCGTGGTCATGCTGCCAACGCCGCTGTTGAGCTGTTTGGCACCGTCCGCCAGCTTTTGCTGTGCACTGCTAGCCTGTTGCAACCCAGAGGTTAGTTGCGTCATGCCTTCAGTGAGCTGGCCTAGTCCGTCGGCAACGCTGCCCGGCACAAACAGGCTGTTACGGGCTTCATCGCGGAAGCCAGTGATGCCGGCTTGCAGCCGGTTGCCACCCGCTTGCAGCTCGTCAATGCCATGCGTCAGTTCCGTGTGTCCAGCGGCGAGCGCCTCTGCACCAGACTTGAGCCGGTCAATTTCGGTGTTGCGTGGGCGTTTTGCATCCATGGTGCGTAAGCCCGCGCCCAGCTGTCTTACGCCGTCGGTCAACTGCTCTACGCCATCATTCACCTTGCGAGCCCCGCCTGACACGGACCGCGCGCCATGGGCATTTTGGCTGGCGCCATCGCTCAGCTCGCTGGCGCCTTTGCGCAGTTGCTCGGCGCCCTCGCGCAGGCGGCTCACACTGCGCTCCGATCCAGCGGCGCTGTTCAGCACCAGTGCCCATCGCCGCTCGTTCAGGCTTTCGTTGACTGCATGACCCAAGTCGCCGGCAAAGCGACGCGCCAAACCTGCCGTTTCGTAGTTATTGCCCTCTGAGGTATATATCACCAGCTTGCCCGCACCCGCCTGGGCTCCGGGCAGCGCGTTGGAGCTGAAGTCGGCCGGAATGATCAGCGCGAACGCTAGCTTGCCCTGGCGTACACCCTTGCGCGCTTGGGCTTCGTCAGCAAAGTCTTGGTAGCCAAAAGTGCCCGTGGATTTCAGGCGTTTAACCACCTCGTTGCCAATGTTGAAGTCAAGCTCGCGGTAGGTGATGGTGGCGTCCAAGTTGACTATGGCAACCTGGAGGGCCCCGGTGTGGGCGGCGGGGTCCCATACGCTGGAGAGGTAAATGATGGCGTAGATCGCCGGAATCAGCGCCACTGCCAGTGCTGCTATCAGCAGCCTGGGGTACAGCACAAAAAATCGGGCCTCAATGCGGGCGATAAAAAGGATTTGGCGGTAAAAATTCATGGTGGCGGGAGCCTTTAGTCGGTCGACGATAGCGAAGACCGCGCAAAAATGTAGGTGAGCCCCAGGCCAATCGTGGCGCCGGTATTTTGCCGAACCAGTGGGCTGGCTTGATTCGCCGCGCCAGTGACTGATGCCAGGCGTGCAAATCCAAAAATTTGAAGTTCCGGTGAAAGCTTACGGCTAAGGCTCAATGAAAGTCGGGACGCGATGAGTCCCGCGTTGGCGCGGTATACCGGGCGTACGGCCGTGGCATAAACCGGAGCCACACCGTAAAAAGTGTCGGCAAGCCGTTCGTCGCCAAACACCAAGCCCAGCGCCGTGCTGTAGCGCCATCCGTTGGGTGCCGCGTGCGCGTAGATCAGCTCGGGTTCCAGGGTGATGCCCTTGTCCTTAAAGCCATCACTGAGGTCAAACACGCCCCGCAACGCCACTTCAGCACGGAATTGTCCGGGGTCGGAAGCTCTCTGCGATAGGTGGGGCAGTTTCCACTTCACGCGCGGACCAAACTCCACCAGCGTACCCAGATTTGGCATCCCTTTGCGGGCGTCGATAGCGTCGGAATTCGCACCGAACGCGCCCCCGAAACCGACATCGACTTCCACAGTGTCCGTTTTGAGCGCTCTGAGGCCCACGGTCCCTTGGTCGGATCGGAAATACTTTCCCCGATAGATCAAAAAGGGAAGTGCCAAAGCCCGGTCAATGCGCTGCGACGCACCCGGATAAGCCTGCTGAGAAACACCGGTAGCAAACGCCCCCAGCTCCCAGAGTGGCAAGCTCTCTTGGGGCTGCGCTAGGGCCAGTGGCGAAAATAATGCCCAACCCACAGTGCCCCATAGTGCGATGCCACTGTTGCGGAAGACATTTAGAAGCATGGTTTTTGACCTTGGTGACAAGTAAATAGGTCGAAGCCTACAAGAAAAATTGCAGGTCGCCGCCGCCAGTCGCAGCAAGGCCATGGGCAAAGCCCAGCCCGGAGCGCGCAGTGTGCTTGGCCCCGCCAGTGACTGACAGCATGAAGATGGGCTTTACCAGCGCAGGCCCAGTTTGACAAACAGCTGGCGCAGGACAAACAGTGGGCCAACCCACAGGTACTGAATGTCTTCAAAGAACGAGGGCTTCTTGCCTTCGATCTTGTGGCCCACGAATTGGAAAACCCAGGCCGTCACAAATAATATCGCGCAGGTCTGCCACAGTGCGCTTTGCTGTGCCAGAAATTGCACTCCAGCCAGCATGAGTAGTGTGACGACCGCCATAGCGGCCAGAAATGCCAACGAGAGGCGTGCGTAATAGACCATGCTGGCTGCCATAAAGGCATAGGCTACCCAGGGGTGCAGCGCATACATCAGGCCCACCAAGCTGAACATGATCGCCGGTATGGCGAAGAAGTGAATGCGCTCATTGCGTGGGTTGGTGTGGCTGCTGCCATAGACGGCCAGCAGTTGGTCGACCTTGCGCGGTTGCGCGGCGGGGCCGACGCCTTGAGGTGTAGTGGCGGAAGTATGCATGTGGACGTCCCTGAGTGCGATGCGAAAACGCCATAGTCGCAGATTTGCGTGCTGGCGGCTAGGGCGGTGTCTGCTGCAGTTGGCTGAGCCACCGCTGATCGCGCCAGCGAGCCAGCCACCAAACCCAAGCGCCCTGGTACACCTGGCCCTGCCCACAGGCCATGGCGCTACGCCCACCACAGGTCACTATTTGCCAGCCCCGTGACTGGGGGCGCGACGGGGCACGCGCAGCCACCAACGGCTGCCCGGCCACGCTGCAGGCCAGATGACGTGCCAGACTGGTGCCCGCAGCCAGTGCGACAGCGCCCCACTCGGACTGCGGCCCGCTGCTGCCCAAGACACCAGTCACAAATACGTTGGGGTGGCTGTTGGAGCGCTGATACTCGTCCAGCGCCAAGCGCCCCTGCGCATCTTGCGCCAGCCCGCTGCGGGCCAACCAGTTTGGTGGTTGTATGCCGGTGGCCATCACGGTCACATCACTGGCTAACAGCGCGCCGCAGCCCAGCCGTACGGTGTCAGCCGTCACGCCCAGTGCACGGTCTTGCAGCACTGTGATCTTGCGCTTCTTCATGGCATGCAGCACACGCGCCTGCAGGGCCGGCGCAGAGCGGGCTAACGGTGGATGCAGCCCCGTCAGCAGGGTAACTCTGGCTTGGGGTAGGCGGTGCTGTAAGGCCATGGCGATTTCACAGCCAGACAAGCCCGCCCCCACCACGGTAAAGCGCAGCGGCCGCGCCTGCGCCATGGCCAGTACCTGAGGCCATAGGGTGCAAAAGGTGGCCAGCGGGTGCACGAAGAGTGCGTGTTCTCGGGCCCCGGGCATGCTGGCGTCTAGGAACTCGCGGTTTTGCTCACCTGGCAGGTTGATGGACAGCCAGTCAAAGCTCAGGGTCGTGCCATCGTCCAACAGGACCGTACGCGCATCGGTGTCGAGCGCGCGCACATGGGCGCGCAACCCATGTACGCCACTGCGGTGTACCTGCGGCTCCAGCGCCCATTGGCAGGCCTCGGCAGACCAGTGTCCAGCCACAAAACCGGCCACGCGGGGTGCGTACCAAGCGTCGGCTGGGTTGGTGACCAGCGTGATTTGTACCCCGGGGAGGGGCGTATTGGCCCAGCACCGCAGCACGCGCATGTGAGCCGGCCCCGCACCCAGCAGCAGCAGCTTTCGCGGGCCAGGCGCCTGTGGTGTGGGTGCCGCCATAGGAGCGGCGGCTGAGGTGGGGGCGGTCATGGGCGGGATTGTTCCACGGCAGCGGGGGTGCTGCTAGCAGCCTGCCTTGGGTCGTTTTCTGAAGCGGCTGGCCAGGGCGTGGGCCACCAGCGGCAGCACGCCCAGCATAGCCAACGCGGCCAATATACCGGGGCTAGCCACGTCGCCAAGGCTGGTAATGCTGGCCAACTCTTGGCCGGCATTCACATACACCGCAGTGCTGGGCAGCATGCCCAGTTGACTAAAGAGGTAGAAGGTGCCGGTGCGCAGCGGCGTCAGCCCCATTAGCAAGTTAACCAGGAAAAATGGCACCACTGGAATCAGGCGCAGGCTCAACAGATACATTCCGCCATCGCGTCGCAGTCCGTGGTTGATATCGGCCAGGCGGGCTCCCAGTCGGGCCTGCACCATATCCCGTAGCGCGAAGCGCGCCGCTAAAAACGACACCGTTGCTCCGATGCTGGAGGCAAAGGACACCAGCAGCAATCCCCAGCCAAAGCCGAACACTCCGCCAGCCGCTAGGATCAATATGACAGCACCGGGCAATGACAGCGACGCCACGATCACATACGTTGCGAAGAACGCTGCCCGCGTGCCCCAGGGATCAGCGGCATACGTCTGCACCATCAGCGCTTGGCTGGCTTGTACATAGGCCAGACTGAAAAAACGATTCAGATCCAGGGCAAAAAAAACCAGCAGCGCCAACGCGCCAAGCGCCAGCACCACGAGCCTGGAGACATTCATGAACCAGCGCTCTGCGGCGGCGCCACGCAGACCATGCCATCGGGTCGCACGACCAAGGGTACGGCGATCAGTGCCTCGCCATTGCACTCCCCGGCTTCGCAGGCACCATCGGCCCAACGGTAGCGCGCGTAGTGCACATTGCAGGTCAAGCTTTTGAGCGGCGTGCTGATGAGTTGCTCGGGTGTGGTGGCCAGCGGCACGCCAAAATGCGCGCAGCGGTTGGCGAAGGCGTGTACCCCGGGGCCCGTGCGTAGCACCAGCAGTTTGAAGCCGCCAGTTACCTCGGCCGCGTCACCTTGGGCTGCCAGCGTCACTAGGCTGGCAACATCTTCGGCAAAACCGTGCAGTGGGCCGACCACAGTGCCGGCAGCTGGCGCTCCGGGCAGTTGGTGCCAGGTGCGCGGGTTGGGATTGTGGGAGGCATCCATCAGAAACATATTACCTGTAGTTCAAGCGGTGCTGGTAGGACGACTGTATTTGGAAATTTATGAGTAAAAAGTGCCTGGAGCCCGTGTTTTTACTAACAATTTAGCTATAAAAAAGATAGTAATTTATGGCTGGGGTGTCGGTGTCGCTATGCCCTTGACATCCGCATCGGCCAGGCCCACCAGCAAAGCGCGCCCATCGGGCAGCACCCGGAACTCACCAAATTTGGCGGACTGCCACAGCGCAGCATCCCCCTCTTTAAAGAACCATGCGTCGGTCACCACCACCCAGTTGCCATCTTTGGGGGTGAGTTCGACCAGCATCTCGCCCGGGGCCAGGGGCGTGTCGGTGCGGTGCACGCGCACTATGCTGGCAACGTTGCGCGCGTCCAATGTCACCACCATGTGGGGGCGCTTACCGCCCAAATCAGACAGCAGCGGCAGGGTGTTGTCCGCCAGCGCGGCAAAGCGCAGGCGCATGTAGTCGCCCTGCATTAGCGAGCGGGGGTCTACCGGTACCAGGGGCAGGTACATGGGCTTGCCGTGGGCGATGAGATTTTCCTTTTGCCAAATAGCGCCATTGGCGACCAGAAGACACAGGGCGGCGCTGCCCAGCAGGGCCCAGGTGCGGGCATCCAGCCACGGATTGGGCGTGGGTGTTACGACCGACGCTAGATGCAGGTTGTCCTGCGCGCAGGAACCAGTGTCCCTGCCATTGTCATTGCCATTGCTTGCACCGCGCAGGTGCGCCACCCATACCAGCGCGCCCAATAGCGCACCCGCCGTCACCAGCAGCAGGGCCTTGTCGGCCAGTGGCCAGTTCAGTTGGTAGTAAAAGGCCCCCACAATCCAGGCTGCGGCCAAGGCGCAGGTACTGCATAAAAGCCAGCGGTGCATGAGGGCGGTCACCACCAGCGCCAGCAGCACGGCGCCCAGGGCGGGCATAAACCAGGCAAGCCCCGCCACGATGAGCGCAACAGCGATCGCCAACGGCGTTTTGAGCACTGGCCACGCGTGCGCACCCCACGCTGCAGCCGCCAGTACCAACGCTAAGCTCAGGCCTTGCAAGCCCCGGCTGACCCAACTGTTTTGGCCCTGGTGAGTGAGTTCGTTGACCACGGGGTCCAATGCGCTACCACCGGTCACTCCGGCCACCAAAAAGCTGGTGCCACTCATCCAGGCCAGGGCCAACAGAGTGGCCAGTAGCCAGCCTTGGGCCAGTGGTGCTACCAGTGTCTGCATGCGGTCACTGCGCAGTGGCGCATACGTGGCCAGCAGCCACACGGCCAACAAGCCATGCAAGACCCAAAGTACCGAATGCTCTAGCCTGCTCCAGTGCGACTCGGGTACCAGCGCCACCCCCAACAAGCCAGCCGCCAGCGCGCCCAGCAAGATGCGCAGCCAGGCTTGTGGAAGGGCCGCGGCCACGACCAGCACCGCAACCAGCAGCACCAGCGCGCCACCCACTTGCTGCATGTCATGCGTGACGCCCAGGCCCAGCATGCCGCCTCCCACCAGCAGCGCGGGAATGGCCAACTGCTCTAAAAACAGGGGCAGGTCGCGTGAGCGCAAGACAGTGACCGCACCGGCCAGCACCAGCACGCCCACGATGTAGGGTGCAGCACCCCGCGTCAGCGTGTCGCCCAGCAAAGCGCCCAGGGCGATCAACAGGGGAATAGCGGCCAGCCACGCGCCTGCTGCGGTCAGCAAGACAACGGGCCAGGGGCGATGGGTCGCCGGGCTCATGCGGCTTCTCCGGTAGCTTGGTGGTGGCGCGCCAACGCCAAAATGCCGCTGACAGTGGCGGCCAGTAAGCCCGCTGCAATCAAGCCCATTGCCAAGAAGCGGCCTATCCAGTCGCCACTACCGCCCGCGTCAAACATCCAGCGGGCTACACCCAGCACCAGCAGGGTATTGATGCCTAGCGCTGCGGTGCTGATGGCAAAAATATCGAAAAGACCCCGGGCATTCAACATCGCGACGCCCAGTGCCAATATCAACAGGCCCAAGGCAAACTGCGCCTGCACCGGCTTGTGAAACAGGCCGCCCAGCGCGGTGAGTGTGATGGCCGCCACCGCCAGCGTGACCGCCGTACGAAAGCCCCAAACACCCGCACCCGTGAATCGGCTCAGGGGCGCGCTCAATAGCACCGCCAAGCCCAAGCATGCCGACCAGGCGATCACATGCACGCTGAGCTGGTCGGCCTCCACACCCCAGCGGTGGCCGCTGTAGGTGTGCGTCCACAGCGATAGGCCCGTCATTACCACCAGGGACCAGGGCGCCCACAGCACATCCGAGCGCGCGCCCCAGCACAGCGGTAAGGCCAGTGCTGCCCATAGCGCAAACAACTGCCAGGGGTCGGCCCCGGTTTGGTAGGTCTGGCCAAAGTAGGCAAAAAGCGCGCCGATACCCAGCAACGCGATCAGCCCCAGAGGCGCGCGCGCCGCGGGCATGCGTGCCGCCCCCACCGCCATGACCAGCACCAGGCCCTGCAGCAGTGCGAAGTGGCCCGCGCGCCCCAGGGTGTCCCAGTTGGCGGCAATCCACATCACCACACCCAGGCCGCCCAGCGCAGCGCCCAACACGGCCACGCCACGCGGATACCACACGGTCAGTTGGGGTGGCTGCGCGGAAGGCGTCGCGCAAGGGGGGGTGGTTGTCAGGGTCATGGGGCTCCTCCAGAGCAGCTTTAAGTTTTAGTTTTAGATTTGCAGCGCCGCACCGGCTACGGCCAGGCCCGCCGCCACACCGCCAAAGCGGTTGCCCTCCACCAAGGTGGCTTCAGGCATAGCGCTACGCAGGGCCGCTATCAAGGTGCGCAGGGCCGATGATCCGCCGGTTAGGTAGACTGCGTCCACCCCGCTCAGCCCGGCAGCGGCAACGCACTCTTGTGCGCATTGCACCACCTGGGCAATGGAGGTGTGCAGGGCTTCCTCCATGCGCTGGGCGTCAATGCGGGGGGCAGGTGTCGGCACAGTTGCGGGCGTAAGTGGAGGCGTGAGCGAGGCGTCTAAAAAGCCCAGGTCCACTGTGGCGCTTTCACCGCTGATGGAGCAGGCAATTTTGGCGTTCTCCACGTGGCTCAGCAGGCGGTGGCCGTATTGTTCTTCAAGCACCCGCATCAGGCGGCTGTGCAGACTGGGGTCGGTGTAGTCCGTCCACAGCTCTTTGGCAAAGTGCATGGCTTTACGCGTGTAAGCCTGATGAATCAGATGCCAGGTGCTCAGGTCAAAGAACACGCTGTTGGGTACGATGCGCCCGCCAGTGCCCACGTGCTTGTAGCCCAAGAGTGGCATCACGGCGCTCAGGTCCAGCAGGCGGTCAAAATCCGTGCCGCCAATGTGCACGCCGGTGGTGGCCAAGATGTCGGCGCTGCGGTCGCTTAAAGCACTGCGCGCCGGGTTCAGGCGTATCACAGTGAAGTCAGACGTACCGCCGCCAATGTCTACCACCAAGGCCGTGGTTTCGTGCGCGACGCGTTGTTCATAGTCCAGCGCTGCAGCAATAGGCTCTAGCTGGTAGGTAATGTGGGTAAAGCCAGCTTCCAGTGCCGCTTTACCCAGGGCTTCTTGGGCCAGCATATCGCGCTGGGCATCGTCATCCACAAAGTGCACCGGGCGGCCCAACACCGCGTGGGTCAGGGGCTGGCCCACATGCGTTTCGCAGCGGCGTTTAAGCTCTTTAAAAAACAGCACCACGATGTCGAAGAAGCGAATGCTGCGGTCGCCCACAGCGGTGTACTCGTCCATCAGGCCGCTGCCCAGCAAGCTTTTGAGTGACCGCAGCAAGCGGCCCTCGGTGCCACTTAAATACGCCTGCATGGCGGCGCTGCCGTACAACACGCTGTGCGTCTCCATGGAGAAAAAAAGCGCGGTGGGCATCTCGGCGCGTGCGCCATCCAGCGGGATCACTTGCAGCACGCCATGTGCATCCATCAGCGCAGCGGCGGAGTTAGAGGTGCCAAAGTCGATGCCCAAAACCAAAGGGCGCGGCGCGCCCGCATGCACGGTGTTACTCACGCAGCTTGGCCCAATACTTGGGTCAAAAATTTGGCGATGTCGGCAATTTCTTGCGGGTGCACGCTGTGTGGCATGGGGTAGGTGTGCCACTGCACTGGGTGTCCCAGTGCTGCCAGACTATTGCGGGACTCCTCACCGCGCTGCAAAACCACCACGGGGTCTTGCGTGCCATGCGCCATGAAGATGGGGGTTTTGCCATTGGCCGTGTGGCGTTCGGTAGCAAAGCGGTCGGCCAGCGGCAGGTAGCCCGACAAGGCCATCACACCGGCCAAGCGGTGCGGCAGGCGCAGCGCCGTGTGCAGCGCCATTGCGCAGCCCTGGCTAAAGCCCGCCAGCACAATGCGCTCGTAAGGAATGCCTCTCGCCACCTCGTTGTCAATCAGCGCAGTGATGGCTTGCTCTGACTTTTGAATGCCCGCAGCGTCTTGGCGGTCTACCAGGTTCGCCCCCACGATGTCGTACCAGGCGGGCATGACATAGCCGCCGTTGATGGTGACCGGCATGCTGGGCGCATGGGGAAAGATGAAGCGGATGGGAGGGCAGCCGCGCAAGTCCAACTGCGGAACGATGGAGGCAAAGTCGTTGCCATCGGCACCCAGGCCGTGCAGCCAAATCACCGCGCTGGTGGGCTGGGGGCCAGATTCAA
The DNA here is from genome assembly GCA_046595515.1 of Rhodoferax sp. Lineage (GTDB taxonomy): Bacteria > Pseudomonadota > Gammaproteobacteria > Burkholderiales > Burkholderiaceae_C > Allorhodoferax. The sequence goes on along the minus strand of JBKJOV010000037.1, from coordinate 22,032 downwards.
GTTCGATGCGGGGTAGTAGGGCGGTAGGCTGGGTAGTCATGGACAGTGGATGCGTCAGGGGAATTCTCGGGCACCCATTGTCCATGATGCGGGGCTGCTCCCCGCTGCGGTTTGGCTAGCGTTGTTGGCTAGCGGGGCAGACTCACTTGAGTGAGGAGTAGTTCACTGGAACCCAGGTGTAGCCTTTGCCGTCGGCGGCTTTGACCACATGGCCCAGGCCTGGGAAGGCGACGTGGGTCACGCCAATCAGTGTTCCGCTCTTGGCCGCTTCGGCAAATGCTTTTTGGCGCGCAGCTTCGGCTTTTTTGTTGTTGGAGTCAAACTGGATCGTGACGCTGGGGTTCTTGAATTGCACCGCAGCGACGTGCAGCAGGTCGCCCCACAGCACCAGCTTTTCGCCCTTGCTTTCTACTGCATACACGGTGTGGCCGGGGGTATGGCCGTAGGCAGACACTGCGCGCACGCCAGGCACCAGGTCAGTGCCGCCTGAGAAGGTCTTGAGCTTGCCAGCCGCCAGGTAGGGGTTGACTGACGCCATGGCGCCCTGGAAGAAGCCTTTGGAGCCTTCGGGGGCGGCTTTCAGGTTGGCTTCGCTGAGCCAGAAGTCGGTGTCGGCCTTGTCAATGCGCAAAGTGGCATTTGGGAAAGCCATGGTGGCCTTGTCCATCAGCCCGCCCACGTGGTCGGGGTGCATGTGGGTGATGTAGATTTCATCGACCTGCTCTGGCTTGTAGCCTGCGGCCTGCATATTCGCGACCAAGTTCCCCAGCGTGGGGCCAAACAGGCCCGCCGCGCCAGTGTCAATCAAAACCAGCTTGCTGCCGGTGTTGATCAGGTAGCTGTTGACCGAAGTTTCTACGGTTTCGCTCAAAAAGCCGGCCTTGAGTGCCTTGGCCAGAGCTTCCGGCTTGGCGTTGGTCAGCAGCTTGATCATGGGCAGCTTGACAGTGCCGTCAGAGATGGCGGTGACTTCAAAGTCGCCCACCATCGTGCGGTAGTAGCCCGGGGCTTGGGTCTTGACCATGGGCGCTTCGGCCCAGGCGCTGCCGCTGGCGGCTGTGGCGGCCAGGGCGATTGCGGTCAATGCGGTTTGCAGGCGTAATTTCATAGCGGGCACTTTCGGGTGGGTTGGGGAAATGGATTGAGGGATTGGCTGCGGGATGGGTAAATTAACTGGGCGAGATGCTAATGCGGCTTGAGAGCTGGGGTGTGGCTCAGGGGTATTGTTCCGGCGTATGGTGTAACCCATGAACCATCCATTGCCATCAGAATCCGCCGAGACTTTGCTGGGCCTGCTGGATGCCCACTTGCATTTGCCTGCGGAGTACCAAGACCAACTGACCAGCCATGTGCCCATGGCCTTGCATGCCCTGTGCCGCTTGGGGGCCAGCCCAGCGCGCATGCAGGCGTTTTATGACCGCTATGCACAGCGCTTTGGCTCCCGACTTGCAGAGCCGCCCGGCGCAGTAGTCTGTGACTGGGTGGCCTTGTTGGGTCAGGAAAATGCCTACCCCGCATTGCACGCCACCATGGCCGCGCTGCTGGCGCGTGACGGGGTGGACGCCACGCTACGCAGCGTGCTGCCAGCATTGCTGCCGGGGGTGGCTGCAGCCGCGTTTCACGGGCTGATTCGCACGGCCCACGCGGTAGAGACGGGGCATGTGCCCGAGCTGGCGGCAGCGCTGGCGTATTGGGCCTGGCGCTGGCAGCCGCTGGCCGCGCCGGATCATGTGGCCCCCGCGTTGGCGTTTGCCCCATGGTCGCAGCGCCTGGTGCGCGAGGCACCCAGTGGCTTCCGAGATGGGCCGTTGATCTCCATCCGCATGGGGCTGGCAACGCAAACTCCGGTGTACCGGGTTTTGGCTGCTGCTTTGCAGCCTGCCACCGATATACGCGCTAGCGTCGCGCGACTGGCGGCGTGGGCTGCCGAGCGCTATGCCGGTGGCCCCAATTTTACCGTCTTGCACATGATCACTGGCCTGCGTGCCGTGCGCGTGCTGCTTCCCTGGCTGGCCGGCGCCAGCGATGTGCAAGCGCTGTTGGTGCGTGCCATCACGGCCGCCTACCTGGCGGCGCGTGTCAAGGAGTTGCCCATAGCACCCGAGCCCCAGTTACACACCTGGCCCGAAGTCATCGCAGCGGCTATGACCTCAGACGACGACCACGTCATCAAGCTGGTGGATGCCTGCCGCGAAGAGACTGCGGTGTATGGCGAGGGCCACTACCTGCGGGTGGCGGGGCTGGTGTTGCTCTAGAAGGCGTGGGCGTGGCCTTTTGGCCCGCTATTTAAGCATCAAATTGGGCTGTAGCCCGGGTATTCATTGCTCAGGTAGCTATCAAAAATATAGCAAATATTCAAGTTTGACCCGTCAAGCCAGCAGCGCCTGCGCAAACTCCCGGGCGTTGAAAGTCTCCAGCTCATCCAGTTGCTCGCCCACGCCAATGAAGTACACCGGAATAGGCCGCTCGCGGGCGATGGCGGCCAGCACGCCGCCCTTGGCGGTACCGTCCAGCTTGGTGACAATCAGACCAGTGAGGCCTAGGGCATCGTCAAAGGCTTTGACCTGCATGACTGCGTTTTGGCCAGTGTTGCCGTCAATTACCAGCAGCACTTCGTGCGGCGCAGAACCATCGGCCTTCTGAATGACGCGCTTGATCTTCTTCAACTCTTCCATCAGGTGCAACTGCGTGGGCAGGCGGCCTGCGGTGTCAATCAACACTACGTCTTTGCCGCGCGCTTTGCCCGCGCTCACGGCGTCAAAGCTCACGGCGGCGGGGTCTGCGCCCTCTTGGCTGATGATCTCTACGGTATTGCGGTCGGCCCACACGCCCAGTTGCTCGCGCGCGGCGGCTCTGAAGGTGTCGGCCGCGGCCAGCAGCACGCTGGCGCCGCTGGTGGACAGGTGCTTGGTCAGCTTGCCAATCGACGTGGTTTTACCCGCACCATTCACGCCCGCCACCATGATGACGGTGGGCTGGTGCTGGCCAATGACCAGGGCCTTTTCCAGCGGCTTGAGCATGTCGGTCAGCTTCGCAGTCAGCACGTTTTTGAGTGCTACCGGGTGGGTGATGCCGCTGTCTTTGACGGTGCGACGCAGTTCCGCAATCAAAAATTCAGTGGCCGTAACACCCGCATCGGCCATCAGCAGCGCGTCTTCGAGCTTTTCATACAGCGCTTCATCAATTTGCGCGCCGCCAAAGGCACCCGAAATGCTGGAGGCGGTTTTGCCCAAGCCAGCCTTGAGCTTGTCTAGCCACTTTTGCCGTTCGGGGGGGGTGGCCGAGGGCAGCGGAATCTCAATGGGCGTAACCAGCGCAGTGCCGATCAAGGAGCCGCTGCCCCAGGTGCTAGCAGGAGCCGTTGCAGCCGTCACTGGGGGGAGATCCGTCGGCGCCGCGGTCACCGGGGGGTGTGGTGTGGCAGGCGGTGTAAGCGGGGGAGGCGTTTTTTTCTTGAAGAAGCTGAACATGAATGGCAAACCTTGAATGCTGCATTCTATGAAACCACAGCGTGCGGATGCCTTACAGGGGCCGTCTGTTCAGAGCCAATGATCTGCCCTGCCCATGCATTAAGCTTGCCCAATGAAGAAACCTAGCAAGCCATCCCCCTCGCGCTCTAGCGCCGCTAAGAAGCCTGCCGCCAAGCACCCTGTCAAGCGGGGCATGCCCGGCCAGATCCGTCTCATTGGCGGGCATTGGAAACGCATTCAACTGCAGGTGGCCGACAAGCCGGGCCTGCGCCCCACGCCCGACCGGGTGCGCGAGACACTATTCAACTGGCTGGGCCAGGATCTGTCGGGCCAGCGCTGTGTGGACGCCTTTGCTGGCACCGGTGCGCTGGGCTTTGAAGCCGCCTCGCGCGGTGCCAAAGAGGTAATGCTGGTAGAGCAAGACAGCGCCCTGATCGCGCAACTGCACAAAGTGCGCACCCAACTGTTGGCGCTAGAGCTGCCTGAGCCCGTAGCCCAAACGCTGAGTGTGGTGCGTGGCGAGGGTGTGGCGGCCTTGCGCCACCTGGCGCCAGACAGCCAAGACGTTATTTTTATAGACCCACCCTTCGACAGCACGCTGTTTGAAGCTGCCTTGACGGCCGCTGCACTGGCAGTCAAGCCCGCCGGTTTTATTTACCTGGAGGCGCCCACCGCCTGGACCGATGCTTTGCTGCAGCCCATGCAGCTTTTGGTGTTTCGGCACCTAAAGGCCGGGGCGGTACATGCGCACCTGCTGCAGCGCGTTGGCAGCGCCCCATAATCCGATCACCACCGGCCCAGGAGCCCAGCATGTCGTCTTCCGTGATTGCCATTTACCCTGGCACCTTCGACCCCATCACGCTGGGGCACCAAGACTTGATATACCGGGGTGCCCGGCTGTTTGGCACGCTGATTGTGGGCGTGGCCACGGCCCACCACAAAAAGACCATGTTTAGCCTGGAAGAGCGGCTGGACATGGTGCGCGAAGTGGTCAAGCCCTGGGGCAATGTGCGGGTTGAGCCCTTTAGTGGTTTGGTGCGCGACTTTGCAGTGGCACAAAACGCCAGCGCTATGGTGCGCGGTGTGCGCTCGGTCACCGACTTTGATTACGAGACCCAACTGGCCGGCATGAACCGCGCGCTGGCGCCGGATGTTGACACTGTGTTTTTGACTCCCGATGCACGCTACCAGTTCATCTCCAGCACTTTGGTACGGGAGATTGCAACACTGCACGGCGATGTCGCGCAGTTTGTCGACCCTTCGGTGCATACCCGCTTGCTGCAAAAGCGCAACGAGCGTACTGTCTAGCTTGCCAACCCCCAGGAGAAGACCATGAAACTATTGATCGCCGTTGACGGTTCGGAGTTGTCTTTGGAGGCCGTACGTTTTGCCGTTCGGGTGCTCCTGGCCGGCTTGCGCGGGGAGGTGGTTTTGGCCAATGTGCAAGAGCCCGCCAGCCTGTACGAGCTGCTGGTGGCGCATGACCCAGACATGATTGACCAGGTCAGCGCGGACGCTGGTCTGCATGCTCTGCAGGCCGCACAGGCGCTCTTGGATGCAGCGCAGGTGAGCTATGAGCTGGAGGTGGCCAAGGGTGATCCGGCCCACACACTTATTGACATCTCGGAACGCTTTGGGTGCGACATGATTGTGATGGGTGCGCGGGGGGGCAGTGCTTTGCGCAGCGCCCTGTTGGGCTCTGTCTCTAACGAAGTGCTGCACGCCAGCGCGGTTCCGGTCATGATCGTCAAGCCCGACGCGGCGAACGCCGATCCACTTTAGGCGGCTGGGGCCAATCGGGCAGCGGGTCGCGCAGCAGTTCAAAGGCCCGGCAGACCTGCAAAACCCCCAGGTCATCAAAGCGCTTGCCCGCGATTTGCAAGCCAATCGGCAGGCCGTCCGCCGTCATGCCGCAGGGAATGCTGGCCGCCGGTTGCTCAGACATATTGAAGGGCACGGTAAACGCAATGTGCTCCAGCGGCCGCAGCGGATCGTTGGTGGGTGAGGGCAGCTCTGCGTCAAATGCCGGTATCGGGGCCGTGGGTGAAATTACATAGTCAAAAACACGCTGCAGGCCGCCACCGTGGCCACGCGGGTGGTGTGGAACTGGCTGGTGGCGGCAAAAGTGGCGGGGCCTGAAAAATCTTTGGCACTGTCGGCCCAGGCCCGAATGTAGGGCAAGACCAACTCCTTTTTTTCGTCTGGCAACGCGGCCATGTCCAGGTAGGAGCGCATGCGCCAGGCGTGGTCCATGCCGTCCAGCATCGTGCGCGTTAAAAACGGCGCCATAAATTCCACATTCGCACCGGCTGACGCCAGCAATGCCGCAGCACGCATCACGGCGTTGCGGACTTCTTGGTCAACCGCCAACCCACAGCCCGCGTCCAGCAGCAAGCCGATGCGCAAGCCGCGCAGGCGCAGCACCGGCGCATCCCAGTCATCCCAGGCGATGTCTTGGGGCGGCAGGCTCATACTATCCCGCGCATCGGCTTGGCTCAGCACCCGCATCATCAAAGCGGCGTCTTCGATGGTGCGGGTCATGGGGCCTGCAGCGCGGCCGGTGTAGGGCGGGTCAATGGGCACCCGGCCCAAGCTGGGTTTCAAGGTGAAGACGCCGCACCAACTGGCAGGTAACCGCAGCGAGCCACCAATGTCTGTACCCAAGTGCAAGGGGCCATAGCCGGCAGCCGCTGCTGCTCCGCCCCCCGCGCTGCTACCACCGGGTGTCTTGGCGGTGTTCCAGGGGTTGCGCGTCAGGGGGTGAAAGCTCGATACCCCAGAAGACAGCATGCCGTAGTCCGGCATGGTGGTTTTGCACACCAAGACAGCACCAGCCTCGCGCAAGCGCGCGGCCGGTGGGGCATCTGCGGGGGCCACAGGGGCGTCTGTTGCAAGCGTGCCCAGTGGCATAGGGTCATCCAGGGTGGCGATGTTTTCTTTGATGGTGACGGGCACACCGTCGAGCGGGCCACACGGCGCGCTCAAGAACCAGCGGGCCTCCGACGCGCGGGCTTGCTCCATGGCTTGCTCCGGGCGCAGCAGATAGGTGGCGTGTAAGGCCGGCTCCCAAGACTCGATGTGCCGCAGTACCGAGCGTGTTACTTCGGCGGGAGAGACCTCGCCAGAGCGGTACGCCTTGAGCAGCGCCGCCGCGCTCCAGGCGTGAAAGGGGAGGGATGTGTCAATCATGGGCGCGCTAAACAGGTGGGGTCTGGGGTGCACGTTAACGCATTTCAGGTACAGCGCCGATAATGGGGGTTATGCCAGCGAAGCCTCTTCCTCTATCTATTGCGCCGGGAGCCAAACCATGGCGCTGATCATCACGGACGAGTGCATCAACTGCGACGTCTGCGAGCCCGAGTGCCCGAACGAGGCCATCTTTTTGGGGCCGGAGATTTACGAAATCGACCCGCACAAATGCACCGAGTGCGTCGGGCATTTTGACGAACCGCAGTGTGTGCAAGTCTGCCCGGTGGCCTGTATCCCGATCAATCCAGCGTTTATTGAGAGCCAGGAAACCCTGTGGCAAAAGTACCGCCGTTTGCAGATCGCCGCTAAGCCTGCGGGGCCTTAGCCCACTGGGCGGTCCGCGCCCTTGGCTTAGGTGCCGTAGGCCCAGTGTTTGGGATCACCCCACGGGCGAACACTCCATCTATTTGCCAGGACCCGTAGCAGATTTGTCTGGCACGGCATTGCCTTTGGCTGTGAAGTACTCGGGTTCTTTCCTGTTTTTACCTTTACTGGCAGGTGCACTCAGCACCACAGGTTTGCCTGAATCTTGTGCGGCCAGGGCTCCTTTTTTCTTGCTGGCCAGGGCCGCTGCCCGGGCGCTGGCTTGGTTCAGTTTGTTGGCCTGGGTCAGAGCTTGCGCCTCGTCTTTCAGGCGCGCTTTCTCCATGGAATTTGCGACTTTGGCTTGGTTTTTCGCAATGGATTCAGACTGCTCTTTTTGCCGTTGAGTGCGGCTATCGTCTATCCGAACCGGCGCCGCGTCGTCACAGGGTGTTTGGCTGTACGTGGAGCCACATTTATAGATATTTGTGCCGGTGGCCCGCGTGTTTACTGACCAAGTAGCTATCAAAATAAGAGCAATGATGGGCAGCGTGGGCATAATAAAACCTGGTGGCTAACAATCAGTCGGGTTCGACGGTGAGCTTGGGCGTGTGGGGCCTGGGCGGCTTATGGGTGTGTACCAGCATAGTAGCGCGTTCCATGCTACCCGCAATCAGATCGGGCACGGACTTAATCGAGCGGTCGATGCATTGGTCGATGGCAATTCGGTCATCGAGCGGTGGCTTTTTGAGCACCCAGTTCACGACCTCGGCCTTGTCGCCTGGATGTCCCACCCCAAGACGCAGCCGCCAGTAGTCTGCGCTGCCAAGTTGGGCATGGATATCGCGCAAGCCGTTGTGGCCCGCGTGGCTGCCACCAAACTTCAGCTTGACTTGCCCTGGCGCGACGTCGAGCTCGTCGTGGGCTACCAAAATTTCTTCGGGCTTGATCTTGAAAAATCGGGCCAGTGTACCGACCGATTTGCCGGACAAATTCATGAAGGTCTGTGGTGCCAGCAGCCATAGCGTATGACCCTGGACCGTGGTGCGCGCCACTAGACCATAGTAACTTTTGTCCATCACCAAGTGGACTTTGAGCTCACGCGCCAGGGCGTCCAGCCACCAGAATCCGGCGTTATGGCGGGTGTTTTCATATTCTGGACCTGGGTTGCCCAGGCCAACAAACAATTTAATCATCGTAGCCAGATTCTCCAATGAAAACGGCCCACCGAGGTGGGCCGTTTGTACCGTTGCCGAGCAAAGTGCTGCTTGGGGTGATGAACACCCCGCCGGGCCGCCCCACGAGGAGTTAATCCCCCAGAGGCGCGGCGACCCGCGCAGCGCTAGCGCGTGGAGGCATTACTTCTTGGCTGGTGCCTTAGCCGCTGGTGCAGCCTTGGCCGCTGGCTTGCCGCCTTTGGCTGGGGCTGCCGCTGCGGCGGCTTCAGCCGGCGCTGGCTCAGCCGCACCCGCGATAGCCACCACAGACACGATCACCGGATTATTTTTACCGTGCGTCACAGCAGTCACGCCCTTTGGCAGAGTCAGGTCAGCCAGGTGCAGGGACTTGCCCTTCTTCAGGCCGCTGAGGTCCACCGCAATGAATTCGGGCAGATCGGTGGGCAGGCACAACACTTCAATTTCAGTCATGACATGGTTGGCAATGCAACCGTCGGTCTTGACCGCGGGCGACAACTCGTCACCGCTGAAGTGCAATGGCACCTTCATGTGCAGTTTGGTGTTGGCATCCACGCGTTGGAAGTCGATGTGCAGAATCAACTGCTTGAAGGGGTGCATTTGCACGTCGCGCAACAGAACTTTGTGCTCTGTACCAGCGAGTTCCATATCCAGCACAGAGGCGTGAAACGCTTCCTTTTTGATGGCATGCCACAGGGCGTTGTGATCGAGTTCGATCAAGGTGGTGTCGACGGTTCCGCCGTACACGATGCCTGGGGTGCGACCCGAATTGCGGAGACGGCGGCTCGCACCCGTGCCCTGCATAGCGCGCTCAAAAGCGACAAATTTCATAACTTACTCCTGTAAGAGTCCACCGCGACCAGTGCGACTCCGATTAAAAAAGACGCCTGAAACCCATCTAGGCCAGGCGCCTGCTTTTTGTCCCATTCCAAACCTCGTGAGAGGTTGTTGAAACACCTCAGAAGAGGTTGTCTTGGTCCGAGAACAAACTCATCACCGACTCACCTTTGGCAATGCGCTGAATCGTTTCGGCGATCAACGGAGCCACAGTGAGTTGGCGAATTTTTTTGCATTCCGCAGCAGCCGTGCTCAGCGGAATCGTGTTGGTTACCACCACTTCATCCAGCGCGTCGCCAGTAGCGATGCGCTCAATGGCGGGGCCCGAAAAAATCGGGTGCGTGCAATACGCGTAAACCTTCTTGGCGCCACGCGCTTTGAGCACTTCGGCGGCTTTCACCAATGTGCCTGCGGTGTCGATCATGTCGTCCATGATGACGCAGTTACGGCCGTCAATTTCGCCGATGACGTGCATCACTTCGGACACATTGGCCTTAGGGCGACGCTTGTCGATGATCGCCAGATCGCAACCGAGTTGCTTGGCCAGGGCGCGGGCGCGCACCACACCACCCACATCGGGCGAGACCACAATAAGGTCTTCGTAGTTTTTTTGGCGCAAGTCACCCAGCAAAACGGGAGACGCATAAATATTGTCCACCGGGATATCGAAAAAGCCCTGAATCTGGTCGGCGTGCAGGTCCATCGTGAGCACGCGGGCCACGCCCACGGCCTGCAACATGTTGGCTACGACCTTGGCAGTAATGGGCACCCGGGTAGAGCGTGGGCGGCGGTCTTGGCGCGCATAACCAAAGTACGGAATGACGGCGCTGATACGTTCCGCCGATGCACGTTTGAGCGCATCCACCATGATCAGCAATTCCATCAGGTTTTCGTTGGTTGGCGCACAGGTGCTCTGTACGACAAACACGTCCCGTGCCCGCACGTTTTGGTTGATCTCGACGGTGACCTCACCATCGGAAAAACGCCCTACGGTGGCCGCACCGAGGGAGATGCCTAAGTGCCGCGCGATATCAGCTGCCATGCCGGGATTGGCATTGCCGGTGAAAACCATGAAATCAGGGGTGTTGGGTGCCTGCATGTGGGTTCCAGCGAAGGGAGTTGGTATGTATCTTTACGTTACGCCGCTGAAGTACGAAATATTCGGACTACAGATTTGGCAGGGGAAGAAGGATTCGAACCTTCGCATGCTGGAATCAAAATCCAGTGCCTTAACCAGCTTGGCGACTCCCCTACACAGGTTGATGGCGTATCGCCACCCACCGTCAAATCCTGGCCCAACCCGCCAGCGGATGGACGCTCAATCCACTGCACCAACGGACTTCGAATCCGGCTGGAGCCGCATTCAGTGCCATTTCTGCAGGTGCCCAGGCAAAAACTGCACTGCCGGAACCCGTCATTCTGCCATTCAGGCCTTGCGCTGCCAGCCACTCCAGAGCCTGGGAAATTCCAGGACAAAGTTTTTGGGCTACGACCTGCATGTCGTTGCATCCAAAACTTGTCGGGTTTCCAGCAAAGCCTGCGAGTATAGCCGCTTCAGAATCCCTTTTCAAACCCGCATCTGAAAAAATCAGCTTGGTATCGAGCCCTTGTGGAGGTTTCACCACCACGAACCGGCCGATCGGAATTTCCAGCGGCGAGATTCGCTCACCGATACCTTCCACCCACGCGTTGGCACCAAACAAAAAGAACGGCACATCGGCACCCAACTGCAATCCGATCTGCGCAAGTGCGCCAGCAGAAAGTTTCAGATCCCACAGGCGATGCAAGGCGAGCAGAGTGCTGGCGGCGTCCGAGGAACCGCCACCCATACCGGCCTGCGACGGAATACGCTTGTCGACCTGAATATGCACGCCGTGAGCGGTTCCCGTGGCAGCCTGCAAGGCCCGCGCCGCGCGCACGATCAGGTCGTCGTCGGGCAAGTCGACGCCCAGATCCTGGCGGCTGATGGCACGACCCTGGCGCAGTTCGAAATGCAGCGTATCGCACCAGTCAATCAGCGTGATGGCGGTTTGCAGCAAGTGATAGCCGTCGGCGCGCCGACCGGTGATATGCAGGAACAGGTTGAGCTTGGCCGGGGCCGGCACGTCGTAAAGGGATTTCAACATTGTGTCGACACAGCGCTTGCTGTTACTCGAAAATCAGCCGCAGCTCCACGGTGGGCACGGGTGTCGTGCGGCGCGCGATCAGTTTGCCTTCGTTCAGGCCTTGCAGATCGGCCGACCATCCCGGCACCTGCGCGGGTTCGCCATTGAGCCACTGGAACAGCCCGGCAATTGGCAATGCGGTGCCAGTGGCCTCACGGGTCAGAGCGTCCATGGAATCGAAGTTGCGGCGCTGACCATTCCACTGCAGTTCGGCATTGCCGTCGGACCAGAGCAGTCGCGCCAGCGTCGAGCCCAGCGGTGTGTACAAGGACAGCTCACCAGCGCCGGCAGTCCCACGCAGATCGAACCCGGCCGCCATGGATTGCACCGGGTCGGTGTCCACCCGCAGCGACAATCGACCGTTCCATTGCCTGCGCAGCCCTGCGGCGAGCGGTGCCTGCAATGGCTTTTGTGCGCAGGCGGCCAGCAACAGTGCGGGGGCCAGCAACAGGCAATGTCTGCGACTGCGCAACATCACAAAGCGACACGCAGGCGTTTGAGTGTTTCCAGAAGTGTTTCGTTCTCGGCATTCAGGCTCTTGCCTTCGCGCCACACAGCCTTGGCCTGGTCGCGTTGGTTCATGGTCCACAGCACCTCGCCCAGGTGTGCGGCGATCTCGGCATCGGGTTTGTCCTTGAACGCCTTTTGCAGGATCGCCAGTGCCTTGGCATGGTTGCCACTGCGAAACTCGACCCATGCCAGAGAGTCGGAGATGAACGGGTCGTTGGGCGCGTATTCCAATGCCTTCAGGATCAGTTGCCGCGCTTCCGGCAGACGCACATTGCGATCGGCCAATGAGTATCCGAGGGCGTTGTAAGCATGGTGGTAGTCGGGCTTGGCAGCAATGGCCTGGCGCAACAGTCGCTCCATTTCGTCAAGGCGACCGAGTTTGTCAGCCATCATGGCTTGGTCGTATTGGAAATCGAGGTCTTTCGGGTTTTCAGCGAGGGCTTTGACAAGCACGTCGTAGGCGAGCTGAAATTTCCGGTTGTCGCGCAGCATTTGCACTTCCGCGCTGATCTTCATACGCGCTTCCTCAGGATTGCGCGCCACGATGGCCTGGATCAGGGCCCGGGCCTCGTCGATCTGTCCCTGGCGCGCCAGGATCGATGCGCGCCGGCTCTGCACGCTGATCAGCAGTTCGGGACTGTCGATGCGCTCCAACCAGGATCTGGCAGCGGCCAGGTCTTTCCTTTGCTCTGCGATTTCCGACAGTCGCAAATAGGCCTGTGCCAGACCCTGATCGGGTTCTCCGGAAGCCTGGGCGGCCCTTTCGGCATTGCGCAGTTCGACGAAGCGCAGCAGCGAACTCTCGGCTTCTTGCCAATGCCGGTTTTGCTGCTCCAGGGTGCCCTTGACCAGCCAAGCCTGGGCGAAATCCGGCTTTTCACGGGTGACGATGTCCAACTGCTGTGACGACTCCGCATACCGTTGCTTGCCGAGCAGCGCCACAGCGTAGTCCATGCGCACCTCGTAGCGACCGTTGCGTCCGAGATAGTGGGTGACCAGCGTTTCGGCTGGTGCGGAGCCGGCCGAAAAAAGACCCAATGCCAGGATCGCCGGGCCGTCGGCGTTCGGATCGAGCGACTGCCCTCGACGGGCGGCGTCGAGCGCACCTTCCACGTCCTTGGCGTCGGCCCTCAGGCGCCCGATGGACGTCCACGCAGCGGGGCCGGAATCTGCACTGTCCAGATATTCGGCAAGCGCCTGTTCGACGATGGTGGCCGCCTGCTGCTTGTCACTGGCGCGGGCGTAGTACGCCGGCATGTTGTTGATGGCGGCCGAGCGCTCGGTTATTGCCGTCATCGCCAGGTCACGCTTGAGCGGGTCGAGTGTTTCCGCCAGGCGGTTCAATCCAATGAGGATCTGCAACAGATACCGGTTGGCCTCGCGCGACTGCGGCAGGGCGCTGCGCCAGGCACGTGCGGCCTGCAGCGCCGAATCGCCCGAACGTCCGCGCAATGCAATGTCGGTGGCGCGCTTGAACAGTCGCGGATCGCCGGTTTTGCGTGCGGCGTCCAGCAGGATGGAAAATCCGACCCCGGGTTCGCCGCCAATGGCATTGAGTTCGCCCAGCATAAGCTGGTAGAACAGCTCAGCGTCCAGCGCGGAGTTGACCGATGCGGGGGCTGGTTCCGGCTTGTTCTGGGCAAAGGAGACGTTCGCGCACAAGGTCGCGATGAGCACCACAAAGGCAGTGCGACGGAGGTTTCGGATCATCAATCCATAATAATCCAACAGCGTGTCAACCGCCGCGCCAGACCAAGATAAGCCCATGCCTGAACTGCCGGAAGTTGAAGTTACGCGCCTGAGTTTTGCCGGGCAGATCGCCGGCGCCCGGATTCTGCAGGCCTGGCTCGGAAAGCCCTTGCGTTGGCCGCTGGGTTGTCCGACGGAGCGATTGATCGGCCAGACCGTGCTTGCGGTTCGACGACGTGGCAAATATCTGTTGCTCGATCTGGACGGGGGCCTTCTATTGATCCACCTGGGCATGTCGGGAAGTCTGGCATTCGCCCGTGACCTGCCCCCAGCTGCAATCCATGACCATTTTGAGCTGACGACCAGCCATGGCCAGTTGCGACTGCACGACCCTCGACGTTTCGGTGCCGTCGTATTCACCGAGAGCGAGCAGTCACCCGTCGCCACCAAGCTGTTGGGGCGGCTGGGCATGGAGCCGCTTACGGATCAGTTCGATGCGGCAGCGTTTTCCCGTGGACTCAAACTGCGCCGCAGTGCGGTCAAGCAGGTATTGCTGGCGGGCGACCTGGTTGTGGGAGTGGGCAACATCTACGCGTGCGAAGCGCTGTTCCATGCGGGTATCCGGCCGACGATCCGCGCGCACCGCCTCAGCGTGGCCCGCGCGAACCGACTGCACCAGTGCATTCGCGACGTGCTGGCGCGCGCGGTGCAAAAAGGGGGCAGCACTCTGCGCGATTTTTCCAGTGCGATGGGTGATAGCGGGCATTTCCAGCTCGAGGCAGCGGTCTACGGTCGTGCCGGCCTGCCATGCGGCTTGTGCAGTACACCGATTTCGCTGATGAAGCAGGGGCAGCGGTCGACTTATTTCTGCCACAGTTGCCAGCGAAAGTGAGCGATTTGCTGCCGGGCGATGCTATATTGAAAGGCACAGGGGGATACCTTGGTTACAACTTTCAACGAGCAGTTTGACCAGCACGGAGCGTGGCGGCGGGAGTTCGGGCTGCGCCTGAAGCTGCTGGCCGAGTGGATGAAGGACCATGACCTGCTTGATGCAGGTGTGGAAGAGCGGCTGCGCCGGCTGGAAATGCAGGTACGCGCCGACAAGGTCATGGTGGCCTTTGTCGGCGAGTTCTCGCGCGGCAAGTCCGAGCTGATCAACGCGATTTTCTTTGCCGGTTATGGCCGCCGCATCATGCCGGCCACTGCGGGTCGCACGACCATGTGCCCGACCGAAATGGGATATGACGCCGACGTTCCGCCGTGCCTGCGCCTGCTGCCGGTCGAAACCCGGCTGCAACCCCAGGCCTTGATGGAATGGCGCATGGTTCCCGAGAAGTGGACCCGTGTCGATCTGGACGTCAATGATCCGCAACAACTGGCCAAGGCGCTGGAGATGGTGGCCGAGACACGCCATGTGTCGCTCGAAGAAGCCCAGGCGCTCGGGTTCTGGCATAGCCAGGATCCCGAAGACAACCCGATGGTCGACTCCAGGGGGATGGTCGAAGTGCCCAAGTGGCGCCATGCCTTGATCAATATTGCCCATCCGCTGCTCAAGCAGGGCCTGGTGATTCTCGACACACCGGGGCTCAACGCCATCGGCGCCGAGCCCGAGCTGACGGTCAGTTTGTTGCCGCAGGCTCAGGCCGTGGTGTTTATTTTGGGTGCCGATACCGGTGTCACCAAGTCGGACATGACGATCTGGCGCGAGCACCTGGTGGTCGACAGTGAAGCATCCGACGTGCGCCTGGTGGTGCTCAACAAGATCGACACCTTGTGGGATGCGCTCAGCTCACCGTCGCAGATCCAGGCCCAGATCGACAGGCAGCGTGCGTCGACTGCCGACATTCTGGGCATCTCGCAAAGCCAGGTGATACCAATCTCGGCGCACAAGGGGTTGGTGGCCAAGGTCACCGACGACGCCGAACTGCTGGAAGCCAGTTGTCTGCCCAAGCTCGAGGACGCGCTGGCCAATGGCATCATGGGCCAGCGCCAGCAGATTCTGGGTGCGGCGGTTGCCAGCGGCATATCGAGCCTGCGTCAGGAGACCGGTCGGGTCATCAATATCCGGCGCCGGGACCTGGCCGAGCAGATGATGGAACTCAAAGGGCTGCAGGGCAAGAACGCGACCGTGATCAAACATATGCGCGGCCGCATCACACAGGAGCAGGCTGATTTCGATCTCAGCGGCGCGAAGATACACGCCGTGCGTTCGGTGCATCTCAAGTTGCTGCGCGATGTTTTCGACAGTCTGAGTGCCACTGCGCTCAAGACCGAGATGGCGCAGCTCAATGCCGCCTTGCACCAGAAGGGCCTGAAATTCGGCGTCAAGAAGGCCTACGGCGAAACGTTCGAGCGGCTCAGGGTCATATTCAGGCGAGTGCAGGCCTTGTGCAAGGAAATCCAGTCCATGCTCGCGGCGACTTTTCGCCAGCTCAACGGAGAACACGGGTTTTCGCTGCAGGCGCCGCCCGAGCCGCAAGTCGAATCGTTCATCCAGGACCTCGACAGTGTTGAGCGCGGACACCTGCAGTATCTGGGCGTTGCCAACACCTTCCGACTGGCCCAGACCGAGTTTGCGGACAAGCTGGTGCGTGCTTTGGCAACGCGGCTTCGCACCATCCACGAGACTGCGCTGGGCGAGGTCGAGCTGTGGAGCAAGACCGCGGCTGCCCAACTCGATGCCCAGCTGCGCGAGCGGCGGCGCAATTTCGCGCGGCGGATTGAGGCGATCGATCGCATCCAGCAGGCCGCCGGCGGCCTGGCGGACCGGATCGGTGAGATCGCGGCGCAGGAAAAAGGCATGACCGAGCTCGAGGCCAAGCTGGGTGAGTTGACCAATTACCTGATCAAGGTGCGCGGCGCTTTGCCAAAAACCGACGCGCTGCGCAAGCCCGCTGCCGAGGCTACCACCAGTTGAGCGCAGGTAAGGTGGGGTTTGCCAGCCGTGTCGTGAGCTGGCAAAGGTTGCATGGGCGCCATGACCTGCCATGGCAAAACACGCGCGACCCCTATCGCGTCTGGCTGTCGGAGGTCATGCTCCAGCAGACCCAGGTGGCGACGGTGATCGACTATTTCGACCGCTTCATCACCCGATTCCCCGATGTGCGATCGCTTGCGCTGGCGTCGCTCGACGATGTCATGGGCCTGTGGAGCGGGCTGGGTTATTACAGCCGGGCGCGCAATCTGCACCGGTGCGCGGTGCAGGTGATGGATCAATGGAGCGGGGAGTTCCCTGCCAATGTGCAGCAATTGGAGACTTTGCCTGGCATTGGTCGCTCGACGGTCGCGGCCATTGCTTCCTTGTGTTTCGGCGAACGCGTCGCGATCTTGGATGCGAATGTGCGAAGGGTATTGACCCGGTACCTGGCATTTGATGCCGATCTGGCCCAGGCGGCGAACCAGAATCTGTTGTGGGACCAGGCACAGGCGCTGCTGCCGCGCAGCCGGTTGGCGCAGACGATGCCCACCTATACCCAGGGAATGATGGATCTTGGGGCCATGGTGTGCCTGCCGCGCCAGCCCTCCTGTGCGCTTTGTCCGGTGGCAGGCGACTGCGGCGCGCGGCGACTGGGCACACCGTTGGATTTTCCTGTGCGTACGCGCAAGCTCAAACGCAGTTCGCGCTCGGTTTGGTTGTTGTGGGCGAGCGGGCCGTCGGAGGCGGTATGGCTGGAACGCCGGCCGGCGCCTGGCGTCTGGGCTGGTCTGTATTGCCTGCCTTGGTTTGACAGCCGTGAGGCCCTGGTGGAACAGGTGCCAACGGCTTACCAGGCGCAACTGGAGGATGACGCGGCGTTCAAGCATGTGCTGACCCACTTGGACCTGCATCTGCATCCGGTGCGCGTGAATTTGCCGGCCGCTGCCAGTGCTTCACCTGACGGCCAATGGATCGCCGCCGATCAATGGCCGAAATTAGGACTGCCAGCGCCCGTGCGCGTACTGCTTCAGGGTTGAGGCCAGCCGAAGCTGGTGACTGGATAACGTCCTGGCGTGGCGTCGAGTTCACGGTGCCGGCTGAGCGTGGTCCAGCGGTCTGAAAAAAGGCGGGTGAGTTCTTCGACCAGATAGACCGAGCGATGCTGGCCACCGGTGCAACCGATGGCGACCGTGACATAACTGCGGTTGTCCTTTGCCATCGGCTCGAGCCATTGGTCGAGAAACTGCGCGATCTGCAGAAACATGCGATGTACCTGGTCATGGCGCTGGAAGAACGCGACCACGGCCTCGTCCTTGCCGGTCAGGGCCTTGAGTTCGGGCTCGTAATGCGGATTGGGCAACATGCGCACATCGAACACATAGTCGGCGTCGCCCGGGATGCCGCGCTTGAAGCCGAACGACTGGAACACCAGCGTCAACTGACCGCCCTTGACCACAATCAGGGATTTCACGTACCGCTGCAATTGCGGCGGGCGGATCAGGCTGGTGTCGATGACATGCGCGTGCTCGCGCAGGTCGGCAAGCAACTCGCGTTCAAGTTCAATGGCCTCGATCAAGGCCCGTTGCTGGTCGCCGAACGCGTCGTCGTGGCTTTCGGTTTGCGACAGCGGATGCTTGCGCCGCGACTCGGAATAGCGTCGCACGAGGGTGTCGGTGGTCGAGTCGAGGAACACCGATTTGATCACCACGCCCATGTCGGCCAGCGCGCGAAGGAGTTCAGGGACCTGCGGCAGGGACTTGGCGCTGCGTACGTCCATGGCAATGGCGACACGCTTGTTCTGGCGCCCCTGTTGCAGTTTGACGAAGGACAACAGCAACTCGGGCGGCAGGTTGTCGACGCTGTAGTAGCCCGCATCTTCCACCGCATGCAAAGCCACCGACTTGCCCGACCCCGACATGCCGGTGATGAGTACGAGTTCAAGTTCCATGGCGTGTTGTGTATGTCTGACTGTATGTCTGTCTGTGTCTGTTGACGGAGCCTTCAGTGCGAAGACTGCAGCATTTCCTTGGCGTGCGCCACCGTGGTTTCCATCAGCCGTTCCCCGCCGAGCATACGGGCAATCTCGGCCACGCGTGATTCACCCTGCACAAGGTCGACAGCGCTGAGGGTTGTGCCGCCATGCAACTTCTTGGACACCACCAGATGATGGTCTGCGCAGGCGGCGACCTGGGGCAGATGCGTCACGGCCAGCACCTGCCGGTCACAACCGAGCTGACGCATCAGGCGGCCGACGGTCTGCGCCACAGCTCCGCCTACACCCGAGTCAATCTCATCGAAGATCAAGGTCTGGGCTGTTCCCAGCTGGCTGGTGGTGACGGCAATGGCCAGCGCCATACGTGACAACTCGCCACCGGAGGCCACCTTGGCGACCGGGCGCGGTGTGCTGCCGGCATGTCCGGCAACCAGAAAGCTGACGTCTTCCAGGCCTGTCTGCATGGGATCGTCGGACGGTTGCAGCTGCACCTCGAACCGGCCGCCTTCCATGCCCAGCCCTTGCATCGCAACCGTGATGGCCTTGGCCAGCAGCGGCCCGGCTTTGGTACGCGCTTTGGACACGACCTTGGCTTCGCGTTGATACGCGGCATGTGTCGCCTGGTCTGCCGCGCTCAAGCCGTCCAGGTCGGTGGCGGCGTCGAGCCGGGCCAATTCGTCGCGCCATGACTGGAGCAGCGCAGGCAGGTCTAGCGGTGCACGCTTGTAGCGCCGTGCAAGTGAGATCCACAAGGCCATGCGTTCGTCGAGTTGCGACAGGCGCTGCGGGTCGGGCTCGGTCTTGCGCAGGTAGGCCTTGAGGTCGTGCACCACGTCTTCGAGCTGGGCGAGGCTGGATTCGAGCAGCTCGGCCATGGCGGTGAAGGCCGGCTCATGCGATTCCTGCTGGCGCAACTGGTTCACCGCCCCCTGCAGGACGTCGGCCGCGCTTGGCTCGGCGTCTTGCAGGCCATTCACTGCATTCTGGGCCGAGTCCAGCAGCGACTGGGCGTTGGACAGGCGGCTGTGTTCGGTGTTGAGTGCCTCCCACTCGTCGGCGCCGGGCGCGAGCTTTTCGATTTCGCCGATCTGCCAAACGAAACGTTCGCGCTCGAGTTGCAAAGTGGCCTGTGCTGCCTGTGCATCGGTCAGCGCTTTATTGCTGGCGCGCCACAAGTGCCACAGTTCGGTGAGTGCACGCAGGTCGAGCTTGGCATAGGCGTCAAGCAGATCGCGAACCGAATCGGCGCGGGTCAGGCTTTGCCAGGCATGCTGGCCGTGGATGTCGATGAGCTGCTCGCCCAGTTCGCGCATCTGCGTGGCCGTGGCGGGACTGCCATTGATCCAGCCGCGGCTCTTGCCTTGAAGGTCAACCGTGCGGCGCAGTAGCAGCGTTTCGGTGTGGTCGAACCCCGCTTGCGCCATCCAGTCGGAAAAACTCGCCGGTGCGTCGAATTCGGCGCTGACATCGGTGCGGCTGGCGCCTTCACGCACAGTGCCGGCGTCGGCCCGGGCGCCGGTCACCAGCTGCAGCGCATCGATCAGGATGGATTTGCCTGCGCCGGTCTCGCCGGTGAGTACGGTGAACCCGGTTGACAGGTCAAGCTCGAGCTCGCTGACGATGACAAAGTCGCGCAGGACGATACGTCGGAGGGCCACGATCAGGCGACTCCTTCATTCCAGTGCAGTTTGCGACGCAGCGTGTCGAAATAGGTCCAGCCGCGCGGATGCAGAAAACGCATGTGATGCTCCGAGCGAGAGACGACGATACGGTCTCCATGTAGCAGCGAGGCCAGCGACTGCATGTCGAAATTGGCGCTCGCGTCGCGCCCCGCTACCACTTCGATGGCGATCTCGGAGGCGTCGGCCAGCACGATGGGGCGGTTGGACAAGGTGTGGGGTGCAATCGGCACCATCACCCAACCGGGCAAGGAAGGGTGCAGCAAGGGTCCTCCTGCCGACAAGGCATAGGCGGTGGAGCCGGTCGGGCTGGCGATGATCAGGCCATCAGCACGCTGATTGGCGACGAAATGTCCGTCCACCTCGACCCGCAGTTCGACCATGCCCGATGTGGCGCCCCGGTTGACGACCACGTCGTTCATCGCCAAAGCATCAAAAACACAACGCCCGTCGCGCATGACGCGCGCTTGTATCAGGCTGCGCCGGTCGTCCTCGAATTCACCTCCCAGCATCGGCAGCAGGATGGCCTCGTAGCCATCGAGCGGGATGTCGGTGATGAAGCCGAGCCTGCCCTGGTTGATGCCGATCAGCGGCACCTTGTAGGCGGCCAGTTGCCGACCGATTCCCAACATGGTGCCGTCGCCACCGACCACCAGTCCGAGGTCGCAATGGGTGCCAATGCCAGGCACGTCCAGCGTTGCATGGCCCGATATGCCCATGTTGCGGGCGGTTTGGGCCTCGAAGGCAACGTCGCAACCATGCGAATGCAGGAAGTGGGCAATGTCCTCCAGCGCACGGCGCGACGAGAGCGTGGGAGAACCAGAGCCAACGGCCTGGTACTTCCCGATCAGGGCGACATGGCGGAATAGGGACTTCATCGACAAATTACATCACTAAAATGACGACATGCTGGATGATCGCGCCAAGTTGCTGATGAAAGCCCTTGTGGAGCGTTACATCGCCGACGGGCAACCGGTGGGTTCGCGCACCTTGTCGCGCCAGGCCGGGCTGGAACTCTCACCGGCCACCATCCGAAATGTGATGTCCGACCTGGAGGACCTGGGCTTGATCGTCAGCCCGCATACCTCGGCCGGGCGCATCCCTACGGCGCGTGGTTACCGCCTGTTTGTCGACACCATGTTGACAGTGCAAAAAGGCCAACTGCCGCATCATGTGCTGGTGCCCGATCAACCCCAGAAGGTGCTGACCAAAGCCGCCACGCTGCTGTCGAACCTGTCGCAGTTTGTCGGCGTGGTCATTGCGCCCAAACGCAGTTCGGTGTTTCGCCATATCGAGTTTTTGCGGCTGTCGGAGCGCCGCTTGCTGGTCATCATCGTCTCGCCCAACGGTGACGTGCAAAACCGGGTGTTGTTTACCGAGATAGATTATTCGCAGTCCGAGTTGATCGAGGCGGCGAATTTCCTCAATTCGCACTATGCCGGCATGGCCATCGAGAATGTGCGCGAGCGGCTGCAACAGGAAGTGGAGTCGCTGCGCAGCGAGATCGCCACCTTGATGCAAGCCGCGGTGACCATCAACAGCGAAGAAGGCGCACAACCCGATGGCGACGTGGTCATCTCCGGTGAGCGTAACCTGCTGGCATTGTCCGACTTCTCCAGCGACATGGGGCAACTGCGGCGCGCGTTCGAGCTGTTCGAGCAAAAGGCCCAGTTGATGCGCCTGCTCGAGGTGGCCGGCCAGGCTGAAGGCGTGCGCATCTTTATCGGCGGTGAAAGCCAGATCGTGCCCTTTGAAGACCTGTCCATCGTCAGCGCGCCCTACGAAGTGGACGGCCAGATCGTCGGCACCGTCGGCGTCATCGGCCCCACCCGCATGGCCTACGA
The DNA here is from genome assembly GCA_046595515.1 of Rhodoferax sp. Lineage (GTDB taxonomy): Bacteria > Pseudomonadota > Gammaproteobacteria > Burkholderiales > Burkholderiaceae_C > Allorhodoferax. Next base: position 180 of record JBKJOV010000037.1, on the reverse strand, counting down.
CCGCATGATCCAGATCGTCGACATCACCTCGCGTCTGGTCACCAACGCGCTCAATTACCAGAAGTAGGTCGGCTCGGGCCACCTATACAATCGCTCCTTCGGTCGGGCCGTTAGCTCAGTTGGTTAGAGCAGAGGACTCATAATCCTTTGGTCGTAGGTTCAAGTCCTACACGGCCTACC
>JBKJOV010000027.1:0-12294 GCA_046595515.1 Rhodoferax sp. | reverse complement strand
GTTCAAGGCCACTGAAAGCCCTCCTCGGAGCCTTATTTTGTGGCGCCGACCGCTTTAGGTAAATGGCAGTTGAAGCACTCAATCGGACGGTTAGGAAAACAGCGAACGGCGGGTGTTGACGGCAGCGGTCGTTCAATCATCGGACCTGACCGTCAGCAGGCTCAAGGACAAACGCAAGACCGGCCAAGCAGCAAGGAGGGACACACGCCGGTGGCAGGACCCGAGCAGCGCACACAAGTGTGCCTGGGTGGCTCACTTTTACTTGGGCTGTTGCGCCAAAAGTGGGGCAGGTCTAAATCGGCATTGACATCTTTCACAGCACTGCTAATCGACACCGTCGTCATTGCCGGTTCACCTCGCTCGTCTTGGCGGCTACCCAGCGCTTGTTTGAAACCCGCGGTCGGGCCATAAGGTCTAAGGTCGCTGGCAAGACACAACTTGGCACACCGCCATGAAGCCGAACTTCAAGCGCAAGACCCAAGCTTCTGGGTTGAAGCAAAGGTCGCCAAGCGTCTACTTCTCACGTGCGAATAATTCGCACCCACGTGCGATTCACATGCGAATTGAACGCCAATCAACGCCAATTTCCGACGTTCCTGTGGTCAACGCCTAAGGGGTCCTCATTGGCGTTGACCGTCTTTGATGGTGGAGCTGGCGGGAATTGAACCCGCGTCCGCAAGCCTTCTTCGAGCAGATCTACATGTTTAGCGGTCTGATTTGAGTCTCGCCACCTGAGTCGCGCAGTCGCACGCTACCCAGGCCGCCAGCGCCCTATTTTCTCGTTCCATGCCAAGGTGCCCGACATGAAACCAGCCAATGTGAATTACCTTGCAGCCAGGAGGATCACGGGTTACCCCGTTTTCCCCCTTGCCCAGCCCATCGGCCAACTGTTGCAAGGCTCACGGGTGTTTAGGCCGCGAGTGCGAAACGTTCGTCGTTTGCAGTTAGTTTTTTTCTGCTGTTTTACGAGGTGACAGAACCTCGACATGCCCTGCTGCGCGTCCGAACCCACGTCGAAACCAGTGCAGCCCCAGACTTTCTATTTTAGGCGTTTGCGAGCTATTGCAAGCCCCAACTACAGATTTAATGTGTAACCCGCTTTTGCATCAATCGTCATGCAATGGGCGTTGGGCAGCCAGAAGGTAGTTCACATCTGTATTGTTGGATAGCCAGTAGCGCAGAGTTAGCGGGTTGTGCTCTAGACCAGCACTGCTACGCAACTCAAGGCCAGCACGACGACAGTAGAGCGCTAACTCGCTCGGACGAATCATCTTGGCGAACTCGTGCGTGCCCCTAGGAATCATATTGAGTATGTATTCAGCACCCAAAATGGCAAAAAGGAACGATTTGGAGTTGCGATTAATGGTTGAGAAAAAAACCCAACCACCGGGTTTGACCAATTTCGCGCAAGCTTGAACGACGGAGGCGGGATCGGGCACGTGCTCCAGCATCTCCATGCAGGTGACAACATCAAACTGGCCAGGCATTTCGGTTGCAAGTCCCTCTGCACTCACTTCACGGTAGGTGACGTTGGGTGTGGCCGCCTCAAGTGCATGCAATTGCGCAATTTTTAAGGCCTTAGTGGAGAGATCAATACCCAACACTTCAGCCCCTAGTCGCGCCATGGAGTCAGACAAAATACCGCCTCCGCAACCAATATCCAGTGTCTTCAAACCGCGAAGGCCGCATTGTTTGTCAATCCACGCCAGACGAAGCGGATTGATTTGATGCAGGGGCCGAAACTCACTTTCCAAGTCCCACCAGTGATGGGCTAAATCAGAAAATCTAGCTATTTCGGCAGGGTCAACGTTAATTGTCGTGGTCATCCAGAGATTATCGGTCGGATTCAATTTACCTGCGAGATACGCGCCTGCAGCTGCCAAAGGGACGGAAGCAAAAGACCGACGTAAAAAAACCCGCCAGAGCGGGTTTTTCATTTTTTGGCCCGGAGGCCTGAGAATTACTTGGAAGTGCGGGTACCCACGACTTCGATCTCTACGCGACGATTCTTGGCTTGACCTTCTTTGGTCTTGTTGTCAGCCACTGGCTGGCTTTCGCCTTTACCTTCGGTGTAGATGCGGTTCTTTTCAATGCCCTTGTCCATCAAGTAAGCCTTGACAGACTCAGAGCGGCGGATGGACAGCTTCTGGTTGTAGTCATCAGTACCTTTGGAGTCGGTGTGTCCCACAGCAATAATCACTTCGAGATTAATGCCTTTGACCTTACCAACCAAATCGTCCAGCTTAGCTTTGCCTTCTGGCTTCAACACAGACTTGTCAAAATCAAAGAACGCATCCGCTGCGTAAGTGACTTTGCTTGCCACAGGAGCTGGTGCCGGAGCGGGTGCTGGAGTGGGTGCAGCAACAGGTGCTGGCGCCGGCGCTGGAGCCGGTGCTGGCTTGGCCATTTCCACTGGCTTTGCTGGCTCAACGTATCCGTCGCAACCAGGCGCTGCTGTGGCTGGGGTCCAAGAAGAATCCCTCCAGCACTGTCCACTTGCGCTCTTCCAAACTTCGCCAGTTGCGCTCTTCCAATTGTGGATTTCTTGCGCGCCAGCCGCGGAGGCAAAAGCTGCAGCAGCAATAACGAAAGCTACTCGGTTCAGTTTTTTCATGATTTTCCTTCTTGCGGATCATTGTGCAGCAGCGCTGCGGATAAAAGGGATGACGTGTTGAGAGTATGTACCCAAAACGTTCTCCCAATTGTGCCATAGCTAACAGCAGCGCCCCAACCAAATAACAACGGAACGCTACAAGCGCCGCACATCTTTAGTGCTTGTTGTTATGAAGCTACAAGTGGCGGGCCGTAGAATGGCAGGTTGTCCCCGACACTGCATTGAGCACCCCATGACCCAGTTTGCCAAAGAAACTCTGCCTATCAGCCTCGAAGAGGAGATGCGCCGCAGTTACCTAGATTACGCAATGAGCGTGATCGTGGGCCGCGCCCTGCCCGATGCGCGCGATGGTTTGAAGCCTGTGCACCGCCGGGTTTTGTTTGCGATGCACGAGCTTAACAACGACTGGAACCGAGCCTACAAGAAGTCTGCGCGTATTGTCGGCGATGTGATCGGTAAGTACCACCCGCATGGTGACCAATCGGTTTACGACACCATTGTTCGCATGGCGCAAGATTTTTCCATGCGCCACATGCTGGTGGATGGCCAAGGTAACTTCGGATCTGTGGATGGCGACAACGCGGCTGCGATGCGTTACACCGAAATTCGTTTGTCCAAAATGGCGCATGAGTTGTTGGCCGACTTGGACAAGGAAACGGTCGACTTCGGACCCAACTACGACGGCTCTGAAAAAGAACCGCTGGTTTTGCCGACCCGCATTCCCAATCTGCTAGTCAACGGCTCCGGCGGTATCGCGGTGGGCATGGCCACCAATATCCCGCCGCACAACTTGAACGAGGTGGTGGACGCTTGCCTGCATCTACTGCGCAATCCTGAAGCCACCATTGACGAGCTGATGGAGATCATTCCCGCACCCGACTTCCCCACCGCAGGCATCATTTACGGCATCAATGGCGTCAAAGACGGCTACCGCACCGGCCGCGGCAAAGTGGTGATGCGCGCCAAGTGCCATTTTGAAGATATTGACAAAGGCCAACGCCAGGCCATCATCGTGGACGAGCTGCCCTACCAGGTGAACAAAAAGACCCTGCAAGAGCGCATGGCCGAGCTGGTGCACGAGAAGAAAATCGAAGGCATCAGCCACATCCAAGACGAGTCCGACAAGTCCGGCATGCGTCTTGTGATCGAGCTTAAGCGCGGCGAAGTGCCTGAAGTGGTGCTGAACAATCTGTATAAGCAGACCCAGTTGCAAGACACCTTCGGTATGAATATGGTGGCCCTGATTAACGGCCAGCCCAAGCTCTGCAATCTCAAGGATTTGATTGAAGTCTTTTTGAACCACCGCCGCGAAGTAGTCACACGCCGCACGGTCTTCAATCTTCGCAAGGCGCGTGAGCGCGGCCATGTACTGGAGGGCCTGGCGATTGCGCTGGCCAACATCGATGAATTTATTCGCATCATTCGCGAATCACCTACACCACCGGTAGCCAAGGCCGAGCTGATGACGCGCGCTTGGGACAGCCAACTGGTGCGCGAGATGCTGACCCGCACGCGCGCGGATGGCGGCGTGATCAACGCGGACGACTACCGCCCCGACGGTCTGGAAAAAGAATTCGGCATGGGCGGCGATGGCTTGTACCGCCTGTCGGACACGCAAGCGCAAGAAATCTTGCAGATGCGTCTGCAACGCTTGACGGGTCTGGAGCAAGACAAGATCGTTGCCGAATACAAAGAGGTGATGGCCGAGATTGAAGACTTCCTCGACATCCTGGCTAAGCCTGAGCGCGTGTCCACGATCATTGGTGATGAGTTGGGTCACGTGAAGCAAGAGTTTGGCCAAACCAAGTTGGGCGCACGCCGCAGCTTAGTAGAGCATTCCTCCTACGATCTATCCACAGAAGACCTGATCACACCCACCGATATGGTGGTGACACTAAGCCACAGCGGCTACATCAAGAGCCAGCCTTTAAGCGAATACCGCGCGCAAAAGCGTGGCGGGCGTGGCAAGCAAGCTACGGCCACCAAAGAAGACGATTGGGTGGACCAGCTCTTCATTGCCAACACGCACGACTACATCTTGTGTTTCTCCAACCGGGGCCGCTTGTACTGGCTCAAAGTGTGGGAAGTGCCGCAAGGCTCGCGCGGCTCGCGCGGTCGCCCCATCGTGAATATGTTTCCTCTGCAAGAGGGCGAAAAGATCAACGTGGTCTTGCCCCTGACGGGTGCTGCCCGCAGCTTCCCGGCCGACCAATACGTGTTCATGGCCACCCGCATGGGTACGGTCAAAAAGACAGCGCTGGATGAGTTCAACAACCCGCGCAAGGTCGGCATCATTGCCGCTGTGCTGGACGAGGGTGACATCCTGATTGGTGCCGCACTGACTGACGGCAAGCACGATGTGATGCTGTTCAGCGATGGTGGCAAAGCGGTACGCTTTGACGAGAACGATGTGCGCCCCTTAAGCCGTCAGGCCCGCGGTGTGCGCGGCATGATGCTGGATGAGACCCAAAGCGTGATTGCCATGCTGGTCGCCCAAGACGAGCAGCAAAGCGTGCTGACCGCTACCGAAAACGGCTACGGCAAACGCACCAGCATCACCGAATACACCCGCCACGGCCGTGGCACCAAGGGCATGATTGCCATTCAGCAATCGGAGCGCAATGGCAAGGTGGTTGCAGCAACGCTGGTGCATGCCGATGACGAAATCATGCTGATTACGGACAAGGGCGTTTTGGTACGCACCCGTGTGGCGGAGATCCGTGAACTGGGCCGTGCCACCCAAGGCGTGACGCTGATTGGCCTGGACGAAGGCTCCAAGCTCAGCGGCTTGCAGCGCATTGTTGAAAACGACGCTATTGTTCCCGAGGCGGATGTTGTCGATGATGTCAACGACACCACTGATGACGCCTAAAGACGCCAAATTATTCGTTGAATGCTACTAAATTGATAGCTAACAAACCAATAAATCCGCGGGCCAGAGCCTGATTTTATTCAAGAAACGCCTCCATGCAACGCCCCTTCAACTTCTCGGCTGGTCCGGCAACCATTCCCCCTGAGGTGTTGTCCCAGGCCGCCCTGGAGATGTTGGATTGGCCCGATGCGCAGGGCAAGCGCTGTGGCATGGGTGTGATGGAGATGAGCCACCGGGGCAAAGAGTTTCAATCCATCTACGAACAGGCGGAAGCGGACTTGCGTGAGCTGCTGGTGGTGCCCCCGGAGTTCAGCATTTTGTTTATGCAAGGCGGCGGGCTGGCAGAAAACGCCATCGTGCCGATGAACCTGTGTGGCCTCAAGGCCGCCAACGGACAGGTCGCCAGCGCAGACTTCGTGGTCACCGGCAGTTGGAGCGACAAGTCCCAAAAAGAGGCGCGTAAATACTGCCAGGTGGGCATCGCCGCCAGCAACGAGGCAGATGGCCACACCACCCTGCCCCCAGCGGCCACGTGGCACCTGAGTGATACCGCCAGCTACGCACACCTTTGCACCAATGAAACCATCAATGGCGTCGAGTTTCACACCCTGCCGGACCTGAAGGCTCTGGGAAGCGACGCTACGTTAGTCATTGATTTCTCGTCGCACGTTGCCAGCCGCGCTGTTGACTGGAGCAAGGTGGGCTTGGCCTTTGCCGGAGCACAAAAAAACCTGGGGCCCGCTGGGCTCACATTGGTCGTCGTGCGCAAGGAATTGCTCGGCTACGCCTTATCCATCTGCCCCAGCGCCTTCAATTACCAAACCGTGGACGCCCACGGCTCCATGTTCAATACGCCACCCACCTACGCCATCTACATGGCGGGGTTGATTTTCAAATGGCTCAAGCGCCAGAGCGAAAATGGACTGACCGGCGTTGCCGCCATGGAGGCGCGCAATATCGCCAAAGCCAAATTGTTGTATGACGCGCTGGACAACTCCAGCCTCTACTTCAACAAGGTGCACCCCGACTGCCGCTCACGTATGAATGTGCCTTTTTATCTGCGCGACGAATCGCTGAACGAATCTTTCTTGAGCGGCGCACGTGCCGCCAATTTGCTACAACTCAAAGGCCACAAGTCGGTGGGGGGTATGCGGGCTAGTATTTACAACGCCATGCCGTTGGAGGGCGTACAGGCCCTTGTAGACTATCTCCGCGAATTTGAGCGCACACGGGCTTGACCCGCCCTAGCCGCACATTCCCCCCACACTGACTACACCATGGCCCAGACCCTCCCCGAACTCCGTGTCCAGATCGATGCTGTCGATCTGGAGCTACTTGCTTTGTTAAATCGCCGTGCCGCATTGGCGCATGACGTGGGTGAAATTAAGCGCTTAGAGGGCTCGGCCGTGTTCCGGCCTGAGCGCGAGGCCCAGGTCATTCACCGCCTGCAAGCCGCCAATGCGGGTCTGCTCAAGGACAGCAGCGTGGCGGTGGTATGGCGTGAAATCATGTCGGCCTGTCGGGCCCTGGAAGCGCCCCAGCGCGTGGCCTACCTCGGCCCGGCGGGTACCTTCAGTGAAGAAGCCGCTCTGCGGTTTTTTGGTTCCAGTATTGCCCACATACCCTGTAACAATTTTGACGAAGTGTTCCACGCCGCCACTGCAGGTTCCGCGGAATTTGGCGTCGTACCGGTAGAGAACAGCACAGAGGGTGTTGTCACCCGGTCGCTGGATTTATTGTTGCAATCGCCTTTGCACATCGTCGGGGAAATCAGCCTGCTGGTGCGGCACAACCTGCTTCGCACCACAACATCTAGCGAGGGCGTAAGTGCTGTGCTAGCCCACCCGCAAGCACTGGCGCAGTGCCAGCAGTGGCTCAACACCCACCTGCCCGATGCTGAGCGCCGCGCCGTGTCCAGCAATGCCGAGGGTGCGCGCCTGGCTGCCACCAACCCGCAGTGGGCCGCCATCGCCAGTGAACGCGCCGGTAGCGAGTTTGGCCTGCACATTGCTAGCCATGCCATTCAGGACGACGCCTACAACCGAACTCGCTTTGTGGTGGTGTGCCTGCCCAGCAGCATGCCCGCACCCGAGGCCACGGGCAAAGACTGCGTGAGCCTGGTCGTGTCGGTACCTAACCGCCCAGGCGCAGTGCATGATCTGCTGGTGCCACTGAAAGAGCATGGCGTTTCCATGACCCGCTTCGAATCCCGCCCCGCGCGCTCAGGCCAATGGGAGTACTATTTTTATATTGACTTGCAGGGCCACCCCTCGCAGCCCCATGTTGCGGCCGCTTTGCAGGACCTCCAGCGCTTGTGTGCCTTTTACAAAGTGCTGGGCACCTACCCGCTGGCAGATTGACCGACAGGACACCCTTTATGTTTGAACAACTTGGATTGATTGGATGCGGCTTGATGGGCGGCTCATTTGCGCTGGCCCTCAAAAAGGCGGGTCTGGTCAAGCGGGTGGTGGGCTACAGCAAATCCCCCAGCACCACCGAGCGCGCCCGCCTGATGGGCGTGATCGACATTGAAGCGCCCTCCGCTTTGTTGGCGGTGTCGGGCGCTGATATTGTGTTGATTGCCGTGCCGGTGTCTGCCACCGAAGCCTCTTTCAAGGCTATCAAGCATTTGGTCACGCCCAATATGCTGATCATGGACGTTGGCTCGACCAAACGCGATGTGATCGATGCCGGCCGCCGCGCGTTGCGCGAGCACATCGGCACCTTCGTGCCCGCCCACCCGATCGCGGGTAAAGAGGTTTCGGGCGTAGAGCATGCCGATGCCGACTTGTACACCGGCCGCCAAGTCATTCTCACCCCCATCGAGCGCACCCAAACCGTGCAGTTGCAAAAAGCCGTGGACGTGTGGACGGCATTGGGTTGCAGGGTGCTGAAAATGTCGCCTGAGCAACATGACGCTGCCTTTGCTGCTGTCAGCCACCTGCCCCATCTAATCGCCTTCGCGCTGATGAACGCTATTTCCGGCCAACCCCAGGGCAAAGACTACCTGTCGCTGGCCGGCCCGGGCTTTCGCGATTTCACCCGCATTGCTGCCAGCGACCCCAAGGTCTGGCGTGACATCTTTGCCGCTAACCGCGAAGAGTTGCTAGCGCAGTCCAAAATATTCCAACGCAACCTCCAGGCGCTCGAGCTCATCATCTCCAGTGGCAACACGGAGGCGTTGGAGGGCTTGCTGGAGCAAGCCAGCAACACGCGCGGCAATTGGACGATGACCTCCAAGCTCAACCGATGATTGCAACGGCTTTTCTGGATCTACCGTGGCTAGAAGGCGCCAGCGGCACGGTCACTCTCCCGGGCTCCAAAAGTATTTCTAACCGCGTGCTACTGCTGGCCGCCATGGCCCAAGGCAGCACCACCATCCACGACCTGCTGGACTCTGATGACACCCGCGTCATGCTGGTGGCGCTGCGCCAATTGGGCTGCGACGTGCAGGAAAACGGCACAACCATAGTCGTTCAAGGTGTGGGGGGGCGGCTCACCGCCCCAGCTACCAAGCTCTTCATGGGCAATGCTGGCACCGCCATGCGGCCGTTGACCGCAGCTTTGGCTGTGCTGGGTGGCGATTTTGAGCTCAGCGGCGTGCCGCGCATGCACGAGCGGCCCATTGGCGATCTGGTAGACGCACTGCGGCAACTGGGATGCGCCATTGATTACTTGGGAAATGACGGGTTCCCGCCCCTGCGCATAGGCGTGCCGTCCCTGCAATTGGGCGCACCCATCACAGTGCGTGGCGATGTGTCCAGCCAGTTCCTCACCGCGTTGCTCATGGCTCTGCCTTTGGTAGCCCAAGAGGATATCGTCATTGAAGTGGTGGGCGAGCTTATTTCCCGGCCCTATATTGAGATCACCCTCAACCTGCTGGCACGCTTTGGCGTGAAGGTGCAGCGGGATGGTTGGCAGCGCTTCACGATTCCCGCGGGCTGCCAATTGCAGTCGCCAGGCACCATCTACGTGGAGGCAGACGCATCCTCTGCTAGCTATTTCATAGCACTCGGGGCAATAAATACCCGGGGCACAGCCTCAAATGGCATTGAAATACGGGGTGTGGGCGCTGATTCGATTCAGGGTGACATCCGCTTCATGGAGGCGGCCCAATTAATGGGTGCCGACATCGAGAGTGGCCCCAACTGGCTGCGCGTGCGCCCAGGTGAGCCCGGCAACGGCAGGCATCTCAAAGCTATCGACCTGGACTGCAACCACATCCCCGATGCTGCGATGACGCTGGCAGTGATGGCGCTATACGCCCATGGCACCACCATCCTGCGCAACATTGCGAGCTGGCGCGTTAAAGAAACGGACCGCATTGCCGCCATGGCCACAGAGTTGCGCAAATTTGGCGCCACCGTGGTCGAAGGGCCTGATTTCATTCAGATAACGCCACCTGCTAACGCCGAACAGTGGACCACGGGCAGCATCCACACCTATGACGACCACCGGGTGGCGATGTGTTTCTCGTTAGCAGCCTTCAATCCGGCCCGTTTGCCGGTGCGCATTGAAGACCCGAAATGTGTGGCCAAAACCTTTCCAGACTATTTTGAGACCCTGTTCTCTGTAGCCCAAACAGCGGTTGACAACATCCCGGTTATTTGCGTGGATGGTCCGACGGCGTCTGGCAAAGGCACGTTGGCCGTGGTGCTGGCGCAACGCCTGGGCTACCACTTTCTCGACTCTGGCTCGCTTTACCGCATTACTGCCTTGGCGGCCCTGCAAGCCGGTTTGGGCCTGGATTTGACGAGCGAAGCGGCCATTGCCACGCTGGTGCAAAGCCTGCGCATTGAATTTAGCGCCGGGCGCGTGCTGCTGGACGGTGTCGATGTGAGCGACACCATCCGCACCGAACAGGCGGGTATGAACGCCTCCAAAGTCTCTGCCCTGCCCGCCGTGCGGCTGGCCCTGGTTGACCTGCAGCACAGCTTCCGGCGAATGCCCGGCTTGGTGGCCGACGGGCGCGATATGGGCACGGTGATCTTTCCCGGCGCAGCGCTCAAGGTTTTCCTCACTGCCAACACCGAGCAACGCGCACAAAGGCGCTACAAACAGTTGATTTCAAAGGGGATTTCAACTACACTTCCATCTCTTCGCTCTGACTTAGAAGCGCGTGACGCGCGGGACTCCACCCGTACGGCTGCACCTTTGAAGCCCGCGCAAGACGCCAAGCTCCTGGACAACTCAGATCTCACGGTTGAAGAATCGGTTGATCGGGTTTTGAACTGGTGGCAAAGCAACCAGCCTTTTTAAACCGTTAAAGAATGGTTTCAACAGGCTGATGGCAAACAGACAAAAGCGCCCGCTTTTTGTCAGGTCCACACCGCCCCTTTCGCGCAGCAGCGCACTGGTGGTGTGGTTCAACAACTTAACCCCGCAGCTTCGGTTGCAAAAAAATGTCAGAATCTTTCGCAGACCTATTTGAAGAGTCACAACAACGCTCTGAGACCCGTATTGGTGAAGTCGTTACCGCCGAAGTCGTTCGCATCGAACACAACTTCGTTGTAGTCAACGCCGGCCTCAAGTCTGAGGCATACGTTCCATTGTCAGAATTCAAGAGCGACAAGGGCGACCTCGAAGTTCAAGTTGGCGAGTTTGTTTCTGTGGCCATCGTCGCCATGGAAAACGGCTACGGCGACACCATTGTCAGCCGCGACACTGCCAAACGTCTGGCTTCCTGGATGTCCCTGGAGAAATCCCTGGAATCCGGCGAGTTCGTGACCGGCACCACTTCCGGCAAAGTCAAGGGCGGCCTGACCGTTCTGGTCAACGGCATCCGCGCATTCTTGCCCGGCTCCCTCGTCGACACACGTCCTACCAAGGATCTGTCTCCGTACGAAAACAAGACCATGGAATTCAAGGTCATCAAGCTCGATCGCAAGCGCAACAACGTCGTGTTGTCCCGCCGTGCCGTGGTGGAAGCCTCCATGGGCGAAGAGCGCGCCAAGCTGATGCAAAACCTGAAAGAGGGTTCTGTGGTTCAGGGCGTGGTCAAGAACATCACTGAATACGGTGCGTTTGTGGACCTAGGCGGTATCGACGGCCTGTTGCATATTACCGACATGGCATGGCGTCGCGTCCGTCACCCTTCTGAAGTGGTGACTGCAGGACAAGAAATCACCGCCAAGATCCTGAAATTTGACACTGAGAAAAATCGCGTGTCACTGGGTCTGAAGCAAATGGGTGACGATCCATGGATGGGCGTGAACCGCCGCTACCCACAGGCCACCCGCCTGTTCGGCAAGATCACAAACATCGCTGACTACGGCGCATTTGTGGAACTGGAGCCAGGAATCGAAGGTTTGGTGCACGTGTCCGAAATGGACTGGACCAACAAAAACGTTGCACCTTCGAAGATCGTTGCCCTGGGCGACGAAGTCGAAGTCATGGTTCTGGAAATCGACGAAGACAAGCGCCGCATCTCCTTGGGCATGAAGCAGTGCAAGGCCAACCCATGGCAAGAGTTTGCGCAAAACACCAAGCGCGGCGACCGCGTGAAGGGCCCGATCAAATCCATCACCGACTTCGGCGTGTTCGTCGGATTGGCGGCGGGCATTGACGGTCTGGTGCACCTGTCTGACCTGTCTTGGAACGAAGCCGGCGAGACTGCCGTGCGCGAATACAAGAAGGGTCAAGAAGTTGAGGCTTTGGTCTTGGCTGTGGACGTGGACCGCGAGCGCATCTCTCTGGGTATCAAGCAGTTGGATTCCGATCCTTTCACCACCTTCGTGTCGATCAACGACAAGGGCCAGGTTGTGACCGGTAAGGTCAAGACTGTGGACGCTAAGGGCGCTGAGATCGA
>JBKJOV010000020.1:0-7970 GCA_046595515.1 Rhodoferax sp. | reverse complement strand
GAATACCTGAGCCGGCACCCGTTCATCGCGCGTGTCGGCCATCCGCTGCTTGAGTCGCACCCGAGCCATGCGCTGGCGAAAAAAATCCTGCCGCGCGGCGCCGGTTCGGTGTTCAGTTTCGACCTCAAGGGCAGCCGCGACCAGGGCAAGGCATTCGTCGACGCGTTGCAGGTATTCAGCCACCTGGCCAATGTCGGTGACTGCCGCTCGCTGGTGATACACCCGGCCAGCACGACGCACTTCCGGATGAGCGACGAGGCGCTGGCCGCCGGAGGGATCACGCAGGGCACGATCCGCCTGTCGATCGGGCTGGAAGACCCTGCCGACCTGCTCGATGATCTCAAACGCGCCCTTAAGGCGGCAGAAAAGGCGGGTGCGTGATGGAACTCGAAGCCAACGGCCACAAGGTGTACTGCTACACCGGCGGCAAACCCTTCGATGCGGCCAAACCGACCGCGGTGTTCATCCACGGCGTGCTCAACGACCACAGCGTGTGGGGCCTGCAAAGCCGCTACCTGGCCCACCATGGCTGGAATGTGCTGGCCGTAGACCTGCCGGGCCACTGCCGCAGCGCGGGGGAAGCGCCCGCCAGCGTGGAAGACGCCGCCGATTTTATTGCCGCCCTGCTGGAGGCCGCGGGGGTAGCACAGGCTGCGCTGGTAGGCCACAGTTGGGGCTCGCTGATTGCACTTGAGGCGGCATCGCGCTTGGCTGAGCGCATCACCCACTTGGTGCTGGTGGGTACGGCCTATCCGATGAAGGTATCCCCGGCATTGCTGGAGTCTTCACTGAACGACCCTGAAAAAGCCTTGCAAATGATCAATGTGTTCTCGCGCAGCACCCTGGCCGCACCGCCCTCGTCATTAGGGCCGGGCACCTGGGTGTATGGCGCCAGCATGGCGCTGGGCCGCCGCGTGCTGGCCAGCAACCCATCGGTGAATGTGTTCCACCGGGGTTTTGCCGCCTGTGACGCGTATCACAATGGCGAGCAGGCCATGGCGCAAGTGCAGTGCCCGGTGCTGTTTGTACTGGGGCAATCGGACCAAATGACCACACCCAAAGCTGCGCAAAGCTTGGTGGCAGCCGCCAAGGCGAATGGCAAAGTCCACAGCGTGGTGATGGTGCCTGTGGGTCACCACCAGATGAACGAAGCGCCCGAAGAAACGCTGGCCGCGCTGCGCAGGTTTCTGCGGTAGTACGGCACTACAGGGCTGCGTATCATGAACGTGCAACCCCCAAAGGACAGCGCATGAATACCGACACCACGACGACAACCCCTACCGGCCAGACCACGGACCCACGCAGCCTCCATAGCTTTGCCGAGTTCTATCCGTTTTATCTGGCCGAGCACCGCAACATCACCTGCCGCCGCTTGCATTTTTTGGGCTCCAGCCTCGCGCTGGCCTGCTTTGCGATGGTATTTGTCACCGGGCAATGGGGATTCGTGTTGCTGGGCTTGCTGTGCGGCTACGGCTGTGCCTGGGTTGGGCATTTCGGGTTTGAGAAAAATAAGCCCGCGTCCTTCAAGCGCCCCGTCTACAGCTTCATGGGCGATTGGGTGATGTACAAAGACATCTGGCTGGGGCGGGTGTCGTTAACACACTAGCAGCCCAAAGCCGTACCGCGGATGATGCTCATTTGCGCTGCAGCACGTCAAAACCACGCTAACGGCACACAACGACGGCAAAAATTTTGAGCACGCAAAGCGTGTGGATAACCACTCAAATACCTACGGTTAGGTTCACCCAGGCATCGGGAAGCCATTGCACAACAAGTGCTTCTAATCGTTTATCCGCACCGCTCAAAATAGCCACACCCATGAGTCCCAACAGCACCGCAAAACCAAGGCGAACACGCGCAATGCGCACCATGACCCAGTCTCGTACCCGGTTGAATCCGCTGCGCGAAGCGTAGGCCACAGCCACCAGTGGAATGGCGGCACCCAAACCGAAAACGCCCAGCACCACGCCGCCACGCACCAGCCCACCTTCGCTGGCAACCAGGGTCAAGGCGGAGCCCAGCAAAGGGCCCGAACACGGGCTCCAGACCAGCCCTAACACGCCCCCCAACAAAAAAGCGCCCGACAACGAAGCGCTGTCCAGTCCGGCGGAGGCTGCATTGGCGGTGTTCGCCAGAGGCAGCATCCAGCGCGTGAACCGCTCCCCAAGTGCGGGGATCAACATCACCAGTGCGAATGCAATCAACATCACGGCGCCACCGGTGCGTACCGAGTCAGCGTCGATGTCCAGAGCGGGTCCCAGCGCACCCAACAAAACGCCGATACCAGCGAAAGACAAAACCATTCCCAATCCCATGGCGACCGGAGCCAAGCGGTTTCCCTGAAGCGCTCCACCCACTACCAGCGGGAGCATCGGAAAGACACAAGGCGACAACGTCGTCAGGCCACCTGCGGCCAGACTAAAACCCAGTTGCGGCAGGGATAAGAATGCTGACATGGGGAACCGCTCCGGTCAGAGCGTGGCTTTCAAAGCATTGCGAATCGCCTCTGGAGCAGTGTCGCCCACCAGGCGAGAGCGCTCTTGCTGTCCATGCAGCATGACAAACGTCGATTGGGCCCGCACGTTAAACCGCTTTTTGAGCTCTTTCTCTGTGTCGTAGTTGGCTACCAACACTGTCATGTCAAGCCCCGGCTCAGTTTTGAGCGTATTCAAAACTTTTTCCTGCGCACGGCACGTAGGGCACCAGTCCGCATGAAAGTGAATCGCAACCGGCTTGTTGGCTTTTTGCGCATCCGCCAAAGCGGCAGCGGTGTAGGGTTTGATTTCTAGTGCATGGGAGACCAATGCCGTGGCAAGCAACAGCGCAGAGGCAATGAAGGGACGCAGATTCATGATGACTTCCTTGGGATTGGGTTGGGTTGCGAGTGATGGCTCATGCCTTTGGTCGTCTCACGCAACGCATTTCTTACACCGCCAGCAAAAAATTTACTTTGCACACGTGTGTACGTACCGTCCGTGCGGCTAAGACATAGCGTTAAGAGTCCGCGTGCTGCGGGCAGCACCCATCGGTGGGCTTAGGGCGCGTGTCCATGTCCCAGGGAATGACCGCATGCGTGGCTAACCCTACCCGGCACTAAAAGTGCAGTAGTTACACCTCTAAGATCTCAAATTTCATAGCGCCTCGCCCAATAGAACCGCGGGCCAGCGGCCGTTTTGCCATATTTTTTTGGTTATTTTTGTCTTTGGCAGCAGCAAAGCGGCCACCAGCGGCTCCAGGCTGGTTGTGGCCGGGTCTACCAGCAGCAAATAGCGCGCTTCGGTGCCGCCCGGCCCAACTTCCTGAAGCTGGCCGATCCAGTCGATCGCCACCAAGGCCTCCAGCACCGGCTCTAAGTGCGGCGCGCCAGTCTGCAGGCCCGCGCACATTTGGCTGATGGAATGCCCCTTGGCCTCGGTGCCACGCACTGCGGCCAACTGCTGCAATACCTCTAACGCCAGTTGAAACTGCCAGCCCTGCCCGCTATGGCGCCGCGGTATGCCCGCAATCAGGCTAGGCACATACGCCGTCAGGGCGGCCCCCAACAACACAATCGCCCAGGCCGTGTAAATCCAAATCAGCAATATGGGCACGGTGGCAAAGGCGCCATAGACCATCGAGTAGGTGGGCACGTTGGCAAGATAGAAAGTCAACACGCGCTTCGCCAACTCCATGCCTGCGGCCACAAACAGGCCCCCCATCCAGGCGTGCCCCCAGCGCACTTGGGTGTTGGGCACATAGCGAAACATCGTCGCCATGCCACCCCCCACCAGCGCAAACTGAAACAGCACCAGCAACACCCCCACGCCACCCGGCAGCACACCCACCAAGCCTTTGGATGCTGACAGCGCGTACGAGGTCACGCTCAGGCTCACCCCAAGAAACAATGGCCCCAGCGTGATAGCCGCCCAGTAAATCAGCACGCGCTGGCCAAACCGCCGCGGCGTACGCACGCGCCAAATGCTGTTGAGCGTTCGGTCGATGGTGAGTATCAAAGCCAGCGCTGTGCCCAGCAGCAGCGCCAAACCCAAGGCCCCCAGCTTGCTGGCCTTGCCGGCAAACTGACTCAAATAGCCCAACACCTGGCGGGCGATGTTCTCCGGCACCAAACTGTCAATGAGCCACCGTTGCAGCACATCCTGAAACTTGGCGAACATCGGAAATGCGGTGAACACGGCCAGTGCCACCGTAATAAAGGGCACCAAGGCAATCGTGGTGGTGAACGTGAGGCTACTGGCTGTCAGGCCCAGGCGGTCTTCCCGGAAGCGCTCGCGCAGCGTAATCAGAGCGTCCAGCCAAGGCACTTTGGCCACGTCGGCTATCCACTCACGGAATCTTTGAAGGTAAGGCATGCCGCTATGATGCCACCGACCATGACGCCCCCCACCACTCTGCACCCTACCACCCAAGCCCCTTCGGCCCATGCCGCCCGCAACATACAGGCCATACGTGTCCTAGCTGTGGTGTGCACCTTGGGGCTGATTGTTTTAGGACTGGGCTGGGAGCTAGTCTGGGCGCCCTTGCGGCCCGGCGGCTCGACGCTGGCCCTGAAGGTATTGCCCTTGTGCATACCGCTGGCGGGCTTGCTGAAAAATCGCATGTACACCTACCGCTGGCTGAGCCTGATGGTGTGGCTTTACTTTACCGAGGGTATCGTGCGCGCCTTCAGTGACAAGGCGCCCGGCAATGGGCTGGCGATGGTGGAAATACTGTTGTGTGTGATCTTGTTTGTGGCCTGCGTATTGCATGTGAAGCTGCGCCAGCGCTACGCCAAAGCCGCCAACCCAGAACCCATGGCTGAGGTGGCTGCATGACTGACTTTTTAGACATCCTGCGCGGGATCGTTGGCGCTAGCCATGTACTAAACACCGGCGACCTGACGGCCTACGAGCAAGACTGGCGCAAACGCGAGCGCGGCCGCGCACTGGCCGTGGTGCGCCCAGCCGATACTGCGCAAGTGGCTGCTGTCGTTAAGGCCTGCGGCGCTGCGGGCGTGAGCATCGTTCCGCAGGGCGGCAACACCGGCATGGTGGTGGGCTCCACGCCCGACGCCAGTGGCACCCAGGTGGTGCTGAGCCTCACGCGGCTGAACCGCGTGCGCGTGGTGGATGGCCCCAACCTCACCGTGACGGTAGAGGCGGGTTGCGTGCTGCAAACGCTGCAAGAAGCCTGCGAGAAGGAAGGTTTTTTGTTCCCGCTCAGCCTCGCGGCCGAGGGCAGTTGCACCATCGGCGGCAACCTGGCCACCAATGCGGGCGGCACGCAGGTGGTGCGCTACGGCAATACGCGCGAGCTGTGCCTGGGTCTAGAGGTAGTCACCGCCCAAGGCGAAATATGGGATGGCCTGACCGGCCTGCGCAAAGACAACACCGGCTATGACTTGCGGCACCTGTTCATCGGATCGGAGGGCACGCTGGGCGTCATCACTACGGCTACGCTCAAGCTTTACCCGCTGCCGGCCGCGCAACTTACGGCCTTTGCTGCGGTGCCGTCTCTTGACGCGGCCGTGCAGCTATTGGGCTTGGCGCACCAGCACCTGAATGCCGGGCTGACCGGGTTTGAAGTGATGGGCAACTTTGCACTGGGCTTGGTGCGCAAGCATTTCCCCGAGCAGCGGATACCTTTTTACTCCACACCCAGCGCAGCGCCGGTTAGCCCCAAGCCAGGCACGCCCCCGTTGGCGGGCAGCGATCCCCACACAGTGGGGAGCGTGGGGGCAACACCCTACTGCGTGGTGCTGGAAAACTCCGACCACGAATCCGAGGCCCATGCCCGTACGCAGTTCGAGCGCCTGCTGGAGGCCGCCCTGGAGCAAGGCTGCGTGCAGGACGCCGTGGTGGCCGAGAACCTGGCCCAGGCGCGTGCGCTGTGGCATATCCGCGAGAGCATTCCGCTGGCGCAAGCCCAAGAGGGCCTCAATATCAAGCACGATATTTCGATTGCGGTATCGCGCATTCCCGCCTTCGTGCAGGAGGCCGATGCGGCGTTGCAGATCGTGTGCCCCGGCGTGCGATTGGTCAACTACGGCCACTTGGGCGACGGCAATTTGCACTACAACGTGCAGGCCCCCGAGGGCGCGGACGCTGAAGCCTTTTTGCGCGACCAAGAGGGTGCTATCAATACGGCGGTGTATGCCCTGGTGGACCGGTACCGGGGTTCTATCTCCGCAGAGCACGGCATTGGCAGCCTCAAGCGCGAGAAGCTCGAACACCACAAATCGCCCGTAGCACTAACGGCGATGCGCGCCATCAAAACCGCGCTAGACCCGCACAACCTGCTCAACCCTGGGCGCGTACTCGCGTCGTCCTGAGGCCGCAGTGCCGCCAGCCCCTAGGGTTTGAGGCTATTGCCGGGCGGTGGTCTGTGCCCATAATGGCCCTTCGCCTTCACCCCCACCAGAGACCACCGCCATGAACGCCATCCTCCAAGAAACTGCACCCGCAGCCCACGACCCTATCGGTCACGCGTACGCGTCACTGGACGCTGATCTGCAAGTATTGGCAAGCAACCGTGCGCGCTGGCTCGCTACATCGGTGGCCGAACGCATCACCATCCTGAGCGAGATCAAAGAGGCACTGATGCCGGTGTCGCAGGCCTGGGCCGAGACGGCTTCGCGCAAAAAAGGCATTGCGCAAGGCTCGCCGCTGGAGGGCGAGGAATGGCTCTCAGGCCCCTACACCGTCATGGGCTATTGCAACCAAATGATGGTGACCTTGTCGCACATGCAAGGTAAGCAATACCTCAACAGCATTCCAGTACGCCAACTGCCCAACGGCCAAGTGGTGGCACGGGTGTTGCCCCACTCCCTGTGGGACCACTTGCTACTGAGCGGCGTGAAGGTAGATGTGTGGATGCAGCCTGGCGTGACGCCGGGTAATCTGGCACAAAACTCTGCCGGTGTGTATGACCCTGCCAGCCCCCTGCACAAGACGGGCAAGCTGGCGCTGGTTTTGGGCGCGGGCAATATTGCGTCCATTGCACCGCTGGATGTGTTTCAAAAATTGTTTTCTGAAAACGAGGTCGTCATGCTGAAGATGAACCCGGTCAACGACTACTTGATTGATTTCCTGACTCCCGCGCTCAAACCACTGATAGACCGGGGCGTGTTGCGCATCGTGCGCGGCGGTACCGATGTGGGCCAATACCTGTGCAACCATGCGCTGGTCGAGTCGATTCACATTACCGGTGCCGGCGCATCGCACGATGCCATCGTGTGGGGCGTGGGTGCCGAGGGGCAAGCCAACAAGGCGGCCAACACGCCAAAAAACGCGCGCGCCATCACCTCGGAGCTGGGCGCGGTGTGCCCCACCATCGTAGTGCCGGGCCCGTGGTCACCCGCCGATATCCAATTCCAAGCGGAGCAAGTAGCAACCCAAAAGCTGCACAACTCGGGCTTTAACTGTGTGGCCTGCCAAGTGCTGGTGGTCGCCCGGGATTGGAGCCAGAAAGCAGAATTTATCAGCGCACTGGAGGGCACGCTGGCGGCATCCGAGCCACGCGGTTTGTACTACCCCGGCGCCAAAGAGCGCTTGGCCGGCTTTACCGCCAACAACCCCAACGTCAAGCCCCTGCACCGCACAGGCGGCCAAGACGTGCTGGTGGCCACACTAGACGCCAGCAGCAGCACGGCCGCCAAAGCCATCGAAGTATTTGCCCCAGCGCTGAATGTGACGGAGATTGCAGGTACAGACCCAGAAGCGTTTTTGAAAGACGCGATTAAATTTGCCAACGACCAGCTCTACGGCACGCTGGGCGCCAATATCGTCATCCACCCGGCCACCATTGCCAGCATCGGGCGGGCACGGCTAGAAGAACTCTTGGTAGAGCTGCGCTACGGCACCATTGCCATCAACGCCTGGACGGGCGTGGGCTTCTTGACAGCGCAGGCCACGTGGGGCGCATTCCCAGGCCACACGCTGCAAGATGTGCAAAGCGGCATTGGCGTGGTGCACAACACCTTTTTGTTTGACAAG
>JBKJOV010000032.1:0-143963 GCA_046595515.1 Rhodoferax sp. | reverse complement strand
AGCAAGTCAAGGCATTGGGTGGCTTGCGCATTATTGCAACGGAGCGCCATGAGTCTCGCCGCATCGACAACCAATTGCGTGGCCGCTCAGGCCGCCAGGGCGACCCCGGTTCCTCGCGTTTCTATCTGAGTCTCGACGATTCCCTCATGCGCATTTTTGCGGGTGATCGCGTCAAGGCCATTATGGACCGCCTCAAAATGCCGGATGGGGAAGCCATTGAAGCCGGCATCGTGACCCGCAGCATCGAAAGCGCGCAGCGCAAGGTCGAAGCACGCAACTTTGATATGCGCAAGCAGTTGCTGGAATACGATGATGTGTCCAACGACCAGCGCAAGGTGATTTACCAACAGCGCAACGCTATTTTGGATGCCAAAGATTTGACGGCGCAGATCGCGTCCCTGCGCGAAGGTTGTTTCCAGGATTTGGCCCGTCAATATATTCCTGCGGAATCGGTAGAAGAGCAGTGGGATGTTGCTGCGCTACAAAAAGTGTTGGCAGATGATTGGCAGCTAGTTCTGGACTTGCAAAAGCAGGTGAGCGAGGCTAGCGCGATCGTCGACGAAGATTTGGTCACAACAGTAACCCGCGCTGCCGATGCCCTGTTCAAAGCCAAAGTGGAACAAGTGGGCGCGGAGAATTTCACGCAGTTTGAGCGAATGGTGTTGCTGCAAAGCATCGACACGCACTGGCGCGACCACCTGAGTTCGTTGGACTATTTGCGCCAGGGCATCCATCTGCGTGGCTACGCCCAAAAGCAGCCCAAGCAAGAGTACAAGCGCGAAGCGTTTGAGTTGTTCGGGCAATTGCTGGATTCGGTCAAGAACGAAGTGACCAAGGTGTTGATGACGGTCAAGGTTCAGTCTTCCGAGCAGTTGGAGCAGGCTGCAGACGCTATGGAAAGCCGCGGCGAGAGTATCGCCAACGTAACCTATAGCGCGCCGACCGAGACTGGCGAGGTATCGACCACCGTGGATCCGGGTACCGTGCGCGCGGCAGGCGCAGCCCTGGGAGCCGACATGATGATGCGCGTCGGTCGCAATGACCCTTGCCCCTGTGGCAGTGGCAAGAAGTTCAAACAGTGCCACGGAAAACTCGCCTGATATTTCCCGAAAGATTGCGATGCCTGTCAATTTGCCCGCGCCGAACCCCGACACCCTGTTCCCCATTTCCGGTGTTCGCATCGGCGTGACTGAAGCAGGTATCCGCAAGACGGGTCGCAAAGACCTCAGCGTGGTATTGCTGGACGAGGGGGCGTCAGTCGCCGGTATTTTTACGACCAACCGGTTTTGTGCCGCGCCGGTACAGATCTGCCGCCAGCATTTGGATGGTGCGCAGGGCATTCGTGCCATGCTGATCAATACAGGCAACGCTAATGCTGGAACCGGTGCCGACGGACTCGTTCGGGCGCGCAGCACTTGTGTCGCGCTGGCCCAGCACCTTGGTGTAGCAGTGGAACAGATTTTGCCGTTTTCTACCGGTGTCATCATGGAGCCGTTGCCCCATGACCGGATCGAAGCAGGGCTGGCTGCTGCCTTAGCCGATGCCAAGCCAGGCAACTGGTTGCGGGCTGCGGAAGGCATCATGACCACGGATACCGTGCCCAAGGCATTTGGTGCCAAGACTGTCATTGGCGGCAAGACTGTTCACGTCACTGGCGTCAGCAAGGGTGCGGGCATGATCCGCCCGAATATGGCCACCATGTTGGGCTTTATCGCTACCGATGCGTGTGTAGACCAGAGTCTGATGCACCAACTGGCGTTGGAGTTGGCAGAAGCTTCTTTTAATCGTGTGACGGTGGATGGTGATACGTCAACCAATGACTCCCTAGTGGTCATTGCGTCCAACCAGGCTGGCCATGCGGTGATTGAGTCACTGGACAGCGCAGATGGCCAAGCGCTCAAGCAGGTGATGCTCGGGGTTGCCCGCAACTTGGCACAAGCCATCGTGCGTGATGGTGAAGGCGCCACCAAGTTCATCACCGTGCAGGTCGATGGCGGGCGCGATGAGGCGGAGTGCCGTTTGGTCGCCTACGCGATAGCCCATTCACCCTTGGTCAAGACCGCCTTTTTCGCCAGTGACCCCAATTTGGGTCGCATCTTGGCGGCTGTAGGCTATGCCGGTATCCAGGATCTGGACCAGAGCCAAATAGAACTGTTCCTAGACGATGTGCATGTCGTGGCGAACGGGGGCCGCAATGCGACCTATCGCGAGGAAGATGGCAAGCGCGTGATGCGCCAAAGCGAAATCACCATCAAGGTCGGTTTGGGCCGAGGGGCTGCGAGCCAGACGGTCTGGACCTGCGACTTGAGCCACGACTATGTGACTATCAACGCCGACTACCGTTCCTGAGTATGGACGCGCAGTTGACCGCGTTCTTGGCGCGTGCAGAGCAGTTGATGGAGCGAATTGAGGCTGCGCTGCCGCAGGGGCTGCAACAACCCGATTGGGGCGCTTCCATCGCCTTTAGATACCGCAGACGCAGCTCGGGGCAGGGTGTAATCGCGCCCGTGGGTCACATCGGTGCCATTGCCTTGGACGATTTGAAAGAGATCGACCCCCAAAAGGAAAAAATCCAACGCAATACCGAGCAATTTGTGTGCGGCTTACCCGCCAACAATGTGCTGCTGACTGGCTCGCGGGGCACTGGCAAGTCCTCGTTGATACGGGCCTGCCTGCATGCTTACGCGGCCCAAGGACTGCGCCTGATCGAAGTTGACAAGGCCGAGTTGGTGGATCTGCCGGATATCGTCGAACTGGTGTGCCAACGACCGGAGAAATTCATTGTCTATTGCGACGATCTGAGCTTTGACGAGGGCGAGCCTGGCTATAAGGCCCTGAAGTCTGTGCTGGACGGTTCAGTGGCTGCGACAGCACCTAACGTATTGGTTTACGCCACCAGCAACCGACGCCATTTGTTGCCGGAATACATGGCGGAGAACCTGACCTACACCCACACCGCCGACGGAGAGGTGCATCCGGGTGAGGTGGTAGAAGAGAAAATTTCGTTGTCCGAGCGTTTTGGTTTGTGGGTGAGCTTCTACCCGTTTAACCAAGAGGAGTATTTGCAGATCGCTGCGCAATGGCTGTCCGCGCTGGGTGTGGACGCTTCGCGTATTGCGAAAGCGCGTCCAGAAGCGCTTATCTGGGCGTTAGAGCGTGGATCCCGCAGTGGCCGCGTGGCTTGGCAATTTGCCCGCGATTATGCAGGGCGCCATGCGCCAACGGCATGACACAGTCGCCCCTCATTGCGGACCCGGGCGCTGTCCGCCAGGGTGGTGTGGACCGCAAGATCGTAGAAGTTGCAGTTGGTGTTTTGTTCCAAGCGGATGGCGCGTTTTTAGTGACATCACGGCCAGAGGGCAAGCCTTACCCCGGCTATTGGGAATTCCCCGGGGGAAAACTGGAAGCCGATGAGACCGTTGAGCAAGCTCTGCGGCGCGAGTTGCACGAAGAATTGGGCATACAGATCGGCGCAGTGATGCCCTGGAAAGTTGAAGTGGTGGATTATCCGCACGCGCTGGTTCGCTTGCACTTCTGTAAGGTGTTTGCTTGGTCAGGCGCACTGGAGATGCGAGAGGGCCAGTCGTTCTCCTGGGAGCGGTTGCCGGTGCAGATGCAACCTGTTCTACCGGGAACGGTGCCTGTGTTGCAATGGCTGGCTGACGAGCAGCGATTCGACGGTGCTACATATTTAATAGCAAAAGATATGGCGTCTTAGGGGGCTAAGGCCTGATTTGACTAAAATGACTGGCCTAGACCGCGACTACTGAAGGGTGTTACCGTCCACGTCCATATCTTCTGCCGTGATGGGAGCCGGTACCCGAAAGCTCTCACTGGCCCAGGCACCAAAGTCCATGTTTTTGCAGCGCGCGCTGCAAAAAGGCCGGGCTGGGTTGGACGCCGCATAGATGCTGTCGCCACCGCAGCCGGGGCAACGGACGTGACGCACGATGTCTGCTTCGGTGGAGGGTTTTGCACCCTCAGCATTTTTGTTAGCCACTGTCACCTCCGGCGTATTCACGAACACAGCGTCAGTTCGAAAGCGCCATCCTCGTTGCAATTGTGCAAGCGATCATCCTGCTCATGGCGCATCAGGCGAATGGACACCATTAGTCGATTTCCGCTGATTTCGGGTATCAGGCGAAGCTCATCTTTCAGCGACAGACGCAACAGCTGAAATGTCCTACCCTGGGGCAAATTTTGCTGAAATTGCCCCCCCACGGCGATCACCTTTTGCGGCGAGCCCGAATCGCGCAGTAACTTAAGCAGTAGGTGTATCGATTCGGCCAGTGGTGCCAAGGTTGTGGCCCAGCGCTGCAAATCCACTTGGCGGGAAGCCGTATCACGATGCTGCCAAGCGAAATAGGCGGGTAAGTCAAATTCACAGGTTCCACCGGGAATGCCGACCCTGCTGCGTATGCTCATCAACCAGTCGTTTTCTGTCAAGGCCTGGCCGGCCTTTCCGGGCTGTGCATTCAAAGCCGCAAAGCAGCGTTCCAATTGATGGATGATTCCATCTAGAACGCCCTCGGCGATGGCAGGATTGCCGCGGTAGCCGTTCAGAATCTGTTTTTGCTTGTCCAGGTCTTTGAGGACATCCGACTTCAGGTCGGCGCGGGCTCCCACATCCATCACTTCAAACATGGTGGCTATGGCGAAATGGTGGTCCAAAGCGTCCGCGCGGGACATCAGTTCAGATAGGCGTAGGAACAGGTGTTCCAAACGCAGATAGGTGCGAATTCGCTCGTTGAAGGGGTATTCGTATAGGATCACGCTGATTTTTCCGGTGGCCGCATCATAGCCCGAACTGGGTGCTGATTTGCTGCACTTGCTGCTTAAGAACGTCTAGTGAGATGTTGTCGTTGAACAACACACAATCGGCGGCCGCCAAGCGCTGTGCGCGCGAGGCCTGGGTTACCAATATCTTTTCTATGTCCTCGTTTGCCAAGCTATTACGGGCTGCTACACGTTTAAGCTGGGTTTCTTTGGTGCAATCTATGACCAAAACACGGCCCAATTTTGTGCGCCAATGTTGGGATTCAACCAACAACGGGATGTCGAAAACGATACACCGCGCCCCAGAGGTTTCGGCCTGAATCGCTTGCTGAGTAATGGCTTGGCCAACGAGCGGGTGGACGATGGCTTCCAGCCGGGCTTTGGCACCGTGATCGGAGTAGATAAGCTCACGCATCTGTACGCGATCCAATGCGCCGTCTGCGGTTAACAGGCTGAGACCAAATGTGGTTTTTAATGCTGCGATCGCCGATCCGCCGCTGGCCGTGGTTGCCCTGGAAATGGCATCCGCATCGATGACGACCGCTCCCAACTGTTCCAGAAAGCCAGACACCGTGCTCTTGCCACTGCCAATGCCACCGGTTAGCCCGAGTCGATACGGTTCGTTACCCACGCTTACAGACCAATAGCCCGCTGCAACGCGCTGGGGCCTAAAGAGAGGGCGCTAAAACCGGCTCCCGCCAAGAAGGGTCCAAATGGCACATAACCACCTTCACGCAATCCTGTCGTGAACTTCATTGCGATGCCCACGATGGCGCCAATGACCGACGCCACTAAGATAATAGGAATCAAGGCCTGCCAACCAAACCATGCGCCCAATGCCGCAAAGAGTTTGAAATCGCCGTAACCCATGCCCTCCTTGCCCGTCACCAATTTGAATGCCCAGTAGACGGACCACAGTGATAAATACCCGGCTACAGCACCCCACAGCGAATCGTGCAATCCCACGGGAGTCCAGCGCAAGGCCGCGGCAATTAAACCTAGCCACAGCAAGGGTAACGTCAGGTCATCCGGCAGCAGTGTGGTGTCCCAATCAATCAGCGCAAGCGCCAGTAGCGTGGCAGAAAAGGCGCACCATGCCAGCCCTGACGCAGTTGCGCCCCAGCGCCAGGCGCAAAAGAAAAATAACGCACTACTCGCGAGCTCGACCATCGGGTAGCGCAAGCTGATGGGGGATTTGCATGCATTGCATCGCCCTCGTAGTGCAACGTAGCTAATGACGGGAATGTTCTCGTACCAGTGAATGGCATGCCCGCAGTGCGGACATCTGGAACGAGGCAACATCAAATTGAAGGGTTCTGGCGCATCGGTTGGTACAGTGCCCGACATTTCGGCGCATTCGGCGGCCCATTGCCGCTCCAGCATTTTTGGAAGTCTATAAATGACAACGTTCAAAAAACTGCCGATCAACAATCCAAACAGAGCGACTGCAGACGCCCAAAACCACTGCGTGTCAACCACCACCATCAAACGACCTGGCCCAATTTGAAAATTGGCAAATACATGGCAACAACGATGCCACCGATCACGGTGCCCAAAATAACAATGATGATGGGCTCCATCAAACTGGAAATGCCGGCCACCATGTCATCCACTTCAGCTTCGTAAAAGTCAGCTGCTTTGCCCAGCATGTGGTCGATAGAACCGGACTCTTCACCAATCGC
This sequence comes from Rhodoferax sp., assembly GCA_046595515.1. Classification (GTDB taxonomy): domain Bacteria; phylum Pseudomonadota; class Gammaproteobacteria; order Burkholderiales; family Burkholderiaceae_C; genus Allorhodoferax. The sequence goes on along the minus strand of JBKJOV010000032.1, from coordinate 137,505 downwards.
GCACATTTGCAACACCATGGACGGGAACAGGTTGGCGTTGGTCATAGCTGCGGTCAGTGCTGTGCCTGTTGATACCTCTTGCTGAATTTTCAGGGTCCCAGACTCAAAAACGCTATTGCCAGAAGCTCCGCCAACGGAGTCCAGGGCTTCGACCAGGGGAACGCCAGCGGCAAACATGGTCGACAGGGTGCGGGTCCACCGGGCAATGCAAGACTTTTCTACCAGAGTTCCAAAGATGGGCATTTTCAACATCACCCGGTCCATCACCATTTGCATCTTCTTGTTGCGTTTCCAAGATTCCATGAAAAAGTAAACACCACCGCCGAGGCCGCCAAAAATCAGGTACCAGTACTTGATAAAAAACTCGCTCATGGCGATGACAATCAGCGTGGGTGCTGGCAGCTCACCACCAAAGGATTTAAAAACCTCCTTGAACGATGGAATCACGAAAATCATGATGACTGAAACCACGACAAATGCCACGATTAGCACGGTGATGGGATACATCAAGGCCGATTTGATTTTTGACTTGATGGCTTCCGTTTTTTCCATGTAGACCGCTAAACGGTCCAGCAATTGATCCAAAATACCGGCGGATTCGCCAGCTTCGACCAGATTGCAGTACAGCGCGTCAAAGTACAGTGGGAACTTGCGGAATGCCGCGTTGAGCGACGTACCCGTTTCCACATCGGTTCGTATGTCATTGAGCAACTTGGTGACCCGGGGGTTGGGGTTGCCGCGCCCCACAATGTCAAAGGCTTGCAACAAAGGTACACCAGCTTTCATCATCGTGGCCAACTGCCGCGTAAAAATTGCGAGGTCCTTGGGCTTGATCGACTTGCCCGCGCTCATACGACGCTTTTTGATCTTGGTCGGGATGACGCCCTGTCTTCTGAGGGAGGCCTTGACCTGGTTCTCACCCGCCGCGCGAATTTCCCCGCGCACCTGCTTGCCGTTGCGGTCTTTGCCTTCCCATTCAAAAACAGCGTCTTTGCTGCTGTCGGTCTTTGCAGTTGCCATGAGGCTCCTCTGGATTGCTTGTTATTCGTTGGTAACGCCTAGAACTTCTTCCAAAGAAGTCATTCCCAGTTTGACTTTGCTCAAGCCCGATTGTCGCAAAGAGCGCACACCCTCCAATTCGGATTGCTTAGCAATATCAAGCGAGCTGCCATCGCGCAAAATAATGCGCTGTATTTCTTCGCTGATAGGCATGACTTGGTAGATTCCGACTCGCCCCTTGTAGCCATTGTTGCAGGCGGAACAACCCACCGGTTTATAGGGCTGCCAGCTTCCATCCAATTGCTCTTCGGTAAAGCCAGCGTTAATCAGAGCTGTCCGCGGTATCTCCGTTGGCACTTTGCAATTGGCGCACAAACGGCGGGCCAAACGCTGCGCCGTGATCAGAATCACACTGGACGCGATATTGAAAGCCGCAATGCCCATATTACGCATACGCGTCAGCGTTGCGGGGGCGTCGTTGGTGTGCAACGTTGACAATACCAAATGTCCGGTTTGGGCTGCCTTAATGGAGATATCAGCCGTCTCCAGATCTCGGATTTCACCAACCATGATGATGTCGGGATCCTGGCGCAAGAACGACTTCAACGCCGCCGCAAATGTCAAACCAGCCTTTTCGTTCACATTGACCTGGTTAACGCCGGGTAAGTTGATTTCTGACGGGTCTTCCGCCGTGGCAATGTTGACGCCTGGCTGGTTCAAAAGATTCAAGCAGGTGTACAGCGAAACCGTTTTACCGGAGCCCGTTGGCCCAGTGACCAGGATCATCCCGTAAGGGCGCCCGATCGCCTTGATCAGACGCGCCTTTTCTTCTGGCTCATATCCCAGTGCGTCGATACCCAGTTTCGCGCTGCTGGGATCCAGAATACGGATCACAATCTTTTCGCCAAATAGCGTGGGCAAGGTGCTGACCCGAAAGTCGATGACCCGGTCCGGCCCGACCTTGAGCTTCATGCGGCCGTCTTGCGGGATGCGCTTTTCGGAGATATCCATCCGCGAGATCACCTTGATCCGAGAAGCCAGTTTCTCCTTGATGGCGACGGGCGGCGAGGCGATTTCACGCAACTCGCCGTCAATACGAAAACGCACACGGTAGGTGTGTTCGTAGGGTTCAAAGTGCAGGTCTGAGGCACGCATGCTGAACGCGTCCATCAGCATTTTGTGCAGAAAACGCACGACCGGCGCGTCTTCCACTTCGGAAGTATTGGCCTGGCCGTTGTCAATAACGGCCTCTGCAGCGGCTTCATCAAATTCGAAGTCGCCGCCTATGATGTCCTCCATCGCTTCGGTGGCGGTGGCGGAATTCGCATCTACCAATTTGGAGAGCTTGTCGTATTCGGCAATGACCCAGTCAACGCCCATTTGGGTCGAGAACTTTATTTTTTCAGCTGCCGCCTGATCGGAGGGGTCGGCTGTTGCAACAATCAGACGGTTGCTGCGTTTGCTCAAGACCACTACGCGGTAAGCAATGCAGATTTTGCTGTCCAGCAGCCCCTTGGGAAGCCGACTGGTGTCAACGGCATCCAGATCCAGCAGAGGTGCAGCAAAGGCCGCGGACAAGGTGTGGGCAAGGTCTGCAGCGGACACGGCGCCGGAGCTCATCAATTCAGCAATGAAGCTATTTTTGCTGGCAAGCGCCTTGCGGTAGAGGTCTTCGGCTGATTTTTGCCCTAGCTTTCCAGCTGCAATCAGTGCCCTGCCCAGACCAGGGAGTGCGATGGTTTGGCTGTCGCGTTGTAAGGGGTCAATAGTGGCCATAAACCGATATGAATGGACGTTGCGGGAATGACGCAAACAATCATCGCTGATTGCTCTGCCAAAGTAAATCAATTCGCATGAATCTTATCTTGCTACAGAGCCGAGCCTATGAAAGCCTGTGCTACCCTTCAGATATGTATCCTAGAGCAGTCCCGGCATGAATTCAATAGAGCGCCCAGCGCCAGACAACATTACATCAGTCGTCCTGTGTGGCGGCAGTGGTACTCGGCTGTGGCCGCTTTCGCGCAAGGCCTTGCCCAAGCAATTTGTACCCCTGATCCAGGGCGTGAGCCTGCTGCATTTGACACTTCAGCGCGCTGCGCTGTTGGGATCGCAGCAGATCATCGTCGCCAGTGAAGACCATCGCTTCCTGGTTCAAGACTGCGCAGATGCGGCCGGTGTGCGTGGCACCATCTTACTGGAGCCCGTGGCCCGTAACACGGCGGCCGCGATGGCCGCTGCGGCATTGAATGCCACTCCAGAAGATTTGTTGCTGTTTTTACCCGCCGACCACCATATTCCCGATGCCGCAGCCTTCGCGGCGACCATTCGCGCTGGAATTCCCGCAGCGCAGGCGGGTTCTCTGGTGACTTTTGGCGTGCAGCCCAGTTTTCCCAGCACGGCTTATGGCTACATACAGCAGGGCCACGCACTGGCGGACCAAGGGCAGGCGCATGCGGTGCAGCGCTTTGTCGAAAAACCCAATGCCACGCGTGCACAAGAGCTATTGCTAGCGGGCGGTTACTTTTGGAATGCCGGCATATTTCTGACCCGAGCGAGCACCTTGCTAAGCGCATTGCAAGCCTATTCGCCCGACATTCTGGCTGCTTGTAGGGAAGCTGTGGCGGAGCAGACGGTGGACGGGAATTTTCGCCGTCTGGGGGCCAGGGCGTTTGCGGCGTGCCGGTCGGACAGCATCGACTACGCTGTGATGGAAAAGGCTAGCAATGTTGCGGTGCTGCCCTTCGCTGCAGCCTGGAGCGATGTTGGCAGCTGGAATGCGGTGGCTGAACTGGCGGTGCCAGATGCCAAAGGTAACCGTATCGATGGCAATGGCCATACCGTAAACGCCAGTGACACCTTTATTCATGCCCCCCACCGTCCCGTGGTGGCACTTGGAACGCACAATCTGCTGATCATCGACACGGCAGACGCAGTGCTGGTAGCCGATGCTGACCATGCCGAGCACGTCAAGACCGTCGTCGCACACCTCGAAGCGCTGGGTGTGCCGCAGGCCTTGCACCATCGCCATGTCGCACGCCCTTGGGGCATGTATGACAGTGTGGATTCAGGTGATCGCTTCCAGGTCAAACGCATTGTGGTTAAACCGGGCTCTTCACTGAGCCTACAAATGCACCACCACCGTGCGGAGCATTGGATCGTGGTTAGTGGCACTGCAGAGGTCACCAACGGTGACAAAGTCATGTTGCTGACCGAAAACCAAAGCACCTACATCCCCCTGGGTCAAATCCACCGACTGTCCAACCCCGGCAAGGTGCCGCTGGAGATCATTGAAGTGCAGTCCGGCTCCTATTTGGGTGAGGACGATATCGTGCGGCTAGAAGATACCTACGGTAGGCCTGTAGCCCCCGTCAAGAAAGAATAGTTTGCTACTATTTGTATAGCTAAAGTCGCGTGGGGCCATCGGCTTGATAGTGCATTGCGCTGCGAATAGGCCGATCTGGGCAAATTGGTCGGGGTGACAAGATTCGAACTTGCGGCCTCTACGTCCCGAACGTAGCGCACCACCTGGCTGAGCTGCACGCCACACGCAGCGCTTTTCCCAGAAAACCCAGCCAGAATCAGTGGTTTCTGTCCAATAATTGCGACGCCAACTGCACTAGGCATTCTCTGTGTGGGCCTTCAGGCAGGCGCTGTGCCGCTTCTATCGCGCGCTTGGCTTCCTGCTGTGCGGCGTTGCGCGCGATATCTAGGGCGCCCGTCTTTTTGACTATGGCGATAACAGCGTCCAACATGTCTACATCACCCGTCTCAATAGCTTGTTGAATCGTTTGGCGTTCTTGGTCTGTGCCACGCTGCATGGCGGCGATCAGCGGCAAGGTCGCTTTTCCTTCGCGCAAGTCATCCCCCAGGTTTTTGCCCATGATGGCGGCATCGCCGGTGTAGTCCAGCACGTCGTCAATGACCTGGAAAGCCGTTCCAAGTGCCTGTCCGTATTCGGCGCAGGCTTCTTCCAAAAGAGTGCTGGCACTGGACAATATTGCGCCTACACGGGCGCTGGCCTCGAAAAGTTTCGCCGTCTTGGATCGGATAACCTGCAGGTAGCCGGCTTCGTCCAGCCCCGCGTTGTGCATGTTCATCAGCTGCAGGACTTCGCCTTCGGCAATGATATTGGTGGCGTCTGCTAGCACCGCCATGATGCGCATGCTTTGCGAATCCACCATCATCTGGAAAGCGCGGGAATACAAAAAGTCGCCAACTAGGACGCTGGCCGGGTTGCCGAACTTGGCGTTGGCTGTGGGGCTGCCACGGCGCAGTGCGGAATCATCTACGACATCGTCGTGCAGCAAGGTCGCGGTGTGAATGAATTCCACGACGGCCGCCATGTTGAAGCGCTGGCCGCCTTTGAAGCCTAGTGCGCCACAACACAAGAGCAGCAACGCTGGGCGCAGGCGCTTGCCGCCGGCGGAAATAATATATTGGGAGACGCTGCCCACCAGGGGCACGCCAGAGTCAAGTCTGCGTGCGATCACCTGATCGACCTGGAGCATGTCCTGTTCGACGATGGAGAGACCGTTGGACGCGCCGGTTGTGGTGGCTTGCAAGGCAGTAGGTCAGTTTATTAGATAGCGGATTGTATAGAAGGCAGCCAAAGCGCCTTGGTGCGTCGGGGAACGGTTTGACGATTTCTGGCGCCCAGGTTATACTCTAGGGCTCTGCGAAAATTCGTTTGCAGAATCTCACATTGAAGAGGTCAATATGTACGCGGTCATAAAAACCGGCGGCAAGCAATATCGGGTTGCTGCTGGCGAAAAAATTAAAGTAGAACAGATTGCTGCGGATGTAGGCCAAGAGATTGTGTTTGACCAGGTTCTGGCAGTCGGAAACGGCGCCGAGCTGAAGGTTGGCACACCCTTGGTGTCCGGCGCAACAGTAACCGTCACGGTAGTGGCACATGGTAAGCACGATAAAGTGCGCATTTTCAAAATGCGCCGTCGTAAGCACTACCAAAAACGTCAAGGGCACCGTCAGCAGTTCACAGAACTGCAAATCGGCGCCATTGTTGGCTAAGGAACTAGGTCATGGCACAGAAAAAAGGCGGCGGCTCTACGCGAAACGGGCGCGATTCCAAGCCCAAAATGCTCGGTGTTAAAACTTTCGGTGGTGAGTTGATCTCCGCTGGAGCCATCATCGTTCGCCAACGTGGCACCAAGTTTCATCCTGGAACTGGTGTCGGTATGGGTAAAGACCACACTTTGTTCGCTTTGGTGGACGGCCATGTTTCGTTCGCCATTAAAGGCGCATTGAACAAGCACACGGTGAGTGTCACTGCAGCGTAATCTGCAACAAGCTCTCCAAGCCGAACCCTGCGCTCGCTGAGCGCGGGGTTTTTCATTTATAAACACCAAGCACCATGAAATTCGTTGACGAAGCCTATATAGACATCTCCGCAGGAGACGGCGGGGCGGGCTGCGTCTCGTTTCGGCACGAAAAGTACAAAGAATTCGGCGGCCCCAACGGTGGTGATGGCGGGCGCGGTGGTCATGTTTTCGCTGTCGCCGACTCCAACCTCAACACCTTGGTGGACTTTCGGTTCTCGCGTCGCCATGATGCGAAGCGTGGCGAGCACGGGATGGGTTCCGACATGTTCGGTGCTGCCGGGGACGACATTACGCTCAAGATGCCGGTCGGTACCATCATTACTGACGCGGAAACTGGCGAAGTTTTGTATGAGCTTTTGGTCCCAGGCGAAGTGATTACGATTGCCAAAGGTGGGGACGGCGGATTTGGCAACATGCGTTTCAAGAGTGCCATCAATCGGGCACCCCGGCAGAAAACGCCCGGTTGGCCCGGTGAGAAGAAGAACTTAAAGCTCGAGTTGAAGGTTTTGGCGGACGTGGGTCTGTTGGGTATGCCCAATGCTGGAAAGTCGACTTTGATCACCGCAATTTCCAATGCACGCCCGCGCATCGCAGATTACCCGTTTACAACTTTGCACCCCAACTTGGGCGTGGTCCGTGTCGGTCCAGAACAAAGCTTCGTGGTGGCTGACTTGCCCGGGCTGATTGAAGGTGCGTCCGAAGGCGCAGGATTGGGGCATTTATTCTTGCGTCACCTGCAGCGTACGCGGTTGCTGCTCCACGTCGTGGATATGGCACCTTTTGACGAAGGTATCGATACCGTGGCGCAAGCCAAGGCCATCGTCAATGAGCTTAAAAAATACGATGAGGCCCTGCACAAAAAGCCTCGCTGGCTGGTGTTGAACAAGCTTGATATGGTCGCCAATGATGAGCGAGCAGCTTTGATCAAAGATTTTGTGAAGCGCTTCAAGTTCAAAGGTCGTGTTTTTGAAATTTCGGCGCTGACGCGCGAAGGTTGTGAGCCTTTGATCAAAGAAATTTATAAACACATCAAGGCGGAGCAGGTTGCCGAGACTCCGCATGTAGATGTGGATCCGCGCTTTATAGAAACTCCTAAAGAGTAAAACCATCGTTGGCCAACGGTGCGGTAAAAACTGTAGATGCTCGTGTAATTTCAGCGCGCGTAAAAGCCTCAAAGGACAAAGATTGAACTCCTCGGTGTTACGGGATGCGAAACGCATCGTTGTCAAAGTTGGATCAAGTCTGGTAACCAATGACGGCCGTGGTTTGGACGAAGATGCGATTGGCGAATGGTGCCGTCAACTGGCCATTTTGATGCGCGATGGGCGGGAAGTCATCATGGTGTCCAGTGGCGCTATAGCTGAAGGCATGAAGCGATTAGGCTGGGCGGCGCGCCCCACAGCCATTCAAGAATTGCAGGCGGCAGCAGCCGTCGGGCAAATGGGCTTGGCCCAGATGTACGAGACCAAACTACGCGCACAGCAACTAGGCAGCGCCCAAGTGCTGCTCACCCACGCTGATTTGGCAGACAGAGAGCGTTATCTAAACGCCCGCTCTACCTTACTCACCCTGCTGCGCTTGGGTGTGGTGCCCGTCATCAACGAGAACGACACCGTTGTTAACGACGAAATCAAATTTGGTGACAACGACACCCTCGGCGCGTTGGTGGCCAACCTGGTCGAAGCAGACGCGTTGGTGATTTTGACGGACCAAAAGGGACTTTTCACTGCCGATCCACGTAAAAATCCAGATGCTGAGTTTGTGTATGAAGCTAAAGCGGGCGACGTGGCTCTTGAGGCGATGGCGGGCGGTGCGGGGTCTAGCTTGGGACGCGGCGGAATGATCACCAAAATACTCGCTGCTAAACGCGCGGCTGGGTCTGGGGCCTCCACTGTGATTGCCTGGGGCCGTGAGCCAGATGTGTTGGTCCATCTCTCTCAAGGTAGAGCAATTGGCACCCTGCTGGTGGCCCAAACGCAGAAAACGCAGGCACGCAAACAATGGATGGCAGACCATTTGCAACTGCGTGGCGCTGTGATAGTGGATGCAGGCGCCGCTAGCAAAGTACGCGACGAAGGAAAAAGTTTGCTACCCATCGGCATGCTGCAGGTCGAAGGCGACTTCTCTCGCGGTGATGTAATCGCCGTGAAAAGTCCAGAGGGGATAGAAATTGCCCGCGGTTTGGCCAACTACGCCAGCGCTGAAGCGCGACTGATTTGTCGCAAGCCATCGTCAGAATTTGCAACGCTCCTGGGCTATGCTGCCGAGCCGGAGATGCTACACCGGGATAATTTGGTCCTCACGCGCTAATTTAAAAATGCCCCAAAAGGGCTTTTTGGACCGGTCAGCCTAGGTGGTTGATTCCGTGACTCACCGGAAAATTTGTACCAGGGTCTGCCTCAAAAGTGGCACCTGGCGGCAATTCCATAGCGACGCCAGAGACCTCATGCGGCGGGCCGTCGTCTGCACCTAAATCCCGTGTGCGGTGCCCATGGCGGAGATAACGGTTGCGGGGTTCCTGTCGGGGTAGGTAGCGTGCCAACTCCGTTAGCGCCATTTCATAGACTCCGCGCTTGAATTCCACCACCGCGTCCAGTGGCACCCAGTAGTCGTTCCAGCGCCAAGCATCAAACTCGGGATGGTCGGTCGCGCGCAGGTTCAAGTCCCAGTCGTAACCTGTGAGTTGCAGTAGGTACCAAATTTGTTTTTGGCCCTTGTAATGTCCGCGTGCATCCCTGCGGATGAAGCGGTCCGGCACTTCGTAGCGCAACCAGTCGCGGGTACGGGCAACAATGCTGACATGCTCCGGATGGAGTCCCACCTCTTCGTGCAGCTCCCGGAACATGGCCTGCTCGGGTGTCTCACCCCGATCAATGCCACCCTGCGGAAATTGCCACGAATGGGTGCGTATGCGCTTGCCCCAAAATACCTGATTTTTCTGGTTGAGCAGGACGATGCCGACATTGGGCCGAAAGCCGTCCCGGTCAAGCATAATCAAACCCCAATTTTTAAACTTCGTTCATTATGCACAGCAAGCGCGGTGTATCAAGCGACGTTTAGGTCCGTAGTGCTGCTAAAACCAGCCCAGTTCAGTGAGTCACGCCATGAAAGCATCCCAATTCCTCATTTCCACCCTCAAGGAGGCGCCTGCCGACGCCGAAGTCGCTAGCCACAAGCTAATGATGCGTGCCGGCATGATCAAAAAGCTAGGCGCTGGTATTTACACCTACATGCCCATGGGATTGCGGGTGATTCGCAAAGTGGAGGCTATCGTTCGGGAGGAAATGAACCGGGCGGGTGCCATGGAGCTGACCATGCCAGTGGTTCAGCCCGCTGAGCTATGGCAAGAGACCGGTCGTTTCACGACCAACGGCCCGGAGCTGCTGCGCATCAAAGACCGGCACGACCGGGATTTCGTGATTCAACCCACCAGTGAAGAGGTGATTACGGATATCGCGCGTCAGGAGATCAAGAGCTACAAGCAATTACCCAAGAATTTTTACCAGATCCAGACCAAGTTCCGCGATGAGCGCCGTCCGCGCTTTGGCTTGATGCGCGGGCGCGAGTTCACCATGAAGGACGCCTACAGCTTTGACCGCGATCCAGAGTCCGCCAAGGCCAGCTACCAAGTGATGGCAGGGGCGTACCGGAAGATTTTTGATCGCTTTGGTCTGCGCTACCGAGCGGTCGCAGCCGACAGCGGTGCCATTGGTGGTGACATGAGCGAAGAATTTCAGGTGATCGCCTCCACCGGCGAGGACGCTATTATTTATTGCCCCACCAGCGATTACGCTGCCAATATTGAGAAAGCAGAAGCGCTTGCGCCTGTGGCCCGGATAGAACCTGGTCTGACTGCTATGGAAAAAGTAGCAACTCCTGGCAAAAGTACCTGTGAGGATGTCGCGACATTACTGAACGTGCCACTGTCCACAACCGTCAAATCGCTGGTGCTGGCCACCGACGCCAAAGACGAAAAGGGTAACGTGACCAAGACGCAAGTCTGGCTACTGCTGCTGCGCGGTGACCACGACATGAATGAAGTGAAGGTGGGCAAGCTCGAAGGCTTGGCGGATTTTCGTTTTGCCACGGTGCCCGAGATTGAAGACCACTTTGGCTGCAAGCCGGGCTACCTTGGTCCCATCAGTCTATTGAAACCGCTGAAAATAGTGGCGGACCGTGAAGTGGCCGTCATGACGGATTGGATATGCGGTGCCAACACCGAAGACTTCCACGTCCGTGGTGTCAATTGGGGCCGCGATTTGCCAGAGCCGCACGTGGTTGCCGATATTCGCAATGTTGTTGCGGGTGACGCATCGCCCGACGGCAAGGGGGTGCTGGCGATTGAGCGTGGCATTGAGGTGGGCCATGTTTTCTATCTGGGTACCAAGTACAGCAAGGCCATGAACGCCACCTTCCTGGGCGATAACGGCAAGCCACAGTTTTTGGAGATGGGGTGCTACGGCATTGGCATCACGCGGCTGCCAGCCGCAGCCATCGAACAGAACCACGACGACAAAGGCATCATCTGGCCGGACGCCTTGGCGCCTTTTACTGTCGTGTTGTGCCCAATCAGCCCTGATCGATTTCCCGACGTGAAGGCGGCAGCGGAGAAGCTCTACGCGGACCTGCTGGCGGCCGGAGTCGATGTGATGTTGGACGACCGCAATGAGCGCCCTGGAGCGATGTTTGCAGATTGGGAGCTGATTGGTGTGCCGCACTGCGTAAAAATTGGTGACCGTGGTCTTAAAGAGGGCATGGTCGAGTACCAACACCGCCGCGACACCGCGGCAACCAACGTGCCAGTCGCCGATATTGCGGGCTTGTTGTTGTCACGTTTGAAGGCATGAGTCCGGACGACTTCACACTCAACGCCTCCAGGCGACTCGGACTGCAGCGGCTGCTCTTGCTGTGTGGTGGGATGGCGGTTACAGGGCAGGCCGCTGCCGGTGCCCAGATCGAAGAGCCGCTGATTGACTCGGTGCGCACAGCGTTGAGTTCGGCGATTCAAAATGCAGCGCCGCCGATACCGGAGTTTCAGGATACGGAGTCGCGTTTGAAGTACCTGCGCTGGCTGGGCACCATGAGCGAGCGGCTGAAGAAAAAGAAGCCCGAGTGGGAGACCCGCAAGGAGTTTTTGCAAACTGTGTGGTACGAGAGTAAGCGCGCAGGGCTAGACGTGGCTTTGGTGTTGGGCTTGATTCAGGTGGAGAGCAACTTTCGTAAATTTGCGGTCAGCAGCGTAGGTGCACGCGGCTACATGCAGGTGATGCCTTTTTGGGTGCGCGTGCTTGGCGATGGGGATGCGGGCAAGCTCTTTCATATGCAGACTAACTTGCGCTTTGGTTGCGTCATCTTGCGCCACTATCTGGAGCGTGAGAACGGCAACCTATTCATGACACTGGGCCGCTACAACGGTTCGCGCGGTAAGGCGCCTTACCCAGACGCCGTGCTGGGTGCGCGGCGCAACTGGGAATATGTACCCAGTGCTTGAAGGTTCACGAACCCAAACTACTGCAAAAAGCCGAGCTTGCCTTTGCCCGCCGTCGTCTTGGGTAAGTCATCCACCGCCATAGCATCGTGCCCGGCCAGCCGGGCATTGCCAAACCCCGTCATCAACGCGCGCCGCATTTCGCGCGGCGCGAGCTCTGACAGGGCATCCAGCACATCGCTGTGCGGCTCGGCACCAAAATGGCGGCCCCAGTCGTGGTCGCTGCGAATGCCCTGGTAAAGATTGCGCGCGATGCAGCGCGCTTGCTCCGGCGTGGGGGCCTCAATCTCAAAGACGTTCATGCGGTTCAAGATCGGGTCCGGGATGCTGCGTGCATCGTTGGCCGTGGTGATCCAGATCACCTGGCTCGCGTCAATCGGCACTTCGGCAAATTCATCAGTGAAGTGGCCAGCAGTGTCGTGCTCCAGCAGGCTGTAGAGTGCCCCCAGTGGGTCGTATTGCGCGTCGCAGGCGGCCTTGTCAATCTCGTCCACCACGATCACCGGGTTGGCATATTGGCCGTCTACCAGGGCTTCAAACACCTTGCCCGGTTTGGCGCCCTTCCATTGGGACGACGAGCCCGATAACAACCAGCCTGCGGTCATGGAGCTCATGGGCACCAGGTTCATGCCGGTGCCCAGCAAGGCGGCCAGCCTTTTGGCGAAATGGGTCTTGCCAATGCCGGGGTCACCCAATAGCAGGATGGGGGTGACCTCTAGGCCATCGCGGCAATCGTGGCTGAGCGCTACGTGGCGCTTGACGTCGTCCAGCACGTCTGTGAAATTGGGGAGTTGGGCGTACAGGTCACCCATTTCTGGGATACCCGACGGCTTGACTTGAAATCGCTCGGGGCCGCGCTCTAACATGCGCTGGTAGGTGCTGCGCAAGGACTCGTGATCGCGTTCGGGTAGCTTGTTCAGTTTGCGCTCTACGGCATCGGGGTCGAACACATTGCGCATGTGTGCAATCGGGATGCGGAAGCCAGGCGTGTGGGGGACGAGACTGCGGGAATCCATACGGCACTCCTTATTTAACGAACCTGCATCCATTAGAGCATGGTGCGTGCCCGCAGCTAAGCCCGCAAGTGCGGCTGTGTTGTCAGCCTGTTACGCGGCTTGGTGGCAAGAGTCGCCTGAGCATGCATAAAAAAACCACCCGCAGGTGGTTTTTGGTGAGACCGGCGGTCGAGGTAGGAGAGTTAGGTCGCTGGCCCATCGATCACGGTTTGCAGCTCGCCAGATTCGTACATCTCCATCATGATGTCGGAGCCGCCAATGAACTCGCCTTTGACGTAGAGCTGGGGAATGGTAGGCCACTGGCTGTATTCCTTGATGCCCTGGCGGACACCATCGTCCTCCAGCACATTCACGGTCTTGACCGTTTTAGGGTCGACCCCGCAGGCCTTCAGGATTTGGATCGCCCGGCCTGAGAAACCGCATTGCGGAAAGCTGGCGTTGCCCTTCATAAAGAGCACGATTTCGTGGCCCTTGACCAATGCGTCGATGCGTTGTTGTGCGTCACTCATGTCGTAATTCCCGGATAAATTGAACTTCTCGATTATCCCACCTTGGCTATGTGCCTGTGGATGGGGTTTATAGGTGGGGTCTTTTCTCGCCTTTGGAATGCTCAGGGTTCGCCGTCCCAATAGTCCAGTGTGTTTTGTGCGCGCTGAATCACGTCGATCAAGGGTGGGCCATCAGGGCTGTTGGACTGCGTGGTACCGGCGGGCGTGTCTTGCATGGCCGGTTTGGCTTGTTTGGATATAGCCAGAAATTTCCCCGAGTCCGGGTACTCGCAAATCTCAGGTGACTCGCGGGTGCTCAGCGACAGGTACTTGAGCGGCGCATCCGAGGTGTTGATGATCTGGTGCGGGTACTCAGGGCCGGGCGGTATGAACACCACATCGCCAACGCGCAGGGGCAGCATTTCGCCCGCCACGCGCAGCGTGCCGTGCCCCTCCAGAATGACAAACATCTCCTCTTGCGCGTGGTGAAAGTGGTAGGGGCAAGACAGTTTGCCCGGCGCCACGATATCGATGGACGCCCCCAGCTTTTGCGCGGCGGTGCCAGGTGCCAGCCGCGCGGCCATAGTGTTATACAGCGGCGCACGTACCTGGTGTTCCAGGGGCGCATCGTTGAAGTTGCGAATCAGGCGCTGGGCGAGGGCAGTTGGGGTGGTCATGGGCGGCGGGCGAGGGTGTGTATTGCCATTATGGTGGCCCCGGTGCCGCTAAGGGCGGGGCCATTGCCCGCCACTACAGCGCTCAATGCCCGCCAGATCGCGGCGGCTGCCCACCGCTGCAAAGCCTGCAGCCTGCAGCAGCGTGCGCACGGCATGGGCCTGGTCGTAGCCATGCTCTAGCAGCAGCCAACCGCCGGGGTGTAAACGGCTGCTGGCTTGGCTGATGATGCTGCGAATATCTACCAAGCCGTCAGCCCCGCTGGCCAACGCGGCCAGGGGCTCGTGGGCCAGTGCGGTCAGGTGCGGGTCGTGCTCGGGGATGTAGGGCGGGTTGCTCACAATCAGATCAAAGGCCCCTGCCAGGCCCTGCATCCAGGCGCCTTGTAAAAAGTGAATGTCCAGGCCCAAGCGCTGCGCGTTGCTACGTGCCAGCGTCAGCGCATTGGCGCTGAAGTCCAACGCAAAAACGTCCAAGCGCGGTTGATTGGCCTTGAGCGCCAGCGCAATGGCGCCGCTGCCCGTGCCCAGGTCAATGACCCGGGCGTGGGGCCGGTCTTGCACAAGCTCCAGCGCCCAGTCCACCAGGGGTTCGGTGTCGGGTCGGGGCACCAGTACCCGGTGGTCTACAACTAAGTCCAGCCCATAAAAAGCCTGGTGCCCCAGCACGTAGGCCAAGGGCTCACCGCTGACGAAGCGCTGCACCAGCGCATCCAGCCGTGCCAGGGCGTCCCCGGGGATCACATCGGTATCGTGGCTGAGCAGCCATGCGCGGTCGCTGTCAGGCCGCCCCAGTGCGTGCAGCAGCAGGCGCTGGGCCTCTAGCCGACTCAAGCCTTGCGCTTGTAGCGAGGGGAGCGTTCGGGCGATGCTGGTCATTGGTGCTATGAAAATAGGAGCTGCTAGAGCAATAAAACCGCCGGCCAGAGCACTATTTGATGCATAAAAATCCTCAAAATAGGCCTGGTGAGCCCCAGCTTTGAGTCTAAGCGTTGAGCTCCAGCGCCGCCAGTTGCTCCGCGGCCTCGTAGGCCTGCAGGGCATCCACCACGTCTTGCAGGTCGCCTTCCATGATCTGCAGCAGCTTGTACAGCGTCAGGTTGATGCGGTGGTCGGTGAGGCGGCCCTGCGGGAAGTTGTAGGTGCGGATGCGGTCGCTGCGGTCGCCGCTGCCGACCAGGCTTTTGCGTTCGGCGGCGTCTTTGGCGGCGCGCTCGCTGCGGTCTTTTTCGTGGATGCGGGCGGTCAGCACTTTCAGGGCCTGGGCCTTGTTGCTGTGTTGGCTGCGCCCGTCTTGGCACTCAGCCACGATGCCGGTAGGCAGGTGGGTGATGCGCACCGCCGAGTCGGTCTTGTTGATGTGCTGGCCACCGGCACCGCTGGCGCGGTAGGTGTCGATGCGCAGGTCGGACGGGTTGATCTTGATGGCTTCGGCCTCGTCCTGCTCGGCCAGCACGGCGATGGTGCAGGCACTGGTGTGGATGCGGCCCTGCGTCTCAGTGGCGGGTACGCGCTGCACGCGGTGGCCGCCGGATTCAAACTTGAGCGCGCCGTAAGCGCCCGTGCCGTTGTGGTGGCCCTCGAAGCGCACCACGACTTCCTTGTAACCGCCCAGCTCGCTCTGCGATTCGCTGACGATCTCGGTCTTCCAGCCGCAGCGGTCGGCGTAGCGGGTGTACATGCGCAGCAGGTCGCCCGCAAACAAGGCTGATTCGTCACCACCCGTGCCAGCGCGGATTTCCACAAAAGCGGGGCGTGCATCGTCCGGGTCTTTGGGCAGCAGCATGCGCTGCAACTCGGCTTCCAGTTGCGCCAGTTCGGCGCTCGCCGATGCAATTTCTTCCTCCGCCATCTCCGCTATGTCCGGGTCGCTTTTCATGTCCTCTGCACTCGCCAAATCGGCCTCCCGTTGCTGGTAGCGCACCCAGCGACTGGCCACCGCCGCCGTATCGGTGTGCTCGCGCGACAGCTTCAAAAACTGCTCCATGTCTTTCATGATGTCTTCCCGCGAGAGCAAAAACTCCAGCTCCCCCAGACGGTCGACATAGCGGGCAAGTTGTTGGCGAAGAAACGGTTTCATAAGAGTGCAATCTGGATGGTATGCAAGGCGACGCCAGTAAGGCCGTAGCCGAAGCGAAAAAACAAAATAGGGCTGTTAAAGCGCCCCTCTCGCCCAGAGGGGGAGAGGGGTTGGGGGAGAGTGGGTCGCCTAGCGCAGCTAACGCTCGCGCAGCGCCGGGCTGCCCCAAGCAAGCGCGGCCCCCTCAGGGTGCAAAGATCCACACACAGCAGGCAAAAGTAGGGTCAACATCATTTCCGCAAAAAGAAATGTTGAATGGCACTGCTAGCCCGCTCCCGCGCCGCAGCATCCCCCGCATGCAGCTCCGCCAGCGCCCCATGCAACATCTTCTGGCTCAGCCCCCGCGCCAGACTCTCCAGCACCGCATCCACGTTGTCACCTTTGGCAATAGCGCGGCGTGCACGGGTCAATTCAAGCGCACGCCAATCTTCCGCCTGGGCATTGAGCTGCTGAATGAGTGGCACTGCGCTGCGCTGGTCCACCCAGTGCATAAAGCTCTGCACACCGGCATCCACAATCGCTTCGGCCTGGGCCACCGCCGCCTGGCGGTTGGCCTGCGCCGTTTGCACCACGCCCGACAAATCGTCCACCGTGTAGAGGTACACATCGCCCAGGGCTTTGACTTCGGGCTCAATGTCGCGCGGCACGGCCAGGTCCACCATGAACATGGGGCGGTGTTTGCGTTTTTTGAGCGCCCGCTCCACGGCACCGAGGCCAATGATGGGCAATGTGCTGGCAGTGCAACTGATGACGGCATCGAATTCGTGCAGACGCTCGGGCAGATCGGCCAGGCGCATGACTTCGCCGCCAAAGCGGCTGGCGAGCTTTTCGCCGCGCTCCAGCGTGCGGTTGGCAATAGCGATGGATTTGGGGTTTTTGGCGGCAAAGTGGGTGGCGCACAGCTCGATCATCTCGCCCGCGCCCACAAACAATACTTTGACCTTGCCCAGGTCTTCAAACAAATTGCCCGCCAAGCGCACGGCAGCGGCGGCCATGCTGATGCTGTGCGCGCCGATCTCGGTGGAGGTGCGAACCTCTTTGGCCACCGCAAACGAGCGCTGGAACATTTGCGAGAGCGTGGTACCCAGCGCCCCGGCGGCGTCGGCAGCGCGCACCGCGTCTTTGAGTTGACCCAAAATCTGCGGCTCGCCCAGCACCATGCTGTCCAGCCCGCTGGCCACGCGAAAGGCGTGGCGCGCTGCGGCGTCGTTCTCTAAGCGGTAGGTATGGTTGCGCAGGTCGTTGGCAGAGACGCCGCCCATGCTGGCCAGCCAGTGCAAGGTGGGCTCCAGCTCGGTGGCCTCGCCCGCACAGTAAATCTCGGTGCGGTTGCAGGTGGAGATGATGGCCGCTTCGGGGCTGCGCGAGAGCGCTTGGCGCAGGCCGTGCAGGTGGGGCTGGATGTGCTCTTCAGCGAACGCAAAGCGGCCCCGCAAGTCCAATGGCGCGGTCGTGTGGTTGATGCCTAAAGTCCAGACTGCCATACGTTTAAGCTCCGATTATAAAATCGCGGCACTTATGGGACCTCTGGATCTGATTAATCACCTGCTAAATTTTCTGGCCCCAGCCGTGGCTGTGGGGGCATTTTTGGCGATTTTTGGCCCATTTTTAGCACAAAAAAGGCCTCGGGCCCGCGTATTCATTGCGCAAGCTGCTATCAATTTTGTAGCTGGTGCGCTGGTGCTGTTTGCCAGCCTATGGCTCCTTGGGAATGACGGAAAAATGATGGGGTACGGTGCCATGGTGGTTGCAATTGCCAGCACCCAGTGGTGGGCGATGCGCTAGCATGGAGTGCGTAGGCAGCCAGTGTGCTGCCATTCACGCCGCCGAAAGGTCAAACCGTGCACCAAGGCTATACACCTGCAGAATTCCCGCCCGGAGAAGGCCGTCGTGTCGAAGCCCTGCGCGCATTAGAGGTACTCGACACCCCCGCTGAGGAAGCGTTTGACGCACTGGTACGGGCTGCGGCCTTGGTTTGCGACGTTCCGATCTCTCTCATCAGTCTGGTGGACTCGGATCGGCAGTGGTTCAAAGCCAAGGTGGGCATAGACGCGAACGAAACACCCCGCGAGCTGGCTTTCTGCGCGCACGCGATCTTGGGTGACGGCATATTTGAAGTGCCCAACGCGCTGCAGGACGCCCGCTTTGCCGGCAATCCTTTCGTGAGCCAAGACCCCAATATTCGCTTCTACGCCGGTGCGCCCTTGGTGCTCAGTGGTGGCGAACGCATCGGTACGTTTTGCTTGATCGACCGCGTTCCCAGGCAACTGACGGCCCCACAGCGGGAGATACTTATTCACCTTGCCAGCGCGGCGTCTGCCATGCTGGAACAGCGCAAAAAAGCCAAAGAATCATTGCGCTTGCAGCTAGAGCTTGAGCGCGAGCGTGCGACCGTAGTGGCTTCTGAAAAGCTGTACCACTCGGTAGTGGATTCCTTGTCCGAGGGTATTGTGGTGCATGCTGCGGGGGGGCGCGTCACCTCTTGCAATCGCAGCGCGGAAGTCATGCTGGGCCTGACGTTAGCCCAGATGGCGGGGCAGGCGTCCGTGGACCTTGGCTGGCACTGTGTGCACGAAGACATGACGCCGTGGCCTGTGGACTCCCACCCGGCCTTGGTCAGCTTGAAAACGGGTTTGCCCGTGCGCGATGCGGTGATGGGTGTTTGCAAACCCGATGGGTCTTTGACCTGGACATCGATCAATGCCATGCCCATTTTTCAGCCGGGTACGCCTGGGCCCTACCAAGTCGTGGCTTCGTTTGTCGACATCACCGAGCGCAAGTTGACGCAGTTGCAGCTACAGCAGAGTGAACAAGAGTCTCGCCGCAATACTGAGCTTTTAAATGCCGCCATCAGCGCCATTGACGAAGGCTTTGTGGTGTACGACCCCGACGACAGGGTGCTGATTTGCAACGACCGTTACAAGGCGATTTTTGCCGATGGTCATTTGATGGTGCCGGGTGCCCACTTTGACGATATCTTGCGCCAAGGTGCTGCGCAAAACCTGTACCTTGATGCCGTGGGGCGTGAAGACGCGTGGTTTGAAGAGTGCAAAGCCGAGCACGCTTCGGGGCGCATCACGTCCATTCAAAGGCATGCCAACGGCCGTTACCTGCGGGCTGTGGAACGCAAACTGGCGGATGGCCACACGGTGGGTTTTCGTATCGACATCACCGAGCTGATGGATGCGACAGCGACGGCACAGGCCGCCACCGTGGCCAAGAGCCAATTTTTGGCCAATATGAGCCATGAAATCCGGACCCCCATGAATGCAGTGATCGGCATGCTGAGCCTGCTGTCCCACACCGATTTGACGCCCCAACAGTTGGATTACGTGAGCAAGTGCCGAGGAGCCGCTGTTTCCCTGCTGAGCTTGCTCAATGACATTCTGGATATCTCGAAAGTGGAGGCTGGCAAGCTGGCGCTGGACCTTCAGCCCCTAGACCTGCGGCGCCTGATGCAAGATATTTCAGTCATTCTTGCGGCCAACGTAGGCAACAAACCCGTTGCCGTGGCGTACGACCTGGATGCCAGCCTCCCGCCCACGGTCATTCTTGACGGCCATCGCCTGCAGCAGGTGCTTCTCAACCTTGCCGGTAACGCTATTAAATTTACCGCGCAAGGTGAAGTGACGGTGCAAATTCGCGTGCTGGAGTCAACCCCCGAGCAATGCAAGATCGCGTTTGCAGTCCTCGACAGCGGCATTGGTATCGCACCCGAGGCGCAGTCGCGCCTGTTCAAAGATTTCAGCCAGGCGGATGCCACCATGACGCGTACCTATGGTGGTACTGGCTTGGGGCTGGCGATCAGCCAACGCCTGGTCAAGCTCATGGGGGGCGAGATTGCTGTGCAAAGCACGGTGGGCGTCGGCAGCACCTTCTCATTCACCCTGGGTGCGGGGTTGCCGGCGTCTGCCTCAGGGTTGCCGCTTGCATCCGGGCCGCTGGACGTCATTGATCCTTCTGTGGTCGAGCCTGTGAGCAGTTCGACCGTGCTGGGGGCTACTTTTGCGGACATGGCACACGCCTCCCGCGTACCCCCTGCAGTGGGCATCCACACTGGGGCGCGCAGGCTGGAAGGCTTGCGCATTTTGGTGGTAGAGGACAACTTGATTAACCAACAGGTTGCCAAGGAGCTTCTAGGCAGGGAGGGTGCACTGGTGACGCTGGCGGCCAATGGTCAGTTGGGCGTAGAGGCTGTGGCCGTGGCGCAGCCCGCATTCGATGCCGTATTGATGGACATTCAAATGCCAGTGATGGATGGGTACACCGCCACACGGCGCATCCGTTCAACGCTGGGCATGCAGGCACTCCCCATTGTTGCGATGACGGCCAATGCCATGGATTCCGACCGCATAGACAGCGTTGCCGCTGGCATGAATGCACATGTCGGCAAACCGTTTGACATCGACCAGCTCGTTACGCTCTTGCAGGGGTGCACAAACCAGAGTCCGCAAGTGCCGGTGGCTGTGGGCCGCGCTGCGGCAGGCCTACCCAAGATTGAGGGGCTTGACCTGCAAGCGGCGATGCTTCGTTTGGGCGGGTCGCGCAATCTTTATCTTCGCTCTGCGCGCGAATTTCTCAAGCAGTTGCCCACGGTGGTGGATCAATTCGAATGTGCCGCGCACGACGACCCCAAGGCGGCCGCGATGCACATGCACAGCATCAAGGGTGTAGCCGCGCTTGTGGGCGCGGATGGTTTGTCCCAAGTGGCCGCCCGCATGGAAGTGCAATTGCGTAGCGCGCAGAACTATCCGGGCCGTGATGTAGACATGCAGGCGTTTCACGGTCAGGTTGTGCAGGCCATTGAAAGTCTGACACTGGCGGTGGCTGCGCTGTCCGACGATTTACCGCCAGATACAGCCATCCAGTCCCCAAGGTCGGAGGTCTCGGTGGCGCAGCTACTGCAGCAGTTGCAGACGCTCAAGACGCGGCTGCGGTGTTCCGATCTGTCTGCACTGGAGCTCTTTGATGAACTGCAGAGTCCATTGTCAGAGCGCTGTCCAGAGGCCCTTGAACCCCTGGCGCTGGCTATGGACGCCTTGGATTTTGAGTCAGCCCTGGCAGCCTGCCCAAGTTTGGAGGCGGCGTTAGGCGCAGGCGGCTAACGCGCCGGATCGAACACATCGACCCGGTCCGTGATGATGCCATCCGTGCCCAGGTCGATAAGCCGCTGGGCGGTGGCCGGGTCATTGACGGTGTAGCTCAGGGTGCGCAGCCCCGCCTGTTTCGCCTGGGCTATGGTGGCGGCATCCCACAAGCGGTGGTTGCAGATGATGGCGTGGCAACGCAGTCGCAAGGCGCTTTCCAGCCAGCCCGGCCAAAGCGTGTCCAGCAGCAAGCCGCGTGGTAAGTCGGCTTGCACCGCCAGTGCCCCCTCCAGGGCAGGTACTTCAAACGAAGTGAGCAAAGGCTTCGCTGCCGTACCGCGCCACAGGTGCGCGACCCGATTGGCCACCACCTCGCCGGTGCGTTGCTCCTCCCCCGGCGAGGGTTTAAGTTCCAAATTCAGATGGTAGTTCTGGGCCAGGCAAAGAGCGGCCAATGCGTCCAATGTGGGCATTTTTTCGCCCGCATAGGCCTCGGAATGCCAGCTTCCCGCATCCAACAGGTCCAACGCTGCCCAGGGCCAATGGCCGGCGATCGGACCGAACTCGGCGGCTGGGCTCGCGTTGGTGGTGCGCTGGAGCGTGCTGTCGTGTAACAAAAAGGGGACGCCGTCGCTGCTGAGTTTGACGTCGCACTCAAACATGCGGTAGCCGTGGCTGGCACCCTGCCGGAAGGCGGCCAGGGTATTTTCTGGGGCCAGCTTACCCGCACCGCGGTGGGCAATCCAGCGGGGGTAGGGCCAGTCGGGCTGGGTGGGTCGGTGTGAATCGGTCATGGATATGGGAGTTGGTTTGGCGTTTTTTACCATCAAGCGCGATGCCGCCACGGCGTCAGCAGGGGTTTCAGCCGGCCAAAGCGTCACTTTGCTGCGCTGCGTTAACATCAAAGTCCTGCCAAAGTGGCCGCTTCCAGCTGGCCAACCTCCACCGTAGAGACTTGATGAACGCCCCAACTTCGCTCAATCACCTCCTGTCAGTCGCAGGCACCCCGGATGCCGCGCATGAGCGCATCCGCGAGATTCCCTACAACTACACCTCGTTTTCTGACCGCGAAATTGTGATTCGTCTGTTGGGTGCATCGGCGTGGGACCTGCTCAACCAACTGCGCGGTGAGCGCCGTACCGGCCGCTCGGCCCGCATGCTGTATGAGGTGCTGGGCGATATTTGGGTGGTGCAGCGCAATCCGTATTTGCAAGACGACCTGCTGGACAACCCCAAGCGCCGCCGCCTGTTGGTCGATGCGCTGAACCACCGGCTGGGCGAGGTCGAGAAACGCCGCACCCCGCAAGCCGACCCAGAGCGCGATGGCATGGTAGTGACCCTTTTAGGCGCTGCGCGCCAAGCCGTGGGCGCGTTTGACGCATCCTTTGCGGCCATGGGTGATTTACGCAAAAAGACGCAAAAACTTCTCTACAAGCTCACCGCCAAAGACAACGTGAAGTTCGACGGCTTAAGCCGCGTCAGCCACGTAACCGATGCAACCGACTGGCGCGTGGAATACCCGTTTGTGGTGCTGTGCCCTGATTCCGAAGAGGAAATGGCGGGCCTGGTCAAGGGCTGTATCGACCTGGGCCTCACCATCATCCCGCGCGGCGGCGGCACGGGCTACACCGGCGGCGCCATTCCCTTGACCTGGAAGAGTGCAGTCATCAACACCGAAAAGCTCGAAGCCATGACCGAGGTGGAGATGAAAGTCTTGCCGGGGCTGGACCGCGAAGTGGGCACGGTGTGGAGTGAAGCGGGCGTAGTCACCCAGCGTGTGGCCGATGCGGCCGAGCGCGCGGGCTATGTGTTTGCGGTAGACCCGACATCGGCCGAGGCCAGCTGCATTGGCGGCAATATCGCCATGAATGCAGGTGGCAAAAAGGCGGTGCTGTGGGGCACCGCGCTAGATAACCTGGCCAGCTGGCGCATGGTGACGCCACAAGCCGAGTGGCTGGAGGTCACCCGCATCAACCACAACATGGGCAAGATCCATGATGTGGAGTTGGCCAGTTTTGAGCTGCAGTACTACAAAGCCGATGGCAAGACGCCGATTCGCCAAGAGCGGCTGGACATTCCTGGTAAGTCTTTCCGCAAAGAGGGTTTGGGTAAGGACGTGACTGACAAGTTTTTGAGTGGCCTGCCAGGCATTCAAAAAGAAGGCTGCGATGGCCTGATCACCAGCGCGCGCTGGGTGGTGCACAAGATGCCGCAGCACACGCGCACGGTGTGCCTGGAGTTCTTTGGCCACGCGCGCAACGCCGTGCCCAGTATCGTAGAAATCAAAGACTTCATGTTTGCCGAAGCCAAACGCACCGGCGTGCTGCTGGCGGGCTTGGAGCACTTGGATGACCGCTACCTCAAGGCCGTGGGCTACGCCACCAAATCTAAGCGCGGCGGCCTGCCCAAGATGGTGCTGGTGGGCGATATTGCCGGTGACGATGCTGATGCGGTGGCGCGTGCGACCAGCGAAGTGGTGCGTATTGCCAATTCACGGTCGGGCGAAGGCTTTGTGGCCATCAGCGCCGAGGCACGCAAAAAGTTTTGGCTCGACCGCAAGAAAACTGCCGCCATCAGCAAGCACACCAACGCCTTCAAAATCAACGAAGACGTGGTCATTCCGCTGCCGCGCATGGCCGAGTACACCGATGGTATTGAGCGCATTAACATCGAACTGAGCCTGCAGAACAAGCTGGCCCTGTGTGACGCGTTGATAGCGTTTTTGCAGCGCGGCAATTTGCCCCTGGGAAAGATGGACGATGCCAACGATGTACCGGCAGCCGAGCTGCTGGAAGACCGCGTAACGCAGGCGGTCCAACTGGTGCAAGGCGTGCGCGCCCAGTGGCAAGATTGGCTGGACAACGTCGAGCCCCTGTTTGTCCAACTGCAAGACCACACCCTGCGTGCCAGCTGGAAGACGCAACTGCGCGCACCGCTGCAAGACATCTTCACCGGTGGCGCGTTTGAGGCGATCTTGAACGAGTGCACCGCCATCCACCAGCGCGTGCTCAAAGGCCGGGTGTGGATTGCGCTGCACATGCATGCGGGCGATGGCAATGTGCACAGCAATATTCCGGTCAACAGTGACGATTACGACATGCTGCAGGCGGCCCACGGTGCGGTCAAACGCATCATGGCGTTGGCGCGCGGCCTGGATGGCGTGATCTCGGGCGAGCATGGCATCGGCATCACCAAGATGGAGTTTCTGAGCGATGCCGAGCTGCAGCCGTTTACCGACTACAAAGCCCGCATTGACCCAGAGGGTCGCTTCAACAAAGGCAAGTTGCTACGAAACCAGGAGCAAACTAATCAACAAATACCCGGGCCAGAGGGTGATTTGGCTATGAAATCGGACTTGAGCAACGCCTACACGCCGTCGTTTGGCCTGATGGGCCATGAGTCCCTGATCATGCAACAGAGCGACATTGGCGCCATTGCGGATTCGATCAAGGACTGCTTGCGTTGCGGCAAGTGCAAGCCGGTATGCGCCACCCATGTGCCACGCGCCAACCTGCTGTACAGCCCACGCAACAAGATTCTGGCCACCTCTTTGCTGATCGAAGCATTTTTGTACGAAGAACAAACGCGCCGCGGCATCAGCATCAAGCATTGGGAAGAGTTTGAAGACGTGGCCGACCACTGCACGGTCTGCCACAAATGCCTCTCACCCTGCCCGGTGAAGATTGACTTTGGCGACGTGACCATGAACATGCGCAACTTGCTGCGCAAGATGGGTCAGCGGTCTTTCCGCCCAGCGGCAGAGTTTCAGTCGTGGTTTATTGGCACGGCCAGCCCGAATGCCATCGCCTTGGCGCGTACCGCCACGGCCTTGAGCTTCAAGGCCCAGCGCCTGGGTAACCGGGTTCTGAGCGTGATGGCGCGCAAGCAAACATCGGCCCCCCCGGCCACGGTGGGTACGGCGTCCGTCAAAGAGCAGGTGATTCACTTCATCAACAAAAAAATGCCGGGCAATTTGCCCAAACGCTCCGCGCGCGCCTTGCTGGATATTGAAGACAAAGACTACGTCCCTATCATCCGCAACCCGCAAACCACAACGGCAGAGACCGAAGCCGTCTTTTACTTCCCCGGCTGCGGCTCCGAGCGCTTGTTCAGCCAAGTGGGTCTGGCGACCCAGGCCATGCTGTGGCATGTGGGGGTGCAAACCGTGTTGCCGCCTGGTTACCTGTGCTGCGGTTACCCCCAGCGCGCCAGCGGGCAGGGCGATAAGGCCGAAAAAATCATCACCGACAACCGGGTGCTGTTTCACCGGGTTGCCAACACGCTGAACTACCTGGACATTAAGACGGTGGTGGTGAGCTGCGGCACCTGCTATGACCAGTTGCAGGGCTATGAGTTTGACAAAATTTTCCCGGGCTGCCGCATCGTGGATATTCACGAATATTTGTTGGAAAAGAACATCACGCTGGCGAATGCCGGTGGCGCGGCGGGTGGTGGTTACCTGTACCACGACCCCTGCCACAGCCCCATGAAGCTGCAAGCCCCCATGAAAACTGTGACCGCACTGCTGGGCGATGGTGTGGTGGAGAGCAAGCGCTGCTGTGGTGAAAGCGGTGGCTTGGCCTCGTCGCGGCCCGATATTTCGACCCAGATACGCTTTCGCAAGGAAGAAGAAATACGGGCCGGTGAGGCGAGCTTGCGCGACGCAGGGACGGTTGGGGTGGACCAGAACGTGAAAATTTTGACCTCGTGCCCCAGTTGTCTGATGGGCCTGAACCGCTACCAAGACGATTTGAAGTCGGGCCTGTTGGAGGCCGACTACATTGTTGTTGAAATGGCCAACCAAATTCTGGGCAAAGAGTGGTTGCCACAGTACGTGCAAACGGCAAATGCCGGGGGCATTGAGCGGGTGCTGGTGTAGCACCCAGCGCGACTGCTTATGGCCCGTGTTCTTTGCGTCTGGGAACTCGGCACGGACTTAGGTCACCTCAGCACGCTGCGCTTGCCGGTGGAGATTGCGCTGGCGCAAGGGCACACGGTCGTTATGGCGCTCAAAGAGGGCCATAACGTTCACCATGTCTTTGGTGATGCGCCCATCGAGTACCTGCAAGCGCCTGTGCGGCAACGACCTGTAGCGGCCAGCGCTTTGCCGATCCCCAGTTTTAGCCACCTGCTCATTCGGCAATGTTTTGATAATGTGCAAGAGTTGGTGGCTTACATCAGCGCCTGGCGAAACCTGTTTGATGCCGTGCAGCCGGACCTGGTGTTGTTTGAGCACAGCCCCGTGGCGCTGATTGCCGCGTATGGCTTCCGGTTCAAAAAAGTGGTGGTCGGTAACGGCTTCACTGCGCCGCCCGGCCAGCACCGTGCTGGTGACCCCTTTTTGCCATTTCCGACCACTACGCCGAGGTCTGACATTTGGCAAGGCCTGCTGCGCGACGATGCAGAGGTATTGAAACTGATCAACGCGGCCCGGATGGCTCTCGCGCTGCCCGAACTCCCTCAGTTGCACGCCATCTATGGCCAGGCCGATGCCAGTTTTTTGATGACCTGGCCCCTGTTAGACCCCTACGCACCGCGACATGACGCCACCTATTTGGGCATGGAGTCGCCCATAAGCTATGCGCCACCGCCATGGCCGGAATCGGGTGGCCCCAAAGTGTTTGCCTATTTGCACGCCATTCCCGCGTTGTTGCCCTTGCTGCAGGCTCTGCAGGCTTGCCAGGCGGCTGCGGTGCTTTTCATACGCCATCTTCCATCCAGTGTCCGGGGGGCGTTTGAGGGCGGTGGCTTGCATTTTGTGGACGCGCCGGTGGACCTCCACCGCGTAGCGAGTGATGCGGATTGGGTGATCAACCATGGCAATCACAGCACCGCAGCCCACTTTGCGGCGCAAGGCGTGCCCCAGCTACTCATTCCCTTGCACCAGGAGCAATTGTTTCTTGCCAATAATCTGGTGCGCCAGGGGGGGGCGCTCATGGCCTACAAGGATCAGTTGGACTTTGCCAGCCCCATGGAATCGCTGTCCCAGGATGGGCGCTTTCGCAAAAATGC
Source organism: Rhodoferax sp. (assembly GCA_046595515.1). Classification (GTDB taxonomy): domain Bacteria; phylum Pseudomonadota; class Gammaproteobacteria; order Burkholderiales; family Burkholderiaceae_C; genus Allorhodoferax. Next base: position 110,322 of record JBKJOV010000032.1, on the reverse strand, counting down.
AGCCTTACTGGCGCAACAGTGTGACCAATATCACGCTGTTGCGGGTCGTGCATTCTTGGAGCGAACAATTAGGCGACTCACTGACAAGTCCCTATGATGTAATCCGGCGGTGCCGAGTGTGCTTTAGGCACCGAGCCTCAATTGGAGTTGCATTATGTCGAGTGGAGCCTCTCTCAATCACATTTTTCGCACCGTCTGGAACCATGCCCTGGGGGCCATGGTTGCGGTAGCCGAGACGGGTACCGCGTCGGGCCCAACGTCGGGCCGGCGCAAGCAAACGCGTGCATCCGTTTGGCCAGCAAATATTGGGAATTTTGGGCCCGGTGGGCACCCTGGTATAGGGCTCTTGGCGCTGTCCGTGGCGGTGGCTTGGAGCGCTTGGTCGCCGTCAGCCCACGCCAACCCCACCGGCGGTGTGGCAGTGGTGGGGCAAGCCACCGTGGTGAACACAGGCAACACGCTGCGCGTGACAACACAAAACGCCGCCGGCACCAACTTTTCCGCTATCAATTGGCAGAGTTTTTCAATTCCCTCTGGCAGCACGACCTTCTTTCAACAGCCTGATGCGGCCAGCATGTCCATCAACCGGGTCGTGACCAATACGCCCACCCAAATATTTGGAAGCTTGGCCAGCAACGGCAAGCTCGTATTAGTCAACCAGTCGGGGATAGCAGTGGGGGCCGGGGCCGTGGTAGACACTGCCGGCTTTACTGCGTCTAGCTTAGCCATGTCGGACCAAGATGCCATGGCGGGGCGGCTACGGTTCGGTGACGGGCGCATCAGCACCTCCGAGCTCAGTGTCAATGGCACCTTAGTGGCCAGATCCGGGGATGTGGTCCTGTTGGGGTCCCAGGTGAATACGGGCCCAAATGCCTTGATTCATGCCCCCAACGGAAGCGCCATTTTGGCTGCTGGACAGCAAATTGACATCACGGCAAGAGGCCTGGAAGGTATTCGCTTGCAGGTGCAGGCACCTAGCGATTCGGCGCTCAATCTCGGCGCGCTCAGTGGTGATGCAGTCGGAATGTTTGCGGGCACCCTGAAACACAGTGGCTTGATCCATGCAACGGCGGTCGACGCGTCAGGCGGTAAGGTCTGGCTCAAGGCGGCAGACGTACTTAACGTTGGCGGTGCAGTGAATGCCCAGCGGCTGGGTGGAATGGGCGGCGAGATACTGGCGTCAGGCGACAAGGTCGCGCTGCAGAGCAGTGCGGTGCTGGCCGCCAGTGGCGCCCATGGGGGCGGTGAAGTGCTGGTGGGTGGAGGCTGGCAAGGCCACGATGGGCGGTTGGCGAATGCCTCTCAAACCGTAGTGGCAACGGGTGCGCAAATTAATGCCGACGCGTTGGTGAACGGTAACGGCGGCACAGCGGTTGTGTGGTCGGATGGCGCCACCCGCTTTGGTGGTCTGGTCAGTGCGCGCGGGGGTACTTTGGGTGGTCATGGGGGCAAAGCTGAGGTGTCCGGCAAGCAGTTTTTGGATTTCCAGGGCACCGCGGATTTGACGGCTATGCATGGCAACACGGGTCTTTTGCTGTTAGACCCGGCGAACTTGACGATTGGTACGACGGCAAATGTAGACGGACTGGGCTATGGCGCCGACGTTACCGGTGATTTGTCGTCCACCATCTACCCCACTATCAACAGCCAAATCACGGCTGCGAAAGTGGGGTTGCTGTTGAACAGCGCAAGTTTGTCGTTAGCGGCTACGGGCAACGTGAATGTGACGTCGCCCATCACTAAAACCACCGGTGGCTCCACCACCTTGACACTGTCGGGCGGCAGCATCGACATCAATGCTGCGATCAGTGGGAGTAACGGCAGTCCCCTGGGTCTGAGCTTGGTCTCGTCTGGCGCTATCAGCCTAGCGGCTCCTGTTACCAGCTATGGTGCTACGGTATCGTTGTCGGCCGGTGGTTCCATCACAGGAAGCTCGGGCTCCATCAATACGCAAAATAGTTCTGGCAACGCCGGTGATGTGACTGTATCCGGCACCACGGTGACGATGGGTAGCGTCAACGCGGCGGGAACACTGGGAACTTGTTTATCGACATGTTCTCCGGGCACCAATGGTGGTACGGTTTACATGGCGGCGAGTGCAGGGTCTATCTCGGCAGGTGCCATCGATGTTCGTGGCGGTAACGGTGTACCAAATTTTGGTGTGGGCACGACCGGCGGAAACGGCGGTTTCGTCACCTTGAATGCCTCGGGTGGCGTTAGCTTGACGTCTATCGATGTGTCCAAAGGGCTCGGCGGTGCAGATACGATCTCAGGTGTGGCCGGAAGTGTCGGTCGCTGGCTGGTGTATGCATCCAATCCAAATGCCGTCAGTAAAAACGGTTTGAAGTCGAGCTACCGCCATTACGGCGCAACCTACGCCAACTACGCATCACCGCTGGAAACAGGCAATGGCTTCATTTATGCAGTGACGCAGGGCACTATTTTGGTCAACACTGCGTTGGCGTCGGGTGTCGCGACCAACCAGTTTGGAACGGCGCCAACGGCGAGCTACAGCTTCTCGCTGTCGGGTGACTACGACGCGGAAGATATATCGGGTGCCGCCACATTTGGGCCCACCATCACCAGCAGCACGAACGCTGGGACCTACAGCATTGCCTACGCGGGTGGCTTGAACAGTCTTACCATGGGAACTGGTATCTCCCTGGGCTCGTCCGCCTACAACTTGGTGGCTGGCTCCAGCGTCGCGTACACGGTCACGGCAGCGCCGCTGTCGGTCAGCGCTGTTTTGGCAGGCAACGTGAGCAAAATCTACGATGGCACTACGTCGGCTAGCCTGGCACCCGCCAACTTTGTCCTCAGCGGGTTTCTAAATGGTGATCAAGCTTCGGTGAACCAAACCGCAGGTACTTACAGCGGCAAGGGTGTTGGCTCCAACATCACCGTGTCTGCTGTGTTGGCGCCATCCAACTTCATACCGATCGGCCCTACGGTGCTGAGCAACTACACATTGCCCACGTCTGCGGTGGGCAATGTCGGTTTCATCACCTCCAGGACACTAAGCGTGAGCGGCATCACGGCGTCCAACAAGGTGTACGACGGCTTGTTGAGCGTAAGCGTGTCGGGTGGCGTTTTGGCGGGCGTGTTGGTCACCGATTCGGTGGCTCTGGGCAGCTCCTCAGGCTCATTCGCGGACAAGAACGTAGCGACAGGCAAGACCGTCACCATTTCAGGTTTGACCCTTAGCGGCGCCGATGCCAACAACTACGTAGTCAGCAACACCGGCCTGACCGCGTTGGCGGACATCACCCCCAAGACCTTAAATATCTCAGGCCTCACTGCCGCGTCTAAGGCCTATGACGGTACGGTGCAGGCCAGCCCTGGTACCAGTGCGGCTGTCTTGAATGGCTTGGTCACCAACGACGTGGTGACTGTGACCGGGGTGTCTGGAGCCTTTGTTGATAAAAATGTTGGTACAGGCAAGCCGGTGACGTTCAATGGCTTGCAGTTGGGCGGGGCTGACGGTGGTAATTACAAAATTGGCGCCGTGAATACTGCGACGGCTGATATTGCACCCAGGGCTTTGTCCAACTGGATTGGTGGAGCCAGTGGTCTTTGGAGCAACCCGGCCAATTGGGATGTGCTGCCAGATGGATCGAATGTACTAGCGGTATTTTTGCCGTCCAGTTTGACCGCCATCACGCTGGATGCTGCTGCGGGCAATGTATCGCTCAACAGCATCAGTACCTTGCCTAATTTTCTTGTCGTAGGTGGAGGCTTATCCGTTCGCGGTGATGTTGCGGCCACGGGCTTTGTCCAAACTGGCGGCAGGGTCAGTGGCTCGGGCTCTTTCAAGGTGAATGGCTCGTTCAATCAATCGGGTGGTACCCTGGCGTTTGGTAATGTAGACATCGTGCAAACGCGTGGTGACCTCAATCTGAGTAGCATCGCGGCGCCTTTCATATCGTTGTTGGCCCAAGGGGGGGGCATCCGCCAATTGGGTGGAGGCGTACAAAGCGCTTCGCTGGTCACCAGCTCGACTGCTGGCACGTCTCTGAATGCGCCCGGAAATCAACTGTCCGCATTTAAGGCGACCAATAGGGGCTCGGGCAATATCGAGTTGATAAATACCGGCGTGTTGAAGCTCGATGGGGCGCTGTCCGAAGGGGGTAGTATTACAGTGGTCAATACGGGAGGGGTGAGCACAACGCAACTTGTTAGCGCCCGTGACGGATCGGTTTCCTTAACGGCGAACAGTCCTCTCACTATCGGGAAAGACGGCATTTTGGCGGGTGGCAATATCGACCTCATCGCGACCAACCTGACCAGCGCTGGCAACATTACTCTGGACGGCCCGATTGAGTCAACGTCTGGCGGAGTGCAAATCGTTGCCGCCAACAACTTGATTCAAAACTCCTCAGTTCTTGCGCCCTTGGGTGTGCGAGCGGCGGTGGGTGGAAGCTTGACGATCGGACCGCTGGCGACCACGGGTTACCAACCCGTTTCATACTCCGTTAACAACCAAGCTGTGAGCCCGCCGCGGTCACCGTTGACCAGTGGCGCAACGACAGACCAAATCGTTTCGCTGATGCAGGCAGTCACTAATTTTGGCAATGACTTCAGGGTGAACCCCATCGACATCTTGCTAAAGCCGGGCAATGAACGCGATCTCAGCAGAGAGTTAATTGTTTCTGAAGGTCAAATATGCCGTCCATGATCTCAGGGCATAGCCCGGCCTTTCGAAAATTGACCTGCTGTGCCGTTGCGTTTATTGCAGTGTTGGGCAGCCGTCCTGCCGCCTCTCAGGCGGTGGGCGAGGTGGATTTTGCCCGTGGCGTCGGTTTTGCGCAGTCCGCAGGCCAAACGCCGCGCACCCTTGGCAAGGGCTTGCCCTTGAAAGAGGGCGACCGACTCACCACCTCGGAAGGCGCCTCCGCTGTCATCCGGTTGCAGGACGGAACCCGGATGACGGTTCGACCCAACTCGGACATCGTGATTCAGCAATACCGCTTCAAAGAGTCGGCGCCGGATAACAGTATGGTGATGCAGTTGTTGCAGGGCGGTTTTCGCGCTATCACAGGTTTGATTTCCAAGGGCTCATCGAATGCTGCGCGTGTCGTTACCAGCACGGCGACTATTGGTATCCGGGGTACCGATTTTGATGCCCGCTTGTGCACCGCTGAATGCCGAGCTGAATCCGCCAAAGTGCCTGAACGCCCGCGTGCGAACGTTGTGCAGGCCAGTGCCAAGGTAGTCACAGCGCAGGGAAATTTGAGCGCCTTGGACCCTGCGGGAGCTCGCCGCGCTCTTGTGGCTGGCGGTAGTGTGTACCCGGGTGAGACGCTGGAAACTCAGGCGGGTGCAAAGGCAGTGATCGCATTTCGCGATGAGAGCCGCATGACCCTCGGCGCAAGCACGCGGTTCCGGGTGGATAGCTTTATTTTTGATGATCAGAACCCTACAGAGGGGCGCTTCTTGGTGTCTCTGCTGAGCGGGTCTTTGCGTGCTTTGACGGGCCTGATTGGTAAGTCCAACAACCGCAATGTGCGATTTTCAACCACTACGGCCACGATTGGTATCCGTGGAACGGGCCTGGATTTAGAGTGCAGCACGGGCGCTCAAGGGGATGCATGTAACCTCTTCACTTGGTCAGGCACCATTGAAGTTACGCAAAACGGCCAGACCGCCATGCAAGTTCTTGATGCTGGCCAAGGCTTGTATGTCAGCAGTACTGAGGTTCGGCCACTGCCAGGTCCTACGCTCAACAACTTGGAGCGTCCTGACGGGGTGACTGTAGATACCAAACAACTATTCACCGCCAGTGCGTTGGACGACAACCAAGATGGCTTATTCGTCTTTGTCCGGGATGGACACATAGAGGTGACCACAGCAACACAAACCTTGCACCTCGGTCGCGGTGAAACTGGATTCGCTGCGCAAGACGGTACAACCACGCGGCCTCGACTCATGCCTCTATTTCTAGAGTTCGACCGCACCCCGATGCCCAACAGCAAGAACCCCTTACTGGCGAGCGTGCTGGGAGAGTCGGGTGTGAAACCGCTTAACCAATGCAGGTAACTATGCCGCATACCCTCACCTTAAATTTGCCGTTGTTAACCAAACCGCGTTGGGCGGGGCTTGCGCTGAGCGCGTGTGCTGTGCTGGCCTGTTGTGTGCACGCCCAAGCGCAGGTGGTTGCACGACCCGCCGCAGTCAGTCCTACTTTTGTCATCAAGGGCTTTGATATTGCCGGAGATAACCCGTTGTCAGCGGCAGAGGTTTCACGCATTTTGGCGCCTTATTTGCGGACGGACGCGACGCTGGAAACCCTACAAAAGGCGACGGCAGCACTAGAAGCTGCGCTAAAGGACAAAGGTTATGCGTTGCACCGTGTAGTACTGCCGCCCCAAGAGGTTGGGCAAACTGTCCAGCTTAATATCGTTAAGTTTGTGATTGGAAAAGTCACGCTTGAGGGCAACGACAGGATGTCTGCGGCGAACATTCGCGCGAGCGTACCGGAGCTGTCGGAGGGTGCCGCGCCCAATTTGAAGACGCTATCGGTGCAGACGATGATTGCCAATGAAAGCCTGGGTAAGCGCATTCAGGTCGCACTGAAGGAGTCAGCGGAGGCTGACAAAATTGATGCGCGTATTGTGGTCAAAGAGGCGCGACCCTGGAACCTTGCCGCGACCCTCAGTAATGCTGGATCCTCGGCAACTGGACAAGATCGATTTACGCTGTCCGGCGGGCATTCCAATGTGTTGGATCGGGATCACCAATTGACTGCCGCTTACACCACTTCCCTGGTGGCTCCTAGCGCGGTACGGCAGTTGGGTCTCAATTACCGCGCCCCGCTCTACCCATGGGGTGGTGTATTGGGGCTGAGCTACACGCGGTCCGACTTGGCGGGTGATTTTGGCGCATTCAAAAGCACCGGAGCGGGGCGAACTGCCGGCGTGAGCTACAACCAATATTTACCGCCGGATGGCGGCTACCGAGGTACGGTTGATTTTTCGATAGATGACAAGCAATTTGACGTCACGCAAATCAATGGTGTCGCTTTGCCCGGTCAAAGCGTCCGGCGCAGCATTCCCTTGAGCGTGGGATACAGCGCACGGGTTGAGTCTGATGCCTCGGTATGGGGGTACACGGCGGCATTGGCCCTCAACTTGCCGATTTCAAGCGCCAATGATTTGTTGGCATACCAGTCGGAAGACCCGCGGGTGACGTCGGTACATTGGCGTGCGCTGCGGGCTGGCGCGAATTACGCCAAACCAGTATTCGGCGGTTGGCTGTGGAGTGTGCGTGGTCAGTTGCAATACAGCACCGACGCTCTCATTGCTGGGGAGCAATTTGGCTTGGGCGGGGCTACGTCAGTGCGAGGCACCGGTGAGCGGCCCATGTCGGGTGACAGCGGCGCCTTATTGTCTACCGAACTGATGACACCGGAGCTGCTCACGGGTCTGCGGGTTTTAGGGTTTGTAGACAGTGGCTGGTTGAGTAACAATAGGGCTAACGGTAGCTCTAAACTGCGCGAGGACGGGCTTACCAGTGTCGGCCTAGGTCTGCGCTATTCAATCCCCAACTACAGTGTGACGGCCGATTTTGGTCATATCGTTTCCGGCTCGAGTATGTCCACCGGCAACGCCGGTGTGCTCCCCCAGACGGGCGATCAGCGGTTACACGTAAGTGTCTCTGCACGCTTCTAGGGCCACGGCGTCTTCATTTTTTAAGGTGTGTTTTTTATGGCTGGTTTAGAAGCGGGGTCACCCCATCCAACGAACATAACAGTGCATGGGCAGTCCCGTGTGCTGGATGTGGTGTTCTCAGACGGTGCGCAGTTCTCCATTCCATTTGAAATGATGCGGGTGTATTCACCCTCTGCAGAAGTACAAGGGCATGGGGCGGGGCAAGAAGTGTTGCAAAGTGGCAAGCGCGAAGTCGACCTTGACGCGCTGGACCCTGTCGGAAATTACGCCGTGCAGCCACGCTTCTCTGATGGACACGACACAGGAATTTTCTCGTGGGAATATTTGTATTTTCTGGGCTCGCAGCAAGTTTCCCTCTGGGCCGATTACGAGCGACGATTGCTAGCCGCTGGCGTCACGCGCGACACTCCCATGGTCAGTGCTGCAGGTCATAGCTGCGCTAGTCACGGATAATGCTTCGGGCTGAATGCTATAAAAAGTATAGCTAGTTAGCTAGTATTTATCCGGGCCCAGGCCATTTTTTTAGGTAATTTTCATGTCCAGCACGCATTTTGGATTCAGTTCGGTCGATGAGGCCGAGAAGGCGCGTCACGTACGCGGTGTTTTTGATTCCGTAGCACCCAAGTACGACTTGATGAATGATTTGATGTCGATGGGTCTGCATCGCGTCTGGAAAGCCTACACCGTCACTGTCGCCAATCTCAAAGAAGGCGACCGCGCGCTGGACATCGCGGGCGGTACGGGTGATTTAGCGATGGCTTTTTCAAAAAAAGTCGGTAAGTCCGGAGTTGTTTTTCATACGGACATCAACGAGGCCATGCTCAGTACAGGGCGCAACCGATTGCTCGATGCGGGCATCCTGTTGCCGACCCTGGTCTGTGATGCTGAGAAGCTCCCGTTTCCCGATAATTACTTTAATGTGGTCAGCGTGGCCTTTGGCCTGCGTAACATGACCCACAAAGATGTTGCCCTGGCGGAAATGAACCGCGTTTTGCAGCCTGGGGGCAAGCTTTTGGTGCTCGAGTTTTCCAAAGTTGCGCCGCCTCTTACCAAGTTGTACGACTGGTATTCATTCAAGGTCTTGCCCAAGTTAGGCAAGGCCGTCGCGGGCGACGATGCGAGTTACCGCTACCTGGCCGAGTCGATTCGCATGCACCCTGGCCAAGAGGAGCTCAAAACCATGATGCATAAAGGTGGATTCGGACATGTGGACTATCACAACCTCTCTGGCGGTGTGGTGGCTTTACATGTTGGAATCAAGTGTTGAGTCTTGTTAGTTAATTGACTGACTTCACAACGAGAATTCCTTTGGAGCAAACATGAAAATATGGTCTTTGGTGTTGGTTGCCGTGTTGAGCCTGTCCGGTTTGAATGCTGAGGCGGCCAAGCGGATGGGTGGCGGTAAGTCTGTGGGTCAACAGTCCACCAATGTGGCACAGCGTGACGCTGCACCTTCCGCTGCTCCGGGTAGCCCCGCAGCGGCCAACACAGCAGCAAAGCCCGCTGCGCCGGCTGTCGCGCCGGCTGCGCCCAAGCGGCCTTGGGGTGCCATGCTGGGTGGATTGGCGGCCGGGCTGGGACTGGCATGGCTGGCCAGCTCGCTCGGCTTAGGTGGTGCGGGTGGCTTGGGGCAGATATTGCTCTTCGCGGCTCTGGCGTTTGCAGCTTTCATGGCGTTCAAATGGTGGATGCGTAGCCGCAATACGCCTGCACAAACAGCGGCTAGCCCGTTTGCCTTCCAAGGTGCCGGTAACCTCCCTGTTTCAGAGCCTGTCCCCTATCGTCCCGAGAACGTTGGCAACGACGCGTCGGCGCGTCCGTGGGAGCGCAATAGCATGGCCTTCGAGGCACCCCAGCAGGCCTCGGGTTCCATCATCGGGTCTGCGCTCATGGGAAGCCAAAGTTGGGGTGTACCTGCGGGTTTTGACATTGAGGGCTTCCTTAAGGCTGCAAAAATCAATTTTGTCACCCTGCAGGCTGCCTGGGACCGGTCAGACATTTCTGCGCTGCGCGCCATGATGACGGACGGCATGTTGCTGGAGATCCAATCTCAACTGGCCGAGCGTGAGACCCATACCGGCGGAACCCTCAACATGACCGACGTCGTCATGGTGGAGGCGCATCTTTTGGGTATCGAAGAGCTACCCAACGAGTACATGGCGAGCGTAGAGTTTTCAGGAATGATCCGCGAAGACGCCTCAGCGGGCCCAAGCCCGTTCCGTGAAGTCTGGAACATGACGAAACCCAAGAGCGGCGGAACCGGTTGGTTGGTCGCTGGGGTTCAGGCTTTGCAATAGCCTGAACGTGCGGGCCTTGACCGCGCTTGGGGAATAATGGGGACTATGGCAATACAGTCCCCTTTTTCTTTGTTGGAAGGCTTCTTCCAGAATTTTCAACTGCCGGTAAGCCCACCTGATTGGTTGGTCGAAGAATCGCATCGACGTGTCGTATTGCTGATGAACCATGTTCTGATGCAAGAGCCACAAGCCATGGAGCGGCTCGCCCGTCAAAAGGGGAGTGTGGTGTTGGTGCAGTGGCAGCAGTGGACATTCAAGGTGCGCATGACGCCTGCGGGCTTGTTAGATCTGGCCCCTGCCGATGCTAAGGCTGACCTCCTGCTGGTGGTTACCGATAGTTCGCCTTTGGCCATTGCTCAGGCAGTAATGCAGGGTGGTAAGCCCAGCGTCCGTATTGAGGGCGATGTGCAGTTGGCGGCCGAAGTGAACTGGCTCATAGACCATGTGCGCTGGGACATGGAGGAAGACTTGTCGCGCGTAGTGGGCGATGCGCCTGCCCATGCGATGGCACAGGCCGCACGCAGCATGGCCGCGGGGCTGCGGCAGTTTGTGCGGCCCACTGCACCCGACCGGCCTGCGGAGCCGCAGGTATGACGCGGCTCACCCGTGGGGCCTTCATCATTTGGGTCATCTTTCGCTACGGCTTAGACGAGCTGGTACTGACCAGTTTTCAGAAGCCTTGGTTGCGGGTGCTCACACGGGTGGTGACGGTCGGGCGGAATCTGCACGCGCCCCGTGGCCAGCGCTTGCGCGAGGCACTGGAGCGTCTGGGGCCTATTTTTGTCAAGTTCGGCCAGGTTTTGTCGACACGACGTGATCTTTTGCCAATCGATGTTGCCGACGAGCTGGCGAAACTGCAAGACCAAGTCCCGCCCTTCGACTCTCGGCTGGCTGCGGCCATTGTGGAACGGGCATTGGGCAAGCCACTGCAAGAGATTTTTGAATCCTTTGACGTGGAGCCCGTCGCCAGTGCCTCCATTGCACAGGTGCACTTTGCGGTGCTGAAGGACCGCAAGGGCCAACTGCGAGAGGTTGCAGTCAAAGTACTACGCCCAGGGATGTTGTCCGCCATTGACAAAGACTTGAGCCTGATACGCATGATGGCCGGCTGGGTAGAGGGTATGTCCGAGGATGGTAAGCGGCTGCGCCCCAGAGAGGTGGTCGCAGAATTCGACAAATACCTGCATGACGAGCTGGATTTGATTCGCGAGGCTTCCAGCGCCGCGCAGTTGCGTCGGAACATGGAAGGGCTGGACCTGGTGCTGATTCCGGAAATGCTGTGGGACTATTGCACGACGGATGTCTTGGTGATGGAACGCATGCACGGCCTGCCCATTAGTCAGACCGACAAGCTGCGAGCGGCAGGTGTAGACATACCAAAGTTGGCACGCGATGGCGTAACGTTGTTCTTTACCCAGGTGTTCCGTGACGGATTTTTTCATGCGGACATGCACCCGGGCAACATTCAGGTCAGCTTGGATCCCAAGACCTTTGGCCGTTACATCTCCCTGGATTTCGGTATTGTTGGCACGCTGACTGAGAACGACAAAGAGTACCTGGCGCAGAATTTCATTGCCTTTTTCCGGCGTGACTACAAGCGCGTTGCGCAGTTACACATTGAATCTGGCTGGGTTCCTGCCGGCACCCGGGTGGATGAGCTAGAGGCCGCCATTCGTGCGGTTTGCGAACCGTATTTTGACCGTCCGCTGAAAGAAATTTCCTTGGGGCTGGTATTGATGCGTTTGTTCCAGACCTCACGCCGTTTTCAGGTCGAAATTCAGCCGCAACTCGTACTGCTGCAAAAAACCCTTCTCAACATTGAAGGTTTGGGCCGTGAGTTGGACCCTGATCTTGACCTATGGGCTACCGCAAAACCTTTCCTGGAGCGCTGGATGCTCAACCAGTTGGGTCCACAAAAGCTTTTGGATCAGCTCAAGGAACAAGCCCCCCAGTTTGCCAAGCTGGTACCTGAGTTGCCCCATTTGCTTGCCGCTTATTTGCGCCGTAGTGCCCATGACAACTCTGGCGAACTCAAAGCCCTGTTAATGGAGCAGCGCCGGACTAACCGGCTCCTGCAGGGCCTGGTGTACGCGGCATTGGGGTTTGCCTTGGGAATGGTCGCCATGCAGATCGTGATGAGAATCCGGCTCTTTTAGTTGCAACCTTATAATTGAAGGCTTTGCAACTTGAAGTCAGAAGCCCCAACGTCATGCCCATCTACGCTTATAAATGCGAGTCCTGCGGGTTTGCCAAGGACGTTTTGCAAAAAATGTCGGACGCACCGCTGGAAGTTTGTCCCGCCTGCGAAAAGTCGGCGTTTAAGAAGCAGCTTACCGCTGCGGGGTTCCAACTCAAGGGTTCGGGTTGGTACGCAACAGACTTTAAGGGCGGTGCCACGGCCGCTCCCGCTCCAGCGGTCGCTACCGCAGAAGCTGGCCCCAGCGTGAATGTCGACACCGCTGCACCGGCTAAAGCGGATGCGGCCCCTGCAGCGGCTGTGCCTGCGCCAGCCGCGCCAAGTGCTTAATCCCTCCATTTGTCTTTGGACCTGCTGTGCCACTTAAAAAATACTTACTCACCGGGCTGATGGTTTGGCTGCCTTTGGCCATCACGATCTGGGTGTTGCTGCAACTGATCGGCATGCTGGACGGTGTGCTTGGCGGACTTTTGTCCGGATTGGCCGCAGTTACCCCAGGCAGCATGTCCACCGTTTTTTCACAGTTGCGGAATATTCCTGGCTTGGGTGTCGTGATGGTGGCCACAATTTTGTTGGTGACCGGCGCACTGGTGTCTAACGTCGCGGGACGCTGGTGGCTGCGCCAGCTCGACAAGTTGTTCACGAATATTCCCATATTCAAAACCATCTACAACAGCGTCAAGAAGGTGTCTGACACCTTGTTCTCCAGCAACGGAAACGCGTTTCGGAAAGCCATGCTGGTGCAGTACCCCCGGCCGGGTAGCTGGACGATTGCCTTCCAGACCGGTGTGCCCATGGGCGAGGTCGCGTCGCATCTGGGGCCTGACTTTGTCAGTGTTTATGTTCCCACCACGCCGAATCCCACCAGTGGATTTTTCCTGATGCTGCCCCGTGCAGATGTCATTGAGTTGAAGATGAGCGTGGACCAAGCCCTGACCTACGTCATTTCCATGGGATCGGTGGCGCCCAATCCGGCGGCCTTGGCCCCGGTGTCTCGACCCAACTCCTAACCTCCAACCCGCCGCCCTCGGGGCGGCGACATGAAAGCAAGCTATGGCCATGCGCTCCCACTATTGCGGTCTTGTGACCGATGCCCTGTTGGGCGAAACTGTAACCTTGTGCGGCTGGGTGAATCGCCGCCGTGACCACGGTGGCGTTATTTTTGTCGACGTGCGCGACCGGGAAGGCTATGTACAAGTGGTGTGCGACCCGGATCGTGCCGACATGTTCAAGGTCGCCGAAGAGATCCGCAATGAATATTGTGTGCAGATCAAAGGCCTGGTACGCGCGCGCCCCGAAGGTACGACCAACGACAACCTCAAAAGTGGCAAGATTGAAGTGCTTTGCCACGAGCTGACGGTGCTCAACGCATCGGTCACGCCCCCGTTCCAGATCGACGACGAGAATCTGTCCGAGACAACGCGGCTCACGCACCGGGTGTTGGATTTGCGTCGCCCTTACATGCAGAATAACCTGATGCTGCGTTATCGTGTGTCCATGGAAGTGCGCAAGTTTCTTGACGCCAGCGGTTTTGTGGATATCGAAACCCCGATGTTGACCAAGAGCACACCAGAGGGCGCACGCGACTACTTGGTGCCAAGCCGCGTGCACGATGGTATGTTCTTCGCGCTGCCGCAGTCGCCCCAGTTGTTCAAGCAACTGTTGATGGTGGCGGGCTTTGATCGTTATTACCAGATCACCAAGTGCTTCCGCGACGAAGACCTGCGCGCCGATCGTCAGCCAGAATTCACGCAAATCGATATTGAAACGTCCTTCTTGACTGAGGAAGACATTCGCGAGATGTTCCAGGGCATGATCACCACGGTGTTCAAGAACACCATCGGTGTGGACCTGGGTGAATTCCCGGTGATGACCTACCAAGACGCCATGCATCTGTACGGTTCTGACAAGCCTGACCTGCGTGTCAACCTTCAGTTTGCTGAGCTCACGGATGTGATGAAAGACGTGGACTTCAAGGTCTTCTCCGGGGCTGCCACCATGAAAGGCGGCCGTGTGGTGGCCTTGCGCGTGCCGGGCGGCTCTGTGGAAGGCGGAGGCATCAGCCGTGGTGAGATTGACGCGTACACCGAGTTCGTCAAGATTTACGGGGCCAAAGGCCTGGCATACATCCGCGTTAACGACCTATCGAAAGGGCGTGACGGCTTGCAAAGCCCTATTGTTAAAAATATCCATGATGCAGCCTTGGCGGCTGTACTTGAACGCACTGGCGCGCAAGATGGTGACTTGATTTTCTTCGGTGCCGACAAAGAAAAAATTGTCAACGATGCTATAGGTGCGCTGCGCATCAAGGTCGGTCACAGTGAGTTCGGCAAGAAGAACGGATTGTTCACCACCGGCTGGCGTCCCATGTGGGTGGTGGACTTCCCGATGTTTGAGTTTGACGAGGAAAACCACCGTTACACGGCGGTGCACCATCCCTTCACCGCGCCCAAGGCCGGTCATGAAGACTGGATGGTCACGGCCCCTGAAAAGTGCATTTCGCAGGGCTACGACATGGTGTTGAACGGTTGGGAAATGGGTGGTGGCTCCGTGCGTATCCACCGTGCTGACGTGCAGCAGAAGGTCTTCGATGCACTCAAGATATCGCCCGAGGAGGCTCAGCTCAAGTTCGGCTTTTTGTTAGACGCGCTGCAATACGGCGCACCGCCACATGGTGGTCTGGCCTTCGGCCTGGACCGCATTGTGACGATGATGACCGGTGCAGAGTCGATTCGCGACGTGATTGCTTTCCCGAAAACCCAGCGCGCCCAATGTTTGTTGACCCAAGCCCCGAGCCCGGTGGACGAAAAGCAACTGCGTGAATTGCACATCAAGCTGCGAACCGTGGACGCTGTCAAGGCGAACTGACACATTCTCAGATGTCCCACTAGGGCACAATGAAAGGGCGCGTCGAAGCGCCCTTTTTTATGTCTGCCACCTTCAAAATTCCCCAGTCTGTTTTGGTCGTGATCTACACGCCGGACCTTGATGTCTTGCTAATTCGCCGGGCAGATGCCTGGGAGGCTGGCCAAGATTTTTGGCAGTCTGTGACGGGCAGCAAAGACACGGAAGACGAGGCGTGGCGTGCTACGGCAGTCCGTGAGGTGCTGGAGGAAACCGGCATTGACTGCCATCCGCAAACGCCCTTGTCTGCACACTTGCACGACTGGCATTTAGAGAATGTTTACAGCATCTATCCACGTTGGTTACACCGCTATGCGCCTGGGGTGACACACAACACCGAACGCCTTTTTGGCTTGCAAGTGCCGCAGCGTGTAACGGTGACGTTGCAACCCCGCGAACACACTGATTACCAGTGGTTGCCCTATGGCCTGGCGTCTGACCTTTGTTTCTCTCCATCTAACGCGGAGGCAATTTTGAACCTGCCAAGCATGTTGCAAACCCCGCAGTTGCGGCTCGGCGGGTTGCCATGACCCTGGTGCGTGTCGCGACTTACAACATCCACAAGGGTGTGCAGGGCCTGGGTCCCAGCCGCCGCCTTGAAATACACAATTTGGGTCATGCTGTTGAGCAGTTCGACGCGGACATTGTTTGTCTGCAAGAAGTGCGCAGCGTGCATCGTAAAGAGGCGGAGTATTTTGCACGCTGGCCCGACCTACCCCAGGCGGACTTTTTGGCCCCCGAGGGGTACCAAGCCATTTACCGCACGAATGCCAAGACCCGCCACGGCGAGCATGGCAACGCCTTGCTAAGCCGGTGGCCGGTGGTGAAGCACCAGCATGAGGATATGTCCGACCATCGGTTTGAGCAGCGTGGCCTGCTGCACGCTGAAGTGCAAATAGCCGAACAGTGTGTGCATGCCATCGTGGTCCATTTGGGACTTATACGGGCCAGTCGCGTGCGCCAGTTGGCCCAGTTGGTGCGGTATATCCAGCGCGAAATCCCGCCGACGCAGGCGCTACTGGTTGCGGGCGACTTCAATGATTGGAGCCGTTTGGTGGGCGCGACGTTGGCCGATTGCGGTTTGACGACTTTTGCGCAGTCACGTGTTGCCACATTTCCCTCGCGCTTGCCGATTTTGCAGTTGGACCATATTTATGTTCGCGGGCTGAATCCCGTGAGTTGCCACGTGCCCCGCGGCCGTATTTGGGGGCGCATGTCGGACCATTTGCCCCTGATTGGCGAGTTTGAGTTGTTACCCACGCACCTATGAGACTGCCCCTGTTAGCCCGTGGGCACACGGTGCGATTGTTGGTGGGCAGTGCCCAATTGTTTCCGGCGCTGGTGCAGGCTATTGATGCCAGCGAGTTCGAGGTCCGCGTGGAAACCTTTATCTTCCACTTTGAGTCATCGGCGCTGACTGTGGCAGAGGCCTTGGAGCGGGCTGCCCAGCGTGGGGTCGCCGTATATCTGGCGATGGATGCTATCGGCACGCCCAGCGTGCCCGTGCAGTGGCAGCAGCGCTTTGCAGATGCAGGCGTCCAGTGGCGCCGCTTTTCGCCGTTGGGCGGTTTGGGCTTACTCAACCCCGTGCGCTGGCGGCGTTTGCACCGCAAGCTGTGTGTGGTCGACCGTAGCCTGGCGTTCTGCGGCGGTATCAATTTTGTGGATGATTGGGTTGAGCCCGGTCATGGCCGATTGGAGGCACCGCGCTACGATTTTGCACTGCAAGTACAAGGCCCTTTGGTGGCCGACATGCTGCACACCATGAATCAACTCTGGAACCGCATGTTGATTGCAGAAAAGTTAGAGCGGGGGAAGTTTCGCGCCGCGAGCCAGGCGTGGCGCAAGGTGCGTGAAGCTGACGCATTGCATGTGCAGGTTGCCCGTTCAGGTGATGCGGCCACGGCTGATGCCTTTGCGGGGGTGCATGCCGCTTTGCTGCTGCGCGATAACGTGCGCAACCGTTCGCGCATTGAACGCGCCTACCGCCAAGCAATTGGGAGCGCCAAGGACGAAATCATCATCGCCAACGCCTATTTTTTACCCGGCGCTCGCCTGCGCAGGGCGCTGGCGCATGCACAAAGCCGGGGCGTCAAGGTGAAGTTGTTGGTTCAGGGGCGGTATGACAACTTCATGCAGTTTCATGCCTCACGCCCGGTCATGGCGGGCATGTGTGGCAGTGGTATCGAAATCCATGAGTACTTGCCCAGCCTCTTGCATGCCAAGGTCTCGGTGATTGATGGCAAGTGGGCCACCGTGGGATCTTCCAACCTGGACCCCCTGAGCCTATTGCTAGCCCGTGAGGCTAATGTCGTGTTCACGCATCCGGCGTTGGCCCAGGCGCTGCGCACCCAATTGGTCGAAGCGATGCAAGTCAGCGCACAGCCCCTGGATGAGGGGCGCCTTGCCCGGCGCACACTGCGCCACCGTGTGCTGGATCGGTTGGCTTTTGGCCTGATGCGGGTGATATTGTTTGTAACTGGATTTCGCTACTAAATTAATAGCAATAACATCAATGAAATCGCGGGACCGCAGCTAAAAACCTTAAAAGTCAAAGACTGGTAGCATTGCATCCATTCTTTGATTCTCGAAAAAAGCATGAACCCCACCGTGGCCGATGAAGGCACCCCCATTTCTGTCAAGATTCGCGAACGGTTGTCTGCCGCCCGCAAACGGTACTACGCCAATGACAACATTGCTGATTTCATGCAACCCGGCGAACTGGAAAAGTTGTTGGATGAAGTCGAGGTCAAGATGCAGGGTGTTTTGGATAGCATGGTGATTGACACTGAGCACGACCACAACACCGGCGAGACCGCCCGACGCGTAGCAAAGATGTACCTGACTGAGGTGTTTAAGGGCCGCTACGTCAAGGCGCCCACGATCACTGAATTCCCGAACGTCGGCCACCTCAATGAACTGATGATTGTTGGCCCCATCACGGTGCGCAGTGCCTGTAGCCACCACTTTTGCCCGGTTATCGGCCAAATCTGGATTGGTGTCATGCCCAATGAGCACACCAACGTGATCGGTCTGTCCAAATACGCCCGGCTAGCAGAGTGGGTCATGGGGCGGCCCCAGATTCAGGAGGAGGCCGTGGTGCAATTGGCCGACCTGATCCAGGAAAAAACCCAACCCGATGGGCTGGCCATCGTCATGGAAGCCAGCCACTTCTGCATGTCTTGGCGCGGCGTCAAGGACATGGACAGCAAGATGATCAATTCGGTCATGCGGGGTGTGTTTCTCAAAGACCCGAACCTGCGCCGAGAGTTTTTGGCCTTGATCCCCAAAAAGTCTTGAAGCCTGCCATCCCCTTACACCACCGAAAGCCCTGACATGTTAGTACGCCTGCTTTACGCCAGCCGCGCCGTGGACCGCAGTGATGCGGCCATCGAGGCAATCTTGTCGCAATCGCGCCATTTCAACCCAACCTCGGGTATCACCGGCATCCTGTGTTACGGCGGGGGCATATTTTTGCAAGCCATTGAAGGGGGACGTACACCCGTAAGCGAGTTGTATGGCCACATTCAACAAGACAAGCGCCACAAAGATGTGGTGCTCTTGCACTACGAAGAAATTTCCGAACGCCGTTTTGGCGGCTGGACCATGGGGCAGGTCAACATGTCCAAGATCAACGCCAACATTTTGTTGAAGTATGCGGAGAAACCTGAATTGGACCCGTACTCAGTGTCTGGCAAAGTGTCTTTGGCTCTACTCGAAGAACTGATGGCCACCGCGTCCATCATTGGGCGCGCTTAGTAGTTTGCTGGGGGCGATCCGGCGCGGGCACGTCTGCAGCGCCAGGCACCTTGCGCCCACTCAGCAATGCCGTTATCTGCACTAGCACTGGTCGTTCTGGCAGGCTTGATCC
Source organism: Rhodoferax sp. (assembly GCA_046595515.1). Taxonomy (GTDB): domain Bacteria; phylum Pseudomonadota; class Gammaproteobacteria; order Burkholderiales; family Burkholderiaceae_C; genus Allorhodoferax. Next base: position 91,386 of record JBKJOV010000032.1, on the reverse strand, counting down.
ATGCCTGCTGGAACATTGCGGCCAAAAAAGCAGGCGGAGACGTACGTTTCTCTTTCTTCAGCTCGGTCGTCATGATGGTGGTGTGGGCGCCGCTGGGTTTGTGGCTGGCTTGGGAGCAGGTGCCCGCGTGGGGCCAGTTGGAGTGGGCGCTGGTCGGCATCAGCGGGGTCCTCCATTCGATTTATTTCATCGTGTTGCTGCGCGGTTACCGCAAAGCGGACCTCACCGTGGTCTACCCCCTGGCGCGGGGCTCCGGCCCGCTTTTGTCTTCGATGGCGGCCATCGCCCTTATGGGCGAGCAACTTTCGGCCCTCGGCGCTGTCGGTATCGTGGGCGTGGTAGCCGGGGTGTTTTTGATCGCCGGTGGACCGGCACTTTTTAACAGCACCCACACACCCCAGCAAGCCCAGCGCATCCGCAAAGGCATGTTGTACGGCCTGCTGACGGGGGTGTTCATTGCCAGCTACACCGTGGTGGACGGGTACGCCGTGAAAGTTGCGCTGATGTCTCCCATCTTGATCGACTACATGGGTAACTTTGTGCGTCTGGGGTTGCTGTTGCCCGCCATGGTGCACCACGACAGGGGTGCGGTACGCAGCCAATGGGATTTGCAGTGGAAATACGCCGTGGTGGTGGGTGTGGTCAGCCCGGTGTCCTATGTACTGGTGCTGTATGCCTTGCAGGTGGCACCGCTGAGCCATGTGGCACCCGCGCGTGAGGTGTCGATGCTATTTGCTGCGCTGATCGGTGGGCATTTGCTGGGCGAGGGCGACCGCTTGTTCCGTATGTTGGGCGCGGCAGGTATTGCTGTGGGCGTTATGGCCCTGGCTTTGGGTTAGCCATCACTATGCACTTACTAGGCTGTGATTTCTCCAGTGCACCGAGTCGGCGTAAACCCATCGTGGTAGCCCACGGCCATCTGCGGGGTAAGGTGGTCTTGCTAGAGCGACTGGAGCCATTGCAGACCTTGGACGCCTTTAGCACTTGGCTGGAAGAACCCGGTGATTGGGTGGGCGGTTTTGACCTGCCCTTCGGTCTGCCCCGCGAACTTTTACAGAACTTGGGGTGGCCGCAGACCTGGGAAGCCAGCATCCGGTACTTTTCCGGGTTGAGTCGTGCCGAGATCCGCGCAGAGTTCAAGGCGTTTTGTGATACCAGACCCGTGGGTGGCAAATTTGCCCACCGGGCGTGTGATAGACCTGCAGGTTCCAGTCCCTCTATGAAATGGGTGAATCCGCCCGTCGCATTTATGTTGCACGCTGGGGTACCGCGCATGCTGGATGCTGGGGTCGTTTTTCCTGGCCTGCAAGCAACCGACGGACCGCGGGTTGCGCTGGAGGCCTATCCTGGCATGCTGGCGCGTGAATTGTTGGGCCAACGCAGCTACAAGAGCGACGACCGGGCCAAGCAAACCCCAGAGCGCCTGATTGCGCGCAAGGATTTGATTCAATTCTTGGAGGCGGGGCAAACGCGTTTGGGCTTGCGCCTGAAACTCAAGCCTGCCCAACACGATGCTTTGGTGGCAGATGCGTCGGGCGATGCACTGGATGCTGTGATGTGCTTGCTGCAGGCCGCATGGGGCGCAGATCAAAAGATCCAGGGGCATGCGTGCTACGGTCTGCCCCCCGATATCGATCCCGTCGAGGGTTGGATAGTCAGCGCCTGATGGCCCGAACCGTTCTAGCGGCCTCGGGTGATCACGGCCTCTTCAATTTTGAGTGCCAGTTGCCCAATGGCCAATGCGGCTGGGCAACTGGGAGTGGCCTGTAACAGCAACTGCCGGCGCATGATGGCCTGACGTACCGCTGGATCTGCGGGTATGTCACCCATGTGTAACAACTTGATCGGGCGACCGGGCTCCGTCACGACAAAGCGGTCTAGCACTTGCTGTAACTGCACAGTGATGGCGCGTCCATCGCCAAGGCGAGCTGCCTGGTTGATGACCATGCGAATGCTTTGGCGTTTTTGTTGCCCGACCAGCACCTTGATAGTGGCGTACGCATCGGTCAGTGAGGTGGGCTCGGGGGTGGCCACGACGATCACCTCAGAGGCCAGTGATACTGCAAACAAGACCACATCGGAGATACCTGCTCCGGTGTCGAGCAGCACGATGTCGTAATGCGGCACCAGACCGCCCATGATGCGTAAAAAATCGTTACGCACTTCAGTGGACAAACGCGAGTACTCCACCATGCCCGAGCCGGCCAACAGAACCGAGAAGCCACCCGGCGCCCGGACGATGGCCTCTTCCAGTTTGGCCTTACCAGTGAACACGTCGTGCAAGGTGATCTTGGGGTAAAGATTTAACACGACGTCCAGATTGGCAAGACCCAGGTCCGCATCCAGGACCAGTACCTTGTGCCCCAGCTTGGCAAGCGCAGCGGCTAAATTTGCAGATACAAAGGTTTTTCCGACACCACCTTTGCCGCTGGTCACCGCCAGGACTTTGCCCAAAGGCTTCAGCGGCACAGCGGGTGCTGGGTGCGGGCTTAACGGGGTGGTACTCGTCGCGTCAGACATCAATTCACCCTCTGCAGTGCGCTGCTGTTCGCGCTGGAACTATCGTTGGGAACACTTTCGATCCAAGCAGGATCGCCCAGGGCCAAGTGCCCGAACAGCAGATTCTTTTCTTCTGCGCTGACATAAATTTCGGCTTGCTTGTCCAAGAATATGCAGTTACGCCCTCCGCGTTTGGCCCGGTACAACTGCAGATCGGCACGTTCGGTCCACAGTGAAATAGTGGAGCGAATCCACTCGGGTGCATACGCACCACCTATGCTGACGGTAACTTGCAAACTAACTCCTGGTGCGATCTCAATCTGGAGCGCTTCGACGGTCTGGCGAATACGCTCGGCCACCAATGCGCCATAACTGGTCTGGCAATTGGGCAAGATGACGGCAAATTCCTCACCGCCGTAGCGCGCCAGCGTGTCCATGGGGCGCACACATTTGGCGAGGCATTTGGCAACCGCCTGCAACACGCGGTCTCCGGCGATGTGACCATGCGAGTCGTTGACTTTTTTAAAGTGGTCAATGTCCAGCATGAGTAGCAATGCCGGTTCTCCGGAACGCGCAACGCTGTCAATCGTGCGTTCTTGCATGGCCCGGAACTGGCGGCGGTTAGACAGCCCGGTCAGTGGGTCTTTCAAAGACAGTTCACACAGGCCGTCAATGACACGCTGCAGGTACTGCGTAGGGTCTGCGCTGAGCTCGGGCAGCGCGTCAGGTGCATCACGGTCCAGCAAGGCGCGCGCATCATCCAGGCGTAACTTGTGCAGTTCTACGTTCGCGTGAGGGTTTTCTGTGGCCACGGTGGTCGGTTAAATTTCGTCGAAGTCTAACAGGAAGCCGTCTTTTCAAGCCCAGATTTAGCGGGGCATTGGTAGGCTATTGGTCGCAGCGCGCGGCTTGTAGGATGTGTGCACCTGCGCATGGCCGTCCCGTCTCAGTCGGCATCTGCACGCCAGCGATCGCAACATCCAGCCAACATCCGGCGCATGCTATGATTTTTATAGCGTATATGCGTTTAAATACGCGGGCCAGCATGGTTTTTTGTACTGCAAATCACGCATTGCGGGTTGTGCAGCACGCGTACCTCGGTGTACTCCATGGCGCGGCCATCGAGCATGAGCAGACGGCCCACCAATGGGGTGCCCACCCCAGTGATGATCTTCAGCGCTTCAGCCGCCTGCATGGACCCTATGATGCCGACCAAGGGTGCAAACACACCCATCGTGGCGCATTGGGTCTCGGGTGGCTCGGCATCAGGGGGGAATACGCAGGCGTAACACGGCTGCTGGCCGCTGCGCGGGTCGTAGACGCTAATTTGGCCGTCAAAGCGGATCGCCGCACCCGACACCAGGGGCTTGCCATGGCGCACACAGGCGGCATTGACGGCTTGGCGGGTGGCAAAGTTGTCACAGCAGTCCACAACAACATCGACCTGTGGAACCCAGATGGCCAGAAAGTCCGCATCCGCGTGGGTGTTGCAAGGCGTAACTTGTATGTGGGCATTGAGGGACTGCAACGTCGCCTGTGCCGAAACCACCTTGGGCTGACCCACGGCGTCGGTGCGGTGGGCTATCTGGCGTTGCAGGTTGGTGAGATCGACGGTGTCTGGGTCGACCAGAATGATATGACCGACCCCCGCGCAGGCCAAGTACATGGCTGCCGGGGATCCGAGTCCACCTGCACCGATGACCAATACACGGCTGGCGAGCATTTTATTTTGGCCATCAATACCGATCTCATCGAGCAGGATATGCCGTGAGTACCGAAGCAGTTCTGCATCCTGCATGGTGGTCAATTCTCTTTGACTTCTTCCTTGCGCTCGACTTGGGTTTTGCTGGCCAAAACCGGCAACCCTTTGAGCTGTTTAAGCGCCTGCATCAGTTGGAAGTCTTTGTCCGATCCAAACTCCGGTGGGCGCCGATCGGCCACAGGCTTTTTAGATTCTTCCTCCAGCCGCTTCAGTGCCTCTTCCCGCGCCTTTTCACGTGCTTCGTCCTTTTCTTTGGGCTCTTCACCCTGACCGCTGGTCAGGTGCTTGCCCAAGTCGGCCTCACGCATGCGCAAAGCTGCGTAGGGGCTGCCATCTTCGGTGTCGTCGATCATCACGTCAGGCACGATGCCTTTGGCCTGAATGGACTTGCCGCTGGGGGTGTAATAGCGCGAGGTGGTAATTTTCAAACCACTGTCGGGCCCCAGCGGGCGGAAAGTCTGCACCGAGCCTTTGCCGAACGTCTGGCTACCCATCACCGTAGCGCGTTGGTGGTCTTGCAGCGCACCAGCAACAATTTCGCTCGCAGAGGCCGAGCCTTCGTTCACCAGCACGACGAGTGGCACCTTTTTTAGACCGGGCGGCAGGGACTTAAGGGGGTCGGTACCTTCCCGTCCCGCGTAGTCTCTGAGCGTGGCCTTGAAAGTTTGCTTGCTCTCGGCGGTTTGGCCGTTAGTAGACACCACGGTGACGTTCTCCGGCAAAAACACTGCGGATACCGCAATGGCTGCGTTGAGCAAGCCACCGGGGTCGTTGCGAAGGTCGAGCACCAAGCCCTTGATCTTCGGGTCTTGCTTGTACAGCTCATCGATTTTCTTCGTAAAGTCTTCGACTGTACGTTCTTGGAACTGGTTGATGCGGATCCAGGCGTAACCTGGCTCTATCAACTTGCCACGCACGGACAGTTGTTTGATTTCTTCGCGGACGATAGTGACCGCGAAGGTGCGATTTTCATCTTTGCGGTACACCGTGAGGACCACTTTGGAATTCGGTTCACCACGCATGCGTTTGACGGCTTCATTCAGCGTCATTCCACGCACGGCAGCGTCGTCAACCCGGGTAATTAAGTCATTGGGTTTGAGACCTGCGCGAAAGGCGGGGGTGCCCTCGATGGGTGATACCACTTTGACCAGGCCGTCTTCTTGCGCGATTTCAATGCCAACACCCACGAACTTGCCGGTCGTGCCTTCCTTGAATTCTCTCAAGGATTTTTTGTCAAAGTACTGGGAGTGCGGGTCCAAGCTGGAAACCATGCCGGAGATGGCTTCGGTGATCAGCTTTTTCTCATCGACTGGCTCCACGTAGTCGCTCTTAACCATGCCGAAGACCGCAGCCAACTGCTGCAGTTCTTCCAATGGCAATGGCGCCAGCGCACCGCGCGCTACGGTTTGCAAGGACACCGTTGTCAAGGCCCCGGCAACTACTCCCAGACCAATCCAACCCGCAATTTTCAGTTTGTGACCCATATGCTTTCCTGTGTCGGACCAATATACACCTCAGAGCCACTCAGGCGTCCGCGGTTCCCCATTGTCCTTGTCCCATGGCGTGTGTTGCCGTGTGGCGTTGGTTACGCTTTGCCCTGGGAGGCTACCGCCGCGGCCGCCGCAGCCGCGGCTTTGGCATCGCCCAGGTAGTAGTGGCGTATGGGTTTTAGGTCGGCATCGAGTTCGTATACCAGCGGAATGCCATTGGGAATATTGATGCCCACGATGTCTTCGTCGGACACCTGATCAAGGTACTTGATCAAGGCGCGAATGGAGTTGCCATGTGCTGCCACCACGATGCGCTTGCCCGCTTTGAGTGCGGGTGCCATCGATTCATTCCAGAGGGGCAACACGCGCTCCACGGTGTCTTTGAGGCATTCGGTCAGCGGAATCTGGTCAGCCGCTAGTTTGGCGTAGCGGACGTCGGAACGCTCGCTGCGCGGATCGTCCGCCTCCAGTGCCGGAGGCGGTGTGTCGTAGCTGCGGCGCCATACCAGCACTTGCGCATCGCCGTACTTTTTAGCGGTCTCACTTTTGTCGAGGCCCTGCAAAGCGCCGTAATGGCGTTCGTTCAAACGCCAGGAGTGCACCACGGGCAGCCACGTCCGGTCCATGGCGTCCAAGCAATGCCACAGGGTGCGGGTTGCGCGCTTCAGCACGCTGGTGTAGGCCACATCGAATTCGTAGCCGTCCGCTTTCAACAAGCGCCCGGCTTCGGTCGCTTGCGCTACCCCGGTGGGTGTCAAATCAACATCCGTCCAGCCAGTGAAGCGGTTTTCAAGATTCCAGGAGGATTCGCCGTGGCGAACGAGGACAAGTTTGTACATGGGGTGTAGTTTGCGAGGGATGAAACCGGGTGCACCCGGTGTGGGTTCAGCCGCCATTCTAAAATAGCGGGTTGGCCATTCGGCAACTTACACGGAACAAAGAGAAATTTATGAAATTCATCGTTGATAACTGGATGCTGATCTCCATCGCACTGGCCTCGGGCGGCTTGTTGATGTGGCCCGTTTTGCAGGGCGCCGTAGTGTCTGGGCTGTCGCCGGCGGCTGCCGTGCAACTCATCAACCGGCAAAAAGCGATCGTGGTGGACATCTGTGACGCCACACAGTTTGCCGCCGGTCACATCGTGGGCTCTAAAAATGTGCCGTTCAGCGAGCTGGAGGGCAAACTCGCCACCACCGTCAAAAACAAGACGCTGCCCCTGCTGCTGGTGTGCCAGTCAGGTGCGCAGTCTGCCAAGGCCGTTGCTGTCGCCAAAAAACTGGGTTACGAGCAGGCCCAATCACTGGGCGGCGGGCTGGCGGCGTGGAAAGCCGCTAACCTACCGGTTCAAAAGTCTTGAAGGTAGTTTTGTCATGCAAGTTGTAAAGATGTACACGACGGCTGTTTGCCCATTTTGCATACAGGCCAAGCGGATATTGCAATCCCGGGGAGTAGCACAGATTGAAGAGATTCGGGTGGATGCCCACCCTGCCGAACGCACCAAGATGATGGAACTTACTGGGCGGCGCACGGTTCCACAGATTTTTATCGGTGAAACCCATGTGGGTGGTTGCGATGATTTGGTGGCTTTGGACGGCCGTGGCGGCTTGGTGCCTATGCTCAACACAGTCTGACATAATCCGCGATTGACAATTTCCCAGCAGCCCGCCCGGTTTGTCCGGGGCGGGCTTTGTTTTACTTTGAAAGAGTTCCCATGGCTGATCAAGATCCCGTTTTCCAAATCCAGCGCATTTACTTGAAAGAGTCCTCGCTGGAGCAACCCAACTCTCCGGCTATTTTGCTGGAACAAGAATCTCCTTCGGTGGACATCCAACTGGGTGTTGAAGGCTCTCCCGTGGCAGAGGGAATTTTTGAAGTGACCGTCACTGCAACTGTGCACACCAAGATCAAAGACAAGACGGTGTTTTTGGTGGAAGCCAAGCAGGCCGGTATCTTCGAGATCCGCCATTTGGAAGAGGCCCAAATGGGCCAGATCATGGGTATTGCTTGCCCGCAAATTGTGTATCCGTACCTGCGCGGCAACGTGGCGGACATGATCCAGCGCGCTGGCTTTCCGCCCGTGCACCTGACTGAAATCAACTTCCAGGCGATGTACGAGCAGCAGCAAGCCCAAGCCGCTGCGACTGCTGCGGCCCCCACCGAAGGCCTGCCTCAGTAATTTGGTGTCGTAAAGGCCCCGAGCCCGGATAAACACTGCGCGAGCTGCTATGAAAATAATAGTGTTTGGTGCAGGGGCCTGGGGTACCGCGCTGGCCGTCAGCGCGGCTTCCCATTCCAAAGCCCCACAGGTCACTCTGTGGGCACGTGACCCACAACAGGCGCGTGACATGCAAACGCAACGCGAAAATATTCGGTATTTACCCGGTATTGCGTTGCCTTCGCCGCTTCAGGTGAGTGCTGCTCCACCCGAGTCCCTTTTTTCCGTTTTGCATGCCGACGACCTGGTCGTGGTGGGTACGCCCATGTCTGCCCTGCGCGGCATGCTGCGGGCCTTGCAGGATTGCCCGGCCCCGGTGGCCTGGTTGTGCAAGGGTTTTGAAGCATCGGCAGGGGAGACGGCTGGACGTTTAGGTCATGAAATTCAGACCGACGTGGCACCTCGGTTGCGTGCGGGGGTGCTCAGTGGCCCCAGCTTTGCGCAAGAGGTGGCTTTAGGGCAACCCACGGCTTTGGTGGCTGCCAGCATCCACGCCGACGTGCGTGATGCGCTGGTCTGTGCGTTCCACCACACCAGTTTGCGTGTGTATGCCAACGACGATGTGGTCGGCGTGGAGGTGGGTGGCGCTGTGAAAAACGTGTTGGCCATTGCAACGGGCTTGTGTGATGGTCTACAACTTGGACTCAATGCGCGCGCCGCGCTGATTACCCGGGGATTGGCAGAGATGACACGCCTGGGCGTAGCTTTAGGCGCCAAAGCAGAGACCTTTATGGGCCTGAGCGGCCTCGGGGACCTGGTGCTCACGGCTACGGGCGATTTGTCCCGTAACCGCAAAGTGGGCTTGGCGTTGGCGCAGGGTTTGGGTTTGCAGCGGGCCGTTGATTCGCTGGGACACGTGGCTGAGGGCGTATACAGCGCGCGGACCGTGCTGCAGCGCGCCCGCAGCTTAGGCATCACGATGCCCATCACGGAGAGTGTGGTGGCATTGTTGGATGGTCAATTGCAACCCCCGCAAGCGGTTGCAGCGCTGATGGGCCGCGGCCCCGCATCGGAACGCGTGTAGTGCCCCCCCCAGCAAGGGGTGCTATTCACCGCCGGTCAGTGCGCGGTGGTTGGCCCCTAAGAGGATGAACCCTGCCGTGGGGGCCGTGGAATGTACGTTAGCCTAGCGCAACGCGCTTTGCAATATGAGCCAGGGCCTCCTCCACTTGATCCACCAAAATCAGGCACAAATCGCCAGATGTCAGTCGATCCATGGCCGTATCAATGGCTAGGAATTCGCCACGAATCTCGCTGGTTTGGGTAGTTTTGGTGGCGTTGGCCAAGCCCTGGCGCAGCAGGGCAATGACTTCGCCATCCTCTCGGCCGCGCTGGCACTGGTCTTCAAATAACACCACCTCTTCAAATACCTCACCCAAAATTTCGGTTTGTTGGCGGATGTCTTGGTCGCGGCGGTCTCCCGCACCGCTGATGACAACAACGCGACGTTTCGCGGGCATCGCCTGAACCGCCTGCACCAACGCCAACATGGCATCTGGGTTGTGGCCATAGTCGGCGATCACGGTTGCACCCCGAAACTGGAACAGATTGAACCGGCCTTGCGCGTTGTGACTGTCGTTAGAGAAGCGTGTCAGCGCTAGGCGAACCGTGTCCCACGGTATCGCCAAAGCCCAAGCCGCGGCTACCGCAGCCATGACGTTTTCGACCTGAAAGCCAATGGTCCCACCCATGGTGATGGGCATATCAGCCAGCGCCAACTTGTGCTCGAAATTTCCCTTGGTCGCCACAATGTAGCCATTCTCGACATACACCACGGCTTGCCCTTGTGCCCGGTGGGTGGTCATGACGGGGTGGTGCTTGTCCAGTGCAAAGAAGGTGACTGCGCCGCGTGCTTTACCCGCCATGGCCGCCACATTGGGATCTACCGCATTTAAAACGGCGGTGCCAGTGCTTGCTACGTTTTGTACGATGACCCGCTTGAGGACAGACAGCTCTTGCACTGTGGTGATGTAGTTCAGTCCTAGGTGGTCGCCACTGCCAATATTGGTAACCACTGCAACATCGCAGCGATCAAAGGCCAAGCCTTCGCGCAGTACGCCGCCACGCGCTGTTTCTAAAACTGCCGCATCTACATCGGGGTGCAACAACACACTGCGGGCGCTCTTGGGGCCGCTGCAGTCGCCGGTGTCGATGCAGGTGCCGTCGACATACACGCCATCCGTATTGGTCATACCTACCCGCATGCCGTGCTGGGTCAAAAGGTGGGAAATCAGGCGTACTGTGGTAGTTTTACCGTTGGTACCTGTGACGGCCACCACGGGTATCCGGCCGTTCTGGCCGTTCTTGAACATCGCCGAGATGATGGCTTCGCCCACGGCGCGCCCTTTGCCAAACGATGGGGTAAGGTGCATGCGCAAGCCAGGTGCGGCGTTGACCTCCACAATACCGCCGCCTTGTTCTTCAATGGGGCGCAAGATGCTGTCGCACACCAGATCGACGCCGCAAATGTCCAGTCCCACCATGTGTGCGGCCGCGACGGCGCGCGCGGCAACTTCCGGGTGCACGTCGTCAGTCACGTCGGTAGCCGAGCCGCCGGTGGACAGGTTGGCGTTATTGCGCAGATTCACGCGCCGCCCTTTGACTGGAATGGAGTCTGCCGTGAAGCCTTGGCTTGCCAAGCACGCGTGCGCGATGTCATCGAAGCGGATCTTGGTAAGCGACGTGGAATGTCCAGTTCCACGGCGGGGATCCATGTTGACTTGCTCTACCAATTGCATGACCGTATGCACGCCATCGCCCACCACTTTGGGTGGGTCGCGGCGGGCGGCGGCGACCAACTTGTCGCCCACCACCAGCAGGCGAAAGTCATTGCCTGGCATGTACTTTTCTACCAATATGTCATCCCGAAACTCGGCTGCCACGGTGTAGGCGCTGCGCAAATGTTCTTCAGTGGTGATGTTGACGGTGACACCCTTGCCCTGGTTGCCATCGTTGGGTTTCACCACAACCGGCAGTCCAATCTCCAGGGCGGCTGCCCACGCATCATCGGGGTCCGTCACCGCCCGGCCGGTGGGTACGGGCACGCCGGCTGCAGCGAGCAGTTTTTTGGTGAGCTCCTTGTCTTGGGCAATAGCTTCCGAGATGGCACTTGTGGTGTCCATTTCAGCCGCCTGGATACGGCGTTGCTTGCTGCCCCAGCCAAAGCGCACCATGCTGCCCTCGGTCATTCGGCTGTAGGGAATATTGCGTGCAATGGCGGCATTCACAATGCAACCCGTACTGGGGCCCAATCGCACGTCTTCGTCCAAATCGCGCAATTGGCTCAGGGCCTGGGCCAGATCAAACGGCGTGTCTTGTACCGCCGATTCACACAGCGCCTGGGCCAACTCCATCGCCAAACGCCCCACCACTTCTTCGCTGTATTCCACCACCACCTGGTAGACGAGCGGCTCCACAGTCGGCGTGGTGCGGCTGAAGGTGACGGGGCAGCCCGCTTGCGCTTGTAAATCTAAAGCAGCCAGTTCGAGCACATGGGCCATGGTGATGGAGTCGTCATGTCCCGTGGGTTGCAAGGGGCTGATCTCCGGGAAGCGAGCGCGCAGGCGAGCTTCAAAGCCATCCATCGCGCCAATGCAAGACTCCTGCTCGGTACAAGACACCACCGACTGGATGGCCGTATGGTGGCTCCAGAGATTAGGGCCCCTCAAGGCCCGGATACGTGTAACTTCCATGGGTTTCCTAGTCAGTTGAGAACAGAGCTGAAGATCTGTCCGTCAAAGTTATCAGTACGGAGTTTTCTTGGGATTTGACTCGAAGGTGCGCAAGCCTGCACCCATCAATTCTGGTGGAATGTCCAGGGCCCAGGCTGCCGCAACTGCGGCCATCACCATCTCTGGCTGGGACGCTTTGGCGGGCTTGAGTGTTGCCAGCGGAAAAACCGCGACATCCTGCGTGCCTTGCGCCAGCACAATGGCTTCGTCGCGCAGAAAAACGACACGCTCGCCAGCCCGTTGGTGTTTTGCGATAGCCGGGATATCCGCGCTCAAGCCGTAGAAAATAACCTTGCCATCGCAAAGCTCCGCCATCTCTACAGCTTGCGCATCTGCGGTGTTGAGTACGGCTGTACCACTGGGGAGGATGACGTCGATTTGCGTGCGCGCCACTTTAAAGGTCTGCTCAGCATCCAGAATATCAAAGTCTTTCAGTGATGCATCCCAACCCACGTCGGTGACCACACCGACTGTGCATTTGTCGTACGCCAGGCCCTCTGCCAAGATTGTGCGGCTGGTGTTCTCAAACACGGCCGCCTGCACCGAGCGGTTGATCAAAATCCGTTGGCCATCGGCCCAGTGCGTGCAATCGGTAGCCACGACCTGGCGACTGTCCAAGTACAAGCCTTCGCTGCAAGCCAAGCCGACATGTTTGCCGCTGATATGTACCAGCCACGCGACCAGCCGTGCAATACGACCGGTTTTTTGTGTTCCAGTGATGCCGACGATGGGGATGCGACCATCGCGCTGCGCCGAAAACAGGTGGCCGATGATGGCCTTGCCTACAGGGCGCGATGGCCCGTTGGCAGGCTTGATGTGGGCCAGCAATCCGGGGCTGGCATTGACCTCAATGACAGCCGCGCGCTGCTGACTCAGGGGGCGCGTGGCGTCCTCCAGCACCATGTCGACACCGGCAATGTCCAGACCCACCACGCGTGCCGCCAGGGCTGCAGCCGCCGCAACAGTCGGGTGGAGTTGGTCGGTGATGTCTACGGCTACGTTGCCATTGCGCTGGATCAGCACTTTTTGATCTTTGGCGGGTACGGAGTCGGGCTTCAGTCCTGCACGCTCCAGTTCGAGAATAATTTCACCCGAGCGGCTGGGCAGCAGCGCATTGAGCGGTGCGCCCTCGCCACTGCCTCGCCTTGGGTCAGAGTTGATTTGGGTGTCAGTCAGGGTGTCAATATCGCTGACGCCGTCGCCAATGACCCAGAGTTCCTCGCCGCGCGCGGCAGCGATGACTTGGCGACCTACCACCAGCATGCGGTGCTCATTGCCAGGAATGAATTTTTCCACGATGACACTGCTGCCTCCGCCCTTGCGGTGGGCGAGGGCATAGGCCGCCTCGACGTCGCTTTGGGTCATGAGGTTCAGGGACACGCCCCGACCGTGGTTGCCGTCGTAGGGTTTGACGACGACGGGCACACCGATTTCTTGCGCTGCCTCCCAGGCTGCCCCGGCGCTGCGCACCAAACTGCCATCGGGTACCGGCAGGCCGCAAGAGGCCAATAGTCCTTTGGTCAGGTCTTTGTCGCTGGCAATTTCTTCCGCGATGGCGCTGGTTTGGTCTGTTTCCGCCGTCCATATGCGGCGCTGTGCAAACCCGTAGCCTAGCTGCACCAAGTTGCCGTCGGTGAGACGGATGGAGGGGATGCGCCGGTCGGTGGCGGCTTCGACAATGTGCGCGGTGCTGGGGCCCAGGCACAGGTCATCAACCATGTCTTTCAAGGTGGCCACAGTGGACTCAATGTCAAAGCCAGTGTCATTGATGGCGGCCATCACCAGATCGCGGGCCGCTACTAATGCCGCGCGGCCGACCTGCTCCTGGCGGGTGCGAAACGCGATTTTGTAGACGCCGCGCTGGGAGGTGGAACGGGCCTTGCCAAAACCTGTGCGCATACCAGCCAGATTTTGTAACTCTAGGGCGGTGTGTTCCATGATGTGCGCTGCGTAGGTGCCCTCTCGGACCCGTTGCAAGAAGCCACCGCGAACACCCGGGCTGCAGTGGTGTTCCACCAGGCTGGGCAGTAGGGCGGTGTAGCGCTCGTAAAACCCCGGCAATGCATTGGACGGATAGTCTTCCAGCTCACCAATGTCGACCCAGGCTTCGATGACCGGTCGGTAGGTCCAGATGTTGGGGCCACGCAGGTGGGTTACCCGAAGGATTTCAATGTCTTTCTTGTTCGCCATGGCTCTTTTTTCGGATTCCGCGGTGCACCAATGCGGCGCTACACACGTTGTGTATTCTCTCTCACCTGGCGATAAGTGCGCTGGGGTGTTTGCCCCAAGCGTAGTATCGTAAAGTCTATGCACAGCCGCAGCCGGCTCAAACCGCACGTTTGCTGGTCTCTATCCTCCATCCATAGCTTTCCCGTAATTCCTAGAAATGAACCCAGAAGTCCTTGCTATCCCGGCCCCGCCAGGCGAACTCTCACACGCGTGGACGGTCGAATTGCAAAAACAACTCAGACCCCTCGAAAACGTCGTGGCGGCGCTAGAGGTTGACCTAGACGCACGACTGCACTTTGTGCCCAGCCTGCTGGTAGTCACTAACCAGCGTTTGCTGGGTAGCGGTCACGGGGCCGGGCGCTGGCAGCACTGGGATTTCGAGCATGACATGGGCTTACATCACCATGACCACGGCGGGGTGGGGCACCTCAACTTGGTGAACGCCCGTGGGCTATTGGCAACCTGGCGTTTCACGTTGGGACAGAATCTGCATGCTATTCGCTTGGTGGAAAGTTTTGAGGCGCAGCGCAAGAGCCATGTGTCGGGTACGCCCTTGGTCAAGGCGCAGAGCAACGTATGCCCCAGTTGCAAGGCGCCACTGGAGCCAGACCAAGAGGTATGCCCGATTTGTACCAAAGTGGTGCACACGCCACCGAGCACTTGGACCTTGTTTCGATTGTGGCGTTTTGCCAAGCCCTACCGCGGGCAGTTACTGCTGGGCTTCGTGCTGATGTTGCTTGGTACGGCCGCCAGCCAAGTGCCCCCTTATCTCACCATCCCGCTGGTGGACAACGTGTTGATTCCGTTTCAGAACGGGAAGCACATTGAGCCCAGCACCATCGCTTGGTACCTGGCCGGCTTACTCGGGGCTGGCATCTTGGCTTGGGGCTTGAGCTGGGCAAAGACCTACATTTTGGCGCTGGCGTCTGAGCGCATTGCGGCCGATTTGCGCACCACGACATACGAGCATTTGATGCGCCTGTCCTTGGAATATTTTGGCGGCAAACGCACGGGTGATTTGTTGTCGCGCGTCGGCAGTGAGAGCGATCGTATTGCCGTCTACTTGTCGCTGCATTTGACCGACTTTGCCAGCGATGTGGTCATGATTGTGATGACGGCGGTCATTTTGTTCTCAATGGACCCCTACCTTGCGCTCATCACCCTAATCCCTCTGCCCTTCATCGGCTGGATGATTCATTTTGTACGCTACCGATTGCGCACTGGTTTTGAAAAAATAGACCGGGTGTGGGGCGAGGTCACCAATGTGTTGGCGGACACGATTCCCGGAATTCGCGTGGTCAAGGCATTTGCGCAAGAGCAGCGCGAAGCGTCGCGCTTTCGTGAGGCCAACAAGCACAACCTGATGGTCAACGACCGCATCAACAAAATCTGGTCGCTATTCTCGCCCAGTGTGTCTTTGTTGACAGAGATCGGCTTGCTTGTTGTTTGGGGGTTTGGTATCTACCAGGTGTCCAAGGGCGAAATCACGGTGGGCATGTTGTTGGCTGCCATCGCCTACATCAGCCGCTTTTACGGCCGGCTGGATTCTATGAGCCGTATCGTGTCGGTGACGCAAAAGTCTGCGTCTGCTGCCAAGCGTATTTTCGATATTTTGGACCATGTATCCAGCGTTCCAGAGCCGGCCAACCCCGTTCCGATGGGCAAAGTCAAAGGACACATTGAAGTGCGTGATGTGGGTTTTCGCTACGGCAACCGTGAAGTGAATCGGGGTATCAACTTGACTATTGCCCCCGGTGAAATGGTGGGCTTGGTGGGACACAGTGGTTCGGGTAAGAGCACTTTGGTCAATTTGATTTGCCGTTTTTATGATGTGTCCGAAGGCGCCATTCTGGTGGATGGTGTGGACATTCGCTCCTACGCCATTTCAGATTACCGGCAAAATATCGGTCTGGTTTTGCAGGAGCCATTCTTGTTCTTTGGCACCATTGCCGAAAACATTGCCTACGGCAAGCCGCACGCCACACACGCAGAGATCATTGCTGCCGCGCGTGCCGCCCATGCGCACGAGTTCATCTTGCGCTTGCCCCAAGGGTACGACTCGATGGTGGGTGAGCGCGGGCAGGGTTTGTCGGGTGGGGAGCGCCAGCGTATCTCGATCGCGCGCGCCTTGCTGATAGATCCTCGTATTTTGATACTGGATGAGGCCACGTCGTCGGTGGATTCTGAAACCGAGAAAGAGATTCAGAAGGCACTAGAGAACCTGGTGAAAGGCCGCACGACGATAGCCATTGCCCACAGGCTCTCGACGCTGCACCGTGCCGACCGACTGGTGGTGCTGGACCGAGGCAAGGTTGTCGAAGAAGGCACGCACGATAGCCTGATGGCCAAAGAAGGTGCTTATTTCAACCTGTACCAGGCCCAGGCGCGCAACATGGACGTGGATATGGATGACCCAAAATGACGAATACCACTTTGACTGCTGCCCAGTCCTTTGAACTGGAGCGCAACACATTTGGAAAACTGGTGCTGACCAACCCGCAAGGTGACCGTTTTGAAGGCGTAGTGCCCGTGCGAGCCTTCCCGATTCAATCGCCAGAACACGGCATTTCGTTGGTCAATGTGGATGGACAAGAGGTGGCTTGGGTGGATGCACTGGCCGAGGTGAATGAGCCTGCGCAAGGACTGCTGCGTGAGGCGCTGGCCACGCGCGAATTTATGCCCGTGTTACTCAGTATCGATGCGGTCACCAGCTTCTCAACGCCCTGCACCTGGACGGTGCAAACCGACCGTGGCACGACGGAATTTGTACTGCGTGGAGACGAGGATATTCGCCGCATTGGCACTGGCGGCAGCTTGCTAATTGCAGACGTGCATGGCATTCAGTACCTGGTGCGCGATCAATACGCGCTGAATGCGGTCAGCAAGAAAATACTGGACCGGTTTCTTTAAACCTCCAGGTTGTCAATCAGCCGCGTCGTGCCCAAGCGTGCCGCGGCCAATACGACCAGGTCGTCGCCAGCGCGGGGCGCTTGCAGGTCAGCCTGGCGCCGCACAGCGACATAGTCGGGCAGCCAGCCTGCGCTGCGCAGGGTGTGCATGGCCTGAGTTTCTAGCAGTGCAAGATTCGTAGAGCCGCCGCGCAGTGCCTCGGCAATCTGGCGCAGGGTGGCGGACAACAGCAATGCGTCTTCCCGCTGCGCCGGGCTCAGATAGCCGTTGCGGCTTGACAATGCCAGGCCCGAAGCATTGCGCTGGGTTTCACCACCGACAATCTCCACAGGCATGGCAAACTGCTTGACCATGCTGCGAATCACCATAAGTTGCTGGTAGTCCTTCTTGCCGAAAAGTGCAGTGCGTGCTTGCGTGCAGGCCAAAAGCTTCATCACTACTGTGCAAACGCCGATGAAAAAACCAGGACGAAAGTGGCCCTCCAAGATGTCCGCCAGATCGGTGGGTGGGTGCACCTTGAAAGTTTGGGGTTGCGGGTACAGCTCTTGCTCGGAGGGCGCAAACACAATGTCGCATCCTGCCGCTTCGAGTTGTGCGCAATCGGCCTCCAGTGTGCGCGGATAGGTGTCGAAGTCTTCATGCGGCGCAAACTGCAGCCGATTCACAAAGATGGTGGAAATGGTGACATCTCCAAGCGGCTTGGCTTGGCGTACCAGCGCCAAATGCCCGTCGTGCAGATTACCCATGGTGGGCACCACTGCCGGGTGGCGGTAGGCGCCCAGGGCGGCGCGCAGGTCGGTCAGGGTGTGGATGAGTTGCATGGTCGTGTCTGTGGTTTCACCAGGCGTGCAGTGCGTCTACCGGGAAGCTGCCATCTTTCACAGCGGCCACATACGCTTCCATAGCGCCACGGATGCTGGTGCTACCTTCCATGAAGTTACGAACAAACTTTGGGTTCTTGCCCAAATTCACGCCCAGCATGTCATGCAACACCAGTACTTGGCCTGCGGTGCCTTTGCCTGCGCCAATGCCAATGGTGGCGCAGTGCGTCAGCTCGGTGGTCAGCTCGGTGGAGAGTGGGGCCGGCACCATTTCCAAAACTAACATAGAGGCGCCGGCGTCCTGCAATTCATGGGCGTGGCGTTTGAGGGCGTCGGCACTTTCTTGCGTCCTGCCCTGCACCCGGTAACCACCCAGGGCATGTACGGTCTGGGGAGTCAGTCCCAAGTGGGCACACACCGGTATGCCACGCTCCACCAAGAAGCGCACCACCTCGGCGGTCCAGCCGCCGCCTTCGAGCTTGACCATGTGGGCACCCGCTTGCATCAAGACCGACGCGCTGCGAAATGCCTGTTCTTTCGACTCTTGGTAGCTACCAAAAGGCAAGTCGCCAATCAGCCATGCGGTACCTTGCGAGCGGCGCAGGCCGCGGGCGACGGATTCGGTGTGGTAGCGCATATCGTCCAAGCTCACACCTACTGTGCTGTGCAGGCCCTGGCAGACCATGCCCAAAGAATCACCCACCAAAATGCATTCAATGCCCGCGGCATCCGCCACAGCGCCAAAGGTGGCGTCGTAGGCGGTAATCATGGTGATCTTTTCGCCGCGCGTGTGCATTTCCAGCAGGCGCGGCAGGCTCAACGGCTTGCGCGTTGCCATGGGTGAGGCGGGTGGTAGCGTTCCGTAAGGCGACGCGGATGCGGGGGACACGGCGTTGCTAGTGGGGTCTTGGGCCATGGTGTGATTGTCTTTCAGGTGGGTGAATAGGCCAGGCGCACGTAAATCGGCGCAAAGGCCTCAGCCTGGGTGATCTCAATGAGGGTTTCTTTGGCCAGTTCCAATAGCGCAATAAAGGTCACGACGAGCACAGGTGTGCCCTGGCTGGGGTCAAACAGGTCCTCAAAACCGACAAAGCGCCGACCCTGCAGGTGCCGCAGCACAATGCTCATGTGCTCACGCACAGACAGTTCTTCGCGGCTAATTTTGTGGTGCTCCACGAGCTTGGCGCGCTTCAAAATGTCGCGCCAGGCTTCTTGCAAATCCACCAGGTGCACGTCGGGGAACTTGGGCTGCAGGGATTGTTCGATGTGAATTTGGGCCTGCAAAAAATCGCGCCCAAACTGCGCCATGGCATTGAGCCGTGCCCCGGCCAACTTCATTTGCTCGTATTCCAGCAGGCGGCGCACCAGCTCTGCGCGCGGATCTTCCGCCTCTTCACCCGCGGCCACCCTCTTGGGTGGCAACAGCATGCGCGACTTGATCTCGATCAGCATGGCCGCCATCAGCAGGTATTCTGCCGCCAGCTCCAGGTTGCGTTTGCGAATTTGGTCCACGTAGACCAAATACTGCTTGGTCACGCTCAACATCGGGATATCCAGAATATTGAAGTTCTGTTTGCGGATCAAGTACAGCAGCAGATCCAGCGGGCCCTCAAAGGCTTCTAAAAAGACCTCCAAGGCGTCAGGCGGAATGTACAAATCCTGCGGCATGGCGAACAAAGGTTCGCCGTACAACCGCGCTACGGCCACATGGTCGACCACGTCAGGCATGGAGGCCAGGTGGGCCCCACTGAGCTCAGCGGCACCGGCTAGAGCAGGGGGTTGGATCATAGATTTGCTATAAAAATAATAGCTAACAAATCAATAAATACGCGGGCCCGGGGCCTATTTGCCTATGATTTACTGTCGGTTTGGTAGACATAAGGCTTTTGCGCCACTTGGGCCGTGCGAAAGCCTCTCCAGGCGGCGCGGTCGACAATTTTGTCCCACAGCAACGAACGTCCACGACGCTGCTCGGCTTCCAATTGGGGTTTGACAACTTTTAGCTGGTCAATGAACTGTGTCACTTCAGATCGGTAGTCGGGGCGGCGAAAGATACTCATGAGCGCAATCCTGTTTGATCGTGAAAACTGATTTTAGCGGCCCGCCGCGCTGAGGCCCGCAGAGTGCTGAAGCGTGGAGGCCATTTCCCGCAGGGCCGCCCCAAGGGGAATTCACCCCCGTGTGGGGCAGCGACCCACGCAGTAGCGCAAGCGTGGGGGCAATGTCACTTTGCCGGATAAGCCATATCTGCGCGGCGGTTTTGCGCGCGCGAGGCTTCGTCAGCCCCTGTCGCTTTGGGCTTCTCTTCGCCGAGGCTCACGGCCTCAACTTGGGTGTCTTTCACGCCAAACACTTTCAGTGCCTTGGCAACGGCTTCTGCCCGCTTTTGGCCCAGCGCCAAGTTGTATTCCTTGCCGCCCAGGTCATCGGTGTTGCCCTCAACGCGGATGGACACGCCGGGATTGGCGGCGAGGTATTTGCCGTGCAGCTCCGCCACGCGGGTGCCTTCAGGCTTCAGTGTGTATTGGTCAAAATCGAAGTAGATACTGCGCTCGCGGAAGATAGCGCTCTGGGGGTCGAGATAGGCCGCCACAACGACGGGCGCTACGACCGACTTGGCGGTTTCTGCGGGCTTGCCGGGTGCCGTGGCGACGGGTGGTGTAACGGCTTGCGAAGTCTTGGGCGTGTCGGGTGCAATCGGGGTGCTGGAACAGGCAGCTAACAAGCTTGCGGCCACCAATACTGAAGTCAAAGAACCAAAATGGCGCATAGTTATCCCTAAAAAATAAGTGGTGAATTATTGGCGAATCGGTCATTCCCGCGCCAGCTATTGCCCTATTTTACCCAGTGACATACGGATGTCCTGGTAGACGTTGCCAGGCCGTTTAGCCCGGCAATGCCGGCGTCAGTGAATCCGCATGCCGGGCTTGGCGCCAGGCCAGGGGTTGAGGATGTAGATGCCCGGCTCGGCCTTTTCATCGGCGTGGCTGGCGGCCAGGACCATACCTTCGCTGATACCAAACTTCATCTTGCGTGGTGCCAGATTGGCCACCAGCACGGTGAGTTGGCCCACCAGATCTGCCGGCTGGTACATGCTGGCGATGCCGCTGAACACATTGCGCAGCTTTGGCTGTCCTTGGGCGTCTGGGCCTTCGCCGACATCCAGCGTCAGGCGCAGAAGCTTGGTCGAGCCCTCCACGGCTTCGCAGTGGACGATCTTGGCAATGCGCAGGTCGATCTTGGCGAAATCGTCGATGCTGATGGTAGGGGCAATAGCTTCGCCACCCGGGGTGCTTGCTATTGATTCAATAGCGCCTTCATCAGTATTTCCGCCGGACAGAGGCTCTTTGGGTTCAAAAAGTGCCTCTAATTGCTCGGGGGTGACGCGTTGCATGAGGTGCTGGTAGGGCGTAATGGATTGCACATTGCCCGGCACGCTCCAAGCGGTCATGTCGCGGCCCAGGAAGCCCTGCACAGCCTGCGCCAAACCTGGCAGCACGGGTGCCAGATAGCGGCTCAGCGCGTCAAAGGCGTTAACAAGCACCGAACACACCTGGTGCAGGGCTTCGTTGTTGGCAGCATCTTTGGCCAAATCCCAGGGTTTGTTCTGGTCCACATAAGCGTTCACTTTGTCGGCCAATAGCATGATCTCGCGGGTGGCGCGGGCTGTCTCGCGGGCCTCAAAATGGGCCGCCAGCCCATCGGCTGCACCGCGAATCTCGGCCAGCAGGGCGCTGCCCTGCACGCCAAAGTTGCTGGTCAGCTTACCGTCGAAGCGCTTGGTTAAAAAGCCCGCCGCGCGGCTGGCAATATTGACAAATTTGCCGATCAAATCGCTGTTGACCCGCAGCATGAAGTCTTCGGCATTGAAGTCGATGTCTTCATTGCGTGCCGACAACTTAGCGGCCAGGTAGTAGCGCAGCCACTCGGGGTTCATGCCCAGCTTCAGGTACTTGAGCGGGTCCAGGCCCGTACCGCGGCTTTTGCTCATCTTCTCGCCATTGTTCACGGTCAAAAAGCCGTGCACAAACACATTGTTGGGCGTCTTGCGGCCGCTGAACTTCAGCATGGCGGGCCAAAACAGGGTGTGGAAGGTAACGATGTCCTTGCCTATGAAGTGGTACTGCTCGGTGTCTGCCGCGTCCATGTACTCGTCAAAACTCCGGCTATCGGGATTTTCTGCGCGGCTCTTGGGGCCGCCCTTGTCAAACCAGTTCTTCAGCGACGCCAGGTATCCCACCGGCGCATCCAGCCATACGTAAAAGTATTTGCCCGGCGCATCGGGAATCTCAATCCCGAAGTAGGGCGCATCGCGGCTGATGTCCCAGTCGCCCAGGCCTTCGCTGGTCGTGCCATCGGGGTTGGTGCGCACACTGAACCATTCCTTGACCTTGTTGGCCACCTCGGGCTGCAGGCGCGGTTTACCGTCTTCACCAGGGCCTTGTGTCCACTGTTCCAGAAACTCCACGCAGCGCGCGTCGGACAGTTTGAAGAAAAAGTGCTCCGAGTTTTTAAGTTCCGGTTTCACGCCCGATAGCGCTGAATACGGGTTGATCAAATCGGTGGGTGCGTAGACCGAACCGCACACCTCGCAGTTGTCGCCGTACTGGTCCTTGGCGTGGCATTTGGGGCACTCGCCCTTGATGTAGCGGTCGGGCAGAAACATATTCTTCTCGGGGTCGAAGAATTGTTCAATGGTGCGTACCTCGATGAGCGAGCCACCCTGGTCGGCGGGGATGTCGCGCAGGTCGCGGTAAATCTGGCGCGCGAGCTCGGTGTTTTCGGGCGAGTGCGTGCTGTGCCAGTTGTCAAAACTGATGTGAAAGCCGTCCAGGTACTGCTTGCGCCCACTGGCAATGTCGGCCACAAATTGTTCGGGCGTTTTGCCCGCCTTCTCGGCGGCAATCATGATGGGCGCACCGTGCGTGTCGTCGGCACCTACAAAATTAACGGCATGGCCCTGCATGCGCTGGAACCGCACCCAGATGTCGGCCTGGATGTATTCCATGATGTGGCCGATGTGGAATTTGCCGTTGGCGTAGGGCAGGGCGGTGGTGACGAAGAGTTGGCGAGGCATACGAGCGGGTCTTTCTTGGGGCAGCCCGCGATTTTAATCGGGGGCCGAAGCCCCGCCACATTCATTGGCGCAAGCGTAACGCGTCCTGGCGCTGTTCCGCGTTTGTATCGGGCGTCAACCCGCCTGGAACGGTAACCGCTTCGGGGTCGGTCCAGCCAAAGAACTTGCAGACTTCTGCCCGCTGGGCCTGGGTATCCGCGTAGCCCAATGCCATCAGCTCGGTGGTAAAGCCAGGCTCGAACAGCAGGTAGCTTGCAAGGGCCGCGCCCTTTACATCAGCGGTGTCCGACGACACCCCCACGCCTGACAGCATGGCGCGCACGGCCTGCGGCAGCTCGCCAACGTGGCGGGCGGCCACCGCATCTATGCGCTGGCTCGGTGCAATCACCAGCAGCTCGACCGGTCGCAGGCTGCTGGACGCGCGTGCTTTAGGCGGTACCAGCTTGATGGTCTGGTTGATGCGCCGTACGCGCTCCACGTCCACCGCCAGCCCATCCAGAAAGATACTGGACAAGGCATGTCCCGCAATCTGGGCGATGCTGGGATAGCTGTTGTTGGTGTACAGGTGGGCTTCTCCCTTGGGTTCATGCATACGCCCAGCACCAACCACCATAATCTTCTCGGCGCCCAAATGGATCGCAGCTGCCACCGGAGCGGACTGGCGCATGGAGCCGTCGCCAAAGTACTCGGTATGTCCGTTGATATGCAACGCCGTAGCGGGAAACACAAACGGAATGGCGCTCGAAGCCAGCAAATGGGCGTGGGTTATCTTGTCGCGCACTGCCAGGCGCTGCGATCGGACCCACGGCATCAGCCGCTTGTCGCCTTCAAAAAAAGTGACGTGATCACCCGAGCTATAACTCGATGCGGTGACCGCTAGCGCTTGCAAATGACCCTTGCGCACCATCATGGGAATGCGTTCTAGGGGGACCAGCTTGTCTAGCAAATCGTGCAGCGGACTATTGTCTAGCAACGATTTAGGTTTGATACGGTGAAATTTGGCCAACAACTTGCCCAAGGTCAGCAGGGACATCCAGGTGGCACCGGAACGTAGCATGCTGAGGTGGTCAGCACGGTACACACTGCCCGCATGAAACCCACGCCAAGCCTTGGCAATCATGCGTACCGTGGCATCAAAGTCATCAGCACCGCAGGCCAGGGCCGAAGCGTTGACAGCGCCTGCGGATGTGCCAGTAATTATTCCAAATGGGTTGTGCTGGTTCTGGGCGCCGCAGGCTAGCCGCATATCGGCCACCGCTTCAAGGACGCCCACTTGGTAAGCGGCCCGTGCACCGCCCCCGGTCAGCAATAAGCCGGTCTTAGTTACTTGGGTATTGCGTTGTTTCATGCGGAGCATTATGAAACCTGTACGCACCGTGCCATGGCGTTAAGTAAAGGGGTAAACCCGGAGTGACGCGGGCAAACGGGGTGTTCGATAGACTCTGCCCACCAGGAGATTTATATGGCAGCGAAACGAAGGCAAGCACCGCAACACCCTATTGCCCACCGCCATCAGCCCGTGCATCCGATGGCTTTGCCGACCAAGCTATGAATATTTTGTCGTCGCTGCGCTATTTGGTTGCGCTGAACGAACACAAGCACTTTGGACGTGCAGCTTTGGCGTGTCACATCACCCAGCCCGCACTGTCCAACGCTCTGCGGGCGCTGGAGACAGAGTTTGATGTCGTGATCGTCCACCGTGGTCGTACGTTTGCAGGGCTGACGCCCGAAGGGCAGCAGGTGCTCGCGTCCGCCCAGCGCATGCTGCATGAGCATCAGCTACTGCAGCAGTCTCTTAAAAGTACCGCTGACCGGCCTGCCGGAGGCTTGCTCATTGGCGCGGTGCCAACTGCCGTGCCGATTGCCGCACGCTTTGCCGCCATGCTGCAGGCCCGCCACCCTGGCATCCTGCCTTCGGTGCTGTCGCTGAGCTCCTCGGAGCTTGAGAACCGGTTGGAGAGTCTCTCTCTTGACCTGGGGCTTGGCTATACCCAGCGTATGGGTTCGCGCGAAGTCAAGCTGTGCGCGCTGCCGCAATACACCGAACACTATTTTTTGCTGCGCCGCGCGGCTGTACCGCACCCGGTGGAACTGCAAGTAGGCGACTCGATGTCCTGGCAGGACGCATCTAAATATCCACTGTGCCTTCTGACGCCTGACATGCATAACCGCACCATCGTCAACGAGGCCTTTGCAAAGGCTGGGTGTCCGGTGGCGGCGGTGATTGAGACCAACTCCATACTCACCATGGCGCTCAGTGTGGTGGCAGGCCAGGTGTGCAGCATCATGCCCGGTGCACTGGTAGCCGCCGTGCGGGGTTACCGCGAGCTAGAGGCCCTGCCGCTGGTCTCTCCCCAGGTGCGTACCGCCATTGGTTTCATGACGCATGCGCAGGTACGCGCATCGCGTGCGATGGAGGCGGCTTTGACGCTGGCACAAGACGGACATTGGTTGCGCCACGCCGCCACACACAGTGGGATGTTGGTGGCGTAACGCCGCCAGCCCCTGCCCCCCGCCCCTGCCTCCTTGCAATGCGATGCAGCATTTTCGATGCTGCGATGCGTCATTTAGTTTTTGAATGGAAGTATGTCCCGAATCAATTGGATGGAAGCAGACCGACCTGTGACACTCACTCGGCGCAAATTTCAACAAAAACGGAGACAAGCATGTCAGGACTACTCGACAAGGAACGGATCATCGCCGGGCCTGGATTCAATCGTTGGCTCGTACCCCCCGCAGCCTTAGCCATTCATCTGTGTATTGGCATGGCCTATGGCTTCTCGGTGTTTTGGTTGCCGTTGTCCAAGGCGTTGGGCGTCAAGGAGGCCATCAAGTGCGCCCCGGATGTGGGTTTCTGGGGCCAGCTTTTTACGACCAGTTGCGACTGGCAGATTTCAACCCTGGGCTGGATGTACACACTTTTCTTCGTGCTGCTGGGTTCCAGCGCTGCGACTTGGGGCGGTTGGTTGGAGCGGGCTGGTCCGCGCAAGGCGGGTGTCGTGTCCGCGGTGTGCTGGTGCGGCGGCATGCTGATATCGGCCATCGGTATCAAGACGCACCAGTTCTGGCTGATGATTCTGGGCTCCGGTGTTATCGGCGGCATTGGCCTGGGGCTGGGCTATATCTCGCCAGTGTCAACACTGATCAAGTGGTTCCCCGACCGTCGGGGTATGGCCACCGGCATGGCCATCATGGGCTTCGGCGGCGGTGCCATGATCGGCTCCCCGCTCGCAGCCGACCTTATGAAGTACTTCGCCAGCCCCACAGAAGTGGGCGTGATGCAAACCTTTGTGGTGATGGCACTGGTGTACTTCGTATTCATGATGGCGGGTGCTTTCGGCTACCGCGTACCTGAAACCGGCTGGAAGCCAGCGGGCTGGACACCGCCTGCGGCGCAGGTCAACAACGCCATGATCACGCAAAAGCACGTGCATGTTAAGAAGGTCTGGGGCATTCCCCAGTTCTGGTTGATCTGGATGGTGCTGTGCATGAACGTGAGTGCCGGTATCGGCGTGATCGGCATGGCGTCGCCCATGTTGCAGGAGGTGTTCGGAGGCTCTTTGATTGGCGTGACCGCCAAGTTTGGCGAACTGGACAAAACTCAGTTGGCAGCTATTGCTACGGTTGCGGCGGGTTTCACGGCGTTGCTGAGCTTGTTCAACATTGGCGGGCGCTTCTTCTGGGCCAGCCTGTCGGACAAGATGGGCCGAAAAGTGACCTACGTGGTGTTCTTTGTGTTGGGCGGTTTGATGTACTTCAGCGTCCCCGGCAGCGCAGCCGCTGGCAGCATTGTTTTGTTTGTGGGCGCCTTCTGCGTGATTTTGAGCATGTACGGCGGTGGCTTTGCCACGGTGCCTGCGTACTTGGCAGACCTTTTCGGCACACAGATGGTGGGTGCAATTCACGGCCGCCTGCTGACCGCGTGGGCCACGGCCGGCGTGCTTGGGCCGGTGGTCGTGAACTACATGCGTGAATACCAGCTTGGCCTGGGCATTCCCCGCGAGCAGGTTTACAACCAAACCATGTACATCCTGGTCGGCATGCTCGTTGTGGGTTTGATCTGCAACCTGATGGTGCGCCCCTTGGATAACAAGTGGTTCATGACCGATGTCGAGCTGGCGGCAGAAAAGAAGCTGGCCCACGAACGTGCGGCCGCGTCCGAAGTGGGCACCAGTACCGGCGGGTCCGACAGCGTGCCGGTGTGGGTAGTGGGCTTCGCTTGGCTGGCAGTGGGACTGCCTTTGGCGTGGGGTGTGTACCGCACGCTCCAAAGCGTGGCCAAGTTCTTCGCCTAATCCAAAACATTCAACGGAATCGCCATGACAGTAACTAGCCTCGCTCCGCAGACCACGACCGTGGCATTTGCCACCGTGGACGACATGCGGGAACGTATCCGCCGCAAAAGCAAACTCAAAGGCCGCCAAGCGGATGATGGTGCTGTAGATCAGGTGCGTGCTTTGATTGGCGAAGCGCCCCACCGGCGCGACCTGTTGATTGAACATTTGCACAAACTCAACGACGCTTACCGTTGCCTGCACGACCGGCATCTAGTCGCCTTGGCCAAGGAGATGAATATTCCGATGGCTGAGGTCTACGAAGTGGCCACGTTCTACCACCACTTTGAGGTGGTGCGTGGCGATGATGTGGTGCCACAGTTGACGGTACGCGTCTGCGACGGATTGAGTTGTGAATTGGCCGGCGCCAAGGACTTACTTGCGCGCCTGCCCGCCATTCTTGGCAACGAAGATGTTCGCGTGATCTCTGCACCGTGTATTGGCCGCTGCGAGCAAGCGCCGGCGGCGGTGGTGCACCAAAATCCGGTGCCTTGGGCGACCGTAGAGTCGATTGCACAGTTGGTCAAAGAAGCCAAAAGTGGCCATCCTGCTGCGGCACACGAAGCACTTTTTACGGCGTCTGCTTTTGCCGAGCGCTCGGTGTCCCCCGAGGCCCACGCTGTCGAGGTCGCACCCGGCTACACCGGCTACGACACCTACCGCGCTGCAGACGGCTACGCCCTGCTGGCTGCGCTCGTCAACAACGAGCGCGATGTGGAACCTGTCATCACGGCCATGGAGGACTCTGGGCTTCGTGGCTTGGGCGGTGCTGGATTTCCGGCCGGTCGCAAGTGGCGCATTGTGCGTGATCAGCCGGCCCCGCGCCTCATGGCGGTGAACATTGACGAGGGCGAGCCGGGCACTTTCAAAGACCGCACCTACCTCGAGCGCGACCCGCACCGTTTTCTGGAAGGTATGTTGGTCGCTGCGCAAGTGGTGGGTGTGGATGCCTGCTACATCTACCTGCGGGACGAGTACCACGGCTGCCGCGCGATCTTGGAGCTAGAGCTCGCCAAGTTACAAGCGAACCCGCCGTGCCCTTTGCCCAAGATTGAACTGCGCCGTGGCGCTGGCGCTTACATCTGCGGTGAAGAATCGGCCATGATTGAAAGCATAGAGGGCAAGCGTGGCGAGCCCCGTATGCGTCCGCCCTACATTGCCCAAGTAGGCTTGTTTGGCCGCCCGACGCTAGAGCACAACTTTGAAACCCTATATTGGGTGCGCGACATCGTGGAGAAGGGCGCTTCTTGGTTCAGCAGCTTTGGCCGCAACGGACGCAAAGGTTTGCGCTCTTTCAGCGTCAGTGGTCGGGTCAAGTTTCCGGGTGTCAAGCTCGCACCGGCAGGTATTTCCCTGCAAGAGTTGGTGGACGAATATTGCGGCGGCATGCTGGACGGACACACCCTCTATGCCTATCTGCCGGGTGGCGCTTCGGGTGGAATTTTCCCGGCCAGTCTGGCTGGCGTACCCCTGGATTTCGACACCTTGCAGCCCCATGGCGGCTTCATCGGTTCGGCCGCAGTCATCGTGCTGGGTCACCATGACAAGGCACGCGATGCGGCGCTCAATACGATGCGTTTTTTCACCCACGAAAGCTGTGGTCAGTGCACGCCGTGCCGTGTCGGTACCGCCAAAGCCGCTACGCTGATGGAAGCTGCGGTGTGGGACCACACCACATTAGAGGATCTGAACATAGTGATGACCGACGCATCTATCTGCGGCCTGGGCCAGGCGGCCCCCAACCCGGTGCGTTGTGTTGAAAAGTATTTTGCCCATGAGGTAAGCTAAATGAATGCCCCCACCCGACTCACTGAAGT
Organism: Rhodoferax sp.; assembly: GCA_046595515.1. Taxonomy (GTDB): domain Bacteria; phylum Pseudomonadota; class Gammaproteobacteria; order Burkholderiales; family Burkholderiaceae_C; genus Allorhodoferax. The sequence continues at coordinate 62,501 of JBKJOV010000032.1, read as the reverse complement.
GACCCCGCAAACTGTGGAGTTCAAGCTCGATCAGAAGACCATTCACGCCTTTGAGGGCGAGACCATCCTCAAGGCCGCCAAACGCCACGGCATCGATATTCCCCACCTTTGCTACAAGGACGGCTACCGCGCCGATGGCAACTGCCGCGCCTGCGTGGTCGAGATTAAGGGCGAGCGCACCCTGGCACCGAGCTGCTGCCGTAGTGCCACAGCGGGCATGGAAGTGCAAGCCAACAGCGAACGCGCCGTCAAGAGCCAAAAGATGGTGCTGGAGATGCTGCTCTCGGACATGCCCGATACCGGCTACAAGTGGAACGAAGCCGACGAATCGCAGCAGCACGGTGAGCTGAGCGACTGGGCCGCGCGCCTGGACGTGCGCGTGCGCCCCGAGCTCAAGGCCTTGCGCCGTGTGCAACCCCAGGCCGATATTTCCCACCCAGCAATGGCCGTGAATCTGGACGCCTGTATCCAGTGCAACCGCTGCGTGCGCGCCTGCCGCGAGGAGCAGGTCAATGACGTGATTGGCTACGCCATGCGCGGGTCACACAGCGAAATCGTGTTCGACCTGAATGACCCCATGGGTGACAGCACCTGTGTGGCCTGTGGCGAATGTGTGCAAGCCTGCCCCACGGGCGCGCTCATGCCCAAAACGCAGGTGGGATCACAAATCGTAGATAAAAAAGTAGATTCGGTCTGCCCCTTCTGCGGCGTCGGCTGCCTGCTGACCTACAACGTCAAAGACAACGTCATCGTCAGTGTGGACGGGCGCGACGGCCCAGCCAACCACAACCGCTTGTGTGTCAAAGGTCGCTTCGGTTTTGACTACGCGCACAACCCGCAGCGGCTGACTGTGCCGCTGATCCGCAAGGCCGGTGTGGCCAAAGACCCCGAGGCGCTGCAGGCGTTGAATCGGGACACGGCCGACTGGTCTGATGTGTTCCGTGAAGCGACTTGGGAGGAAGCCCTGGCACTCGCGGCAGGTGGTCTGCAAAACCTGCGCGATACCTATGGCAAGAAAGCGCTGGCCGGCTTTGGCTCGGCCAAAGGTAGCAATGAAGAGGCCTACCTGTTCCAAAAATTGGTGCGCACCGGCTTTGGTTCTAACAACGTGGACCACTGCACCCGGCTGTGCCATGCCTCCAGCGTAGCGGCTTTGCTAGAGGGCGTGGGCTCAGGCGCAGTCAGTAACCAGGTCAATGACGTGGAGCACTCCGACATGATTTTCGTGATCGGCTCCAACCCCACCAGCAACCATCCGGTGGCCGCCACCTGGATGAAGAATGCTGCCAAGCTGGGTGCCAAGATTGTGCTGGCCGACCCGCGCATTACCGACATGGGCAAGCACGCCTGGCGCACCCTGCAATTCAAAGCCGACACCGATGTGGCCATGCTTAACGCAATGATCCACACCATCATCGAAGAAGGCCTGGCAGACACCGATTTCATCAGCCGCCGTGCGAGCAACTTTGAAGCCTTGAAAGAAAACGTCAAGGGCTACAGCCCCGAGGCGATGGAGCCCATCTGCGGTATTCCCGCCCAGACGCTGCGCGAGGTTGCCCGGGAATACGCCAAGGCCAAGGCCGCGATGATTTTGTGGGGCATGGGCGTGAGCCAACACGTGCACGGCACCGACAACGCGCGCTGCCTGATTGCACTGGCCACCGTGGCCGGGCAAATCGGCAAACCCGGCTCGGGCTTGCATCCGCTGCGTGGGCAAAACAATGTGCAGGGCGCGTCCGACGCGGGCCTGATCCCCATGATGTTCCCCAACTACCAGCGCGTGACCAATCCGGCGGCGCACGCGTGGTTTGAGAACTTTTGGGGCATGCCGCTAGATGCCCAGCCGGGCTACACCGTTGTGGAGATCATGCACAAGGCGTTGGTCCTTGATAGTGACCCACACAAAGTGCATGGCATGTACATCATGGGCGAGAATCCAGCCATGAGCGACCCCGATCTGAACCATGCCCGCCACGCGCTGGCCAGCCTGAAACACATGGTGGTGCAAGACATTTTCATGACCGAAACCGCCTGGCTGGCCGATGTGGTGTTGCCTGCGACCGCCTGGCCCGAAAAGACTGGCACGGTGAGCAACACCGACCGCATGGTGCAGCTTGGCAAACAAGCCATTGATGCCCCTGGCCAGGCCAAGCCTGACCTGTGGATCATTCAGCAGATTGCCAAAGGTATGGGTGTGACGTGGAATTACCAAGGCGAGTCCGATGGTGTGGCCGAGGTCTATGAAGAGATGCGCCAAGCCATGCACGCTGCCATTTCCGGCATCACCTGGGAGCGGCTGCAACGCGAGTCCAGCGTGACCTACCCTTGCCTCAGCGAAGGTGATCCGGGCGCGCCGACAGTGTTTATAGATCGGTTTGCGACCGACGACGGTCGTGTGCACTTGGTCCCCGCAGACATTATTCCGGCCAACGAGCGGCCAGACGCAGCGTACCCATTTGTATTAATTACGGGCCGCCAGTTGGAACATTGGCATACTGGCAGCATGACCCGCCGTGCCACTGTCCTTGATGCGATTGAACCCATTGCCACTGCCTCTATGTGTGGCGATGACCTGCACGCCATGGGGCTGCAGGCGGGTGATGTCATCACCGTCGAATCTCGCCGCGGCCAGGTGGCCCTGCATGTGCGTCGCGACGACGGCACGCCGCGTGGCGCCGTGTTCATACCCTTTGCCTACTACGAGGCTGCGGCCAATCTGATGACCAATGCGGCGCTGGACCCGTTTGGCAAGATCCCGGAGTTTAAATACTGCGCAGTCGCCATCCGCCGTGGCGGCAGCCCTGCTGCTATGCCGGGTTACGGTACCAACGCTGCATTGGCGGCGGCCTGATTCACCGGTATGACCGCCACTGTTCCCCTACTTACCGAAGCGCGTGCGCCCCTAACGCACCGTATTGAGGTAGTGAATCAGCACGGAGAACGGCAGGCGCTGGATATACCGGCTGAACGCCCGCTCACGGTGTACGTCGATAAGCGGGAGCTCGTCACCCTCATGACACTGGGCGAGCGCCCCGAATGGTTGGTACTGGGCTACCTCATCAACCAGCGGCTGGTGCCAGACGCGGCGGCAATCGAATCCATCACGGTGGATTGGGAGGTCGGTGCTGCTGCAGTTAAAACCCGCCACGGCATTGCCGATATTGCCGCCAAAACCGCCAAACGCGTGGTCACCACAGGCTGCGGCCAGGGCAGTTTATTTGGCGAAGTCATGCAGCACATTGAAGGCGTTGCTTTGCCTGCAACCACCGTTACCAAAGCGCAGGTCCTGGCCATTGTTGACACCATCCGTTTGCAAGACAGCACGTACAAGTCTGCTGGTTCGGTGCATGGATGTGGATTGTTCCGGGGCAGCGATCGCTTGCTGTTTGTCGAAGACGTGGGCCGGCACAACGCCATCGACACGACTGCCGGTTGGATGGCCTTGCAGGCTTTGGGCCCGCACCGCCTGGAGCTAAACGGCCTGGTTTTTTACACCACCGGGCGCCTGACCAGTGAAATGGTGATGAAAGCGGCCCAGATGGGTGTGGCGGTGGTCATATCCCGCAGCGGCATGACACAAATGGGCCACGCCCTGGCGGCCCGTGTCGGGCTATGCGCCATTGGCCGTGCCTTAAATAGTCGCTTCCTGTGTTTCAGTGGCGCACAACGGCTGGATTTGCGGCCCAGCCCAACGCCTGCGCTGGCAGAGGCTGGCGTTTGAATTCCCTGGGGGACAGTGGGCTAGCCGCGCTGCGGCTTATTGCCGAGGCGGACCCTTTGTTGATGGCCATTGTTGGCCGATCTCTATCGCTCAGTGCTGCGGCGAGCGCTATCGCCATTGTGGTGGGCACATTTTTGGGCGCCTGGCTGGCTGTCAGTCGATTTACCGGCAGGGGCCTGGTCTTGGCGATGTTGAACACGCTGCTGTCGCTACCGTCTGTAGTCGTTGGGCTGGTGGTGTATCTGCTGTTGTCACGGTCCGGCCCACTGGGTTTTCTGGGGTGGTTGTATTCGTTCAAGGCCATGCTGTTGGCGCAAACGGTGTTGGTAATTCCCATCGTCATCGCATTGGTGCGCCAAGTTGTAGAAGATGCCTACAACGCCCACGGCGAGCAACTGCGCTCACTCGGGGCCAGTCGGCGTTTGAGTGGCTTACTTCTGGCGTGGGACGAGCGCAGCGCTTTGCTCACCGTGGCGCTGGCCACTTTCGGCCGGGCCATTGCCGAGGTGGGGGCCGTGATGTTGGTGGGCGGCAATATCGACGGATTTACCCGCGTCATGACGACCTCTATTGCGCTGGAAACCAGCAAAGGTGATTTGCCATTGGCCATGGGCCTGGGGTTGGTGCTGCTGGGCGTGGTCTTGCTGCTGCAACTGCTGCTGGCGGGCGCACGCGCTTGGCTGCAGGCGGCTGATGCCCAAGGGAAAGCGCCATGACGCAACCCTGCCTGCTGGATGTGCAGGATGTGCGCGTGACGCTGACGCCACGCCATGGCGCCCCGTTGGCACTGGATGGCGTGAACTTGCAGATTTACCGAGGGGAACGGGTGGCGCTGGTTGGCGCCAATGGCAGCGGTAAATCGACTTTGCTCAGAGTACTGCGTGGTTTGCAAAAGCCGGCATCGGGGCAGGTGCAAAGGCCCACTGTGGTGCCGCAGGCTATGCTGTTTCAGCGCCCTGTGTTGTTGCGCCTGAGCGTGCAGAACAATGTGGCGTTGGGCTTGTGGCTGCATGGCACACCTTGGCGTTTGGCACGCCAACGCGCTTTGCAGGTGCTTGACTCGGCCGGCTTGGTCGGTGTGGCGCAGCGCCGGGGGCGGCAGTTGTCCGTGGGGCAGACCCAGCGTGTGGCGTTAGCCCTTGCGTTGGCGCTGGCGCCGCAATTGTTATTGCTGGATGAGCCGACCGCCAGTTTGGACCCACTGTCCAAGCGGTTGGTGGAAAGCTCGGTGCACGATTTTTCAGGCACCATGGTTTTTGCCAGCCACAATCTGGGTCAAGTCAAACGCTTGGCCACCCGTGTGATCTACCTCGAGCAGGGGCGCGTGTTGGCCGACCTGCCAGTGCAGCAGTTTTTTGACCAGACCTACTTACAGGCGTACTTTGCCGAGGCCGCCATTTTTGTAAAAGGAGAAGGCGTTTGATGCAGATTTTTAAGTCAAATCGTGCGCTAGCCGGCGTTAAATATACGTTTTCTGCTATATTTTTTGTAGCGGCATGGGCGTTGCACGCGCAGGTCCAGGCTCAGACGCAGCCTCTGGTGATGGCCTCCACCACCTCCACAGAGCAGTCGGGCTTGTTTGCGCACCTGCTACCGGCGTTCAAGGCGGCCAGCGGCCAGGACGTGAAAGTGGTGGCCGTGGGCACAGGCCAGGCCATCGACATGGGCCGCCGGGGTGACGCCGATGTGTTGTTTGTGCATGACCAAGCGGCCGAAGAAAAGCTGGTGCAAGAGGGCTTTGCTGCGCAGCGTTTGCCCGTCATGTACAACGACTTTGTGCTGGTGGGGCCGATGGCCGACCCGGCGGGCGTGCGCGGCAAAGATATCGTTGCAGCGCTTAACAAAGTGGTTGCCAGCGGCGCTGTTTTTATCTCTCGCGGTGACCGCAGTGGCACGCACGCGGCTGAGCTGCGCTACTGGAAAGCGACAGGCCTAGTGGCACCTAAATTTGCCAGCTACCGCGAATGCGGCTGCGGCATGGGGCCAGCCCTCAATATGGCGGCCTCTACCGGCGCCTATGTGCTCGCAGACCGGGGCACTTGGCTGAATTTTCGCAACCGGGTCGGTATGGCCGTTCTGGTCGAAGGCGACCAGCAGTTGTTCAACCAGTATGGCGTGTTGGCCGTGAACCCCGCCAAGCACCCGCATGTGAATGCGGTGGCTGCCGCCAAGTTTGTCGATTGGGTGACGTCGGTTGCCGGCCAAAACACCATTGCTGCGTACAAAATCGGGGGCGAACAACTCTTCTTCCCGAATGCCAAACGCTAAAAATCACATGGCCACAAAGACACCGCCCTGGACTCTGGCCGATATCAGCGCCCTGGTGCTGGCAGGCGGCCGTGGCTTGCGCATGGGCGGGGTCGATAAAGGCCTGCAAGCCTTTAGCGGCCAGCCCATGGTGCACCACGCCCTGCAGCGGCTGGCTACCCAACACGGCGGCGCCATACACGGCGTCATCATCAATGCCAACCGACACGCTGAGCAGTACCAGGCCTTGGGCTTGGCTGCCCTAGGCCTGACTGCGTTGGGCGCGGGTCGCGTCGTCGTAGTGCCCGACCGCGACACCGAGTTTTCAGGCCCTTTGGCCGGCTTTCAGGCGGGGCTGGATGTGTGCCAGAGCGCGCTCATGCTCACGGTGCCCTGCGATAGCCCGCTGTTTCCGCTGGACTTGGCGGAGCGCTTGCTGGCCGCGGTGCACCAGACCGATGCCGACATGGCCGTGGTGCTGGCCCCCGAGGCGGGGCGCGACGGCACGGTCAGCCTGCGCAGCCAACCGGTGTTTTGCCTGATGCGCGCGTCCGTGGCTGACAGCCTGCACGCCTTTTTGGCGGCGGGGGGCCGCAAAGTAGATGTCTGGACGGCACAACTGCGGCTGGTGCAAGTGCCATTCGATTTGCCTGCGGACGACCCCCGCGCCTTTGCCAATGCCAATACGCTGGACGAACTGCGCCAGCTTGAAAACCCATGAAATCGCTTGACGAGATAGCACTCACTTTGCAGGGCTACGACCCGCAATCCTTGCGCATGGCCGACGCCAACGCTTTCATTGCCCAATTGGTGCAGCCCGTGTCTGGCACAGAGCACTTGGCGCTGCGCCAGTGCAATGGCCGGGTGCTGGCCGAGGATGTGGTCTCTGGCATGGCCGTACCGGCCCATGACAACTCCGCCATGGATGGTTTCGCTTTTCATGGCAACGCCCTAGGTGCAAGTGCCTTAAACGCAAGCGCCTTAGACGGCAGCACAACGTTACATCTGCGCTCAGTGGGTACGGCGCTGGCAGGCAAAGCCTGGGCTGGCACAGTGGGGCCGGGCGAGTGCTTGAAGGTGATGACTGGGGCCATTTTGCCGCCGGGGCTGGACACGGTGGTACCGCACGAAATGACCACGGTGCAGGGCGACACGGTGGCCATTCCCGCCGACCGTTTGCGCCCGGGTGACAACCGGCGCCTGCGCGGCGAAGATTTGCAGCTTGGCGGCGTAGCGCTATCAAAAGGAGAGCGGCTTGCGCCCGCAGCGCTCGGGCTAGCGGCCAGTTTGGGCATACAAACCCTGCCTGTGGTACGGCGCCTGAAGGTGGCTTATTTGTCTACGGGTGACGAGGTGCAGTCGCCGGGCGAGGCGCTGCGCGAAGGCGCGGTGTTTGACAGCAATCGCTACACCGTCACCAGCTTGTTGGAGCGGTTGGGCTGCGAGGTGATAGAGCTGGGCGTGGTGGGCGATGAGCCGGTGGCGCTAGAGGCGGCTTTTCGCAGTGCCGCGGCGCAGTCCGACGTCATCATCAGCAGCGGTGGCGTGAGCGTGGGCGAGGCCGACTTTACGAAGGGCATGATGGCCAAGCTGGGCGACGTGGCGTTTTGGCGTATTGCCATGCGCCCGGGTCGGCCGTTTGCGCTGGGGCGCATTGGCAGTACGGTGCTGTTTGGGCTGCCGGGCAACCCGGTGGCGGTGATGGTTACTTTTTTGGCCCTGGTGCGGCCTGCGCTGCTGCAGATGATGGGTGCCACTGCCAAACCGCTGCCGCTTTTGCAAGCGCAAAGCCAGGAGCCCATGCGCAAGAAAGCCGGCCGCACTGAATACCAACGCGGCATCGTCAGCATCGGCCCCGATGGGCGTCTGCAGGTGCGCACCACGGGTAACCAGGGCTCGGGTGTGCTCAGCTCCATGGTGCAGGCCAATGGCCTCATCGTGCTGTCGCACGAACAGGGCAATGTGGCGGTGGGTGATACCGTAGATGTGATGATGTTTGACGGGGCGGTGTAAGGCGGCAGCGTTGGTGCGCGGAATTGAATGCGTAGATGCGCGTTGGGCCATTTGCGGCCGCTACGCAATGACCAATTCGCCGCGCAGTGCAGCCAGGGGTCAGGCAAATCTGTGAGCGAAAGTGCACCCAGAAATCAAGGCGACTGAGGCCAATCCGCGTTACCTGTGATCTCCAAGGCAGTGCGGTAACCACCATTCCGCTTCACGTAGTCCAGTAAGTCATTGAAAAACGGATGCGCGCTGAGCGTGGACGCGTCACCCACCAGCAGCAGCTTGCGGCGAGCGCGGGTCATGCCCACGTTCATGCGGCGGATATCCGCCAAAAAGCCGATGTCGCCGTGGGGGTTGCTGCGCGTTAGCGAGATCGCAATGATGTCGCGCTCCTGGCCTTGAAACGAATCGACAGTGCCCACGCTGAGCGTGTGGCCCTGCAGCAAGCCGCCCAGCACATCGTTGTCTTCGACGGCGTCTTTTAAATAGTTGATTTGGGCACGGTAGGGCGCAATCACACCGATGGTGAGCGGTTTTGGCGCGTGCCCTGCTGGGTCGTGGGGTTCGAGGCCCTGAAGGAGCTGGGTCAGGCGCTTAAGCAGCAAATCCGCCTCTTCAGGGTTGGCGGTGGACCGGCTTTCGTGAAGGGCGACTTCCAGAAAACCCAAGCCCGCTGTATCGATAAATTCCACAGGCAGGTCGGGCGCAAAGCGCGCGTCATAGGCCGCTAGCCCGGCGCGCTTCACACTGGGGTGCGCTTCCAATTGGCCACCATAGAACTGCTGGGAGCTAAACGCCATGATCTGCGCGTGCATGCGGTACTGCACGTTGAGCATGCGGGCCGTGGCGGGTTGCCGTTTGATGCACTTTTCAAACAGCGTTTCGCGCAGGCCTTCGCGGGCGGCTTTGTCGCTTTTTACGGTGGGCGGTAGCTGGTGGTGGTCGCCCGCCAGAACCACGCGCTCGCCCCTGGCAATCGGAATCCAGCAGCCAGGCTCCAGCGCCTGGGCGGCTTCGTCGATGAAGACCGTGTCAAAGATGAGGTGCTTGATGTTGCGGTTGCTCGCACCCACCAGTGTGCTGGTGATGACCTGCACCGTTTCGAGCACGTCGCTGGTGATAAAGCGCTCCAACTCGTTGGCAGTCTGCACGAGCGTTCGCGCTTCTTCTAAAAGCTGCCTGCGGTGTTGCCGCTCGTCAAAGCTAAAGCTACGGGCGCTGGCGCGATCCTTGGCAGTGTTGCGGTGCTGCTCGGCGGTTTGCCGCATTGCGTGCATCTTCGCGTAGCTCGGGTGGGCCATCACCCGTGCATCCAGGGTGTGCTGCAGCAGCAGGTCGGACACCCGGCTGGGGTTGCCCATGCGGATGACATTGACGCCGCGCATGGCCAGCTTTTCAGTTAGCAGGTCCACGGCTGTATTTGAGGGCGCGCAAACCAGCACGCGCCGCTCACGCCGGACGGTCTCCAGAATCGCTTGCACCAGCGTGGTAGTTTTGCCCGTGCCCGGCGGGCCGTGGATGATGGCCACGTCCTGGGCTGCCATCACATGGTGCACGGCCGCCAACTGAGACGCATTGAGTGCGTGGGGGTAGAACAGGTCGTCGCGAACCCTGTTGTCATCGCTCTGCTCGCGAAAGCGCGCTGGTCGCGCGCCCAGCAATACGTCACGCAGCTCGGCCAACCGGTCGCCCTGCGCACGCATCACTTCCCTCAGGGCGTTGTCCATCTCGCGGTAACTCACCTCGTCAAAGGTCAGGTCGATCCCGAATTTATTGCTCGCCGGCTTGCCGCCGCCCAACGTGCTGCCCACGGTGATCCAGTCGGGTAACTCGTCCTTGCTGGTGGTCAGTTGCAGCTTGTTGCGCCGCAAGTTGGTGATCACGCCACTGAGCGTGGGCAGGTCGCCAGGCACATGGCCCGGCAAGTTGCCAAACAGCGACGCATTGCGGCCCACCTGGAACAGGTGCAGGCGCTGTTGGCCGGCAGGGCGCTCCAGCTCCAGCACCACTTTGCCGCCAAAGCCGATGTCTTTGCGCGTGATGGTGATGGGGTACCAGGTCAGGCCCCGCCGCTGGCGCTCCTGAATGTTGCTGGTGGCGCTTTTGATCTTGAACTGCGCCAGGTCTTCCCTTTGCTCAAGCAGCAAGAGGGCCAGCACACGGCGCATCTCATTTTCAACAGCGCTAGGGTCGGGCGGAATAATGTCGAGGTCGGGCAAAGGAATAGAAAGTGAAACGCGCCGGGTGTTGGGTGGGCCGGTGGGGGGGGTAGGTCTCAGTTAGCGCCCGATTGTAGAAATAAGGGTCAGGGTTTGCCTCAGATCAGACCTACTGCATGGGCTCGCTTGGTGGCCTGACTCATCTAATGGGAAGCCGAAGGCGCGTCAGTGGCAGGTTTAAACGCTTAAATGCTTTGAGTGGATTGCGCTAGGAACAAGTTGAACAATTTTTCACCCGATGTGTGCTTTTGGCAGCAAGCTGCCGGACACGCTACTGCCCGATACCAGTCGTAGGATTGGCAAAGGTGCGCCATCGCGGGTTGTCCCGTACCCTCTTGCCGTTATAGTGCTTGCATTGGACGGGAGATTTCATTTAGATGAAAAATAATATAAACCGCGTAAGTTTTAACGAAAGTAAAGCTCTGGCATATTGCTGGTTTTTTCTTTCATTTGTTCTTACTGCAACCTCAATTTACATCCCGACTGGAAAGGGTGTATTTCTCATTCCCGGTTTTTTTGGTCTTAGTTTAATAATTTTTATGGTTGGGCGGCAAAGGCTAAACCAGTACAGATTAGACGATGAAAAATTTAGGAAAATAGTACGAGGGATTGCGCTGTTCGTGGCTATTTGGTGTTCAGTTATTGCGGCAATATCATCTTCAATTCAATAATGCTCAAGAAGTCGCTCAAGCATCAGTTGCTCCGCTCCTTGGATAGTTTGTAAGTCGCAGGTTAATAATTTTGCTTTGCAAAAGTAATCCATAAAACCAAAACTTACAAACTGCCGCTCAGCGTGGCGTTAACCGAAGCCTGTCGCTGCCAATCGAATGACTGCTGACCCTTCTAGGCTAAGACGGCTTTCGCAGCTTATGCAGCCCCACAACAGACCTCAATCATTTCAAATGGTGCACGTTTACGACTTCTTGCAAGTTCTCTTTAGAGGTCTAAATTTCGAACCTCAGTATGGTTTTCGCTTGATTTAAGCAGTTGTCAAATGGGTACGCAGCAAGCTCGTAAGAATGCTGGATAGCCGTTTACGACTTTAGTTACGCGCAACAACCGCCCCCGATCTGTGGGCCCCTGATCCCTGTGGCTTTTTGCAAGCTGCTAAGGTCGCACTATGAACCTCTCTTTTTGGCGCCTGGGCTGGCGCACCCTGTGGCGCGATGTACGGTCTGGCGACTTGCGCCTGCTGATGGTGGCGGTGACGCTGGCGGTGGCGGCCCTCACAGCGGTGGGCTTTTTTGCAGATCGGCTCCAAGGTGGCTTGCAACGCGATGCGCGGCAACTGTTGGGCGGCGATGCGGTGGTCTCTAGCGACAACCCCACGGCGCCTGTGCTGGTGGAAAAAGCCCGCGCGCTGGGCTTGCAGGTGGTGGGCACCTTGGGCTTTCCGACCATGGCGCGCGCCCCCGATGCGCAAGGTGGCGGTGCCAAGCTGGTGGCCCTGAAGGTGGTGGAGCCCGGCTACCCCTTGCGCGGCAGCCTGCGCATCAGCCCAGCGCCCGACGCGCCCGACCTTGCCACCCGCGCCATTCCCGCACCGGGCGAGGCCTGGGTCGATGCCTCCTTGCTGGACGCTATTGGACTGAAGGTGGGCGACAGCCTGCTTTTGGGTGATGCCTCCCTCAAAGTGGCCGCCATCATCGTCATCGAGCCCGACCGGGGCGGCGGCTTTATGAATTTCTCACCCCGGGTGATGATCAACACGGCCGATGTGGCGGCCACCAAACTGATTCAACCGGCCAGCCGCCTGAACTACCGTATGGCGGTGGCGGGAAGTGAGGTGGCGGTGGGCCAGTTTGTCGCTTTTGCCGATGCATTGGTCAAACCCGCCAGCGCGGGCGGCACCAGTACTGTGCGCGGCACGCGCGTGGAATCATTGCAAAGTGGCCGGCCCGAGATGAGCCAGACGCTAGACCGTGCGCAAAAGTTCTTGAGCCTGGTGGCGCTGCTAGCTGCATTGCTGAGCGCTGTGGCCGTGGCCCTGGCGGCGCGCGCCTTTGCCGCCAGCCATTTGGATGATTGCGCCATGCTGCGGGTGCTGGGCCTGCGCCAGCGCAGTATTGCCGCGGCCTATGCGTTTGAGTTTGCGCTGGTGGGCCTGTTTGCCAGTGGCCTGGGCGTGGTGCTGGGTTATGCCGTGCATTACCTGTTTGTGCTGCTGCTGGCCGGGCTGGTGGATGCCGCGCTGCCCGCCGCCACCATTTGGCCGGTGCTGATGGGGCTGGGTATGGGCATGACGCTGCTGTTGGCCTTTGGCCTTCCGCCGGTGTTGCAGTTGGCCCAGGTGCCGCCGCTGCGGGTCATTCGCCGGGATGTTGGCAACTTGCGTCCGGCGTCACTGGGTGTGCTGACCCTGGGCATTGCGGGGTTTGCGGCCCTGCTGATGGCGGCCAGCAGCGACCTGAAGCTGGGCCTGATTGCTGTGGGGGGCTTTGGTGGCGCGGTACTGGTGTTTGCAGCGCTGAGCTGGGTGGCCGTGAAGGTGCTGCGCAAAAGCGTGAACGAGAGCACCGCACCGCGCTGGCTGGTGCTGGCTACGCGCCAGGTGTCGGCCCGCCCGGCCTACACCGTGGTGCAAGTCAGCGCGTTGGCGGTGGGCTTGTTGGCGCTGGTGCTGCTGGTGCTGCTGCGCACCGACCTGATTGGCAGTTGGCGCAAGGCCACGCCGCCCGATGCGCCAAACCGCTTTGTCATCAACGTGATGCCCGAGCAGGCCACGGCGTTTCGTGGCGCGCTAGACGCTGCAGGTGTGGCGTCTTACGACTGGTACCCCATGATCCGGGGCCGCCTGGTGGCCATCAATGACAAACCTGTATCCCCGGATGACTTTACCGACGATCGGGCCAAGCGCTTGGTGGACCGCGAATTCAATCTGTCGCACAACGCCACCTTGCCAGCCAAGAACGAGATCGTGGCGGGCCAATGGACCGACGATGAGCCGGGTGCCATCAGCGTGGAGGAGGGCATTGCCACCAGCCTGAGCCTGAAGCTGGGTGACAGCCTGCGCTTTGATGTGGGTGGCCAGCCTACCGACGCCAAGATCACCTCGCTGCGCAAGGTGGACTGGGGCTCGATGCGGGCCAACTTTTTTGCCATGTACCCGGTGCGCCAAATGGACAATGTTCCGGCCACCTACATGACAGCTTTTAAGGCCCCGCGCACGCCAGGTTTTGACAACGCGCTGGTGCGCCAATTCCCGAATGTCACCAATGTGGATATGACCAGCACCATAGCCCAGGTGCAGCGCGTGCTGGACCAGGTGATTCGGGCGGTAGAATTTTTGTTTGGCTTCACGCTGGCAGCGGGCCTGGTGGTGCTGTTTGCGGCGGTGACGGCCACGCGTGAGGAGCGCGCGCGCGAGTTCGCCATCATGCGGGCGGTGGGGGCGCGCGGCAGCTTGCTGCGCCAGGTGCAGCGGGCGGAGCTGGCGGGCGTGGGCCTGCTGGCGGGTGTGCTGGCATCTTGCGTGGCCGCCGCCGTGGGCTGGGCGCTGGCGCACTATGTGTTCGAGTTTGAGTGGACGGTGTCGCTGTGGGTGCCACTCTTGGGCGGCTTGGCCGGTGCCGTGCTGGCGCTGGCGGCTGGCTGGTGGGGCCTGCGCGACGTGCTGCGCCGCCCGGTGGTGGAGACTTTGCGCCGCGCAGCCACTTGAGTTTGCTATTTAATTGGTAGCAAACAAGTCAATGAATACCCGGGCTGCAGTACGATTTTCTTCTGAAAATCGGGTCGTGAAGCCCTGAAGCGGGCTTTCGACCCGCTTCGTGTAGACGGTGCGTTGGTCAGGACCCGCGCCGGGCTCTTATCGCCACAGATTTTCTTCCACTGCGTACGCACCGGTACATGCTTAATGGCGGAGTGTCTTGCGCCCCTGTAATACCCGACTAGGGTTAGTCCTAGGTCACGATCTGTGGTGCGGCTCAACAATGTATTTGCTTCTTTGTGTCAACGGACGGGCATTGCAGCAATGCCACCAACCCAGGAGAGAGACATGCAAAAGGTGTTGCACATCAACCCGGACAAATGCACTGGCTGTCTGCAGTGCGAAATGGCCTGTTCGTATGAGAACTACGGCACTTTCGCCCCCGCCAAATCGCGCATCAAAGTGTTTGACTTCCACGAGACCGGCAAAAAAGTTCCCTACACCTGCACCCAGTGCGATGAAGCCTGGTGCCTGCATGCCTGCCCGGTAGAGGCTATTACCTTGGACAAAACCACCGGCGCCGTGGTGGTCAACGAGGCCACCTGCGTAGGTTGCAAAGTCTGCACCATTGCCTGCCCCTTTGGCACCATCAACTACGTGCAAGAAACCGGCAAAGTCCAAAAATGCGACCTGTGCGGCGGCGACCCGGCCTGCGCCAGCGCCTGCCCTACCGGGGCCATTACTTTCATTGACGCCAACTGGACGGGCCTGGGCAAGATGGAAGCCTGGGCGAACAAGCTTGGTAATCAACCGTCTGCTTCCTGAAACCTTGCGGGACAGACCTTTAGCTCTGTCCTCAACTGATTAATTGGAGTACTGTTATGTCATGGGCTGGAAAAATTCTTCGCGTTGACTTGACCGCAGGCACCGTCAAGTCCGAGCCACTCAACAAAGATTGGGCGCGCCACTACCTGGGTTCGCGCGGCTTGGGTACCAAATACCTGTGCGAAGAGGTGGACGCCACCGTCGATCCGCTCTCACCCGCTAACAAAATCATCTGGGCCACCGGGCCGCTCACGGGCACCATGGCCTCTACCGGCGGGCGCTACACCGTTATCACCAAGAGCCCGCTCACGGGGGCCATAGCCTGCTCCAATTCAGGCGGCTACTGGGGTGCCGAGTTCAAAATGGCCGGCTGGGATATGGTGATTTTTGAGGGCAAGAGCCCCAAGCCTGTGTACCTGTATGTGAACGACGACGTGGCCGAACTGCGCGACGCCGCCCACCTGTGGGGCAAGAGCGTGTGGGAGACCGAAGCCACCCTCAAGAGCAGCCTGCAAGACCCCCTAACCCGGGTCTCCAGCATCGGCAAGGCGGGCGAAAACGGCGTGCTGTACGCCGCGGTGGTGAACGACCTGCACCGTGCCGCCGGCCGCTCGGGCGTGGGCACTGTGATGGGCAGCAAAAATCTCAAGGCTATTGCCGTGCGCGGCACCAAGGGTGTGGGTAATATCCGCGACCCTAAAGCCTTCATGAAAGTCATTGCCGAGAAGAAAAAAATCTTGGCCGACAACGCGGTCACGGGGCAGGGGCTGCCGGCCTACGGCACCCAAGTGCTGATGAATGTGATCAACGAAGTGGGCGGCCTGCCCACCCGCAACCACCGCGACAACCAGTTTGAAAGCGCCCGCGATATTTCGGCCGAAGCCATGGCCACGCCGCGCGAGACCGATGGCAAAAAGCAACTGGTGACCAACCAGGCCTGCTTTGGCTGCACCATTGCCTGCGGGCGTGTCAGTAAGATGGACAAGGGCCACTTCACGGTGCAAAACAAGCCGCAGTACTGGAATGCCTCGGGCGGCCTGGAATACGAAGCTGCGTGGGCACTGGGTGCTGCCAATGGCGTGAAGGACCTGGAGGCGCTGCAATACGCCACCATGCTGTGCAACGAAGAGGGCATTGACCCGATCAGCTTTGGTGCCACCGTGGGCGCAGTCATGGAGCTGTATGACATGGGCGTGCTGACCAAAGAGCAGCTCGGTATTGACGCCAAATTCGGCTCCGCCGAGGCGCTGGCTTTCTTCACCGAAGAAACCATTTACGGCCGCGGTTTTGGCATTGAAATCGGCCAAGGCTCCAAGCGCCTGACCGCCAAGTATGGCCACCCTGACCTCAGCATGAGCAGCAAGGGCCAAGAGTTTCCCGCCTACGACGGACGCGCCATCCAGGGCATTGGCCTGGCCTATGCCACCTCCAACCGCGGTGGCTGCCACCTGCGGGGCTACACCATCGCCTCTGAGGTGTTGGGTATTCCGGTCAAGACCGATCCACTGGAGTCTGAAGGCAAGCCGGCGCTGGTCAAGGCCTTTCAGGATGCCACCGCCGCGTTTGACTCCAGCGGCCTGTGCATCTTCACTACCTTTGCCTGGGGCTTGGCTGATTTGGCACCGCAAATGGCAGCCGCCTGCGATGAGGCCTACACCACCGAAGAGCTGGAGAAAATTGGCGAGCGCATCTGGAACATGGAACGCGAGTTCAACAACCGCGCCGGGTTCACGGCCAAAGACGATTCGCTACCCAAGCGCCTGCTGACCGAGGCCTGCAAAACCGGCCCCGCCACAGGCAAGGTGAGCGAGCTGGCCAAGATGATGCCCGAGTACTACGCCGTACGTGGTTGGGACCCCGAGGGCCGCCCCACTGCCGCCACCAAAGAGCGCTTAAGCCTGTGACCGAGGGCCTAGGCTCAGGACGATCAGGACAGGCACCATGACCCACCATGTCATTTTGGGCGCAGGCCCTGCGGGCGTGATTGCGGCGGAAACCCTCCGCAAGCACGACCCTGCGGCCGACATCACCCTCATTGGCGACGAGCCCGAGCCACCGTACTCGCGCATGGCCATTCCCTACTTGCTGATAGGGCAGGTGGGCGAGGCCGGCACCTATTTGCGCAAAAGTGCCTCGCATTACGCTGATTTAAGGCTCAATGTGCGCCAGGCCCGGGTAAATACTGTGAATGTTGCTACTAAAACTGTAGCGCTCACCGATGGCGAAGCAGTCAGCTACGACACCCTGTTACTGGCCACAGGCTCGCATCCCATGCACCCGCCCATTGCAGGCATTGACTTGCCTGGCGTGCACACCTGCTGGACGCTGGCCGATGCACGCGCCATTGCACAGCGCGCCACCCAGGGTGCGCGGGTGTTGCAGTTGGGCGCTGGCTTCATTGGCTGCATCATCATGGAAGCTTTGGCCGTGCGGGGCGTTCGCCTCAGTGTGGTGGAAATGGGCGACCGCATGGTGCCGCGCATGATGGGGCCCACTGCAGGCGGCATGATTCGCACGTGGTGTGAGTCCAAAGGCGTACAGGTGTTTACTGGCACCCGTGTCGAGTCCATCACCCCGGGAGCTGGTGACGCTCTGCACGTGCAGTTGTCTAACGGAAAGTCCATCGAGGTCGATCTCGTCATCAGCGCCGCAGGCGTGCGACCGGCCATTGGGTTTTTGCAAGATTCCGGGATCACGTGCTTGTTGGGAGTGCTGACCGATGCCCATTTGCAAAGTAATGTGCCTGGCGTGTTTGCGGCCGGGGACTGCGCGGAAGCATTTGACAAGGTCAGCGGTAAAACCATCGTCAGCGCGATTCAGCCCAATGCGGCAGACCAAGCGCGCGTCGCTGCGCTGAACATGGTGGCTTTTGGTAGCGGCAAGTCGCTGCAAGCCACCCTGAAGGGCGTGACCCAAATTAATGTGCTGGACACCCTAGGGCTGATATCCACCAGCTTTGGCGACTGGCAAGGCCGCCCCGGAGGCCAGCACGTGGAACTCACCGACCACCCGGCGAGCCGTCACCTCAGCCTGCAATTCCAGGGCGATGTGCTGGTGGGCTGCAACAGCGTCGGCTGGACCGAGCATGTGGGTGTGATGCGTGGGCTGGTGGAGGGGCAAGTAAAACTGGGCCCCTGGAAAGACCACCTGTTAGAGGACCCCACCAAGCTCATGCAGGCCTATTTGGCCTGTGCACAAGCGCAATTGGACTGGTCGGGTGCCGGGGATGCGCGCCGCCGATGAAGATCACCTTCAAGCTGTTTGCCACGCTGACGGATTTTTTGCCGCCCGAGGCGCACCGCACCAACCAGATGGCTCTGGACGTGGACCCGCAAGCCAGCGTGTTGGACATCATTGAGCCCTTTGGCCTGCCGCCCAAGCTGGTGCATCTGCTGCTGGTCAATGGCAAGTACATTGCGCCCGAGCAGCGGGCCAGCCAGACTTTGGCTGAGGGTGATGTGCTGGCCATCTGGCCGCCCATTGCCGGGGGCTGAGGGCTACCAAACATGCAATCTTTTTACGCAGAGCAATTTGAGCGCGACATGGGCTGCACCGAAGCCGATTGGCTGCGCTGGCTGCCCGATGCCATCGGCGACCACTTTTACAAGCTGCAACCCAGTGCGTGCGGCGTGCGCATAGGCGATGGCGCCCTGGGACTGAAGTGGCAGGTGGCAGAACCACGTGTGATAGCGCTGATGCGCACGCCACGCCTGTTGGTGAGCTTCAGGTTTGCGGGGCTGGCAGATGGCGAGCGCTACGCCTTTATGAAGCGGTTCGATCTGTATATGCAGCGCGGCGGAGGCTGAGCGCGCGCACTGCAATCGCCGTCTAAATGCTATAGTTTTAGTAGCAAACAATTCAATAGAAAAACCGGCCAGAGCACTATTTGACACTGAAAACCGGGTGCCAGGGCCCTAAGACCCGGTTTTGCTAAGCCGCTAAGCGCGTTACGGGTTAACAACCGCCTGTCCACGGATCTCGCCGCCTTTGTTGGCTGCCGTGTGCAAGTTCACATACCACTTGCCCGCCAGCAAGTCGGCCGCTTGGGCGGGGGTGAGTGTTGCAGTGCCTTTGATAGGGCTCTCTAGCGGGCCGCTAAAGCCCAGCGCTACGCCGGCGTTGACTCCAGCACCGGCGGGCCCATGGAAGTGACCGGCCACCACGGGGCCAGTGAGGCCGCTGTAGTTAACCGTCCAGCTCAAGGCATTGGTGTCTTTGTTGAGGGTGGCCTCTAGCGTGCCCACGCCCGCAGACGCGTTGGCAGGTACTTCATTGGCTGCCGAGAGCTTTCCACTCAGCATGGCTGTGTTGCCCATCATCGGCATGGCACAGCCGACCAAAGACAGGGTGGCTACGGTCAGACTCGCCAACAATACGGTGCGCATTTTCATCATCATCATCTCCTTCGGGGGGTTAAAAAAAATCGGCTAGCGCCAAGAGGCGCCGCCGCCAGGTGCATCCTAGTAGACCTTGTATACCCCTATCTTGCGTCGGTACGTTGCCGGCACTCTGTGCGCCAGAATACATAAGGGCGCTGGCCGTGTTGGGTCAAACGGGTCGTACGCCAGCTAACGGAAGTGGGAAAAAATGTGGGATAACGTGTAGTTCTTTTAGTTAAAGACTACAGCGTCCCCGAATGACCACGAAAACCACTGCCACCGATCCGGATCGCACGGTAGCGCCTTGCGCCACCGGCCAATTCACGGGTGCCGATCTTGCGCCCACCGCGTGGACGTTAGCCCTCACTCCACGGGGCCTTACGGTGCTGCTGCGCGAGACTATGAGCGCCTGGCTGGACGACCACGCGCCCAGCATGGGGGCAGCTCTTGCCTACTACACGCTGTTTTCGCTTGCACCCTTGCTGCTAATTGCCATTAGCGTGGCCGGTGCAGTCTTTGGCTTGGACGCTGCCCGCTTAGAAATACTGTCGCAAATGACCACCCTGGTTGGCACGCAGGGCGCGCACGCTGTAGCGGATTTGTTGGACAGCGTCCATCGCAACAACCAGACGGTGATCGGCACCGTGGTGGGCTTCGCATTGCTCTTGGTTGGCGCCACCAGTGTCTTTGTAGAACTGCAAGATGCGCTGGACCGGATCTGGAAAGTCAATGTGGGTCACAGCGCCAGCGGCTGGTGGCATTTGCTGCGCACGCGCTTAGTTTCCTTTGGCATGATTTTGGGCATTGGCTTTTTGTTGCTCGTCTCACTCATTGTGAGCGCTGGGTTGGCAGCGTGGGGGCGCTGGTGGGCGCCCGCGTTTGGCACGTGGGAGACGCTTCTGGTCGTAGTGAACAACACATTTAGTTTTGTGTTGACCGGTGCACTCATCGCCATGATTTACAAGTACATGCCACGCCACCGGGTGGGCTGGCCAGATGTGTGGTTGGGCAGCGCAGTAACGTCATTGCTGTTCACCTTGGGCAAAGCCGCTATCGGCTGGTACATAGGCGGCAGTGGCGTGGCCACTGCGTTTGGAGCTGCCAGCTCTGTCGTTGTGATACTGGTGTGGGTGTACTGGTCGGCCCAGGTTTTTCTATTCGGTGCAGAGTTCACCTGGGTCTTTGCCCACCATTTCGGATCGCGTCGCCATCTGCGCATGCACCGGGTGCATAGCGTAGCCAGTGCGCCTGACAAGCTTACCTAGCTACCCAGCGTATTTCCATTTGCGCGCTCTCGGCAAGTTTTTGAATGGATGACAGGTAGGCAGCGCTGTATGCACCCTGGGCGCGCGGGCCGTGTTCATCGCAGAATTCACATTCTGTGCTGACCGGTTTGCCGCAATAAACAGCCCGCCCCAATTGAAAGACACCGAGCGCCTGCGCGCAGGTCTTTGGATTCAGGGCGGACATCGGTTTCGCTGAACTTACTGAACGCGACGCTGCACGGTGATCTGTTCAATCTCCACGCGGCGGTTGGGTTCCAGGCATTCGATCAGCTTGGCGCGGTTCTTGTTGGAGCACTGCACCACTGGGTTGGCTTCGCCCTTGCCTTCAGCGCGCAGACGGCCAGCATCCAAGCCCTTACGTGTCAGGTAGTCACGCACCGCAATGGCGCGGCGCTCTGACAACGCTTGGTTGTACTTGGTGGAGCCCAAATGGTCTGCGTAACCTGTGATGACGACATTGGTGACTTGGCTATTGAGGGCCAAGGCAGCGGCAATTTCATCCAATTTGGCCTGTGGCATGCGCAACTGTGCACTGTCAAAGCCAAACAACTCGGTGGCCGACAAGGTGTAACGCTCAAAGCGCGGCGCTGGCGGAGGTGGCGGCGCGGGAGCCGGTACTGGAGCCACGGGCGCCGGTGGTGCCACCACTACAGCGGGTGGTGGCGGTGGAGGTGCCACATAGCGCACGGGTGTCACGGCCTTCTTGCCAAAGTAATACACCAGGCCCACAGAGACCAGATCGACGTGTCCCATGTTGCCGACCGCATCGTTCATACGCAGGCGCTCCGCCTCGAGTCGCACTGCCAATGCGTCTGTCATGGCGTATTGCAGTCCCAGGCCCAATTTGTAGTTGGTCTCGCGCTTGCTCGGGTTGGGGTTGAGCACTTGCACGGCGCCCGAACCGGTAAACGAGTCACTGGTTTCGGCATAGTTTGCACCAACCCGTCCCAGCAACGACAGCCGCTCAGTCATGGGCAATAGGCCGACGACGTCCAGGTTAAGGCCCTGGAGCTTGAGGTCGCCGCGCAACGTGCCTGCAGGCAGGGTGTTGGCCGTAAAGCCAAAGGTGCCCATGTCGAAGTAGCCCCCTTCCAACGCCAGATTGCGGTTGAACTGGTAGCCACCAAACAGCTTGTAGCCAGTGTCGCGGTTGCGATCCGAAATCGTCGTGGTGGTGAGGCCCTGTGCTTGCAGTTCTTTGCTGATGCGGGCATCGTCAATCGTGGCCATGCTGCCACCTACATTGCCACCCACATACCAGCCTGGCTCTACTGCATAGGCCACTGGGCATGCTGCGGCCGCAAGCAGCAGCAGACTAAGCGCTTTGCGTGATGTCTTTTTTGTCATTGTGTTCTCCAAGTATGGGTTCAAAGGCTTAGGGCTTGGTGATAGTGCTGCTGTCCAAGGTGACTGCAGCAATACGGGTCAGAGCCCGACCGTTCAACACAGCACCGGTTTGCAGCGTGATCGACTGATCCGCCATGATGGTTCCCTGCATGACCGAGGTCGTGCCCAGTGTGGCCGAGCTACCCACTTGCCAGAAGACATTTTTAGCCTGCGCGCCGCCCGCCAGAATCACTTGGCGTCCAGAGGTGGTGGTGAAGGTCGAAGCAACTTGGAAAATCCAGACCGCATTCGCTGGGCCCGACAGAGTAAGGTCACCCGACGAAATGGCCAAGGTGCTGGTGGACTTGTACAGACCTGGTGCCAGCGTCTGGCCACCGATGTTGTCCGACACGGTGATGGGCGCTAAGGTGCGTCCTGCAGCATCGTTGTAGGCACTCGTCAGGCACAGCTTGGCATTGTTGGCGGTCGTGTCGTTGATGTGAAAGGCACCACCGATGAGTGTGCCCGGTGGGAAGCCGTCCACTGCCGAGCCTGGGCTCAATCCAACGTCGCCGCCGCTAATGATCGATGGGCCGGTATTGGTGATGGCTGAGCCTGCAAGAACAGCGAAATTAGCAGCGCAGCTCAAGTCAACCGCTGCAGGGCCTGCGCCAGCGACAGGGATGATCGAACCGGTGGTGAATGTCCAGGGATTGGGTGTGGTACCCGCCATGAGCATGTTGCCTGAGAGGTCTTGCGCCGTGTTGGCGATGCGCGCGGTGTAGGTGGTGTTGATGGCGAGCGGTTGGCTCGGTGTAAATGTGGCTGCGTTACCTGCCGATGTGACAGTACCGGGTACAGCGATAGTGCCCTGCATTAGGGTAAAGCTGGTGGTAGAGATCGTCTCGGGCGCCATGTCTTCACTGAACACTGCGTTGATCTCTTGGTTGATTGGCACGCCGGTGGCCATGTGTGCTGGAACGGTGCTGCTCAGAGTAGGCGCTGTGGTGTCGTTGGTAGCCGCTGTGCTCCAGGTCCAAACATAGTTGGCTGCCAGTGCGTTACCCGCAACATCCTTGGCGCCGGTAGTCACCGTGGAGGTGTAGGTCGTACTGGTCTGCAGGTTGGCCTGTGGTTTGAAGCTGATGGTAGTGCCGCTGTACGTCACGGTGCCTACGACTGGCGTTGTGCCTTGCATAACGGTGAAATTCGCATTGCTCATGGTGGATACATCCATGGGCTCGCTGAACGTCGCCGTGCTGCTGCGGTTCACCGGTAAATTGGTTCCGGTGAAGGTCATGCGTGTGGCGTCAGGACTGGTGAACCCGGTGCGACCGTACGCCGCCGTTGCCACCACCACAGGCGCGGTGGTATCTGGGATGCCGCCTGTCGTGAAGGTCCAGCCATAGTTAGCGGGCAGTGCAATGCCAAACGTATCTTTGACGGTGTTAGCCACTGTCGCACTACAGACTGTGTTGGTCGGGAGTTGCGTCGTTGCGGGTATTTGCAGCTGCGCGGTCATGTTGGCAGGCGTATAGCTCACGACGGTGCCCATCACTGGCATACCAGCGGGGCAAGCCAGTCGCACGGAAGTCGTGGTCAGCGTGGACGCATCCATCGCTTTATTGAATTGAACCGTCAACAATTTGGTGTTGATGGAAACGCCCGTGGCATTCGGTGCAGGGGTGACAGTCGTGACTGCGGGGACCAAGGTTGCAACCCCATTGGCACCCAAAATAGCATCACGGCCATCACCGCTGCCTCCACCGCAGGCTGCAAGGGCCAGTACCGAACCCACCAGGCTCGCTACGAGCCACGAGCGCCGGTAGGTAGGACGAGAAAATATATTCATGAATGACTCCTGTGATGCCGATGAATTCGACTTTTTTGGGGGCTAACCACACCGCTAAAAACGGTGCTGTGACAACAGCCGCCCCGAATCGGTTTGCTGGCACATGCCTCAAGGCAAACTACGTAACGCTGTACAGAGGTGTGATTGACTTCCGCGCTCTGGTGCGTTTTGAGAAGGTTTACGCTCCTTGGGACACTGATTCCGTCTTGGACGGTTGAGCGACTTCACAAGCAACGTTGGTGTTGGCAAAGACAGTCCGTGGATCAGTCTGTTGCCTCACCGCCAGCTTAATGGGATCGCGCCGCTGTATCTGTGCGGTGGCACACCGTTCTCGCACGACGTTTAAGGTGTGTTGCGTTCGCGCGCGTATTCCTCGCGCTTCATGTCCAGGTACTCTTTTCGATCTAGCTCATGCAGTTGAACGGGAAACTGCTCAACGGCCGCAAACCAATTCGCAATACGACGCTCAAACTGCTCGCTGGCGGGGAAGGTAGAGGCATCCATATAGGCTTGGACAGCGAGGTAGTAGCGCATGGTGTTGCGCTCCATGGCACCACGCGCACCGGCAATCGCTTTGGGTGGTTCACTCTGCAGCGGCGTGAAGCCGACCTTGTTGCGGCCCGCCGTAAGCAAATAGGTCTGCATGGCAATACGGCTGGCAAAACTGGTGGTGTAACCGTAGTGCAGGTGCAGCAAGGTCTGGTCATTGGCGCCTGGGATGGCCGCTACTGTGAGCCGGTAGTTGCTCGTGCCGATGGGGCCGGCTTGGCTGTGGAGTACCACGGACAAGTAATCGGGAGTGTCTTGCAGTGAGCGAAAAGTAAACTCAAATGGCGTCGTGTCTGCCAGCGGCTCAGGGGTTTTTTTACCCATGCGTACCAGCAGTTTGTCTGAAGGCCCACCTTCCATCACGCGGCAGTACTTGGTATTGATGTGCAACGAGATGATGTCGCACCAGGCCTCGGGGCGAACCAACTGGGCTTGCACCTTGGCAAAGTCATGTGCAATGACGGCATAGACATCGCCTTCAATCTGGTTGTGCGGCTCACGCGAGACCAAGACGATGGGCTTGCGAAAAGCGTTATTCTGCAGCGCCTTGGTCATGCCAGCAAACTTGGCACGCAGGTCTGCCGGTGCGTCGGCTGCAGCTATGCGTGTGGAGCACAGCAAAAGGACAATGAGTAGGAAGCGAATGGGCACAAGGTTCAATTGGGTGGCGTGCGAGTTTCAGTGACCAGTATGCACCTGTAGACAGCGAATGGCCCAGTCAATGTTGTCAGCCAAAAAAGTCGCGCGATGGCCACATGGTGCGCGTGCCGTGAGCGCACGTCTGTGTGACAGCGCACCGACATACCTTGGCGCAAGCTACAGGGGACTCATTGCGTTATTGGCTGCCGGGACGCCCATGTGCGCGCCGGGACGCTGCTGCGCATCTGGTAACAAGCGTGCAAACTCTCTCTTGACCACTCCGTAGCACTCGCAGACGCGGCCCTCCAGACCCTCGCGGTCGATCACAGAAATATGGCCACGGCGGTAACGGATATAGCCCATCTCCTGCAAGCGACCTGCCACTTCGGTAATGCCCTCGCGTCGCACGCCAATCATGCTCGCTACCAGCTCTTGGGTCATTGCCAATTCTCCGGATGGGATGCGGTCCAGCGTCACCAGCAACCAGCGGCACAACTGTTGCTCAACGGAGTGGTGGCGGTTGCACACCGCCGTTTGGCTCATTTGGGTCAACAGCGCTTGCGTATAGCGCAGCAGCAGGCGTTGAAACAAGCCACTGCGTTCAAACTCTTCCAGTAGAAAACCGCGTTCCAAGCGGTACGCATACCCAGCCGTCTGCACCACGGCCGCACTGGGAGTGGTGTTGCCCCCCATAAACAGGGAGATGCCCACCATGCCCTCACGGCCCACACCCGCCACTTCAGACGATGCGCCCGACACGGTGACATAGTGCAGCGACACGATGGCAGTAGTGGGGAAGTACGCGTGTTGCAGCCGCCCCCCAGACTCATACAACACCGCTCCTAATGCGAGTGGTGTAAGGTGCAGATGGGGCGCCAGGCGCTCGAACTCTACATCGGGCAGGGCGCCAATCAAGAAATTCTGATTCGGGTTGGCTTTGGGCGGCGGCGCAGACGTCATAGCGGCGGTCGCTTCAGCGCGAATTCCACACCGATACCCCGGTACCCCACAAATCGGCTCGATCGGTTGAACATCGGTTCCCCGCTCACGCGGTACTGTTGCACACTGCCATCGGGGTTGGTGCGGCTGAAATTGAAGTCCAAAAACGGCTCTCGCGCTGCGATGTGTGCCTGCAATGCCTCGCGCTCCTGCTGGTTCCAGCCAGAGTCTTGGATACCATGGCTGCTGGCGTTGAGGGCATCCACCTGCAACCCCAACATCTCCAGTACCGGACCGCTGACCTTGATGAAAGCGCCGCTCTCGTCTTGTTCCCAATACCAATCACTGGCCAGTTCGGTCAACGCCCGGTAGCGGGCCTCGCTTTCGCGCAGCTCGGCCGTGCGCTCTTGTACTTGACGTTCTAAAAGGTCGTTGTAGTCCGCAAGCCTTCGGTACAGTACGCGCGCTTCTAGGTGGTTGCGAATACGTGTTTTCACTTCCATCAGATCAATCGGCTTACTGATGAAATCTCGTGCACCCGCCTGGAGCGCACGCATTTTATGGCCGGGTTGCGCGGTGATGACGATCACGGGCAAGTAGCCATCGTCCTGGTTGGTCTTCAGTCCCTCCATCACCTGGAAACCATCCATGCCCGGCATTTGTAGGTCCAACAGAATCAAGTCGTAGTGATTCTTGCGGTGCAACGCACACACTTTTTCTGGCTCCAGCGTTGACGTGACTTCGGTGTAGCCAGCGTCCTGAAGCGTTTGCTGCATCAGCGCCACATTGGCCTCCTGGTCATCTACGATAAGAATCTTGGCGGTAATGAGGTCAATCTCTGCAATCATGGTGTGTTTCCAATTTTCATGTTTTGTGTTGTGTGCGGCCGTCAAGGCTATTCCAAGCGCATGCACGAACAGGTCTACTTTGGCGGATTGCCGATGTGGCTGGGGTCATCCCGCTCCATTCTGCGCGCTGGCCCGCAGGCGGATCGTAGAGTGCTGCTGTTGACGTCCGCACCTTAACCCGTGCGCGCGGTGCCGTATGTGCGACAACGAACTTAGTGGACAGCACGCTGCCCCGCACGCGGGCACACTGCCCAGTCGGCTCACAGTTGCTATGTAATGAATAGCAACATTGCTATATTTTTTGCCGGACTGGCGTGCAAACGCCCTATTTTTTTGCGCGTTCGCGCAGGTTGAGAAAGGTGAGCAGCGAATTTGCCAACATGAGGGCTGCGGTCAATACCTCGGCTTTGCGGGCATGCGCTGGGGGGTGTTGTTCGTGCTGTGCGGCTCGGGTTTGGGCTGCCGCTTTGCTTTTATTACGCCGGTAGAGCCACAAGCCTCCAACAGCCGCGCCTGCCGCAAGCCAGAGTAGGTTCGGCGATGGCAGGCTGTCTGCAACGCGCGCGCGCGCTGCTGTACGCAATGCGTGTGTTTGCCGCACTACCGCCAGCCGCCGTGCAGCCAAACGCTGCGCAGTCAGCTGTACCTGTTGGGATACGCTGCCTTGCGATTCAGTTTTTTCTGGCAGGTTCATGGGGGACTTTCGATGCAAACTCAGATGTTACTTCCGGCTGTAACGCTTGCAAGCTGCGGCCAAAACCCATGGCTCGGCGCGCTCGGCGCATCGCTAACGCCAATGCACCCAGAACTGCGCCGTTTAACAGCAGGGCCAAAAGCACGATGTAGCTGGCGCGCCAGCCTTGCTCCCACAGCCACAATCCACCAGCCAACAGTACGCACAGCCAAGTTCCGGCTAGCAGTACGCCCATGGCTGCACCCAATATCAGAAGGTGGGCCAGCGCCTGTCCGGCCATCTGCGCCTCCAGCGTGAGCAATTCAAACTGGTCGTGTACGACGCCGCGGACCTGCAGCCACAGCGCCTGCGCCATCTCCATCAGGCTCGGCGGGGGAGGGTGCTCGTCGGGCGGCGGGGACGGTGTTGTGGGTTTTTGAGGGGCAGCGGCAGCGTCTACGGAAGCCACTGCTGCTTGCTGCGCGGTCGCGCTGACCTCGGGTGGCACGACCACGGGATTCTCTTAGCGCTGGCGCAAAAGCCAACTGAGCAAGAAGCCTGCTGCCACAGCCACGCCGACGGCCGTCATGGGCTTCTCGCGTACGTAGCCACGCGCAGAGTCAGTCACACGGGCTTGTGCATTTTTTAAAGTCTCGCCAGTCAATTCCAGCTTCGTTGCGGCTTGGCTTGCCGCCAGCGACAGGCTCTCGACAGCCTGGTGTGCGCCTTGAACCAAATGCTCAAAGGCCGGACGAATGGCATCTGTAGTGCGATCCACTGCGTGGTCGATGGACATATGCGCGTTGGAGGCCATTTGGCCAGCAGTCTTGGCGCTGGAGTTGCCAAGTGGGTTTGAGAGAGTGTTCATTTCAGTCATGGTATTTCCTAGTTTTGTCCGTATTGAGATTTGGCAGTCTGTATACATTTGTCTTTGGCATCGCCAGCCATTGCATCACACTTTTCTTTGGCCACAGCGTAGGCGGCATTTCGCTTGGTCTTGTCCGCGGTCATCTGGGCATCGGCGTTTTTCTCGTGAGCCTTGTTGACCGCTGAGTCAATCTTCTCTTGTGCATTGGTGTTGTTGTCCACGGTCTTTTCGATCAGCTTGGCGTTTGCAACGCCTGTGGCGTGCGTGGCCTTGGCTTCTTTGCGGCAGACGTCTTTAGCGTTACCTGCGGCATCGTCACACTTTTCTTTGGCAACAGAAAAAGCGGCATCCGCGCGCGCCATGCGTACTGCGTAACTGTGTTTCTCCGAGGGCTCGTAGCTGGCTTGAAGCTCAGCGCGCGCTACTTTCTCCTTGGCCTTGGCCTCTGCCACGCATATGTCTTTGGCATTTCCAGTTTGGGGTTTGCAAGCCGCTTTGTCTGTACTGAGTTTGGCAGAGAGCTCTGCCTTTGCGGCTTTGTACTCTGCTTTGGTCATGGGTGCGGCGTATGCACTCATGCCCATCATCAGCAGGGCCAACAAGGTGACTGGTTTAAGTTTTAGCATGTTTTTTCCTTTGAAATTGGACTGTTTTACGGGATTTATCCGAGTTTCTTGAGTGCGTTGGTCACCGCTGCTTTGGTGTCTCCGTGCTTGGCTTGTACCGTGCCCACCATTTTCTCCAGCTTGCCTTTGGTTTCCAGCTGGGTGCTCCCCACCAGCTTGCCAGTGGCTTCCTTGACGCTGCCTTGTACTTCTTTGACGCGTCCTTTGACTTGGTCTTTGTTCATGCTGAGCTCCTTAGATGAGGTGGTTGAAATCATTGCTGTATCAGTCCCTGTCTGACACATGGCCCCAAGAATAGACAGTCCCAGATTTAATTTCTGTACGCTAACAAACCAAGTGCAAATTCTCCGAATTTTTTATACTTTTTCCCTTGTATGACAACGCACAGACCCTGGTGTCTTTGCACTCTATTCTGGGCGGGTTAATTCAGGGTAGCGTTCAGTTGCCTGGACACGTTTCTCTGTCTCGTCTTTACATTTCATCAAAGGAATTTATGTCCACATTTTTCAAGCGCTCTAGCGCCATCTTGGCGGCTCTTTTTATCTCGCTGCTGCTGGGGTGCGCCTCCACACCGACCAAAGAAGGAACGGGTCAGTACATTGATGACTCTGTTATCACCACTAAGGTGAAGGCGGCGATCTTCAATGACCCGTCCCTCAAATCTACAGAAATCAATGTTGAAACTTTCAAGGGCAAGGTACAGCTCAGTGGTTTTGTCAACTCTCAGGGTGACATCAACCGTGCTGTCGAAGTCACGCAGGGCGTTGCGGGTGTGACATCTGTCAAGAACGATATGCGCTTGAAATGACGCGTTGCCTGGGCGTCAGCGGCTGGTGTGCCGGCTGACGCCAGTCGCTGCTGTGGCGGCACCTAACTCCGTCCCCGCATCGCTACGCTCTGCCGAGGCGGGTACCGCAGTGTGAAAGCTAAAGCGACCACCGCCACCTCGTTTAGATTGGTACATGGCAGCATCTGCCAGCGATATCAGTATTTGTCCATCGTGACCATGGTCGGGATAGAGGGCTATCCCCAAACTTGCCGAAAGTGTCAGGGTGTGGTTATTGGCCGTGCACGGTGTGCCGATATCGCGCAGCATCTTGGATGCAATAGCCGCTACATCGGCAAGCTGTGCCACTTCAGCCAGCAGCACTAAAAATTCGTCTCCACCATGACGCCCGACAGCATCCGAGTCGCGCACTGCCGCGCCAAGTTGCCGAGCAACATGCTGCAACACCGCATCTCCTGTCGCATGGCCCAAGGTGTCGTTGATGGCTTTGAAGCCATCCAGATCGACGAATATCACAGCAATGCGCGTGTTGCGTCGCTGTGCCATGTTGATAGCACTCGTGAGCCGATCTTCCATCAGTGTGCGGTTGGGGGTGTCGGTGAGCGGATCCCGCTGACCGGCGCGCGCCAGCATGTCCAGTTCTTGGGTAGCTGCCTCCGCGAGGGCTTGCGCTTCCAGTGCGGCCAATACCAATTGCTCATTGGCTTTGAGCAATTGCTCCGCGCGGCAGGCGGACAGGCCCAACTCCGCTTCTTGCAAGCGGCGCTCCAAATGCCGAATTTCGACGTGAAGGGCGCGGACCTGGGCGTCTACTGTCAGCACCTTGTGCGGGGTGACTAATGGGCCTGATTCGTCTGGTGGATGCGTTTCCATGGGGGTGCTACGGCCAGCCCACATTTACATGACGTGTGTTGCGCTGCCCAGCCGGTGCAATATCTGGGCAGCCAATGTCGCTCCAATGAGGGAGCTCGTTAAATTGAAAAATATTTGCTGGGGGTTGAGTCCGGCATGCGAACTGCTCTGGGCCAGATGTTGTGCGCGTGCCTGCAGCGCTTGTACACCCCGTTGACCAATGATGTCCGCCAGTTGCAGGTGGAGCTCGGGTGTTAGCAGAGGACTCGGCGTGGGGTCAGTAGGCATGGCGACACTCCTTGATGCGAATAGGCTATTTCACTCAACAGGACCAAAGGATGCGTTTTATCCCCCGTTCTGTCAGTGCGGTTCATCACATTGCAGCAATAGTTTGCCAAAACTTACCCTTTATTTAATTAGCGTACCGGTGGCGGACCTAATACGTGCTGTGGGTCTCCACGGGGGATGTCAGTGATCAGTCGGTCAAACTCTAGTTTGACCACTGCATAGCACTCGCAAGCACGATTGGCCAGGCCAGGGCGGTCCAGTACATCGATACGGCCGCGCGAATAGCGGATCAGGCCAGCACGTTGCAATTTTCCGGCGGCTTCCGTTACACCCTCTCGGCGCACACCAAGCATGTTGGCAATTAAGTCCTGCGTCATGCTCAGAGTGTCTGAGGGTAGCCGGTCCAAACTGAGCAGCAACCAGCGGCACAACTGTTGTTCAATCGAGTGGTGCCGATTGCACACCGCAGTCTGCGTCATTTGTGTAATCAAGGCCTGCGTGTAGCGCAAAAAGAGTCGCATCAGCGGCCCACTTCGGTTGAATTCACGCTTCATAAGTTCGGCTTCCAGCCGGTAGCCGTAGCCAGCGCTTTGAACAACAGCACGGCTGGGCGTCGACTCTCCGCCCATGAACAGGGCAAAGCCCAGAACCCCCTCTTTACCTACTACGGCGATTTCTGCAGATGCGCCGTTCTCTAGTACAAACAGCAACGACACAATTGACGTGGTCGGAAAATATACATGGCGTAACGCGTCACCCGACTCGTACATCACCTCGCCCAAAGGCATGGTGACTAACTCAAGGTGTGGGGATACTCTGCCGAACTCTGACGACGGTAATGCGGATAGCAGATGGTTTTGAAACGGGCTGTGCGGTGACGACATCGATAGGCTCCATGAACCCATGCCAGGCTGCAAATGCACCTACCCATACAAGCTCAAAGCATGCACCTTAAACGCCGTACGCAAAGATGTATGTTCTGAAACGAACAAAGCGTAGGTTGTTCGGGCTGAGTCACTTGCCGCTTGGCAAGGCAACGCACGGTGTATGCGGCGCACAGGGTTAAAGACCCCTGTATACAGATGCCGCTGACATCAGTGTTGTATCAAACCCTTCTTGTAGCAAGAGCACGCCACCGCTTCGAGTTCTTCACTGCGGATGATTTCTATATTGCCGCGGCTGTAGTCGATCAAGCCCTGCTGCTTGAGGGCATGCGCGGCGTTGGTGACGCCGACACGGCGTACGCCCAGCATGTCGCTCAAAAAATCGTGAGTCAGGTGGAAATGGTCGGAGCCGACCCGGTCTCGCGTCATCAGTAGCCAGCGGGCCAAGCGGGCTTCAATGAGATGGAAGCGATTACAGGCGGCTGATTGGGCAATTTGACGCATCAAGATATAGGTGTAGCGCAAGACTTCTCTTTGCAACACCTGACCCCTGCGAAATGCGGCCAAGAACGGCTTGGCGCGCATGCGCATCGCCGTGCCAGAGCCCTGGACCAGCGCACGCATAGGTGATGTATCCACTCCCATGGTCAGATTCGTGCCCAAGAGGCCCTCGCGCCCCACCATGCCAACTTCTAGCGCCTCGTGTTTGTCTACCAACGTGAGCAGAGATATGAGGCAGTTGCCCGGGAAATAGACGTAGTCCATCTGAGCGTCCGCCTCAACGAGGATGTCCCCAAAGTGCAATTCAGTGAACTGCAAATGGGGTTGAATCTGCTCGTACTGCCGTTGGGGTAATGCGGCCAACACGCGATTGGCAATCGGTTCGTTAGGAATGTGCATGGAATATATTGGCACGTTTGAAACCCCGCGTTAGTGGGCTAAATCACATAGCGCAGCACTGGTGTTACGTGAGCTACCGCACGGACGAAGTTGGCTGAACCAACGAAGCTCGCTACTTTTTTGGAGTACCGCATGTCCCTTGGCACCTTATTGCTGATCGTCCTCATTCTTTTGCTGATTGGTGCAGTGCCAAGTTGGCCACACAGCCGTGCTTGGGGATATGGACCCAGTGGCGGTATTGGCTTGGTGGTGGTGATTTTGATCGTCCTGTTATTGATGGGACGCTTGTAAAAAAAGAAGGGCCACATCAGTGGCCCTTCTTTTTTGTTGGTGGCGTATCAGTTTTTAGGGGGTATCAAGATGACAGTGTCGCCCGTCTTGCCTTGTTGACCCGTGGCGCCGGTGTTGCCCGTGTTGCCAGTGGCGCCGGTGTCTCCGGTGGTGCCTGGAGCGCCGGTGTAGCCTGTGGAGCCCGTAGCGCCGGTGGCGCCCGCGGGACCAGGAGGCCCAGGAACAATGACCGTAGTGGGAGCCGTAGCGGCGGGGGGTGGCGTGACGATGACAGGTCGTTCGCAAGCCGTTAAGCTCATAGTTAGGACGATGGCGAGAAAAGCAATGGAGTAGTTCATAGAATGCCTTGTTGGAAATTAATAAAGCCATGCCCGACACTCCAAAACGGACAACGGGTAGGCTCGTGTAAGGTATTCGTTAAAACGCCCACGGTCTGTGCGTTGAGATACCAAGCGTGTGCCGTTAAAGTCTCTCGTGCAGTGGGTTCACGCCGTTGGAGCGCAAGGCCAGGCCAATCTAGGGGTTGCTATGTTTTTGAAGCGCGTCGTCATGTGGGTGGTTTTTTTGGGTCCGCTGGTGGCCTGTTCCACCTTGCCACAGGTTGGGGACTGGGTGAAGCCTTCCGAAGTGGCCGCCGCCAAGTTTGCTAACGCGCGCGGCGCTTTGTCTGAGAGACGCAGCGCCACTATCGTCGCGCAGCTCAAGGCCAAGTCGGGCGATTTGGATATTTTGGACAAGCAAATAGCTTTGGAACAAACCATTGTGGGCAGCCCGCTGGTGGTGGGCAACCGCGTGACCTTGCTGGAGGACGGTCCCCAAACGTACCAAGCTATGTTTGCCGCGATGCGGCTGGCGAGGGACCATATCCATGTGGAGTCGTACATCATTGAGAGCGACGACGTTGGACAGCAGTTTGCCGAGCTTTTGATAGAGCGTCAGCGCCAGGGCGTACAGGTTCACTTGATCTACGATAGTTTTGGTGCCTGGAATACCGACAAGGCCTACTTCAAACAACTGACCCAAGCTGGGGTGAAGGTGGTGGAGTTCAACCCGGTGAACCCTTTGCTGGCCCGTATCGGCTGGAATCCAAATCACCGCGACCATCGTAAGTTGCTCATCGTGGACGGGCACACCGTCATTTTGGGTGGCATCAACATCAGCAGTGTCTACTCCAGCGGATCGTCGGTGAAGGCTGGCCGTGCGCCCAGGAACCAGGAAACAGGATGGCGTGATACCGATGTACAGATTGAGGGCCCCGTAGTAGCGGAGTTTCAGAAGTTGTTCCTGGATACTTGGGCCAAGCAGCGCGGACCAGAACTGGAGCAGCGGCAGTACTTCCCGGTCGTGGAGGCCAAAGGCAGTGACATCGTGCGCGCCATTGGCAGTACCCCGGATGATCCGTTCAGCCTTATTTATCTCACCTTGATTGCTGCCATCGAGAACGCCGAGAAGCAGGTTTACATCACCAATGCTTATTTCGTTCCCGATCCCCAATTGATCGAAGTATTGCTGGCGGCTGTTGCGCGGGGCGTTGACGTGCGCTTGGTCTTGCCGGGCAAAACCGACTCTGCCACGGTGTACTACGCCGGGCGATCGTTCTACACCCGTTTACTGCAAGGGGGCGTCAAGATTTTCGAGCGGCGCAATGCTTTGTTGCACTCCAAGACGGTTTTGGTGGATGGTGTGTGGTCCTGCGTGGGTTCTAGCAACCTGGACTGGCGCAGCGCGCTGGATAACGATGAAGTAAACGCTGTGATTTTGGGCCGCGACATGGGTGCCAAAATGCTGGCCGCTTTTGCGCGTGACACTGCAGAGTCTGATGCCATTGAGCTAGAAAGTTGGGAGCGTCGTTCGCTTTTGCTGCGGCTTAAGGAATGGTCTGCAAAGCTTGTGTCGCGTCTGCTTTAGATAAGGAAATCGTAACGGCATGGGGTATGCCGTCGTCTAGCAGCAGGACAGTAGTTTGGGCTTGTGCAATACCATCAACCTCTAGCCTGGCGGCACTACCAGCCGGTAGCGACTGCTGTACCGTGATGGTGTAGTCGGTATCTCCAAAGCGATAGCGCATAGCAAAGCCGTGCCATGCCGCTGGCAGACAGGGTTGCAAGTGCAATTGGTTGCCGTCTTTGCGTAGCCCCAGTAGCGACTCCACAATGAGCCGGTACATCCAAGAGGCAGAACCGGTGTACCAAGTCCAACCACCACGTCCCACGTGCGGCGCCACCGCGTACACATCGGCGGCCACCACGTAGGGCTCGACTTTGTACGTGGCCACTGCCGCAACGCTATCGCCATGCCGCACCGGGTTGATGAGGTCAAAGCATGCCCACGCACGCAGCGAATCACCGCGTGCAGCGAATGCCATAGTGGCCCAAATCGCGGCGTGGGTGTATTGCCCACCGTTTTCCCGCACGCCTGGTACGTAGCCTTTGATGTAACCCGGATTCATATCGGAGTGGTCAAAAGGCGGGGTGAGTAGCTGAATGAGTGCGCTGTCGCGTTTGACCAGGTGCTTGTCTAAAGCGTTCATGGCAAGGCTGGTTTTGTTGACATCTCCTGCGCCGGACAGAACTGCCCAGCTTTGCGAAATGGAGTCGATCTGACACTCCGCGTTGTTTTCAGAGCCCAAGGGTGTTCCATCGTCAAAGTATGCCCGGCGGTACCAGCCACCATCCCAGCCGTGCTGGTCAATGTTGCGGCGTAGGCTCGACGCTTGCTCCAAGCACTCCATGGCGAATGTTCCGTCGCCGTGATCCTTGGCCACAGCACTAAAGCGCGTGAGCGTGTCGAACAGCAGAAAGCCAAGCCAAACACTTTCGCCGCGCCCCTTGATGCCGACCAGGTTCATGCCATCGTTCCAATCTCCGGAGCCCATGAGCGGCAGGCCGTGGGTGCCAAAACTGAGACCGCGCCGAATGGCCTTCACGCAGTGCTCGTAGACAGTGGCGCTACCACTGGCATGGCCCGGCAAGTCGTAATATGAGTCGTCTTCTGCATTGACGGCTCGACCGTCCAGAAACCCGGTGCTTTGAAGCAGCAGGCTATGGTCACCTGTGGTGCTGAGGTAGCGGCAAACCGCTTGGGGTAACCATAAAAAGTCGTCGGAGCAGCGTGTGCGTACTCCGCGGCCTTGCGGCGGGTGCCACCAATGCTGTACGTCACCGTCGACAAACTGCCGGGCGCAGCACCGCAGCACCTGCTCCCGCAGAAGTTGCGGCGCGTTGTGCACCAAGGCCATAGTGTCTTGCAACTGGTCACGGTAGCCAAAGGCACCGCCGGACTGGTAGTAGCCACTGCGCGCCCATAGCCGGCATGCCATGGTTTGGTACAAAAGCCAGCCATTGGCAAGTACATTGAGCGCCGCGTCGGGGGTTTGCACCTGCACTGCGCCCAGTGTGTGGGCCCAGTACGCGCGCACAGCGGCCAGGGAAGTTTGTGCAGCTTGCGAATCGCGTAGCAGTTGTATTCGGGCGCTGGCGTCGTCCGAGCCGCGGCGTCCTGTCGCACCGAGCCGGAACACAATTTCCCGCTCCTGGCCCTCAGCCAGTTCCAACGGGATTTGAATGGCAGCGCAGGGATCGAGCCCTGCGCCAACACGGTTGGACAGTCGGGTGCGACCCATGGCAACCGGGTTGGCCAACGACCCGTTACGGCCGATGAACTCGCGACGGCTGCCGGTAAACGTGGCGCCCTCTTCGCGGGTTGCGCTGTCGGCATCGAAGAAGGCCATGCGGTCGCCAAAGTCGGGGTTGTAGGCGTTTTGGGCAAAAATGGCGCCACTGTTGGTGTCTATCTCCGTCACCACATGCATCGCCGTCTTGGCACGCAGGTCACCCAGTACCCATTCCACATAGCCTGTGGCAGACAGGCGACGCGAGCGCCCCGACAGGTTGCGTAGCTTGAGCACCGAGAACTTGATGGAAACGTCCAGATCCACAAACACTGTCAGCAAAGAGTGGATGCCGTTTTCTATGTGCTCAAAACTACTGTACCCAAATCCGTGGCGGGTGAGGTAAGCACTTTGGCCCGCACAGGGCAGCGCCGTGGGCGACCAGAAGGCTCCAGACTCTTCATCCCGCAAGTAATAGGCTTCGCCACTGGGGTCTGAGACAGGGTCGTTATCCCAGGGGGTATAGCGAAACTCGTGTGCGTTTTCAGACCAGGTGTAGGCCGACCCGCTCTCGGAGATGACGGTACCGAATTGTGCATTGGCAATAACATTGACCCAGGGTGCTGGCGTGGTGTGCGGTTGGGTAAGGATGACGTACTCACTGCCATCGGAGGAAAAGCCGCCGGTGCCATTGAAAAACTGCAAGTCTGTGGGGCATTGCACCGCTTCGGAGTGACTGTCAGGCGCACGTTGGCGCACCGGTGTCAAGCGCGTGAGCAGCGCGTCGCTCGGCTCCACCGTGCCGCGCCGGTTGACTTGCTCGGCCAAAGTGCCACGCGTGTCCGTGATGATGACCCTGGCCACGGTTTGAAACAGCGTACGGTCTTCTTGGGACATTTGTTCCGCCACGCGTACGAAAATACCTCCGGGTCGGTCGGTGTAGTTTCCCGGTGAGCCTGCCGCAATCAATCCCATGATTTGGTCCTGCAAGGCTTGTCGGTAGCCAGCGTGGTCTTCGTTCCAGATCACCAGGTCTACCGTTAGCCCTTTGACACGCCAATAGGCATGCGCTTGCACCATTTGACGTACCAGCGTGATGCTCTCTTGGTTGGCAACTTGCAGCAGAACGATGGGCAAGTCGCCCGAAATACCATAACCCCACAGCCCTGATTGGCCGCGGCGGTTGCGCGCCAGTACAGCAGCATCTGCACGCCGGGTGGGGTTGGTATAAATGACCGAGCTGGCCAGGCGGCTAAAGAGTTGGGCATCGGATTCTGTGGCATTGATCTGCTGCAGATTGACCCAACTGTGGGTGCGGGCCAGCTCGAGCACGCGGTCCGCCAAATGGCGATCGCGGTACTTGCCGATCAGTCGCAGAACCGTGTCGCGGGAGTCTCCCACGCCCGTGGCGATGTCGACCGTAGTGGTCTGCTGAGGATCCAGGGTAAGGAAATAGCGGATCGCCACGATCGGGTCTAAAACCGAGCCTTCGTTGTTGTCTAGAGGCCCGACTTCCAGTAGCGCTAGCGGCGATCGTGGGGAGCGAGTACGGCCGATAAAGCGCATGCGATCGGTCTCATACGACGCACGGCTGACGGTGCCACCGTGCACAGTTGCCACATGAAACAGCCAAGGCAGTTGCTCACCCGTGGAACGCGCCCTGCGGTGGCAGACAATGGCCTGCAAATCGGGCAGTATTTCGGTTTGGACAAACAGGTTGCTGAAGGCCGGGTGCACTGCGTCGGACGCGGCGGCGGTAAGCACCACTTCGGCGTAGCTCGTGATCTCGATAGTGCGGCGCGTGCGAGATCGGTTGGTGATGTGCACGCGCCGGAGTTCCATATCGTCTTCTGGGGAAACTACGATCTCGGTGTGTGTTTCAAACTGGTGGTCACGCCGGCGAAATTCCGCACGTCCCTCAGAAAATAGCGCCTCGTAGGTGTCCGATTTTTGTGCGGTAGGCTGGTAGGCTGTGGACCAGAACTCACCCGACGCGACATCACGCAGATAGCAAAACCCGCCCCAGTGGTCGCGCGTGCCGTCTTCTCGCCAGCGTGTTACGGCAAAGTCTTTCCAGCGGCTGTAGCCGCCACCCGATTGGCTCACCATGACGTGGTAACGCCCATTGGAGAGCAGTTGCACCTCGGGCACACTGGTATCTGTATTGCGCAGTACCCGGATTGGCATTTCAGCACCCGACACAGATATGCGTGGCAAAGCGGGTTCAGAGGACCGCACTGGTATGACCGCGGCATGCGGAATGCGCTCTTGCAACAGCAACAGGGTTGCTTGGAATTCTGGATCGGATACAAACCGCTTTTGCATGGGCTGACCCAAAAGCGCGTAGGCCAGAGCCAAGAGGCTCATGCCCTGGTGGTGCGCCATAAACGAACGCACTACAGCACTGGATTGTCCTCGCGGTAGGCGCGCGGGTGTGTAGTCGATGGCCTCGTACATTCCATAGCGGCCCAGCAGCCCCTCGGCCGTGAGGCGCTGTAGGTTTTGGCATGCTGCATCGGGTAGCACCATGAGGGCCAGAGCCGAGGCGTAAGGCGCAACCACCAGATCGTCCGCCAGACCCCGCTTGAGACCAAGGCCAGGTATGCCAAAAGCGCGGTACTGGTAATTGAGGGCTGTGTCCACGGTATTGAAACCCGACTCCGAGATACCCCAAGGCACAGCCCTTTGTTTGCCATAGCTTATTTGTCGTTTGACAACCGCCATCGCCGTCTGGTCCAGCAGTGTGTTGGCGTACGCCGGCATCACGAGCTGAGGCATGAGGTATTCGAACATGGAGCCGCTCCAAGACAGCAAGATCGGGTTGCCGCCTGCCGTTGTCAGTAGCCTGCCCAGTGCAAACCAGTTCTCCTGAGGAAGCTTGCCCTGCGCAATAGCTACAAAACTCCCTAGGCGTGCCTCAGAGGCCAGCAGGTCATAGTGTCCGGTGTCACGCCGTGCGTCATCAACGTTGTAGCCCACGGCCAACAGGTGGCGTGTGGTGTCATAGAGCAACGCATACTCGGCCTGCGCCAAGTCGGTGGAATCCTGGGCTAGCTGCATCACGTGTTTCAAGCGCTCTTGGGCGCGCGCGCTGGCGCTGTGTACCAAGGGGCGCAAGTGCTCCATCAGCGTATGTCCATCCGCACCAAGCGTTTCGCGTGCATGCAACTGCCAAACTTGCGTCAAGCGGGTGTCTAGGGTTGCGAGCTCACGCAGCGTTGGAATCGGGCCGAGGCCAGGCAGCGCGCCTAACCACGCAGGAAGCGTGGGAAGCTGCTTCCACGGCAAAAGATGGTCTAAATCGTCCATCAGACTCTGGCACTGCTGGTGCAAAGCGCGCGCCCAGTAACTGAATTCTGCAGTAGGCATAGCGGTAGGCGCCGGTGTTTGCGCCACGTGCATGCGCGTCCACTCCAAAAGCGCACCCGACGACTGTGCAATCGCATCCAGCCATTGCCGGATGGACGCCACGGTGCAGGGGTGTGCATCGCAAGCTGCATCTACATCGGTTTGCAGACGCTGCAGATGCTGCAGAGCGTCCACCCCGTGCGTCACCTCGAGTGAAATTTTCAGATTGCCCAGCGCATGTTCCAGCCCTGCAAACACTTGGGGACAGATGATGCGGCGCTCTGCCAGCCCTAGCAGCCCAGGCCGCAAGGTGAGCAGATGGC
Source organism: Rhodoferax sp. (assembly GCA_046595515.1). Classification (GTDB taxonomy): domain Bacteria; phylum Pseudomonadota; class Gammaproteobacteria; order Burkholderiales; family Burkholderiaceae_C; genus Allorhodoferax. The sequence goes on along the minus strand of JBKJOV010000032.1, from coordinate 22,571 downwards.
CCGAAAGGTTGCCACTGTCAACGGCGGAAATGTAGCGTGGAGCCAGAGGCTGCAGAGTCTGGGTGTCGTACCAGTTGTAGAAGTGCCCTGCATGGCGTTCCAGCAGGTGCATGCTGGCAAACGTGTCGTGGGTGCGCTGGAGGAGGGCTCCTGCAGATATGTAGCCAAAGTCGTAGGCCGTCAGGTTGGCGAGTAGAGCCATGCCGATGTTGGTGGGTGATGTACGGTGTGCCAGAGCCTCGGCCGGATGCTCTTGGTAGTTGTCGGGCGCAAGCCAATGGTCAGCGGCGGTGACAAAGGTCTCAAAGAATCCCCAGGTGCGGCGCGCCAAGCGGTGCAGAAACGCGGTCTGTTCCGAGTCCAACACATTGGCAACGGGCGGACGTATCCGGCTGACCCACCAGGCCAGACCGGGCGCCAGCAGCCACAGTATCAGTAGGGGGGCAGTGATCGCCAGCACCTCGGGGCGCAGGGCTGCCAGCGCAACGCCTACGCTGATGGCCGTTGCCGGGGCAATCCAGTGGTTGCGCAGAGCCTGCATCAAGTCCGATAGCCCATCTGTTTGCGCGGGTGGTGCGAGGTTCGAGGGTGCCCATTCCAACAGCCTTCGGTTCGATATGAGCATTCTGTAGTTGGTGCGCACCACAGCACCTACGCTGTAGTAGGCCTCATGCGGTAGCCACGCGAGGTTCAGCAGTACCTGGGCCAGGCGCCAGCCAGCAGCTTCGCGCGTTTGCACCAAGTGTTGACCGAAGGCGATGTCCGAGGGCTTGCTGAGCAATTGCAAGACGCTAGCCAACAGCGGCGTGGCCGTCAAAATTCCAATGATGGATAGCGTCCAGGCAGCAGCAGCGGGCACTAGAAACCAACCACTAAGCCAGAGCGCAATTAAGCTCACAGGCACAAGACTGCGGCGCAGGTTGTCCAGGATCTTCCATTGTGAAAGGCCAGACAGCAGATTGGGCAGCGGGCGCCCGACAGGGCCGGGGACGTGCGGTAGCAACCAGCTCGCGATTTGCCAGTCGCCCCGAATCCAGCGCTGGCGCCGCGCGACATCAGTGTCGTAGCGGACAGGGTAGTCGTCGTAGAGTTGCACATCACTAATCAGTCCGGAGCGGGCATAGCAGCCTTCGAGCAAATCGTGGCTGAGAATTCGATTGTCTGGAAATCGGGCCTGCAGTGCCAGCTCAAAGGTATCCACGTCGTAAATACCTTTACCAATGAACGAGCCCTCTTGAAAAAGGTCTTGATACACATCGGACACCGCGCGGGTATAGGGGTCCACCCCCGGCTCACTGCCACATAAACGCGCGTAGAGCGAACTATTAATGCTGGTCAGGCTTACGGCCATGCGCGGTTGCAAGATGCCATATCCCGCCGTTACGCGCTGCAGCGCAGGGTCCCATCGGGCGTGGTTTAAGGGGTGTGCCAACGTGGCCGCGAACTGGCGCGCCGTGTCGCGCTGCAACTGGGTGTCTGTGTCCAGCGTGATGACATAGCGCACCTTCTGTAAGATGGCAAGATTGCCCACTGTGTGCGAGAACGCCTCTGTTCCGGCGCCACGCAGCAAGGCATTGAGCGCACCTAGTTTTCCGCGCTTGCGCTCAAAGCCCATCCACATGCGCTCCATTGCGTTCCAGCGACGGGGACGGTGAAATAGGTAGAAGGTATCGCCCACCTCGCGCGGGTATTTGGCGTTCAGTGCCTGAATGCAGCCTGTCAATCGTGCCAAAAGTGGTGCGTCATCTGGGGTGGCTTCCTGTTGCGCATCGCGGTAGTCGGTGAGCAGACCGAAATGAAGGCACGGGTCTTGGTTTGCCAGAAAGCGTACTTCCAGTGCCTCGGCCAGGTCGTCGGCGGCAGCTAGGCTCGACAGTATGGTGGGTACTACGACCAAGGTGCGTGCGCTGGGGTCTATGCCTTCGCTGTAGTCCATGCGCGGCAAAGCGTGTGGGTGGGTCAACAGCGTGACCAGCCAGTTCACCAGCGCGACGGCCAGTTGGCTGTTTGCCACCACCGCCAAGACGCCCAGAGCCAGCAGTGCGCCATAGCCCAGCATCAATGGGTCGGTTAACAGCATAAGTTGGGCAGTGAAGGCCAGCGTTAACGTGGCGATACAGCCCAGGTACAGCATGAGTGGTTGGCGCTCTGCCCATGCGGCCAGCCATGGCCCTACCGAGCGCCGCACGCCAACTGCGCGCTCCAGTGCCGCCAGGCCAGAGTCAATCAAGTAGAAACCAACGTGCGCTTCACGCGGTCGTGTTTCTTGTGCAGGCGGTGCCGCGTGCAGGCCAGCGTGGGCAAGTTGAACAGCTTTGCGGGCGACGTCACACTCACTTTGGCCACTTCGCCGTGCCAGGTCCTCCACTTGGTGGCGATAACGGTCGCGTGTGGCAAAGTCCATGTTGCAGTAGACCCCACTGGGGTCTTCGCGCAACTTACTCTCCATGGTACTCAACGACTCAACAAACTCGCGCCAATCCATAGCGCCCAGTAGCCGAAGGCTTCCTATGGTGTTACTGATGCACACTTGATTGATGGCCTGGCTCTGGGTCTCCGACTGCACCATGTTCTCGATCGTCAGCCCTGATTCCGCTAGGCGTTGTTCGATCCATGTCAGCGGCAGCGCCAAGGCGGTGCTGTGGCCCTGCAGGCACCTCGCCAGCTCCGCCACAAAGGAGGTCACCATGGGCGGATTGGAGCGTGCCATGTCGGAGATGACGAGTATCAAATCCTTGGGGTTCTGCTCTGCAACCAGCAGCATCTGCTCGGCCCAATCGCTGGCTTGATTGCGGTGTAGCACGCCATCAGCCACGCGAAGGCTGATGCGCCGCAGGTTTTCAATCAACGCCAAGCGCAGCACTATAGGAATAGCCCAGAGCTCACCAAGCTTGAGTGGCGTTGTGCGCTGGTAGGCGGTTAAAAAGCGAATCAGGTTGTCTTTGTCAATACGTCCATCGCCGTGTGAGATGACTTCCAGCGCAATGTCATAGACGCGCGTTAGACCTTTTGAGGGGCCGCTGGCGAGCACCGGCAACTCCCGGCTGTAACCCTTGGGCAGATGCGCACGGGCGGTACGAATCTGCTCCTCTATCAAATAGAAGTTGTCCAACAACCACTCGCCTGCTGGCGTAATACGCCGGTTTTGTTGTACTGCGCGGGTCAAAAGCCCGTACGTATGGGCCAACACCTTTTCGTTATCAGACAGGCGGGTCAGCAGTTGGTCACGGCCCCGTCTGGTATCCAACGTGTGGAATGCAGCCAAGGTTGCGCCGTGGCGCTCCATTTCATCAGCGCTGAAAAGTTCAGCGCGCAAGGGCGCCTCATCCGTATTCGGTACCGGCGGACTGAGTAGTCGTAGGCCTGTGCCGCCCAAGATCCCGAGCTGTGCCAACAGCGGTGCCAGATATTTTTTCAAGAGAGAGCGCCAGTTGCTTGAGGCCGACGAGATCTCCCTTGCAAGGATCGCGAGGGCTAGCCAACCTGATCGTGGCAGCATAAATTTGCAGCAGAGAAATCTCTGTGCGATAACGAACTCTGCCTTGGTTGCTGCCCCGAGCGCTGGGCGCCGCTTTCAGCGCACTGAGGTCTGCACTAGCCCAACACCGCGACGCCCTTGATCTGCGCATAAACCGCCCGCCCGGGCTGCAGTCCGAGTGCGCTGGCCGAGCGGGCGGTCACACGCGCCAGTATTTGGCTACCACCCACGTCTAGCACCACCACCATTTGCCCCGGGCTTGAGGTTTGTATTGCTGTCACGGTGGCAGGCAGAATGTTGAGGATGCTGGTTTCTGTTTGCTGTTGCAAAGTTAGGCTCACATCGCGGGCGCCAATGCGCACGCGCAGCGTGTCGCCCAGCCGTCGGTTCTGTCGAGTCACCCACAGTGTTCCCCCTGCGAAAGTAATGCGGCTCAAGTGGTCAGCATCCAGATGTGCATGTACTGAGCACCGTACTACTGCCCCCGCCATATCGTGGTGGGCAAGGGGTAAATCTAGCCGGGTCAACATGCGTTCTGCAGTGTCGTGACCGAGGAGTTGCCCCTGCTCTAGCAGTACCAGGTGGTTGGACAAGCGTGCTGCTTCGTCCAGCGCGTGGGTCACCATCACTACTGGGATTTGCAGATGGCTTTGTAGCCCTTCCAGGTAATGCATGAGCTCCAACTTGCGCGCGCTGTCTAGTGCGGCCAGTGGTTCGTCCATGAGCAGCAGGCGCGGGCTGGCTGCTAGAGCTCGGGCTATGGCCACGCGCTGGCGCTCGCCACCGGAAAGCTGATGGACGCTGCGCTGGCGCAGCGCGGCGATACCCAGCAAGTCCAGCAGCTCTAGCACCTGCGGCCAGGTGGTGTGCCGCTCGGCGGGTGGTGTACGGTCAAAGCCAAAGTGCAGATTGCCATCGACGCTCAAGTGCTCAAACAGGCTGGCTTCTTGAAACACAAAGCCCAGGGCACGGCGGTGTGTCGGCACAAAAGTGCCGGCGCTATCGTCTTGCCAGACCTGGCCTTGCACCTCCACGCGACCGCGGGCCTGCGGCTCCAACCCGGCCAGGATGCGCAGTAGTGTGGTTTTCCCCGATCCCGAGGGACCCAACAGCGTTGTAAAACCATGGCCCGGCAGGCTGAGGTCGACGTCCAGGTGGAATGCAGGTCGGTGCAACGACGCGCGTATGTGCAGACCGTTCATGGCAGTGCCTTGCTACGTTGGCGCGCGTTGTAGCTGTACAGCGTAAGCAGCACCACAAAAGAGAAGCCCAGCAACACGGCTGCCAATCGGTGGGCTTGCGCGTATTCCAGCGCCTCCACATGGTCGTATATCTGCACGGACACCATGCGGGTGACACCGGGGATGTTGCCACCCACCATCAGTACCACGCCAAATTCACCCACGGTGTGGGCAAAGCTCATCACCATGCCAGTGACGAAGGCAGGCCGGCACAGTGGTAACACCACACACCAAAAAGTATCTGCGGGGCTGGCCCGCAAAGTAGCGGCAACTTCCAGCGGGCGCTGGCCCAGGGCTTCAAAGGCATTGTGCAAAGGCTGCACCATGAAGGGCAAGGAATAAATTGTGGAGGCCACCACAAGGCCAGCAAAACTGAAGGGCAGTACGCCTAAACCCAAAGCCTGGGTCCAATAGCCCGCCGGGCCATTGGGCCCCATCAAGACCAATAAATAGAAGCCCAACACGGAGGGTGGTAGCACCAGCGGCAGCGCCACCAATACCGTTAGGGGTTGTTTGAGCCACGAACGACTGCGCGCCAGCCACCACGCCAGCGGCGTGCCCAGCAGTAAAAGCGCCAGCGTAGTCAGTGCGGCAACTTTCAAGGTCAGGCCAATAGCCTGCCAAGCCGCCGGTTCGAGGAACGCGCTAAGGTCAGACCAGTTCAAATCGCATAGCCATATGCGCTGATCAAGTCCCGGATTTTCGGGCTTTGTAGCAGCTTGATCAACGCCAACGCGGCCTCATTGCCGGTGCCTTTTTTGAGCACCACCGCATCTTGTTGGATTGGGTTGTACAAGTTTTGGGGCACCACCCATGTGGAGCCGCCTTTGAACTTTCCGTCTTCGAGCAATTGCGACAAGGCCACGAAGCCGACGTCCGCATTGCCACTGTAAACAAAGGTGTAGGCCTGACCTATGCTCTCGCCCTGAACCAGCTTGTGTGCCAGCGCGGCGCGCACGCCCATAGCGTCCATCACCTGCAGCGCAGCCGCGCCGTAGGGCGCGAGCTTGGGGTTGGCGTACGACACTTTCCCCAAGCCAGGGTTAGTTAATATTTTGCCGTGCTTATCGATCCGGTTGGCGTCGGCGGACCAAAGGGCAAGCTTGCCGGTGGCGTAGGTGAAGCGGGTACCTGCCACAGCAAAACCCTCTTGTTCTAAAAGCGCGGGTGTGGCCCGATCGGCCGCTAGCAGCACATCAAACGGTGCGCCATTTTTAATTTGCGCATACAGTTTTCCCGTGGAGCCCACGGTGATGGCCAAGGTGTGACCGGTGGTCTTTTCTAACACTGCCGCAATGGCTTTGATGGGTTCTGCAAAGTTGGCGGCGACAGCCACCTGCGCTTGCGCTGCCTCTACTGGGGTCGCAACAGACGCTGCACCCAGCAGCAAAGTAGCCATCGCCATGCGGTGTGGGAAAATTCGGGGGACAACAGGTGCCATCGCCAAAGTATATCGATGCATCTGCCGCCAGCTAAGACTCTTCTCCCGACGTGCACCGCATCCATGACCGACGACATTGAAACATCATCCAACGCCTTTGACCTTATTGGAGGAGAGGCCGCCGTTCACGCGCTGGTGGAGCGCTTTTATGACCTGATGGACCTGGAGCGTGGCTTCACCGAGCTGCGCGCTGCACACGGCACTGAGCTGGACTCTGCGCGACAAAAGCTGAGCTGGTTCCTAACCGGCTGGATGGGCGGCCCGCAGCACTATGTAGAACGCTTTGGCCACCCCCGATTGCGGGCGCGGCACATGCCGTTCAAGATTGGTATTTTGGAACGTGACCAGTGGTTGGCCTGCATGGACCAGGCGATGGGGGACACGGGCGTGAATGCTGAATTGCGGGCGCGGCTCAATGCATCGTTTTTTCAGACGGCGGATTGGATGCGCAACCAGTAGTGATTGTGTTGGTGCGCTGGGAGGCTGGGTGGCAAAGCGTTTTGCTCTGTGTCCCCCGCCCTTTGGGCTCCTCCTTTACCTGCGCAAAACGCTTTGCCACCCAGCCTCCTGGCTTGTTGCGCTCAAACGCCTATGGGCTGCAATAACACCAGCAACGCACCCTTACCGCCCTGCATGGGTGGCGCTTGCACAAAGCACAGTACCTCCGACTTTTGCACTAGCCAGCGTCTCGCTTTGTCTTTCAAGACCGGAGCCTTACCCGGCGACCCTAAACCTTTGCCATGTACTACCCGCACACAGCGTATGCCCTGCTTGTGCGCGTTGCGAATGAACTTGCCCAGGGCCTCGCGCGCGTCATCGGTGCGCAGGCCGTGCAAGTCCACTTGCGCCTGAATGCTCCAGACGCCTCGGCGCAGCTTTTGCGGTACGTCGGGGCCCACACCGGGGCGGCGGTAGCTCAGGTCGGCGTCGGTATCGAGCAGGCTGGTGATATCCACCTCATCACTCACCGATTCACGCACCGCAGCTTCGTCGTCCAGTATTTTCTGCTTCGGTATGGGGGCGGGTGCAGCGCCCTTGAGGTGGGCGCGGGGCGGGTGCTCCAGGGGTTGCACCTTGCCAATCGCCGCCTGAAACAAATTGCTCTGCGAGGCGCGTATGCGGGCCTCTTCGGCGCGGCGCAGAGCGGCCTGGGCTTCGAGCTTGGCCGCAAGGGCTGCACGCTCGGCCTGCGCAGCCATTTCTTTCTTCACCTTTTTCAAGTCGGCTAAGGTGCTGATGCGGACGGCGGGGGTTTTCATACCAAACCAGCCTCGGCCATGGACAGTGCCTGCCCGGGCCCCACGATGATGTGGTCCAGCACCCGTATATCCAAGAGGGCCAGTGCGGCTTTGAGGTTTTGGGTCAGGGCCTCATCGGCCCGGCTGGGCTGCACGCTGCCGCTGGGATGGTTGTGCGCCAGCACCACGCTGCTTGCCTGGTGGTGCAGGGCGCGAATCGCCACCTCCCGGGGGTAGACACTGGTTTGGGTTAATGTCCCTCTAAACATTTCCTCCATCGCCAACAGGCGATTCTGCGCGTCCAGAAACACCACGGCAAACACCTCGTAGCTGCGGGCTGCCAAATGCAGCTTCAGGTAGTGTTTGATGGCGTTGGGATCGGCAAACACCGTGCGCTCTTGCAACTGCTGGGCCATGGCGCGACGGGCCAGCTCCAGCACCGCCACAATTTCAGCCCGCTTGGCAGGCCCCAGGCCTTTGACGCGCTTCAAATCATCGGCTGTAGCGTGTAATAGGCCTGAAATACCACCGAAGCCCGCGTTTTCATTGATTTGTTTGCTATCATTTTTGAGTTGCAGAAGTTCATGCGCCATTTGCAAAACACCCTTACCCACAATACCCGTGCGCAGCAAGATGGCCAGCAGTTCGGCGTCGCTCAAGGCGCCCGGGCCGCGGGCCAGCAGTTTCTCGCGTGGGCGCGCATCGGGGGGGAGGTCTTTGAGGGGCATGGTGAGCGTGGACTAAAGGCCCTGGGCCCGACTTTCTACAATAGGGGCAGTTTATCGAGAGTTCTATGACCGTAACGCTTCCTTGTGTTCAAGCTGATTCCTTTTTAACCCTGCACTACCGCCTGGGCGGGCCTGCGGGCGACATCATCAACACCTTTGATGGCAAGCCCGCCACCTTGAGCCTGGGCACGGGGGAGTTGTCGCCAGCGGTAGAGGCCTGCTTGTTAGGCCTGGAAGAGGGCACACGCACCAGCTTTGCGTTGCCCGCCGGTGCAGCCTTTGGCGCGCGCAACCCCGAGATGCAGCAGTGGTTGGCGCGCAAAGTGCTCACCCAAATGGGCGACCCCAACGAGACTTACAACGTGGGTGATGTGGTGCAGTTTCCTACGCCCGATGGCCAGGGCCAGTTTGCGGGCGTGGTGCTTCAGTTGCGTGGCGAAGGCCCTGATCGCGCAGTGCTCTTTGACTTTAATCACCCGCTAGCGGGCCAGCCGGTGACGTTTGAAGTGCAATTGATTGGAGTCCTATGAGTAAACCCATCTACAACGAAATCATGAGCGCCGACAGGCCGCCCTTAGGCGCGAAGGCCCCCACGGGGGGCAGCGAACCACACGCAGTGGGGAGCGTGGGGGTCATTTTGCTTGCCGAACCGCGCGGGTTTTGTGCGGGCGTCGATCGAGCCATTGAGATTGTGGAAAGGGCGCTGAGCAAGTTTGGCCGACCCATCTACGTGCGCCACGAGATCGTGCACAACACCTATGTGGTGAATGATCTCAAAGCACGGGGCGCCATCTTCATCGAAGAGCTGGACGATGTGCCGCCCGGTGCCACGCTGGTGTTCTCTGCCCACGGTGTCAGCCAGGCCATACAGCGTGAGGCCCGGCGGCGTGGCTTCCAGATTTTTGACGCCACCTGCCCCTTGGTGACCAAGGTGCACGTAGAGGTAGCCAAGCTGCACAAAGAGGGCTACGAGTTCATCATGATTGGTCACAAGGGTCACCCTGAGGTGGAGGGAACCATGGGGCAGCTCGAAAGCGGCATCCACTTGGTGGAGGACGTGGCCGATGTAGCCCGCGTGGCGCCGCTGCAAACCGAGCGGCTGGCTGTGGTCACGCAAACGACGCTCAGCGTAGACGACGCAGCCGAGATTGCCGCCGCCGTGAAGGCACGCTTTCCGAATGTGCGCGAGCCCAAGCAGCAAGACATTTGCTACGCCACCCAAAACCGCCAGGACGCCGTCAAGGTGATGAGCCCGCAGGTGGACATCGTCATCGTGGTGGGTAGCCCCACCAGCTCTAACAGCAACCGTTTGCGTGAAGTGGCCAAAAAGCTGGGCACCGAAAGCTATATGGTGGACCACGCCGATGAACTGCAAGCCGAATGGTTTGAAGGCCGCCAGCGCGTGGGCCTGACGGCGGGTGCCTCAGCGCCTGAGATTTTGGTCAAGGCAGTCATTGACCGCATCAAGGCGCTGGGGGCCGTGTCCGTGCGCAAAATGGACGGTATCGAAGAGACGGTGAAGTTCCCCTTGCCCAAGGGGTTGAAGCTAGAGCCTTAAATTATTCGACTAATGCTATTTATTTTGTAGCAGGTTAGGCAATAAATCCGCCGGCTACAGCCAGATTTGACTAAGAAATTACGAAAAAACCATGTTAGACATCACCCTACTGCGCAAAGACCTGGATTCGGTCATCGCCCGCCTGCAAACCCGCAAGAATCCGCAAGCGTTTCTGAATGTGGAAGCCTTCACGGCGCTGGAGGCCGAGCGCAAGACCATTCAAATGCGCACCGAAGAAATGCAGGCCAAGCGCAATGCGGTGTCCAAACAGATTGGCATGCTCAAGGGCCAGGGTAAAACGGCCGAGGCCGATGCGGCCCTGGGTGAAGTGGCGGGCCTCAAAGCAGAGCTGGACGCATCTGCCGCCCGGCTGGAGCAGATTCAGGCGGCAATGCAGGAACTGTTGCTGGCCGTGCCCAACTTGCCGCATGAGAGCGTGCCGGTGGGCGCAGACGAACACAGCAATGTGGTGGTGCGTACCTGGGGCACGCCCAAAGCCTTTGATTTTCCGGTCAAGGACCATGTCGATTTGGGCAACCCGCTGGGGCTGGATTTTGAGATGGGTGTGAAGCTGACTGGCGCGCGCTTTACGGTGATGAAGGGGCCAATCGCCCGCCTGCACCGCGCTTTGGCGCAATTCATGCTCGATGTACAAACCCAAGAGCATGGCTATACCGAGTGCTACACGCCCTACATCGTCAATGGCGACACGCTGCGCGGTACCGGCCAGTTGCCCAAGTTTGAAGGCGACTTATTCGCTGCCAAAAAGGGCGGACAAGAGGGTGAGGCGCAGCCCGATAGCACGGCGCTGTACCTCATACCCACCAGCGAGGTGACGCTGACCAACTTTGTGCGTGATGTGGTGAGCGCCGAGTCGGATTTGCCGATCCGGCTTACCGCGCACACGCCGTGCTTTCGCTCCGAGGCAGGCAGCGCGGGGCGCGACACACGCGGCCTGATTCGCCAGCACCAATTTGACAAGGTTGAGATGGTGCAAATCGTGCATCCCGATAAGAGTTACGAAACGCTGGAGGCGATGGTGACCCATGCGGAGGCGATATTACAAAAGCTGGACTTGCCCTACCGCGTAATGAGCCTGTGTACGGGCGATATGGGCCCCAGCGCCAGCAAGACCTATGACTTGGAAGTGTGGCTGCCCGCTCAAAATACGTACCGTGAGATCAGTTCGGTCTCCAATTGCGATGCCTTTCAGGCCCGCCGCCTGCAAGCGCGTTTCAAAAACGCTCTGGGTAAAAACGAGTTGGTTCACACACTGAATGGCTCGGGCCTGGCCGTGGGTCGCGCCCTGGTGGCGGTGCTGGAAAACCACCAAAACGCCGATGGCAGCATCACTGTGCCTGCGGCGCTGCGCCCCTACATGGGGGGCTTGGAGAGACTGGCGTAAAATTTGGCAACGCCAAAAACCGCCGGCTCTAGCCTGCTAGAATCTCGCGGTTGCTCAGCAACACAAGCAATTAGGAGAAGTGGCAGAGTGGCCGAATGTACCTGACTCGAAATCAGGCGTACCGAAAGGTACCGTGGGTTCGAATCCCACCTTCTCCTCCAAACACCGGTTGATCGACGTCCGCACCAGCGTACAACGACGTCCCTCAAAAAGCCTGCAAAAGCCTTCCAAGAACGTGGCAGCCGCCCCGTATGCCCCTCCGCTACGGGGCTTTTTTGTGTCTGGTTGCGCAATGGCGGGTTACTGAATGTCCGATTTCCCCTGCAGCATGCGGATGGTGAGAATGACATCACGGACCTTAAAGGGCTTGAGCAAAATGCGGCGCACCAAGAAGTCTCGCAGCGCTTTGGCCAACCCGTGGCCACAGGCCGTGGTGGTCACTGCCACGGGCACATCGGCCCGCGTCTTGGTTTGGCCGTCGCGCAGTTTTTGAATCAGTTCCAGTGCGGGCCCTTCTTCGTTAAGGGACACAATGACTGCGCTGAAGGCATGTTGTTCTAACAACTGCTGCGCGGCGCGAATACTGGTCGCCAAGCGCACCCCAGGCAGCTTTAATTGTCGCGCCGTAGACACGATGATGCTGCCGACCATGGTCGACTGTTCAACGACCAAAATATCGTTTTGCAAAGCACCAAAAGTAGCATTCACAGATGCACTCATACGTCGAGTCTTCTGCGCTGCAACTCCTCTACGACCAAGTCGCGCAGGGAGCTCAGTATGGCCAGTCCGACGTCGTCCATCTCGCGTGGCTTGTGGTCAAACACACAAATAGTCCCCACGTTTTGCCCCCCCGCCAGTTTGAGCGGAGCCCCGGCATAAAACCGGATGTTGGGCGCTTGGGTCACATTGGGGTTATCTAGAAAGCGTTGGTCTTGCAAGGTGTCGCACACGACCGTGGTGTCATCCACCAGGATCGCGTGACCACAAAAAGAGTCTTTGCGCGAGCTCTCTTCTATCGCCAAGCCGATTCGAGCCTTGAACCAAAGGTGGTTGGCATCTACGAGTGAGATGGAGGCCAACGGCATGTCGAACTCTTTCGCTGCAAACGCAACAATGCGATCAAAACGTTCCTCGGGCGGTGTGTTCAAAATCAGTAACTCGCGCAAGGCCGCCAAGCGGTCGTCTTCGTTGTGGGGAATCGGTGCAGGAATCATTGTTTTTCTCCTCGGGACCGCTCCCGAGCGGGATGGGCCTGAGCATTCATCTTACTGGGCTACGGTGGCTTTAGGGGGGCAAATTGCAGTGCGATCAATCGCCAACCCGAAACTTCCAGCGCTGTGATTGTTGCGAAAGGCACTCGAACGCAATGTCGACCGTGATGGCCAGCAGACCCGTCAGCAAGGCGCCTTGCAGAACGTAGGCCGTATTGAACCCGCTGAGTCCGATGATGATGGGAGAGCCGAGATTTTGAGCGCCCACCGTGGCCGCTAGAGCCGCTGTACCGATATTGATGGTGACTGAAGTGCGCAATCCGGCGAGTAAGAGAGGCGCGGCCAACGGAAGTTCGACTTGCATGAATATTTGCCATGCGTTGAAGCCCATGCCCTTGGCGGCTTCCTTAACGGGGGTGGGCGTCGACTCCAAACCCGCTATCACACCTTGCAGAATCGGCAGCACGCCGTACACGGCCAGCGCAACAAAAGCCGGTTTCTCGCCAAATCCGATGAGTGGTACCGCCAGCGCCAATACAGCAACTGGCGGGAAGGTTTGCCCCATAGCCACCAAGGATTCGACCAGACTGCGATAGCTGCGACCTGCGGTACGGGTGACCCACAGCCCTGCCGCCAAGGCCACTACCGCCGCACTGGCGCTCGAGGCAAAAACCAACACCACATGGGACCACAGCAGGCTGATAAACGGCTCTTGGCGGTACATTGCCCTCTCTTGTGCTGGAAACGCAGCTTGAAACATCGGCTCAAGCCGCGTCATGTGGGTCGCAAGAGCCACGAGCAGCACTGCCAACGCCAGGGGCAGGCCAAAGCCACCAAGTGGGCCCCATCTTTTCATAACGCGTCGGCCGGCAATAGATCGGAAAGATGCAAGGCACCCGTATGGACGCCTGCTGAATCAACAACCGGCAAAGCGTCGCGCCCCTGCACAATAAACGCGGAAATGGCTTCACGCAGGCTCATATCCCAATGGATAGGAATGCCGTCAGCACATGCGCCATGCCGAAATCGGCCGCGCACCAGTCCGAGCCCCAGCACCCTGAGGCCCAGCTCTGCCCGCCCGACAAAGTCGCGCACAAAGTTATTCACAGGGTGGAGCAGGAGCTGCAAAGGGGTCCCGTCCTGCACGATGCGCCCATTGTTGAGCAACACTATCCGGCTTGCCAGGAAGAGGGCTTCGTCAAGGTCGTGGGTGACCAATACCACCGTCGTGCCCGAAAGCGCCTGGATGCGCTTGAGTTCGCGCTGCAAAGCCAACCGGGTGGCCTGGTCCAGTGCCCCAAAAGGTTCGTCCATCAGCAGCACCTCTGGCTCTGCGGCCAAGGCGCGCGCCACACCTACGCGCTGCTGCTGCCCGCCGGAGAGTTCGTCGGGATACCGGTGTGCAAATTGGCTGGGCTCCAGTTGCAATAGCTCTAGCAATGCATGCGTGCGCTGGTGAATTCGGTCGGGCGGCCAGCCGAGCAGTCGCGGTACGGTGCCAATGTTCTTTGAGACCGTCCAGTGGGGAAACAGACCGACCGACTGAATTGCATAGCCCATCCGGCGGCGCAGCGCTTCCACCGGGTGGGCGTGAATATCCTGTCCCGCAAAACGGATCGTGCCGCTGTCACACGCCACCAGCCGATTCATCATGCGCAGGGTGGTGGACTTGCCAGAGCCTGAAGGCCCGATCAGTACGACGAACTCGCCCGCTTGAATACTTAAATCCAAACGATCCACGGCCAAGCGTGTGCCATAGCCTTTGGACGCCTGCTGCAATTCGATCATGCTTGTTTCCGTGTCAATTTCTGGCTCCAGTGGTGCAGTATTGAAAACAGTCCCTCGACCAGCCAGGCGAGTACCACCATCGGCACGATCGCTAAAACGACCAGATCCATGGCACTGCTGAACAGCCCTTCAAACATCAGGCTGCCCAGCCCACCGGCGCCAATGAGCGCGGCCACCGCCGTTAGCCCAATGGTCTGAATCAGCAACACTTTGAATCCGGACAGAAGGACGGGCAGCGCAAGTGGAACTTCGATGTGCCAAAACTGTTGTCGGCTGGACAGCCCCATCGCCTGCGCTGACTCGCGCACGGCCAAGGGCACTTGGGCCAGACCTTCATAGGTGCTGCGCACCAAGGGTAGCAACGCATACAAACTGAGCGCCAAGACGGCTGGCGCTAACCCCACCCCCCGAACTCCCCATGCGGGCAGAGTAGGGAACAGCTTGCCCACGCTTGCCAGCAACGCCATCAGCAAGGCAAACAGCGCAATCGACGGAATAGTCTGCACCAGATTCAGGACTGGAAAGACCCGCCCCGCCCAACGCGGATCGCGGTGGATGGCGATGCCCAGTGGCAAGCCCACAGCCGTGGTCAACCCCACCGTCAAAAAAAGGATGTGCATATGCTGCCGCAATGCGCGCCAAAAGTCTTCGTCCCGGTTGGTGTATTCCTGAAGTGTGGACAGGTCGTTGAAGGTGCCCGCCAACAACAATGCCAACGCCGAGGCCAGGATCCATGTCCAGTAGGCAGCCGCCGTTACCACCGCTACGCGCGCTTGCCGCAAGACGTCACTTGCAGCCAGCCAAACCCAAAGTGCGGTCAGCCAAAAACCGCTGCCCAGGCTGGTGCGTGCCAGCCCGCTGGATGCGCCACGGGCTTGCGTGGCGTATTGCGCAGCTACAGCAGCGGTGCCAAGCAGCCCGCTGCCCAATGCGAGCAGGGCCAGCGGCCGCCAGGCTCTGTGGCCGGGCCGCAACACAGCCGTGCTCACTGCGATGGCCAGTAGCGCGCCTGATGCCATGAGGCCCGCCGCAGGCCAACTACCCATTACCCATGCATGCCATAGCGACACGCCAAGGCCGCTCAACAGGCGATTGGGGGCCGCGTTGACCAACGGCAGCCACGCCAAGGTAGCGACACACAGCGCTGACAGCACCAAAAGTGCTACTGGTTTTGGCACGTCCGGCTTCAGGAGGAGCGACACGGTGGGCACCAAAAGACTTGAACGTCCGGGTTCAACCTTTGATGAAACCCTTGGCCTTCAGGTAGTCGGTTGCCACTTTTTTGGCGTCTTTTCCTTCCAGAACAATTTGGGCATTCAGGGTCTGCAAGGTCACGCTGTCCAAGGTCTTGAACACCGGAGCCAACGCCGTTTTGATTTTTGGGTTGGTAGCAAGTACCGATTCGCGCACGACGGGGGCCGGCGCGTAGACGGGTTGAATTCCCAGCGGATCAGTCAAAATTACCAGACCCAAGGCAGCCACTGCGCCATCGGTTCCGTAGGCCATTGCGCCATTCACGCCAGAGGTATTTTCCGCAGCCGCCTTGATGGTGACCGCCGTGTCGCCACCTGCCAAACTCAGCAATTGGTCTGGCTTGAGTTTGAAGCCGTACGCGGTCTGAAAAGCGGGTAGCGCGTCTGAGCGTTCAATGAACTCCGCCGAGGCTGCTAACTTGAACGCGCCACCCCCCGATATCCAGCGCCCCAAATCTGCCAACGACGTCAGCTTGTGGCTAGTAGCAATGTCTTTACGCAGGGCTATGGCCCACGTGTTATTGGCGGGGGCAGCATCCAGCCAGATAATTTTGTGTTGGCTGGCGTCCCGTTGACGCACCAGATCCAAGCCAGCTTTGGCATTCTTCCAGGCGGCGTTTTTTTCATCAGAAAAGAAGAAAGCCCCATTTCCGGTGTACTCCGGGTAGATGTCTATCTCCCCAGCCAGGATTGCGCTGCGCACAATTTTGGTGTTGCCCAAGCGGATCTTGTTTTCAGTTTTGATTCCATTGGCTTCCAACACCTGAACAATGATGCTTCCCAAGAGGGCTCCTTCGGTGTCGATCTTGGAGCCCACACGCACGGGTGCGCTTTGGGCCCAACTGGCTTGGGATAGCAAGCTACCCAACAAGGCTGCCACGGCAAGGGTGCGGCGGGTGGTTTGCAGCAGCATAAAGAATCCTTTTAGTGCGTTCGGGGATGCGGTGCTGGGCGGGGTTGTGCAGTCGACGGGATGCACTTGTAGCGCTCGACACGTGTATTGGAACCCAAATGTAGACGCAATCGCGTGTCGCGGAAAAGTCCAACCTATTGCCCCGCCGAGTGCTGGTGGCCGATGGTCATGGCGTCGGCTTTATGATGCCAACTCAACCATAATTTTGCACATGCCGCCCACTGCCTGCCACTCTCCAATGCCCGCATCGGTTCGCACGCTTCGGCACCTCTTTGTTTACTTATCCTGGGTCCTATTGATGTCCATCACCTCCCCCGCCATCGCGGAGCGTCTCACCATTGACCGGTTGCATGACGATCCTGCTCTGTCAGGACCAGCCGTGCGCGGTCTGCAGATGTCGCCCGACGGGAGCCGGGTGACGTTTTTGCGCGGCCGGGCCGACAACCAGTTTCAACTCGATGTCTGGGAATACCACCTGAAGGACAAGGCTGCGCGTCGCTTAGTCAACTCCACCGTATTGGCCCCGAAAGAGGTGTTGTCCGCAGCCGAGCAGGCCCGCCGCGAGCGGGATCGCAGTGCCAGTTTCAAGGGCATCAACAGCTATAGCTGGTCGCCCGACGGCAAGCAGTTGTTAATCCCCCTGGCGGGTAGTCTGTACCTGGTGGATCTGGCCACACCCGACCAGGCGCGCAAGGTGGCCAGCGGTGATGTGCTGGATGCCAAAATTTCACCCAAAGGCAAATACCTGTCGTTTGTGCGCGGGCAAAACTTGTTCATTCAAGACTTGGCCAGTGGTACCGAGCGCCAACTCACCCACGATGGCGGTGGGAGCATCCATAACGCTGAAGCCGAGTTTGTGGCGCAGGAAGAAATGGGCCAAACCAGTGGCTACTGGTGGTCGCCCGACGATGCACGTATTGCGTACAAGCGCTTTGACGAGTCACCCGTGAATCTGGTGCGGCGTTTTGAGATTCATGCCAACCGCGCCGACGTGGTGGAGCAACGCTACCCCGCCGCAGGCGAGGCCAATGTCTTGGTATCGCTGCAGGTGGTGGATGTGACGTCAGGCGCAACGCAAGCGGTGGACTTGGGCCCCGATAAAGACATTTATCTGATCCGCGCCGATTGGAGTGCCGATGCAAAAGACCTGGTGTTCCAGCGCCAGACCCGCAACATGAAGCGCTTAGACCTGATCGCATGGGCCCAAGCCACAGGCCAGCAACGCACCGTACTGACGGAAACTTCTGCCACTTGGGTCAATGTGAGCGAGCCACCGCAGTTTCTAAAAACCCGCCGCGCCATGGTGTGGCAATCCGAGCGCAGCGGCCGCAACCATGCGTATCTGATTGACCTGGATGGCGCCGCGCCGCGCGCCTTGACTTCAGGGGATTGGGGCATTGACGACGTGCTGGCCGTGGATGAATCAGGCGGACAAGTATTTGTAGCAAGCAACCGGGATGCGGTGATCGACCAACAGGTCTATGCCGTGGCCTTGAACGGCAGCACGGCCAACGCACCCAAGCGCATCACCCAAGCCCTGGGCACCCACATGGCGCATTTTTCAAAGACTGGCCAGGTCTTTGTGGATACTTTCTCAGATCCCACTACGCCACCCCAAGTCAGCATTCACCAAGCCGACGGTAGCTTTGTGGCGTGGGTGGAGCGCAATGAACTCAATGCGACCCACCCCTATGCGCCATTCAGGGTCAGCCACGTGCCCACAGAATTCGGCACCCTGAAAGCAGCCGATGGGCAAGTGATGCACTACGCGCTCAAAAAGCCCCTGGGCTTTGATGCGGCCAAGCGCTACCCGGTATTCCTCACCGTGTACGGTGGCCCCGGTGTGCAAAACGTCAGGCGCCAGTGGGACGATCCGTTTGAGCAATACATGGCGCAAAAGGGTTATGTGGTGTTCAAGCTCGACAACCGGGGCAGTAGCCGCCGTGAGCGGGCGTTCACCGATGTGATTTACCAGCACATGGGCCAGACCGAAGTGCAAGACCAACTGGTGGGCATTGACTGGTTGCGCCAGCAGAGTTTTGTGGACCCGGCGCGTATCGGTGTGTCGGGATGGAGCTATGGCGGCTTTATGACCCTGCGCCTGCTCAACGCGGCGTCAGACCGCATCAAGGCTGGCGTGTCGGGCGCGCCCGTGACCGACTGGGCCCTGTACGACACCTATTACACCGAGCGCTTTATGCAAACGCCCCAAGAGAACCCTGCGGGCTATGCGCAAAGCAGTGTGTTTGCGCAGCTACCGGGCCTGACTTCGCGCCTGCTCTTGATCCACGGCATGGCGGATGACAACGTGCTGTTTACCAACACCACCAGCCTGATTGATGCCTTGGTCAAGCAGGGCACGCAGTTTGATTTGCTGACCTACCCTGGCGCAAAGCATGGCCTGGCAACGCCAGCCAGCAAGAAGCATCGCTTGCATGCCACAGAAGCGTTTTTTGCCCGCGAGTTGGCGCCGAAATAACTAGCGCATGATCACCGGGCCACCTTTTTGGATGGCCCGCTGGTAGGCTGGCCGCGCCTGCAGGCGCGCGCCATAGGCCTGCAGCTTGGGATAGGTGGCAGCGTCTTTGCTGCGCGAGAGCGCGGCCTCTACCGCAAAGCTCATTTGAAAATCGGCGATGGTGAGCTGTTCGCCAGCAAACCAAGGGTGCTTGCCCAAGTGGGCGTCAATGAAGCCAAGCGCAGTGGTGATGTTCGGGTCAATCAATTTAGCTTGCACTGCCCTACACAGCGCCCGCGCAATAGGCCGGACAAAGAATGGCATGGGTTGGGTTGGCACAGTCATGAACACCAGCTTCATCACCATCCAATTCATCAGTGAGCCCTCCGCGTAGTGCATCCAGAAGCGGCACTGGCGGTGCTCTGGGGTGCCTGGTGCAGGCACCAGGTGCGCCACTTCACCCGTACCCTGGCTGCCATAGCGCTCTGCCAAATATTCGATGATGGCACCCGATTCAGCAAAGGTTTCGCCGTCGTCGGTGACTACGGGGGATTTGCCCAAGGGGTGCACTTTTTTCAGGGCCGCTGGGGCCAGCCGCGTTTTGGGGTCGCGTTTGTAGGTCTTGAGCGTATACGGAACATTCAGCTCCTCCAGCAACCACAGTATGCGCTGTGAGCGTGAGGTCTCTAGGTGGTGGACGGTGAGCATGGTGAGGTACCTGTTGAAAGAAGAACAAATGGCGCATTCAACGCCGTTGGCTTGCCGATTGTGACTGCAATGTGCGTCCTGGAGGTGAGCCTGGCGGGCGGCCCATGCTGATGAGAATTTGCCTCCATTACGAATGTCGAACGCCCAACGCCCAACGCCCGACGCCCGACGCCTAATGTCTAAAGGCTACTTGCCTGCGCCATGAAGTCGCGCAAGGCGGGCGTCATCTGCTTGTCCCGGTGTACCACCCAATAGCACTGCCGTGTCATTTTCGGCAGGGTGGTTGTGAGCCTTTGCACGCGGCCCGTTGCCAGCCAATCACTGACGACCCAGTGCGACAGGCAAGCCACGCCCAGCCCCTCTGCCGCCGCAGATTTGATGGCTTCCGAGCTGCCCAGCTCCATGCTGCGTCGGTAGGCGCGAAGGTGGGGCAGCAGCAGTTGGTCCGTGGCCTCGCGGGTGCCAGAGCCAGGTTCACGTAACAGCCAAACCATGTCCCTGAGCGCTTTGAGCGGCAGCTTGCCTGCTCCGTCCCCGCTTTGAATATGGGGCCCACCAGGGCCGGGTGCGCCTGCCACCACCACCAGTTCGTCTTGCAGCCAGGGTGTTGCAGACAAGGCCGGCTGGTGGCTGGGGCCTTCAATCAAACCGACGTCTAGTTCAAATGCGGCCACAGCATCGCAAATAGCCTCCGTGTTGGCGATGGTGACTTTGGACTTCCAACCCAGCGCGTGGTCCTGGGGCTGATCTGACAAAAAACGTTTCAGTAATTTTGGCAATACATAGTTGCCAATGGTTGTGCTCGCCCCAATGCGCAGGGACTGTGCCTGCGCACCGCCGTCGCGCGCCATGCGCTCGATACTGGCCGCCCCATCCAGCAAGGCCAGGGCCTGCGGCAGCAGCGTGCGGCCGTTGTCGTTGAGCAAAAGACGTTTGCCTGAGCGGTCAAACAAGCGTAGCGAGAGCAGGCGCTCCAGCTCGTTGACGGCCGAACTGGTGGCTGATTGCGACAACGCAATCTCTGCACTGGCTGCCGTGGTACTGCCGCTACGGGCAACGGCTACAAAGATCTGCAATTGCCGCAGGGTCAGGCGCAGGACATCCATAGGTCATGTGACTCCGTCGTTTGTATAGTGACTGAATAGCTATATCTTAGCGGAATAAGTTGTTTTACAGTTGAATAGCCCATCACTACATTCGGGGCTACACCACAGAAATTCACACAACCGCAGTAGATTAGCCATGACCACCACACTGATGTCCCCCGAAGAAAGCCGAACGCCCTCCTGGGTCAGTGATACCCAACGCGTACTACCTGGCGTCGCACTCAGTGCTGCACTGGCAGCGCTCGGCATTGGCTTGGGAAAAATTGTTTGGCTGCAAGACCACGGTTTCAGCGCCCTGACACTGGCCATCGTCTTGGGCATGCTGGTGGGTAACACGGTCTACCCACGATTCGCCACTGCCAGCGGTCCTGGCGTGAACTTCTCCAAACAGAACCTGCTTCGCCTGGGGGTTGTGCTCTACGGCTTGCGCCTGACGGTGCAAGACATCGGGCACGTCGGATGGGCGGGCGTCGCCACCGATGCCATCGTGCTCGGATCGACCTTCGCCTTGGCATGTTTCATTGGCATCCGCTGGCTGGGCATGGACCGCAAGACGGCCATGCTGATCGGTGCGGGCAGTTCTATATGTGGAGCCGCCGCAGTGATGGCGGCAGAACCGGTCGTTAAAGCCCGCGCAGAGCAGGTCACGGTGGCGGTGGCTACGGTGGTGGTGTTCGGCACCGTGGCCATATTTTTATACCCAATGCTGTTTGCGTTGAATCAACAGTGGCCACTGATTCCCGGCGGTGCGGATGGCTTTGGCATTTATGTGGGCTCCACTATTCACGAGGTGGCCCAGGTGGTAGCCGCTGCGCGCGCGGTCGGACCCCATGCGGCCGACACTGCGGTGATCGCAAAAATGGTCCGGGTCATGATGCTGGCACCTTTCCTCATCCTGCTGTCCGCCTGGTTGGCGCGGGACGGTGCTAAATCACAAGCCCATGCGCAGGCTACGGTAGCCAAAAGCAAGTTGACCGTGCCCTGGTTTGCGTTCGCCTTCGTTGGGGTGGTGCTCTTCAATTCGCTGCAACTCTTGCCCAAGAGCTGGGTGACCGTGACCACCGAGATCGACACCGTCCTGCTGGCCATGGCCATGGCGGCTCTCGGACTGGCCACGCACCTCTCCGCCATTCGCAAAGCCGGTTTCAAGCCTCTGTTGCTTGCCTTGATTTTGTTTGTGTGGCTTGTGGTGGGTGGCGCCTTGATCAATCGCTGGGTCTTCAGCTTGATCGGCTAAAACCGAATAAAAGGCCACCCATGGAATAAAACCAAGCCCCGCTACGTCTTACCTCATAAGCCCTATTTTTTTAACGTCACCTGAAATGAGAACACCCATGAAGTCCCGCTCCCCATACCTATCCCCATCCCCATTTGTCGCACTTGCCATTTGCAGTACCGTCCTCACCACACTCTTTGCTGCTCCGGTGCTGGCCGCAGAGCCCGTGCTTACCACTGTGCCCGCACGGGTCACGTTTGACGGCAATATCCGCAACAACTCACTGGCGCTGAGCCCCGACGAAACCACCGCCGTGGTCTCGTACAGCGAACGGCCCGATGTCGTGGTGTACAACCTCAAGACGGGTGATGTTCGCGGCGTGCTATC
The DNA here is from genome assembly GCA_046595515.1 of Rhodoferax sp. Lineage (GTDB taxonomy): Bacteria > Pseudomonadota > Gammaproteobacteria > Burkholderiales > Burkholderiaceae_C > Allorhodoferax. Next base: position 442 of record JBKJOV010000032.1, on the reverse strand, counting down.
CGGCTACATCACGCCCCGCAACATTGTGTTTGCACCGGACGGAAAAACTTTCTATGTATCCGACAGCAGCCTGGGTGAAGTGGTGCGCGTCGATACTGCCACGCTCAAGCCCGTGTCCCGCCTGGCGGCCGGTCCGGGCGCATTTGGCACTGCGCTGAGCAAAGACGGCAACGCCCTGTACGTAAACAACCAGGCCAGCAGCACCGTCACCCGCTTCGACACCCCTGGCAACCAGGCCCGTGCGGTGATCCCAGGCTTTGCCCAACCGCGCCAGGGCGTGCGCTTGAGCCCGGACGGTAGCAAGCTCTACGTCACCAACTTCCTGGGCGGCGGTTGTCAAGCTAGTTGTCGCATGAGGTTGTTGAATCAGGCTGCTTTTTTGAGAGTTTCAGGCTCCTTGGTTTGAGGCATGTCGGGATTGAGGTCGACCTGATCTACATGA
>JBKJOV010000043.1:0-88860 GCA_046595515.1 Rhodoferax sp. | reverse complement strand
CCGAGCGCGGGTTTACCTACCTCGGTATGGTCGGGATGATCGACCCGCCGCGGGCGGAGGTGAAGGCGGCGATCGAGGCGGCGCGCGTCGCGGGCATCCGCGTGGTGATGATCACCGGCGACCACCCGGCGACGGCCACCTCCATCGCGCGGCAGGCGGGCATCACGGCTGCTGGGCAGGTCATGACCGGTGCAGAGCTGACGGCCCTGAATGACGAAGACCTGGCCAAGCGACTCGCCGATACGAACGTCTTCTGCAGGGTGCAGCCGGAGCAAAAGCTGCGGCTGGTTCAGGCGTTCCGGGCGCGCGGCGATATCGTCGCGATGACGGGCGACGGCGTCAACGACGCACCTGCGCTCAAGGCCGCTCACATCGGCGTGGCCATGGGTGCGCGTGGCACCGACGTGGCCCGCGAGGCCGCCGCGCTAGTGCTGCTGAACGACGACTTTTCGTCGCTGGTGACGGCCGTGCGCTATGGGCGCCGTGTCTTCGCCAACCTGCGCAAGGCCATCGTCTTCGTCGTCGCGGCGCACGTGCCCATCGTCGGGCTGTCGATCCTGCCGGTGCTGTTCGGTTGGCCGATGCTGTTGATGCCGGTGCACATCGTCTTCCTGCAGCTGATCATCGACCCGGCGTGTTCGGTCGTCTTCGAGGCCGAACCGCTGGAGGCCGATGCGATGCGCGTACCGCCGCGGCGACCCGACGCACGCCTGTTCGACAGGACCGTGCTGATCCGCGGGCTGTGGCAAGGCGCGGGCCTGCTGGTCCTGCTGCTCGGCGTGTTCGCGCTGGCGCGAGACATCTCGAAGTCGGACGATGTGGCGCGTGCAATGACGTTCTTCGTGCTGGTGCTTTCGAACCTTGGCCTGATCTTCGCCAACCGGTTCTGGAACCGGTCCGTGCTGCTGGCACGCGATGCATCGAACCATGCATTGATCTGGATCGCCGTCGCGACGGTCGCCGTACTCGGCGGGATCCTCGGGGTTCCTGTTCTCAGCGGCTTGTTCTCGTTCGCCACGCCGTCGCCGGTGATGCTGCTGGCCGGGGTCGGTGCCGCGGCGTCGAGCCTGTTGTGGTTCGAAGCGGCCAAGTGGGGCCTCCGTCGCCACGCCGCGTCGGCGGCCTGAGTCCGGGTTCCTTCGGTCTCCTTCGGGTGTTCGCTGGCGCACAGACGGCTCGGGTCGTGCTTCTTAGGCTGGCACTTCCTCCGGCGCAAACAGATCGTCGGATGGTGCACGCCACGTGTCGGTGTTGATTCGGGTCGAGTCGCCAGCGGCGACCTGATCCAGCACAGGAGAGGCATGCCGCACGCGCGCTGATCTGCAGCGCCGATGAACGAACCGACGAAATCCATTCTGCGTGACTGCGCTGCAGCGACTGACCATCATCGTCGCGACACTGCTCATCGAGTCGGCGGTCGGGATCGCCGTCGTCGCCCGGCGCTGGCGGATCGCTTCGAGCCAGCCGTCGGCGCCCGTACCCGATGACCCGCCCCGCGCCCTGCTTCGATCGGTATCGCCGCGTGTGCTGCAGGGGGAGCCGATGCCGGTCACGGTCGTGCAGAAAAGGCCGGGCGCGCCACTCCCCGCAGACCCGGCGGCTCGACCCGCCCGACCCACCCGGCGTGCGGCTGCTGTCGAATGTCCATCAACCGGAGAACCGCATGACCCAGATGAAAGCTGCCGTATTCGTGGAACCGGGGCGCATCGTGATCGACGACAAACCGATCCCGGCGGTCGGACCTCTGGACGCCCTGATGCGAGTCACGACCACCACGATCTGCGGTACCGATGTGCACATCCTCAAGGGCGAGTACCCGGTGGCCAAGGGTTTGACAATCGGGCACGAGCCGGTCGGCGTGATCGAGAAGCTGGGCTCAGCCGTCAAAGGCTACAAGGAAGGACAGCGCGTGATCGCCGGTGCCATCACACCCAGTGGCTGGAGCAACGCCTGCCTGTGCGGCTTCTGCGCGCAAGACGGCGCAGGCACCGCGCACGGCTGGAAGCCGATGGGCGGCTGGAAGTTCGGCAACACCATCGACGGCTGCCAGGCGGAGTACGTGCTGGTGCCTGACGCGATGGCCAACCTCGCACCGGTGCCCGATGAGCTCACCGACGAGCAGGTGCTGATGTGCCCAGACATTATGTCGACTGGTTTCGGTGGCGCGGAGAGCGCCGGCATTCGCATCGGCGACACGGTGGCGGTGTTCGCACAAGGCCCCATCGGCTTGTGCGCAACGGCGGGGGCCAAGCTTAGCGGTGCCAGTCTGGTTATCGGCGTGGATCGCCTGCCCGAGCGCTTGGCCATGGCGCTCAAGATGGGGGCGGACCACGTCATCGACGCCAGCAAGGTCGACCCGGTCGAGGAAATCATGCGGCTCACGAACGGACGCGGCGTCGACGCTTCCATCGAGGCGCTGGGAACGCAGCAGACCTTTGAAGCCTGTCTGCGCGTGCTGCGCCCCGGCGGCACCTTGTCCAGCCTGGGCGTGTACTCCACCGATCTGAAGATTCCTCTGGGCCCATTTGCGGCCGGCCTGGGTGACCACCGCATCATCACCACCCTGTGCCCAGGCGGCAAGGAGCGCATGCGGCGGCTGATGTCGGTGATCCAAGCCAAGCGCGTGGATCTGGGTGCGATGGTGACGCACCGCTTTAAGCTCGACGACATTGAGGCGGCTTACGCGTTGTTCAGCCACCAGCGTGACGGGGTTCTCAAGGTTGCGATAACGCCTTGACGCGGGAGTAACGCGGCCCAACGAACGAAACGGAGATCGGTATTGCACAGGCGGTTCGTGGCGAAGGAATGTTCGCTTCCGTGTTAGCCCTCAGTTTGATGCCGGTACAGGGACCGATACGTTGCTCACCATGCCATTTTTCAATTTGAAATGACACTATGCACTCAAGTGCTTGAACCAGAGCGCCTTGTCTTCTATCTCGCGAGCGAAGCGGGATACGCCGACTGCCACCATCAAGCAACATGATCAAGACCGCTACAACGATTCCGGTCTGCAAATACATAGGCGTTGGCGGCGGGCCTTGTCGCTGTCTTTGGCGTAGTCGTTGCGCAGGGCCTGCTCAATTTCTACCGGCAGGGTGTGCTGACCCTCGATGCGATTGGTGTAGTACGAGTTCATGGCCCGCAAGAGGCTGCGCAAGCCGTCTAGCGCCCCAGCCTGGCACTTGCCTGCCAGTTGGTCGCTGGTGCGGATCAGGTCGTAGGCTTGCTCCAGCAAAGCGCCCAGCCGGTGGTCGGCAGGCAAGAGCGGCTCCATCTGTGCCGGATGGTCGCATTGCGCAAACGTTGGCAAGATTAAATGCAAGCTTCAATCGGGTGCGTAATCAGCCTGCGCTGCCCAAAATCGGCGTTTTTAGCGATTTCTGGACGTTTTTAGAGCTAAAAGTGCCTCTGGCCCGGGTGTTTATTGAGTTTGTAGCTATCAAAACAATAGCAATCATTCAGGAAACAGAACACGATCAGCGCCCGGCACCCAGCCTGGCGTTTTGCGCATCACCCGCGCAAAGTCGGCCGACGCTTCAAAGTCTGACAGCCACGGCTGCAACGCGGGCCAGGGTTGCTCTGCAAACCACGCCGCATCGGTGTGTGCCCACTGGCGCACAAAGGGAGCGACGGCGGCGTCTGCCAAACCCCAGCCGGCGTGGCCCAGGCTGCCATGCGTGGCCAGTTGGGCGTTGAGCCGATTCAAAAACTCCGTCCCTAAAGCGCGGTGCGCCAGCCCATCGGGCAGGGCGTAGCGGTGCGGGTATTTGTAGCGGTCCAGGTGGTGTTTGAAATCACCATCGCATTGGGCAATCCAATGCAGTGCGCCATCGCGTAGCGGCCCTGTGGGCGGTAGCCAACTCTGCGGGTCGTGGGCAGACAGGGCCCACAGCGCAATATCCAGGCTTTGCTCCAGCACCTGGCCATCGGGCAACACCAGCACGGGTACGGTGCCTTTGGGTGATGCCAGCAGCAACTCCGCGGGTTTGTGGGCCAACACTACCTCGCGCAATTCACACACTACCCCGCTGGCTAGCAAAGCCAAGCGTGCGCGCATGGCGTAGGGGCAGCGGCGGAACGAGTAAAGAATTGGGAGTGTCATCCCGCTTGCTTGGCACCAATGTGCGTTTGTGCGCGCGATTTGGCCAGTTCCCACTGGCGCTGGCGTTCGCGGGCGCTGTTCTTTTGCGTATCGCTGGTGTGGGCGTGGCAGCGTGGGCAGCTTACGCCCGCTTCAAACAGCGGTGATGCTGTGGCCCCCTCTTGCAGCGGCTGGCGGCAGGCGCGGCACAGCGCATGCGCGCCCGGCACCAGGGCGTGGCCCACCGACACGCGCTCGTCAAACACAAAGCATTCACCTTCCCACAGGCTTTGCTCCGGCGGCACGGTCTCCAGGTATTTCAGGATGCCGCCCTCCAGGTGGTAGACCTCGTCGTAGCCCAGCGTGCGCATCAGGGCGGTCGATTTTTCGCAGCGAATGCCACCGGTGCAAAACATGGCGACCTTGGGTTTCTTGCCAGGGGCTGTACCCAAGCGCTCGGCATTTTCAACCCACTTGGGTAGCTCCGAAAATGACTTGAGATGGGGGTTTACCGCATGGGCAAACGTGCCAATTTCCACCTCGTAGTCGTTGCGCGTGTCCACCACCACCACGTCGGGGTCGGCAATCAGCGCGTTCCAGTCGGCCGGTTTCACATAGGTGCCGGCCATGTGGGTGGGGCTGATACCCGGCACACCCAGCGTGACGATTTCTTTTTTCAGGCGCACTTTCATACGGTAAAACGGCGCGCGCTCAGACCACGATTCCTTGTGCTGCAGATCGGCAAAGTGGGGGTCGCTGCGCAAATAGGCCAGTACGGACTGCACGCCCGCTTCCGGCCCGGCAATGGTGCTGTTGATGCCCTCACGCGCCAACAAAATCAATCCCTTCACCCCGTGCTGCTCGCACACCGCTAGCAGCGGCGCGCGGCGCTGTGCGTAGTCGGGCAAGTCAACAAACTTGTAGAAGGCAGCGGTCAGGTGCAAGGGGGCAGTCATACCGTAGGGTGTTGAAGTCAGCAGGGTGGGGCGGTGGGGATAGGTGTATTTTGCGCCGCGCCCGGAAAAAAGCCGCCAGATCCTAAAAAGACCAGGCGGCTTTGTCGAGGCCTATGGCGCGCGCGAGCGCGACGCTGCTCAGCTAAACATTTTCTTCAAACGATCTGTCCAGCTGTCTCCCGTGGGGGAGTGTTTGCTACCGCCTTTTTTGAAAGAGTCATCCAGTTCTTTGAGTAGCTTGCGCTGGTGCTCACTAAGCTTGACCGGTGTCTCCACCGAAATGTGGCAATACAAATCACCCGGGTAGCTGGAGCGAACACCTTTGATGCCCTTGCCGCGTAGGCGGAACTGCTTACCACTTTGCGTACCCTCGGGGATGTCAATGGCAGCTTTGCCAGCCAAGGTGGGTACTTCAATTTCACCTCCCAGGGCGGCCGTCACCATGCTGATGGGCACCGAGCAATGCAGGTCATCGCCTTCGCGTTCAAAAATGTCGTGCTTCTTGATACGAATTTCGATGTACAGATCGCCCGGTGGGCCGCCGTTGGTGCCCGGCTCGCCATTGCCCGCAGAGCGGATGCGCATGCCACCGTCGATACCAGCGGGGATTTTGACTTCGAGTGTCTTCTGGCGCTTGATCTTGCCTTGGCCGCTGCACGCGGTGCAGGGTTCAGGAATTACTTTGCCTGTGCCTCGGCAGGTCGGGCAGGTTTGCTGCACGCTGAAAAAACCTTGGCGCATTTGCACGGTACCTGCGCCGCTGCACGTGCCGCAGGTCTTGACCTGGGTGCCGGCTTTGGCACCGTTGCCTTTGCAGACCTCGCAGTTGTCCCAGCTCGGAATACGGATCTGGGCGTCTTTGCCCTTGGCTGCTTCTTCCATGGTGATTTCCATGGCGTAGCTCAGGTCGCCCCCACGGAACACTTGGCGACCACCGGCCGCTCCACGGCCGCGTTGCTGGCCAAACATGTCGCCAAAGATATCGCCAAAAGCTTCTGCAAATCCACCGTAGCCATCGGCTCCGCCGCCACCGCGGTTGGGGTCTACACCCGCGTGGCCATACTGGTCGTAGGCGGCGCGCTTTTGCGCATCGGACAGCATTTCATAGGCTTCCTTGCCTTCTTTGAATTTCTCTTCAGCCACCTTCGAGCTGTCACCCTGATTGCGGTCGGGGTGGTGCTTCATGGCCAGCTTGCGGTAGGCCTTTTTGATGTCTTCTTCTGACGCGTTTTTGGCAACGCCCAGGGTTTCGTAATAGTCTCTTTTGGCCATGTTCTCTCTGCGCCTGGTTACAACACAAAAGCCGCGTTGGTCGCTAGGGGGCGTCCAACGCGGCGCGCGTGGTCAGTGTTTAGCGATTCGCTAATGTCCTGACAATCAGCCTTTTTTGACTTCTTTGACTTCCGCATCCACCACATTGTCATCGTCGGGTTTGGCTGACGATTGGCTATGGGCTGCGTGGTCTTGCGGTGCAGCACTTTCCGGGCCAGCGCCGGCCTCAGCCGCTTGCTTGGCTTGCTGGTCGGCATACATCTTCTCGCCCAGCTTTTGGCTGGCGGTCATCAGGGCGTTGCCTTTGTCTTCAATGCGGGCCTTATCATCGCTCTTGAGTGCTTCTTCGAGGTCTTTGATAGCTGCCTCGATCTTTTCTTTCTCACCCGCCTCGAGCTTGTCGCCGTACTCGGCCAAGCTCTTCTTCACGCTGTGCATATTGCTGTCGGCGGTGTTCTTGGCTTGCACGAGTTCGAGTTTCTTCTTGTCGTCAGCAGCGTTCAATTCGGCGTCTTTCACCATTTGCTGAATCTCCGCCTCAGACAAACCGGAGTTGGCTTTGATGGTGATCTTGTTCTCTTTGCCGGTGCCTTTGTCCTTAGCACCCACGTGCAAGATGCCGTTGGCGTCAATGTCAAACGACACTTCAATTTGCGGCGTACCGCGAGATGCTGGTGGAATACCTTCGAGGTTGAACTCGCCCAGCATCTTGTTGCCCACAGCAATCTCGCGCTCGCCCTGAAAAACCTTGATCGTCACGGCAGGCTGGTTGTCTTCCGCGGTTGAGAAAGTTTGTGCAAACTTGGTCGGAATGGTGGTGTTCTTAGTGATCATCTTGGTCATCACACCGCCCATGGTTTCGATACCCAGGGACAAGGGTGTGACATCCAACAACAGCACGTCCTTACGGTCACCGCTCAAGACCTGGCCTTGAATCGCAGCGCCCACGGCCACGGCCTCATCGGGGTTCACGTCCTTGCGTGGCTCTTTGCCAAACAGCTCTTTGACCTTCTCTTGCACCTTGGGCATGCGGGTCATACCGCCGACCAAAATCACGTCGTGAATGTCGGCCACATTGACGCCCGCATCCTTGATGGCCATCCGGCACGGGGCCATGGTGCGCTCGATCAATTCTTCGACCAAGCTTTCCAGCTTGGCACGGGTGAGCTTGATGTTCAAGTGCTTAGGGCCAGAGGCATCGGCTGTCACGTAGGGCAGGTTGATATCAGTCTGGGCGCTGCTGGAGAGCTCAATCTTGGCCTTCTCGGCGGCTTCCTTCAGGCGCTGCAGGGCCAGCACGTCTTTGCCCAGATCCACGCCTTGCTCTTTCTTGAACTCGGTGATGATGAAGTCGATGATGCGTTGGTCAAAGTCTTCGCCGCCCAAGAAGGTGTCGCCGTTGGTGGACAACACTTCAAATTGTTTTTCACCATCCACATCGGCAATTTCGATGATGGACACGTCAAACGTGCCGCCACCCAAGTCGTACACAGCGATCTTGCGGTCGCCCTTTTCGTTCTTGTCCAGGCCAAAAGCCAGCGCAGCCGCTGTGGGCTCATTAATGATGCGCTTGACGTCCAAACCGGCAATGCGGCCAGCGTCTTTAGTGGCTTGGCGCTGTGCGTCATTGAAGTAGGCGGGTACCGTAATCACCGCGTCTGTCACTTCTTCGCCGAGGTAGTCTTCGGCGGTCTTTTTCATCTTGCGCAGAATGTCGGCGCTGACCTGTTGCGGGGCCATGCGGTTGCCGCGCACTTCGACCCAGGCGTCACCGTTGTCGGCAGCGGCAATCTTGTAGGGCATCAAATCGATGTCCTTTTGCACTTCCTTCTCACTGTACTTGCGGCCGATCAGACGTTTGACCGCGTACAGGGTGTTTTTCGGATTGGTCACGGACTGGCGCTTGGCGGACGCGCCGACCAGCACTTCGCCGTCTTCTTGGTAGGCGATGATGGAAGGGGTGGTACGCGCGCCCTCTGCGTTCTCGATCACTTTGGGCGTATTGCCTTCCATGATGGCTACACAGCTGTTGGTGGTTCCCAAGTCAATACCAATAATTCGTCCCATGATTTACTCCTAGTGTCTGTTGAGGGCAGTTTTAAATCTGTCCCACAAGGTTTTCGATAAAAAATTCAGATGCAGTGAAGATGTGGCTGGAGGGCCCAATTTCAAGCTGGCTTTATTTTGGTGCAGCGACTGTGACCAGGGCTGGGCGTAAGACGCGGTCGGCAATCAGATAGCCTTTTTGCAGCACGCTAACCACGGTATTGGCCTCCTGCTCAGCCGGCACCACGCTGATGGCTTGGTGTTGGTGCGGATCAAACTTCTCAGCCGATACCGGGTTGATGGCCACGACCTTATTGCGCTCCAGCGCAGCATGCAACTGCCGCAAGGTGGCTTGTGCGCCTTCGCGGATCTGTTCGTTGGTGGCATCTTTGATGATCAGCCCGGCTTCCAGGCTATCGGCCACTGGTAACAGGCTTTCAGCGAAGGATTCAACCGCAAACTTCCGTGCCTTTGAAATTTCGTCATCTGCGCGACGGCGGGCGTTTTCAACATCGGCTTTGGCGCGCAGGTACTGGTCGGCCAGCTCGGCGCTTTTGGCTTGCAGCGCAGCGAAGTCGGCTTGTACCCGGGCCAGTTCGGACTCCGGGGAGGCCAGGGCCGCCATGATCTCTTCAGGGGTTGCGTTGTGAGAGTTTGGCACGGTAGGTTCGGGGGTATTGGCGTTGTCGGACATGCTGGGTCAGGTGCTAGACGGGGTGAAAGTGTGGGTTGGTCGAGAAATCTTGGCGAATAGAAACTTCTAAGCCCCCAAATTGGGGGCTTAGAACAGAGTTTCAAGGGGTTTTTAGCCCCCCTGTCTATTTAACCCGCGACTTTGAGCAACTCAACGTCAAATTTGAGGGTTGCGTTCGGCGGGATCACCCCGCCCGCACCACGCGCTCCATAGCCCAAGGCCGACGGGATGATCAGCGTGCGTGCGCCGCCGACCTTCATGCCAGCTACGCCTTCGTCCCATCCGCGAATTACCATGCCCGCGCCCAAACTGAATACAAAGGGGTCGTTGCGGTCTTTGCTGGAGTCAAATTTGGTGCCCTGCACGCCATCGTTGTAGAGCCATCCGGTGTAATGCACCGTGACGCTTTGGCCTTTGGTGGCCGCTGGGCCGTCGCCTTCGATGGTGTCGTCGTACTGGAGTCCGCTGGCTGTGGTTTGCATGGTGATCCTTTTGCTATGAAATAAGTAGCTACTAACGCCGGTTTTATCCGGGCCTTAGCCGCAAAACACCAAATTATGCCGCACACAAAAAAAGACAGGCTGGACCTGTCTTTCACTAAGAGAATGCAGCGCCGGCACAAAGCGAGCCCGCGGCGCGCCGGTTAGGTTACTTGGCTTTCTTCACCAAGCCGGCGGACCACTTGGTAGCAAATGCCTGCAAGTCGCCCAAGCGCTTCAACAGATCGGCACCGGAGGCCGTGACACAGTAGCCGTCGGAACCGTGGGTCAGTAATCCTGCCTCACGCAATTCTTTGATTCGGGTGTTCAGAGTGTTGGGGGTAATGCTGCCGACACTGTCTTGCAGGAGACGAAATGTTTGGGCGTGGCCGTCGCGCAGGGCCCACAGGACGCGCATCGCATAGCGGGACTCCAGCAGCCCCAGCAATTGGCCGATCGCGACCGATTCTTTTGAATTCATTAACTACCTCTCCTAATTGTCGACTCGGACCGTAACCGCGCAATGCCACGCTGATAAATCGTCACTGGCCTACAGCAGCGCGAACTATATCGCAGATTTTTGGGTGCTACAAGTTTCATAGCTTAGGGCAGTAAAAATCGCGCTGGGTGTTGTGGCTGTGAAAAGCGCCGCGTTCTTGCCTATTGTCAGCGCGTTGGGGAAATGCTAAGGTCGCTCGCACAAGGCCCAACTGGGCGGTGAATTGGAGAAGCCCATGGTGTTCAATTTCGAGCAAGTCCACAATTATTTTGAGCGGCTGATTTTTGAAGAGGTCGCCAAGCGCTCTGATGACCATCCAGAGTTCACCATCGATATGCTCTCCGATGTGGCATGCGTGGCGCTCAATCGCCTGCCCCCGCGGTACGTGCGCCACGACGTTGACATGATGTTCTACCTGACCGAACGCGAACGGCACGCCATTGAACTATCGATGGAAGATGCCTTGCACTTTGCTTTTAGTTTTGTGATGGACCGTTCTAGCAAAGTGATTGCCTAGACGGCACGATTAAAGGGTGGCGCGCACCTTGTCGAGCAGCTTCTGCGACAAATTTGGCATGACACCGTACCAAGCTTCAAACGCAGGCCTGGCTTGATTCAATAACATTCCCAAACCATTCACCGTGGCATTGCCACGCAGCCGCGCAGCGGATAGCAGTGGTGTTTCAAGTGGAACGTAAACCACGTCAGACACCAAGGCTTGCGGTGCTAAAAGACGCAGGTCCAAATCCAGTGTCGGCTGGCCTTGCATCCCTAAGTTGGTTGTGTTGACGAGTAACGCAGCGCCATCTAATGCGGCGTGGCGTTCAGACCAATCAAGCCGACTCACGCGCGAGCCAAACACCTCCACCAACTCTAAAGTTTTGTCTGCGCTGCGGTTGGTGAGGCGTATGGAAGGCACACCAGAATCCAGCAAACCGGCAATTACGGCACGGGCTGCACCTCCAGCGCCCAGCACCAATGCCGGGCCCGCGTCAGCCCGCCAGTCGGGTCGGGCATCTTTCAGGCTTTGTACATAGCCAAAGGCGTCGGTGTTGCGGCCCGAGAGGCTGCCGTCCGCCTCCACGACGATGCAGTTGATTGCGCCAATGCGCGCAGCCAGGGGGTCTATCCGGTCAACGATGGACAGCGCTGCCACTTTGTGCGGAATCGTCAGGTTGCAACCCGAAAAACCCAGCACGGGCAGGGCGCGCAGGGCTTGCTCCAGATGGTCGGGTGCCACCGGCAGTAGTACATATGCGCCGCGCAGGTTGTGCTCGGCCATCCAGTGGTTGTGGATGGTGGGCGAGCGGGAGTGGCCCACCGGCCACCCCATCACACCCGCCAGGGTGTACGGGGTTTGCAAGATTACAGTGTGTCGGTAAAGCTGCGCAGCTTGTCCGAGCGGCTCGGGTGCTTGAGTTTGCGCAGCGCCTTGGCTTCAATCTGGCGAATACGCTCTCGCGTCACGTCAAACTGCTTGCCTACTTCTTCCAAAGTGTGGTCAGAGGTCATCTCAATACCAAACCGCATACGCAGCACTTTGGCTTCACGCGGTGTCAGGCTGTCCAGAATGTCTTTGACCACATCGCGCAGGCCGGCTTGCATCGCCGCTTCCATCGGCGCGGTGTTGGCACCGTCTTCGATGAAGTCGCCCAAATGGCTGTCATCATCGTCACCAATCGGCGTTTCCATCGAGATCGGCTCTTTGGCGATCTTCATGATCTTGCGGATCTTGTCTTCTGGAATCTCCATGCGCTCGGCCAACACCGATGCATCCGGCTCAAAGCCAAATTCTTGCAAGTGCTGGCGGCTGATGCGGTTCATCTTGTTGATGGTTTCGATCATGTGCACCGGGATACGGATGGTGCGCGCCTGGTCGGCAATCGAGCGCGTGATGGCCTGGCGAATCCACCAAGTAGCATACGTCGAGAACTTGTAGCCGCGGCGGTATTCAAATTTATCTACCGCCTTCATCAGACCGATGTTGCCTTCCTGGATCAGATCCAGGAACTGCAAACCCCGGTTGGTGTATTTTTTGGCGATCGAGATGACCAAACGCAAGTTGGCCTCGATCATTTCCTTCTTGGCCGCACGCGAAGCGTACTCACCCGCGTTCATGAACTTGTTGATATCTTTGAGCTGATCCAAAGGTACGACCACGCGTGATTGCAAGTCGGTCAGCTTTTGCTGCAGATCTTGCACCGGCGGGATGTTGCGGCCCATGATGGCGCTCCAGGGCTTCCCGGCAGCTGCTTGCTTTTCAATCCACTTCAAGTTCAACAACTGGCTAGCGACCTTGTTGTTGTTCTTGTCACGGCCACTGAAATCAGCGATGAAGTTTTCTTGCGGGTAGCCGCACTTGTCCACAATGATGCGACGCAGCTCGCGCTCTTTCTTGCGAATGTCGTCTACCTGGCCGCGCACCATGTCGCACAGCTTTTCAATCGCCTTGGCGGTGAAGCGGATGGACATCAACTCTTCACTCAAAGCCTTCTGGGCCTTGATGTAGCTGGGCGTTCCGTAGCCTTCCTTGTCGTAAACCTTGTGGACTTTTTCAAAGAGTTCGCGCATCTTGTCGAAGCGCTCCAGGGCCTGCTTCTTCAGCTCTTCGAGCTTCTTGGTCAGCGCTTTGGAGCCGCCTTTGCCGTCGTCATCGTCGGCCTCATCGAACTCATCGAAGTCTTCCTCAGCCACGTAGTCGTCGGCTTCGTTGGGGTTCGAGAAACCGTCCACAATGGTGGTGATAACGACTTTGCCTTCGCGGATGTCTTCACCCAAGCGCAGGATTTCGGCGATGGTGGCAGGGGAAGCAGAGATCGCTTCCATCATCGCCATCAGGCCGCCTTCGATGCGCTTGGCGATTTCAATTTCGCCTTCGCGGGTCAGCAGTTCTACCGTGCCCATTTCGCGCATGTACATACGCACGGGGTCGGTGGTGCGGCCAAACTCGCTGTCTACTGTTGACAAAGCTGCTTCGGCTTCTTCTTCGGCCTCTTCCACCGTGGCAGAGGTGGAGACGTTGTTGTTCAGCAGCAGAGTTTCTGCATCGGGCGTTTGTTCGTACACCGCCACACCCATGTCGTTCAACATGGAGATCACAACCTCCAGCGTCTCCGCGTCAACCAGCTTGTCGGGTAAGTGGTCGGAGATTTCGCCGTGGGTTAGGTAGCCGCGGGTCTTGCCCAGGGTGATCAGGGCTTTGAGGCGTGCGCGGCGCTTGGCCATGTCTTCCTCGGACAGCACAGTCTCGTCCAGACCAAATTCTTTCATCAAGGCGCGCTCTTTGGCCTTGCTGATCTTCATGCGCAGAGGTTTAACCTTCTCTCCAGTGGCACCCGCTACGGCTGCTTCGGGTTCACCTACCAAGTCGGCTTCAATGTCCGACATGTCCATATCGTCCACCGGCGCACCAGCTGCCGCCTTGGGCTTACGGCCACGTTTGGCGGCTGGCTTGTCTGTATCGCTGGCCTCAGCGGCGGCCTTGGGGGGGCGGCCTGGTTTCTTTTTCGTGGCTGCTGCGGCTTGCAGCAGCGCGTCAGCGGACTCTTTCAACAGCTGGGCTTTGGATTTGGTAACGGGTGGCTTGGAAGCTGGCACGGGTGTGGCTTTCTTGGTCGCGGGTGTCGACTTGGATTTGGCGGGCGGCTGAACGGGCTTGGCAGATTTTTGAGCAGGCATGCGAGAACCTCAGGACATCAAAAAAACGATCGGGCGGGCAGAACATGTGCTTTCCAGGCCCCCTCAGGTGGTGATGCAGGGCTAAGTTGGCGGTGGGTGAACTAATTTCAAGGCTGAATTTAGATCACCATGGGCAAGATGTGGGGGCGAACATTTGGCGTGCAGTCCTTGCGGTAGGGTGGCCGGTTGAGGTTTTATCAACGCTTGGCCTGATCCGGAGGTGCTGCTGTCGCTCTTGCCTGACTAACCCTGCATTATAGCGTCCGTTTGAGACTTTTCCAGCTGTTTCACCAATTGAAGCCGGCGATCACCCAGATCTTTGTAGCGCTGCAGGGCGGTGGGATCGGTGCTGGCCGCCGCGATGGCCTCGGTTTGCAGCGCTTCAATGCGCTCCACCAGCATGCGGTTGAGCAGGTCGCGTAGCTCGGTGGCCGTGTCGTCAGCGCTGGTGGTATCCACGTTCGCGTCAGCCATCAATTGCGCTGCCCACGCTTGCGCAGCATGGTCTGCCAAGTCGGTCTGCAATGCGCTCCAGGTTAGGGGGCCATGCTCGTGTAGCTGCGCTTCTAGCCAGGCAATCAGCGGGCCATGCGGGGCTGGTAGGGCGCACAGCATGCCGTGGTCTTCGCTGGACAGGTTTTCCCACAGTGCCGTGTGCGACAACAGCAGACGCGTGGCGTGGTCGGCACGGCTGGTAGGGCGGGCGCGGCGGCCGGCCGCGCTGCCGTAACTGGGGTAGGACGACGATGCATCGCCCGCGCCGTATTTGCCTTTGCGGTAGCTGCCTTTGACGTAGCCCTTGCCCCAGCTTTTTTCCGTGCTACCGCTGTAGCCGTTGCCGTTGCCGAAGCCGCTGCCGTAGCTGTTCTGTGGGTGCTCACCATCGCGGTTTTGCGGCGGGCGTTCGGCGTACGGCCTGGGCGCAGGGGTCGCGGGTTGCCACAGCGCGTCGAGCTTGGCACTGTCGATTTGTACCAGGGACGATATTTCACTGAGCAGCTGCAGCTTCAATGCGCCTTCGGGCAACTGGGTCCACAGGGGTTTGGCATTGCTGGCCATGTGGGCGCGGCCCTCGGCGGTTTGCAGGTCGCAGCCCTCGCTGGCGGCCTCTACCAAAAAGCGGCTCAGGGGCGTGGCCTGGGCAATGTATTCGGCAAAAGCGGCGTTGCCATGCGCACGGATAAAACTGTCGGGGTCGTGCTCTTGCGGCAAAAACAGAAACTTGATGCTGCGCACATCGGTGGCGTAGGGCAGGGATGCGTCCAGCGCCTTGCGCGCGGCACGTCGGCCAGCGCTGTCGCCGTCAAAGCTGAACACCACCGCGTCGGTGAAGCGAAACAGCTTGTGCACATGGTCCGCCGTGCAGGCGGTGCCCAGTGTGGCTACGGCGTTGGCAAAGCCCAATTGGGCCAGCGCCACCACATCCATGTATCCCTCAGTCACCAGCGCAAAGCCGTGTTCGCGCAAGGCATTGCGGGCCTCATACAGGCCATAGAGTTCGCGGCCTTTGCTGAACACCGGTGTCTCGGGGGAGTTCAGGTATTTGGGTTTGTCATCGCCCAGCACGCGCCCACCAAAGCCGATGCATTCGCCCTTGATATTGCGGATGGGGAACATGACCCGGTCGCGGAAGCGGTCGTAGCGTTTTTCCTCGGTTGCGCTGTCGTCTTGGTTGGAGATCACCAAACCGCTTTCCACCAGCAGTGGTTCGTCGTAGTTGGGGAATACGCCCGCCAGCGTGCGCCAGCCCTCGGGCGCGTAGCCCAGGCCGAATTGCTTGGCGATTTCGCCCGATAGGCCGCGGCCTTTGAAGTAGCCGATGGCGCGGGGGGAGTCTTTGAGGAATTTGCGATACGCCTCACCAGCGCGCTCCAGCACGGTGGTGAGGGTGTTTTGTTTTTGCCGCTGCTCTTGGGCACGGGCCCGGTCTTCGGGGCTGCCTTCGTCCTCGGGTACCTGCATGCCGAATTGTTGGGCCAGGTCTTTCACGGCTTCGACAAAGTTCATGCCGGCGTGGTCCATCAAAAAGCTGATGGCGTTGCCGTTTTTGCCGCAGCCAAAGCAGTGGTAGAACTGTTTGGCCGGGCTGACCGAAAACGAGGGCGATTTTTCGCCATGAAAGGGGCACAGGCCCATGAAGTTGGCGCCACCCTTTTTAAGCTGCACGTAGCGGCCCACGATCTCCACCACGTCCGCACGGGACAGGAGTTCTTGGATGAAGCTTTGCGGGATGGCCATAGGGTGATTGTAGGAAGGCGGGGTGGCTTATTGATGCAGGCGGATCATTGCTATGAATTCAATAGCTAACTGTGTAGTGTTTACCCGGGCCAGAGGGCAATTTGGTTAGAAATTTGTCCGGAATTTGCCAGTTGGGGGCTTTTTGGGGCTTTCCGGGGACAGCCGCGGAATTACCTACCCAGTCCGCGTCTGCGCAACAACGACAACAACAACGACAACGCCGCCACATTCGCTAGTCTCCCAAAACAACCCCCTCACGCCGGGGATCTGCACCACCAAAGAAGCCACTGGGGGTGCGGGCAATGGCCTGAATGCCGCTGGGCAAATCAACCTCGTAGACTGTGTGTCCGCGCGTCCGCAGCGCCTGCACGGTGGCGGGCGCAAACCGGCCTACCTCCAAAAATGCTGGACCACCCAGCGTGCCAAAGTTGGGTAAGTTAATCGCCTCCTGGGCGTTCAGCCCCCAGTTCAACATGCCGTACAGCGTTTTGGCGGTGTAGTGAATGATCACCGCCCCGCCGGGGCTGCCGGCGCTGATGAGCAATTGCCCAGTAAGCTTGTCAAACACCAAGGTGGGTGCCATGGACGAGCGTGGGCGCTTGCCGGGCTCAATACGGTTGGCCACCGGCAAGCCTGCGTCGTCGGTGGGTGAAAAGTTGAAGTCGGTGAGTTCGTTGTTCAACAGGAAGCCACCGGTCAGCCCCTTGCCGCGATTCACCATCTGGCGCGCGCCAAAAGCGTCCTCGATGGTGGTGGTCATGGCCACTGCGTTCCCTTGGGCGTCGATCACTGAGATGTGCGACGTGCCCGTTTCGATCTGGTTTGCAGCCCGGCCGTGGCGCACCGGTAGGGGGCCTGGCAGCCCGGGTTGCGGGTCAGCCATGCGCCGGCTGCCGGGTGCGGTGCTGATCAGCCTGGCGCGCTGCGCCAGATAGTTGGCGTGCAACAGGCTTTGCCATTGGCCGGCTGGGGGCTGCACAAAGTCGGGGTCGGCCACGTACTGGTCGCGGTCGGCAAAGGCCAAGCGCGATGCTTCGGTATACCAATGCAACCAGTCGGCGGCCGGCAGCCCAGCCTGCAAGGGCAAGCTGGCGGCGGGCGTGTTGCCCAGCAAACCCAAAATCTGCCCGATCGCCAAGGTGCCAGAACTTGGCGGTGGCATGCCACAAATGCGGTAGCTGCGCAGCGGGGCGGTATCGGTTGTGATGGCTGTGCCTGTGGCAGTGGCAGTTACGGGCGCGGCGTAGTCGAAGCACAGCGGCTCACGCACTACAGCGCGGTAGTTTGCCAAATCTTTGCTTGTCAACTTGCCGGGATTGGTCGCGTGGCGCTGTACTTTCTGCACGATGGCTTCGGCCACAGCCCCCTGCATCACGCCATCCGCGCCGTGTTGGGCGATAGCCTCCAGGACGCCGGCCAATTCGGGGTTGCGCAACACATGCCCTGCGGGCCAAGGCTTGCCCTCGGGGTCATAAAAGTAGGCTGCCGCTACCGGGTCTTTACGCAGGTGTTTGTCAGCGGCCACCAGGCTGGCCATGCGCGGACTGATAGCGAAGCCCTGCTGTGCCAAACGAATAGCGGGCCCAAACAACTGTGCCCAAGGTAGGCGGCCGTGTTGGCGGTGGGCCAGCTCCAGCATGCGCAACATGCCGGGTACGCCAACCGCCCGTCCCCCTACGATAGCCTGCATGCGTGCCAACGGCTGGCCGTTGCTGCCCATGAGTTCGTGGGCAGAGACGGCAGCCGGTGCCGTTTCACGCCCGTCAAAGGCCTGCACTTTTTTCCCATCAAAGTGCACCAAAAAAGCACCGCCGCCCAGCCCGCTGGACTGCGGCTCGACCAGGGCTAGCACCATCTGCACGGCAACCGCCGCGTCCACTGCGGAGCCACCTGCGCGCAGCATGTGGTTGCCAGCTGCTGTGGCCAGGGGATTGGCGGCCGCCACGGCGTACGTGCGCGTGGCCCAGCCCGGTTTAGCGACGGATGCCGTGGCTGTTTCGGGGTGCTGCAGGGGCTGGGTATCTGCCTGCGCGACGGCCGTGAAGGCCGCGACAACTGCAGCTACCCACCGCAACGTGCGCTGCCCCTTGCCAGTTGAAAAAGCAGGCATACGATTACTGGGCTTTGGGTATGCGGCCTAGCAAATAGAACTCGGGGTTGGGCATCATGCCGGTCACATTGGCCATGCGGTTCGACAGGCCAAAGAAAGCCGTGATGCCCGCAATGTCCCAAATATCTTCGTCATCAAACCCGTGCGCGCGCAGGGCCGTAAAGTCAGCGTCCTCCACGGTGTGGCTCTCTGTGCAGACTTTCATTGCAAAGTCCAGCATGGCGCGCTGGCGCGGTGAGATGTCGGCCTTGCGGTAGTTCACTGCCACCTGGTCGGCGACCAGCGGCTTCTTCGCATAAATTCTGAGCAGGGCACCGTGGGCGACCACGCAGTACAGGCACTGGTTGGCCGCGCTGGTGGTGGTGATGATCATCTCGCGCTCCGCCTTGGTCAGGCTACTGGCTTCGCGCAGCATGAGTGCGTCGTGGTAGGCAAAAAAGGCCCGCCACTCGGCTGGGCGGCGCGCAAAAGCGAGGAAGACGTTGGGCACAAAGCCCGACTTCTCTTGCACCTCCAGAATCTTGGCGCGAATGTCTTCGGGCAGGGTGTTGAGATCGGCAAGGGGGTAGCGAGAGGTAGTGGTTTGCGCTGGGTGGGTCATGGCGGGCTCTTGTGGCCACAGAGCGTGGCTGGGTTGTGCAGCATCATAGGCGCAGGGTGCATGGGTGGTGTTTGTGCCGTGGTGGTATCTCTGGATTGGATCTGGCTATAGAGTTCATCAATAAAAACTACTTGATCGATAGCGGCTCCAAATCTACACTGGCCATCGCCGTTTAAATTAAACAACCCAAGGAGCTATGCATGTCGACCGAAGCTAAATGCCCGTTTCACCACGCCGCCGGTGGTGGTACCACCAACAAAGACTGGTGGCCTAACCAATTACCCGTAGGGATGTTGAACCAGCACTCCAGCAAGTCCAACCCGATGGGCGAGACGTTTGACTACGCTGAAGAATTCAAGAAGCTGGACTATGCGGCGCTCAAGGCCGATCTGGTGAAGTTGATGACGGATTCGCAGGACTGGTGGCCGGCCGACTTTGGCCACTACGGCCCGCAGTTTGTACGTATGGCCTGGCACGCGGCGGGCACCTACCGCACGCTCGATGGCCGGGGCGGTGGTGGTCGCGGGCAGCAGCGCTTTGCGCCCCTGAATTCTTGGCCAGATAACGTCAATATCGACAAGTCACGCCGCTTGCTGTGGCCCATCAAGCAAAAATACGGCCAGAAAATTTCCTGGGCCGACCTGTTCATCTTGACCGGCAACGTGGCGCTGGAGTCCATGGGCTTTAAAACCTTCGGCTTTGCCGGTGGTCGGGCTGATGTGTGGGAACCCGATATGGACGTGAACTGGGGTGCCGAGACGAAATGGCTGGCCGCCGACAAGCGCTTTAGCAGCCCTACGGGTACTTTTGACCGCAATAAGGGCGAGGGCGAGTTGGACAAAAACCTGGGCGCTTCGCACATGGGCTTGATCTATGTAAACCCCGAAGGCCCCAACGCCAGCGGCGATTTTATGGGCGCAGCCCATGACATTCGCACCACCTTCTACCGCATGGCAATGGACGACGAAGAAATCGTCGCCCTGATTGCTGGTGGCCACACGTTTGGCAAATCACACGGCGCAGCCCCAGAGTCGCACAAAGGCCCCGAGCCAGAGGCTGCAGGCATTGAAGCGCAAGGCCTGGGCTGGAACAGCAACTTTGGCCAAGGCCACGGTAAAGACACGGTCTCCAGCGGCCTGGAAGTCACTTGGACCACCACGCCTGCCAAGTGGGGTAACAACTATCTGGAAAACCTGTTTAATTTCGAATGGGAGATGACCCATTCGCCAGCGGGTGCCAAGCAGTTTGTAGCCAAAAATGCACCTGACATCATCCCTGATGCACACATTCCCGGCAAATTTCACAAGCCCACTATGTTGGTCACTGACTTGACCATGCGCTTTGACCCCGAGTTCGGCAAGATCTCTAAAAAGTTTCTAGACAACCCACAACTTTTTGCAGATGCTTTCGCCCGTGCCTGGTTCAAGCTGACCCACCGCGACATGGGACCTAAAGTGCGCTACCTCGGACCTGAGGTACCAGCGGAAGACCTGATCTGGCAAGACCCGTTGCCAGCCGCTACGCACAAGCCAACGGCTGCCGACATTGCCGACCTGAAAGCCAAGATCGCTGCCTCTGGCCTGTCGGTGTCCGAATTGGTGTCCGTAGCCTGGGCCTCGGCTTCCACCTTCCGTGGTGGTGACAAGCGCGGCGGCGCCAATGGCGCACGCTTGGCGCTGGCCCCCCAAAAGGACTGGGCTGTCAACAAGATCGCCGTCGGCGCGCTGGCCAAGTTGCAAGACATTCAAAAGGCATCCGGCAAAGCCTCGCTGGCAGACGTGATTGTGTTGGCCGGTAGTGTGGGTGTTGAGCACGCCGCCAAAGCCGCCGGTGTATTGCTGGAGGTGCCATTCACCCCGGGCCGTGTCGATGCTACGCAGGCACAAACCGACGTTGAGTCGTTTGCCTTGATGGAGCCTGAGGTAGACGGTTTCCGCAACTACAAAAAAGGCCCGATTGGCGCCGCCACGGAAGCGCTGTTGCTAGACCGCGCCCAGTTGCTGACGCTGACAGCCCCTGAGCTGACTGCTTTGGTGGGTGGCTTACGTGTCTTGGGTGCCAATGCTGATGGCGGCAAGCACGGTGTGTTCACCGACCATGTGGGCGTGTTGACCAATGCCTTCTTCGTCAACTTGCTGGACATGAACACGGCATGGAAAGCCACAGACGGCACGGGCGAAGTTTTTGAGGGTAAAGACCGCAAGACCGGCGCTGTGAAGTACACGGGCACCCGCGCCGACTTGGTGTTTGGCTCCAACTCCATCTTGCGCGCCTACGCTGAGGTGTATGCCAGTGCCGATGGTCACCAGAAGCTGGTGGCTGACTTTGTGGCCGCCTGGACCAAGGTGATGAACCTGGATCGCTTCGAGATCTGAGCCTGAACCGTAAAAGCCCGACTTGGAGACCCAAGTCGGGCTTTTTTACGTCTAATCGGGCTCTGGCCCGGGTAAACACTGTGCTAGCTGCTCCTAATTGAATAGCAATATCAATGGGCGCGCTGTCGATCAAAGAACGCCCAAATCAGGGATGGCCCGTCTGGTGCCATAGGCGATGGCCCGAGCAATCGGGGGCGGCGCCAATAGGGCTGCGGCATGCCGTGGCCACCGCCCTTAATTGCTACCAACTCCACTTCCACTTCCACTTCCACTTCCACTTTCGATTCGTTCCGCCATAGCCTGTGATCTACAGTCATGCCCTCTGCTAGCAGTACTTGGCTTATTTTGGGCTCACCGGATAGTCCATTGAGGTCGGCAAAAAATTGCACTGAATCGCGCGACGACCGGACGTTACCGCCTTTGTAAAACAAGCCCCACAAACTCGACTCGCCGCCTCCGAATGGAACCAGCGGGTCCTGGGTGCCATTCATGACTAGGACCGAGCTGCCTGGCCCCGCGGGCTTGCATTTGAAATTCTCGGGCGCTGGCACGTTGGCCGACACGGCGGCCACTGCGCGAAAGCGGGACGGCGCTTCGATGGCTAGACGCAGCGACATGAAGCCGCCTGAGGACACGCCAGTTGCAAATACGCGATTGGGGTTGACGTGCAGCTCTTGAGTGAGCTTGTCTACCATCGCACCGAGAAAGCCGACATCGTCTACATCGCGCCCATTCACGCTGAAGTCGCCCACCTTGCTGCAGTCGTTCCAATCAAAGGTGTGGGCATTAGGGTAGACCACGGCAAATCCGTGCAGGTCGGCCAGACGCTCGAACCCGTAGCCGGTGCCGATGCGTATTTCTGCCGCTCCCTCGCCAGAGCCGTGCATCACCAGCACCAGCGGCGCACCGTTTGGCAACCCTTT
Organism: Rhodoferax sp.; assembly: GCA_046595515.1. GTDB lineage: Bacteria > Pseudomonadota > Gammaproteobacteria > Burkholderiales > Burkholderiaceae_C > Allorhodoferax. The sequence continues at coordinate 66,908 of JBKJOV010000043.1, read as the reverse complement.
GGGTACGTAGGTCTGGTAGGTCCTTTTCAAACCATCAAATTCCAAGGCTCCCTTCGTGAGGGTGCCAGACAGCTGCGGAAGCTGCGGGTCGGGTGTGTACACCCAATAACCCAGCAGTGCAGCGGCCAAGGACGCCAAGCCGAATAAGCCCAGTAGGCAAACACCTATCACGCGCAGAACTCTTTTCATCCATATCCTTGTTGTGGCTTGCGGGCTTGATAGGTGCAAGCACAATCCGCTCCTATTTCACCAGCGCCTTCGCCTTTGCTTGGGGCTTTTGCGCCGTGTACCGATCGCACCACCCCGTGAACTCTGCGTACCAAAGCTTGGAGTTCTGCGGCTTCAAAATCCAGTGATTCTCATCGGGGAAAAACACCAACCGCGACGGTATGGCGCGGGCCCGCAGGGTGTTGTAGTAGGCCAAGCCCTGGTAGTAGGGCACGCGGTAGTCTTGTTCGCCATGAATGACCAGCGTGGGGGTGTTGAAGTGTTGGGCGTAGTGGTGGGGTGACTGTTTCATCACGCGGGCTTCATCGTCCCAATGGAATGCGCCGAGCTCATGGCCGAACCAAAAGTAGCCGTCCGAGCCCATCATCGACACCCAGTCGTAGCAGCCGGCGTGGCACACATAGGCTTGGTAGCGTTTGGCGGGTAGCTTGCCATTCATGTAGGCCACCATATAGCCGCCGTAGCTGCCGCCAGTGGCCACCATACGGTTGGCGTCGATGGTGCCGGTGGCCAACATGAAGTCCGTGCCGGCTTCCACATCGGCCAGCTCGCGGCGGCCCCAGTCGCCGTTGATGCTGGACAAGAACTTTTGCCCGAAGCCGCTGGAGCCGTGGTAGTTCACCGCGGCCACCACATAGCCGCTGGCAGCAAACAGTTGCATGTTCCAGCGCCAGTGCCAAGTGTCGTTCCAGCAGGTATGCGGCCCGCCGTGGATGACCTGCATCAGCGGCCACTTTTTCTTGGTGGCGGCGGTGTAGCCCGGGGGTGAGACCACCCACATTTGAATGGCGTCGCCGTCAAAGCCTTTCACCTCTACTGAATTGGCTTCGCCCATCTGCAAGCCAGCTAATAGTTTTGTGTTGAATTTTTCAATCGCGCGTTCGCTGGAACCGTCGGTATTACAGGCCAGCAAGCGTGGCGGGTGCTGTTGACTAGACCGCGCGTACACCAAAGTTTTGCCGTTAGCGCTAATACGCAGATCGCCCGCTGTGCCGCCTTCACCGGGGCCGCGCAGCACTTCGGCGGGGGTCTTTGCACCCACGTTCAAGCGCCAGATGGGTTGCGCCACGCCATGTTCAGCCGTGAAGTAAACCGCATCGCTGGTGGCGGACCATTGCAGGGGTCCATTCACACCACGGTCCCAGGTGGTGCTCCAGGGCTTGAGTTGTTTGGCTTTGGTATCCAGTAGCCAAGCCCGGCTTTGCTCGTTGTGTTGCAGCGTGTAGTCGGTGGCCAATAGGGCCAGATGTTTACCATCAGGCGCGTAGCGCGGGCCGTCAAACGCCAAGCGGGCCTGCGCTTTGCTGCGCGGTGTGAGTGTGGTGGTCTTGCCCGATGCCACATCCATCGCCACGATGTCGGTGAATGAAAACTCGCGCGGATCGGGGTTGACGTCGAAGGTAAACGCCAGCTCCTTGCCGTCAGGGCTGATGTCAAACAATGCAGCGTCGGGCTCTTGCGGGGGTAAGTGAAAAGCGGTGCCTGCAAACAGATTGCGAATCTTGCCGCTACCCGTGTCCACCACATGGATATGCGGCTTGCGGCCCCGCGCAAACCAATGGTCCCAGTGGCGGTAGTGGTTGTGCTCCAACACCGTTGCCCGTACCTTGTCGTCTTTGTCTTCTTTGAACTTCTTGTCTTGCTCGGCCTGCGTTTTTAGTTTGGGCCACACCCACGACACAAACGCCAAGCGCTTGCTGTCCGGGAACCAGCGCAAGGCGCTGGCGCCCGTGGCAAGTTGTGTCACGCGGCGGGCTTCACCGCCGTGGGGTGCAATCACATACACCTGTCCAGCAGCATCTGCGTCTTTGCCTTCGTCGCGCTTGGATACAAACGCGATCCACTGTCCATCGGGCGACCACTGTGGGTCGCTGTCGCGCTTACCGCGGGTGAGTTGGCGCTGTGTTTTTCCGTCCGTCGAGAGCAGCCACAGTTGGCTCGTACTCTCGTTGGTCTTCATGTCGTAGTGTGTGACCACACAGCAGGTCCAGTGGCCATCGGGTGACACACTGCCGGTGCCTAGGCGCTTCAGGTTCCAGAGGTCGTCAACAGTAATGGCGCGTTGGGTAGCGGGCATGCAGGCTCCAGGGGTGGCGTGGATGGGACGCCCATCCTAAACCAGATGCCCGCGCTACATATTTAACGGTTCTTGCCGCCCAAGGCCAGCAGCAAGCCACCCGCCACGATGGCGGCAACACCGGCCCACATGGGTATGTTGATGGTTTCCTTTTCTTTGACCGAAAGTTCGAGCGTGCCGATTTTGACGGCGGTGGTGTCTTTGGTGTAGCTAAAGCTGCCATAGGCCAAGCCCAGGGCGCCCCCGACGATGAGCAAAATGGCGACGATTTTGATGGAGTTCATAGTGAATCAGGACCCGTAGTAAAAAGAACACATGGTAAGCCACACACAGCATTGGCTAACATGGCTTTTTTTTCTGGAGCCCCCATGACAACAGTCTCGCCCCAAGCCGCCCCGTCCAACACCCCCGCAACACCGCACCCCGCGTATGACCAGGGAATGGCCATGCGCAAGCAGGTGATGGGCGAGGCTTTTGTAGCGGCAGCCTTTGCAAACACTACTGCGTTTACAGCGCCCATTCAGGAGCACATCACCCGTGCTGCCTGGGGCGATGTGTGGCAACGCCCTGGGTTGGATTTGAAGACGCGGAGCTTGATCACGGTGGCGATGTTGACCGCCTTGGGTAAACAAAACGAGTTGAAGGGCCACGTACGCGGCGCACTGAACAATGGCGCCACCGTGGCAGAAATTCAAGAGGTTCTGCTGCACGCCACGGTGTACTGCGGTGTGCCGGCGGCGGTGGAGGCGTTCAGGTCCGCCAATGAGGTGGTTTCGGGTTGATTCCAGATCTAAAAGAGGTCTGAGCCGGCGTATTTAATAGATAGTTTGCTATGTATTGCATAGCAATTTCTCCGAAACCCATGGCCACGTGGGCTATTTGCAGCCCAACTTTTCAACGGAAACACTGCACGGCATGTGGCGGTCCATAATGGCTTTATAGCTACCGTCACTGATCAACTTGTCCAGGGCCTTGTCAAAGCGGGCCAGAAACTCGGGGGTGGTGCTGGCCCGCGACAAGGCCACCATGGCGGGTGCGTTGGAGATGACGATCTCCGACTTGACGACGAGGTCCATCAAGCCCTCTTGGCGCAACTCTACGAGTGCACTGACTTCATCGGCAATGATGCCGTCGATACGGTCCAGCTCAAGCATCCGCCAGGCACTGCGACGCGATGTCATGGGGGTGACGTTGCCAAGAAACTCTGGTGTTTTGACCAGGCGGTCGTATTCCAATCCGTAAGCCACACCAATTTGCGCACCCAAACGAAACCGCGTCCCCACGATATCCGCCAAGCTTTTAAGGCGGTAGCGGGTGGCCGCCTTGGATGAAATGAACAATACGTTAGGGGAGCGGTTGATCGGGCGCGAGAAATACGCATATTGCTCTCGCTCTGGGCTGCGCAGGGCACCGGGCAACAGGTCGAGGCGACCCGCTTTGAGCTCCAACAAAGCGCGAGCCCAGGGCATCTCTACAAATTTGGCTTCGCACCCCATAGCCTTGAGGGCTGCGCTGATTAACTCAGGGTTGCTGCCTTGCGGCTGGCCATCGGCCCCCTCAAAACTATAGGGCGCATCGTCGTACCAGCGCAAGGTCTTCACACACTGGGCGGTGCTGACCATGGGCAGCAGGCTCAGGCAGACCAGCACCAGTTGCGCAGCGATGCGCGCCAAGCCCATGGAATTGGAGCGGGGCCCGGTTTGCATCTCAGCGCATATCGTGCAGCTGGGTTGCTGCAAAACCGTTGTCATGGTCGTCGTCATCGTTGTCAACAGGCCGGCTTGGCAAATCAAACTTAGGACGAGGTTCGGGTGCCGCCCAATAGTGAGGCTCTGGCAGGTGGGGGTGTGGGCAGCCGCAGTCCTGGGGGAACTTCCAGTGCACATGGTATTTGTTGGCAGTGGCGGTTGGGTCAAAGCGTTTCAGGCCCTCCATCAACTCTTGCTGCAGGGCGGTTGCGTATAGCCCAAAGCCGGGGTGCCAGTGCACCACGACCAATCGCAACACAATGCCCTCTGGGACGTCGGTTGTAGGGAATGGGCCGATTTCAGCGGCTAACCACGCGGCTGGGATGCCATGGCGTTTGAGCAAGGTGTGTAGCGTTAATCGCACCATCTCACGCTGGGTGGGTGTCGGGATATCTCCGAAAACGTGGCGTGCGACGGGCCGGGTGTCCTCAGCATCCGCGACCTCGGATTTACTTCGGCCAAAGCCTAAAAATTCAAGCATACGGATACTCCTTGGGGGGCAAGCTGGCCACGATCAGTACAGTGTAGTCCAGGCCCCCGGGCGCGCAAATTGAAAGTGCCACGCGATGGGTTCAAAAAGCTGCTAATTTGTCAATAATTTGTGCACGAGGTCTGCAGCAGTGGCGGCTTGGTACTTGCGCATCAGGCGCGCCCGATAGATTTCGACTGTGCGGTGGCTGATGGCCAGCAGCTTGCCCGTTTGCTTGGAGGTCAAGCCTTGCATGAGGTGGGCGGCCACCTCGCGCTCGCGCGGGGTCAGCTCTGCTTTCACTGGTCGGCGTGCGCTGAGGTCTTGAAACGTCCAGATGCCTGCTTCGTGCGGCACCTCTTGGTTCAACGCTCGGCCGGTCACGTGACACCAAAAAGTTTGCCCCTTGAAGCGGCCATCAAAGCGCATCATGATGCGGTCGTCGGCATAGGTGCCGTGGCGGTTCAGAATCGGGGTGATGCGCTCCCCAGTGCGCAAGAACTCGTCTGCGCTGGGGTACAGCACTCGAAACGACTGGTTGATAAGCTGCTCACGCGTGGCGCCGAACATCTCGCACAAGTGGGTATTGCAATCCACCATGACGCGGTTGCGGGACAACACCAGGCCCACGGGGGCCATGTTAAAAGCGAGTCGGTAGTCAATGTCCATAGGGTTGGGCTTTACGAAAAAGTACGTATGTAACTACGTAGTATCGTAGGCAAATGATTTTTAAGGAGTCAGTGGTATGAACAAAATTTATCCCAGCGCAGCCCAAGCTCTGGCGGGAATCGTGCAAGACGGCCAGCTGCTGGCTGTGGGAGGGTTTGGCTTGTGTGGCATTCCAGAAGCGCTGATTGAAGCGCTCAAAGAAAGCGCCGTCAAAAACCTCACGGTGATTTCCAATAATGCGGGCGTAGATGGCTTTGGTCTGGGTAAATTACTGGAGACACGGCAGATCCAAAAAATGATTTCCAGCTACGTGGGCGAGAACAAAGAGTTCGAGCGGCAGTACTTGGCGGGCGAACTGCAACTGGAATTCACACCGCAGGGCACGCTGGCCGAAAAGCTGCGCGCCGGGGGGGCGGGCATACCGGCTTTCTTTACCAAAACAGGCGTCGGCACCATCGTGGCCGAGGGCAAAGAGCTGCGTGAGTTTGATGGCGAAACCTATGTGATGGAACGCGCCTTGCTGCCCGATGTGGCGCTGGTCAAGGCGCACCGCGCCGATAAATCGGGCAATTTGCAGTTCCGCTACACCGCGCGCAATTTCAATCCTGCGGCGGCCATGGCTGGCAAGATTACGGTAGTCGAAGTGGAAGAGATCGTGGAGACCGGCGAGATAGCACCCGACCAAGTGCATCTGCCCGGCATTTACGTGCATCGCATTGTGCTGAATGCGAGCCCTGAGAAGCGCATTGAAAAACGCACGATCACTGAAAAGTCAGGAGTTTGATATGAGCTGGAACCAAGACCAAATGGCGGCCCGTGCGGCCCAAGAGTTGCAAGACGGTTTTTATGTCAACCTGGGCATCGGCATCCCCACGCTGGTGGCCAATTTTGTACCTGCAGACAAAGAGGTGTGGCTGCAAAGCGAAAACGGCATGCTGGGCATTGGCCCATTCCCCACTGAAGACGCGGTGGATGCGGACCTGATCAACGCGGGCAAACAGACCGTAACCACTATCAAGGGATCTAGCATTTTCGGTAGTGAGCAGAGCTTTGCCATGATCCGCGGCGGCAAAATCAACCTGAGCATTTTGGGCGCTATGCAGGTCAGCGAAAAGGGCGACTTGGCCAACTGGATGATCCCCGGCAAGATGGTCAAAGGCATGGGCGGCGCGATGGACTTGGTGGCGGGTGTGAAGCGCGTCATTGTGCTGATGGAGCACGTGGCCAAGAAGAAAGACGGTACCGAAGACCTGAAGATACTGCCCCAGTGCACGCTACCGCTGACCGGCGTGGCTGTGGTTGACCGCATCATCACGGACCTCGCCGTGATGGACGTCACCCCAGAGGGCTTGAAGCTGGTGGAACTGGCGCCGGGTGTCACCCGTGAGTTTCTGCAGTCCAAGACCGGCGTGACGCTGATCTAGTTGGATTCGGCAGGGACGCGCTGTGTTTAGCGCTTGGCTTGGCGCCGCGATGCGATGGCATACGGTAACCAGCCCAGGCTAAACCAGCGCGCCGCCATCAGCCCACCGCGCACCCATTCGTCCAGCGTGTAAGCAATCCACACGCCAACCAAACCCAAGCCCAGGTGCACACCAAAGAACCATGCGCCCGCACCCATGACCACCAGCATGGAAGCCGCCCCAGCCATGACCGGGAATTTGGCATCGCCCGCGGCCCGCAGGGCGGTGATGATGACAATATTGCAGGTGCGCCCCGGCTCCAGTAGCACGGTGATCCACAGCAGTTGTGTAGCTGTGTGGATGATGGCTGCATCGTGGGTAAACAGGCGCAGTGTCCAGGGTGCTGTCAGCGCGGTCATGAGGGCGATGGTCAACGAGACGCCCAGACTCCAGGCCAATGTTTTGCGCACCAAGTGCAAAGACGCACGCAGTTGCCCAGCGCCCACCAAGTGACCCACAAGAATCTCACCCGCAAAGCCCAGTGCCACGGTCGACAAGACAATCACATTCATGATCTGCATGGCATAGCCTTGGGTTGCCAGTGCGGTGGTGCCCATGCCCGACACCACGGTCACCGATGCCAACACAGCGATGCGGTAGGCAATCGCTTCGGCGGCACCGGGCAGGCCAATGGCCATGGAGCTGCGCAGCGTCTTGGCGCGAATCCGTGTGAAGTCATGCCAGGTGGGAATCAACTGCAACGACACGCGCCACAACCAAATATGCACGCCCAAGCCCCAGGCCCGGCTGATAGCCAGTGCAATCGCAAAGCCCGACATACCCATGGCGGGCATGGGCCCCCAGCCGCGCATCAGCGGGAAGCACAGCGCAATGTGCAAGGCATGCATAGACAAGATGTTGAGCATGGTCTCGCGGGTACGCAGATGCGCGCGCATGACCGCCGCCATGCTGGCATTGAAGGCATCCAGAAACAGAGCAATGGCCAGTAGCTGCAAGTAGGGGCGGGCCAGCGCGGCAACGTCAAAGCTGGCTTGCATCGCGATTAACAGCGGATCGCTGGCGACGAAAAGAATGGCCGCGGAGCCCAAGCCCAGCCATGTGCTGGCACCCAGACTGGCCAGGGCGGTGCGGTCCGCCTCCGCCCGGTTAGCAGCGCCCAGGTTTTGGGTCACCACCACGCCCACCCCCATGCTGATGATGCGAAACAGCAAGAAGAACGCGCCTTGCACGTGGTTGGCCAAGCCAAAAGCGGCCGAAGCCGTGTCCGATGTTTGCGACACCAACCACATGCCGACAAAGCCCACACCAAAGCCCAACACCAGCTCGGCCAACAGCGGCCAGGCCACGGCCAGCAGATGGGGTGGCGACTGTGGAGCCACCATGTGCGACTGGCTCATCCGACTTGGCGCAATACGACGAGTGCGCTGGCGCCCACAGTTACGCAGCCGTGGACGACGCTGTGGGGCGCTGATTCCTGGGCTGAATCCAGCAGCACGACGAAATTGCCATGTAAACAATAATTCAGGGCACGTGTTTCTGGGTTGAACGCTATGAGCAAACTATGGGGCGGTGTGAACCCCCCCACTGTGTCGGCCTGACGCGCGGTGATCTGGCAGGCAAAGGCACCGGCAAATCGGTCGTGCCAATCGTGCGTTTGCATGGCATGGCCGTCGGGTTTGCGCCATTGCAACGACGGCGGCCCACCGGGCTCAAAGTCGCTGACGAACCAATCAGTGTGGCGCAGCAAGGGCTCTTGGCGACGCAGCGATAGCACTTCGGTCACAAAGCCCAAAAACTCAGTGTCTTTTTGATCCCAGTTGAGCCAGCCGGTGGGGTTGTCCTGGCAGTAGGCGTTGTTGTTGCCGCCCTGGCTGTTGCCGATTTCATCACCGGCACACAACATGGGTGTGCCCTGGGCGAGCAGCAGCGTAGCCATCATGGCGCGGCGTACGCGCTGTCGGACGGCCAGCACGCCGGGGTCGCAACTGGGCCCCTCCGCGCCAAAGTTGTGGCACAACTCTCCATCGCGGCCATCGCGGTTGTTCTCGCCGTTGGCGTGGTTGTGTTTATGGCTGTACTGCAGCAAGTCTGCCAGGGTGAAGCCGTCGTGGGCAGTGATGAAATTGACCGACGCCGTGGGCTGGCGCTGCCCATGGTGAAAGCAATCGCTAGAGCCGGTAAAGCGGCGCGCGAATGCGCCCCGATCTGTGCCCTGGCTGCCCAGGTAGGGTTGTAGCCAGTAGCTGCGTGCCGTGTCGCGAAACTTGTCGTTCCATTCCATAAAGCGGCCGGGGAATCGACCCACCTGGTAACCGTCGTGCGCCGCATCCCAAGGCTCGGCGATCAGGTGCACGGTGTTCAAAACCGGGTCTTGGCGCAGGGCGCTAAAAAAACCGCAGTGCGGATCAAAACCGTGGTGCGTGCGCCCCAGCACCGGCGCCAAGTCAAACCGGAAGCCATCCACACCCATCACCTGCACCCAAAAGCGCAAGGAATCGAGAATGAACTGCGTCACCTGCGGGTGGTCGGCATGGACGGTGTTGCCGCAGCCGGTGAGGTTTTCACAACGGCTCGGGTCATCTGGCAGCAGCCGGTACCAATGGGCATGGTCTAGCCCGCGAAAGCTCAGCGTCGGCCCCTGCTCGTTGCCCTCGGCCGTGTGGTTATAGACCACATCCAGCACCACCTCCAGGCCATTGGCATGCAAGGTACTGATCATGGCGCGGAACTCTTGTGCGGCCGCGGACGGGTCTTGGGGCTGGGCCGACAGCCGTGGGCTGGCGCAGAAGAAGCCGAGCGTGTTGTAGCCCCAGTAGTTGACCAGGCCGCGCTCCGCCAGGCCCGGCTCGTCCAGTGCGTACTGCACGGGCAGTAGCGATAAGGTGGTGATGCCCAACGCCTTGAAATGCGCAATGGCCGCGGGGTGGGCCAGCGCGCCATAGGTGCCGCGCAATGCACTGGGAATGTCGGGGTGGGCTTGGCTGAAGCCTTTTACGTGCACTTCATACAGCACCAGCTTGCCGATTTCGGTGCGGGGCGCACGGCTGCGGTCGTAGGCTGTGGTCGCGGCTACTCGCGCTTTGAGTGCGCAAGTCGCGTTGTCGGTGGTGTCGAATGAAAAAGACCCATGGGGATGGCCCAAGGTGTAGCCATGGTGCTCAGGAAGCCACCGAAACTTACCGAAGATTTCCCGTGCGTAAGGGTCCAGCAGTAACTTGTGGGGGTTGAAGCGATGCCCGTGCTCGGGCTCGTAGGGACCAAAGGCCCGCAGGCCATACACCAAGCCGGGGTGGCCGCCGGGCATGAAGCCATGGAACACACCGTCGTAGGGGCCGTGCAAGGGCAAGCGCTCCAACTCACGCGCGCCGCTATCGTCAAACAGGCACAGTTCAATGCGCCGGGCGTGGCGCGAAAACACCGCAAAATTGACACCGCCATCGCGCACCGTGGCACCCATGGGCTCATGCCGACCAGGGCGCAAAACGCCCACGCTGGGCGGGCGGTTTGCAGGTATCGGCGCGGACGGATGAAGGGTGGCCATAGCGAATTTTTAGTAGCTTATTTAAGTAGTTTGACTACATTCACTTTCAATAAATCATTTTGCAATAAGGGTTTCCCCTGAATATTTGCCACGATTTAGCCGTGTTTTGTATGTCGTAAAACTACTTGTGCAAAGTATACTTAAACCCACAAAGAGCATGTGAACGGAGACACAACGTGGCGGACGTAAAACTAAAAGGTGTGGGCAAAGCGTTTGGCGACACGCACATCCTGCACGGTGTGGATCTGGATATTCGCGACGGCGAGTTCGTCGTCTTCGTGGGCCCGTCGGGGTGCGGTAAGTCCACACTCTTGCGCGTAATTGCGGGTCTGGAAGACATCACCAGCGGCGAATTGCGCATTGGCAATCGCTTGGTCAACGATGTACCGCCCGCCGAGCGTGGCATTGCCATGGTGTTCCAGTCGTACGCCCTGTATCCGCACATGAACTTGTACGACAACATGGCCTTTGGCCTGCAGTTGAACAAAATGCCCAAGGCCGAAGTGGATCGCCTGGTGCACCACGCCGCCAAGATTCTGGGCATTGAGCATTTGCTGGATCGCAAGCCCAAAGATCTGTCGGGCGGGCAGCGCCAGCGCGTGGCCATTGGGCGCGCCATTGTGCGCAAGCCCGATGTTTTTCTGTTTGATGAGCCCTTGTCAAATTTGGACACGGCCTTGCGTGTACGCATGCGCTACGAGTTTGCCAAGCTGCACCAAGACTTGAAGACCACCATGATTTACGTCACCCATGATCAGGTGGAGGCCATGACTCTGGCCGACAGGATTGTGGTTTTGTCCACGGGCAAGATTGAGCAAGTCGGCTCGCCACTGGGGTTGTATGAGCACCCCGAAAACCTGTTTGTTGCAGGCTTCATCGGCTCACCGGGCATGAATTTTATCGAGGCCACCGTGGCCTCCGTATCACGCACTGAGGCCAGCGTGCAATTGCTGGACGGCAGTGTGGTGCGCTGCGCGGTGGACGCGCAGGCGGCCAAGGTGGGCGACACAGTGACCCTGGGCATTCGCCCAGAGCACATCACCCGCGAACCCAGTGCCAATGTGCTTAACGCGAAGGTAACTTTCGTCGAGTCGTTGGGTAGCGTGACCTATGCCTACTGCGAGTTCGCGGGCGTCAAGGAAGAGTTGACTTGCGAGTTGGATGGCATCGTGCGCGTGCAAGGCGGTGACACTTTGCAATTGGGCGTATCCCCTGACCGCTGTTATCTCTTCAATGCATCGGGCAAGGCCTTTAAACGCCTGGTGCCTGCGAGCGCATGATGCGCCGCACGATCGCGCTGCTACTGGCGGCCGCATGCGCAGTGTCCCTGTCGGCAGTAGCGGCTGATGCGCCCAGCCTACTGGTCTGGATCAATGGCGACAAAGGCTACAACGGCTTGCAAAAGGTGGGCGATGCGTTTACCGCAGTGTCGGGCGTGCGCGTGGTGGTGCAACACCCGGAGGGTGCTACCGATAAATTTCAGGCCGCCGCCGCCGCAGGCAAAGGGCCCGATATTTTCTGCTGGCCGCATGACCGCACAGGGGAGTGGGCACGTTCTGGTTTGTTGGTACCCGTGCACCCGCCCAAGCGCGTGCGCGATGCCATTGACGACTCCGCCTGGAAGGCCTTTACCTACAAGGGCAAAGTTTGGGGCTACCCGCTGGCTATTGAAGCGGTGGGGCTGGTCTACAACCGCGATCTGGTCAAGACTCCACCGGCTACCTTTGATGAGGTCATTGCCTTAGATAAAGAGTTGTCCAAGCAGGGCAAGAAGGCGCTGCTTTGGGACTACAACAAATCGTTTTTCACCTGGCCGATGCTGGCCGGGGCAGGCGGCGAAGTGTTTGGTCGAACACCCTCGGGCGAGTTAGATCCTGCGGTGGTGGGCGTGAATGCGCCGGGTGCCGTGGCGGGCGCCGCCATGCTGTCGCGCCTTATAGAAACTGGCGTCATGCCCCGCGGGGCCCGCTACGCTGAGATGGAAGCCGGCTTTGCACGTGGTGAGATCGCCATGATGATCACCGGCCCCTGGGCCTGGGACAACGCCCGCAAGGCCAAAATCAACTTTGGTGTGGCACCCGTACCCGCGGTTGTTCCGGGCAAGCCGTCCAAAGCCTTTGTGGGTGTCTTGGGCTGCATGGTTGCTGCGCCCAGCAAGGTCAAGGATATTGCGCGCGAGTTCATTGAGAACCACCTGCTGCGCGTCGACAGCTTGAAGATGATCTCTGCAGACACTCCCTTGGGTACACCCGCCAATAAGGCCTACTTTGCTGAGTTGGCGGGTGATGCCAATATCCGCGCCACCATGGAGAACGCGCGCACCGGCGAGCCACTACCCAATATTCCAGAGCTAGGCAAGTTTTTCCCCGCCATGGATGCTGCCCTGGAAGCTATCTCCCAAGGCCGTCAAACACCCAAAGAGGCGCTGGACGGTGCAGCGGCCCGCATGCTGGTCAAGTGATATGAAACGCCCAAGCTCTCTCCTCTCCAAACTCATTGCGGCGCTGGCATGCCTGGCGCTGTTGTGGTTGTCATTCAGCGTGTACGCCCGTGGTGAGCCGCTGTGGGCGCTGGCCTTGTTGGCATTCGGTGGCATCAGTCTTTATGTCTACCTGTCGGCCACCACGCTGGCTTGGCGCTACCTGTTTCCGGGTGTGGCGGCCATGCTAATTTTTGTGGCGTTCCCCTTGGTCTACACCATCCAGATGGGCTTCACCAATTACTCGGCCAGCAATTTGCTGACGGAGGCCCGTGCCCGTGCCTATCTGCTGGACCAGGCCGATGTGAATGAGGCGCGTGCCTTTGCCACCACCGTGCATGCGGTGGGTAGCGAATATCGCCTGGTACTGGCGGGACAGGGCGAGGGCGCTGCCGGTGCGCGGTATATGTCAGCGGTGTTCAAGGACGTAGCACCTGCGGCCCCCTTGCGCGTACAAGTCTTGCCCGCCGATCAGGTGCTGGGAGAGGCCTTGAACCTGCGCCAGGTGATTGCATTGCGCGGCACCCTGATGGCATTAAAGCTGACCATGCCGGACGCCACGGTGTTGCAATATGCGGGACTGCACGAATTCGCGGTGTTCGAACCGCTGTGGCAGGCGCAGGCCGATAGCGGCCTCAAGCGCTTGGCAGACGGTGCGCTATACCAGCCCAACCGCGACACAGGGTTTTTTGAAGACGTGCAGGGTCAGCGCTTGCAGCCTGGCTTTATGGTGAATGTGGGCTTGGCCAACTACACCCGCATGTTTGGTGACGCCGACATGCGCGGGCCGTTTTTTTCCATCTTCATATGGACGGTGCTTTTTGCCGGGCTCACGGTGCTGTTCTCAACCATCATTGGCATGACGCTGGCCGTGGTCTTGAACTGGGAAGCGCTCAAGTACCGCACCTTGTACCGTACGTTGCTGTTTTTACCCTACGCGGTTCCAGGCTTCATTTCTATCTTGGTGTTCAAAGGTTTGTTTAACCAGAACTTTGGTGAGATCAATGCGATTTTGGATGCGGTGTTTGGCGTGCGGCCCAACTGGTTTGCTGACCCCACACTGGCCAAGGCCATGATTTTGATTGTCAACACTTGGCTCGGCTACCCCTACATCATGGTCTTGTGCACGGGGCTGATCAAGTCCATTCCGTCGGACTTGTACGAGGCATCGGCCATTGCTGGAGCTAAGCCCTTGACCAACTTTTTCCGAATCACTGCGCCGCTGATTGTTAAGCCGTTGACGCCATTGCTGATATCGGCTTTTGCGTTCAATTTCAACAACTTTGTATTGATCAGTTTGTTGACCGATGGCAGGCCTGATATTTTGAACACCAAGCTGCCTGCGGGCACCACCGATATCTTGGTGTCGTACACCTACCGCATCGCCTTTACGGATGCCGGTGCCAACTTTGGTCTGGCAGCCGCTATCTCCACAGTTATCTTTTTCTTGGTCGGGGTTTTGTCGCTGATCAATTTGAAGATGACGCAGTCCAACGACCAACGCAAGGGGTAAGACAGCATGGCAATCGTGACCGGAAAAAGCCAACGCTGGCGCATTGCTGCGGCCCATGTAGGGCTGTGGATATTGATTGCCGTGACCCTGTTCCCGCTCTTGGCGGTGGTGTCCATTTCTTTGCGGCCGGGTAACTTTGCTACGGGCTCTTTAATCCCCACCTCTATCAGCCTGGAGCACTGGAAACTGGCGCTGGGCTTCAGCACCACGCTGGCCGATGGCACTGTGGTGCAGCCGCCGTTTCCCGTGCTGTTGTGGCTGTGGAATTCCATCAAGATTGCCACCATTTCATCTGTGCTGATCGTAGGGGTGTCTACGACCGCGGCCTACGGCTTTGCACGTATGAAGTTCCGCTTTAAATCCACCATTTTGAACAGCATGTTGCTGTTGCAAATGTTTCCAGTAGCGGTGGCCCTGGTGGCCATCTACGCGATTTTTGAGGCAGTAGGGGGGTACATACCGTGGCTGGGTATTGAAACGCATGGCGGCTTAATCGTGGCCTACATTGGCGGCGTAGCCATGCACATCTGGACGATCAAAGGCTACTTTGAGACCATACCCACCGAGATTGAAGAATGCGCCAAGGTGGACGGTGCGACCTCCTGGCAGACTTTTTACAAAGTGTTGCTACCCATGTCGATTCCCATCCTCATGGTGGTGTTCGTATTGGCGTTCATAGGCACCATCATCGAATACCCTATTGCTTCGGTGTTGCTGCGCGAAGAACCCAATCTCACCCTCGCGGTGGGCTCCAAATACTACCTCTATGAGCAGCGCTATCTGTGGGGCGACTTTGCGGCGGCGGCGGTGTTGTCGGGCTTGCCCATCACACTGGTGTTTTTAGCGGCGCAGCGTTGGATTGTGTCGGGGTTGACTGCGGGTGGGGTGAAGGGTTGACCGGAGCGTATCGCTGACGACTGAACCCGGGCTGGAAGTCACGGCACCATTGCCCATTAACTTCGCGAAACGTTGTCGCCGCTCGTCAGATACTGGCCAAATTTTTATCCAAGAAGCGGGCTGTTCGATTCCAAAAGTCAATTCGGTTTGCTGGCAGTTGCCAGCCGTGTCCCTCGTCTTCGTACACCACCCATTCCAAGGCCGAGTTGCCGGGCTGTACAGCCTTGCGGAAAGCTTCACCATGGACGAGCGGTACCCGTTTATCCACTTTGCCATAGGCCAAAAGCAGGGGTTGCCCGATGCTGCCTGCATGACTCAGTGGTGAGTTGGCTGTTAAGTCCGCGGCATCGGTCACACGGTCGCCCAGCAGTTTGGGCATACCAAACTTTTTGTAATCGTCTGATATGTCATCCCATTTAACGGTGTGTAGCATGTTCAGGTCCGTAACACCAACCCAGGCCACACCACAGCGAAATAGATCTGGATTACGCACCAAGCCCATCAGGGTCGCATAACCGCCGTAGCTAGCGCCCGCAATGGCTATGCGTTTAGGGTCGGCTATGCCCTTCGCAACGGCCCATTGAGTGGCGTCGGCCAGGTCGGTTTGCATGGCCTTACCCCATTGTTTCCAGCCCGCGACATAGTGGGCCTGTCCAAACCCTTTGGTGCCACGGAACTGCGGCTGCAGCACCACATAGCCCCTTGCCGCCAGAAATTGCACTTCGGAGTCCCAGCGCCATGTGGGCGCCCGGGTGAACGGGCCCCCGTGTACCAACACCACCATGGGTAGATTTTTGGCGTCCGTATGGCCGGGTGGGTAGGTGATCCAAGTGGGTATTTGCAGTCCGTCGCGTGCCGGAATTCGCACCATATCCATAGTGGCCATTTTCTTGCTGTCGATATCCGGGCGCTTAGCACCTAGTCGGGTGAATTTTCGAGTCATCCGATTGAACAGAAAGTATTGGTCTGGCTGGCTGTCTGAAAACGTCGTGACAGTGATCCACGGTGCATTGCCGCGCCATGGCACAGCGATACGGTTTGTCGTGCGGGGGAGGGCTTTATCGATTTGCTTTTGCAGTGTCTCCAGATCAGGGTCGAGCCACTGGGTGATTTCGCCATCAATCGTAAATCGCAAACCCAATACTTTGTCGTCGCGGGCCACTACTTGCGCATCGACATCAAAGTGCGGCGAGTGCGCAAGAGGCGCTGCGGACCACTGTCCGGTAGCGGGATCCATCAGCCACAGGGCCTGCTTATCTTTGCCCCGTCGAGCAGAAACATACAGTTTTCCGTCTGGGTCAATATGGCGCACCTGCAAATCACTTTCGCCAGTGGAGGTGTCAAAAGACTCCAAGACTCGCCACGCGTTGTCGGCCGGATCTTTCCATTGCAATGTCGAGTTGGCGCCCTGGCGGGTTAACGCGACGCGTAGTTCGCCAGATGCGTCGGGCCACCAACCTACCGAATGCAGCGGACTTGGGATTTCTTCCGTGCGTACTGTGCGCGTGTTGATGCGCATGAGCTTGGCGTACCCATAATCCTTTTCGCTCATAGCGTCAGGACGTACAGCAAGCACTTCATCGCTGTTGAACAACCCGGCACCATTGAGCAGAAAGGTATTCCAAGGCTCCAGTTTGCGGGTGTCATTGCCGTTTTTTAGCCATACGGTTTGCCGCTCTACCAATTGTCGAAAGTCAGAGCCATCGACATTGACCGCGAACAGCCCTGGACCAGCATCCTGCTTACCTTGGGGCGTCTCGATATCAGCCAGAGTGAAGGCGAGACGCGAGTCATTCACCCAAATAAAGTGGTCCACATCTGCGTTATCGGAGGTGTACACGACGGTTTGTGTCAGGGTAGAAAGCTCAACGACCGCCAGTAGTTCCCGCGCGTTTACCGCGCGGACCCTGAGTGCCACCCGCCGCCCGTCCGGTGACAGGACTGCCCCCGTCATTTGGGGCGCGGCAAAGTATTGGGCAGCATCAGGAAAATCACTGGGCTGGGCAAGCAAATGTGGGCAGGCCAGGAGGCTGACCGACGCGATAAAGCGGCGGCGTTGAAGGTTTGAGTCCATCACGTTAGCGGAAGTTGGCGGCTGTGGACGCGCAGGTCTTTGTGATGAAGCTGGCATGGTCCGGCATGAAATCGACGCATTGGCCAATCACTGCCTCAACGCTATTGAGGAAGCCTAAAATTTCTTCTTCCGGGTACACATCCACGAGGGGGTGATGGCTTTGGGGCCGCAGACCTTGTCCGTGGAGCACCTGCAACCATCCTACTTCAGCAAACAGCTCGTTGGAATCGCGGAAGATGCGACCATGCTGCCGGTAAAGGTCTATTTTTCGCGCCACGCCCTCGGGCACTTCCATCGTTCTGCAACGGCTCCAGAACGGCGAGTCATCACGGGTAGTTAGCTTGTAGTGCAGGATGATGAAATCGCGCACAGACGTGAACTCGAAGTCCATCTGGCGATTGAACTCGGCCACGTCTGCCGTGCTGAATCCCTTGTCCGGGAAGAAATTAATGATTTTGTCGATGGCCACCTGCACTAGGTGGATGCTGGTGGACTCTAGGGGTTCTAGAAAGCCACCAGACAGACCTACAGCGATCACATTTTTGTTCCAGATTTTCTTTCGTTTGCCAGTGACAAACTTTAACTGACGTGGGTCGGCTTGGGGCTTGCCGTCCAAGTTGGATAACAAGACCGATGCGGCTTCATCATCGCTAATATAGTCACTGCAATATACGTAGCCATTGCCAATGCGGTGTTGCAATGGAATACGCCATTGCCATCCCGCACTGTGCGCTGTGGCGCGCGTGTAGGGCGTCAGTGCACCGCCATGCTGGCAGGGAACTGCCAAAGCACGATTCACGGGCAACCAGTGGCTCCAATCCTCATAGCCCGTGGCCAGAGTCTGCTCGATCAACAGTCCTCGAAAGCCAGAGCAGTCAATGAACAAATCACCGGCTACTCTCTCACCGTTCTCCATAATGACGGCTTCGATGAATCCGTCGCCTTCGCGCTGCTCGACACGGGCAATTTTTCCTTCCGTGCGTTGCACACCCAGTTGCTCGCTGAATTTGCGCAGGTAATTGGCATACAGGCCGGCATCAAAGTGAAAGGCGTGTGCGATTTCCGACAGCGGCGAGCTGGGCATATCGGTGGCTGCACGCATGAATTTGTTGGCCCGACAAGCCATACGGTTGATCGAATAATGTTCCAGATCCGGGGCCTTACCGGCCAGCCACATCTTGAGCCAGTACTGGTAAAACGGGCTCGTCCACAGGTCTTGGCCAAACTTACCAAACCCGTGGATGTAGCGGTCGCCCACTTTGCCCCAGTTCACAAACTCTATGCCCAGCTTGAAGGTGGCATTTGTCGCCCGGACAAACTCGTTTTCATCAATACCCAGGATCTTGTTGAACAGTCGGATCATCGGGATCGTGGCCTCGCCTACACCCACCGTACCGATGTCTTCCGACTCCACTAAGCGAATCTTGTATTTGCCCTGGAGTATTTTGGACAAAGCTGCAGCCGTCATCCAGCCAGAGGTGCCACCACCTACGATGACAATAGTTGAAATGGGTGTTGATTGGTGCATATGCTTGCTCTCAAATAGCGAAATAGCGTGGTGACGCGAGACACGATAACCCACAATGGCGCGGCTTGATTCACTTATGAAAAAAGCCCCGACGGTCGCCCGTCGGAGCTTTTTCAGCAGAGACGCCGAGAATTACATCTTGTAGTTCAGACCAAAAAGGTAGGTCTTGCCGTACACAGTTTTTTTGCCCAACTCTGGGTCGTTGGTGTAGGTCACAAACGGTTCGTTGTTGACGTTGTTGGCCTGGAACAGCAACGACAAGCCCTTGAACATACCCGTCTGGAACTCGTAGCCCAGTTGCAAATCAACCACTGTCTCGGCTTTGATGTAGGTCAGCTCACGGTCGTCTTTGTAGTCGACAACTTCGCCAATGTAGTCAGAGCGGCGGCGGTTGGCAACCGCAACTTGGAAGCCATTCTTCTCATAGAAGAAACGCAAGTTAGTTACTTGGCGCGACAGACCTGGCAACGGGATATCCAAAGTCGTTGCACTGGTATTGGTCAGGTTGGCGATTGGGATCTTGATGGAGCTGCTAGTGTCAGAGTGGTTAACCGACACACCAAAACCATCGAGTGATTTGGCAAACATGGAAAGAGGAACCGAAGCCGAAAGTTCGATGCCCTGGATGGTGCCGCCGCTGCCGTTGAACGGTGAGCTCAAGATGCCTTGTGTGCTCTTGTTGGCTGGAAGCACTGTGGAAGGTGTCACGTAGTCCTTGAAGTCAAACTGACGTCCGATGGTCAAGATGTAAGAGGACAGGTCTTTATAAAAGCCCGCTACGCTAACGTAGCCCTGCTTGGCAAAGTACTTCTCAAACGAGATGTCGTAGGCAGTGGCACGGAAGGGTTCCAGTTTTGGGTTACCGCCCGAGCCCACCAAAATCGGCGTAGCCAGTGAACTGTTCAGACCAAAGGTGGTGTTCGTGCGCATATCGCCCATCTTGGGACGGGACATGACCTTACCGATACCTAGGCGCACCACTTGGTCTGCACCGGCCTCAAATGCGAGGTTCAAGCTGGGCAATACATCCACATAGCTCGTACCGTCTTCTACGCCCTTGCAGGTGCTGGATGTGTTACCTGTACAGGCGGCCGAGTCGGTGTTGAAACCCGTGGAGCGCTGGTCGGTGTTAACCAACTGCGTCCCGATATTTCCGCTGTAGGCTAGGCCCATCAACTTACCGTCCAAGTCTGCCTTCACGAAGCTGGTGGAGACGCGCTCCGATACTGACCAGTTACGGTTAATCACCGTGCCGTAAAGATTCGGGCGGAGGGTGTAAACCGAACCCAAGCTGCCGCTTGGATTCCAAGTCAAGATCGGGATACCCGCCACGCTGGTTACGCCTGCGCCAGGAGCGGTCACTGCAGCGTAGGGTCCAGTCGCGCCGGCAATTACCAGGAAGCCTTCGTCGGTGTTGCTGATCTTGGCGCGAGTGGTCAAGTTCACACCCACTTCAATGGCGCCGATGGGTCCGAACTCGACATTGCGCTTGGTAGAAAAGCGTGCTGTATCCACTTGGTCAGACATGTTGGGGGCTGCAACATAGCCCGCTTGTGGGCTTGCTTCACCACCACCCCAGCCCATCACGTCGGTCAACTTGGCTACATTCGGATCGCTGTAATTCAGGCCAGGTTTGTACTGCACTGCGCCAGAGGTATTTCCGCCGGTAAAGCCAGTCCACGACATGGTGTCGCAAGCGAAGCCTGGCTTTGTGCAATTGCCCGGCAGACCCGCTGTAGTTTCATAACGCTCACTCACGCGTGTGACTCTGGATCGTCCCAAATCCAGGTTGTTGGTCCACTCGCCGGTGTCAAATTTGGTGTTCCAGCCAAAAGAGTTCAGTTCATCTTTGGCGCCTTCGTTGTGGTTGCGGATTACGGCTTTAAAGTTGTTGACAGTGCCGCTGGTGGCAAAGCCCTTGGAATCCACCACCGCGTTCGTCAACATCGGGGAACCACGGTAGTTTTTAGAGTCCGATCCACCGCCGATAAAGCCTTCAATTCCTTTTTTGTTCAGGAACTGATCGCCCTTGGAGTTGAAGAAGTCGAAGCTGGTCTCAAAGCCTTTAAATGGCTTGAACTGGAGCACGGCCATCAAGCCTTTACGCTCTTGGGTGGATTGGTTCTGGTCGTAGCCAAAACCGCCTGGCACTTTGACCTTGCCGCCGTTGTAATCTAATTCAGGATTCCAGTTGCCCCAGTCATTGGAGGCCAACTGTGAAGCGCCTGTATCTTTGAACTTCACGAAGCCCAATGCCACGCCAATCCGGCGGTCGGCAAATTGGTCTACATAGGAAAACGATGCGCGTTGGCCAGTGCCCTCGCCATCGGTAACACCATTTTCAATACCAGAGCGCAGGTTGCGTACATTTACCGCCAACGCGCGTGTCTTGTAGTCCAGCGGGCGCACCGTGCGCAAATCGATAGTGGACGAGAGGCCCTGGCCAACCAAGCCAGCGTGGGGTGTTTTGTAAACCAAAACACCACTCAACAATTCACCAGGAAATAAATCAAAGTCGACGCCGCGGCTATCGCCCGCAGAGGCTTGCTCACGGCCGTTCATGGTGGCGCCATTAAAGTCTGGAGACATACCGCGAACACTGATGGACTGTGCCTTGCCGGTGCCACGATTACGCTGCGCAGAGACGCCAGGCAAACGGGCCAGCGAATCAGCCACGCTTGGATCTGGCAACTTACCCAGGTCTTCGCTTGAAATCGCTTCGACGATAGTGTCTGCGCCTTTCTTGACTGCAATCGCACTTTCAACAGCTGCGCGTATACCTGTCACGGTGACCGCGCCCAAGGTCGCTTCCGTTGTCGCTGCGCGGGACGCACTGTCCACTTGTTGCGCATAAACGCTGCTGCTTAACATCAACAGGGCTGCGCAGCCCGTTGCAACCGGGCGCAATTTGAAACCTGCGCGGTGTTGTACGGGCGCCTGGGGGCGCTGCTGCTTTGAACTTTTCATATTTATCTCCTAAGGGCACGGGCGGGTGGACTTGATCTTCTGAATTGGGGCTCAAAAGACGCGAAAAACGGGACAGTAAACTCCCAACTCACAACCCAGTTTGTACCAAAACAAGATATTTGCAAACATAGGGGTAAACGCTAATTTGTTACCAAACTACTTATTTATATGGAGTAAATAGGGCTTTTGTCTGCAAAATAGCAACACAGAGGCGATATGTTTGTGAAATTCTGATTAATTTCGTTACAGCAATTGCATGTTTTGTAGGCAAACTACAAAAGATGTAGTCAATGGAGTGTCTATGATTTTTGAGCAGAAATACATTGGCTGCAACGCCATCTTTGTCGCAATAGGTTCCGCGTTAGCGGTCGGGTTGGCGGGTGCCGCGGTGCCATCTGCTGCTGGCGTCAAGCCAGTTGTGACGCAAACGGCCCTGAAGCTGCACGTGCCCTCGCCCGATTGGCGGGACCAGGTGATTTATTTCGCCATGACCGATCGCTTTGACGATGGTGACCCCAGCAACAACAACCAGGGTGCCGGCGAGTACAACCCGGCCAGCAATGCCAGCTACAGCGGAGGCGACCTCAAAGGCTTGGCGCGGCGCATTGACTACATCCAGGGCCTGGGTGCCACGGCCTTGTGGATTACGCCACCTGTGGCCAACCAGTGGTGGGACGCCTCCATCCAATACGGCGGCTACCACGGCTATTGGGCTCAAAACTTTCGCCAACTCGACCGCCACGTGGGCAACTTGGCAGACTACAAAAATCTATCGCACCGATTGCACAGCGCAGGCATGTACCTGGTGCAGGACATTGTGCTCAACCACACGGGTAACTTCTTTGAATACAACGGCCCGTGGGACCGCAATAAGCCATCGCAAAACTTCCGCTTCACGCAAGGCGCAGGGGTTGGCACAGCACCCAACCAGTGGCCGTTCTCGATGAACGACGCGCGCAAGCCCGCGCACCGAAAAGCCGGCATCTACCACTGGACCCCCAATGTGGCGGACTTCGGTGACCCGGTGCAAGAACGCGACTTTCAAATGTCGGGTCTGGATGACTTGAACACTGAAAACCCGGTGGTGCGCCGCGCTTTGCGCGAGAGCTACGCTTACTGGATCAAAGAGGTGGGCGTAGATGCCTTCCGGCTGGATACGGCGTTTTATGTGCCGCCGGGCATGGTGGCCGACTTTGTGCATGCCCACGACCCCAAGGCGCCGGGGATAGCCCGGGCGGCGGCGGCTACCGGGCGCAAAGACTTCTTTGTCTTTGGCGAGGGCTTTGGCATTGACAAGCCGTATGAAGACAAGCAGGCCCGCAAAATTGAAACCTATGTGGCGGGTGGGGAGGGCTTGTCAGGCACGTCCGGCATGAAGGGCATGCTTAACTTCCCGCTGTATGGCTCGGCGGGCGATGTGTTGGCGCGGGGCCGCCCCACGGCGGAGCTGGGCTACCGTATCCAAAGCCTGGTGCAGGTGCATACCAACCCCCACCATATGCCCAGCTTTGTAGACAACCACGATGTGGATCGCTTTTTGGCGGGGGGCGATGCCCTGGCGCTGCAACACAACTTGGCTTTGATCATGACCTTGCCGGGCGTGCCGGTGATTTACTACGGCACCGAGCAAGGCTTCACTGAGCAGCGGGCCGCTATGTTCAAGGGCGGTTACGGCTCGGGTGGGGTGGACCACTTCAACACCCAGGCCCCGCTCTACCAGACGATTCGCCGCCTGACCCAACTGCGCCGCGAGCACCGTGTTTTCTCACGCGGCACACCGACCATTTTGCGGGACGACGCGACCGGCCCGGGCGTGCTGGTCTATCGCATGCGGGATGGTGGGCGTGATGCATTCGTGGCATTCAATACAGCCCCTACCGAGGCTTTGGCCGACAACCTGGAGACTGGGCTACCGCCCGCCAGTGTGTTGCAAGGCGCATTCGATTTGCAAGGCGTGCCCGCCAACCGCGTGGTCGATGCGCAAGGGCGCGTGAGCTTGCGGCTGGCTCCGCGCAGTGTGTCGGTGTGGATCGCCAGCGGTGAGCAGGGCGCCTTGCCCATGGCGCACCCAGTGCCCGCATTGAAGGCGGTGCAGGACCAGGGTGGCGCGCAGCAGTGGGTGCTGCGCGGGCGGGCGCAGCCCGGGCAGCGCGCCGCAGTGGTGGTGGATGGCAACTTGCAGGCTGCGTCTATCGTTACTGCAGATGCAGACGGTACGGTGCAAGCCACCATCAACACCGGCGACATGGTGGACCCCGCCTTAGTGCACCGTGCCGTGCTGTGGCTGCCAGACGCCGGTCAAGCGTCGGCAGCGCAGAGCTTTCGGGTGGCGCGCCCCTGGACGCTAGTGGCCGATGTGGAAGACCCGGCGGGGGACGATACGGGCCCCACCGGCCGCTACCAGTACCCGACCGACAGCAGTTGGGGTGCGCACCGGCAATTAGATCTGCGGCGGCTCAGGGCATCCACCTCAGGCGCGGCACTGCGCCTGGATCTCACCATGCATGAAGTGACCACGCTGTGGAACCCCGCCAATGGCTTTGACCACGTGGCATTCACGGTGTTCATTGAAATGCCCCAGCGCAGCGACGGCGCGCGCGCCATGCCGCTACAAAATGCTGACCTACCTGCAGGCATGCGCTGGCACTACCGCTTGCGCGCGCATGGTTGGTCCAATGCTTTGTTCTCTGCCGAGGGGGCTAGCGCTGGCCATGAGGGAACGTTGGTCGGGCCCGCCGCTGACATTCGGGTGGACCGGGCCACACAGACCGTCAGCTTCACCTTCAAGGCATCGTCTTTGGGTAATCCGGCCAGCCTGTCGGGCGCCAAAATTTATGTCACTACATGGGATTACGATGGTGGGTTCCGGGTTTTACGACCCGCTCCCAGCACCGGAACATTTGCGGGCGGGCAGCCGGGGGATGCGCTCATCATGGATGCAAGCGCCATCATGCAAATCCCCTGAAACGTGTTGTTTTACTAAGTTTTTTGAATCAAAAATTCCCGTAAAACCTTGAATTTACGGGAAAAATCATAGTTTTCCCTAGTAATAACCCCAGTGCAAATACGCTAGACTAAGTGTTGTTTGACTACAAAAATGGCGCGATTGATTCGCCAATCAGTGAGGTATTTTGCATGAATCAGGGATTCCCAAGGTTGTTAGGCGATATCGGCGGCACCAATGCGCGCTGGGCGTGGCAGGCCAGCGCGGGTGCAGATCTGGAGGATATATCGGTACAGCCCTGCGGCGCCAGTGCCTCCTTGCAAGAGTCCGCCAGCAGCTACCTGCGCGCCCACGGCCACCAAGACCCCCAATGGGCGGGCATTGGCATTGCCACCGCAATTACGGGTGACCACGTGCGCATGACGAATAACGCCTGGGCCTTTTCTATCGCTGATTTTCAGCGGAGTATGGGACTCCAACGCTGTTTGGTCATCAACGACTTCACGTCGCTGGCTTTGAGCTTGCCGGCACTGAAGCCGTCGGACCTGCGTCGCATTGGTGGCGGTGCGCCTGTAGTGGGGCGGGCAATTGGTCTACTTGGGCCCGGTACTGGCTTGGGCGTCTCTGGCCTCATTGCCGATGCTGATGGCCGCTACAACGCCCTGCAGGGCGAGGGCGGGCACGTCACCCTGGCAGCCACGGACGATCACGAGGCGGCACTCATCAGCATCCTGCGCAAGACCTTTGCCCACGTGAGTGCTGAGCGCGTTTTGTCGGGCCCGGGGTTGGTCAATTTGTACAACGCGGTGTGTGCTTTGCAGGGCAAGCCTGCACTGCCGCTAGACCCAGCCGGTGTGACCGATGCGGCCATTGCCAAGACGGACGCCCAGTGTGTGTTGGCCATTGAATACTTCACCCGGTTTCTGGGCAGTGTGGCGGGCAATCTGGCGCTTACACTCGGATCTTTGGGGGGGCTCTACATTGGCGGCGGTATCGTGCCGCGGCTGGGCACTGCGTTTGACGATGCGCTGTTCAGACGCCAGTTTGAGGCCAAGGGCCGCTACCAGGCGCTGCTGCAAAGCCTGCCGGTGTGGCTGATTACGGCCTCCACACCCGCGCTGGTGGGTGCTAGCCGGGCCTTGGATGTCCTCCCGTAATGCGTTAAAAAAATGAGGTGAGCCATACATGTCCGATTCGCGCTTTGACCATCCCCGCCTCATAGCCGACATTGGCGGGACGTTTGCGCGGTTTGCCCTGGAGGTTGAACCCCATGTGTTTGCGCAAAACGCGTCTTTGCGTTGTGCCGATTTCCCTGATTTTTATTCCGCAGTCACCGCCTATGTGTCGGGCCTGAGCGGAGTTTCTCAGGGCGACATCAAGCATGCTGCGGTGGCCATCGCCAACCCGGTGGCGGGCGATGAAGTCCGCATGACCAACTACCACTGGAAGTTTTCAATCGAGCAGATGCGCCAGCGTTTGCAGCTCGACAACCTGGTGGTCGTGAATGACTTCACGGCGCTGGCCATGTCGGTGCCAGGGCTGACGGCATCACAGCGCCGCCAGTTTGGCAGTGGCGCAGCCGTGCCACGCAGCGTGGTGGGTTTGATTGGTGCGGGCAGTGGCTTGGGCGTATCGGGCTTGATTCCTGCTGACGATGGCTGGATTGCGCTGGGCACCGAAGGCGGCCACACCAGCTTCTCGCCCCACGACGAACGTGAAATTTTCATTCTGCAATACGCCTGGCGCAACCACGCCCACGTGTCGTTTGAGCGGCTGCTGTCGGGCCCCGGCATTGAGCTGATTCACCGCGCGCTGACGGAGCGCGCCGGGCGCCACGCCACTGATTTGGGCGCAGCCGAAATCACCAAACTGGCCCTCGAAGGCAGCGATGCTATTTGCAAGGAAACCATTGATGTTTTCTGCGCCATTTTGGGCACGGCAGCCGCTAACTTGGCGGTGACCCAGGGTGCCTTTGGCGGTATCTATATTGGCGGCGGTATCGTGCCGCGTTTGGGTCTGTATTTCGACCAGTCGCCGTTTCGGGAGCGCTTTGAAGACAAGGGGCGCTTTACCGACTACATGAAGGGCATTCCTACCTTCGTCATCACCGCGCCTGATGCCACCTTGCTGGGTGCCTCGGTCATTCTGGCATCCCAGCTCAAAGGGCTGGATGGTGGCGATGGCTCGGCCATTCTGGGGCAGATTCGCCGCGTGTTGCCAAGCCTGTCGCCCGCGGAGCAACGCGTGGCGCAGCATGTGCTGTCGCAGCCCCGCTCGGCGCTCAATGACCCCATTGCCCAGATCGCTCGCTTTGCGGAAGTAAGCCAGCCCACCGTGATTCGCTTTTGTCGCTCTATGGGTTGCGAGGGGTTGTCGGATTTCAAACTCCGCCTGGCTTCGGGCCTGACAGGCACCATCCCCATCACCCACACCCAGGTCACCAGCAGCGACTCGATGCTGGAGCTGGGGGCCAAGGTGCTGGGCAACACCGCATCGGCCATTTTGCAAGCGCGTGACCACCTCAACCGCGACAGCATGGACCGCGCCATGCGCATGATTGCAGGCTCTAGCCGGGTGGAGATTTATGCCGTGGGCCACTATGGCGCGGTGGCCGATGACGCACAGTTCAAATTTTTGCGCGTGGGCGTGTCGGCGGTGGCCTACACCGACCCGCGTTTGCAGGCCTTGGCTGTTAATGTGGTAACGCCCGAGACCGTGGTGCTCATCATCAGCAGCAGCGGCCGCATCCCCGAGTTACTAGATGTGGCCGAAAAAGCCCAGGCCCGCGGTGCCAAAGTGATTGCCATTACCGCCAGCCAGTCGGCACTGGCGCGCAAGGCCGATTTACCCCTCATCGTGGACCATGTGGAAGACATCAACACCCAGGTGCCCATGATCAGCCGCGTCTTGCATTTGTTGATGCTGGATATTCTGGTGGTGGGCGTGACGCTGCAGCGCGGGGCTGCGGTGCCCGCTATGGGCAGCGACGCTACCCAGGGCCTGGACGAGATCGCCCCGGGGCCCACCAGCGCAGGCGCACGCCGCCGCGCGCCGGGTATCAGCGCTGCGGGGCCGTTGGCGCACTTGACTTCGCACAGCCGCTGACACACACCTGCACTGCATGCTTTGCTATCAAAAGCAGAGCTACCAAGGCAGCAAACACCCGGGCTAGAGCCCAATTTGACTCTGATTTCGTCTAAAAACGCGGTTTTGGAGCCTCTGGGGGGGCTTCAGCAGCTTCAGCAACGCTTACAGCACAGCCCACTTCAGCCCAATGGTCAGAGTCCCTCGCTTTTTTCAGTGCCATGTAGAGGCACGGCGACTCTCTAAACATCATCCAGCAGTCTTTGCTAATCGTCTCTTTTGAGAGAAAATGCGCTAAATATCCGTCTTTCAATACAAATTACTTTGTTTCTTAAATCTCTTATTGCATACTTATCAAATAAATTCTCTAATAAAGTACATGATAACCATCCAGCAACTCTCTGACGCCCTCAGCGCCAAGCGTGAACAGTCCAGCCTTTCAGTGACTGAGCTTGCCGAGCGCTCTGGGGTGGCCCGCGCTGCGCTCTATCGCTTTGCACAGGGCGGGGACATCCGCTTGTCTACCTTTTTAGCGGTGGCAGATACCTTGGGTGTCGATATCGTTCTGGCGCCCAAGACGGTGAGTACGAGCCTGCAAGCCAGTGTTGCCGCTCATCCCGTGCCGGCGGCCCCGGTTGCCACACCACCGCCCGCCGGGCCACGCTCTGCCGTTGAAGCTCGCTTGGCCCGGGTGCAGGCCGGCCTGCGGCCACAAGTGCGCAAGCAGACGACACCATGAACATCCCTGTGTTGGTGATTTATGTGGGCGAGGTGCAGGCGGGCATGCTCTTCAAATTCGCCCCTGACAACGTGGCGCCCATCCAGCGTTTTGTCGTCAACGAGTCCTACGCCGCGCAAGCATTTGGTGCGGCGCCCGTGCTGTCGGAGTCGATGCGGGCCGACAACCCCGAGCAACAGCGCTCCTTTTGGCTTGACATTACCGCGACCCGGTTCAACGCCGAGCTAGACACCAAGGGCCAGTGGCTGCTGCCAGCCTTCTTTCAAAACTTGCTGCCCGAAGGCATTTTTCGGCGCCATGTGGCCGAAGAAGCCAAGATTCTGCCCAACGACTTTTTTGCCCTGCTGGCGGCCTGCGGTAAAGACTTGCCCGGCCAGGTCCGTGCGGTATGGCAAGACCTGGACCGCCAGACGCTGGCCAGCCTGGTGACACAAAACCACGACGCGCTGGAAATGACCGTGGCGGCAGAGCCTTTTCAGGCCGCGATCTCTATCTCGGGAGTTCAGCCCAAGTTGGGCGTGAACCGCACCGCAGAGGGCCGTTTTGTGGGGCGCACCCACTTGGGCGATACGTCCATCATCGCCAAGCTGCCCACGCCCGACTATCCGCGCATGCCAGACGTTGAATGCGTCAGCATGACACTGGCGCGCGCGGCGGGCATCATCACCTGCGACTTTTCTCTGGAGCCCCTGCGGCTGCTACAGGCCCCCCACCGATACGACCTGGGTGACGAGGTGCAAGGCAACTTTTTGGCGGTCCATCGCTTTGATCGCAGCCCTGAGGGCCGCATCCACATGGAGGATTTTGCGCAGGTCCTGGGTGTGCAGCCCGACCTCAAATACTCCCAGAGCTATCTGGGCGTTGCCGCCACCTTGCTGGATCTGCCAGGCTGTGGCGAGCCTGCGGTGCTGGAGCTGATTCGGCGCATAGCCTTCAATGACCTGATTGGCAATGCCGACATGCACCTCAAAAACATGGCCTTGCGCTACCGCGATGGACGTACGGCGGAGCTGTCTCCGGCCTACGACCTGGTGGCGCAGGCGCTGTACCACCCGGTTAAGGGGCATGCGCTGCATCTGCTGGATGCGTCGGTGCCGCCGCACGATCCTGCAGAGCCCATCTGGTCGCCCGCCCGGTTGCGCGAGTTTTGTAGTGTGCTGGGCCTGTCTGAAAAGCCCGCGCAAGCGCAGATACGCAGCCTTGTGCTCAAGACCCTGCAAGCCGCCCCTGACATCGTTCTGAAGTCCGGCATGACGCCCAAACAAAAGCAAGACCTGTTGCGCCGCATCCATCGGCACGCGCATTCACAAAGCAGCCTGCGGCGGCACAAAAGCGAAGCGCAGGTGTGGCGCGGCGTGGTGCGTTGAGCGGGCAGTGCGGGCAGGGCGGGCAGAGCAGCCGCATGACCTCAACGGGCCGGGCGTCGTTACTGGGCTGGTGTCTGCAGGCCCAGCAGAGCTTCTGGCGTGCGCACTGCAATCCGCAAAAGTGTTTGCGCCGCACCTGTGGGGTTCTTTCGGCCTTGTTCCCACTCTTGCAGGGTGCGTACCGACACACCTAACAGCTTAGCGAACTGCGATTGCGACAAAGCCATGCGGGCACGTGCCTGCATAGCATCTGTTGGCGTGACCACGGTTTTGCGGGCAAAGTTGCCTGCCTTGTACTCACGCACCGATTGCAGCAGATCTGCCTGGAACTTCTCCATCTCGGGGTCAAGCTTGGTTTTAGTCTTGGGCATGTTCAAACTCCTCTTTCAATTGCAGCAAAAATTCAGTCGGCAAGTCATCAAACTTGGCCTTGGTGTACACAATCAGCAAGGCAATTTCACCCCGGGCCAATTGGTTGAAATAGACCACGCGGGCACCACCGCGCTTGCCCATTCCCGCACGTGACCACCGCACTTTACGCAGGCCGCTGGTGCCGGGTACGACGTCCCCCGCCATCGGGGTAGCAGCCAACCATTGTTTGAATTCCATGAGATCCCCCTCGTTCCAAATATCTACCGCGTAGCGCTGAAAGGTGGGGGTTTCTACGATGGTGTACATGACTTTGACTATACGCCATGGACGTATAAATAGGCAAGAACTGCAACGGCTAAATGAACAGCGTTCAAGCTTGTCAACTCACGCTAGAAGTGCTTTCTCACTAACGCGCTCGTTTGGTCGCCTGCGGGTCAAACAATGTCAGCAGACCTCGATGAGTCCGGTAACGGCGGTGAACTGGGGTAGTGCAGGCCGCAAGGGCTATCGGTGCACTCGGGGCAGCAGGGCAGTTGGCCCACCTGACCTGGCACAGCCGCTAAACGCGCACGGCTGGCCCTGAGGGTCGGCAATAGCCTCCGGCGGCCTGTTATTGGGCATTTTTGAATTTTGGGGACTAAATACTGCTCTTGCCGGCGTATTTATTGATGAGTTAGCTATTTATTTTATAGCAAAACCATTTGACTATTACTTTGAAACCTTTGCCGGTCGCGTTGCCTGTACCTCCAATATACAAGTAGTTTGACTACAAATTAAGTACCAAAACCCAGCCTGTAGAAGTTTTAAAATCTCGACCATTACTTGCGATAAATACAGGTTTACCCTGTATTTTTAGGGTTTTACCAGTGATAAACTCCCGTCAACGTCCAGGCTAACGGTGGCTTGTGCTGAGTTTAGTTTCCAGCTTTGGTGCTGTTGTTTTACAAAACGCAGCACTAAATTTTTGTTTTTTTACTACATTGCGTTCCAGCGCGTCACTATGACCCTCCTCACGCCTAACCCAGTTTCCACCCACCCATCCGCACCTGCTGACGCTGCAGTGCCGCGCGCAGGTGTGCTGTCGCAGCTCAAAAGTTTGCTGCCCCGTTCGGTCACGGCCCCATTTCTCAAGGAAGAGTCCATGGACACCCCACTCCCCGTGCTTCAACCCCTAGCCCAATCCCTGCAAGACGCATTGACCCAGCATTTAGCGGTCCAGCCCACCCAGGCCAGCGTGCAAGACCAAACCCAGGCCTTGTCGTTGGTCGCCCGCGAGCAACTGGCCCAGCGCTGGGTGGCAACCCAAGCGGCAGACAGCCAAGCCCAGGCCAAGCGGGTCTATTACCTGTCCATGGAATTCCTGATGGGGCGTTCGCTCTCCAATGCCCTGGATGCACTCAAGCTCACCGGCCCCGCCGCCGCTGCCCTGCAAGCCCAGGCTCGCAGCCTGGAAGATGCGCTGGCCCAAGAGCCTGATGCAGCGCTGGGTAATGGGGGCCTGGGCCGCCTGGCGGCCTGTTTTTTAGACTCCATGGCCACGCTGGGTTTGCCATCCTTTGGCTATGGGCTGCGCTACGAGTTCGGCATGTTCAAGCAAGCCTTGAACAACGGCGCGCAGACCGAAGGGCCCGACGCCTGGCTGGTGGGCGGCACACCCTGGGAATTCCCCCGGCCTGAGGCCACCTACACCGTGCGCCTGGGCGGCAGCGTGCAGCAGGTGGATGGCAAAGCGGTCTGGAGCGACGGCAGCACCGTGCTGGCCCGCGCCCATGACCTGGTGGTGCCGGGCCACGGCACCCAGCGTGTCAGCACGCTGCGCCTGTGGAAGGCGCTGGCGCCGCAGCCTTTAGACCTGCACGCCTTTAATACTGGCGATCTGGCCGCCGCTGCCGCTTATAAGAACCAGTGCGAAAGCATCTCCTGGGTGCTGTACCCCAACGACAGCACCGATGCCGGTAAAGAATTGCGCCTGAAGCAAGAGTACTTTTTGGTCAGCGCCGCCATGCAAGACCTGGTGACGCGCCACCTGCGCGAGAACGCCAGTGTGTTGAACCTGGCCGACAAGGCCGCCATCCACCTCAACGACACCCACCCCGCCATGAGCGTGGCCGAGCTGATGCGCCTCTTGGTCGATGAGCACGGCGTGGCATGGTCCACCGCCTGGGCGATCTGCCAAAAAACCTTCAGCTACACCAACCACACGCTGATGCCTGAGGCCCTGGAGACTTGGCCCGTGCACCTGATGCAGCGCCTGCTGCCGCGCCACCTGGAGATCATTTACCGCATCAACCACGAGTTTTTAGAGTGGGCGGCCACCCAGCGCCCGGGCGACAACGGCTTTTTGGCGCGCTTGTCTTTGATTGACGAAGCCGGTGAGCGCCGCGTGCGCATGGCCAATTTGTCGATTGTGGGCAGCCACATGGTCAACGGCGTATCGGCCTTGCACTCCAATTTGCTGGTCGAGACTTTGTTTGCCGACTTTGCCGCCCTGTGGCCGCAGCGCTTTGTGAACGTGACCAATGGCGTCACGCCACGGCGTTGGCTGGCCCAGTGCAACCCGGGCTTGGCGGGCTTGCTGGACCAGCGCATTGGCAGCAACTGGCGCCTGGATTTGACTGAGCTGCAGCGCATTGCGCCCCTGGCGTCTGACGCCAGCTTCCGCGCAGAGTTTGCAGCGGTCAAGGCGGCTAACAAGGCCCGCTTAGCGGCTTATATCCAGCAAACCACCGGCGTGGTGGTAGACCCCACCAGCCTGTTTGATGTGCAGGTCAAGCGCATCCACGAATACAAACGCCAGCTCTTGAATGTGCTGCACGTGGTCACCCGCTACCAGGCTATGCTGGCCAACCCCCACGCCGATTGGCAGGCCCGCACAGTCATCTTTGCAGGCAAGGCCGCGTCGTCGTACACCATGGCCAAAAACATCATTCGCCTGATTCACGATGTCGGCCAAGTCATCAACAACGACGCCCGCATCGGCGGCAAACTCAAAGTCGTTTTCATCCCCAACTACGGTGTGTCGGTGGCCGAGCTCATCATGCCGGGGGCCGATTTGTCGGAGCAAATTTCGACGGCCGGCACTGAGGCTTCGGGTACTGGCAATATGAAGCTCTCAATGAATGGCGCACTCACCATTGGTACCGATGACGGTGCCAACATCGAGATCCGCCAAAACGTGGGCGATGACAACATCTTTATCTTTGGCCTCAAGACCCCCGAGGTGGCGGCCTGGGAGCAGGCGGGCTACAACAGCAACACGGTGCTGGAGAACAACCCCGTGCTGCAGGCCGTGCTGGATGCAATCGAGCAGGGCCAGTTCTCGCCCGACGAGCCCGGCCGCTACCGCGAGCTGGTGAACAGCCTCAAAGACCACCGCGACCGCTACTTTTTGTTGGCGGACCACGCCAGCTACGTGGCGGCGCAGTTGCGGGTGGATGCGCTGTATGCCCGCCCTGAGGATTGGACGCGCTGCGCCATTGCCAATGTGGCCGGTATGGGCGTGTTTTCGTCGGACCACACTATTTCGCAGTACGCATCGGGCATCTGGCAAGTGACGCCCGGCGCGGTGTGATTCGGTGGCTTGGATCCGCTAAGTCCTCAACCCGCGCCGCCCAGCTATGACCAAGACTCTGCAGCCCCGCGCGGCTCTGCCTGAAGCTGCAGTGCTGTCTGACGCCGACGCCTGGCTGCTAGGCGAGGGCAAGCACCTGCGGCCCTACGCGCTACTGGGTGCGCGCTTGCTGCAGCACGACGGCGTGGCAGGTGTGCGCTTTGCCGTCTGGGCCCCCAACGCCTCGCGCGTCAGCGTGGTGGGTGACTTCAATGGCTGGGACGGCCGCGCCCACCCGCTGCAACCGCAGGGCAGCACTGGCATCTGGCTGGGCTTTGTGCCCGGCGTGGCGGTAGGTGCCCGCTACAAATTTGAATTGCACAACGCCCAAGGGCACTTACTGCCGCTCAAGGCCGACCCCTATGGCTTGGCTGCCGAGCTGCGCCCCGCCACCGCCAGTGTGGTAGCAGCCCTGCCTGCGCGCGTGCCCGAGCCACCACAACGCAAACACGCCAACGCGCTCAACGCCCCCATCAGCATTTACGAAGTGCATTTAGCCTCGTGGCGGCGTGTGGCGGCCGATGGCAACCGTTGGCTGAAATGGGATGAATTAGCCGCCACGCTGGTGCCGTACGCAGCAGACATGGGCTTCACGCACTTAGAGTTGTTACCGATTAGCGAGCACCCCTTTGATGGCTCCTGGGGCTACCAGCCCGTGGGCTTGTATGCGCCCACATCACGCTTTGGCGATGCGGCGGGCCTGCGCCGCTTCGTGGTGGCTTGCCACGCAGCCGGGCTGGGGGTGTTACTGGACTGGGTGCCTGCCCACTTTCCGACCGACCCCCACGGCCTCGGGCTTTTTGACGGCACGCATCTCTATGAGCACGCCGACCCGCGTGAGGGCTTTCACAACGACTGGAACACCCTCATCTACAACCTGGGCCGCAATGAGGTCAGCAACTACCTGGTTGGCAACGCGCTGTATTGGCTGGAGTGCTATGGCGTGGATGGCCTGCGCGTGGATGCTGTGGCCTCTATGCTCTACCGCGACTACAGCCGCAAGGCCGGCGAGTGGATTCCCAATGTGCACGGCGGGCGAGAAAATTTAGAGAGCATTGCGCTACTCAAGCGCGTGAATGAGGTCCTGGGCACCGAGCGCCCATCGGCCATCACACTGGCCGAAGAATCGACTGCCTTCCCGGGTGTTTCGCGCCCCACCTACTCGGGTGGCCTGGGCTTTCACTACAAATGGAATATGGGCTGGATGCATGACACCCTGTGCTACATCCAGCGCGACCCCATCCACCGCAAATACCACCACTGCGAGATGAGCTTTGGCATGGTCTACGCGTACGACGAAAACTTTGTGCTCCCCATCTCGCACGATGAAGTGGTGCACGGCAAGGGCTCCATGCTGGGCAAGATGCCGGGTGACACCTGGCAAAAGTTTGCCAACCTGCGCGCCTACTACGGCTTTATGTGGGGGCACCCGGGCAAAAAGCTCTTGTTCATGGGCTGCGAGTTTGGCCAGGTAGCCGAGTGGAACCACGACCAAAGCCTGGACTGGCATTTGCTGGAGCAGCCCCAGCATGCGGGCCTGCAGCACTGGGTGCGCGATCTCAATAACTTGTTGAAATCGTGCCCGGCCCTGTACGAGGCCGACTACCAGCGCGAGGGCTTTGTGTGGGTGGACCACGACGACGCGGAACGTTCGATTTTTAGCTTTGTCCGACGCAATGCGGCGGGCACCTCTGCGGTGCTGGTGGTGTGCAACTTCACACCCGCCGTGCATTACCAGCTACGCTTTGGTGTGCCGCAAGCGGGCCTCTACCGTGAGCGACTCAACTCTGACGCAGAGTTCTACGGTGGCAGTAATGTGGGCACGGGCGATGTGCAGACCCAGGCCCATGCCGCCCACGGGCAGCTCCATTCCGTTGTGATCAATATTCCGCCTTTGGCCACTGTATTTTTTGAACTGCAAACACCATGAAATTTTCTCGCACCAGCGGCGTTTTGCTGCACCCCACCTCGCTGCCCGGCCCCTTTGGCAGTGGCGATATGGGCGCCAGCGCCTACCATTTTGTGGACTGGCTGCAGAGCGCCGGGCAAAAGCTCTGGCAGATTTTGCCGCTGGGCGGCATCGGGCCTGGCAACTCGCCCTATATGAGCAGTTCGGCCTTTGCGGGCAACCTCTTGTTGATAGACATGCTGGACCTGCAAGCGCGCGGCTGGCTGGTGGAGGACGACCTGGCCACCGACCCTGGCTTTGAAACCGCGCGCCTGAACTTTGCCGCTGTGTGGCCCTGGCGCATGGACCGCTTGGCGCGTGCCGCCAAGCGTTTTGCCCAATCCCAAACCAGTTCCCAAGGCCAAGACACCGCGTCAGCAAAGGCGCCCAGCAGCAGTAGCCACGCCACCGACCACGCCGAGTACGAAGCCTTTTGTACTGCCCAGGCCGATTGGCTGGACAACTACGCGCTGTTTATGGCGCTGGCCGAGCATTTCAATTGGCAAGACTGGTGTGAATGGCCAGGGGGCCTGGCCCAGCGCACACCCGCCGCCATGACGGCCGCCCGCGCCCAGTACGCCGAGCGCATTGCCTTTTGGAAGTTTGGCCAGTGGCGCTTCTTTGCCCAATGGGGCAAGCTGCGCGCCTACGCCCATGCCAAAGACGTAAAAATCGTGGGCGACGCGCCCATCTTCATTGCCTACCAAAGCGCCGAGGTCTGGGCGCGCCAGGATTTGTTTGACCTGACCCCCGAGGGCCGCCCGCGCGTGGTGGCAGGCGTGCCGCCCGACTACTTCAGCGCCACCGGCCAGCGCTGGGGCAACCCCATGTACCTGTGGGCTGCCCACGCCGCAGAAAACTACGCCTGGTGGGTAGAGCGCGTACGCCGTACTTTTGAGCTGGTGGACATTGTGCGCATCGACCACTTCCGCGGTTTTGCCAGCTACTGGGAAGTGCCCGCCAGCGAGCCCACAGCTGTCAAAGGCCAATGGCTGCCCGGCCCTGGCGCACCGCTATTTGAGGCCATCCACAAAGCCCTGGGCCCACTGGCCATCATTGCCGAAGACCTGGGTGAAGTCACCCCCGATGTGGAAGCCCTGCGCCGCGAATTTGCCTTCCCTGGCATGCGGATTTTGCAGTTTGCTTTTGGCGATGACAGTTGCAATAACTTTTTGCCCCACCGCCACCAGAACGACACCGTGGTCTACACCGGCACGCATGACAACGACACCAGCCGTGGCTGGTGGGCCAGCGCCAGTGAGCACGAGCGCCGCCACCTGTGCGACTACCTGGGTGTGGACGGCCACGACGTGCACTGGGACCTGATTCGCGCCAGTTGCGCCAGTGTGGCCGACACCGCCATTCACCCGCTGCAAGACATCCTGGGCCTGGGCACCGAGTGCCGCATGAACCTGCCCGGCAAGGGCGAGGGTTACTGGGAGTGGCGCTTTGACTGGGCCCAGGTGCTGCCCGAGCACGGCAGCCGATTGGCGCATTTGACGCGTGTGTACGGCCGCAGCGCCTGACATGCTTATATTTTGAGTCTTATCGGCCTCTGGCCCGGGTATCTATTGATGAATGCGCTATGAAATTCATAGCGAATGTATTGCAGCACTAAGCCAACTGCGACCGCAGTGTCGGTGTTTAGACCATGCGCCTGTAGCCTAGGTGCTCAGATAGTGCGGGCAGCATTAGAAGGATATTCAGCTCATGTGGCTTTACGGGTGGCCATCCATTGACCAAACCGGATACCCAAAAACGCAAGCCCGGCGAATCCGAGGCTAACAAGCCAAACTTCAGAACTGACCCCATCTTGATTTGAGTCCAGCCGACGCAAGACGGTGTAAAGCGTGCCAAAGGCCTAGGCCAAGATCGCAGAAATTACAGCGTTGTTGCCTTGGCTCGCCAGAATCACAGAGCGTGCAAAAAAGTAGGGCCCCAACATAGAAATTAAAAAAAGCAGCATGGTGGTTTGAACCGGTGTGGAAAGTGTGCGGTGCAGTGTAGATGCGAAGAATCCAAATGGCGAAGCGGATACCATCGGTGCCCCGTCTATTTTCGAGTCCTGAATGTCGGTGCACCAATAGGCGGCACCTAGCCAATAGCCCCCTACATATGTACCGTGCAATTTGTGTCTGCTTTTTCTTTATGTTGTGGCCTTTATACGCCACTGCGCAGCCGCTTTCCGTGCCCCTGCATGTGGTGGCTCCCGAAGCTCCACGCGTACGCGTTGACGGTCGTCTGGATGAGGGCGTATGGGCTTCGGCCACTGCCTTCGGCAACTTTCGTCGTTTTCGCCCCGATACCCAGCTCGACCCTGGTGCCTACCGCACCGAGTTTCGGGTGCTGATAGAGCGCGGTGCGTTGGTGTTTGGTATCCGCGCCTGGGACCCTCAGCCTGCTGAGATTCAGGCGCCGCTGGCACGGCGCGACAGAATCTGGCCCGATCAGGACAACGTGACGGTGTGGCTGGACCCCAGCGGTCGAGGGCAGGTGGCGCAATTTGTACGCGTGAATGCTTCGGGGTCAATGGGCGATGGTATTTACACCGCCCATGATGGAGAAGAAGATTCTGCCCCCGATTTTCAAGAAGTTGAAGTTGCTGCGGCCCGGCTTCCGGATGGTTACAGCGTTGAGATTCGTTGGCCGCTGTCGGTGCTGCGCTACCCACTGAGCGGCCAACTGCCGTGGGGTGTGATGGTGACGCGCCGGGTTCCACGCGCCAGCACTTCGTCGTATGCAAGCGCACCACTGGACCGTGACCAACCCCATTTATTGACCCAACTGCAGCGGTTTTCAGACGACAGCGCGCTACGCGAGCAGCTCGATAGCCAAACCCACCTGCTGTTACGCGCAGAAACCACCGTACGCCGCTTGGACGACGGCAATGGAAGCGCACAGAGCCGCGCCAACCTGGGCCTGGAGTTGCAGTGGCGTCCGCGCGCCGACTGGGTCATCGATGCGATTGTGCGGCCCGACTTTTCGCAGGTGGAGTTGGATGCGCCCCAGTTGTCGGGTAACAATCGTTTTGCCCTGTTTCAGCAGGAAAAGCGCGCCTTTTTTCTGGAGAGTAGCGACGTCGTAGGGCAAGTGCCGCCAGACGATTCGGGTGTGTCTCGCGGGTTGCTGGCCTTTTACAGCCGCGCGGTCACAGACCCACGCTGGGGTCTGCGTGCTACCTACCGCGGCATCGATTCAGAGGCCACCGTCCTGTCAGCCCAAGACGCTGGGGGTGGCGTGGTGTTAAGGCCCAACGCGTTCAGCACACAGAGCGTGCCAGTGGATCAGTCATCTAACATTCTGTTTGCCCGGCACCGCACCAGCTTTGCCAACGGTTTGGCTGCGGCGGGCATTGTCAGCGTGCGAGATTGGGGCGGTGGTGCCGCCACCCAGGTGGTCGGCTTCGACAGCCAGTTAGACGTAAGCAGCACTGACCAACTGCGCGGCAACGTGCTGGCTAGCCGTAACACCACTGCGCTGGTGTCAACCCCCTCTGGCCAGAGCGTACGCAACGGCCCGGCACAGAATGGCTTGGCCACCTGGTTGCAATGGCGTCACCGTGCAGAGTCGTGGAAGTGGGGTTTTCATTGGGAACACATCAGCC
The DNA here is from genome assembly GCA_046595515.1 of Rhodoferax sp. Lineage (GTDB taxonomy): Bacteria > Pseudomonadota > Gammaproteobacteria > Burkholderiales > Burkholderiaceae_C > Allorhodoferax. Next base: position 27,626 of record JBKJOV010000043.1, on the reverse strand, counting down.
CTGGGTTTGTAAGTGACAACGGGTTTGTTCCGCAGTCGGGCATCGGACGGACGGCCTTCCATGTGGAACGTGACGTGCGCCATTTTTTACCTGAAGACTCGCCCATTGACGCATGGGAGCTAAAGCTGCACCTTGTAGACACTCAGGCACTGAGTGACCCGGCCAACGGCGTGATACGCACCCAATTGGCTAGCCAGTCTGTCCAACCCGGTATGTATATCCAGGGGCCCCGCAACACCGGGGCTTGGTTGCACTGGGTGCTGGAGCGCACCCGCACGCGCGCCGATGGCACAGTGCACCAGCCGCGCAGCATTGCTGTAGGGGTGGAAAGTAACCCGGGGGCACGACTGACCTATGCCACGCTGGAAGGCACCTTTGGGGAGCGAATCGATGTGGACGCGGATCGCGTTGGCCCGGGATTCCACGGCAGCGGTCAAGTGGTTTGGCGTCACACGGTGGGTGGCGTGGGCGTGGAGCTGGAGCAACGCTTGAGCCAAGGCAAGGTGAGCGCACCCAATGGCCCCGGTGGGCTGGATGAACGTAGCTTGCAGACCAAGCTCATCTTGCACCTGAGCGCTCAGCAAGCCGTTCGTTTAGTTCACCAACGCAACGCTTTCGTGCGAAGCGCCGAGCCGGGTTTTAACGCCAACGAAGCAAGCGGCACCGTGAGCACCTTGACCTGGCTGGCCCGCGCAGGTGCTATGCGGGGTTGGAGCGTGGGCGCTTCGTGGGCGCAGGATGAGGAGCGGCCAGCCAATCGTGAGTTGTTTGTCAAATATAACCAAGGCTGGCACCTTAGGTAGGTCCATGCGCCGGAACCGCCTGGCATTTCTAGGTCATGTCACGCGGCCGTACCCAGTCATCAAACTGATCCTCGCCCACCAGCCCCGATTGCAACGCCGCCTCGCGTAGCGTTATGCCCTGCGCGTGCGCGGCCTTTGCGATGGCGGCCGCATTGTCATAACCGATGTGTGAATTGAGCGCCGTGACCAGCATTAAGGAGCGATTCAGCAACTCGTCGATGCGCGCGCGGTTGGGTAGCAGGCCTTGTGCACAGTGCGTGTCAAAGCTGTGCATGGCGTCACTGAGCATGCGCGCGCTTTGCAGAAAATTGTGCGCCAGCAGTGGTTTGCATACATTGAGCTGCAAGTTGCCATTGGTCCCGCCCCAGGTGATGGCGACATCATTGCCAAAGACCTGGTAGCAGACCATTAGCAGCGCTTCACACTGTGTGGGGTTGACCTTGCCCGGCATGATGGAGCTACCGGGCTCGTTCTCGGGCAACTGGAGTTCCCCGAGCCCACAGCGCGGGCCCGAGGCCAGCCAACGCACATCATTGGCAATCTTGGCCAGGGCTACGGCCAGAGTTTTCAGGCACGCATGGGCCTGCACTATGGCGTCGTGCGCTGCCAGTGCTTCAAATTTGTTGGACGCGCTGGTCAGTGGCAGGCCCGTGCTGCGCGCCAGCTCGTCAGCCATGCGCGTTGCAAACTGCGCGTGGGTGTTTAGCCCCGTGCCCACGGCGGTACCACCAATAGCCAGTTCGCCCAAGTGCGGCAGGGCGTGACCGATGTGGCGCTCGCACTGCCGCAGTTGGGCCACCCAGCCAGAGATCTCTTGGCCCAAAGTCAGTGGCGTGGCATCTTGTAAGTGGGTGCGTCCAATCTTCACAATGTCGGAAAACTCCTTGGATCGAAGTTCTAGCGTTGCCGTCAACTGCGCCAGGTTTGGTAAAAGATTTTGGGTGATGGCTTTCACCGCAGCGATGCTCATGGCGGTGGGAAACACATCGTTGCTGGACTGCCCCATGTTCACATCGTCATTGGCATGCACCAGCCGCTCTCGCCCTCGCACTCCCCCCAGCAATTCCGACGCGCGGTTCGCCAGCACTTCGTTCATATTCATATGGCTTTGGGTACCAGAGCCTGTTTGCCAAACGACCAGCGGAAATTCTTGCGCATGCAAGCCGTTCGCCACCTCTTGTGCCGCTTGCGCAATGGCGTGTGCCTTGGCAGGCAACAATAATCCCAACGCAGCATTCACGACCGCAGCCGCGCACTTAACCTGTGCCATGGCGTGCAACAGCGCCGTGGGCATGGCCTCGTGCGAGATGGCGAAGTGCTCCAATGAGCGCTGGGTTTGTGCACCCCACAGCCGCTCGGCGGGCACCTGTATGTCGCCCATGCTGTCACGCTCAGTGCGCTGTGTGTTCATTGCGTAGGTCCTCTGGGTAGCGTTGCAGCCTCAGCGCAAAAAGTGGCCAATTGCGACATGACCGATTGTGTTGCTTGGCCAGCGGCCAAGGCACCTTGGATCGCGTTATCTTGGCTGGCGTCCACCCGCACATCCCAGGTCTTTGTGGCCAGAGCTTGCCGACTTGCAGTGTCAATCAGCACTGCGCGCAGTGTCAAGCGGGCGCGGCTGGGTATTTGGCTGAAGTCCTGCTCCAGCCGCACCACTGTTGTCTCCAGCCGTAGCTGGCCCACGGCGGTACTGGGCGCTACCACCACAGCCCGAAAGACCCCGGTAGATTCCAACGCCCGAACCAACAGCGGTGCCAACATGCGAGCTGGCGTATCAACCCATTGGTGGTGAGCAAAGTATTCCACTTGGCCGGTTTGGCGGCGGTAGGCCATATCGCGCGTGTCGTAGCCTGCGTCGGCACGTATGGCCTCCACCACCAAGGTTTTGCTTTCGCCCAGATCGGCGGCCTGGCGTGAAGCCGGCGTGGTGGACCCCGTGGGAAGGGGGTTAACCATACTGCCGCCCAGATCTAGGGACAGTAATGTCGCCGCGGCGGGCGCCTTAGGCAGCAGCCCAGACGCACACGCGCCGAGCATGCACACGCCGAAGCCCAGTGCGAGAGAACAGAAAAGCGTGCGAATAAGCCTGCGAGCGCCGCCGGCGTTCAGTGCAAAGGGGGCATTCATGGTGGGGCCTTTTCTCCAGGGCCTGGCGGTCGCACGGGTGCGCCCACCAGCAGGCTGCTGGGGTGGGTTTGGGTTTGCTGGCTCAGGCTGCGCAACGACGTCGCCAGTTGCTGCAACTCGGTCACCAGTCGGCTGATCTCTGGGAGCGTCTCACTACGTATTTGGTGTACGCCACGGGTGCCAGCGTCCAGGGTGACGGTGGCACGGTTGCTGGCTAGCTCCGCTGCCTTCGCCATTCGTTCTATGGCTTCTGCGCTGGCAGTCATGCGCGTCAGCAGCGGTTCTAATTGTCCGCTGGCCTGGGCTGTGGCCCTGGCCGTACGCGCGGCATCGTTGATGGTGGCAGTAATGGCGCCTTGCTGCGCCGCCAGCGTGCGTGTTAGCAAGGCGGTATCTGCCAAAATTGACTTCAGCGCTGCACGGTTGTCGTCGTCAAATACGGCATTGAGCTTGCCCGACATTTGGTCCAATCCCGTGAGCACGGTACCCAATACGTTCTCCAGTCGGGTGCTCAGCGAAGGCTTAGAGGCAATCACGGGGATGCGGTCGTCTGGCGTGGGCACCAAAGGAGCCGACCCCGCGCTACCGCCACTGAGCTCCACGTACACGATGCCCGTCAGTCCTTGTGTTTTCAGCACGGCCTCGCTGTCTTGCTTGACGGGGGTGCCCGCAATGATCCAAAGACCAAGACGCACTTGACGGGAGTTGTTGGGGTCGATGGCAATGGTGTGCACCTTACCCACGTCCACCCCCAAGAACTTAACTGGCGCATCAATATTGAGTCCCGCCACCGATTCGCCCACGATGGACTGGTAGGCCCAGTAGTCTTTTTTACCCCCTAGCCCGGCAGACAGCCACAGCACACCACCTATTAACGCTGCACCCAGCAGCAGCACAAACGCGCCCACAATGCTGGGGTTGATTTTGTCTTCCATATCAGGCCTGCCGATCTACAAAATACGTTTGCACAATCGGATGCGGGTGGGAGGCTAATTCCGCCATACTGCCCAGCGCCAGTACACGCCCTTCACCCAGCACCGCGATACGGTCGCACACGCGCCATAACAAATTCACGTCATGGCTCACCACGACGATGGTGGGACCGTACAGGTCACGGGTGCGCAAGATCAGATCGCAAATACCTGCTGCACTGGCCGGGTCCAGGCCGGAGGTCGGTTCATCCAGAAACAGCAGCTCGGGGTCTAGTGCCAAGGCACGTGCAAGGGCCGCGCGCTTGAGCATGCCGCCACTCAGCGCGTTCGGAAATTTAGCACCTACGTCAGCGGGCAAGCCCGTCAGGCCCAGCTTCCACCGGGCGATGCCGTCGATCAAGGATTCCATGTGCGCACTACCGCGGCCGAGTTGTTCGCGCAAAGGCAGACCGACGTTTTCCAGCACACTCAGTGCGCTCAACAAGCCGCCTTTTTGAAACATGACTCCCCATCGGCAGCGCAGGGCTTGGTCCTGTTCGGGGGTGAGGGCGGTGACATCCGCACCAAACAATCGAACTCGGCCTTGCGTGGGCTGTTGGAGCAAAATCATCTCCCGCAGCAAGACGGATTTGCCGCTACCGCTGCCGCCCGCTATCGCCAAAACCTCGCCGCGTTGCACGCTCAAGTTCAGGTCCTTGTGAACGACCTGCTGGCCAAACTGTGTGCCGATGTTTTGCATTTCTACAACGGCTGTTTCGGGTGTGTGTGCCACGCTATAAGTCCAGCCTGTTGAAGACTACCGAGAACACGGCGTCCACCACGATCACAAGAAAAATGGCCTGCACTACGCTGAGCGTCGTTTGCCGCCCCACGCTGTCGGCGCTGCCACGGGTACGGAAGCCCTGAAAACAACCGACAACTGCGATGACCATAGCAAACACTAACGATTTCCCCAGGCCCACCAACAGGCTACTGCCTTGTAACTCCCGGCCGAAGCGTTGCAGAAATTCACGCCAGCCGATGTCCAATTGCAGGCTCGCCATCACCATACCGCCGCCCACGCCGGTGATGTCGGCAAACACCGTCAATAGTGGCAGTGCGATAACTAGCGCTAAAAGTCTGGGTAGCACCAGTAGCTCGGTCGGTTGAATGCCGATGGTGCGTAGCGCATCAATTTCTTCAGCCACCACCATGCTGCCGATTTGGGCTGCATAGGCGGAACCTGATCGCCCGGCGATGATGATGGCCGTCATCAGGGGCGCGAACTCGCGCAGCATGGCGTAACCCACCAGGTCGACCACGAAGATATTCGCACCGTAGTGGCGTAGCTGGTCGGCCCCTTGGTACGCCACCACCACGCCCAGCAAAAAAGACATCAGCCCGACAATGGGCAAGGCATCAAATCCACCCAATTGCACATGGTGCAGCACCGATCGCCACCGCAGCCGCTGCGGGTGGCGCACCACACCTATTGCCACTTGCGCGGTCTCACCCAGAAAAGCCAGCAGATCTTGGCCCTGGCGTACCGCCTGTAACGCGCCGTGCCCCAAGCGGGCGAGTGCGCCAAGCACTGGTTCGATGGCGACGTTAACTTGGGCGTGTTCATTGGCTGCCTCCATCAGGCCTTGCCAACGCGGTTGCCATTGCTGCAATTGGGCGGTGGCCGCGTGGTGCTGCAGCCAAGTTTGCAGAAGCCAGGCACCGGCACTGTCAAACGCGGTGATCGCCTTTCCGTCCAGCGTGACAGCGCTGGTGAGCGGTTTTAGAGTGTCCAGCTGGCTGCTCAGAGCAGACAGCCCACGCAGATTCCAGCGCCCTGACAGTACCCATGTGCCTTCAGACTGCTGCACCATATTGGCCGGTATGTTCTCAACGCATGGCTGTGGCAATGCAGGTTGGTGTGGCGCTAAGATCATGGTCATCTGCGCTTACTTTCGTCCGGCACCTTCCATGGGTCTGTACGCAAGCGTACCGAAATAGATCGCACTTTGACGCATAAGGGAAGCTTGAAAACTACATCTAAAAAATTTTGGCTGATTGCACTTTTAACGCCGGTGTTCACGGTGTTAGCAGTCATGCTCGCGTTTGTGATTTACACCACAGTTGTTGGCTGGAACTGGGCTCGGGCACCTTTAGAGCGCGTCGTTTTGGCCCAAACTGGTCGTGCCCTGGTGATGGCGGGAGACCTGTCGGTAGATTGGGGTTGGCCGGCGGTGCAGGTTCAGGCCAACGGCTTGAGCTTTGCGAATCCACCCTGGGCAACCCAACCCCACATGCTGACGGCTGAAAGCGCACGGTTCTCGGTTAACTTGTTGGCATTGTTGCAACGCCGTCTGGTGCTGCCCACTGTCGAGCTAAGCCGTCCACTGTTGGTGTTGGAGTCTGCCCCGGACGGCCGCAAGTCGTGGTTGTTGGACAAATCTCAATCGGATGAAACCGCCGTGGCCGAGGTGGGAAGTTTGACGCTGGACGATGGCCAAATGTCTTATGTGGATGTGGCCAACAAGACCCACGTCCGCGTGCACTTCGATACGCGCGATACAGCCACGGGCACCGTAGGTTTCTCCGCCGAAGGTAGTTATAAAAGCCTCCCCGTGGTGGTGAAAGGTGAGGGTGCCAGTGTGCTGGCACTGCGCGATGAACGCACGCCCTATCCCTTGCAGGCTGCTGGCCGGGTTGGCCCAACACACTTAAAGGTAGATGGCACAGTTACCGGGCTGGTGCGTGTGGCAGCGGTCGATTTGCAAATGTCATTGCGCGGCGGAAGCCTATCTGAGCTTTTCCCGCTGCTGGGTGTGGGCCTACCCAAGACGCGTACGTATGCCACGCAGGGCCACTTGATACATTCTGATCGTATATGGCGCTATGAAAATTTCAAAGGCAAAGTAGGCCAAAGCGATGTGGCGGGTTCACTGCAAGTCGCTTTGGGCGGTGCGCGTCCTATGCTCACCGGCGACGTGGTGTCCAAAGTGCTGAATCTGGATGACCTGAGTCCTGCCGTGGGCCTGCGCGAAGTGCCGGGGGTAGTGGCGCGCACTGGCGTGCCCAAGGTATTACCCGATATTCCGTTTGAAAGCGATCGTTGGCGGCTTTTTGACGCAGACGTGGGTTTGAAGGCTGCCAGCATTCTGCGCGCTAAAGCCGTGCCTTTGGATCAGTTGGTTGTACGCATCAAGATGCAAGACGCCGTGTTGGCTTTGGCACCCTTGGACTTTGCCGCAGCAGGCGGCCATCTAACAGGCTCGATACGGCTGGATGCGCGGCAGAGCCCAATCCAGGCCCATGCCAAAGTCGCGATGCGCAAGCTACTTTTAAGCAAAGCATTTCCTACGCTACCGCTGACCAAAGCGAGTGTCGGTCAGGCGAATGGTGAATTTGAGTTGCAAGGAGTTGGCAATTCCGTGGGGCGCATGCTCGCCACCGCCAACGGCAATTTCCGCCTTGTGGTGGAGGACGGCAAGGTCAGTCGTTTGCTCATGGAGCAAATGGGGCTGCATCTGCCCGAGATAGTAATGTTGAATTTAACTGGAGACCGCACGGTGGAGTTGCGTTGTGCAGCGGTGGATTTCAATGTGAAGCAAGGCGTGATGACCGCTAACCAACTGCTTCTGGACACTGCGATCAACACGCTCACAGGCAGTGGCCAAATCGACTTGTCGCAGGAGACCCTGGACTTGACGCTGCTGCCACGCACCCGAACCACCAGCTTGGTAGCTTTGCGTGGACCGATCCGCGTCACTGGTACTTTGGGGGCTCCCGTGGTGGCGTTGGACAAACCGGGCATCTTTGCCCGCAGCGCTGGAGCGGTAGTGTTGGGGCTGGTCAATCCCTTTTTGGCACTGATTCCACTGGTGGATCGGGGGCCTGGCGTCACCAGCCCCTGTGCCAGCTTGTTCGCCAAGGGCGGTTGAGCCTGCTGCCAATCAGGGCAGTTTGGCAAATCCACCTTCAACCCAGGTGGTGGCAGTTGCTCGGTTGAGTTTGAAGTTGGGACCGGCTTTCACGCAGGCGAGCGTGTCACCGCCCTCATCGGTGGCGGATAACATCGCAGACGGATGTTCGTCATCGGGCGTAATGTCCAGCGCCACCGTCACCCGTGCGTTTTGGCCATCGAGGCGCGCAGTTACTACCACGCTTTGGTGCAGTTCGGCATGGCGCTGCTGCTCACTGCGCCGTACAAACTCGGAGGCAGTTTTAACCAGCGTATTGAACGCCGCTGTATCCAGGGGTTTGGGATTCTTTTTATCGCGCCCCATGGTCCACGGGCCAATCAGCGCAGGTTCTGTCGCACCTTCTTTGGTCATTGCCACAGCCCAGCCATCGTCGTCGTTGTTCTTGATCACGCTGGCGGTCCAACCATCATTGCGCCACAGCCTCGGCTCTTGAATTTTGCTATTTTCTTGCATAACTTTCGGGGTTGTTGGTCCGCAGCGCCAGAATTTCTTGAACAAAGCGTGCATTCGCTACATCGCTACAGGCGTGATTATGTGTTCGTTTACGCACGGTCTGGTCAGGCTGCGTTGACTATTCTCGCGGCATTCTTGCTTGCACTTTAAAGGATTCCACCATGATTTCTGATCGCCGATATTTTCAAAAGTTACTGCTCACTACCGTAGCCGCATTTTGCTTCGGGGGTGTTGGCGCCCGGGTTATGGCTGCAAGTGCAGAGGACTTGGACCGCGATTCCGTACAAGCCTTGCAAGCCCTGTATAAAGTCAATCCTACTGCCCAGACCATTGCGAAGACTGCCAAAGCGATACTGGTTTTTCCTAAGGTGGTTAAAGCGGGTTTGGTGTTTGGTGGCAGCTACGGGGAGGGTGTTTTGATCAAGAACAGCTCGGCCAACACATACTACAACTCCGTCTCTGCGTCCTGGGGTTGGCAGGCGGGTGCTGAGTCCTATGCCTATGTAGTGTTCTTGATGAGCGACAAGGCGGTCAACTACCTCGCGACGTCCAAGGGCTGGGAGTTTGGTGTGGGTCCGACTATCGTGGCGGTCAACGAAGGCGTGGCCAGGAACCTGTCCACCTCGACACTTAAGGATGATGCGTATGCCTTCATCACTGACCAGCAAGGCCTGATGGCCAGCCTAAGCATCGAAGGTACGAAGATCAGCCAGATCAAGCGCTAAACACTGCGTTAGATCTGCCCCGTCCAGTTCTGGTCATGCGCGGCAAAGGCGCCGCGCAGTTCCGTTACCCATGTGGCTTCCAGTGCGCCTTTAGCTGCCCACGCCAGGCTATTCAGAAGATGTGGCAACTTGGCTGTGCCAACCACTGCACCGGTCACCCCTGCAGTGGCCAGCGCAAAGCGCAATGAGATCTCGCCCCAGTCCAGGCCTCGGTTGTCCAGCCCCATGGCCTTCCAGCGAAGCCAGTATTCCTCGCAGTAGTCGCCCACCGGGCGTTGTGCAAAGCGCCAGGGGTGGTTGGCCACGGCGCGTTTGGCAATGAAGCCCTTGCCCTGCATGGCGGGCAGTTGCGTGCTGATGATGCGCTGGTCGCAGATATTCAGCGAAGCCATAAAGCCATCAAAGCGGCCGCAGGTGATGGCGTAGGCCAGGTCGTCGTTTTCGCCCGAGTACGCAATGGCGCGTACTTTGCCGGCCTGCTTGGCAGCTTCCAACGCGGTTATGACATCGCCCTGCTCCAGCACGCTGCGCGGGCAGGAGTGAAAGTGTGCAATATCGATGTAGTCGGTGTGCAGCAGGCGCAGGGCCTGATCTACACCTGCGGTGATGCAGGGCCCGGTCCATTCCGGCACGCCAGGCACGCCGTAGCCCAGCTTGGTGGACAGCACCACCTCGGCACGGCGCTGCGCCAGGTGGCGGCCCAAGCGCTCCTCTGAGATGCCGTAACTGGGCGCCGTATCAAAGAAATTGATACCCGCATCGACCGCTGCGTTGAGCATGCGGCCTACCTCGGCATCATCCAGCGCACGGTCGCCGATTTGCGCTGCGCCCAGGCCTAGCGGGTTGATGAAAATATCGGTTTGACCGTAGCGGCGGGGTGTTTGCATAAGGGGCGTAAGTGTTCGCAGTGTTATTGAATGACATAGACCAGCGCGGTGCGCGCGGGCAGAGTGAAGCGGCCTGTGGTGGGGTCAAACTTTGCGTCTAAAGGGCGTTTGTCTGCCGCTGACTTGGCGGTGTGCACCGGGTGTAGGCGGTAAGCCTTGCCAGCTTCTTGCGCCAGGGTCAGGGTTTGCGCTAGCTTGTCTACGTTGATGAAGTACAGCAGCTCTTTGAAGTTGCCGCCTGTGTAGCCCTTGCCCCCCATATTCCCCTGAACATGACCCACTTGCACCACAGGGTTCTGGCCCGGGCCTACATTGCGAAAGTGCAATCGGCCTTGAATGTCTGCCGCCGTGCGCAGGCGCAAGAGCGTGGTGCTGGCGCGAATTTTCAGCAGGTCGTTGAACATGTCACGTGCCTTGGCAATATCTGCCGGGGCAGGGCGGTTAGCCGGGTCGGCCAAGAGCGGCGCCATTAGCGGCCAGCTCTCGCCGTTGTCTGGCTTGGGCGGCAGGCCGGTGCCAAAGTAGTTGGTCTGGTAGGTCCAGTCCAGGCGGTTAAACCAGTCGCCTGAGTCGTAGCTGTTGCGGTCCATGGATTTGGAGCGCAGCACCTCAGTGCCTGCATGAAAGTAGGCCACGCCCTGGCTGAAGGCATTGATGGCTACGCCCAGCATCTGTACCCGCACCCGGTCGTCCATGGATGTGCCCACGGGCAGGCGGAACATATTGAGGTCGTAGAGCGTTTGGTTGTCGTGGTTTTCAATGTAATTGACCACTTCGCTGGGCTCACTGACATAGCCTGCCGGTTGGCCGCCGCCGTAGTCAATCTCAGAGAGTTTGCGGGTCTGACCCGTGTGGGTGAGCATTTCAAAGTCGCGCACCGAGCCTGCCAGGCCCACGCGCACCATATCGGCGGTGCGCAGCAGATCAGCCTTGACGGCCCCGGACAGCGCATTGCGGTCATACACCATGCCGTTGATGTAGCCCTGGTTACTGATCTGCGCCGTGCCGTTGTCGCCTGCGCTACCACCCCGTACGGCGTCGCGCCCCCGGTCGCTGAAGGTACCGATGCCCGTGCCGTTGAGGGATAGCTGCGATGCTTGCACAAAGCGTGCGCCGTTGGCCACTTCACCAAAATTCCAGCCCTCGCCTATCAGGTTGACATGGCGGCCAGCGGCCTTGTTGACACGCGCCTGCAATGCCACCATTGCATTGCGCGGCTGGTGTGCCATCAGGTCAAAGCGGAAGGAGTCCATGCGGTAGTGGCGCGTCCATAGTTCTACCGAGTCCAACATCAGCTTGCCCATCATCAGGTTCTCGGTGGCCGTGTTATCGCAGCACGTAGATCGCTCCACCACGCCAAATGCATCCAAGCGCTGGTAGTAGCCCGGCACGATGCGGTCTAACACCGAGCGCTCAGCCTGGCCCGAGACGGTGGTGTGGTTGTAGACCATGTCCATACCCACGCGCAGACCCGCTTTGTGCAGGGCCATCACCATCTGGCGCAGTTCGATCACACGCTTGGCGCCATCTTGTGCATCGGTGGCGTAGCTACCTTCTGGGGCGTTGAAGTGAAACGGGTCGTAGCCCCAGTTGAAGCAATCATGGGTGGCCACAGCCTGGATGGCGGCCTGCGGTGTATCGCTGTCGCCGCGCTCAGGGGGCGCAATGGCTGGGCTGGTACACCCTTGCTCAGGCACGGTGGCCAGGTCAAAGATGGGTAACAGATGCACATCGGTCATGCCCGCCTTGGCCAAGTCTCTTAAGTGGCGCATGCCGTTGGAGTTGGCGTGGGTAAATGCCAAATACTTGCCACGGTGATCCACAGGCACAGTGGCGTCTTGCAAAGAAAAGTCCCGCACATGCAGCTCGTACACCGTCATGTCCACGGGTGATTTCAGGGGCAGTGGTTTGGCTTGCTTGTCCCAGCCCGTGGGCTTGAGTGCAGCGCTGCCCAGGTCGGCAATATAGCTGCGCTTGGAGTCGGCGCTGAGGCTCACCGAGTACGGGTCTGTGACGCGGTTGCGCACCAAACCCACGCCGGGCACGATGCTGCTCACTAAGTAGGCGAAGTACTTGCCTTGTAGATTGGCTCCGTGGTGATGGGACCAGAACCCGGTAGTGGCATCCGCTTTCAATGGCGTGGCTGCAGTAGCCGCGCCAGTGGGCGTATCAAAACGGCACAGCATGACTGCCTGTGCCGTGGGCGCCCACAGCTTGAACCGGGTCTGCTTCGCAGTCACCGTAGCGCCCAGGTCATTTGCGTCTGCGGCCTTGGCATAGACGTCATCCACTGCGCCGGCAATCTGTAGTGCCGCGACACGGGTGATCACGCCGTTGGCATCTTCTTGCGCCAGCAACACTTGCTGTTGTAGCAGCGCGCTTGTGCGGTGCAGATCGGCTGCGGGCACTTGCAACACCACCCCCGGCTTCACATATTTAAAGCGCTCTGCCAGTGCAGCGGGCACAGGCCCCATAGCTGCCACCAGTGCCACTGCACCGTCAAACCCGGTGGCTGTCTTTCCTACCTGCAGTTGCAACTGGCCGGTAGCGGAGTGGTAGAGCTTGAAGCTACCGGTCATGGCCGCTTCGGGCCATTGCAGCAGGCCGCGGTTCAGCCACACCCCCTGGGGGGTGGTGGCACCAGAGCCGATGGCCTGCTGCGGTGCGGCGTGCAGCACCGTTTGAAAGGCGGGGGCGTTGCAAGCGGCAACCGCCACGGGGTCGGAGGGGCTTGCGGCTGCAGCTAAAGATTGCACTGCCCAGATGCTCGCCATGAGGGTAAAAGCGGATCGCTGCATAAAAACCTCAGTAGTATGATTACATTGTTAGTGAGAATAACAGCTCAGTCGCAAATAGAAAAATCAGAATCACAGAGATTTTCAGCCACATGGCATTCTGTGTATATTGGTAGTTTTACTACATTTTGGACCTAAAATATGCAAGCACTCCCATCGCCCAGTCGCTGTTTCGCGGTGCCCATACTGTCTTTTTGGCGGTGGGCGATGGGTGCAGCTTTGGGCTTGGGGGCGCTGGTTTGCACCGCCCAGCCTGCCGCTATTGACATCAGCCCGGTGGAGGCTCGCAGTGCACCCAGCGTATTGCCTGAAGGCTGGCAACGTGGTGCGTTTATGGAGATTTTTGTCCGCGCCTACAAGGACAGCAATGGCGATGGCATCGGTGATCTCAAGGGAGTGACCCAATCGCTGGATTACTTGAAAGACTTGGGCATCAAAGGCATCTGGCTCATGCCCATCACCACCCATGCCGATGGCGACCACGGCTACGCCACCACCGACTTTCGCGGCATCGACCCGGCCTACGGCACGTTGGCGGACTTTGATGAGCTCATTGCCCAGGCCCATGCGCGCGGCATCGGGGTCGTGATGGATTACGTCATCAACCACGCCGCCGCCCGACACCCCATGTTCGCCAGCGCGCAGGCGGGTCCTGACAGTCCGTTTTATGACTGGTTTGTGTGGGAGAAAACAGCTCCGACCGGCTGGAACATTTGGGGCAAAAATCCCTGGACTGAAACCGCGCAGGGCGCTTACTTTGGCACCTTTGGACCCCATATGCCGGACTTCAATTTCAAGAACCCGGCTGTGCTGGCGTACCACCAAAGCAGCTTGCGCTATTGGCTGAATCGTGGGCTCGATGGATATCGCTTGGACGCCGTTCCGCACCTGGTAGAAAACAACGCCAAGGATTGGAATGACCAGCCACAGAGCCGCAAAATCACCAGTGATTTGCACAGCCTTATCACCGCTTACCCGCAGCGCTATGTGGTGTGTGAGGCCACGGCCAACCCACAAAGTTATGCTGCACCAGATCAATGTGGCAGTGCTTTTGCGTTTGGCCTGGAGAGACATCTAGCGCTAGCGGCCAAAGGGCAGGTCAAATCCATTAGCGCGGTAGCTGATTACTTTAAAACTGCACCGCAAAGCATGGCGACCTTTGCGTCCAACCACGACATCTTTGCAGGTAAGCGCGTTTGGGATCAGTTGGGGGGTAGTGTGGCCCAGTACAAGCTGGCGGCAGCCTCGTACTTGCTGTTGCCAGGCACACCTTTCATCTACTACGGCGAAGAAATTGGTATGGCAGGCCTGCACGGACTGGACGGTGACTTGCCCATTCGCGCACCCATGAGCTGGACGGCTGATCCGCAACGTGGCGGCTTTACCAACGGTGCGCCGTTTCGTGCAATTTCACCGAACGTAAGCGCCCACAACGTAGCCGCTGAAGTAGCCAACCCTAAATCGATTCACGCTTTTTACAAGCGCATGCTGGCCCTGCGCAACAGTCGCCCCAGCCTGAGCCAAGGCAGCTACGCCGCACCCTTTGTGCAGGGTAAGGCCCTGGGCTACCAACGCAGCCTGGGCGCTGAGACTAGCCTGGTGTTAATCAATTACGCGGCCAAACCCGTGCGTGTGCAGGTGTCGTCGTTGCCAGCTCGCGCACGCTTGACGAACGCAGAGAGCCTCAATAAGTCGCCAATGCAAGCCAATGCCCAGGGCAAGGTCACCATCGCGTTGCCCGCGCAGTCGGTACAGGTCTTTGCCGTCATGTCGTCTGCCAAACCCTAGACAATTTGCTATGTATTTTCAAAAGATTCGCCACCCATCCAACTTCAAATTCGCACACGCATTTGCCCATGGCGCATTGCAAATCGGTAAGAGCCAAGTGCCAGCCCAGGTGCGTGATCTGGGCGAGGACGTGTTTCATGTGGAGTTGACTGATTGCCAACGCTGGCCCTTGGATGCGCGCGTGCTGCCCATGCTGGAGTCGGCATTTCAACCGGGTACGTCTTCTTGCCACTTGCACACCACCGCCAGTGGCAACTTGGTGCTGCAGGACAGCGCTGGCGCATCGATGTTGGCGGGCCTAGAGGGCGCTTGCCTGGGCGTGTGCGGCAATGCCTGGCTGGTGCAGTGGGCGCGCCATGCTGATATGCGTTTCTTTGGCCAGGGCGAGAAGGTGACCGGCATGGAGAAGACCGGCAAGCGCACCAAATTCTGGAATGCCGATGTGTGGGCCGACCACGCCATGCACACCATTGAAAACGGCGCGGCCGACCCGCAATATGCCGCCATTCCCTACCTGCTGGTGCGCCAGGGTGCGCGCTGGACAGGCATCTTGGTCGACAACCCCGGCGCTGTGTTTATGGACACGGGCTCCAACTGGTTTTTCTTTGGCAAAGACGACCAAAATGCACTCCCCGCCTTTTGGTTGGGTGCCGACGAAGGCGTGCCGGCCTTTTATGTGATTGCCGGTGATAGTGCGGCTAGTGTGACCGAGCGCTTGCAGCGCCTGGTGGGCACCACACCACTGCCGCCCTTGTGGTCCTTGGGCCACCACCAAAGCCGCTGGGGCTATGGCGGCATGCAGCAGCTCACAGGTCTGGACGCCGAGTTCACAGCCCACGGTTTCCCCAATGACGGCCTGTGGCTGGACATTGACTACATGGACAACTACAAAGTGTTCACCACCCACCCAGATCATTTTGGTGACCTGAAGGCCGACCTGCAAACCTTGCAGGCTAACGGGCGGCGCATTGTGCCCATTTTGGATCCCGGCGTGAAAGTAGAGGCAGGTTACGAGGTCGCGATCAGCGGTAAGGCCGCGGACATCTTTTGCCACAACCCCGAGGGCGAGCCCTTTGTCGGCTTTGTCTGGCCCGGGCGCACCTGGTTCCCGGATTATTCGATGCCTGAAGGACGCGCTTGGTGGGCCGCGTATGCCAAAGCCTTTCGCGAGTCGGGCTTTGACGGTGCTTGGCTCGATATGAACGACCCCAGCACCGGCGCCGCTGAGCTGGACGACATGCGCTTTAACCGGGGCCAGTGGCCGCACTGGGCCTACCACAACCAATACGGCACCGGCATGGCGCAAAGCACGCGCGATGGCTTTTTGGCAGCCAAGCCCGATGAGCGGCCTTTCTTGTTGGCGCGCAGCGCGTCGGCAGGCTCCAGCCGCTTTACCGCGCTATGGACAGGCGACAACGTCAGCAACTGGCACCACCTGCGCACCACCATCCATTGCAGTTTGAATCTGGCGCTGTCGGGCATCCCGTTCAATGGGCCGGATGTGCCCGGCTTTGGCGGCCATGCGGATAAAGAGCTGGCCATCGCCTGGTACAAAGCCGGCTGCCTGTTTCCGTTTTTGCGCAACCACGCCAGCGCCGGCACTGCCCAGCAAGAGCCCTGGGTGTTTGGTGATGAGGCACTGCACATCATTCGCCACCATGTGCGCCTGCGCTACAAGCTGCTGCCGTATCTGTACCAACTTTGGAATGCGCAAGAGCAGCACGGTGCGGCGGTGATGCGGCCGCTGTTTTACGACTTTGGCAATGCCGATGGCATGGAGCTGGACCGCATTGACGACCAGTTCTTGATGGGCCCCGCGCTGATGCAAGCGCCCGTGGTGCAGCAGGGGCAGCAGTACCGCATGGTGACGCTGCCGGGCACGGGCCGCTGGATGGATGCCAACACGGGGCAGTTCATGCGCGCCGGGCGCAGCATTCAAGTCAGCAGCAATGCCGAATCAACACCTGTGTATTTGCGCGAGGGCAGCATCATCCCTATGCAAACGGGTGAGCGCACCCACGTCGCGAATGATTTGTCCGACATCGAGCTGCATGTAATTTTGGGGCAGGGCAGTAGCGATGTGGCGGTGCTGGACTATGTGGCCGACGATGGCCTCTCGTATGGCTACCAGCGCGGTGAGCGAAGCCGCTATCAATTTGAAGCCCGGCGCAACGGCAACACCTTAGACATCACTGTCAAGGTTTTGCAGACCGGCTGGAAGCCGCTGCGTGTGCAAGTTGTGGGTTACGACGGAGCCACAGCGGCTAACGTGGCCCATTTGTCTCATGCGGGCCAGGTGGCAAATCACACCTTGCAACCCCACCCGTGGCGCATGAGCGGCGGCTTGCTGCCTGCTACTTCCTCTGGCTCTGTATCCCTCTGAAGAAAGACACACCATGAAAATGAAACACTTGGGTTTACGTGCAGTGACTGTGGCCTTGGGCCTGTGTTCGCTCTGGGCCTGCTCCGCCTCCGAGCCGCCTACCGCTGCCACCCCTGTGACTGCTGTGCCCGCCAAGAGCACTGCTACAGCGGGTGTATCGGTACTGGCTCCGCCACTTGTGATTCCCGGCCTCAACCGTGAACGCACTATTCGCCTGTATCTGCCGCCCGGCTACGCCACTTCCACCAAGCGATATCCCGTGCTCTACATGCACGATGGCCAAAATCTGTTTGACGTCGCCACCTCTTACGCAGGCGAGTGGGGCGTGGACGAGACACTAGACGCACTGGCCAAAACCACGGGCCTGGAGATCATCGTTGTCGGTATCGACAACGGTGGCGAGAAGCGCATGAACGAACTTAACGCCTGGGACAACACCCGCTTTGGCAAAGGCGAAGGCGAGCAATACATGGACTTCATCGTCAAGGTGGTCAAGCCAAAAATCGACGCCGCTTACCGCACCCTGCCACAGCGCGAGGCCACTGGCATTATGGGTAGCTCCATGGGTGGGCTCATATCCCAGTACGCTGTTCTCAAGTACCCGCAGGTGTTCAGCAAGGCCGGTATTTTTTCACCGGCCTATTGGCCCGCCCCGGCGGTGTTTGACATGACGGCCAAGCAGCCTCCCGCCAAAGATGCGCGGCTGGCGATTTACATGGGCGGCGCAGAGGGCGACGCAGTGGGTGACTACGATCGCATGCTGACCCAGCTCCTATCCCAAGGCCATCCAGCGGTGAATATTTGGTCCAAGCTCACACCCAGTGCCCAACACAATGAGGCCGCTTGGCGCGCCGAGTTTGGCGCTGCGGTGCAATGGTTGTTTGCACCGGCCAAGCCCTAAAACAAATCAGCGTCCGTACACATCCTCAAAGCGCACGATATCGTCCTCACCCAGGTACGAGCCGGACTGCACTTCAATCATCTCCAGCGGCACGCGGCCCGGGTTCTCCAGGCGGTGGGTGGTACCCAGGGGGATGAAGGTGGATTGGTTTTCAGACACGAGGTAAGTCTCTTCACCGCGTGTGACCTTGGCAGTGCCGCTGACCACAATCCAATGCTCGGCGCGGTGGTGGTGCATTTGCAATGACAAGATGCCCTGCGGCTTGACCACGATGCGCTTGACCTGAAAGCGCTCGCCCGCATCCACACCGTCGTACCAGCCCCAGGGGCGGAATACTTTGCGGTGCAGCGTGCTCTCGGTGCGGCCGCTCTTCTTTAAGCCGTCCACAATCTTTTTCACGTCTTGGGTCTTGTCTTTGTGGGATACCAAAATCGCATCGGCGGTTTCCACCACGATCAGGTCGCTCACACCCACACAGGCAATCAACCGGCCTTCAGAAAAAGCCAAGGTGTTGGTACAGTCTTGCAGCATCACATCGCCCTGGGCCACATTGCCCGCGGCATCTTTGGGCAGCACTTGCCACAGCGCATCCCACGCACCCACATCCGACCAGCCTGCGCTTAAGGGAATTACCACGCCAGGCGGTAGCGCGCCCGACGCTGCTACAGCCCCGGTGGCCAGGCGCTCCATCACGGCGTAGTCAATGGAGTCGCTGGGGCACTGGGCAAAAGTCTCTTTGCCCACGCGCACAAATTCACCATCGGTCTTGCCCTCGTCCCAGGCCTTTTGGCAGACGGCCAAAATATCAGCGCGGCACGCAGCCATGGCCGCTATCCAGACGCTGGCCTTCATCATGAAGATGCCGCTGTTCCACAGGTAGGTGCCCGCGGCCAGGTAGCTTTGCGCGGTAGCCAAATCGGGCTTTTCTACAAAGCGCGCAATGCGTTTGGCACCCTCAAAAGCTTCACCGGATTGGATGTAGCCATAGCCGGTTTCGGGTGCGTCGGGCGTAATGCCAAAGGTCACCACGGCACCGCCTTCTGCTAGCTCTGCACCTTGGCGCACGGCGGCCTGAAAGGCTGCGGTATCCAAAATCACATGGTCCGCTGGCATCACCAGCAGCACCGCATCGGCTTCGTTTTTGATAGCAGCCAGGGCAGCTAATGTCAGGGCTGGCGCTGTATTTCGGCCCATAGGCTCCAGCAAAATGCTTCCGCTTTGCCCCATCAGGCGCAATTGTTCGGCAATGACGAAGCGGTACTCTTCGTTGCATACCACCATGGGGGCGGCCAGCGTGGCACCCGCAATGCCCTCGACTCGGCGTACGGTGGCTTGCAAGAGCGAATCATCGCCCACCAAAGGCAGCAATTGCTTGGGATACTTTTCGCGCGAGAGTGGCCAAAGCCGGGTGCCCGAACCGCCGGACAAAACTACGGGTTGAATTTTCATGTGGGTTCCCTGGATGTTTTAGTGTTCTAGCAATATTCAAACCATCAGCCGCGCGCATCGCCCCAACGCAGGGCCACGGTTTCATCACCTCGGTACAGCGTCTCTCCTTGGCGGTTGACGCAATAGTCAGGCGACACAATCATTTCACTGAAGTGCATGCCGGTGGCAATGCGGGTGTACTCCAGCAGGATGCTGCGGGTCACCTTCGCGCCACTGCGAATCACGCTACCATGCCCGACCCAACAAGGCCCCTCAATCGTGGCACCCGCTTCAATCTTGACGCTTGAGCCCAAATACACCGGGCCGATGATGTTGACATCGTCCCATGGCACGGATGTGTTCAATCCCACCCAAACCCCGGGCTTCACCTCTCGTCCCGGCATATTCATTTGTGCCACTTCACCCCGCAGCACGCGCTGCAGTACCGACCAGTAGTCACTCACACGGCCAATGTCGATCCAGTTGAAGAATCTCTTTTGGGCAAAGAAAGGCAACTTGTGCTCCACTAGTTTGGGAAACAGTTGGGAGCCAATGTCATACACCTGGTTAGACGGTATCAAATCCAGCACCTCGGGCTCAAAAATATAAATACCGGTACTGGCTAGGGTGGACTTGGCGTCTTCAGGCTTGGGCTTTTCTTGGAAGGACTGGATTTGCCCTTTTTCATCCGGCACCACAATGCCGTAGTTCTTCACTTCCGACAGCGGTACATCCAGCGTCACCACACTGGCCATTGCGCCCTTGCTCTTGTGTTCATGCAGTGCTGCACCAATATCTAGATCAATGATGGCATCGCCGCAAAGTACCAGGGTGGGCTGGTCAAAAAAGCCGCTGAAGTCTTGAATACGGCGCATGCCACCAGCCGAGCCCAGGGGCTTGGGAATAACGTCTCCGTGCTCCAGCCCGCCCTCATAGGAGTAGCCCAGTTGCACGCCCCATCGGTGGCCATCGCCAAAGTACTGCTCAATTTTGTGGTGCTGAAAAGCCACGTTCACCATGATCTCGGTGATGCCAAAACTAGCCATATGTTCAATCAAATATTCCATGACCGGCTTGCCCAAAATTGGCACCATCGGTTTGGGTAAATATTTGGTCAGCGGCCGCACCCGGGTACCTTGCCCCGCCGCCAGAATCATTCCTTTTGCCATTTTCCCAACTCCCTTTTTTTGTCTTAAATCGAACCATAGCCATTTGGGTTCTCACTTTGCCATCGCCAAGCGTCATCGCACATGGTCCGTAAATCGCGCTCTGCGCTCCAACCAAGCAACGTGCGTGCCTTGTCGGCGTTGGCATAGCACGCAGCTATATCACCCGCTCGGCGCGGTGCCACTTGGTAGGGTATGGGCCTTTGACAAGTTTTTTCAAATGCGACCACCATATCCAGCACGCTGTAGCCCACACCCGTTCCTAGGTTGATGGCTTCGCACTCGGCATGGTTTTGCAGACGCTCTAAGGCGCGCACATGGCCCAGGGCCAGGTCAACAACATGGATGTAGTCACGCACCCCGGTACCGTCCGGCGTGTCGTAGTCGTTACCCCAAACGTTCAAATGCGGTCTGCGCCCAACGGCCACCTGCGCGACAAAGGGCATCAAATTATTGGGTGGACCCTGCGGGTCTTCGCCGATTAACCCGCTGCTGTGCGCACCCACCGGATTGAAGTAGCGCAGTATTGCCATGCGCCAATTCGGGTCGCTGCGATGTATGTCACGCAGCATCTCTTCAATCACTAGCTTGGTTTGCCCGTAGGGGTTGGTGGCAGACAGGGGATGATCCTCACGGATGGGCAGCTGCCTAGGATCTCCATAGACCGTGGCTGACGAACTAAATACCAGTTGTTGGACTCCACACGTCGTCATGGCCTCCAATAATCGCAAGGTCCCTACGACATTGTTGTCGTAGTACTCCATCGGTTTTTGTACCGATTCGCCCACCGCTTTGAGACCTGCAAAGTGAACCACCGCCGTTGCAGCGCTGGCGCGAAGAGCCTGGGCCAGACTTGTTGCGTCGCGAATATCGCCAGTAACAAGGCTGGGGCGTTGGCCCGTGATGCGTTCTACCCGCGCCAAAGCCTCTGGCTGGCTGTTGCAAAAATTGTCAAACACCGTGACGTTGTGTCCGGCCGACAGTAGTTCCACGCACGTGTGCGATCCGATGTAGCCCGCACCACCCGTAATAAAAACGTTCACTCTTTCCCCTTTGAAACGCGATGGCGCGAATTGTCCTTGAAAATTTTGCCAGTTTCCGTGGCTTGCCCGCTTGTGTGTGCGGGATTATTGTGTTTAGTCCATTTGGACTATTGCTACGAAATTTGCCTTGACGATAATTGATCGGGTAGAGTGTCGGAGTTGCTTACAAGCCCAATCCAAGGCTTGCTTCGCGCAGGCTTTATTTGTTTCCGGACCCCCTAAAAGCTTCGTGCCTCCTTGAATGACCTCCAATTTTGCAGACTTCGATCCCAATATTGAGTCTTTAGGCTCGGTTAGTGATTTCGTCAACGAATTCATTGATGCGGTGGGTCCCCAAGCCCTGTTTGACGGCTTTGATCGCGAAGAAACGGTTCTCTTAACGCAGTACATGGAATGTTATGGCGTACCGCGTGACTCGCTTGTGCTGCAAGAAGGTGATGTTGGCGACTTCTTGGCTATTTTGGTGACAGGGCGCGCCATGATCATTAAGTCTTACGAAGGCGTAGAGAAAGTTGTTCACGACTTGCAGCCTGGAGAAATGATTGGCGAAATGTCTTTGGTCGATGGGCAAAGGCGGTTTGCCAGTTGCGTAACCACCGAACCAAGTGACTTTGCAGTGTTAAGCCACAACAACTTGTACGCCCTCCTGGAAGCCCACCCCCGGTTGGGAAACAAGTTGCTCTTGATGCTCTTGGGGCTCACCACCAACCGCTTACGCCACGCCACCACCTTCCTTCTGCCGGGCCTGCTAGACAACTCGGCCTAACACCCGCCACCAACCCGCCATGTTCCCTCCACCCCATCCCGGCACTGCGCGCTACGCCCGCCAGCAAGTTGGCTTTACGCTGATAGAGCTGGTGATGGTGATCGTGATTCTCGGTGTGTTGGGTGCTGTGGCCCTACCCAAATTTATTGACCTGGCGTCAGACGCTCAAGATGCGGCCACCCAAGGCGTGGCGGGCGCAATTGCTTCAGCGTCTGCCATCAATTACGCAGCGCGCAAAGCGAATATCGCTAACGGCTCGCCTGTGACGCGGTGTACCGACGCGGCGTCTCTGTTGTCTGGCGGGCTACCTGCTGGCTACAACCTGGGTACCGTTCCCTTGCTGGTAGGTGCCAATATCACTATCGCCTGTCCCGTCAACGGTCCCAAAGGCACCACCGCTACGGCGGCGGTCACCGGTATCCTATAAAAGGAGTTTGAAGCTATGCAAACCTTGAACTGTCTGACACGCATCTTTGCGCTATTGGTGGTGCTGAGCTCTCTGGGCCTTGCCCAGGCCCAGACCCCTGCCACATTTACCGGCGTTGCCCCTACGGGCTACACCAACACACCCGTTACAAGCCAATCCCTCACATTTACCACCACCGGTATCCTGCGTGTGGGCGATGCAGCCAGCCTGGTGGAAAGCGCCTTGCCGGGCGACGGTAACTACTTGGTTTACAACTCCACCGTGGGTTACGGCATTTCCTTTGCCACCACGGCCAATACGCCGTTCAATTTGGTTTCATTGGACTTGGGAGGTTGGTATAACTTTGGTTCACAGCCTAGAAACGTGACGGTAACGGGCGAGCGCGCAGACCTGTCCACCATTTCTAACCAGCTCAGCGTGCAGCCTGGCAGCTTCAGTCACTTTGCGCTCAGTGGATTCAGCAACCTGATGGTCGTCAACTTGTCCCACGCTGGTGGGAACACCAGTTACTACGTCGGCGTCGACAACGTCGTGACAACTCCGGTGCCCGAGCCGCAAACCTACGCGCTTATGCTGGCGGGCCTCATGTTGCTGGGCACATCGGTGCGTCGGCGCATGATGGCCCAACGCGCGCTTTAGGCGTCGTTAAACGCCATCCCCGCCGCATCCTTGGCGGACAGGTTGGGGCGCACACCCAAGTCAGGCCAGGCGATGGCCAGCGTCGGGTCGTTCCATGCGATGCAGCGCTCGTGTGCCGGTGCATAAAAGTCGGTGGTCTTGTACAAAAACTCGGCGGTGTCTGACAGCACCATAAAACCATGTGCCAAGCCCGGTGGTACCCATAGCTGGCGGTTGTTGGTAGCGCTCAATATTTCGCCCACCCACTGCCCATAGGTCGGCGAGTCCTTGCGAATATCCACCGCTACGTCAAATACCTCGCCTGCCACCACGCGCACCAGCTTGCCTTGGGGCTGAACGGTTTGGTAGTGCAAACCACGCAGCACGCCGCGGCTGGATTTGGAGTGGTTGTCTTGCACAAACCTCCAATGTCCGCCGGTCGCTTCATTGAAGGCGCGCTCGTTAAAGCTCTCATAAAAGAAACCACGCTCGTCGCCAAACACTTTGGGTTCAATCAAAAAAACATCCGCAATCTTGCACGGTGTGGCTTTCATCAGTACACCTTCTCTTTGAGCAAGCGTTGCAGGTACTGGCCGTAGCCCGATTTGGCCAGCGGCTCTGCCAGCTTCAAAAGCTGTATGTCGTTGATCCAACCGCTGCGCCACGCGATCTCTTCGGGGCACGCCACCTTGAGGCCTTGGCGGTGCTCGATGGTGTAGATGAACTGGCTGGCTTCCAGCATGGACTCGTGGGTGCCCGTATCCAACCACGCGTAGCCCCGGCCCATGGTTTGCACATCCAACGTGCCTTGTTCTAGGTACAGGCGATTCAGGTCCGTAATCTCCAGCTCGCCGCGTGCGGATGGCTTGACCTGCTTGGCCAACTCCACGACATGCTTGTCGTAAAAATACAAGCCTGTGACGGCGTAGCGCGACTTGGGCGCTTTGGGCTTTTCTTCCAGACTGATGGCACGGCCATCGGCATTAAATTCGACCACACCGTAGCGCTCAGGGTCGGTCACGGCGTAGGCAAACACGGTGGCACCGTGGGTTTGGTTGTTGGCGCTGTGCACCAAACCTGCGAAGTCGTGCCCGTAAAAGATGTTGTCGCCCAACACCAGCGCGCTGGGGGCACCGTTCAAAAACTTTTCACCAATCAAAAACGCCTGCGCCAGCCCATCGGGGCTGGGCTGCACGGCGTAGCTGATCTGAATGCCCCACTGGGTGCCATCGCCCAGCAATTGCTCAAAACGCGGCGTGTCTTGCGGGGTCGATATCACCAACACCTCTTTGATGCCGGCCAGCAGCAGCGCACTTAAGGGGTAGTAGATCATGGGCTTGTCGTAGATTGGCAGCAATTGTTTGCTGACAGCCTGCGTGGCCGGGTACAGGCGGGTGCCGCTGCCGCCGGCCAAGATGATGCCTTTGCGGCCCGTGGGGTTGAGGTTGGGTTTATTGAGTGTCATTTTTTAGTTCTTCCCTGAAATCTCGGTCAGCATGCGGGCTACGCCGTGCTGCCAGTGCGGCAGCGTCAGGCCAAAGGCCTGCTGCAGCTTGGCGGTGTTGAGCCGCGAATTGAGCGGCCGCTGGGCTGGCGTGGGGTAGCTGGCAGTGGTGGTGGGCTGCACTTGCTCTGCCCCGGCCTTTAGCGTCCAGCCCTGTGCCTTGGCTTGATTCAGTACAAAGCGGCAGTAGCCGTACCAGGTGGTTTCGCCACCGGCTACGCAGTGGTACAGGCCCGCCAGCTCTGGCCGAACCATCGCTGCACGAATGGCGTGGGCCGTCACATCAGCCAGCAGTTCGGCGGACGTTGGTGCGCCCACTTGGTCGTCAATCACGGTCAAGGCGTCGCGCTCACTGGCCAGGCGTAGCATGGTCTTGGCAAAGTTGGCACCGCGCGCGGCGTACACCCAACTGGTTCTAAAAATCAAATGCTTCGGCGTGCTGGCCACGGCTTGCTCGCCCGCCAGCTTGGTGCGGCCGTACACGCTTAAGGGCCCGGTGGCATCGGTCTCAGCCCAAGCTTGGCTGCCACTGCCGTCAAACACATAGTCGGTGCTGTAGTGCACCAGCCATGCTCCTAATTCTGTAGCGGCTTGGGCAAGGATTGCGGGGGCCTCAGCGTTAATCAGCTCTGCAAGAGCGGGTTCGCTCTGTGCTTTGTCTACGGCGGTATGGGCGGCGGCGTTCACAATGATGCTGGGCTGCACGCGGCGCACGGTTTCGACTAAACCTGTTAGGTTGGTGAAGTCGCCGCACAGGCCATCGGGGTTGTGGGCGGGGTCGAAGTCCACAGCCACCACGTCGCCCAGGCATGCAAGGCTGCGCTGCAGCTCCCAGCCCACTTGGCCGCCTCGGCCCAAAAGGAGAATTTTTGTCATGTCAGTTGCCATTCTTCGATAGCCAAGCCGGGGACCCGAGCGAATTCACGGGCATTGTTGGTGACCAGGACCGAATCGTTGGCCAATGCGTGCGCTGCAATCAGTAAATCCATGGCACCGATGATGTTGCCGTCTCGCTCCAGCTTGGCGCGAATGTGTGCATAGTGACCAGTCGCCTGCACTGGCCACGCTTGTACGTCAAAGCCAGCCAGCCAAGTCTCAACCGCGGTTGTAAAGGCAGGGGCGCCCAGCTTGGCCGCGCCAAAGCGCAGTTCCGCAGCAACAATGCCTGATAGCCACAGCTGATTTCGGTTCAGTGTGGCAAATCGCTCCAACATGGCGGCTGGGCGGCGGCGCAGTACATAGCTGCAGATATTGGTATCCAGCGTACGCCGCATGGTGCTTTGCATGTCAGTCTAGTGACCAGTCTCGTGCCTGCGCTGGGGCATCGATGCGTTCGGCCAAAAAATCGTCAGGTAGGGCCTGCGTTTTGTCATAGAAATTCTGCAGCCAAACGCCCATATTTTGTCCAGGAACCGGCTCTGGATGAATCCATAGTCCATCGCCAAGCTGTTCGATCTGCACCTCGGTCGCCGCCAGACGCAGCTTGGCTGGCAGCCGAATGGCTTGGCTGCGCCCACTCATGAACAATTTAGCGGTGATGGTCATAGGATGGTCCGTGTAATAACACAGCGAGATATTACATCATGGTCTTGCTGCTGGGACTCACGCTGCGGCTGCAGGCTGCTGACTGTATTGCTGGTTTATCCAGTCTTTGTAGCTCCCGCTTTGCACATTGGCCACCCACTCGGGGTTGTCTAGGTACCACTCTACAGTTTTGCGGATGCCGGTCTCAAAAGTTTCGGCGGGCTTCCAGCCCAGTTGGCTTTCAATCTTGCGCGCGTCGATGGCGTAGCGGCGGTCGTGGCCGGGGCGGTCGGTCACGTAGGTGATTTGCGCTTTGTAGGGTTTGCCATCGGTGCGGGGTTTGAGCTCATCTAATAGGGCGCACACGGTGTGCACGATGTCCAGGTTGGGTTTTTCGTTCCAGCCGCCCACGTTGTAGACCTCGCCCACGGTACCCGCTTCCAGCACGCGGCGGATGGCGCTGCAGTGGTCCTTCACATACAGCCAATCGCGAATCTGCTGGCCATCGCCATACACCGGCAGGGGCTTGCCCGCCTGGGCGTTCACGATCATCAGCGGTATCAGCTTCTCGGGGAAGTGAAACGGGCCGTAGTTATTGCTGCAATTGGTGGTGAGCACCGGCAGACCGTAGGTGTGGTGGTAGGCGCGCACCAAGTGGTCACTGGCGGCCTTGCTGGCGCTGTAGGGGCTGTTGGGCTCGTACTTGTTGTTCTCAGTAAAGGCTGGGTCGGTTTTAGAGAGCGAGCCATACACCTCGTCGGTAGACACATGCAAGAACCTGAACGCCGCCTTGGCATCCCCGCCCAAGCCACTCCCCAAAGTGCTCCAATATGCGCGCACGCATTCCAGCAAGTTGAAGGTGCCGACGATGTTGGTGTGGATGAACTCGCCTGGGCCGCTGATGGAGCGGTCTACGTGGCTCTCGGCTGCAAAGTTGAGGATGGCGCGGGGCTGGTGCTCTGCTAGCAGTTGGTTCACCAGGACCGTGTCGCCAAAGTCGCCTTGCACAAACACATGCTGTGGATTGCCGGCGATGGATGCTAAGTTTTGCAGATTGCCGGCGTAGGTGAGCTTGTCCAGGTTGACGATGGGCTCGTCAGATTGGGCGACCCAGTCCAGGGCAAAGTTGCTGCCAATGAATCCGGCGCCGCCGGTGATAAGAATGGTCATTTTGCTCTCTAAGGTCAGCCCCAGATTGTCGTTGAAAACCGAGTCTGCCCGAGGTCAGGCGCTGGGCAGTAGTCCGTTTGGACTATTGGGCTTAGATAAGTGCCAAATTGGGATGTGCCCCGCGATTCTATTGACTTGTCTGCTATCTAATGCATAGCAAGCCCCACAACATCAAGCCATGAACCCTAAGTTAGTCGGATAGTCCGCCCGCCCGGCTGCGCTACCAAAGTGCC
>JBKJOV010000017.1:0-214360 GCA_046595515.1 Rhodoferax sp. | reverse complement strand
TATTACTCACCCGTTCGCCACTCGCCACCAGGATTGCTCCCGTGCTGCCGTTCGACTTGCATGTGTAAGGCATGCCGCCAGCGTTCAATCTGAGCCAGGATCAAACTCTATAGTTCGATCTTGATTTTTTTCGCATATTTCTATGCAACTCATAAACTGGAATTGACATGAACTTCATTTCTGAATTTCACATCTTTTTTCATTCATGAGCGTTTGTATGTCAGTTAAGACATAGTTCCGAAGAACTTGGCAATTGCCTTCAAACGCCCACGCTTATCGGCTGTAAATTTTTAATGATCAGAAGAGGTTTTTACCTTGCTTCTTTTGCTTGGCTGTGATCAGCGAAGCCTTGAATTATGACACAGTTTTTAGGCCGCTGTCAAAACTTGTTCAAAGTTTTTTTCAGCGCTAACACGTAGCGCTGAAACGCTTCGGCCGTGAGGCATTGAAAACTAAACTCGGTATCGATCACCATTGGTGGAAAGCTTCAGGAGCAACGCGGGGGCAATCGCCGCGAGGGGCAGAATCTCATCCGCCGCACCTTGCGCTATTGCTTCTCGAGGCATCCCGAATACTATGCAGGTCGCTTCGTCCTGCACGAAGTTGTAACTGCCAGCGTCCCTCATCTCACGCATCGCACTGGCTCCGTCTGCCCCCATACCCGTGAGCATCACGCCAAATGCGTTCCGTCCGGCAATTTGCGCAGCTGACTTGAATAGCACCTCCACCGACGGGCGGTGGCGATTCACCGGCTCTCCGTCCTGCACTACGCAAATGTAGTTGGCCCCACTGCGATCAATCGAGAATTGCTTCCCGCCCGGAGCGATGTAAGCATGGCCGGGTAGTACGCGCTCTCCATGAACCGCCTCTTGCACAATGATTCTGCAAAGACTGTTCAGTCTGGCCGCGAAACTGGTTGTAAATCCTGGCGGCATATGCTGGGTGATGGCAACCCCTGGCGAGTCTGCGGGTAACTGCATCAGTACCTCTCGAATAGCCTCAGTTCCGCCAGTGGACGCGCCAATAAAAATCAACTTTTCCGTTGACACTCGACCCAAAGCACCCTGATTCGGGCTAACAGAATTGGCACTCCCGCAACTCGACACCGCGCTATGCAAGACGCGTCGTATACGAGCGTCCGCGGCAATACGGATTTTCTCAACGATCTGCGACGCAAGCTCCCTGATCCCGTCGGCAACGCCGATCCTGGGCTTAGCAACAAAATCGATGGCCCCCAACTCCAACGCACGCATCGTTATGTCGGCTCCATGCTCTGTCAACGTTGAAATCATCACTACCGGCATGGGACGCAACCGCATTAAGCGCGTGAGAAACTCAATTCCGTCCATCTTTGGCATCTCTATGTCGAGAGTAATTACATCCGGATTTAGCTCACGAATCATGTCGCGGGCAACCAATGGGTCATTGGCTGCACCAACGCACTCCATGTCAACCTCACGCCCGATTATTTCAGCCAACAAACTTCTTACAAGCGCAGAGTCATCCACAACGACGACGCGAATCTTTTTCACTAAATCACCTCAAAACAGATCAACAGACCCGCCCGCGTTGGATTTAGCAACGGATAGCGCATTTCCCTTGCGCTCCTCGACCGCGAGTGTTTCGGGATGTGAATGCGCCAACCGTTTAACCAGTGCCTTACCAGTCAAAGGGAAGAAGCATACTTTGCGAGGGTGTATGTCCAGCACATCCTGTGAAACGACGGGGATCCGTTCGGTTGCCAAGTAGTCCAACACAAACTGCGTGTTACGTTCACCAACGTTCATTGTCGTGAATCCAGCCATGACTTGCGCACCACCAAATACCTTTGCTTGCATGGTTTCCCGGCGAGCCCCCAATTTCAACATCTCGTTAATCAACAGCTCCATCGCATACGAGCCGTATCGGCCAGAACCTCCTGTAGTGTCGCCATCAGGCAACATAAAGTGATTCATGCCACCTGTTTTCGCTTTGCCATCCCAAATACAAGCGGCAATGCAAGATCCCAAAACGGTCATAACCACCAGATCTTCATTAGACACATAGTATTCACCTGGGAGAACTTTTACGGCATCGTATTGAAAGTGGTGGTCTGCATAAAAAAAGGACGCCTCCCCAGGCTTGCGGGGTTGGGCCTTCAGTTGATCGACCCGCGAAACACGCCCATTCGACAGTGCCTTCGTCAACGGGGGGACTCCAGCAGTGTTGAAATTAACGTTTCCAACAAATTGCGGCAAAATCATAGCGTCCTTGAGATCGAGAATCAAACTGAAGTAAACCGAAGCGCAAATAGTTAGCGCCGTTCATAGACAGTCTTACCTTTCAACACAAATAGATCACGGGAATCAGTAAAGTTTTCCGCATGGCCTACAAATAGCAGGCCGCCAGGCTTCATCACACGGTGTATGCGCTCCAAAACGGTTCTCTGTGTATTTGAATCGAAATAAATCATTACATTACGACAAAATACAACGTCGAACGGCTCTTTGAATGGCCAATCATCCGTAATCAAATTAACAATACAATAAGTCATTGACGAAAGTAATTCGGATTTCACTCTTGCAAAACCGTCGTTACTTCCTTTTCCACGAAGAAAGTACCTTTGTAAGCGATTTACGTCAATACCTTTGAGATTATCAGAGCGGTAAACGCCACGGGAGGCGGTCGCCAAAACTTTAGAATCAATATCGCTAGCTAACAGCGAAAATCCATCAAGTGCGCCCAAGGACTCCATTGCTGTCATAACAATTGAGTACGGCTCTTCTCCAGTAGAGGCTGCACTACACCAAACGCTCCAAGGTGTGGACGCTGGCTTCGACTTCAATAAATTAGCAAAAATTTCAAAATGATGTGGCTCCCGAAAAAAGGACGTGAGGTTGGTTGTTAATGCATTCACAAACTCTTGCCACTCGTCGCCATCATTTGACTCCAGCCAAGAAAGATAATCACGGAAGCTTTGATGGCCGGTCTCACGCAATCGCCTGGACAGACGGCTGTATACCATTGCGTGCTTGCCGTCATGGAGACTGATACCTGCCCTTGCATAAATCAGCGATTGCACTTTGTCAAAGTCACCATGCGTCCATGCGAACTCCCGACCACCGGCGCCGCTTCCGCCAAGATTCCCGACAATCCCACTCGAAAGTGATGGGAAATGAAATGCATTGCCAAACAGGTTCATGACTCGACGTTTAAAAAAACGATCGTCTTGACTTAATCGGCCGCACTCACCAAACCCATATCAGGTGAGGACATTAATCGCTCAATATCCAGCAAGATCAGCATCCGGTCGCCTAACGAGCCAAGTCCCAATACTGCCGCGCTATCGATCACACTCTCAATGTCTGGGGCTGCTTTGAGGCTTTCCGAGGGCAATTCCATCACATCGCTCACCGAATCAACCACAATGCCGACAATGCGGTTACGTAGGTTCAATATGATGACAACGGTAAAAGAGTTGTACTCAACCTTAGAACAGTTGAATTTCAAACGCATATCCACTATCGGAACTATAGTCCCGCGAAGGTTGACCACTCCTTTAATAAAAGAGGGAGCATCTGCGACCCTGGTTGGCGCTTCATAGCCCCGTATTTCTTGGACCTTAAGTATGTCTATCCCATACTCCTCCTGATCTAAACGAAAAGTTAAGTACTCACGTGCCCCAGAAGACGTTAATTCGTCCAACTTTTCCATCATCCCCATTGCAGTCTCCTTCAAGTTGTCACGTCAATGCCGTGATCGTCGAACCAAGGCACCGGTATCCAAAATTAATGCAACTTTTCCATCTCCCAATATCGTCGCACCAGACACGTTAGGGACTTTGCGGTAATTTGATTCGAGATTCTTTACAACTACTTGTTGTTGCCCGAGCAGCTCGTCAACCAATAACGCAACGCGACTGCCTTCCGCTTCAACTACAACCATGATGTCGCAGGATCTTTCAAAGTCAAATCTTGGCACTTGAAAAACCTTCTCCAACTCTATGACTGGCATATATTCATCTCGAACTTTTACAAGTTGCGAACCCTGCCCGACAGTGCTCACGGCATCCGCCTTCACTTGAAAGGATTCAATAACCGATGAAAGGGGGAGTATGTAAACCTCTTCACCCACTCCGACTGACATGCCATCCATGATCGCCAGCGTTAGGGGCAAACGAACGGATACCTTCATCCCGTAACCCTCTGCCGAGTCAATCTCAACAGTGCCGTTCAGGGCTGCTATATTTTTTTTAACTACGTCCATACCGACGCCACGACCGGAAACATCAGTCACAACTGCTGCCGTAGAGAATCCAGGCGCAAAAATGAGCTGCCAAACGTCCGCGTCGGACATTTGATCAGATACATCCAAGCCTCGTTCGCGGGCCTTGCTCAATATTTTCTCTCGCGACAACCCTCTGCCATCGTCACGAACTTCGATGACGATCGAACCGCCCTGATGCGACGCCGAGAGCGTAATGGTCCCCGTTTCAGACTTGCCAGCAGCCACTCGCTCACCGGGCATTTCGACACCATGATCGCAACTATTCCGAACTAGGTGCGTTAGCGGGTCCGTAATTTTCTCAACAAGACCCTTGTCCAGTTCAGTGGCTTCTCCCTGAGTTACAAAGTCAACTTTTTTTCCAAGCTTACCCGCCAAATCACGAAGCATTCTTGGGAAACGACTGAACACGATTGACATGGGAATCATGCGAATCGACATCACCGACTCCTGCAAATCACGAGTATTTCTATCCAAGTCCGCTAAGCCTGTGAGAAGTTGCTGATAAACAGCTGAATCCAGAGCCCGGCTGTTCTGAGCCAGCATGGCCTGTGTAATAACTAACTCACCAACCAAATTGATCAACTGATCAACTTTACTTATAGCAACACGTATCGTGGCAGCTTCGGGCTGTGCGGTCCCTCCGGCAGCTGCACCTTTCACGGGCATTTTCACCCCAGTTTTAACTTCAGGTGCTAGCCCCGGAAGGTTTGTCGGAGGAGCGCCTGGCGCCCCATCGAAGAATCCGAATCCCGGAAATGCCGCCAAGGTTTCGCCATTGCCGAGATCGTCTGCGTGGCCCAAGGGTTGGTTCACTATTACCGCGCCGCGTGGCGATTCTTGAGGCTGAATATCTATATGCTGTCTTGAAACATGAAAGGCGAATAGATCCAATAGATCCTCGTCGGTAGACTCCGTCTGCACAGAGAACACCCGGGAGTCCTTCTTGTCAGAAGGAACCGCCACGATCGTCCCCAACCCTGGGATATCGCGGAACAGCTCCTGAATTGCATCCGCTTGCTCAGGGCGCTCTAGCGGCCCCACACAAATCTTGAGCTCTCGCAATCTTCGTTCATTGATCAGTCCAACTTTTAACGGCTCTGTCGCTACGCTTAATTCAGATGGAATTGACCCACGCTTGACTGAAGCAGGTGTGGCCCCAGACGCCAATTCACTTATCCTCCGTACTAGGTCGCCAGTTGGCAAGACATCCCCTTCCCCACCGGACTGGTGCCGAGCCAACAAACTCCGTGACGCATCGGCCGACTCCAGCAGAACATCGACCATATTAGAGTTAGGCTGCAACTCGTGGCGCCGCAATCGATCCAGTAGCGACTCCATTTGATGAGTGAGCTCTGCGACATCAGCGAAACCGAAGGTAGCAGCACCTCCTTTGACCGAATGCGCACAACGGAAAATGCCATTCAACTCCTCATCATCCGCCGTTTCTAAATTCAAATTGAGCAACATTTGCTCCATTTGATCTAAGTTTTCACCTGCTTCCTCAAAAAATATCTGATAAAACTGGGTTAAGTCGAAGTCGCCGCCTGAGCCGCCGCTGTCTTGGTGTGTTTCTGCCATTGAAAACTCCTACTCGTGCAATCCAACTACCGGTAAAAATTACTACCGGATGACTTTTTTAATGACATCCAACAATCTAGCGGGATCGAACGGCTTAACCAGCCAGCCCGTTGCACCCGCAGCGCGACCAGCCTGTTTCATCAAGTCGCTAGACTCTGTCGTAAGCATGAGAATCGGCGTTGTCTTAAACTGAGGATGGTCGCGAAGCTTGCGCGTTAAACCCAAGCCATCTAATCGTGGCATGTTCTGATCAGTCAAGATCAGATCAAAAGTCTGCAGCTGCGCTTTTTCAAAAGCGTCCTGCCCATCAACAGCCTCTACGACCTGATAACCTGCACCGGTCAAAGTGAACGAAACCATTTTGCGCATAGAGGGAGAGTCGTCAACCGCAAGAATTAAGGCCATTTGTTAGCTCCCACAAATCAAAATTAAAATTTTTCAAAACAACTCGATGGAGCCAGCGTCCATCTCGTCTTGGGTGACTGGATTCGGACGCTCGGGCACTTCTTCGACAAAAGGCACAGCCTCTCCGTCCTCTGACCCCATAGATTCGGACGCCAGCCGATACGCGCAGCCTTGCAGAATTTTCGAAGTATGAATAATCAGTTGTGACGCCATATCTTGGAATTGCAACTCGGTGACAGCGGCGCGTAATGTCGAGCGCACACAATCCAGCTCCTTAAAATTAACCAAAGCCGGATCTGCAAGATTCGCGCTGGCACTAGTAAATCGCTCCATCAAGTTTTCCATGGTGTGTGCCAACAGTCCATCCAAGCGAGAGAGATCATGCACCACGACCAAAAGGGAGTCTTGTACCTCTGCAACTAACATCACTGGCAACTGAACAGCTGGCGATGTTGGTGTTGTTGACGATTGATGCATGCCTGTTTGTCCTAAAGCTGGGTAAGAAACCCTCTACACATTGCAAAACACAAATCTAGAACCACGGTCAATAGGTTAGCAGGAATCGCAGCCAATGGAAAATATTGCCATACGGAACCCCTCCGGTTTTGCTTCGCTTTAAGAGTTTAACGACCATAATCCGGATTGATGATAGCTTTGAACTCTTCAACGCGCCCAGATGAAAACCCTATGAAAATTCTTCATCTCGAAGATTCACTACTGGATCATCAACTTACCTGCAAAGCGTTGGAACCAGCAGACAATTTTTTTGAAATCGTCCGCGTTGACAGCCTCAATGGGTTTCGCCTCGCGATGACAAGCCACGCTTTTGACGTCGTTGTTGCTGACTACCACCTACCTGGCTTCACCGCTATCGACGCATGGAACATCATGCCCAGTGATCGGACCATCCCTTTCGTTTTGCTTTCAGGTGCGATTGGAGAAGCTGCAGCTGTTCGTGCGATCCAACTTGGTATGAGTGACTACCTGCACAAAGACGACGTGAGCAGTATCGGTAGAGTGATACTGCGCGCGATCGACGTGCACAGAATCAGGCGAGCAAAAGAGGCCGTCGACCGCGAACTACTAGACTCAAAAAGTCGATTGGCCCAATTTGCGAATCACTTGCAAGACACTATCGAATCTGAGCGGGCTTCCATTGCACGGGAAATCCACGATGACATCGGCGGCTCATTGGCCGCGGTCCGACTTGACTTGTCCTGGATTGCTAGGCACGCTCTTCAACTGGAAATCGTCGCAAAAACAACTACAGCAGCAAGTATGGTTCAACATGCCTTAGAAGCGAGTCAGAGAATCATGCACGACCTCCGCCCAGCGATATTAGATCAAGGACTTTTTCCAGCGGCAATGTGGCTCGCAGAGCAATTCGAGCGGCGAACTGGCATCAAGGTGGAGAAAACTGGATCGCAAATTGGCACCAACATATCGACGGACATCCAACTCGCAGCTTATCGCACAATACAAGAAGCTTTTACCAACATCGCGAAACATACAAACTGTAAACTCGTAAAGCTGGAAATCACTGACTTCGATAATTTTTTGACTGTGGATATTGCAGACGATGGTCAAGGATTTTCTAAAGAAGAAATGCTTAAAGTAAAGGCATTCGGTCTGCGCGGATTAATTGAAAGAGCCCGGGCCGTGGGAGGCTGGCTAGACATAAGTTCGCAACCGGGCAAGGGTACAACAATCATATTGTCTGTGCCACTGCGCAAGAATGCAGCCCACA
Source organism: Rhodoferax sp. (assembly GCA_046595515.1). Taxonomy (GTDB): domain Bacteria; phylum Pseudomonadota; class Gammaproteobacteria; order Burkholderiales; family Burkholderiaceae_C; genus Allorhodoferax. The sequence goes on along the minus strand of JBKJOV010000017.1, from coordinate 206,364 downwards.
ACCCCGGCAAGGAAATAGATGATTAAAGTTGTGTTGTGCGATGACCATGCCATGGTCCGACGGGGCATAAAGGACACACTGGCGGATGCAGTCGATATCAAGGTCATGGCAGAAGCCGATAGCTACGCAGGCGTGAAGGAAACGCTGAGGACAGTCGCCTGTGATGTCTTGGTGTTGGACCTCAACATGCCAGGCAGAGGCGGAATGGACGTGCTGGCGAGTCTACGAGAAACTCAATCGTCGATAAAAGTTCTCATTGTGTCCATGTTTGCCGAAGACCAATATGCGATTCGGTGTCTTCGCGCCGGAGCACACGGTTATTTGAATAAAGCCGGAGATCCTGCAGACTTGATCACTGCGGTCCGTACGCTGTCGCAAGGGAGGAAATACATCAGTCCTGAAGTTGCAGACATGTTGGTATCCCAACTAGCTGAACCGGCAGCACACGCTCTGCACGACCATCTATCAGACAGGGAGCTACAAACCCTAGTGAAGATAGCCTCAGGTAAACGACTTTCTGATATTGCCAGAGAGATGATGTTAAGCCCAAAAACTGTTAGCGTTTATCGGTCAAGATTGCTAGAAAAACTCAAGCTGGGAAACAATGCAGAATTAACCGTATACGCGATCAGAAATGAATTAGTGTAGGCGTGTTACCCCCCCACAAAAAGTGCGATAGTTCGCTCCATAAGTGCAATGTAAGGGGTTTCCAGCAAAGGTAGTGTTAGCGCAACTCCCAGTAGCCCTACCGTCAATGTGATTGGGAAACCGACAGCAAAAATGTTCATTTGTGGCGCGACCCTAGAAACAATGCCAAGTGCTAAATTAACGAACATCAACATGCCAACCATCGGCAGAGCAATCCAAAATCCACTAGCGAACAGGTCTGTTCCGAGCTGAAATAATTTCAACTGATCAAGATTTGCAAAGGCGTTTCCGCCCACCGGGAAAGCCTCAAAACTGCGTGTCACTGCTGTCAGTACCATGACATGGCCATTCAGCACAACAAAAAGCAAAGCTGCCATTTGTCCAAAAAAACGGCCCAACGCGCTGGTTTGAGCATTCATTGATGGGTCAAAAAAAGCTGCAAAATTCAGCCCCATTTGAAATCCAACGACTTCACCCGCTAGCTCTACGGCAGCAAATACAAGCCGCACCACAAAGCCTATAGCTACCCCAATCACCAGCTGCTGGATGACTGCCCCAAACGCTGCAGCGTCATCGAAACCAACAATTGGCATTGTGGGCAAACTGGCTTGGCTAGCCAGGGCAACAAAGAAGGCTAATGCGATCTTTGCACGAATGGGAAAAGCCCGCGACGATAGGACAGGTGCGGACGTAAAAACCGCGAGAACTCTTAAAAATGGCCAGAAAATTGGCGAAACCCAAGCATAGAGTTGTGCTTCTGAGAGGGTGACCACCGCGGCCTTGTCAGGCGACTGCGCCAGGAATGGATTCCAAAGTCCGGCGTATGTACTCAACTAGCATGATGAGCATCCATGGTCCAGCAATGGCAAAAACAGCAATCACAGCAAGCAACTTGGGTACAAACGCCAATGTAGCCTCATGAATTTGTGTGACCGCCTGGAACAGGCTGACAAGAAGACCCACAAGAAGTGCGGCACCTAACACAGGCGCAGACACCATCAAGAGCAACAAAAGTGCCTCTTGCCCCATTGTTAATACCATTTGCGCGTTCATACGACCAGTTTAGTTAACAAAACTTGCCGCAAGTGAACCAACCAACAAGTTCCATCCGTCCGCCAGTACAAAAAGCATCAGCTTGAAAGGCAGCGCCACGAGCACCGGTGACAACATCATCATGCCCAGCGACATGAGGATGCTGGCGACGACAATATCGATAACCAAGAATGGAATGAAAATCATGAATCCAATTTGAAAGGCGGATTTCAACTCGCTGATTACAAAAGCTGGAATAACGACGCGAAGTGGGGCTGATTCTGCTTTTACACCGTCCGGTAACTTCGCGAGCTTGGCAAACAAAGCAAAATCAGATTGTCTAGTCTGCTTGATCATGAATCCACGTACTGGAACTTCCGCACGCTCCAACGCCTGGTCAAAAGTAATACTATTTTTTGTAAGTGGCAAATATGCATCTTCATAGACACGATCGAAGGTGGGACCCATCACAAAAAAAGTGAGAAACAACGACAAGCCAACGATAACTTGATTGGGCGGCGCTGATTGTGTACCTAAAGCCTGTCTTAGCAGCGACAACACGATAACAATTCTGGTAAAGCCGGTCATCATTAGCAGAATCGCCGGCAAGAACGATAGCGCTGTAAAAAATAGCAACGTCTGTATCGGCACTGAATAACTAGTGCCTCCGGCCCCGGACGCCATAACTAAAGGCAATTGTCCAGACTGGCTTTGCGCATACCCGACTAAAGGTGTAGCGACAGAAAGAATCGCCACAAGGCAAGCTTTAGCCCCGCCCAAAGGCCGCAGTGTGACAACAACTCGAGTCATGTCTGTAAAACTACACTGTTGGGCACATCGTCGGCTTCTGCGATCGCCGCTTGCCCCACAACTTTTGCGAAAGGGTAGTGGTGCAAAAAAGTGATTTGCTGCGCTGTCACGCCTAGAACCAGCCAAGCCCGATCATGCTCTGGACCAACCTCTACAGTGACCACTCGTTGGCTAGGCCCAACTGCCACGACGGAAACAAGTTTTGACGCGCCCTGAGTAGTTTTTGAACCCAAAATATTACGTCTCACGAGCCACTTCGTCAGCAAAGGCAAGCATGCCAACACCACTAAAAAGACCGCAACGTAAATCAACTGCGAGTACATTACAGCTGCTAGTTTTTGCTAACCCGCCGCAACCGCTCTGACGGAGTAACCACATCGGTGAGACGGATGCCAAATTTGTCATTTACGACAACGACCTCTCCTTGTGCGATCAAGTATCCGTTAACAAGCACATCCATTGGCTCTCCCGCAAGCGCATCCAACTCAACCACTGACCCTTGTCCAAGTTGAAGAATATGCTTGATAGGCACCTTTGTTCTCCCCAATTCCACGGATAGCTGGACGGGTATATCTAACACCATATTGATATCGTTGGTAGAACCATCCCCAGTCATCGAGGAAAAAGACTTGGGCGTTTCCCCAGACAGCACACGTCCAGGCTGCGGGTCGGCTGCGCTGGGCTCAGTCGATTTTTGCTCTAGTAGGGCCTCAGCCCAATCCGCCATGCCATCATCGACAATCGGTTCTTCAGGTTTTTCCTCAGATGACATTTCTATCTCCCAGCCAATTTTGGTCGTTGCCTCTTAAGGCTTTATCAATGCGGATTGCATATTTTGCGTTGTGAGTCCCGTAGTAGCATTCGAAAAGTGGAACGCCATCTACAGAGGCTTCTATTTTTGTAGGTCGCTCCAGTTCAATGAAGTCTCCTTTTTTCATGGATAGCAATTGCTCCACCGTTGCATCCGCGCGCGCTAGCTCAGCCACTAATGTAATCTCAGCAGCCTGTATCTCGTGTTTCAACAAATTGATCCAGCGGCGATCGACCTCAATAGAATCTCCTTGCGTCGACGAGTAGAGCACATCACGGATCGGCTCCAGCGTTGAGTAAGGGAAGCAGAAGTGAATTGCGCCAGAGATATCACCAATTTCCAGCTGAAACGATGTTGAAATCACAATTTCGCTAGGCGTAGCAACATTTGCGAACTGGGGCTGCATCTCCGACCGTTGGTAGTCGAGCTCGATCGGATAAATGCCTTTCCATGCTTTCTTGTACTCATCCGTGATAACGTCAACTAACCGATTTATAACGCGCTGTTCGGTGGCGGAAAAATCACGCCCCTCGATACGCGTTTGAAACTTCCCGATACCCCCATATAGCGTGTCGATAACACCAAAAACTAAAGTTGGCTCGCACACTATAAGACCGCTACCCCGCAGGGGTCGAATAGCCACAATATTGAAATTGGTTGGAACTGCCAACTCTCGTAGAAACGCGCTATACCGTTGAACGGATACAGGACCTACCGATATTTCTGGACTGCGTCGAATAAAGTTGAAAAGCCCAACACGTAGATTTCTTGCAAACCGCTCATTAACAATTTCCATTGTCGGCATTCGTCCACGAACGATGCGCTCTTGGCTCGAAATGTTGTAGGCGCGAACCTCCCCGTGCTCCGCAGCCTCTTCAACTGTCTTCTGGCTTTCTCCGGTAACACCCTCAAGAAGTGCGTCAACTTCTTCTTGTGACAGAAAGGATTCACTCATGTTTGCGATCCCCTTGTATCACTACTGAACTATAAAACTGGAAAACAGAACGCCTATCACCGGGTACTCCACCACCACTTTCTTTTTAGACGAATTCTTCTTGGCATCAGACGACTCTTTTTCCTTCGCGTCATTTTGTCCACCGCCGAACGGCACGACTGCTTTGCGCAAAATATCTGCTGCCAAGCGCTCCTTCCCTTCTGGCTTGAGCAACTCTTCGGCTGTTTTCTGCGAAATAAGCAGTAACACGCTGCTACGTATCGTCGGCAAATACGCCTTCACCGTCTCTGATGCGCGAGCGTCCACAACCTCTAAAGTAATGCCTACTTGAGCAACCTTTTCTCCACCGGGATCGGCCAGATTGACAACCATCGGATCCAACGGCAAGTAAACTGGTGGTGCCCTCGGTTTGTCATGCGATGCTGATTGTCCCGCTACTGGCTCATCGCCCTCTTCGCCAGACGCTGCAGCATTACGCTTACTAATAAAAAAATACGTACCGATGCCAGCCAACACCAACACTAACACCAGCGCAGCGACGATGATCAATACTTTTTTGCTCTTGGCTGGCGTAGGAGAGCTTTCGACGGCTTCAGGTTTTGCTGACACAACTGCTCCTCATAGGATTAAATGCCAACTGATTATGCTGGTGAAACGCTGGGAGTAAAGCCCACAAAAGCATGACTAACTGTCTACCTTCGTTCGGGTGAACTGCTTACACGAAAACGTCCAAGCCGCTGGATTTCCGGCCCCGTATGTCCTCCCGTTCGCCAGTGTCCACGATCTGCCCTTCTGAATCCATCCTAAAAGACCGAAATTCTCGCTGCGGCCTGTGGTCTTGGCCCTTGTCCGCTCCTGAACCCAAATGCGAGCCTGTCGGGCCTACCGACACCGTTGAAAGTTCAAGTCCCTCCCGCAGGAGCATGTCTTTCAATGCCGGGCCGTTGTCCGCTAAAGCTGTACGCGCTTGGTCCTCATCTACTCGGAACGACACATGGGTTTGTTTTCCATGCAAACTGATGCTAACTTCAACCGGCACCTCCCCTACTCCATGCAGGGTCATCTCGGCATTCTTCACATCTCCCGATACCCAAAATGTGCCTGAGTTGATCTCTCCCGGTGCTGTACTCGACGTACCTTCGCGCAAAACAGCATCCGCAAAAGAAGCATGCGAACGCAAATCTACGCTACCAAACGTCATCGCGGCTGCGGCTGCACCAAGAGCGCTCGGCTTGAGCATTACCTCTTCATGACGCAACTCTGACAAAACGCCATCACTCATTTGTCTGGACTCAAAACCCATCTGTGCCGATGTTGGTCGAAAGGAGTCAATTGCCGTTGCAGATTCGGTAATAGCCTTTTGTCCTGAATGACTGGCAATCGATCTTGAGTCGACCATACTGCGGGCCTCAGCGGCACTGACAACATACTCGGACTGCAGCTTATCCTTCGCAGCTTGTGTAGATAAGCTAGAAAAATCCAACTTGCCAACCGCATCGGCGCCGTGCCCAATGTAAGCAACCGTTGTTGCAACAGCCTGCCCCGAGAAGGTATGCCTAACCTGCTGATTCAACGAGGAGTTACCCTCTCCGCCCGAAGTGCCACTCAAGTAACTCGTATCAACTGCAACGGCTTGCTCGCCACGCCACACAACCGCCGTATCCGCAACTTGACTATCCCTCATTTGCGCCTGTGGCGAGAACAGCGTCTCGCCTCCGGCTCCGATTGCGGCGTTCAGCCCTATGAGCGCATCTGTGGTTGCCGCACTCGCGAGGTCGGCCTCACCACCACCTGTCTCACCAACCCCTAGTCCGGAAAGTAAAGCACTGAACGTACCCGCAGCGAAGTTCTTGTCACCGACGGGAATAGGCGCTTGCGCACCTTTAGATGCGGCAAGGCTCTTCAAATTTAGTGCCGAATTTGTAGCGACGGCCATTCGTTTTTCAATAGTCATACGGCTTCTCCTTCTTCCGTTTGCGCACGCTTGCGCGCACATTGCTGCAATGCGAACTCGTCTGTTTGTTTCTGCTCTTGCCGCTTAAGCTTTACAGCCGATTCATTCGCGCGCATATGTTTTATACGCTTCAGCCCCTCTAATCTCGCTTCTGCATCCGCAAGCTTCAAACGCGCTTCCTTCACTTGACTGCGGGCAACTAAAGCGACGTCCGACTGCATCTCGATAGCCTCCTGTAAGCGCCGCATGAATTGAAAATGATGTTTTAGTATTTCCCCCGAAAACGCGCTTAAAGCTGGCGAGGCCCAATGACTATCCTTATCGGCTGCATACGATTGGAGCTGTTCAAGTTGCGCCAAAGTCATCGTCTGATTACGCTCTATAGCCACAAGCCGCTTTTGGTAGTCGTCCCGCCTCTGAGCGGCGAGCTCAATCGCAAGTTGGATTCCATTCAAGTTGCTCATCTTCCGTACACCCTATTCAAGCCCGCATAGCTCCATCCGCGGCAGTGACTCCCATCAATTCATCCACTAGAAATTCCATCGGTGCTGACACTCCAAGGTCTTGCTGCAAGAAGCGATCTAAACCGTCGCGCAAGTTAATCGCCTCGTCAAGCGCCGGATCCGAGCCTGACACATAGGCGCCCAACTGAATCAAATCTCTCGCCCGTTCATATTTGGAATATATAGCTCGGAACCTGCGTGCCAAATCGAAGTGCAATTTTGGAACAACGTTATGCATCACCCGGGAGGCAGATTGTTCAACGTCGATAGCGGGATAGTGGCCAGACTCTGCCAGATTCCGGGACAGAACGATATGACCGTCCAGAATGGCTCGCGCAGCGTCAGCAATTGGGTCTTGCTGGTCGTCACCCTCTGTAAGTACCGTGTAGAAGGCAGTAATGGACCCAACACCCCTCAATCCATTGCCGCTACGTTCAACCAATTGAGGGAGCTTCGCAAAACAAGATGGTGGATAGCCTTTTGTTGCAGGAGGCTCTCCGATCGCCAACGCGATTTCACGCTGAGCCATTGCATAGCGTGTCAGCGAGTCCATAAGCAAGAGAACGTGTGAACCTTCATCGCGAAAATGTTCGGCAATTGCTGTAGCGTATGACGCGCCCTGCATGCGCAGTAGAGGTGGTGAATCGGCTGGCGCCGCAACGACGACTGACCTGAACCGACCCTCGGGACCAAGTATGTCCTCAATGAACTCCTTGACTTCTCGCCCTCGCTCACCAATCAGCCCCACCACAATAACATCGGCCTGTGTGTACCGCGCCATCATGCCTAAGAGTACGCTTTTACCCACACCAGACCCGGCAAACAAACCAATGCGTTGCCCGCGCCCCACAGTTAGTAGTGCATTGATGGCCCGCACACCCGTGTCAAGGGAGTCTCGAACTGGGTCACGGTCCATCGCGTTAATCGGTGCTCGGTCCAATGGCTTGGCAGTAACGTGGGTAATAGGCCCCAAACGGTCCATAGGGGTTCCTTGAGAATCGACGACACGTCCAAGTAACCCGTTCCCTATTGGCAACCGCAACATGCCCGGGTGTCGCGCCCTGTCCGCTGAAATATCCTCGCCAATTTGAGGAATAGGCACATATGCAGGGGCAATAGCCACCCCGGCACCGCTGGCAAGTCCTTGTACATCCCCTGCAGGCATTAAAAATGCCCTGTCGCCTGAGAAACCAACCACCTCTGCCAAAACCGGCACCCGATGTTTCATGGTCACCACACATTGAGAACCCACCGGCGCACGTATTCCACTAGCTTCAAGCACCAGCCCAGCCAGTCGGGTGAGAGTGCCCCTGCATTCCAAGACTTGTGCATCAGCGACGACTTTGCGCGCGCCGCTCAAAAAGTGAGCCCAACGCTCGCTGGAATCAAGAGACGTCATCGGTGACCTCCCATGGGGTGTCCAAACCGAGTGTTGCAACCGACCGCTGCCAACGACATTCGACTGTTCCGTCAACTACCGTACCAAATGCCTCTGCCAAACAGCCGCCTCTAGTAATGTGCGGATCAGGAACAAGCGTCAGGGCGAGGCTAGAAAATTGTCGTTGCAGTTCGTCCGCCATGCTGATCGAATCTGCTGGATTCATCCGAATTACCGCAGCCTTGCCATCGGTCAGCAGCAAGGACAAACATTCTCGGACCACAGGGACAACCGCGTCGGGATTTACGGTCAGTTCTCTGCGAACGACTTGGCGCGCAACTTCACAGGCCAATTTCAATATGCCTTCGGCGATGACTTGTTCTGCATCGGCAATTTGCCGTTCAGCGTCTCCGAATAGCTTAGCAAAGTGCACTGCAGCTTGCTTACCCTCTGTCTCAATGAACGCTGCTATTTGTCGTTGCCCTTCAAGCGTAGCTTGCGCATGCCCTTGCGCAAATCCGTCTTCAAAGCCTTTGGTGTACCCAGCTTGCTTGATCGCATCTACTTTTGCGTGTTCGGCGTCTTGTACGGCCTTCTGTTCGCTTTCAGCCTGTGCTTTTAGCTTTGCAGCGAAGCGTATCGATGCGTGATCTACAGCGCCGAAGTCCCATTCAGAGACCGCAACAATGTCCTCGTCGGCAATGAATTTACTGTTCAAGCGGGTCATCAAACCATGGCATCGTCGCCACCTCCACTACCAATAACGATTTGCCCTTCATCGGCAAGTCGACGCACCGTTTTCAGCACTTCTTTCTGCTGAGCCTCTACTTCGGAAAGCCGCATAGGACCTCTTGATTCCAAGTCCTCGCGCATAGTCGCCGCAGCGCGAGAAGACATATTGGCAAGAATTTTTTCCTTAAGTTCTGGCTGTGCACCCTTCAGAGCTACGATCAAAACGTCCGATGAAACCTCTTTCAGCACCATCTGAATAGCTTTATCGTCAAGCTTGAGTACGTCATCAAACACGAACATCTTATCCATGATCTTCTGTGCTAAATCAGCGTCGTGATTGCGTATGGACTCGATCACCGTACCCTCAAGAGCGGTTCCCATCAAGTTAATCATTTCAGCGGCGGCCTTCACACCACCCAAAGACGCCTTGCGAATCTTGTCCCCTCCGGCGAGGACTTTAAACAGCACCTCATTGAGATCCTTGAGTGCGGTGGGCTGGATACCCTCCATTGTGGCAACACGCAGCATCACTTCGCCTCGCTGGCGTTCTGTCAAATGCTTCAAAACATCGGCAGCTTGATCGTATTCCAGGTGCACCAATATCGCTGCAACAATTTGGGGATGTTCATTGCGCAATAATTCCGCGACGGACAGGGGGTCCATCCATTTCAAACTTTCTATGCCAGAGACATCTCCACCTTGCAAGATCCGGTCAATTAGCAGAGCCGCTTTATCGTCACCTAGTGCTAATTTCAACACTGACCGCACATAATCTCCAGAGTTTGAAACTAGCAAACTTTGCGATGCCGCCACACCCGTGAATTTGTTAACGACATCGTCGACGCGTTCGCGCGAAATTTGTGTTGTCTTTGCAATTGCCTCTCCTAGCTTCTGCACCTCCTTGGGTGACAGATGCTTGAAGACTTCTGATGCTTCAGCCTCACCCAGAGACATCATCAGAATTGCCGCATCTTGAAGTCCGTCGTCATTTGCCATAGGGACATTTTGCTACCGGATTTAAGCCGGCGCCTCACCGTTCATCCATGCCTTGACGATATTGGCAACCGCTGCTGGGTTGTCCCGCGTTAGTTTTCTCGCATCGTCCAGCATAAGCTCGCTGTTGGTAGGTTGGGCGGGGCTCTGACTGTTAGGCGCCGCCAGCTGTGGCCGGTCGGGGCGCTCAGACTCAATGGCATCGAGTTGTACTCCCCGCTCCAGTTCGCCTGTGCTTGCGCCAGCCAATACCGCTGGCGATAAGCTCTTTAGAGCGGGACGCACTAAGCCGATTAGAACTAAAGCTGCGAGCAGCACAGTACCTAGGGGCCAAGCAAAACTTCGGGCAATGTCGACGACCTCAGGCTGCCGCCACAACGGCGCGTCTGGGATTTCGGCCTTCTCAACGGCGAAAGGCGCATTTATCACATTAACCGAATCTCCTCGCTCTTTACTGAAGCCCACTGTTTCACGCACCAGTGCCGTCATTTTTTCGAGCTGCACTTCGGTCAGAGGCGTGCTTACCGTTTTACCCTTGTCATCTGTAGTGATTTGGTTATTCACCACCACTGCAGCATTAATACGCTTCACCACCCCTGTGGCCGCTTTGGTAACTTTGATCGTCTTATCCACTTCATAATTAATCGTGGACTCGCGTTTATTCGATGTATTTGATCCACCGGCCGATTGCGACGTGCCATTGCCAGTCAGCGCTTGCGCGCTACCATTAATAGGTGCCGCCGGTTGGGCAGGTGGCTGATTGGTGGTAGCGCCAGGCACCCCCGCAGCGAGCGTTTGCCCAGCTCCATTACTGCTTTCCACCAACTGCTGGCTGCGAATAGCAGTGGAATCAGGCGTCTGGTTTGGCTTGTGAGATTCAGTTGTTGACTCTGTTTGGGAAAAGTCCAATTCCGCGCTAACTTGCGCTTTGACATTCTGCTTACCCACAATCGGTTCGAGCATATCTAATATGCGACGGCTATAGGTTTGCTCTAGCTGCTGGACATACTGGAGTTGCTCGGAATCATTTCCTGCCTTACCGCCAGCGCCGTCCGGTGGCATCGACAAAAGCTTGCCCGTATCGTCCAGCACACTCACCGAGGTGGCTTTCATTTCTGGAACACTGGACGCCACCAAATGCACTATGCCTGCCAATTGGCTGCGGTCTAGACTTCGACCGGGGTGCAGCGTTAGCAAAACGGAGGCAGACGGCTTTTGTTGCTCCCGAAAAAAACCATTTTGGTTCGGCAAAGCTAAGTGTACTCGTGCGTTCTGAACGGACGAAAGCGCCTGAATTGACCGCGTGAGCTCGCCCTCTAATCCGCGCTGAAACGTTAATCGCTCTTGGAATTGAGTCATTCCAAAGCGGTTTGCTTCCATCATCTCAAAACCATTGACCGAACCCTTGGGTAACCCCATCGAGGCCAGCTTCAAACGCAAGTCATGGACACGATCCGCAGGCACAAGAATGGCGCCGCCACCTTCGGTATATTTGTACGGAATATTTAGAGTGCCGAGCTGAGCGATAACTGCGCCACCGTCTTTGTCAGCAAGATTCGCATAGAGTACGCGCCACTCCGCCTGACGCCCCATAACCAACCCAATTACACCGATAGTCACAAACAACACAATTCCCAACGCCAACCGCAGCCGCTGCCCCTGATTCAGGCCAGCGAGTCGCTGCCCAAGGGTCGGGTTTAAAGGAATGGTGGCAATGTCTGGCATCTTGGTTTCCGTATTGGTGAAGCTGAATGCCTCTCAGGAATGACGCTGATTATTCGACTCGCCCTTAAAAACATTAGGATAAAAAGCGCTACTTTTGCCCGCCATTTCAAAATAATGCGCTATCCCTTCGGACATAGGATCTAGTGACGCCAGTTTTTCAGGAAAAGTACCATGGACTTCAAGCTCACCCCGGTGTCGATGCCACAGGTCACGCGACCGTTGGCGGGTTCTCGCCCTGTCGCGCCCCACGGCGCTAACGAAGGTTTTTCGGGTGCCCTAAAGAATGCGCTGCAGTCGGTCAGTGCAGCGCAAAATGAGTCGGGGCAACTGCAACGCGAAGTGCAAATGGAAAACCCCAAAGTCAGTTTAGAGGAAACTATGGTGGCCATCCAGAAAGCGCAAATCGGATTTCAGGCCACACTCCACGTGCGCAATCGAATGGTTCAAGCGTACACGGACATCATGAACATGCAGGTTTAGATTCAGAGCGTGCCCGTGGATCGACCTGTACGACCAGCCGAACACAACGACAAAGCCCTATTTAGTGCAAATACGGAGTCTGCGTCAAATAGGAACTGTCTATATGTGCAAGCCACGGCTCTACCAAATACCGAATTTGCGCGTCATTCTGTAGTATCCGGAGCATGATTTTCGATTTCTCAGACCTAGCCTGAGCGTCTAACTGTTCACTTTGGGCACGTACCCGGAGTTGCTCGATCAGCACTGCACAAGTGCCCTCGAAATGCATCACCCCCTCCCAGTCTTCTGACTTGGCGGCCTCTAGCATCTTGCCACTGCTGTCTTCAATGGCTTTGTAATAATCAATCAGCATTTGACTCACTTCTATCTCCCTACTAAGACTGATACGACTGCACCGCCGCTTCGCCTTTGATCTGACTCCAGCCGTCGGCCACAGGCTGGATTAGTCGAGCAACCTCGTCCAGCAAGGCAGCGTCATTGCGCAAGTTAGCTTCTGTGGTTTTGAAAATACAGTAGTCGTATAGACCACTCAGATTAGCGGCCAGGTCTCCACCTTTTTTTGTATCCAGACCCGCTTTGAGACCTTCTTCAAGGATGCGAATAACCCGGTTGATAGCACGTGCTTTTGCAGGCACATCCCCGTTCCGAATCGAACCTTTAGCCGCTGCCAATGATTGCTGTAGTGCATCGAAAAGCAACTCAACTAATTGGTGTGGACTCGCGCCGGTTATCGAAGTTTCTAAACCGACGCTTCGGTAAGTATTTGCTGAACGCATACTGACTGGGGTAAACATCTTGACTTGCTCCTTTTGTGCCATACCTTTTACATATCGGCAGGATTACAAGAAAATAAAACAGTTAAGGCCCTGATTTATTCCACAAAGCTAATTGAGCGCTAACGAATGAATTTAGTCCACTCATCCTAGCTATCTGCGCGTCAAGCGCAGAGTACTGCCTGTACAACTGCGCTTCAACACGCGATGCTCGTTCATTCACCCGGTCTTGGTCCTTAGAATTTCTATCGATCGACGCCTGCAAACCCACCGACTTGCTAGTTATTCGGCCATCGAATGCAACCATCGCACGCGAAAAATCCCGTACTTTCAGTCCAAACCCATTCGTCAATGGATCACTATTATTTGTTGCAAATAGACTCTTGAGGTTTGCGATGTCCAGCTTTGCAGTGTCCAGCTTGGCTGCATTTATCTTCAGGGCGCCGTCCGTCTGGCGCTCAATACCCACCTCGGAGAGACGGGAAAATGTTGAGCCAACACTCGTCGAACCCAACATAGACCGCAGGGCGGTTTGCAACCCTAATATGGTTGGATCCCCCTGTAGGGGCCCGCCAATTTTGGTGGCCGCGTTGTAGTTAGTCGCACTGGCAATGGTCGAATTCAAGGCGTTGTACGCATCTACGAAGCCTTGAATATTTTTTTGTACGGCATCCAGATCATTGGTTATCGTGACCTCCGCTGGCGCTGTTGTCAGTTGATTCAGTTGCAACGTCACGCCAGGGACGACGTCCTTCAACGTATTCGTCGCCGAGACCACGCTAACGCCACTAATTTGGACGTTCGCATCTAAAGCAGTTTGCCCGACAAATGCAGCGCCATCAGACGGATTGGTAAAGCCCAAAGCCGCAAGCCCTGGGTCGGCGGGACTGTTCAGTCGAAACCCTGCCGCTGTACCGGTTGTCGCAGACCGGATGACCAAGCGCTCGTTTGCGCCATCCTTCAGTACGGTCGCGGTGACGCCAGCATTTGCGGCGTTAACTTTTGCGGCGATCGCACTCACTGTATCTCCCGCGACGACACTGACCGTGGCACTGGCTCCAGCGGTAAATACTGGTGTAGCCCCCCCAGACCAACTACCCAACTCAATCTTCAAAGTCCCCGCCGCGCCCACCGCGACACCTGCGGCAACCCCTACGGATGCGGTCGACTGCGCGCGGGCAAGCTGCTGCACACTGACCGACAGGGATGCAGGCACCGCACTGGACCCCGCTGTGACACCCACTGCCGCAGGGTTGGATGAACTTGCCTTTTGGGAATTCCAGCCACCAGGACCTGCGAGCACCGCTGCGGCATCACCCAAGGTGGAAATCTGTGCTTTAACTTGGCCGTATAGGCTGAGTTGCGTTTGGTACTTTGTCGCAGTGGCTTTCAGCGGCTGAAGTGGTTGCTTTTCAATGGCAACCAGTTGCGTGACGATACTTTTCACATCTAGACCACTGCCTACGCCTGTTGATGAAATTGCCATGATTTGCCCCAATCCAAAGTGAATGCGTCCAATCCAACACAGCCCAACAATACGCCAAAAGCGGCGGAGGCTCAACACCTCTCGCCGCCCTCAATGTTTACCGGAGCCAATTCAGATTGACAGCTCCGGTACTACCTCGCGAGACCTTACCGCAGCAGTGCAAGCACGCTTTGTGGTGCCTGATTTGCCTGCGCCACCATGGCAGTGCCGGCCTGCTGCAATACCTGCGCACGTGACAGTGCGGCAGTTTCAGCAGCGTAGTCGGCATCAACAATCCGCCCACGTGCAGCAGCAGAGTTCTCTGAACTCGTGCGCAAGTTGCTGATAACGGTATCGAAACGATTTTGTGAAGCACCCCACGTGGCCCGGGCTGACGTAACTGTATTGATATCTGCATCCAGCAATGAGATTTGCGCAAACGCTGTGCTTGATGCGGTACCCAAGGAGGTCGCTGTCCCGCTGAAGCTGGACGATGTCACCGAAATCTGGTCATTGGCCGCAACGGCATCTGCCCCCACCTGGAAGGTAAATGTTGCAGAAGCGGTGCCAATAACGGTTTGCCCGTTGAACTTCGTAGCGGTTGTTACCCGAGAGTTCTCAGCCGCCAACAGTTGGTATTCGAGATCCAACGAGGCGATGTCCGCGGACGTGTTAGTACCGTTTGACGCTTGTACCGCCAATTCACGCATACGTTGCAAGTTGTTGGAGATAGCACCTAGAGCACCCTCCGCCGTTTGCGCCAGGCTGATCGCGTCATTGGAATTTCGAATGGCGACGTTTTGGCCCCGCGTTTGCGCATTAAAGCGCTCGGCAATAGCCAAACCGGCCGCATCGTCCTTGGCGCTGTTCACGCGCAGGCCAGAGGACAAGCGGGCCATTGACGTAGACAACGAGTTGGCTGAGGTAGCCAAATTACGCTGAGCAGTGAGCGAATTGATGTTGGTATTAATGGTTGACATTAAAGACTCCTATAAAGCTACAAAAATTGACATTGCTGCCGATTTCAATGCCAGCCCGAGAGCTGGCCTCTGTGTCCGCAGCGCCTGGTGGCTCTAACTGGACGGCGAGCCCTATGCAGAACCCGTTGATTTGTTTTCGGTGCGTTTGGCCCATAACTTAAGAAAAAACTGCAAATCAGCGATAAAAATATTTTTCTAAAGCAGGGATCAAGGCTTGTTTCCCCCGTTTTATCGCGCAAATCAAATCGTGAAGCCTGATCAGAATTCAACCACTTAGCAAGTGAACCAGCAGGTGGCTGGTCTGAATCGGCGGCAGCGCCGAACTCCATCATCTTCAAAGGAGCTTCCGTGTCGACCATTAATACCAACGTCAATTCACTCAACGCCCAGCGCAACCTGTCTACCTCCGCTAACACGTTGTCCACTTCCATGGCCCGTTTATCGTCCGGCTTGCGCGTCAACAGCGCCAAGGACGACGCTGCTGGCCTGGCTATTGCGGAGCGGATGAATGCACAAACGCGCGGCATGAATGTCGCTATTCGGAATTCAAACGACGGCATATCGCTCGCTCAAACAGCGGAAGGGGCCCTCGGCGCCATATCTAACAATTTGCAACGCATGCGCGAATTAGCGGTACAGGCAGCAAATGGGACGAACAGCTCGGCCGACATTGCCTCACTTGACAATGAGTACCAATTACTGGCGGCAGAAAATACACGCGTGGCCACTGCCACGCAATTTAATGGCCAGTCCGTAATAGGCACTAGCGCTGCAACGTTCACGTTTCAGGTTGGCTCAAATGCAGTAGCTGCCAACGACCAAATCTCGGTTACATCGTCAAGCTTCAGCGCAACCAGCACATCCCTCGGAACCGCCAACAGCACTGCGTTTGCCCAAATATCTGCCTTGGACGCCGATATCAACACAGTCACGTCTGCCCGGGCAACGTGGGGTGCTACCCAAAATCGGTTTGATACTGTTATCACCAACTTGCGGGTCGCATCAGAAAACTCAGCGGCTGCGCGTGGCCGAATTATGGATGCCGACTACGCCATGGAAACTGCCAACCTGTCCCGAGCCCAAGTGTTGCAACAGGCCGGAACCGCTATGGTTGCGCAGGCAAACCAACAACCGCAAAGCGTACTTGCGCTGCTACGGAACTGACGCTACAAGCTTGATCTGACAACCGGAAATGGGCGGGAATCGCAGCGGGCTTTCTGGCAATTTGGTTTAAACTGGTTTTTTAATGTAGTCCCCATGACAAGCTTAAAAAATAAAAGCTCCGTCCGACTTCCCCTCAAAAAAGACATTGAGGCCCTTTCCAATCTGTTCAATCATGGGTTACTTAACGATGCAGCCGTTTTTGCGGGCTCGCTCACAACCCAGTACCCCAATCATGGCTTTGCATGGAAAGTCTTAGGGGCTATTTACCAGGAGCAAAAGCGTTTCGAAGAGTCCTTGGTTGCAACACGCAAGGCACTCGTATCGCTGCCGGCAGATGCTGCGATTCACAACAACCTAGGTACAGCGTTGTTGGGGCTTGGTCGAACGGCAGAAGCTGAAGTCAGCTTTAGAAAGGCGCTGCTCATTGCGCCCGGTTACACCAAGGCGCTGAACAACCTGGGCACCCTCTTGCGACAACAAGGCAAACTGGCGGAAGCTGAAACGCATTTCCGCAATGCACTCGAATCCGATCCACAGGACGCGCTGGGGCACATTCGGCTGGGCAACACCCTTGAACTACAGAACAAGCTGCACCAAGCCCATCAAAGCTATCGCAGGGCGCTCCATATTCAGCCCGACATGCAGTCTATCCATAGCGATTTACTCCATTTAATGAGTTTGGATGCCAAGACAACACCCGAGCAACTATTTGCGGAACACACAGCGTTTGGCGCGCAGCTAGAAACCAATGAACCTGCAGCTTTGCCTCATCATGGCAATTCAAAAGAGCTTGCGCGTTGTCTAAAGATTGGTTTTGTAACCGCTGACCTTTACGACCACGCCCTCGCCAATTACCTCGAACCATTGTTTGCGCACTTGTCAGAAAAAGACGGTCTGTCTTTACACGTCTATTACAACAACACAAACGAAGACGTAGTTACCCGCAGAATGCGCGACTACTTATCCAATTGGAACGCAGTCAGCCTGCTCAGCGATGACGATTTGGTATCGAAAATTCGTAATGACGATATCGATATTCTTGTTGACCTGAACGGACATACCGTTCTCAATCGTCTGCAAGTTTTCGCTCGCAAACCCGCACCTGTGCAAGTGAGTTGGTTGGGTTACTTGGGGACAACTGGCCTGCGATCGATGGACTACTACGTCGCAGATTCATTTTGGATTCCGCCTGGAAAATTGGATTGGCAGTTTTCAGAGAGGCTCGCGTATTTACCCGCCGTAGTTGCTTTTGAACCGAACCATCTTTCACCGCCCATCAATGCATTGCCCGCTCTGACGAACGGACACATCACTTTTGGCAGTTTCAACCGCCAAAATAAGATCAATGCCGCGGTGGTTGCACTATGGGCCGAGTTGATGCGTAGTGTTCCGGGTTCAAAGATGGTGTTGGGCGCAATACCCTCAGAGCACCAAGACAACCTTATAGGCATGTTCGAAAGTGAAGGTATCGACAGGCAGCATCTGAGGTTCTTCGGGCGAGCCGTTCAGACCGAGTATCTGGCGCTGCACCACCACGCAGACTTTTGTCTGGACACTTTCCCCTTTGGCGGAGGCGCCACCACGGCGCATGCGGCATGGATGGGGGTTCCCACGTTATGTTTGACCGGAGCAACCCCCGCGAGTCGATTCGGCGCAACCGAGCTACACCATCTGGGTTTGGATGACTTCATCGCTACAAACGCCAAAGAATTTATTGAAAAGGGAATTTTTTGGGCCCACAACATTGCAGCGCTTTCCCATATCCGAGAAGGTATGCGAACACGTTTTGGCAACTCTCCATTAGCCCAATATGCTGAATTCGCCGACAATTTTGAGGTCATGCTGCGCACCATGTGGCAGCGCTGGTGTAACGGATTACCCCCCGCTGCCCTGAACATTGAGCCAATTGGTCCAAAAGTTTCGCCACGTGAGCCTAAAGACAGTCTCAGCCCTCCTGCGTGCGACATGCGCGCGTTGCGGCGACTGTACGAACAGCATAAATATGAAGAGACAGAAGCGCTTGCCACTGAACTAATTCGTAAGTTCCCCACACATGGCTTAGCGCGGAAATTATTGGGTTCCGCATTGCACAAACTTGGCCGCTCTGCTGAATCCTTAGTGGTTCACAAGGCGACAGTGGAAGCACGCCCTGATGACTACGAGGCGCATTTCAACCTCGCTTCACAATGTCAACAACTGGGCCTGCTGGACGATTCTGTGCGCAGCTATGTCGATGCCATAGGTCTACGGCCGAATGACCCAAGTGCCTACAACAATCTTGGCAATATTTTCAAGACTATGGGGCTATTTCCACAAGCGGAAATGTACTGCAGGCAGGCAATTGCATTAGCACCAGCCATGGCTCACGCACACAATAATCTTGCTAACGCACTGCATGCCCAGGGCAAATACACCGAATCACTGGCCAGTTATCGACAGGCGCTTGTGCTCAAGCCCGAGTGGGCTGAGGCATACAACAATTTGGCCATCACTCTGAAAGACCAGGGACATGGGAGCGAGGCCAAGGATGCGTACCGAAAAGCGCTCAAATTGAAGCCGAATTGGGCCGCTGCCCAGAGCAATCTTCTCTACTGCATGAGTCTGGATCTGCATACGTCCCCCGAACAACTGTATGCAGAACACATGGCGTTCGGCCAATGCTATGAGCCCCCGCTGCTGGCCGAGCGGCAGGAACACTCAAATACCAAGCATGCTTCGCGTGCATTGCACATCGGATTTGTGTCAGGCGATCTCTATGACCATGCCTTGACCAATTTCTTGGAACCCGTCTTCGCAGCTCTTGCAAACCGGGTTGGTTTGGTACTTCACGCCTATTACACGCACATATACGATGATGCCGCTACCGAACGCATGCGTAGTAGCTTTGCACATTGGAACGCTGTCGCAGGCTTATCCGACGTTGATTTGGCAAATCGAATCCGGGCCGATGGCATTGACATTCTGTTTGACTTGGCGGGCCACACTGCCCATAACAGACTGCTTGCGTTTGCCCGCAAACCCGCGCCTATCCAGGTCAGCTGGTTAGGTTACCTGGGAACGACGGGGATGAAGTCTATGGACTATTACCTCTGCGACCGATTTTGGGTACCGCCGGGTGAGTTAGATTGGCAATTTTCAGAGAAGCCAGCTTACCTGCCTGCAGCCGTAGTCTTTCAACCCAGCCCACTTTCGCCGGAGGTAAACGCACTGCCTGCCTTGAAGAATGGCCACATTACCTTCGGCAGCTTCAATCGAACAAACAAACTGAACCCAGCCGTCGTGGTTCTGTGGTCTATGTTGCTGCACAAGGTGCCCGACGCCCATATGGTGTTCGGAGGCATCCCTGCTGAAAGTCAAATTGAGCTATTTCACAAATTTTCTGATGAAGGCATTGAGCCCCATCGTCTGACTTTTTTTCCGCGCTCGAATTTGCAAGAATATTTGGCACTCCACCATCAGGTCGATTTTTGCCTGGATACATTTCCCTACGGTGGCGGAGCAACGACTGCGCATGCGGCCTGGATGGGAGTTCCCTCCTTATCACTGGCTGGGGAGAGCCCTGCCAGTCGTTTCGGTGCAAGCGCTATGCACCAGCTGGGCCTGGACGGATTCATCGCTACTAGCATTGACGACTACCTGGTAAAGGGATGCTATTGGGCTGAACACACCACCGAGCTCGCGGCTATCCGCCTCGGAATGCGGGAGCGTTTTCAGCAATCTACGTTGGGCCAACACGCTCTGTTTGCAGACAACCTTCACACCATGTTGCGCACCATGTGGCAACGCTGGTGCGACGATTCACCGCCCGAGATGATCATGCTTGATTCGCAACAAACGGCTCCCCCAGTTTCTACACCCCCCGAACATACGACTCCCAGCGAACAAGAGCTCGCCACGCTCAGTAATTTGTACGAACAAGGGCAGTATCCTGAAGCGTCTGCGTTAGCTCGCCTACTTACGGAGCACCATCCGCAACACGGTTTTGCGTGGGGAATTCTTGCTTATGTCTGTATCGCACAGGAGCGCTATGAGGACGCTGTGCCCCCCCTGGCTCGCTACATTGATATACACCCCGACGAACCTTCGACTTATGTCAACCTGGGCGTAGCCCTCGCGGCCTTGAACCGCTTGCCTGAGGCGGAGATCGCGCTCAGGAAAGCGTTGGACATAGCGCCTCACCACGGTGGCGCCGAAGTTCATCTTGGAATAGTGTTACGGCTGCAGGGACAGCTCCTAGAAGCCGAAGATTGCTGCCGCCGTGCGCTTGAAATCGATCGTTGTGATGCCAATGCGCATGTCCAATTGGGCAAGGCACTGGAAGAACAGGGAAAGTTGTCTGAGGCCCAGGCCAGCTACTACCGTGCAGATATGGCCCACGAGCCGCGGCGTGCGGTGGCCCATAGCAATGTGCTGTATTTGTTGAGCCACGATGTTTTAGTTGAACCCCGCCATTTATTTGCTGAACACGTAGCGTTTGGCGAACAGTTCGAGGCGCCGCTACGGCAAGAATGGAACGGTCACAGCAACATCAATGATCCGACCCGTACGCTGAAGGTTGGATTTGTGTCAGGTGATTTTTGCCATCACGCTCTCAACGAATTTCTGGAGCCCGCATTCAAAGCGCTCGGTGCGCACAAGAACCTCACGCTGTGTGCGTACTCCACTGGCACCCAGGAAGATGCCGTGACCCTTCGTATGCGCCAGTATTTTGCGCACTGGAGTACGGTGACGAGCCTGTCAGATCCGGAACTAGCACATCTAATCCGCACGGACGCCATCGACATCCTGATTGACTTGTCGGGACACACGGCCAAAAACCGGCTGCTAACCTTCGCCCGCAAGCCTGCGCCAGTACAAATGAGTTGGTTAGGCTATCTGGGCACCACTGGCCTTGCGGGCATGGACTACTACCTGTGCGACAGCACTTGGATTCTGCCGAACCAGTCGGAGTGGCAATTCACCGAAAGAATGGCGTACCTTCCCAACGCAGTAGTTTTTCAGCCCGATCCGTTGGCACCACCGGTGAATACATTACCTGCACTGCGCAACGGTTACGTCACGTTTGGTAGCTTCAACCGTGTCACAAAAATCAATGAATCGGTCATCGCTCTGTGGTCAATGCTGTTGCAAAAAGCGCCAACGGCAAAGCTTCTTCTCGTCGGTATCGAAGCGGCAAATCAATCAGCGATCACCGAGACTTTTGTTCAACAAGGCATTGAGACCCACCGCCTAAGCTTTCGCCCGCGTGTCGCAACCGCCCAGTACCTCGCGTTACACCACGAGGTAGATTTTTGTCTGGATACTTTCCCCCACGGCGGCGGCGCGACAACGGCACATGCAGCATGGATGGGTGTACCCACACTGTGCCTCGCTGGCGAGGCACCCGCCAGCCGCTTCAGCGCAAGCCTCATGCTTCACTTGGGACATGGTGATTTTGTTACCCGCAGTATTGATGAGTTCATAGAACGGGGACTGGAGTGGACCAATAGTCTGGCGACGCTAGCTCAGATGCGGGCGTCTATGCGGCAGCACTTTGCAGCATCTCCCTTGGGTCAACCAGAGCGATTTGCACACAGCATGGAAGCAGTACTGCGCGACGCCTGGAAGACCTGGTGTCATAGCGCTGTGGCACCGAGCATCAACCCTTGCCAAAGCCCACCATCTGTTGCCGAAAAGGATTTAAACGAGGTGCGCACGCTGACGCAGGCGCTTATCCGTCTAGCGCAGGACAACGAGAGCTCAGGCGATCAAGCTGCAGCAGCATGCCTGTATGGCGAAGCGTTGAAGCTCAACCCTGAAAGCGCGTATATCAACTACCGCCTTGGACTGCTAGAGGCAACCCTGAAAGGGGTGACGGAAGCGCTGCCTCGATTTGAAGCAGCCATCCAGTTCGAGCCAGACTTAGAGTGCCATTGGGTCGCCTATATAGAGGCGCTTATCCAGACAGGAGCATTGGAGACGGCCGTCTCAGCACTGGAGTGGGGACAGAAATACGGACTCAGTGAACCGATGGCGGAGAAAATCGCCGGTAGTTGCGTCGCTGCACTTGAGAAGAAGTTGAATCCCCCGCCCGCCGAAGTAATTTCGCCTTATTCGGAAGAGGAACTGGGGTGGCCAGCAGCGCCCGCTTGGCCAGAAACCCTCCCCAGCGTCACCGCAGACCTGAGTTACATCCGCGCGCCTGCCAGTGCGCACCGCCGGTATGTCATTTTTGCGCCTTTTTACCGACACAACAGTGCTGGGATTCGCGTTATGTATGACTTACAAAAGTGGCTCATACTCGCGGGACAAGACGCCATCGTCATTGCCGGCGTGACAAGCTACGCGACGGAGCAGTTTGCGGAAGACATCGTCATCTATCCCGAAGTCGTGACCGGCAATCCACTCAAGGCCAAGCGCGTGGTCAGGTACATACTGAACGTACCGGGAAAGCTCGGCGGTACCAAACACTATGCAGCGCACGAGCTGCTAGTGGCGTATTCCGAACCGCTAGCGGCACACGCAGCCGGGAGAATTCTTAACTTACCCACCATTGAGCCGTTCTTTTGCAAAGTGGACGGACCGAAGCCCAAGCTTGCTGTGTACATAGGAAAGGGTGCTGACTTGAAACTTCACCCCGAGGAGTGCATTTACATCACTCGAGATTTTCCTAGCAGCCGGCGGGGTGTGGCCATGCTGCTGCAACAGGTAAGTACCCTCTACACGTATGACGACTTCACTGCCATTGAGTTAGAGGCTTTACTTTGCGGATGCGAAGTTAAAGTTATTCAAAAAAATGGAGAAGTAACTGACCTGCAATATTCGTTCTTGGATAGCCAAATCACTCCCATTCAGAATGTCAAGGCACAGTTGCACGACTTCATAGAGATGACCAAGCTGCTCTGACTACCGAGATCTGACGCAACCCCAGCAGCAACCCCCGCGTATACCGACCGACTACAACGGTCGCACTGATGGATGTTGGCCCACCATGCCGAGCCCGCCCAGGGCATTCAGCGTGCTCTGAGCACCGACCGTTCCGCAGACATTGGACGTCAACGCGCGAACCTCAATCCTCGCGTCGACTCCTGGCTTGCCAACAATGGACTCCATCATCCATGAGCCAAAACCTCCATCAACAAGGTGATCCTCTAGCGTAACGATTTGGTCGAATTCCTTGGCGGCCGCGACTTGATCGACCTTGCTTGCCATGCTCCACAGCGGTAGCGAATAGACGCTGTGCTTCTCGAACTCTGGCGCGTTGCGCCAGTCCATGGCAATGCCAAGCGTGGCGCCCGTCGACAAAAGTACGCGTTTTTCATCCAGGCCCCGCTGACTGTCTGCAATCTTCAGCCATCGACCGGGCTGAACTGCAGGCACTGCACTGTGAAAATTAGGCTCCCCTGCCTTGCCGAGCCGAAGATAAGACGGTTGCGGGTGGGCCACAAGATATCGCATGCAGGCGCGCACCTCCATGGGGTCACCCGGGGCGGCTATCAGCATATTTGGGAAACATCGCATGAGAGCGTAGTCTTGCACCGCATGGTGTGAATACCCCAGCGCACCATAGGCCAAACCACCACCAACGGCCACCACAGTTACTGGCAACTTGTGGTAGTCCACGTCGTTTCGGATTTGCTCTGCACATCGAAACGTCGGAAAGTTGGCAATCGAGTACGTAAAAACATGAAACCCCTCCGACGCCATACCGGCTGCAAGCCCGGTCATATTCTGCTCCGCAACACCCGCATTGATAAAACGATCGGGGAAGCGGTCTGCAAATTGCTCTACGACGTTGTACCCAAGATCACCCACGACCAGTGCAAGGTGATCATGCACCGCAGCCAGCTCAACCAGTTCCTCGATGAACGCGTTACGCATCACTGTCTCCCTGAATTTCACCAAGCGCCTGGGCCAGCAATTCAGGGCTAGGGGTTCGGTAATGCCACTCAACGCGGTTTTCCATAAAACTGACCCCTTTGCCTTTGGTCGTGTGTGCAATCAGCATGGAAGGCATTCCGGGCGTCCATGGAACATTGCCCAAAGCGGCGGCAAGCGCTGAGTGGTCATGGCCATCGACTTCCTGTACTCTCCACCCAAAAGCCGCAAACTTCGCAGCCAGGGGCTCGATGCGCAGAGTCTTGTCCACCGTGGTCAAGCTCTGAAGCTTGTTGTAATCAATGATAGCCACCAGGTTATCTAGCCCGTGGTGAGCCGCAAACATCGTCGCCTCCCAGTTGCTGCCTTCACCTAGCTCCCCGTCACTGAGCAGCACAAACGTTTTCCAAGCGTGGCCTTTGCGTTTAGCCGCCAGTGCCTTGCCGGTACCGAAAGGCAGTCCATGCCCTAGGGAGCCAGTGGAAAACTCGACACCGGGAACCTTGTGGCTGATGTGGTTCATGAGTGCGGAATGGTCCTGTCCATAGGACAGCAAGTCCTCGCGTTTGATGAATCCGCATTCGGCCAAGGCCGCATAGACAGCAACGCAAGCGTGTCCCTTGCTGAGAATGAAACGGTCGCGATCGGCGGCCATCGGCATTGATGGATCGGTGCGAAGTACTTGCCCATAGAGTACGGCAACGATGTCGCAGATCGACAGCGCACTTGCGATGTGCGATGCCTTGCCCCGGCATACCATCTGCAGCGCGCTTGCACGCATATTTTGTGCAAGGGCGTGCGTGTCCATCACTGGCCTGCCTCCAAGCGTACGATCGTTTCTCGGTGCTGATCAGCATGCAAAAACGCGTAATTTGTCTCCGGCGTTGCGTCGGTAACCGCCGTCACACGCGTGACCCCAGAGGCGCCAATGGCAAAGCACCCATATCCAAGTTCTGCAAAGAAGGCAATCATGTCATTGGGATGGTAGCCAAACGGCTTGGACCACTTGCGCAGTAACTCGGCAAAAACGATGGGGCGGTGTTTTTCCAGGGTCACACGTCCACCACGAAAGACCAGTAATTCCGCGCCCTCCACATCGCATTTAATAAAGTCTGGCACAAGCTGTTGGTTGTCGACCCACTGGTCCAGCGTGAGGGTCAGTCCCACAATCGGGACGGCGTCCTGCGCATTGGCCACATTCTTCAGTGATGCATTGGTGCCACCCATGGGTGCAACGAAGAACGTAACCATACCGGTAGTCTCGGACAGCCCATAGTTAAAGCAGGTGACCTGGCCGCCAACTGCATTGGCTGCAATATTGCGTTGCAGGAAAGCGTGACTTGCCGGCATGGGCTCAAAAGCGAACACCTTGGCATCAGGGAAACGCTTCGCAAATCGAATGGAATACAGGCCAATGTTGGCTCCCACGTCAAGGATATTGCGCGCATTGGCAGCCAACAGATCCATGATGCGGGTCTCTTCAGGCTCGTATTGCCCGAAGTTTATGACTTCGATGGGCGCAACCCGCGCTTCGTGTGCGGGGCAATACAAGCGAATGCGGTCCTCTCCCACCACGAATGAAACGCCTTGCGCGGTGATTAGAATTTCCTGGACGTCTGTGGAACGCGTCACTTCGACGTAGTCGAAAAGTGTCTGATGCAGTTCCAATGCCTTGCAGATGAAATCCGGCTTGGCCAGTTCACCCGCGTGAAATTGCGTTTTAAGTTCAGAAAAATTCATAGCTGATACGCCTCAATCATGCGGCGAAAGCCAATGTCTGGAGGCACATTGGCGCACCACCCTAGCGCGCTGAGGCGCGCAACGTCAGGCATTAAGCGGTTGTAGGCGCTTGGGAGATAACTAGCGCCTTCTGGCGCTTGTCGCCTGTCAACCACTAAACCTTTTTCAGGGTAAAGCCCGACCAGCAGCTCCGCCAGTTCCATCACCGACAGCTCGCCAGCGGGGTTGGCCACGTTATAGGGCTGCGAAGTATGACCTTTGAGCAGTACCGTGAAGAAGCCGGCAACAGCGTCTGATGCGTAACAGAAGGCGCGCCGCGCGCCACCGTTGCTGTTCATCACAATGTTTTCTCCACGCAGAACATTGAAGGCAAAGTCGGCAAATACCCGCCCATCGTTGGGCTGCAACCCCGGGCCGTACGTATGAAACGGCCGCACGATATAGGTCGGGATGCCGTATTGCTGGTGCCACGCCATGCACATGGTCTCGCCCATGCGCTTGCTCTCAGCGTAGCACGCGCGAACTGTGGCCGGATCCACCGTGCCATAGCTCTTTTCCCCCAATAGGGCATCTTGGGCTACTGCGCCGTACACCTCAGAGCTACTCACAAACAGGAATCCCTTGGGTGACTTTGCGCGGCGCAGCGCTTCGAGCAAGCTTGCTGTACCCACTGTGTTGGGCAACAGCGTGCCGACGGGGTCATTTCCGTAAAACTGGGGGCTCGCTTGGCTGGCCGCGTGAAGTACATAGTCGCACTCACCGATATCGGGCACCCCGATGGTATTGAGGTCCCACGGCATGAAAGTCAAATTGGCATTTTGGGACACGTCGGCCAAGCGTTGCCTGGCACGCGCCACGTCGCGCACCATGGCGACCACGCGCACCGGCGCTTCCACTTTCCCATGGCCATGCAGACCCAACAGCGTTCGCGTCAGGTAGCCGCCCAAAAATCCACCCGCACCGCTGACCAGCACACGCGCGCCGGACAGTGCTGCCCACGGCAAGTCGCGCGCCACGATATCCGCCACATCGTCAGCCCACGTTGCAACCAGATTAGCTGCGGTCATTAGAAGTTCACACCCAGATACGTCTCAATTTTTCGGGCGGCAAACTCTAGCATTTCGCGCGTGAGCGAGGGCTGCACGCCGATCCAGAAGGTGTTGCTCATCACATTGTCTGTGTTGGTCAGCTCGCCGCTCACACGGTAGTTAGCGCCCACCATGTAAGGCTGGCGCGTCAGATTGCCGGCAAACAGCAGGCGGGTTCCAACTTTGTTTTGCTCCAAGTAAGTCAGTAAGTCCAGCCGGGTGACAGGACAGTTCTCTTTCAGCGTGATGGGGAAGCCAAACCACGAGGGGTCGGAGTGCTCAGTCGGCTCGGGTAAGTTGACGAATTCTTCGCAGGCCTTGAGTCGCTCTTTCAGAAAGGCATAGTTATCCTTGCGCGCCTGGATAAATTGCGGCGCCTTCACCAGTTGCGCAAGACCACATGCGGCCTGCATGTCGGTAATTTTGAGGTTGTAGCCAAGGTGGCTGTATGAGTATTTGTGGTCATAGCCATAGGGCAACTCACCCAATTGCTGGCAAAAGCGTTTGCCGCAGGTGTTGTCTTTGCCCGGCTGGCAATAGCAGTCACGCCCCCAGTCGCGAAAGCTCTCGGCGATTGTTTTTAACTCGTCACTGTTGGTAAAAACGGCGCCACCTTCCCCCATCGTAATGTGGTGGGCCGGGTAAAAACTCAGTGTGGCGATATCACCAAAAGTACCGACCATCTGGCCGCGGTAGGTAGTGCCCAGCGCATCACAGCAATCCTCTATCAACCACAAGTTGTACTTTTTGCACAGCGCAGTCACAACGTCCAAGTTGAACGGGTTGCCAAGGCTGTGCGCCAGCATGATAGCTTTGGTTTTGGACGATATCGCAGCCTCGATCTTGCTAGCGTCGACGTTGTGGGTCAGACGATCCACATCCACGAAGACGGGTACCGCACCAAACTGAAGGATCGGGTTTACGGTAGTGGGAAAGCCAGCCGCGACGCCGATGACTTCATCCCCCTTTTGAATGGCCCGGTCGCCAAGCCTGGGTGACGTGAGTGTATTGAAAGCCACCAAGTTTGCCGATGAACCCGAGTTCACAGTGATGAGGTGCTTAACGCCAATAAAGCTGGCAAGGCCCTTCTCGAATTCAGCATTAAAGCGACCGGTCGTGAGCCAACCGTCGAGTGATGCCTCCACCATATTTTTCATCTCAGCCGCATCGATCAGCTTGCCCGAGGGCGGCACTGCGGTCAACCCAGGCAAAAACGGTGCGGGCGCCAGCGCCAGCGCTGCATATTGATCGACCAAGCTGGCTATGGCAGTGCGTATCTCATCTCGATTCATGTGTTTGCCCCGTAAGCATCTATATCCGACCAGCACAACGCACGCGCATCAGCGCCCGCATGTTTCGCTTGGTACCACGCCATTGTTCGCGCTACCGTCTCGGGCAACGTCCAACGCGGCTGCACACCCAGCAGGGTGCGCGATTTCGCTGTCTCCAGCGCAAGCCATGCAGCTTCGTGCGGCTCATTGCTATTATTTTGATAGCTAACTTCGCAATGGATATCCGGGCCAGATGCCATTTTCATTACTTCTTCTACGCTAGCAGCCTTATCCGTTGCCGGTCCGAAGTTATACGCACCGGCTAACTCGGGCTGCGTCCAGAGCAATTGCGCCAAGCGCAGGTAACCCGCCAAGGGCTCCAGCACGTGCTGCCAAGGACGCACGGCTTGCGGGTTGCGTATGCTGAGCGGCATTCCAGCCTGCCAGGCACGCACGGCATCAGGAATAAGCCGGTCTTCCGACCAGTCCCCACCGCCGATGACATTACCGGCCCTTGCGCTGGCCACCCCCAC
The DNA here is from genome assembly GCA_046595515.1 of Rhodoferax sp. GTDB lineage: Bacteria > Pseudomonadota > Gammaproteobacteria > Burkholderiales > Burkholderiaceae_C > Allorhodoferax. The sequence goes on along the minus strand of JBKJOV010000017.1, from coordinate 177,472 downwards.
GCCCTGCTTTGCTAAAAAGGCATCGCGGTAGCTCGCGATCACCAGCTCGCTGGCAGCTTTGCTAGCGCTGTAGGGGTCATGGCCGCCCAAGGTGTCGTCTTCGCGGAAAGGATACGGATGCGCGCGGTTGAGGTACACCTTGTCGGTCGTCACCATGACGGCTGTGCGTACGCTGCTCAGGCCACGCAGGGCGTCAAGCAAGTGGGCAGTACCCATAACGTTGGTGGCAAAGGTGTGAACGGGATCGCGATAACTGGCGCGTACCAAAGGCTGCGCAGCCAGGTGGAACACGACCTCTGGGGCCGCGCGTTGAACCAACGCCGCCAAGGCCTGCGCGTCGCGAATATCGCAAAAGTGGCTGTTCATGCCCTGGGCCACATTCGCCACTGCGCACAGATTCGGTTGGGTCTGCGCTGGCAGCGCAATACCAGTAACCTGAGCACCCAGACGTTGCAGCCACAGCGCTAACCACCCCCCCTTAAAGCCAGTGTGGCCGGTGAGCAATACGCGCTTACCGTGCCAAAAGACGGCGTCCGGCTGCATCACCACACCTTCCAGGGTGCTTTGCCAGACTGCCACAATTCCTCCAACAGGGTTTTATCGCGCAGGGTGTCCATGGGCTGCCAAAAGTCGTGGTGCTCGAACGCCATCAACTGCTGGTTGCCCGCCAGGGTTTCAAGCGGTGCAGATTCCCATGGCGTCGTGTCGCCGTCGATCAAGTCCAGCACAGCCGGTGACAACACGAAGTAGCCTCCATTAATCAAGCCACCGTCGCCCCGGGGCTTTTCAGTGAAGCCTGCCACTTGCGCATCCTTCATTTGCAGTGCGCCATAGCGGCCAGGGGGCTGCACCGCAGTGATCGTAGCCATCTTGCCATGGGCCTGGTGGAATTCGATGCTGGCCCGGATGTTGACATCCGCTACGCCATCTCCGTACGTAAAGCAAAAGGATTCTTCGCCCTTGAGGTAGGGAGCCACTCGCTTGAGCCGCCCGCCCGTTAGGGTGTCCTCACCCGTATCTACGAGCGTCACGCGCCACGGCTCGGCATGGCGTTCGTGAACCTCCATGCGGTTGGCAGCCATGTCGAAAGTAACGTCAGACATGTGCAAAAAGTAGTTGGCGAAATACTCTTTGATCACATAGCCCTTGTAACCGCAACAAATGATGAAGTCATTCACACCGTGCGCCGAATAGCTCTTCATGATGTGCCATAGGATGGGCTTACCACCAATTTCGATCATGGGCTTGGGCTTGAGGTGGGTTTCCTCCGAAATTCGGGTCCCTAGACCCCCAGCAAGGATGACCGCTTTCATTACTGACGCGCTCCGATGTGTGTAAGTCGGTCGACTGTAATCTCCAGATGGACTCTGCAAGCGGGCAATTGACCTAAATTTCTCCCCCAATTTTCAGAAAATCGCCGTCCTTGTAGGAAATTGCCTTACAGGGACGCGTCCAAGCCCCTACACGCCAAACATCCAAACGCTGATTCAAGTTTTGTGCACGAGGTTTCAGAATCACACCCAGGGCGAAAGACAAGGTAAATAGCCACCGAACACCGCCCAATTAATCGATTCAACGAACCAAGCTTGGAGCCTTATATGACCAACGAACAAATGCTGACCGAGATCCGCGAAGCCAACATGACGTACCTGATGCTGGCCCAAAGCCTGATCCGCCAAGACAAGCCAGAAGCGTTGTTTCGCCTTGGCATGTCAGAAGAATCGGCGGACATGATCGGTGCGCTGTCCCCCGCACAGGTCATGAAAATTTCGTCGGGCAACATGCTGCTGTGCCGCTTTCGGGTCGATGACAACCTCGTATGGAATTTGTTGACCAACCACACCGCCAGCAAAGTGGACAACGATGCCACCACCAAGCTGCACGCCAGCATCCTGATGGCTGGGCGTTACGCCGAAGCCATGTAAGTTAGTTACCCAGACCAGAACCCAGGAGCAGCACCATGGCCACAAAAAGTGTATTGAACGATTCCAAACAAGTTGAGCGTGCCGTTGCGCTGATTCACTTGGGCGCTCGCCTTCAAGTGCTAGAGAGTGAGACTGATCTTTCCTACGAACGTCTGCTACGCCTCTATAAAGAAGTGGCCGGCCGCTCCCCCAGCAAAGGTCAACTGCCCTTCTCCACCGAGTGGTTCCTGACTTGGCAGCCGAATATCCACGCGTCGTTGTTTCAGAATACGTATGAGTACCTCACCAAGGTGAGTGCCATGGAAGATATTGACGCAATCATGAAGGCCTACCGCCTGTATTCTGAGCAAATTGCAGCATGTGGCGTGGAGCCCCTGCTTTCCATTACCCGCGCGTGGCGACTGGTCAAGTTCATCGACAACAACATGCTCTCCATGACCAAATGTTCGAAGTGCGGCGGCCACTTTGTCTCCGAGGCCTATGAAAACTCCCGCCACTACGAGTGCGGCCTGTGCACGCCACCCGCCCGCGCCGGCAAGGGGGCCTCCACAGGTGGCATCTTGCTGCACTAACGCTATTATTTTCATAGCGACTACATCAATAAAATAGCGGGCTAGAGGCCTATTTCATAATAAATTTAGGGCCTGAAGCCGCTAGACGATATGATAGAGAAAGCCTGTAAAAGGCGGTCTTTATCAATCCTTGAATTGCGTGGCATCACTGTCACAATGCCCCTATGTTTGTAATCATTGGCTGGCTGATATGTCTTGTTTGTGTCTTCGGGGTGTTCATCCTCCACGGCGGCAACATCAGCGTCATCTTGAAGGCGCTACCCTGGGAGATGCTCACCATCGGCGGTGCAACCGTGGGTGCTTTCCTGGCCAACAACCAGATGAAAGTTGTCAAAGCCACCCTAAAGGGCATTGGGGCCTGCTTCAAGGGCAGCAAGTACACCAAAGCGCGCTACCTAGAGTTACTGGCACTGCTTTTTGACATCTTGCAAAAGGCCCGTAAAGAAGGGCTGATGGCAATCGAAAAAGACGTAGAAGAGCCCGAGCAGTCCGCAATTTTCAAAAAATATCCTGCTATAGGCGGCGACCATCATGTGGTGGAGTTCATCACCGACTACTTGCGAATGATGGTGTCTGGCAACCTCAATGCCCACGAAATAGAGTCCATCATGGACAGCGAGATCGAGACCCACCACCACGAAGAACACGCGGCTGTGGCAGCCATTCAACGCGTAGCGGGCGGCCTACCTGCTTTTGGCATTGTTGCTGCTGTGCTGGGAGTGGTAAACACCATGGGTTCGGTGGGTCAGCCCCCGGCGGTGCTCGGCGGCATGATCGGATCGGCGCTGGTCGGCACGTTTTTGGGAATTTTGCTGGCCTATGCGTTCGCCGAGCCGTTGGCAGGACTGCTGGAGCAAAAGGTAGAAGAAAGCGGCAAAGAGTTGCAATGCATCAAGACCACACTGCTGGCCAGCATGCAGGGCTACAACCCATCCACCGCCATTGAATTTGGCCGCAAAGTTTTGTATTCCACGGAGCGCCCGACGTTCTTGGAACTGGAAGCCCATGTTAAGAAAAAGTAAGCCATTTGGCGCCTTGGGAGCGTACTGAGCATGGCCGGTGCCGCCAAGAAACTCCAGCCCATCATCATCAAGCGGGTGAAGAAAGGTGGCCACGTCGCGCATGGTGGCGCCTGGAAGATTGCCTACGCCGACTTCGTCACAGCCATGATGGCTTTCTTTTTGTTGATGTGGCTATTGGGTAGCACGTCTGAAGGTGACAAAAAGGGTATCTCCGACTACTTCCAGTCCCCGCTGAAAGTCGCTATGCAAGGCGGCAGTGGTGCGGGTGCCAGCAATAGTGTCATCAATGGCGGGGGCAATGATTTAACCCAAAGTGCAGGAATGTCACGCCGCGGGGATGGAGCCAACCGCGAGGCCAAGCGGGCCTCGGACAACACATCCAAGGCGGCAGCTGCGCAGCGTGACGCCCAAAATCTGGCCGCGCTCAGCGCCAAGATTGCAGGTGTGATTTCATCCAATCCCAAAATGGCAGAGTTCAGTTCGCAGATCAAGCTAGAAATCACACCCGATGGACTGTTGATTCAGATCGTAGATGACAAGCGCCGCCCCATGTTCGATAGCGGTAGCGCAGCCGTCAAGCCCTATATGCGCGATATTCTGCGAGAAATTGGCATCGCCCTGATGAACGTAGAGAACAAAATCAGTCTGGATGGGCACACCGACCGCACCGCTTACGGTAACGCCGCGCGGGGTTACAGCAATTGGGAGTTATCGGCCGACCGCGCCAATGCCTCGCGCCGCGAACTGGCCGCCGCGGGCATGCCAGAAGAAAAACTGGCCCGCGTGGTGGGTATGGCCTCCAGTTTGTTGCTGGAACCCGCCGACCCCTTCAGCCCCACCAACCGTCGTATCAGTATTTTGGTTATGACCAAAGAGGCGGAAGAGCGCTTGCTGGGTAGCCCTGGCGTCCCTTTGGAAGTAATAGCCGCGCCGGCCGTGAATCCAGACCCCGCCAATGGTGCAAAATCGCCGCAATGAACCGGAAAAATTTCCGTCATACTTGCACCAATACGAAAATTCCCCGCGAAAGGGTCATCCATGTCCAAAGAACTGCGCTTTTTAGTTGTCGACGATTTTTCAACGATGCGTCGCATCGTTCGCAACTTGCTCAAGGAAAGCGGTTATGTGGAAGCTGACGAAGCTGAAGATGGTGTTGTAGCGCTGCAAAAGCTGCGCAGTTCGACTTTTGACTTTGTGGTCAGTGACATCAACATGCCCAACATGAATGGGTTCCAGTTGTTAGCTGAAATCAAAAAAGACGAAAAACTCAAGCATCTGCCCGTGTTGATGGTGACCGCTGAAGCGCGCAAAGAAGATATCGTGCTGGCGGCCCAGCAAGGCGCCGCTGGCTACATCGTTAAGCCTTTTACCAAGGCCACCCTGGAAGACAAGGTCAATCACATATTGACCAAAATGGGTCTGAAGACCTAGGTCTCACGATACGGGGCGCAAAACCTCGGCACCCCGATTCTTTCCCCATCAGACGGGAAAAACACGGTCTTTTTGAGCTTTAGATTTGCGAGCGACTGCTGACAATGGTGAGAACTCTAAAGTCTCTTCACCATGGATCAAGGCAGCCAAGATCGCAATTTACCCGCCTCAGAGCGTAAGCTGAAGAAGGCGCGCGACGACGGGCAAGCCAGCCGGTCCGAAGACCTCAAACACCTCGCAGTCCTTGGCGCAGGCGCTATGGCCATTTTGGTTCTGGCGCCCGTACTCTTTGCACGACTCAAAGAGTCCATGAGCCAGCAGCTGTCCTTTAATGCATCGCTGGTGCAGCAGCCGGGCACCATGCTACAGCGGCTGGGTGAGGCGACAGCCATAGGGTTGCTGGGCTGTGTAGCCTTCTCGATCGTCATACTATTTTCAGTCGTAGTGGCCAGTGTTGCCTCCGGCGGCTGGGTAAGTAGCCTGAAACCAATCACACCAGACTTCAGTCGGCTCAATCCCTTGTCTGGTTTTGGTAATTTGTTTGGTAAGAAAAAAATATTGGACACGCTGAAGATGGCTGTCATGGCAGCCATTTTGCTGACAATCGCCACCAGCTACCTGACCAACGGCATGCAAGACATCGCCATGCTGATACTCCAGCCCTCCAGTGCCGCTATCCACCACCTCACATCGTGGTTGACGGGGGGGCTTGCTCTGATGTTACTGGTGCTCTTCTTTGCCGCCATGATCGACGTGCCATTGCAAAAATTTCTACATGGCGAAAAGATGAAGATGTCGCACCAAGAAATGAAGGAGGAAGGCAAAGAGGCCGATGGCAATCCGCAAATGAAAGCCAAGATGCGCCAGCGGCAACGTGACATGGCGCAACGCAGCAGTGTTAACTCCGTTCCCAAAGCCGACTTTGTAGTGATGAATCCCACGCACTTTGCGGTCGCCATTCGCTACGACGAGAAAAATATGCGGGCACCGCAAATCATCTCCAAAGGAGCGGATCTTCTGGCTATGCGGATTCGCGATGTCGCCAAGAGTCACTCCATTCCTGTTCTGCAATCCCCGATGCTGGCCCGGGCCTTATACGCCAACGCCGAGCTGGGGGAGGACATACCAGCCGCCCTGTTTACCGCCGTGGCCCAAGTGTTGGCCTATGTGTATCGTCTGCGCGCAGCGCTCAACGGCGCCGGCCCCATGCCCGACGTAGTACCTGAACCCTTCGTACCGCCCGAGCTCGATCCACACAGTAAAACTCTGAAAGCGGAAACTGTATGAACCTGACCATGAAGTCTGTGCAGCAATGGCTGGGCGGAAACGGCGCAGTGATTCGTGGTGCCGCAGCGCCCATGCTGGTGGTGGCTATATTGGCGATGATGGTTTTGCCCTTGCCGCCAATGGCACTGGATATGCTTTTCACCATCAATATCGCGATCGCGCTGATGGTCATGATGGTCGCCGCCTACATGATCCGTCCGTTGGACTTTGCTGCCTTCCCGTCCGTATTGCTGCTGACCACCTTGATGCGGCTGTCGTTAAACGTGGCCTCTACCCGCGTGGTGCTGCTAGAGGGACACACCGGCCCGGGCGCTGCAGGTGCCGTGATTGAGGCTTTTGGGCATTTCCTGATTGGTGGCAACTTCGCCGTGGGTTTGATCGTTTTTGCCATCTTGGTGGTCATCAACTTTGTGGTGGTGACCAAAGGTGCAGAGCGCATTGCCGAGGTGTCGGCCCGCTTTACCCTGGACGCCATGCCAGGCAAGCAAATGGCGGTGGATGCCGATCTCAATGCGGGCTTGATCGACCAAGCAGAGGCCAAGCGCCGCCGCGCTGAAGTGGGTGAAGAGGCAGAATTCTTCGGCTCCATGGATGGAGCTTCCAAGTTTGTTCGAGGCGATGCAATCGCGGGCATCTTGATCTTGCTGATCAATATTTTTGGCGGCTTTGCCATTGGAATATTGCAGCACAACTTAACTGCGTCGCAAGCAGCCAATTCCTATATTTTGCTGGCCGTGGGCGATGCCTTGGTAGCCCAAATACCGGGACTGTTGATCTCTGTAGCTGCGGCCATGGTGGTCTCCCGCGTCGGTAAAGATCAAGACATCGGCAAGCAAATTGCGGGGCAAATGTTTGCGTCACCCCGTGTACTGGGCATCACGGCGGCCATCATGTTCATCTTGGGCATCATCCCCAACATGCCGCACTTTGTTTTTCTCAGCATTGCGGGGTTGTTGGGCTATGGCGCCTGGGTGCTGGCCCAAAAAGCGCAGATCGTTGAGGCGCCAACGGCCACAGCCCCTGCGGGTGGCGATGTCGAGGCCTCGTGGGACGACCTGCAGCCTGTAGATCAGTTGGGGCTCGAGCTCGGATACCGCCTGATTGCGTTGGTCGACAAAACTCGCCAAGGCGACTTGCTGACACGCATCAAGGGCGTGCGCCGCAAATTCGCTCAAGAGGTGGGGTTCTTGCCGCCGCCTGTGCATGTGCGGGATAACCTGGAGCTCAAACCCAGTGGCTACCGAATTACCTTGCGCGGTGTGATTGTCGGTGAAGGCGATGCCTTCCCAGGCATGTTCCTGGCCATCAACCCTGGCGGGATTACGACACCGCTGATTGGAACAGCGACCACGGACCCAGCGTTTGGTTTACCGGCCCACTGGATTGATGATCGGCAAAAGGAAGCCGCGCAAATGGCCGGATTTACCGTGGTTGATTCCGAGACTGTTATGGCCACCCATTTGTCACACTTAATGCAAGTTCAAGCCTCTAAATTACTGAGCAGAACAGAGACGCAACAACTGGTGGAACACGTGGCGAAATTTGCTCCCAAACTGATTGAAGAAGTAGTGCCCAAGATGGTTTCCATTGCCGTGTTCCAAAAGGTGCTTCAGTTGCTGTTGGACGAATCCGTCCACATTCGCGACATCCGCACCATTATTGAATCGATTGCTGAGCATGCCACTACCACCCTGGATCCCGTCGAACTGGCCCGACGGGTGCGCATTGCACTCTCGCCCGCTATCGTTCAGCAAATCTATGGCTCCGCCCGTGAACTCAATGTGATTGCCATCGATCCTGGTTTAGAGCGCCTTTTGGTGCAAGCGCTGGGTAGCGTTTCAGGCCCGGCCCTGGACCCCAGTGTGGCCGAAATGTTGACCCGCACGGCTGCAGAAACCGCGATGAAACAAGAAGAGATTGGTGTACCAGCTTGCCTCTTGGTCCCAGACCAAATCCGCACGGCCATTGCCCGCTTGGTACGCCGTGTTGCCCCACGCCTACAGGTTTTGGCCCACAGCGAAATCCCTGAAACCCACACGATCCGTATTGGTCCCATTCTCCGAGGTTCGACACCATGAACATCCAACGCTTTACCGCCGCCACGTCCCGCGAAGCCCTCTCCAAAGCCCGTATGGCCTTTGGCGACAGCACACTGATTTTGTCCAATCGGCCCACAGAAAATGGTGTGGAGGTAGTGGCTACCGCCGAAGAAACTCTGGCGGCGTTAGACCAAAATTCTTCCGGTTTTTCTCAAGTCAAAGGGCAAACCAAACCGTCAGCACCGCCCGCAAGCTACCGCGAGGCGGCCAGCTTGGTGGAAGAGGATGCCAATCAATTGGCCATGAGCACCTTGTCTTTCCAAGATTACGTGCGCGAGCGTATGGCGCGCCGCCGCGAGGAAACAAAAACGCAAACCACAGCACCCAAGCCGGTTAAGGAGGCGGCCGCTCCGGCACAACGCCCAAACGGCCCGATTCGCATCAAAGCCGATGTAGAACCCTCGCGTGCGCGGGCGATGCCGGCGCAGGTCAAACAAGCAGTGGTTGCGACGTCGCAAGCGATCCCGCAAGGGATCGTGAATGAGCTGCATGCCATGAAGGCCATGATGGAGGAGCGCTTCAACACGTTAGCTTGGCTGGGCCAGGCTAAACAGAACCCAATTCAGTCCAATCTGATGCTGCGCATGATCCGGGCTGGCTACTCGCCAGTGCTCTCGCGCGCCATCCTGGAGAAGATGCCCAGCGACTTGCCCGCTACTGAGTCCATGCGTTGGGTTATGGATGTACTTGAGCGCAATTTGAAGACAGACGAGCACAGTGTGTCGCTGCCTGAGCAAGGCGGAATCTTTGCATTGATCGGTGCTACGGGAGTTGGAAAAACCACAACGACGGCAAAGTTAGCCGGCTTGTGTGCAGAGCAATACGGCCCTTCCAGCGTCGGCCTGATAACGCTGGACACTTACCGTGTAGGGGCCCACGAGCAATTGCGGGCCTATGGCAAGTTGCTGGGGATCGTTGCGCATCTTGCGCACGACCGCTCAGCGTTGCAGGATTTACTGGGTCTCTTGTCCAACAAAAAAATGGTACTCATCGACACCACCGGTCTTGCGCCAAGGGACCCCCGAAAGCGTGAACTATTAGAGTTGATAGACCTGCCAGAAGTGCAGCGGATATTGGTGCTGAATACTGGCGCGCATGGAGAGACGTTGGACGAATCCGTCAACGCTTTTAAGACGCCCACCGCTCAACAAGCCATATTTTCGAAGGTTGACGAAGCCGTCAAATTGGGGCCTGCCATTGATGTAGCCATACGACACCACTTGATTTTGCGCGGCGTCACCAACGGGCAACGCGTTCCCGAGGATTGGGACACCCCAAATGCCAGCCATCTGGTGCGCACGTCTATGCGCACTGTGGGCAGCACAGCCTACGAGCCCCGCGCTGGTGATTTGAACTTTTACTTTAATGAGCCCCTGGGTCAAGACGCTGCGCGGGGACACTTGCATGCATGAACGCGCCGACCACCAAGCCAGCGGGCTTGCGTCGCTTTCGCGCACACACGGTGCGCGGCTCGCAGCCCTGGTGCGCCATGGCGATGAGGCATCTGAACTACCGCTGCTATGGCGGCTGTGCCTTACATGGGTCGAACTGGGCTACCCGGTTACTGTGCTGGATGCCGGAACCTGCGAAACGGCAGATAACCCTGGACTGGATCAATTGCTGGATTTTCCCGGCACCGCACTGGCGCACCACCACGATTCCGCTGTCTGGAACGTAGTCCCGTCTGCTATCGGTTTACAAACTCTATTGGATTCACCTAAAAAGCACCTGCCGCTGGAACAGCGCCTGGGAGGCCTATTTGCAGATGATGGCGTGGTGGTGGTCTACGGCAGCGCCAATACGCTGACCCAATTGTTTGCCGACCGGACACTCCAACCCTTATTGGTCGTCTCCTCGGAACGCACATCGCTGTTGACCAGCTACCAAGCCCTGAAGCGCTTACTCAGGGAGCCGGGGCTCACACCGCTGGTAATAGAGCAATCGGTCACTTGCCTACCGCACACCGTCCAGCCGCGCGGCGCTGCAGAGACCTTGGCCGACTGTGCTGGCAATTTTCTCTCTATTCAGCTACCACTGGTGCAACTACCCCCACACGAGGATACTGTGGACAGTAGGATCGAGCTACAAAGACTTGCACTGCGTGTGCTGGAAAATGCAGTGCCTTTGTACGGCCGTTGGATGCTGCCCACACTGGCGGGCGCTAAGATGGACACTCGGTTATTCACCAGGAGCCATTGATGTACACCGCCAAGGGGCAACTCGACCGCAATGCACTCATCCGGCAATACCAGCCCTTGGTCCGCAAACTAGCGCACCACATGATGGCCAAGTTGCCGGCAAGCGTCGAGGTCGACGATTTAATTCAAGTGGGACTCATCGGACTGTCGGAAGCGCTCACCCGCTATGAAGCAGCCCAGGGCGTGCAATTTGAAACCTTTGCTACCCAGCGCATCCGCGGCGCCATGTTGGATGAATTGCGCGAAAACGACTGGATGTCCCGCGGATCACGCAAAAGCCAAAAAGACATTGAATTGGCTATGCGCAAGCTGGAGCACAGCTTGGGTCGTAGCCCGTTAGAGTCTGAAATTGCAACGGCTATGGGACTGTCTTTGGAGGATTACCAAAGCCTCTTGGGCAAGGTCCGTGGAACACAGTTGGTGTACCTCGAAGACATGTCGCGCAGCGGCGATGACGACGATACGTACCTGGACCGCCACGTTGCGGATGTTGAGGCTGATCCGCTCCATGTCTTGCGCGACCAACGGTTGCGCGCGGGCTTGGTGGCAGCCATCCAAGGACTGCCAGAGCGTGAGCAGTACATCATGAGCATGTACTACGAGCAAGATATGAACCTCAAGGAAATTGCAGCGGTTTTGGATGTAACGGAATCGCGCGTATGCCAATTGCACACGCAGTCCGTTGCGCGCTTACGCGCCAAAATGCGCTCCCACTGAGTTGATGCCAAGCGGGCACCGCGCTGCCGCGCTTAAGCAACAGCAGCGCCCCATCCGAAATTTCTACGGGGTTTTATGCAGACATCGCGTTCATCATGCCCGACGAACGCGGACCAGAACCATACGGTCCAGGTGGCTGGTAGGTTGTTTCACTCACCGTGGGCATGACGACCTTCAATGCACGGTCAACAAGCGCGGAACGGCGCAACAAATTCTCCCGCAGGGCGATCAGGCGCTGGGCCAACTGGCCGATTTTGGTGCTCAGCTCCGTTTGTGACGCCTCTGCGCGGGAGGCATGCGTCATGCGCAGCAAGTCCATGGCGGTCGTTTGAAGCGCCTCGCTGACTTGGCTCAAGGCCTGCGCGTCGCCCTCATGAAGGCACCGATCCACGTCTTGCAGATTTGACTCTAACAGCGCAAGTTGGGCGTCAACAGATGGTTTATTTGTCATTTAGGGACTCTGCAGGTTAAGTGCACAGTCCCCATCAAGCCTTAACTGCGTGAGCGGCTCAACATGTCCTGTGCGTTGGATAACAATTTGTCGGCAATGGCCTCGGCATTGACGGTGTAGGTGCCGTCTTGGATGGAGGCTTTGATAGCGGCCACTTTCAGCGCATCCACGTCCGCCACATCGCTGCGCTTGGCTGCTTCGAGCCCACGCGCCTGGGTTGAAACCGTGACCGAAACGCCCGCTGAACGCGGCGATTGGCGCGTATTTGTCGTGGCTGACACGGCAGCACTCACGCCCTGGCTGGCTTTTTGGGCCGCGTTGGCTTGGTTGACTGAATTGGTCGGATCGGATGCAGGGCTGATTTTCATGGCGTTCTCCAAAACTACGATAAGCGTAGCCTCGTAGCATTGTTATCGGTCGCTTCATGGCTGACTTTAGAAAAATCTGCACCCGATTTATGCTTTAGAGCTCTATTTTTACTGTCTTTACGTCCAGCACCACGCCTGACGCCACCCGGCCATTGTCCATTCTGACCCTCGCGATTTGCCCGACAACGCCTGCCGTGAGGGCCTGGCCGTCAGAGGCAATCTGAAAACCAGCACCCTGTGCCACGACTTTGACTTGCGAGCCCGCCTGGAATACTTGCGCCGGACGCACCATATCGGCGCGCAATGTTTGCCCTGTCGTCAACGGGCGCGTCGTGGCAAAGCCTAACCATTGGGAAGAATCCCGTACGACGGCACTCGACTCCTCGGCCCAGTTCACATCGGCTTCGACCACGTCGGCTTGCGTCAACATTGCGCCCGCTGGCAACTGGGTCCGTACCACCCAGGCTTTACCCCAAGCGCTGACGGACACAGGCAGCGACACATTCCATCGCGACATACCGTCGACACACCGCACGGACACGCGCGTCTTGCCCCACAGGCGACTGCCTACGGGCATGTAGGCCTCCATATTGGCGCACGGGGCCAGTTTCAGTCGGGCATCCATCGCGCCGACAGCCACGTCCATACGCAGCGGCGCGGCGCCCGCAGCTTGGGAGGCATGCACCGCCTCGATCGCCCAATTGCGCGCCAAAGCTTGTACCTCCGTGCCTGCGCCTTGTGCCAGTGCCACAGACGTGGTCATCAGCCCACTAAGTACGAGTCCGACCCACATCCGAAGCCTGGTGTACCGAGTGAAAGAAGTCGCCATGGCATGTCTCCGGCAAACGCCCGAGCCCCAAAACGGGACCAGATCGTCTTTGAATGGCATGACTATAGATAAAGCCGCGCTACCGAGAAGCGCGCAAATGCACTGGTTTTTGCCCCATATTCACGGGCTCAGAAATTAAAGGTTTTCCCATAATCACTTCACGCAGATCCACAGGCCCCGCCCTGCGGCCCGCCAACTGATATTGAGGATGCCATGTTTGCCAAATTGACCGACGCGCTGGACTTTCATGCGAAAGCTCTCGTGCTGCGCGCTGAGCGGCAAAAAGTGATCGCCAGCAACATTGCCAACGCCGACACACCGGGGTATGCAGGCCGGGACATCAATTTCAAGGCCGCCATGTCTGCCGCGATGGGCGACACGGGCTTGACCCTGCGGCCCATGCCCCCTACCAGCGGCGGGGGCGGAAGCGTCAACAACGGCACCAGCAACAGCCGCCATATTCCTATTCAGTCCAGCACCACCAGCCTGGACAGCGCCCGCTTGGACTACACGGTGCAGAGCCAACCGGCGATGGACGGCAACAGTGTGGATATGGACCGTGAGCGCGCCAGCTTTGTTGACAACTCGGTGCGCTATGAAGCCACCCTCAGGTTCATTAACGGCAGTTCTCGCACCATCTTGAGTGCTATTCAGGGGCAATAAACCATGTCCATGTTTTCCATCTTTAATGTCTCGGGCAGCGCGGTCAGCGCACAGTCGCAGCGCCTCAACGTGGTGGCCAGCAATCTTGCCAACGCCGACGCAGTGGCTGGACCGGATGGCCAGGGTTACAAGAGTCGCCAGGTCGTTTTCCAGACGGTGCCTATGGGCTCTGATGCGTCATCCGGGGTCAAGGTGAGTGCGATTCAAGAGAGCAACGAGCCACTGCGCAAACTGTACAACCCCAGCCACCCTTCGGCCGATGCACAGGGCTACGTATCGCAATCCAACGTGAACCCGGTAGAGGAGATGGTCAACATGATCTCTGCTTCGCGCGCGTACCAAAACAACGTTGAAGTGATGAACACCGCCAAGACGCTACTTCTCAAAACCCTGCAAATGGGCCAATAGCGCCCCAAGCGACAAGGACTAGACACCATGGTTGCCACGGTCAACAACATCTCGAACTTCAACAGCACCACAGGGCTGTCAACCGCTACGTCTGGCGCTGGGCAGACCAGCGCGCAGGAACAGTCCGACCGATTTCTGAAGCTTTTGGTGGCGCAACTGAACAACCAAGACCCCATGAATCCGATGGACAACGCGCAGATGACCAGCCAGATGGCACAGATCAACACGGTCTCGGGCATCCAGCAGCTCAACGAGACGATGAAGTCCATGTCCTCCCAATTCACAGCCATGCAAGTGTTGCAGGGCGCCAGCATGGTTGGGCGCGAAGTTCTCACCGATGGCAACACGTTATCGATCAAGGGCGGCGTCGGAAAAGCCAGTCTGGATCTGGCTGGCGCGGCGGACCAAGTCTCTGTGCAGGTGCAGACACAGGGCGGCCAGGTGCTGGGCACCGTCAAGCTGGGCGCGCTGGGCGCAGGCCGCCACAACTTTGAATGGGATGCCAGTGGCTACACCGGCTCCAGCGCACCGGTATTCAAGGTAATCGCAACGCAAGGCAGCAAGCCGGTTGCGGCCACGCCCTTGGCACGCAACGTCATAGATTCAGTCGGCACCGCCGCTGGCGCGCTGAGTCTGACGCTGAAAAATGGCAGCGTGGTGGCCTACGACGCCATCAAAGCAATTCTCTAAATCACAGAAGGAAACGACCATGAGCTTTCAAACCGGACTCTCGGGCCTCAACGCTGCCAGTAAAAACTTGGACGTCATTGGCAACAACATTGCCAATGCCAACACCGTGGGGATGAAATCGTCCCGGGTTGAGTTTGCGGACCTGGTAGCTTCGTCACTGGGCACCGGGGGAAGCAACGCCGGCTCCAATGTTGGCATAGGGGTCTCTGTCGCCAAGGTTTCCCAGCAGTTCACGCAAGGCAATCTGAGCATCACCGGCAACAACCTGGACGTCGCCATCAACGGTGGCGGATTCTTTGAGGTGACTCGGAATGACGGTTCATTGGCCTACACCCGTGACGGCCAGTTCAAGCTAGATAAGGATGGCAACCTGATCACCAACACGGGTGCCCACGTCATGGGCTATGCCACCGACTTGCTGGGTGCGCCGACCAGCATCACCCCCGTCAAGATGTCGTTGCCAACAGGCGCCCCAATTGCGGCCAGCCCCACGACGACGATCACCGCTGAATTCAATCTGGATGCGCGTGCTGCCGTTGCCGCGGTCGCCGTCCCACCCACGCCGCGCACGACATACGGCACATCCATCACAACCTTTGACTCGCAGGGCGCAGAAGTACCGGTTAGTTTGTATTTCGAACGTGTCGCATCCACCGGAACTGGGCCCACCGCGGTGGACAACTGGGATGTGTACAGCGCAGCCACAGGCGGCACCGCTTTGTTTCAGATGCAGTTCGATGCTGCCGGTAAATTGCAATCGCCCACCACAGCCTTCACCCTGACGATTCCAACGCCCTCACCGACCACACCCGACATTTCGGCACAACTGGATGTGTCCAAGGTCACCCAGTTCGGCACGGGTTTCAACGTTTCCAACTTGACGCAGAACGGCTACACCTCGGGCGAGCTGACTGGCATCACCATTTCACCCAAGGGAACAATCACCACACGCTACTCCAATGGCCAAACCCAAGCCCGGGGGCAATTGGCGCTGGCTGACTTTCGCAATGTGCAAGGCTTGACCCCGGTTGGCAGTGGCGAGTACACCGAGACTTTCGCATCGGGACAACCCCTGCTCGGCAGCCCCGGCGTCGGCAAGTTTGGTGAGTTGCGCGCCGGTGCGGTGGAGGAATCGAACGTCGACCTCACCGCCGAATTGGTCAACATGATGACCGCGCAACGGGCCTACCAGGCCAATGCCCAAACTATCAAGACCCAAGACCAAGTGCTGTCGACGCTGGTCAATCTGCGTTAACAGCGCCGTACCCGAAAGCAGCCCACTATGGACCGCCTAATCTACACAGCGATGACGGGGGCGAATGCGGTGACCAGCCGCCAGTCGGCCCTGGCCAACAACCTGGCGAATGTGTCCACCAACGGCTTTCGCGCACAGTTGGCGACCTACCGTGCGGTCCCGCTGCAAGGCGATGGCGCAACCACCCGTGTGTTTGCCGTGGAGTCCAGTGCCGGATATTCAGACAAGCCTGGCTCAGCCGTGCGCACCGACCGGGCCCTAGACGCGATGACCACCGGCAACAGCTGGTTTGCAGTGCAGGGTCTGGATGGCAATGAGGCCTACACCCGCAACGGCCGCTTTGAGGTGGCCGACGACGGAACCCTCAAGACGGGCAACGGCTTGAGCGTGCTGTCGAGCGATGGCTCACCCATTGCGGTACCTGCGGGCGCGCAAGTTTCCATCGGTCACGACGGCAACATGAGCGCCAAGGTGGGCAACCAGCCCGCCAATGTCATCGGCCGCTTGAAAATGGCCACGTCCACCCCTGAAGACCTGCTCAAACGTGGTGAAGACGGGCTCTTTCGCACCCTGTCGGGCGACCCGATGCCAAACGATGACACCGCCCGTTTGGCCGTCGGCATGTTGGAAGCCTCCAACGTAAATGCCGTGGAGACCATGGTGGGAATGATCCAAACCGCGCGCCAGTTCGAAGTGCAAATGCGCTTGCTGCAAACCGCGGAATCCAACGACCGATCCGCCGGACAACTACTCGGCCTGCAAGGCTAACGCTACGGCAACAGCAAAGGAAAACTACCATGATCAACTCCCTCTGGATCTCCAAGACCGGTATGGAAGCCCAGCAAATGCAGCTGGACGTTATTTCCAACAACCTTGCCAACGTGTCTACCAACGGCTTCAAAAAAGCGCATGCCGTGTTTGAAGACCTGATGTACCAAAACCTGCGCCAAGTGGGCTCCAACAGTACCGAGCAGTCCACATTGCCCACCGGTTTGCAAGTAGGCCTGGGTGTACGCACCGTGGCCACCAGTCGTAGTTTTTCGCAAGGTAGCCTACAGCAGTCCAACAACAACTTGGACGTTGCCATCCAGGGCAATGGATTTTTCCAGGTCACCATGCCCGATGGCACCACAGGCTATTCGCGTGACGGTTCTTTCCAGCTCGACAGTCAGGGGCGCGTGGTCAACTCTTCGGGCTTGCTGGTGCAAGGTGGCGTCACCGTACCGGCCAACGCGACCAACCTCACCGTGTCACAGGACGGTACCGTGTCTGCCTCTATTCCTGGCACCGCCACACCGCAAAACATCGGCACCATCACCACGGCCAGCTTCATCAACCCGGCGGGTCTGGAGCCGCGTGGGCAAAACATCTTTCAGGAAACCGCGGCCTCTGGCCAGCCCAACGCGGGCACGCCCGGTGCCAACGGACTGGGCACATTGATGCAGGGTTTTGTAGAAACCTCCAACGTCAACGTGGTACAGGAACTGGTCAGCATGATCCAAACCCAGCGCGCCTATGAGATGAACTCCAAGGCAATTCAAACATCGGACCAGATGCTGCAAAAGCTCGGGCAACTGTAAAAAACGCACGGCGCATTTCTGACCTACTCTGGACATTTGCTATGAAAACAATAGCTAACAAGATAGATTTCACCCGGGCCGGGCGGCTATTTGGCTTGTCACTCAGCGGTGCGGCCATCTTTTTGGCGTCCGCGTGTTCGCAGCTGCCACAAAAGGTGACTGTGGACTTCGCCGAGCCCAACCTGCTGGCAGCCTCCACCGCGCCTGCGGCAGCGCCCCGGGTCAACAAAGGAAGCATTTACCAGCCGGTGAGTTACCGCCCCACCTTTGAAGACCGACGTGCCCGCCATGTGGGCGACTTGGTGACCATCCAAATTGTGGAGAGCCTGACCGCCAGCCAGATCTCCAAATCCACGGTCAACCGCAACAGCTCCGCCAGCACCGCCATTACGCCGCCTTTACCAGGCCTGATTGGTGTAGATCTCAAGAATTTGGAGATGGCGGCCAAAACCAACAACGACTTCTCCGGTAAGGGCGGCACAGAAGCGGCCAACACCTTCAGTGGCTCCATTGCCACCACGGTGATTGATGTGCTGCCCAACGGCAACCTGGTGGTGGCGGGGGAAAAGCAAATCGGCATCAACCAAAATGTGGATGTGATGCGCTTCTCGGGTACGGTAGACCCCAAACTGCTGCAACCCAACAATGTGATCACCTCGCTGCAGGTGTCCAACCTGCGGGTGGAATCGCGTGGACGCGGTGCGCAGGGTGAAGCGCAAACAGTTGGCTGGCTATCACGGTTCTTTTTGAACTTTCACCCCTTCTAAAGTTCTCCAGAATGGTGTCGACGGGTCACAGGTTCAACCGGATCACCCCGCTAACTGATGCAGCACATGAAAACTCAGACCCAAGCCTCCAAGCACACAGGCCCGCGCCAGCCGCTGGTACTGTGGGTGTGTTGGGTTTTGGCCCTGTGCGGGCTGCTTACAGGCACGGTCAACGCGGCCCGTATTAAAGAAGTTGCCTCCATCGAAGGCGTGCGTAGCAACCAACTCAGCGGCTTCGGTCTGGTGGTAGGGCTCGATGGCACCGGTGACCAAACCACGCAGATGCCCTATGCCACGCAGGGCCTGGCCAATTACCTGAAACAACTCGGGCTGACATTGCCCCCGGCCCAGTTGGCCCAACTGCAAATGAAAAACGTGGCTGCCGTGATGGTGACCACCCAGTTGCCTGCCTTCGCCCGGCCTGGGCAGTTGCTCGACATCAATGTTTCGTCCTTGGGCAACGCCAAGTCCCTCAAAGGGGGCACCCTGATTGCCACCCCACTCAAGGGTGCCGACGGCGAGGTCTATGCCTTCGCCCAGGGCAACCTCATCGTGGCTGGGGCGGGCGCATCGGCGGGTGGCAGCAAGGTCACCGTCAACCATCTCAGTGTGGGCCGTATTCCCGATGGCGCCCAGGTGGAGCGCTCGGTACCCACCTCATTGCAAGAGGGCAGCACGGTGAGCTTGAGCCTGAACGCATCCGATTTCCAAACCGCACGCAAAGTCGCGCAAGCCGTGAATCGCAAGTTTGGCGAGGGCGTGGCCCAGGCGCTGGATGGCCGTACGGTCCAGGTCAAAGCGCCCATGGACCCCAATGATCGGGTGAACTTCGTCGCTGAAATGGAGGAGCTGTCTGTGGAAGCTTCGGTGGCCTCGGCGCGCGTCATTATCAATTCCCGCACCGGCTCCATCGTGCTTAACCAAGCGGTGACCTTGGGCGCCTGCGCCATTGCGCACGGCAACCTGTCCATCAGTATTTCATCGACCCCCATCATCAGCCAGCCCAACCCGCTGTCGGGCGGCCAGACGGTGGTGACGGAGAAAGCCAGTATCGACATCCGACAGGAGCCCGGCAAGCTCATCCAGATTCCGGCGGCAGCACAACTGGCCGATGTGGTCCGGGCTCTGAACTCCTTGGGTGCCACACCGCAAGACCTGCTGGCCATTTTGCAAGCGATCAAGTCCGCTGGTGCACTCAACGCAGAGCTGGAGGTGATCTGACATGTCCGCCACACCCATCTACCGACCCACCTCTGGCGGCCTGGCTGCCGATGCCCAATCTCTGGGCAACCTGAAGGCCGCTGCTGCGACCAGCAGCCCCGAGGCCATCAAAGAAACCGCCAAGCAGTTTGAATCCTTGTTCATGCGCGAATTGCTCAAGAGCATGCGTGAAGCCACCATGAAAAGCGGCATGTTGGACAGCCCCGGCGCCGACCTGGGCACCGATTTACTCGACCAGCAATTTGCCGTGCAGATGTCTGGCCAGCCCGGCGGACTCTCGGCCATGATTGAGCAGCAGTTGACGCGCCAAATGGGCGGCAAGGTCGACGCCTTGGCCGCGGCCAATCAGTTGGCCAACTTGGACCCGGCTCAACCACGCGCTGCAGGCACAAACACCATCAGTCGCAGCCCCGACGTGGGCCGAGTCAACCCTGCGCCCACCTCCAACCAGGCCGACTTTGTACGCAAGCACAGCGCAGCCGCCAACGCCGTTGAAAAAGCCAGTGGCATCCCTGCGAGCTACATGCTGGGCCAGGCTGGCCATGAGACCGGCTGGGGCAAGTCTGAGATCAAGCAGCCGGGCGGGGCACCGGCGTTCAATCTGTTCGGCATCAAGGCTGGGGCGGGCTGGACCGGCAAGGTCGCCGAGATAACCACCACCGAGTATGTGAACGGAGTCGCTGAGAAGCGCGTCGCGAAATTCCGCGCCTATGCCTCCTACGAAGACTCCTTCAAAGACTACGCCCGCTTGATTTCTGACTCGCCGCGCTATGCCAAGGTCAAGGCGCAAGCACAAACCGGTACGGGATCGGCCCACGCGTTCGCCAGTGGTCTGCAAAAGGCGGGCTACGCGACCGACCCCGACTACGCCGCCAAACTCAGCCGTGCCATCAACACCACTTTGCAACTGCGCCGCGTGCAGGTGCAGGTGTAAGCCGGGCCCAGCACCATGAGCATTCTGAACATCAGCACCCGGGCCTTACTGGCGAACCAGGTCGCACTGCAGACGGCGGGCAACAACATTGCCAACGTCAATACGCCCGGTTACTCCCGCCAGAGCGTCATTCTGACGACCGTACAGGGGCAATTCACGGGGGGTGGTTATGTCGGCAAAGGGGTCGGCATACAGACCATCCAGCGCAACTTCAGCGAATTTTTGACGCGCCAGGCCACCCTGGCCAGTGCCACCCAGTCTGCCGACACCACCCGGGCGGACAAACTCAAGCAGCTCGAAAGCCTGTTCCCCGGCGGCACCAGTGGCTTGGGTGCGTCCATCAACGACATGCTCAACGCGTTTTCGGATGTGGCCAGCGCCCCGGCCGACCTCACTGCCCGCACGGTGGTACTCACCCGAGTGGACGAGACGGCGGCCCGCATGCGCGCCACCTCACAACAGCTCGACGATCTGCAGCAGGGCGTGACGCAAGAGCTGACGCAGAAAATAGACGCCATCAATAGCTTGGCCAAGAGCATTGCCGGGGTCAACGGAGAAATTGCACGGGTCAATGGCAACGGCCAGCCCCCCAACGACCTGCTCGATCGCCGGGACCAATTGGTCCGAGAGCTCAACCGATACATCCAAACCAGCTCTATTCCTGCCAGTGACGGTACGGTGGGTATTTTTATTGGCGGCAGCCAGGCGCTGGTGCTGGGCACCTCGGTATCGCCTCTGTCACTGGCCAAAGAATTTGGCGGCGTGCTCAACAACAAGCTGGCCATCACCCGCAACGGTGCCACCACGCTGTTGGACGAGAACACGCTGGGTGGGGGCGAGGTGGCTGGCTTGCTGCGCTTTCAGAACACCGATTTGGTGGAAGGCCGTAATTTGCTGGGCCGGCTGACCATGGCGATCAGCACCGAAATGAACACCCAGCATGCGCTGGGCCTGGACCTGGACGGCAATGTCGGTGGCAACATTTTCAGCCCGGCTAGCTTCAGCAGCCAGAACGTCTTGATCCCCGTGGCGCCCGCACTGCTCAACGCTGGGGCCACCACATTGGCCCTGACGATCAGCGACACCACTAAATTCGCAGCATCGGACTACGAAGTCAATTTCAGCAGTGCCACTCTGGGCTCCATCACACGGCGCTCCGACGGGGTCGTCACCACGTTTGACTTTGGCGTCACCAATCCGGTCACGGTCGATGGCATCAGCATCACCAAGGGCGCAGGCGTTGCAGCGGCGGGCGACCGATTTCTGCTCAAACCCTTCAACACCTCGGCCAGCAATATCAGCCGCGAGTTTTCGACGCCGCGCGCCCTGGCGGTTTCGAGCCCGGTGGCGGGCAGCATGGGCGCCGGCAATACGGGCAGTCTGCAACTGGTGTCGCTGGCGGCGCGGTCCAACCCGCCCTCCCTCACCCCAGTGGTCCTTACCTTTACGGGCCCCAGCAGCTACACCCGCAGTGACGAGCTGCCAGTTGCCAACGCCACATCCTTCACGTTCACCCCCGGGGTTGCGATTGAAGGCACCCAGCCGGCCACGACCCCACTGTCGCAGTGGTCCGTCACCCTGCAGGGCTCACCCAAAGCGGGTGACACTTTCACGGTGAACAACAGCAAGGTGCTGGCTGCCGCTGGCAAGTTGAACCTGAAATTGAACGCCGGCAACGCCAGCGCCATGATGGGTCTGCGTGACATGGCGCTGTTTGACGGGGCCGCCCTGAGCGATGGCTACGCGGGCCTCATTTCGCAAATTGGCATCCGTGGCCAGAGCGCCAACTACGCCGCACAGGTCTCCACGTCTATCGCCTCCAATTTGGAGAAAGACCGTGCGGGTGTTTCGGGTGTAAATTTGGACGAAGAGGCCGCCAAGTTGCTGCAGTTCCAGCAGGCCTACCAAGCCTCGGCCAAGATGATCCAGGTGGCACAGAACATTTTTGACACATTGATCCAGGGGTTGCGTTGATCGCCCGGTCGCACCAGGAGTAAGCCCATGACAACCCCATCCTTCGCCCGTCTGGGCTCCGCCAGCACCTACGACACGGCACGCAGCAACTTAATGATGCGCCAGACCGCGTTGTCTAACGCGCAAGAGCACCTGACGTCAGGCAAGCGCGTCACCACCGCCAGTGACGACCCCACCGCCGCAGCCCAGGCCGAGCGTGCACTGACCCGCATCGCGCGCATTCAGACCGACCAACGGGCACTGGAGGCGCAAAAAAGCGCCATCACCCAGGCCGAAACTACGCTGGGCGACGTGAACAACACCTTGCAGGAGTTTCGGGAGCTGGTGGTCAGTGCCGGCAATGGCACGCACACGGCGGCCGAGCGCAAGATCATTGCCGGCCAACTCAGTGGGCTGCGCGACCAGATTTTTGCCCTGTCCAACCGCAATGACACCAATGGGCAGCCGCTGTTTGGCGCGCTGGCCAGTGCGCTGGCCCCCTTTGTCGGCCCGCAGGCTGCGGCGCCAGATTACACCTTTAACGGCTTGCCCGGCCAGATTGCCAGCTCAGAAGTTGCCATCCCGTTTGCGCTGGATGGTGACAGTGCGTTCATGTTGCAACCGAGCCGCGACGGCGTTTACAACGTCAGCGTCAGCACCATACCAACCACCCGCAACCTGAGAACCGACGCGGTTTCCATGACCAATGCGTCAGCGGTCAACGGAGCAACTTACGCAATTGCCATCACGGCG
This sequence comes from Rhodoferax sp., assembly GCA_046595515.1. Taxonomy (GTDB): domain Bacteria; phylum Pseudomonadota; class Gammaproteobacteria; order Burkholderiales; family Burkholderiaceae_C; genus Allorhodoferax. The sequence goes on along the minus strand of JBKJOV010000017.1, from coordinate 154,349 downwards.
GTGGACACCACCACCGTGCCTGGCACCACCACGGTCACCTACAACCTCACCGCCACACCGGGCGGCACGACGGCGCAAACCGCACCCGGCTACCCGTCCACACAACCGGCCAATATTGCGGTGGTGGGCATGGCAGGGCTGGCGCTCAACATCAAGGGCATGCCGGCCGTAGGCGACACCATTCTGGTCGAGCCCAACCCCAGCATCTTCAGCGTGCTCGATGACGCTATTCGCGACATTGGCAACGCCAGCAACAACAATGCCTCGACCCAGGCCGTCAGCCAGGCCCTGGGCAATATCGATATCGGCATGGGCCGCATTTCTGCGGTGCGCGGCCAGGCGGGCGACCTGTTGAACCGTGCTGACCGCATCAACGCCAACCAAGAAAAACGCAGCGTACAGCTAGAGGGTGACCGCTCGCGTGCGGAGGACTTGGACATGGTCAAGGGCATCTCCGACTTCCAGAACCAGCAAACCGGCTACCAGGCAGCGCTGCAGTCGTATGCCCAGGTGCAAAAGCTGTCGCTGTTCAACTACATCAGCTAGTACGCCTGCTGTTTGCTCCTATATTAGGAGCAAACTAGTGAATAAATTCGCCGGACCGGGCCGTATTTGATAGAGTTTTTTGGCCCCAGACGGCTTGCGGTTACGATGGCGGCCCCGCACCCCTTTGGACGCCGCTCCTCCATGTACCGTCGTGATTTTCTGGGCGCCAGCAGCGCCGCGCTGGCCACAGCCGCGCTACCCTTTTGTGCTCTGCCCAATGCCGTTTGGGCTGCAGATGCCAGCACCGGCTTTGCCAAGCGCCCACCACTGGCGCCCATCTGGGCCCAGCCAGACCGCGTCATCGACATCGCGGTATGCACCCGCCCCTTTCGCGCCCAGGGCCCGCGTATCGTGGCGCAGCGCCTGGGGCGGCAAACTGTCATCCACAACTATGGCCACGGCGGCAGTGGCTGGTCACTGTCCTGGGGTTCGGCCCACATGGCTGTGCGCATGGCACTGGCCGCGCGTGAGCCGCGCCTGGCGGTCATTGGCTGTGGTGCGATTGGCCTGACCTCCGCCCTGACGGCGCAGCGGGCCGGACTCAAGGTGCGCATCTACTGCCGCGAGCAACCGCCCGCGGTGCGGTCCAGCGCCGCCACGGGCGTGTGGTCGCCCGACTCGCGCTTGTGCGCACAGGAGCACGCCACACCCGCCTTTGCCCGCCAGTGGGAGCAGATCGCGCGGCACTCGTTTCGCAGCTACCAAAGCCTGCTTGGCCTGGCCGGTGACCCTGTGGAGTGGCGCGAAGGCTATGTGCTGTCTGACACGCCGTTTGACCAGCCCCTGCCCGACCCGGCTGAGACCGCGGCTGAACCCGAGTACTCCGACCTGGAACCCTTGATCGACGACCTGCGCCCAAAGTCGCAACTGCTCGCACCCCACCAACACCCCTTTAAGGTGCCACACGCCCGTCGCTACCAGCAAATGGTCTTCAATCTGCCCGCATACAGCCGCTTGTTGCTGGATGACTTTTTCCGGTTTGGCGGCGAAATGGTGTATGCCGACTTTGCCAGCCCACGCCAGTGGGCCGCTCTGCCCGAGCGCACCCTCATCAACGCCACGGGCTATGGCGCGCGGGCGCTGTTGGGCGACACATCCATCATCCCCGTGCGCGGCCAGACCGCCCGCCTGATCCCGCAGCCCGAGGTGGCCTACGGCCTCGCCCACCGCGGCCACAACCTATTTGTGGTGGCGCGGCGCGACGGCATTCTGGTGCAAGCCCAGGCTGCGGGCGACTTTGGCAATGCCGACACCACGCCCGACCGCGCGGCCACGGATGCCGCGGTGAACCGACTTGCCGCGCTGTTTGACGCTACACAATTTATAGCAAACTAGTGAATAAAACCGCCGGACGCAGGCCAATTTGACCCGCATTTACCCGGCCAATGGCGCTCTGACCTGCACCGACAGGGACGCCGGCGCCGTGCCCACGCGGCGGTGACCTGCCCCTCGGCAAATCCAACGGGTTGTCACTCAGGGCGCCAACGGCACCGACCGGCCAGAGGCATCCTCAAAGACCAAGCCCACCAGCGGATCGAAGGCGAACTGGCCCGCGCCAAATTCCTTGCGCAGGTGGACCGTTTTGTCGGCAAAAATTAAATCCACGGGCCCTGCGACTCCCACACCAATCTTGACTTTGGCGGCCATCATGACGGCAATTTCCGCCTCCAGCACCACGCGCTCACCCAGGGACTTGGACCACACCTGCACGGCATGCTGCCAAGAGACTTTCACCCGGTCGAGCATCCCCTTGGGGTCCCCGGCAGCGGTCAGTTGCTTCACGATTTTTTGTAACTTGTCTTCGGCCGCTTGCTCTTGCTCAATGCGCAAGTTCAGGTCGAGCAACTGTTGCGCAAGTGTACTGTTGGCACCCACCACGATATGGGTCAGCCCGCCCTTGTCAGAGCCCAAAATAGGAACGCGCAGCAGCATCATCGTGGTCGCAGAGCCCCCGATCAGCTTCCCACGCTGGGGCGCTTTCTCGCCAATGATGATTTGATTAAGCGACTCCAGCTCGCACTGCAAGGCCATATCCTCCAGCGCAATGACCGTGCCCGCAGACAAGGTGCAGTTGTCCGCAAAACGTGCACTAATGACGCCCTTGGCCCGCAAGTGCGATTTGGCAATCACGCCGCAGGCAATGCGAATGTCGCCACCCGACTCCAACAAACCGCCCTCCACGGTCCCGCCGATCACAATATCTCCGCTGGCATGCACTTTCATGCCTTGCATCACGTCCCCGTCCACTTTCACGGTGCCATCGAAGTAGATATTTCCCGTAGCCATGTTGACTTCTTTAAGGTGCAAGACCGGCTCCACCATGACGCCGTTTTGTACCAACACAGGCTGTCCCGGCGCCGAGGCTAGCAACAAGTTGGGGTCGTTCGCGTCCAGCTCCACGCCCGTCAACTTCAGGGCGAATGGCATGTCCACACCCGGCTTGGCGGGCAGGTCACTGCCGCGCACCGTCTGCCCCTTGACCCCAGCGGTGGCCGGTGTGCGGCGCATCAGGGCGGCACCCGCCTTGATGACCGATATGCCACCGTGCTCGCGGTAGTCGATATGGCCGGTGTCATCGACCTTGGGCGCTCGGTCGCTAGCGTCGGGTATGAGGCTTTCAAACCGGCTGTCCTGGCCCGCTTGCGGTGCTACGCCGCTGGCCACCAAAACATGTTTCACCACTCCCACGGCACAGGCTTCGTTCACCGCCACCGTGTCCACGCCGAAGACCACCCCAGCGTCCGCCAATGCGCCCAAAAGGTCCTCGACGCTGATGGCCTTGCCGCCCTGGGCTGCGGTCAAATTCACCCACGCAGACATGTCGTCAGCGCTTACGTCGACGTGGGCGGTGGCGTCGCAGCGGTCCGCAATATGGGCGGCAAAGGGAGCGCCCTGCGCATTGCAATCTTGTGCGGCCTGCGCAATCGCGGGTTCATTCAGGCGACAACCCTCAAAGCCACATTGCACCAACAGTGCATAGAGCGTCGCAACGTCGACGGTGACCCGTTCGGCCATGGGCTCACAGCGCAAAAAAATTTGCCCTGCTGACTCGGTCAACGAAATTCCCGCCAAGCTCATTGCGACTGCCCTCGTTTGGATACTTGCAGTGTATGCCCGTTGAATCTGCGCCTTGAATCTACCAAGTAAACGGCAGCACCGCACTTTAGAATGCACCGTCTTCACCTGCCACTTTCGGACGACGCACCGTTTTGGTCGTCAAAATGGCGGCGCTGGCATCGCTGTTGCCATGGATTGACGGCACCTACCACCACGAAAGAAACCCAAGATGGCCCACTCCCCCCTGCTGCGCAAGCTAATTTCGGTCGCCCGACTGGTCGAGTCCACCCGGGGGGAGGCAGACGACTACGACTCGGCGCTGGCGCTAAACAAAAGCCGGCGCAGCCTTCTGCAGGCAGGCATGGCCTGTGCAGCTACGGCGGCTACCGCGGTAATGGGCATGGCGTCGACCAGCGCCCACGCACTGGCCTACAAACCGGCGCGCGTTGCCATCATCGGCGCCGGTTTGGCGGGCTTGCGCTGCGCCTATGAGCTCAAAAAAGCAGGGATCAGCGCCACGGTGTACGAAGCCAACCCGACCCGCATTGGTGGACGCTGCCACACCAACCGCACGGCCTTTGGCGGCAACATTGTCGAAAACGGGGGCGAGCTGATCGACACGCCGCACACCAATATCCGAGGGCTTGCCCAAGAGCTGGGGCTGGCGCTGGACAACGTCGGCCAGTGGGCCGCAGACCTGGGGCTGGAGGAGCTGCACCACGTCAACGGGCACGTCTACACCTATGCACGGGCCTTCGCCGATTTCGCATGGATGTTCGATCAACTCAAAGAGGACCGCTTACGCGCGCCGTTTCCGCAAACCTGGGACAAGCAAACGCAGCGCGGCATGGAGCTGGACCGCATGACGGTCAGGGACTACATCGCCGCGTATGCGCCCGGGGGCCTGAACTCCGATTTCGCCAAAGTGCTCGACGTGGCCTACAACATTGAATACGGCGCTGAGACCAGCCAGCAAAGCGCCTACGGGCTGGTGAGCCTCATGGGCTACTCCAGAAAACCCACCTCCGCAGTAGCCACCCTCACCTGGTTTGGCGAGTCGGATGAGAAGTACAAAATCCGGGGCGGAAACGACCAGTTGGTCAGCAAAATGGCGGCCACCCTGGCACCCGGCCAGCTCGTGCTGGACAGTGCCCTCAGCCGCATTGTCAAGAATGCGGACAACACCTACGGCTTAAGCTTCACGACCTCGGCCAACCGAAGCGTCCACGCCACCGCGGACCATGTGGTGATGGCTATTCCGTTCTCCATATTGCGTGCCAACGTGGACTTTAGTGCCGCGGGTTTTGATAATCGCAAGACGCTAGCGATCAACACCATGCCGATGGGCAATAACTGCAAGTTCCAATTGCAGTTCAATCGCCGCGTATGGCACGACGTGAAATGCAGCGGCGACACCTTCTCCGATCTTGGCTACCAAAACACCTGGGAGGCCACGCGCGCCCAAGCCACGCAAACCGCAGTGATCAATAACTTCACCGGCGGCAAGACCGCGCTGGCGTACGCCAACGCGACCAACCTCAATACCCTGGCCAAAACCTTTCTGGTGCAGTGGGAAAAGTTGATTCCCGGCTGCAGCGCCCAGTGGAACGGTAAGGTGTTGCTCAACAACTGGCCCAAGAACCCTTACACCAAGGGCGCGTATGGCTACTACGCGCCAGGCAATTTTTCCAGCTTCGTCGGGTACGAGGGCGTGCGCCAGGGCAATTGCCACTTCTGCGGCGAGCACACATCGATACCCGCCCAAGGCTACCTGGAAGGTGCGGTCGAAACTGGCCAGATCTGCGCCAACGAAATCCTGGCAGATCTGAAGAACGCATGACGCATCCCAGGGCACGTGGGCGAGCGGTGCTGGGCGTCCTGGGCATCGTGGGAGCCCTGGCGCTGCTGGGCCTGGCCATGGGGTGGGTGAGCGGCGCGGCGCCAGACAATGCGGACGCGCCACCGGCCAAGCGCTCCGCCATGGCCAGTGCGCCACACCTTGGTACCAACCCAGCGCACGCGCCGCACGCCACCGGCCACGCCGGCGCGAACCCGCCGTGCCGCACGCATACCGATGCCGAAGGCAACATCGAAGCGGACTGCAGCGCGCCGCTTGCGCTCAACAACCCATTTCACTAGCGCGGCGATAGCGGTCTGGCGCGCACCGGCACCCGCACAATTTTTTAGCCCCGCCAACCTGGGGCTGCACATGCAGGCCATTTGTGGCCGACAGAATGCTGCGTTTCGGTTAGAGTTAATCCTCAAAGGCAACTTACAGATCCTTCGCCCATGGTCAAACAGGTTAAACCCAATGAAGCCGCAGCCGCGTCGGGTACCCAAGCCGTGCCCCAGGACCGTAAAACGTCCGGCCTGAGTGCACTGCAAAGTCGGATGTTGTGGGAAATTACATCGGACGCAGTGATCCTCATTGATGCGTCCAGCACCATCCAATATGCCAACCCCGCACTGCAGGTGATCTTTGGTTTCTCCCCGGACGAGGCCCAAGGGCAACCACTGGCGATATTGCAGCCAGCGCGCTTTCGCGAGGGCCACATGCGCGGGCTTGGCCACTACTTGACGACGGGGGAAAGGCGGCTCGATTGGCGCACTGTGCATGTGCCGGGGTTGCATCGCGACGGCCACGAGTTCCCCATGGAGATTTCGTTCAGCGACCTCGAAATCGACGGAAGCCGAATGTTTGCGGCATTTCTGCGCGACATCACCGAGCGCCAACAAGCGGAACGCCAAAAGCAGCAGCTCCAGTCAGTTTTGAGAATGTTGACGGACCGCGTAGCGCTGAACATTATTCTGGAACGGATTGTTCGCGATGTGGAAGCACTGCAGCCGGGCGCGCTGTGCAGTATTTTGTTGCTCGACGCAGAGGGCAAACGGCTGCGCCATGGCGCCGCGCCCAGTCTTCCGGTTTTTTACAACCAGGCCATTGACGGCGAAGCCATCGGTCCCGCGGTGGGCTCGTGCGGTACAGCAGCGTTTACCGGCAAGGCGGTGGTCGTGGAAGACATCCAGACGCACCCCTACTGGGCCCCCTACCGAGACCTTGCCAACCAGGCCGAGCTGGCGTCGTGCTGGTCGCAGCCCATTATTTCGGGGGATGGCAAGGTGCAAGGCTCCTTTGCCATCTACCACCGCCAACCCAGCACGCCAACGGCTGCCGATCTGAAATCGATAGAAGACTACGCCGTGCTGACGTCACTGGCCATCAGCAAAAGTGCAGATTTTGAAAAGCTGCAGTTGGCCGCCAGTGTCTTTACCCACGCCCGGGAGGGCATCTTGATCACCGACGCGGCGGGCACCATCGTGGACGTGAACGACACCTTCACGAGCATCACCGGCTTTCGCCGCGATGAGGCGGTGGGCCAAAGCCTGAGCATCCTCAGCCCAGACCGTCAGTCAACGCAGTTGGATTCCGCCAAGTGGAGCAGCCTCACAGAAAACGGCCACTGGTCTGGCGAAGTCTGGAACCGGCGCAAAAGCGGCGAGGCTTACGCCGAGATGCAGACCGTCAGTGTTGTGCGCGATGTCAGTGGCGCCGCCCAACACTACGTCGCGCTGTTTACCGATATCACGGCCCAGAAAAATCAACAGAAACACCTGGAACACATCGCCCACTATGACGCGCTGACCAATCTGCCCAACCGGGTGCTGCTGGCCGACCGGCTGAACCAGGCCATGCTGCACAGCCAGCGCCGGGGCAAGACGCTGGCCGTGGCCTACCTTGACCTGGACGGTTTTAAGCAAGTCAATGACACGTATGGCCACACAGTGGGTGACGAAATGCTGGTGGTGGTGTCCCAGCACATCAAGGAGGCGCTGCGCGAGGGCGACACCCTGGCCCGCATGGGCGGCGACGAATTTGTGGTGGTGATGGTGGACCTTGGGGACCCGGCGGATTGTGAACCGGTGTTGGCACGCCTGCTGCAATGCGCATCCCAACCCGTGGTCCTGGGCGATGCAACGCTCAGGGTGTCGGCCAGCATTGGCGTCACGCTGTACCCGCAAGATGGGGCCGACGCCGACCTGTTGCTGCGCCATGCCGACCAGGCCATGTACATCGCCAAAGATTCCGGAAAAAACAAATACCACTTTTTTGACGTGGCCTCGGCAACCGCGCTGCAAACCCAGCGCGAGAGCCTGGAGGGTATCGCGCGTGCCTTGACGCAAAACGAGTTTGTGCTGCATTACCAGCCCAAGGTCAACATGAAGACGGGGGCGGTAGTGGGTGCTGAGGCCCTGATTCGCTGGCAGCACCCCGTGCGCGGGTTGCTGGCACCCGCGGCTTTCTTGCCGCTCATCGAAGACCACCCGCTCAGCGTCTCGCTCGGTGAATGGGTCATCACCACCGCATTGGCCCAAATGGGCGCTTGGTACGGCCAAGGCATAGGCCTGCCGGTGAGTGTCAACATTGGCGCGCGCCAGTTGCAGCAACCCGACTTTGTCGAACGCCTGGCGGGCATGCTGGCAGCCCACCCAGATGTGAGGCCACAGTGTCTGGAGCTTGAGGTGCTGGAGACCAGCGCGCTGGAAGACACCGCCCGGGCAGGCGCAGCCATGCAGGCTTGTAAAACCATGGGGGTAGCGTTTGCGCTGGATGACTTTGGCACCGGCTACTCGTCACTGACGTACCTGAAGCGCCTGCCTGCGGAAACACTCAAGATCGACCAGAGTTTTGTGCGCGACATGCTTACCAACCCGGACGACCTGGCCATCGTGCGGGGAATTATTGGCCTGGCGGATGTATTCAAGCGCGGTGTGATCGCGGAAGGCGTGGAAACCGCCGCGCACGGTCAACTGTTGTTGTCGCTGGGCTGTGCGCTGGCCCAGGGCTATGGAATTGCGCGCCCTATGCCGGCTGCCGACCTGCCGCCGTGGGTCGCGCGCTGGCACGCGAACGCGATTTGGACGGCGTGACGGCCTTGCAGCGCCTTGCAGCGCCTTGCAGCGCCTTGCAGTTGCTATTTAATATATAGCTACAACCTCAATAGATCCGCCGGCTACAGCCCATTTTGTGCCAAAAATGCTGGGCGGATTCGATTTAGGGCTTCTGGGCCTGAATCGCCTCTATCTGGTCCATGATGGCATTCATGCGGGCCACAATGGCTTGGTAGGGGGCCGGGGCCGCCAGGTCCACGCCGGCTTCTTTCACCAGCGCATACGGGTAGCGTGAGCCGCCTGCGCGCAAGATGTTGAGGTACTTGTCGCGCGCACCGGGCGTGCCTTTCAAGATCTCGGTGGCAAACATATTGCCAGCCGTAATAGACGTGGCGTACTGGAACACATAAAACTTGTTGTAGAAGTGCGGAATGTAGGCCCACTCGATGGCGTAGCGGTCGTCAATTGTCATCACGCTGTCTGGGGTGCCGTTGTCGCCGTGGTAGCGCTTCAAGATCTCGCCGTAGATGCGCGTCAGCGCCTCGCCGGTTAACGACTCGCCCTTATCCACTTTGGCGTGGACGGTGCGCTCAAACTCGGCAAACATGGCTTGCCGAAAGAAGGTGCCGCGCAGGTTCTCTAGCGCCGAACCCAGGTAGAGCATGCGCTCGTCGTCGGTTTTAGAGACCTTGAGCATGTGGTCTAGCAACAGCACTTCGTTGGTGGTGGAGGCAATCTCGGCGGTGAAGATCGGGTAGTCGGCCGTGACAAAGGGTTGGGCTTTGATGGCGAGCACCGAGTGCATGGCATGGCCCCATTCATGCGCCAGCGTTGACAGCGATTCGTAGTCGTCGTTGTGGTTCAGCAGCAAGTAGGGGTGCACGTCGTACACCGAGCCATTCATGTAAGCGCCCGAGCGCTTGCGCTCGCGTGGGTACACGTCCATCCAGCGGGCCTTGGTAGCCGCTTCCATGGCCTTCACATAGTCGTCACCCAGGGGCTTCACCGAGGCCAACATGAGTTGCACGCTGGGGTCAATGGGGTACTTCAGGTCGCTCTTGACCAAGGGCGGGTAGACGTCAAAGTACTGCAACTCACCCGTGGGCTTGAGCCCGAGCATCTTGGCGCGCAGCTTGAAATAGCGGTGCAGCGTGGGCAGGTTGGCGCTGGCTTGCTGCACCAGGGTGTCGTACACGGCGTGCGGCAGGTTGTTGCCAAACAAAGCCTGGGTGAGCGAATCCGGGTAGCGGCGCACTTTGGCCAGGGCCGCGTCTTTTTTTAGTTGCTCGTAAAAGGTGACGCCATAGGTACGCTCAAACGCTTTCCACGTGCCCCAAAAGGCGTCAAACACCAGCTTGCGGTCGGCACGGTTGTCTACCGCCCGGTACTTGGTGTAGCTGGATTGGTCGATGGTGACCAGGCTGCCGTCGGACAACTTGACCCGGGGCCACGGCATGTCGGCATTCGACAGGGTCGAGTACACCGCATTGGCTGCACCCGTAGCCTGGCCAAAGTCAGCAATCAGCGCTTCGCCGTCGTTGCTCAGGGTGTGGCTGGCGCTGCGCAGCGTATCGGTGAGTTGCTGGCGGTAGATGGCCAGCGATTTGTCTTGCTGCAGATAGGCATCTACTTTGACGCGACCCAGCTTCAAAATCTCAGGGCTCAAAAACGACGCCGCTTGCTCCACCCGGTTGCCCAGCACATCGGCGCGCTGGCGCAGGTCTAGCCCGGCAGTTGCGCCGGTGTCTTCGTCATTGGATTGCGCCGCGTAGCCGGCCAAGCGGTAGTAGCGCTTGAGCACATCGGCATTCACATCCAGGCACGCCTTGAAGCGCTTGGCCGACTGGCCCAGTTGGCCGCTGCAGCCGCTTAAGGTTGTGAGCTGCGCCTCCAGGCGTGTGGCGTCCTGGTCCCAGGCGGCCTGGGTGGCGTAGATGTCTTTGAGGTTCCAGCGGTAGGCCTCGGTGTCGTTGGGGTGGGCGGCGTAGGCGGTGGTGGCCAACGCCCAGGTCAAGGGCAACGCGAGAGCGAATACCAGGCTTTTGGCCTGGCACCGCGCCAGCAAGTGTGTAGCAAACGAAGTGTGCATCGTGCGGTCTCGAAAAAGCCGGGGTAACGGCGGGGTCATGTAGGGTTTTAGCCGGGGTAACGGCGGGGTATCGGCAGGTTAAACCAGGCGCCGATTGTGATGCATAAATCAGGCCCTTAGCTGCTCGTCCCGCAACCTGGCAAACACTTGCCAAAACTGCGCCTCTTGGGTGGTGGCAAAGTTAATGCGCATCAGGCTGCTGGGTTGGCGCTCGGCATGAAACAGCGCACCCGGTGCCAGCAGATAGCCCTCGTCCAGCATGCGCTGGCTTAACCGCTCCGTGTCTACGCCCGTTTGTACCCAGCCAAACAAACCCGCAGGCTCCGACACAAAACTGCAGCCGTGTGCCAAGGCCAGCTTCACGCTGCGGGCGCGGGCAGCTTCTAGCTGGGTGCGAATGCGCTCCGAGTGGCGGCGCAGTTGGCCTTGGTCGATGCACCAGGCCAAAGCCTTTTCCAGCAAGGCTGGCGTGGTCAGGGTGGACAACAATTTGGTGTCTAGCAAGCGCTCCACCAGCGCCAGCGGCGCGGCCAGGTAGCCCACGCGCCAGTTGGGGGCCAGTATCTTGGCAAAGCCGCTCACATAGATGGTGCGCTGCAGGCCGTCCAGCGCACACAGGCGCGTGGCGTGCTGCGGCGCAAAGTGGCTGTAGGTGTCGTCCTCCAGCACATAAAAATCATGCTGGTGAGCCAGTTGCAAAATGCGGTGGGCGCTGCTGGGGCTCAAAGAAAAGCCCGTGGGGTTGTGCAGCACGCTCACGCTGACAAAGAGCTTGGGCTTGTGCGCCTCGCAGTACTGGGCCATCACCTCCAGGTCGGGCCCCTCGGCCCGGCGCGGCACCGGCAGTATGCGCATGCCCAGCGCGTCCAGGCGGGCAAACTCCACGGCCCAGCCGGGCTCCTCCACCATCACATAGTCGCCCGCGCGCAGCAGGGTGCGGCTCACCACGTCCAGCGCGTGGGTGGCACCTATGGTGGTAATGATTTGCGCGGGCGCGGCTTGCACCGCAATACCGGCCAGCTTGGCGCTCAAGGCCCGGCGCAGCCCGGCGTCACCCGCAGGCTCACCGTATTGCAACGAGAAAGCGTTGAGCGCCTCGACACTGCAACTGCGCCGCACGGCGGTGGCCAAAAACGTAGTCTGCAGCCAGGCAGGCGGCAGCACACCCAGCCCCGGCTGGGGCTTGTCGCTGATGCCATCAAACATGCCGCGGATGAGCGCCGTGGCATTCAAAGGCGCGTGGTGGCGCAGTGGTGGTGCGCCTGCAGCATCCGAACCGCTTGCTATCAAATGAATAGCTAAAAAGTCTTTATTTACCCGGGCTCCAGGCCTTTCTGACCCGATTTCACGGACAAAGAAGCCCCGGTTCTTGCGCGCCTCCACCAGGCCCTGGGCCACCAGCCGGTCGTACGCGCCCACCACGGTAGAGGGGCTCACGCCCTGCTGCTGCGCACACAGCCGCACCGAGGGCAGCCGCGCGCCCGCCGCCAGCAGCCGGTCGCGAATGCGCTGGGCAAAGCGCGCGGCCAGTTGCTCGGCCAGCGTTTGGTCGGCGGTCTTCATCAGCATGGCGGGCCTGGCCTCACGACGGGGACGACCGCTGTTACACGGCCGAGGCGTCTGTGAACGTATTCACATCGGGCAAATGGGACTTCAACCAGTCGTGGTCCAGTTGCAGGGTCCTGAGCACATCGGCAGGCAGGGCGTCGATGGTCGCTTCCGCGGTGGTGGGGCTTTCCACTGCAATTTCGGCCAGCAGCATGGCAATGTGGACGATGCCACCCAGGCGGCAAAAGGGCTTGTGCGCCAGTGGGTCGGACGCCGTGGCCAGCCCCCGCGCCACCTCGGCTGGAAAGTTCCAACGCCGGGCCAGCTCGGCGGCCACTTCGCCTTCAGAGAAGCCGACCAATCGCGTCTCACGCTCCCAGCGACCACCCGGGGCGTGGGGAAGTCGTTCTATTTCTTGCAATTTTCCCGGGTCTTTTTGCGCAATGATCAGCTCGCCCAGACGAATCATGAAGCCGGTCAACCACGATTGTTGAACGTCCGCTCCGATGGTGCGCGCCAGCCAGTGGGCAAAGCCCGCACAGGCCATACTTTCCTTCCAAAACTCTTCGCGATTCAAGCCTTGGACCACGGGGAACGCATCGCTCATACAGGCTGCCAAACACAACGTGCGCACTTGGTTCAGGCCCACCATGGTGATGGCGTCGTCTACCGAACTCACCTTGCGCTGCAGTCCGAACCGGGCGCTGTTGGCCAGACGAATCAGCTTGGCCGTGAGGCTCGGGTCGCGTGATATCGCGGAGCGCACTTTTTCAAACGGAATCTCATCGTCATTCAAAGAATGGATCAGAAGCTGGGCCACCTCGGGCATGGTGGGGAGCTGAACATTTTCAAAATACGCGTCAATAGTGGCCATAGCTGGATACTCCAATCGGTAAAGGGATTGTTCGGTTTGCGCTTTGAGCTTACTGAGGAAAACAGGCTCTGCGCGTCAACAGCTCGACTTTATTGCACCACCACTGTGCCACCGCATTGATCAGTACAGTTTACGGCGTGTTTAGAAAAACTGTACTGCAAGTGTGCTGTTTTTCAAAGTACATTGACAGCATGACTTCCACCCTACCCGGCCGCACATCATGAACATGCACCCCCACACCAAGGGCTTGTGGCTGGGCGTGCTGGGCGTGGCCGTGTTTGCCGTGACGCTGCCCATGACGCGGCTGGCCACCGGCACGGCCGAGGCTCCGCTGCTCTCGCCCTGGTTTGTCACCTTTGGTCGCGCGGCACTGGCGGGGGCGTTGTCGATTGCTTTTTTGCTGGGGACGCGCTCACCCCTGCCCACGCCCGCGCAGCGCAAGCCGCTGGTGTTGGCCCTCTTGGGCAATGCCATGGGTTATCCGCTGTTTTTGGGCTTTGCGCTGCGCCAGGTTACCTCGGGCCATGCGGCGGTGATCACCGCGTTGCTGCCCTTGGTCACCGCGGCCATTGCGGCCTGGGTGCTGCACCAGCGCGCGCGGTTGGGGTTTTGGTTGTGTGCCCTGGCCGGTGCGGCGCTGGTGATGGCGTTCTCCCTATTTCGGGCCACCCAAAGCGGGCATGGCTTTGGCCTGGTGTGGGCAGATCTGCTCTTGCTGGGTGCCGTCATCAGCGCCGCCACCGGCTATGTATTTGGCGCCAAGGTCACACCGTCGCTGGGCGCCGAGCAAGTCATTTGCTGGGTGTGTGTGATGGCCTTGCCCATCACGCTGCCGGGCGCCTGGTTGTGCTGGCCCGAGCACAGCGTGCCGTGGTCGGCCTGGGCGGGCTTGGCGTATGTGGGAGTGTTCTCGATGTGGGCCGGCTTTTTTGCCTGGTACCGTGGCCTGGCGCTGGGCGGTGCGCTGCGCGTGAGCCAAACCCAATTGCTGCAGCCGTTTTTCAGCATCTTGGCCGCGGTGCCTCTGCTGGGCGAGCCGCTGGAGGTGGTGACGCTGGGCTTTGCGCTGGCGGTGGTGGCTACCGTGTTTGCGGGCAAGCGATTTGTTGGCACACCCCCGGCCCTTACCATTGCGCCCGTGGTGGCACCGCGCTACCCCCGGTGAACTACGTCAACCCCTCTTCCTTTTCCACAAGAAAACCACGATGACCTACCCCCTTATGCAATGGACCCTGGCTGGCCGCGCCGCCAAGATGAACCCCTCCGTGATCCGGGAAATTTTGAAAGTGGCCGAGAAGCCCGGCATCATCAGTTTTGCCGGCGGACTGCCATCGCCCCGCACCTTCCCGGTGGTCGAGTTTGAGGCCGCCTGCGCCAAGGTTTTGCGCGACGACCCACACGGCGCGTTGCAATACGCGGCCAGTGAGGGCTATGCGCCGCTACGCGCCCTGGTCGCCCGCCAACTCAGTGCCCAAAGCGCCGCCGCCGGTGTTCCGTGGGACGTGGACCCAGCACAGGTATTGATTACCACCGGCTCGCAGCAGGGCCTGGATTTAATCGCCAAAGTGCTGATCGATGCGGGCAGCAAAGTGCTGGTGGAATCACCCACTTACCTGGGTGCCATCATGGCCTTTACGCCCATGGAGCCCACCGTGGTGAGTGTGGCCAATGAAAGCCATGGCGCAGCAGGCGGCGTAGACCTGGAGGACCTGACCGCCAAAGCGCACGGCGCGCGCTTCTTGTATGTGCTGCCCAATTTTCAGAACCCTACCGGCCGCAGTATGGACGAGGCCCACCGCACCGCCCTGAGCCAAACCGCCGCCGCGCTGGGCTTGCCTTTGTTGGAGGACAACCCCTACGGCGACTTGTGGTTTGACCAGGCACCGCCCGCACCCCTCACGGCCCGCAACCCTGAGGGTGGCGTCTACCTGGGCTCCTTCTCCAAAGTGCTGGCACCCGGCTTGCGCATGGGCTTTTTGGTCGCCCCCAAGGCCCTGTACCCCAAGCTGCTGCAAGCCAAGCAGGCGGCTGATTTGCACAGCCCCACGTTCAACCAGCGCGTCATTTATGAGGTCATGCAAAACGGCTTTTTAGAGCGCCATGTGCCGACCATCCGCGCGCTGTACAAAGCCCAGCGTGACGCCATGCTGGAGTCACTGCAACAGCACTTTGCGGCCACGACCAACCCCGACGACTGCCTGCAATGGAACACCCCGGCGGGCGGCATGTTTTTGTGGGCGCGTTTGCCGCAGGGAATGCGGGCGGTAGATTTGCTGCCCACCGCCGTAGACCATGGCGTAGCCTTTGTGCCCGGCGCACCGTTTTACGCCGACCCCCATGCGGGCGATCCGCGCACCATGCGCTTGTCGTTTGTGACTCCCAGCGTCGATGAAATCCACCGTGGTGTGGCCGCGCTGGTGCAAGCCATAGCCCAACACCGCAAGGCCTGATATGCGTACCACCCGCCCCTTTGCCCAAGTAGATGTTTTTACGGCCTTGCCCTACCTGGGCAACCCCTTGGCGGTGGTGCTGGACGGCGCGGGCCTGAGCGAGGGAGACATGCAGGCCTTTGCCCGCTGGACCAACCTGTCGGAAACCACGTTTGTGCTGCCGCCCAGCGCTGAAGGCTTGGCGGGCGGTGCCGACTACCGGGTGCGCATTTTCACACCCGGTGGGGAGTTGCCCTTTGCTGGCCACCCCACGTTGGGAAGCTGCCACGCCTGGCTAGAGGCCGGGGGAACGCCGCGCGCCGCCAACACCATCGTGCAGGAATGCCAAGCGGGCTTGATCCGTATCCAGCGCCACAGTGGGGGCGGCACACGCTTGGCCTTTGGCGCACCACCCATGAAGCGCAGCAACCCCAGCCCCGCGATGCTGGACCACGTCGCAACGGCCCTGGGCCTCAAGCCCCACCACATCGTTGCCGCACAGCATCTGGACAACGGCCCGCAATGGCTGGGCTTGTTGCTGGACAGCCCGCACACGGTGCTGCAAGTGCAAGCAGACCACAATGCACTGAAAGATTTAGGACAAAAAGTAGGTCTGGCCGGCGTGGAATCTATGCAACACGCTCCTACTTTGATAGCACGCGGCAACCGCGAAGCCCGAGCTTTTGGCGCGCGCAGCGCGGGCACTGGGCCCAGCGATACCGAGTGCATCAGCATGGAAGTGCGCGCCTTTGCCGCACCGTTGGGCATCAACGAGGATCCCGTTACCGGTAGCCTCAACGCCAGCCTGGCCCAGTGGCTGATTGCTGATGGCTACGCCCCCGGTGATTACATTGCCGCGCAGGGCAGTTGCATCGGCCGCGAGGGCCGCGTACATATCCACCAAGACGCCAGCGGCCAAGTCTGGGTCGGCGGCGATTCGGTGACCTGCATCCGCGGAAGCGTGACGCTCTGACTGCGCATGTGTCTGGCGCAGCGCCTGCAGGCCACTGAAGGAGTGCACTGCTTGCGCCCGCAAGGGCATGGCTGCTGTCGCACGCATTACAAGGGCTGGCCGTCCTTTGGGCTTAGATTCTGCGTATGGGAAATCTTTATCTGGTACGCCACGGGCAGGCCTCTTTTGGGGCCGATGACTACGACCAACTGAGCGATTTGGGCGTACGCCAGAGCGTGCGCCTGGGGCAATACCTGGCCGAAAAGGGCCTGCAGTTTGAAGCCGCCTACACCGGCAGCCTGAAGCGGCACCACCAAACTTTGGACGGGATCCGACAGGGCTTGGCAAACGCCGCCAGCATCGGCCCCACGCACGTGTGGCCCGGGTTGAATGAATACGACGGTGAGGCAGTGATCAAGGCCATTGCACCCCACCCCTTGCAACGCCCCACCACCCCCGAGCTGTACCGCGAGCACTTTCGCATGCTGCGCGATGGCCTGACCCAGTGGATGAATGGCGTCATCAGTCCCCAGGGTATGCCCACGTACGACGCATTTGTGCTGGGCGTCACCAGCGCCTTGGACCATATCCGCACCCAGCACATGGGCAATGTGCTGCTTGTCAGCAGTGGCGGGCCGATATCTACCGCCGTGGGCCACCTGCTGGGCACATCGCCAGAAACTACGATTGAACTGAACTACCGAATCCGCAATAGCTCACTCACAGAATTCGTATTTACGCCGAAACGGCATATTTTGCTGACTTACAACGGCTTGCCCCACCTGGACCGCGCAGAATATGCGCCATGGATTACCTACGCTTGATATTGCTGCACCCCGCCGGGCTCTGCCTGGGCACACTGGGCCTTGTTTTTGGCTTGAACGTCGCCGCGGCGCCCTTGCTGCGCTGCCAGGTCACCTACGCTGGCACCACCCACACCCTAGAGGCCCGCGCGGTTACCGACCCCTACAGCGTGCGGTCGGTGGAGATTGGTGGGCGTTTCTTGTTCAAACCCGTGATGGTGGGTACTGCCCGGCGCATTGACTACATCAAACTCTACGCCTACTTGGATGCAAGCCGCCAGCCCGTGTTGATTCAGGAGGCCAAGTACCTGCCGCCGTTTCGGCGCTCCGCCAAGCCGTACGTGCTCACGGGCATTCAACACCTGTACGCTGGCCCGGTAGAACGGGAGCTGCTGTACCACTGCACCCTGGAGGGCGTGGCATGAAGCGCACATGGATGCATGCCGCCGCCTGTGCGGCGCTGGCGCTGTGCAGCGGTCCAACATGGGCCGCAGAGCCCCTGCGTTCCAACCCACCCACTGTCAGTTTGGTATTTGCAGGCGACATCGTGCTGGACGATGCTGCCGGAGCGCTGATTGAACGCGGCGGCGATCCGTTCGAAGCTTTTGCGCCGGTGTTCAAGGCCGCCGATATTCGTCTGGGTAATTTGGAGTGCGTGGTGGCCACCAAAGGCTCAGCGGGTGATAAAAACTTCACCTTCCGTGCGCATCCGCGTAGCCTGCCCGTGCTCAAGCGGCACTTCGATGCTGTGGGCTTGGCCAACAACCACTCGGGCGACTTTGGGCGTGAGGCCTTCGCCGAAATGCTGGATCTACTCAAAGCCGAAGGCCTGGGCCAGTTTGGTGGTGGCCACAACCTGAAGGAAGCCCATACACCGCTGATCATTGAACGCAAGGGGCTACGCATTGCGCTTTTGGGCTACAACGAATTTATGCCGCGCAGCTTTGAGGCCGACTACAACGCACCGGGCAGCGCCTGGAGCGAAGACGAGCAGGTGGTCGCCGACATCCGTGCGGCGCGCGTCGTGCACCAAGCGGATCTGGTCATTCCGGTCATGCACTGGGGCTGGGAAAATGAGCTCACTGCCAACGCCCGCCAGCGCCAACTGGCCCGCACCATGATTGACGCCGGGGCCGACGCCATCATCGGCGGTCACCCCCATGTGACGCAGGACATTGAGCACTACCGTGGCAAGCCCATCGTGTACAGCGTGGGCAATTTTGTGATGAAGGAAACCGACAATGCCAACCAGCGCCTGGGCTGGGTGCTGCGCTTGCAGTTGGACAAGGCTGGCGTAGCGGGCTTTGATACCTTGGTGGCACAAATCGACAAGGACGGCATTCCCTCACCCAAGCCGGCGGCTACCAGCCCCTGCTGGCAACGTGGCCAGGCGGCGGTCCAGCAATGCGCTGCCCGCCCTTAGGTCTGGCTTAAGTCTGGCTTAGGTCTGGCATGACAACCGTCGTTCAACGCAGGTCGCGCCTGCCGCTGGTGGATGCCTTACGGGCGCTTGCGCTGTTTGGCATCCTGCAGGTCAACATACAAAGCTTTGTTTGGGGCAATGCGGACCCCTTGGGTTTTCTCATGCCAACCTCTACCGGGGCCGACACAGCCGCCTACTTGCTGGTGGCCACGCTCGCGTCCTCCAAGTTCATGGCCTTGTTCGCGTTTCTGTTTGGCTATGGCTTTGCAGCGCAGATGAAGACCTTGCAAGGCAGTCAAAAAGCGTACGGCCGACGGCTCTGGTTTCTGCTGGTCATTGGCTTGTTGCACGGTTGCCTTTTGTACTACGGCGATGTTCTGGCGGCTTATGCGGTGTGTGGTTTCATCCTGGTACGGTACGCCCATGTCCGGCCCGCGGCGCTGGCGATGTCGACGCGCAGGTGGTGGCTAGGGTTTGCGGTGTCGCACGTGCTGGTGCTTAGCACCCTGGGCATAGTGCAGGTCATTTTTGGCCCCAATGATGGCACTGGGGGCATTACGGATGCGACACTTTTACAGCACCGCGTGTACACCACTGGCAGTTACATCGCCCAACTGCAGATTCGCATCCCCGATTACTTTTCCAGCCTAACGGGCGGGGCGCTGCAATACGTACCGATGGTGACCAGCCTTTTCTTGCTCGGCGCGTTGGCAGCGCGGCTGGGATGGTTGCGCTATCCGCACCGGCATCCGGTGGTGTGGCGTACCGCCACGCGCGTAGGCGCAGTCGGTTTGGCTGTTGCCTGTACCGGCGCAGCGCTGGGCTACACCACACATGCCACGGCACCCGGTCGGATTGATTTTTTCAGCGTGCTACTGACCATTGCGGGCCTCACCACCATGGCGTTGTATGTGGCCTGCATCGTCCGTTATCAAAACACCGCGGTGCTGCGCTACGCCATCCTGCGGCTGGCTCCGGCCGGGCGTATGCCCTTGAGTAATTACTTGCTGCAATCGGCGGTCATGGGCGCGCTGCTGTCGGGCTGGGGGCTGGGTTGGGGAGCTGGGCTGGCTCGGGCTGAACTTGCGATTTTGGGCTTGGGCATCGTAGTGGTGCAGATTGCGCTGAGCCGACTATGGGTTACGCAATTTGGCACAGGCCCCATGGAAACCCTGTGGCGTCGCGTCACCTATTCCAGACAATAATATTGGTGGCTCTGCGAGTTCTTCACCACCCTGATGAATTTTGCCCAGCAAACCCTTCCTTTCACCCTTTGGAGAGACAGTTCATGCGTCATCGCGCTTTGCTTCCGCTGCGGATTATTCCCCGCGCTTCTGCCAGTCTGTTGGCCACTGTACTGAGTACCACCACTGCGGTGACCTGGGCTCAGACCGCACCGGCCCCGAGCCCCGCGGGAGCGGCTAGCGCACCCCGCCCCGACGCTGCGGCGCCCAAGCCCTTTGCAGAGATCATCAAAGATGCCAAGCAAATTCCGGGCTATTTCACGATGTACCAGAAGGATGAGAAAGTCTGGATTGAGGTCAGGCCCGAGCAGCTCAACGCACCGTTCTACTTTCAGGCCAACACCACCCGTGGTATTGGCCAAAGTGGCCTGTACCCCAACTGGATGTTGCGCGGCCATATTGTGGAGTTCAACAAACTCGGCAACAACGTGCAGTTGATCGCCAAGAACAACACATTCACAGCCGCCCCCGGGACCCCCATTGCCACGGCAGTGCGTGAAAGCTTCGCTGACAGTATCTTGGGCGTGACCACGGCGGTCAGCTTGCCGCACCCAGAACACAAGTCAATCTTGATCGATGCCAATGCCTTGCTGCTAGCAGACTTGCCCGGCCTGTCTACCCAACTGGAAACGACCTTTCGCATCCCCTACGCCTACGACGCGCGCAACTCGGGTTTTGTGAAGGTACAGTCGACCGAGGACATGAGCACCTTCAGCGTGACCGCGCATTACGCAGTGGCCAAGCTGCCATCACCGCCACTGGTGCCATCGCCCACCCCAACGCCACCACCACCGTCTACGCTGCCGGACAACCGCAGCATGTTGCTTGGGTTTTATTACTCGCTCTCTAAGTTGCCTGCTACGCCGATGGCAGCGCGCGCTGCTGACAGCCGCGTGGGCCACTTCGTCACCCGGCAATGGGACTTTACCGACGATATGGCCGCATTCCCGCGCAAGTATCTGGTGAACCGCTGGCGCCTGGAAAAGAAAGATCCCACCGCAGCGTTGTCTGAGCCGGTACAGCCCATCGTCTATTGGCTGGACAAAAATATCCCGGTGAAATACCGCGCCAAGGTGGCCGAGGGCGTATTGGAGTGGAACAAAGCCTTTGAAAAAATTGGCTTCAAGAATGCTGTGCAGGCCAAGCAACAGGCAGACGATGCCACGTTTGACAACAATGACACCCGCCACGCATCGGTACGCTGGTATGTGGACACCAGCGAAGGCGCGCTGGCCATCGGCCCCAGCCGCACCGATCCCCGTACCGGCGAGATTCTGGATGCCGATATTTCGTTCTCAGATGGTTGGACCCGCCTGCCACGGCGCCGCGCCGTCGAACAACTGGTCAGCGTAGCCCAAGGCAACAACTACAGCCAAACCCACGCCCATACCCATGCGCAGGGCGCGCAGCGCTCTGCCGAGGCAATTTTGCAAGGCCTATCCCGCGGCGAAATGCCCCACCTGTGTGAGTTTGAACATACAGCGTTGCAAGAAGCTGGCTTTGCACTGGACCTGCTGGCCGCGCGCGGGGACATTGACCCCGACAGCCCGGAGGCAGAAGCGATTGTGATGGAGCAGCTTAAAGATGTTGTGGCGCACGAAGTGGGTCACACCCTAGGGCTGACGCATAACTTCCGCGCCTCCACTATCTACACGCTGGAGCAGCTAGAAAGTAAGACCTTTACCGAAGCCAACGGTTTGTCTGGCTCGGTGATGGAATACAACGCACTGAACATTGCTCCCCAAGGTAAAAAGCAAGGCCAATACGCGCAAAGCACCCTGGGCCCCTACGACTACTGGGCAATTGAGTACGCATACCGTCCGTTGAATGCGGCCACGGAATCTCAAGATTTGCGTGCGATTGCGGCGCGCTCCAAAGAACCGCTGCTGGCATTTGCCAACGACATTGATGCCGGCGTGGGCAACATCGAAGGCATGGACCCCGAAGTCACCCGCCGCGACCTGGGGGCCGACCCGCTGGCCTTTGCGGCGCGGCGCATGCTGCTATCCCAAGAGTTGTGGGCGCGTTTACAAACACGCACCCTCAAACCCGGCGAGCAATACGACGTGTTGCTGCGCAACTTTGTAAGCGCCAACGGTCAACTTGACCTGGCTGCCACGGTTGCCTCCAAGTACGTGGGCGGTGTGGTGCATTTGCGTGACCATGCCGACAGTGGCCGTGCGCCTTTGACCCCCGTACCCGCAGCTACACAGCGCAAAGCGCTGAGGTTGATTACGGACGGCCTGTTCCGCTCCAACAGCTTTAGTTTCAAGCCAGAGTTTGTGGCACGCCTGGTACCCAACCAGTTTGACCGTTGGTTCGGGAGCAACGGTGGCACCAGTCTGGCGGCCACAGTAAACCCAGATCCGAGCATTAGTGGTGCGGTTTTGGCACTGCAGCGCGCATCGCTGGACCGGCTGATGGCCGATAGCGTAGCGGCCCGCGTGCTGGACGCGCCGAGCAAGATGAGCCAGCCACAGCAAGCGCTGCCTTTGTCAGAACTGTATGACACCTTGCAAAACGCCATCTGGAGCGAACTACAAGGGGGCACCGACATTGATCCTATGCGACGCAACCTCCAGCGCGAGCACCTGCGCCGTGTGGTGAATGCCCTGATCAAGCCAGCAGCAACCACCCCCGCAGATGCGAAAAGCCTGATGCGCGCCAATGCACAGCAATTGCAGCAACAGCTTCGCACAGCAATGGCCAAACCCGCCACCAAGGTGACGCGGGCGCATTTATCGGAGAGCCTGGACCTGCTAACCGAGGCGCTTAAAGCACCGCTGCAACGCACAATGTGACAAACCACCCTGTAGCAACCGACGTGTACGCATGCGGTTGCTACAGCTCGTAGTGGTAGCCGTATTGCGCTGCATGAACCGGTACCTGAAGTAGTACCCAATCGCCAGCGATGGCTGGGGCTTTTGCGTTAAGGTCAGGGTGACAACTTTTATGCTCGCGCCCATGAATCCCTTGCCGCCTCGTGTTTTTCCATTTTTATTTGTAGTGCTGTGGTCTACGGGCTTCATTGGCGCGCGCTTGGGTCTGCCGCATGTTGAGCCTTTGACATTTCTGTTCATTCGTTATCTGGCGGTCATTGCTTGCATGACCGCCATTGCGGTAGCAATGCGTGCACCGTGGCCATCCACGCAGCGCGCCTGGTTCCACATCGGGATATCGGGTCTGCTGGTGCATGGCGTTTATTTGGGCGGCGTCTTCGTCGCCATTCACGAAGGATTGCCAGCCGGGGTGGCCAGTCTCGTTGTCAGCGTGCAGCCGCTACTCACAGCCGTGGGTGCCGGGTATTTACTGGGCGCTAGGGTGTTGAAGCGTCAATGGGGGGGGCTGGTCCTCGGGCTGCTGGGCGTTGGTATGGTGGTGGCCGGCAAGCTGGGCGCTGAGTTTGCGGCCCATGCTTTATTGCCTGCGGTGATTGCACTGCTAGCCATTACCGCAGGCACCCTTTACCAAAAGCGCTTTTGCCCGACACTGGATTGGCGTACCGGCTCCGTGGCGCAATTTGTGCCTACAGCGTTAGCCACGGGTTTGCTGGCACTGCTGATCGAACAACAGACTGTCGACTGGACTGGCGAGCTTCTGTTTGCCCTAGGTTGGCTGGTGCTGGTGCTGTCCATTGGCGCAATCAGCTTGCTCAATTGGCTCATCCGCCACAGCAGCGCCGTCAATGTGGCCAGTCTGTTTTACCTGGTACCCCCGTGCACCGCCGTGTTCGCCTGGTTGCTGTTTGGGGAGACCTTCTCTGGCCTAGCATTGCTGGGGATGGGCGTGACGGTTGCTGGGGTTTACCTCGCAAGGACTTAGCCGGTATGCGACTAAGGCGGAATCGGGGTAGCGCAGCTCCAGCATTCCTCGAATCCTCCTTCTACGATTTCGCCACATACGCACGTCCAGCGACGCTGCCGAACCTGCTGAAAGTCTAAAAGTACTTGTCGCGCCCGCGCTTCGTTTTCTGGATCCTGGATCCAGACCTCTGGCAGGCACTGATCGGGCGGCAGCTCACCACAAGCACTGCTCAGATATTGCCGTTGAACGTTGGCATCAATGCCGTCGCCCTTCAGTACATCCGCCCACAGCGTGGCCATCGCAAGTGTCGGAGCTTGGGTGATGCGCAGCATGGTGCGGAGGTTACGTCATAAAAATCGTCGATGGTAAAAATATCCGGAGCACAACCTGCAGCCGTCGAAGTTGTGTACGTACCGCTCTAGCCGAACGCGCGGGCCGGAGGATACGCACTATCTCGTCGCTTGCCCGCCAACCACGGGGCTAGGAGCTGGCCGCGTACTCCAGACAATCAGCACCAGCAGTAGCGCTTGCAACGGTAAACGCAACACCAATGCCCAATAGGGGATGGACGCGAAAAGGTCGGGCCGCTGCAGCATATAAATATTCGCCGGTGTAACGGCCAGTGTCAGCGCAAACAAGCTCCAGCCCGCCGCGTAGCGTGTCGGCGGCCAAAGCAGGCCAGCGGCGCCAAGTAGCTCCAACAGGCCACTGACGAGAACCACTTCACGCGGCCACGGAATCCAGGGCGGCACGATGCGCATCTCAGCCTCAGTCGCCACGAAATGCGCGATCCCACCGATTGCAAACCAAAGGAAGACGACAACTAGCCCGGCAAGTCGGAATCTAGAAATTTGGTTAGCGTTTGGCAACATTTTTCAGCGCCGCAAAACACCCAGCCACTGCAACTGCTCGGGAGTCAGGGCGGCATCGGGCGTCAACATGGCACTGCCCAGCGCGCTGCGAATCGACGGCTCAGGCGCTGGCAACGGCCCCCGCAACAACATATCCAGCACCACGGCCGCCTTCGCCAGCGTTTTTCCATAAAGCTCAAAAATACCGGCCACGCTCACGTGCTGGGTGGGGTCATCTAGCCAGCAGTCGTAATCGGTAACTAAACCCATGGTGGCATACGCGATTTGGGCTTCGCGGGCTAAAAATACTTCGGGCACGTTGGTCATGCCCACCAAGTGGCAGCCGGCTTGGCGCAAGAAATGGCTTTCGGCCTGGGTGCCCAGGCGTGGGCCGTCTACACAGGCATACGTTAGTCCCCTGTGCACGGCATGCCCAGCCTCGCCGGCGGCAGCTTGCACGGCGTCAACCAACGCAGCACTCACGGGTTTGGCCGTGGAAACATGGGCCGCAACGCCGTTGCCAAAAAAAGTGCGTTCACGCTGTCCCCGGGTCCAGTCCAGGTATTGCTCGGGTATCGCTATGTCGCCTGGCTTCACCTCGATAGCCAGGCTACCAACCGCCGAAAATCCGAGCAACATCGTGGCACCGGCGTGCTTGAGCGCAAAGATATTGGCACGGTAGTTCACCTCATGGGGCAACAACCGGTGGCCGCTGCCGTGGCGAGCCAAAAACATCAGGTCATGATTGTGAAAGCGTCCTATGAGAATCTCGCCCGAAGGCGTTCCAAACGGTGTGATCTGGGTAAGGCGCTCAGTAATGGTGAGGCCGGGCAGTTCGTAGAGGCCTGTACCCCCGATGATGGCAAGCATTATTATTTCTCCATTCGAATGACTTGATCCACGGCATACCCTGGGCCGTCGGTGATGCGCGAAAAGTAGGAAGTGTGTGCGTCCGTGCCCGCGGGCCACTGGGCAACAAAGTTGCGCTGCGCTTGGCTGGCGTCAATGTTGACCGCCACAAGATCCATGTACACACCGTTGTGGGTATGTCCCGCACGGCGCTGAGTCCCGACAAATGCGCGGGTGGCAATGCGGGTCAGCAGACCAGCACTGTCCCCTCGGAAATTGGGCATGCCTGCCGCACCATTGTTCAACACCCAGGTCGTGTGGATTTGATCCTCCATCTGCAGCCGCTGAAACACCGGCAAGCAGGTATGACTCGAAGCAAACATATCGACGCCAGCGCGCTTGAACCAGTTGCGCACCGTGGCCATGTGAGCTCTGTCATCCAAATGCTCTTGGGCAAAGCCCCATCCGGCCAGCGATTGGGCGTCGCCGTGCACGATACCAATGCGCTGCCCCCCCACCGAGGCTAGCGCCCACATGGGCAGCGCTGCGAGTGCACGGCGTTGCTGTGCGGTGGTGGCACCGCGCAGACGTCTCAGAATGTGGTTGGAGCGCTGCACCACGTCATCACCCACCCATGCAGGGTAAGCGCAGCCGCAACCTGCATCAACATCTGGATTTTCCTCTGCCAGCTCCGTCTCTACGTTGCCGCGCAGGGCGGTGTGGCTCAAAACTGCGCTTTGCACCGCTGCAAAAGTAGCAGGATCTACATCAAACCAATGGAAGTCACCGTTGAATACCAACCGCTTGCGCCCAGTCTCTTGGGCGAACAATCGCAACACCTCGTGCAGTGCAAGCGTGTTGCCATACAAGCCACCGACCACATACAAAACCTCCAAATCGACCAGGTCATCGGTGACTGGCGTGTTAAACACGGCAGGTCCGTACTGGTAGTTAAGCGGACAACTCCGCCCAGGAGCTTCAGCCAGGGGTTGGCCTTCGGTGTACAGCGCTCGCAGATGGTGTGGTGTAACCGCCTGCACTGGCAAATCAAAAACAATCTCGCCAGCCGCCAAGGCAATGACGCGGCCTGCCAGTAACGGGAGTAAGTCGGTGTTGTGTACGACGCTGAGCAGCGTGGCGCCCTGCGCTGTGGCACACAGGGAGCGACAGGCATCCTGCGTCGCGTTCGGATCAAGGGCTGACGTGGGCTCGTCGGCCAGCACCAGACGCGGGCGCTGCAGCTTTAGGCGCGCTAAGCCCACCTTCTGGCGCTCGCCCCCTGAGAGCCTGTCCGCACGCACATCCGCATACTCAGACATACCCAACTCGGCCAGGGCTTGGTCTGCCTCGTCAATCAGGTATGCGGGATAGGAACGCGACCAACTGCGCCACAGTGACATGGCATCAGCACGTGCCAGCGCGCCCAAAATCACGTTCTCACGGGCAGTGAGGCGAGGCACCAAATGCAGGCCTTGCATGATCTGACCGACCTCGGCACGCAACTTGCGCAGGACCATGGCGCTGAGGCCAGACTGCAATTGCGGCCCCCAGGTACGCCCCAGTACCGAAACGCGGCCGTGGGTAGGTTTCAGGAAACCTCCCAAAATGCGCAGCAGACTGCTCTTGCCAGCGCCATTGGGACCCACCAGCGCAACCCGCTCACCCGGCTCTATGCGAAGCTGGGGAATATGCAACAACTTCCGCCCAGCAACCACTACTTCGAGGTGCTTCAGTTCGATCGCAGGAGAGATTGTGGGTTGGGTCATGTCAGGGCATGGCGGATACGCCGGGATACTGAGTCAAACAACGTAACCAACAGGATCACCACCAGCAAAATGCTAGCCAATCGGCTCCACTGAAACAGACTGACCGCCTCTGAAATCAGCAGACCCAGGCCGCCCGCACCGATGAGCCCCAGGATGGTGGAGTCGCGAATATTGAACTCCCACACGTAGAGATGGTTACTGACAAACTGGGGTAACACGGAGGGCCAGACGGCGCTGAAAAACACCTGGGAGCCCGACGCACCGGTGGCGCGGACGGCGTCTACTGCGCCCATGTCCAACGTCTCAATGGTTTCTGCATAAAGCTTGCCATAGGTGCCCATGGAGTGCAGTGCAATGGCCAAGATGCCCGCCATGGGGCCCAAACCCACAATGCCGACCAACACCAAGCCAAACACTAGCGTGTGGATGGCGCGAGACACATCCAACACCGAGTTGGCGCTGCGCGCCAGCCACAGTGGTGCTTTAAGGTTACGGGCGGACATCAAACCCAAAGGTAATGCCAAGAATGCGGCCAGCAACGAGCCCAGTGTTGCAATCTGAAACGTAGTCCACGTGGCGCGGCCCAGCGCCCATAGAAACTGTGACTCCACCTCGCGCCGGTTTTCGACACGCAGCAGCGTCCCGTCGCTGCTGCGGTACTCTAACTGTTCGGGGCCGAACCAAACGTCGACAAAGCTTGGTCGGGCAAAGTCGCCCACCGATTTCACCAAGTTGTCCCATGGGTTGCGCCCCCAAGAGAGATCTCCTGCGGCGAGCAAACTCACTAAGCACACCAGCACTACCGCGACATACAGCACCACAATGCCGGCAAAACCCAATCTCCCGCGCACCGCGGCGCTGATGGATGCAGGACCCGGGTTGCGCACAGGCATTTAGGGCTTGGGGGTCAGCTTGCCAGTAGCCAATCCGGCATCACGTATAGATTTGTAAAACGTGTTGTCTGAATTGACGAAGCCGGTGTAGTTAGCCGGCAAAAGCTGGGGCTGGCTCTTCAGCAGTGGGCCAATTTGCGCTAATGCATCTTGTAGCTGTTTTACCGAGACTTTGTCTTTGTACAAACTGGCGCTGACCGCAACGGCGTCGTTGGGCAACGGGGGCGACTGCCAAATGACGACACTGCGCTCGGCCTTGATCAGACCCTGATCGATCATAGCGGTGCGGTTACGGTTGTAGTCGGCTCCAGCGTCGATTTGCCCAGCTGCCACCTGAGTTTCAATCGCTTGGTGCTTGGTGTAAAGAACGCGGCCAAAGTGCTTCTCTGGATCGATGCCATTTTGCATAAAAAAGTGCAACGGAATCAAGTAGCCCGACGTGGAACCTTTGTCGCCAAAGGCGAAGCTGCGGCCCTTGCCCTTGGGGCCCATCAGATCCTGTGCACTGGTCAGACCGGAGTCAGGGTGCGTCACCATCAGGGCGAAGTACTCGGGCTTGCCTTGGTACAAAATGGTCGACACCACTTGGGCATCCGCGAATTGGTTGGCCAACACATAACCCCACGGTCCCATCAGGGCAATGTCGGTCTCACCGTTGGCCAGACTCTTGGCCAATCCTTCCCAGCTGTCCACGGTTTTAAGCTCTACGGTGCGGCCTAGCGCCTTGGCCAAGTGCTCGGCTAGCGGACGGTATGTGGCGTCATTTTTTTCGCGGTCAGGTTGAAACATTCCAACACCCAATTTGAGTGCCGGTGCTTGCGCAAGCGCAGGGCCGGCAGCGGGCACAGTGGCTAACACGGCAAAAACGGTCAGTGCGGCGCAAAGCCCCAGGCGGCGGTTAAATAGAATCACGTTGTTCTCCGGTTCAAAAATTCATACAGGGAGACGGGGTTGGCAAGGGTTCAGCCCCGTTGACGTGCCACGTCGTTAAAACGACGGACAAAACGGCGGTCAATCCCGTTTTTCAAATACCAAGCCCACATTCCCTCTGCTCCTAGTGGACCCCAGGAAGCAATGGCGCGACCATCGGCCGTGGCCAATAGGGTCAGAAAGCGAGATTGCGGCATGTAAGTTTCCAGTGCCCCTCCCTGCAATGTAGCGCGCAAATTATGAAGTAGTACAGGGCCCATCCGCACGGCATACACACCCGCCTTGGGCAGCCCTCGGTCGTCTGCGTCCCAGTGGGCGCAGTCGCCTACGGCAAACACGTGGGAATGCGAGACAGATCGCAGGTGCCTGTCAATCCGCACGAAGCCCTGACTATTGACAGCCAAGCCACCGCGGCGCTGGGCATCGAGTTGCCAGCCATGGGCTTGCGCCCCGGTGGCCCAAAGCACCAAGTCATTTGGACGATGCGTGGTCTCGGACCATGCGCTACCCAGTTGCACTACCACTCCCGCGCGCTGCAAAGCGGCACGTGCCGCCCTTTGCGCCGAGCTAGAAAAGCCAGGCAGCAAAGTCATACTCCGGCTCATCAGCGCACCGTTTACCACACGGTCCGGGCGCAGCTTGCGCAGACGCTGGAGCACCGCGAGCAGGCTCTCAAAACCAGCGGCCCCACCGCCAACTGCAGTGACGGTTAAGGGCTGCAAGACACCGTCTTGCTGCATCCACGCACTCAAAAAAGCGTCGTACTGCAATCGCAGTTCCGACAGGGGGCGCAAGCCAATGACAACCGAGCTTTTGGTTGCAGCTATCTTCGACGGTGCCGGTGGGTGCAGGGTAGAGCCCACGTTGAGGGACAAGACGTCGTAGGTCAGCGTTTGGCCATCACTGAGGCGCATGGTCCGCCCTCCGTCGTCCAGGCTCTTTAACTCAGCCTGCACCCAACGCGCACCCGCTGCCGCACACAGGGGCACGAAGTCGATCACGACTTCGTCAAACCGATAGGCACCACCCAACCAGCCTGGCACCATGCCCGAATACGGTGCTAATGCGTGCGGTGAAATCACCGTGAGTGCAACGCCCGGAATGGGGTGGACCGCCCACTCCCGCAAGACCTGGGCATGGGCATGACCGGCTCCCAATAAAACCAGATGCTTCACGCAAGCCACCCGACAGGCAAGTGACGCAGGTCGGCGGGTTCGTCAACATCAGCCACTTGGCCCAGCTCGGCCCAGCGCAAACCGGCAGCCTGCATACGACAGCGCGACTGGGCCATGACCTGGGGTGTGCTCCAGACCATGTCGGCAAACAAGGCAGGCTGGGGGCGGGTCAGGCCCACCAACGCATAGCCGCCATCCAGTGCAGGTACAAACACCACGTCGTGCTGGTTGAGCGCTTGCGCTGCTGTGCGCAAGACCTCGGCATCGAGTGCCGGGGCATCGGTTCCGATCAGGATTGCACTGGTGTGTTGTTGCAAGATGCGTGTCAATGCCCGGTCCATGCGCTGACCCAAATCGCCCTCGCCCTGTTCGGTCAAGCTCAAAGCGCACTCGGGCGTTGCCGTATGCCGTTTGAATGCCGCATGGGTCGTGTTGGGTGTCACGCAGAGTTCCACCGGGCCGCAGCCACTAGCCAGAGCTTGTGCCACTGCGTGGTCAAGCATTTTTTCGGCCAACACGGCCGCTCCTTTGGGTCCAAGCGCGGGAATTAGGCGTGTCTTGGCCAGCCCGGCTACCGGCGCTTTAGCAAAAATAATGATGGCACAACTCACCGGTAGGCTCGCTTCAGTTGTTCAGGTGATTCACCACGCCAATATCGCCATCGCAAGTACCACATCAACAGGATAGTGCGCCAGACACCGTAGGTCTCCCAGCGCCGCCCGGACGTAACTACCCGCGCGCGCAAACACGCCGGTGGTGCTAATTGCTTGAGCCGCTTAGAGATTTCAATGTCCTCCATCAAGGGCTGGTCCGGGAACCCCCCTACGCGCGCAAAGCTGTCGGCACGCACGAAAATTGCTTGATCGCCCGTAGCGATGCCGGTATAACGCGAGCGAAGATTCATCAAAGCACCGACTACCCGCAACATGGGCAATGTCCCCTCAATGGACACATCAAACCGACCCCACACTGCGCCACGAAGCACCGCCGCCAGAGCCTGCAGATCCGCGCCAGTGGGAAGCCGGGTGTCGGCATGCAAGAACAGCAACGTGGTGCCGGTAGCCACCGCTGCACCGGCGTTCATTTGACGGGCACGCCCATTGGCGCTGTCTAAAACGTGATCAGCTAAGGGACTAGCCCGTGCTACCGTATCGTCTAGGCTGCCGCCATCCACCACGATGACTTGCACGCCGCGCGAGCGTAAGGACGCCAGGGACTGCAGCGTGGGTGCAATACTATCGGCCTCGTTGAGCACTGGGATAATAATGGACAGTTGCGCTGCAGTCATGTCGCGTGGGCCCAATCATTAAGCCTCCAGTCGTAGTCCAAAAAATCGATGGCTATGCGCCCGGTGCGCAGGAACTGGCGGTCTGCCGGAGCATCCGCCAACCGGTTGGCGTGGGCTGCTAGAAATTGCTCAAGATTGGAAATGCCTTTAAATCCTTGGCGGAAGTCGTCGCCATACCAATCAAAAATTTTAGATATCTCCAGACGCGCGGTTTTGGGGTTCCAGCGGTTGCGCGTGCGATCTGCCATAAAACGCTGCGTCTGCTGCTCCAACTGGGCCTCCAAACTCACAGCGTCAAAAGCCTCTTCACGCAGCATCGGACAGCCGACAGAAGCGCAATTGACGGCAAAGTGCACACGCGGTTCGTCGTACACGCCTGGCTTGCGCAGCAAGCCGTGTTCAAGGTCATCGAGCGACCGCGTCGCACCCAAAAGCTGAAACCATTGGCGTTTCCAGGGACTGCTAAACACGCCGCCCAAATCTTTGATGGATTTCAAATCTGGGTAGCGAGTCAGAATCAACTCCACCGTGAACGCGTTATAGGCATTGATCAAAAAGGCCTGCTGCTGGGACAAATTCCATTGATCAAAAATTGCACGGGTCACTGTCGATAGCACTGCAAGGTAATGGCCCAATTCCAAACGATCGGTTGCCATGCCCGCATAGGACAGCCGGGAAGCCTGTCCACCACGCACCAGCGCCACATGCCTTTTCAATAGATTCGTCCACGCGCTGTGGCGATGGTCGAACCCAGTCTGCGTCCACGCCGCAGCGGAGGTTAGCAACAGGCCAGTGCCTTGCAAAATACTACGCCGCAGAATCACGAACGCTCCCAAGCGTGATAGCGCCGCAACCACTCCAACGTTTTCTGCGGTGCGTGGGCACGCTTCCACGCACCCGCCACGTACTTGTTGGCTTCGGCCATGGTGGGATAAATGTGAATCGTGCCTAAAATTTTGTTCAAACCCAGGCCATGGCGCATAGCCAAAACAAACTCGGCTATCAAGTCGCCCGCATGTTCGCCAACGATGGTGACTCCCAAAATTTTATCCTTGCCAGGCACGGTCAGCACCTTGACGAAGCCATCGGTCGTGCCATCCGCAATGGCGCGGTCGAGGTCGTCAATGCCGTAACGGGTGACTTCATACGCGATCCCTTTTTCCAGGGCCTCGGTTTCAGACAGGCCGACTCGCGCCACTTCCGGATCGGTAAAGGTGGCCCAAGGAATGACCGAGTAGTCAGCCTTAAATTTTTTGAACCGTCCGAATAACGCGTTCACTGCAGCGTACCAAGCTTGGTGCGAAGCTGCATGGGTGAACTGAAAAGGTCCAACTACATCGCCTACGGCGTAAATGTTAGGGTAACGGGTTTGCAAGTAGTCATTGACTTCGATCGTTTTGCGGTCCGTCACCGGTATGCCTAGCTCCTCTAGACCGTACCCGATGATGCGCGGGCTTCGGCCCACTGCGCACAGTAGCGCGTCAAACGGTATCGCTAATTCACTGCCGGAGTGCAAAACTATCAAGCGCTTCTCCCCCTCGACCACCTCGACCCGGACCGCCTTGTGGTTAGTGCGCATATCGACACCGTCTTCTCGTAAGGATGCCTCCACCAGCACGGCGACCTCCGGGTCTTCTCGGCCCATGATGTTTGACGCCATTTCAACTTGGGTGACGAGACTACCCAAGCGCGCGAAGCTCTGGGCCAGCTCGCATCCAATAGGCCCACCACCTAAAACCAACAAACGTTTGGGGAGTTCAGTCAGTCCCCAGACAGTGTCACTGGTGAAAAACCCGGCCTCTTTCAAGCCTGGAATCGGAGGCACGAAGGGGCTTGCGCCAGTCGCAATGACAATGTTGCGCGTGGTCAGGGTTTGCTTAGTACCGTCGGCGCCCGTGATATCAACTGTCCATGGGGACGTGATGCAGGCATAGCCCTGAAGTACTTCCACACCCAAGCTGGTGTAGCGGTCCACCGAGTCGTGCGGCTCAATGTCTGTGATAACCCGCTGCACACGTGCCATGACGGCCGCAAAATCCACCTCGCCTCGCGCCCCAATAAACCCCAGGTTTTGGGCTTTTTTTAGTTGCTTGGCCATCTTGGCGGAACGAATCAGGGCCTTGCTGGGCACGCAGCCATAGTTGAGGCAGTCTCCGCCCATTTTGTGGCCCTCCACTAGCGTGACCTTGGCCTTGACCGCCGCCGCAATGTAAGACGAAACTAGGCCTCCCGCGCCTGCACCAATCACCACTATGTTGCGGTCAAACGCAACCGGCTTGCTCCAGTTAGCATAGACTTTGCGGCGTTGGAGCCAGCCCACAAAAGCATTGGCGAACAGCGGAAAAACTCCCAGTAAAACAAAACTGCTCAACAAACTGGGCGATAAGATGTCGCGCGCCGACGCAATGGCCGCCAGTTGGGTACCCGCGTTGACATAAACCACGGTGCCTGCCAGCATGCCGATTTGGCTGACGATGTAAAAACGCCCGGCTCCAATTGGGGAAAGGCCCATGAGAAGGTTGATCAGAAAAAACGGGAATACCGGCACCAGACGCAATGTCAGCAGGTACAGAGCACCGTCTTTTTCAATACCCGCATTGATGGGCTTCAGGGCTTGAGCAAATCGGCTTTGAATACTTTCACGCAGCAGGTATCGCGCTACCAAAAAGGACAGCAATGCGCCCAAGCTGGATGCAAATGACACGACCAACAATCCCAGCCACAGACCGAACATAGCTCCTGCCGCCAGTGTCAAGACGGTAGCCCCAGGAATGGACAACGCGGTGGCCGCCACGTACACAGCAAAAAACCCCAACACGACAACCAGTGGATGGCTCTCATAGGCACTGGTGAGTAAAGCACGGCTATCTTTCAGGCTCTCCAGTGTCAACAGCCGACCCAGGTCAAAGTGCTGATACAGCAGAATCACCACGAGTGCAACACACCCCAAACCCAACCAAATAGCCTTCTTGGACGGAGCAGCCATTACAACGAACCGACTGGCACTAGCCGAATGACTGCTCTGGCAGGTATTTCCTCCTCCAGCGCCCCGCCACAACTGCTGCCCTGGCCTGCCGTACACCCATAACAGTGGTCTGCAATGGCGATGGGCGCGTCCACGGTATCGTGCTGCAACAGGTCGCGAAGATGCGCGCGCGTTACGCCTTCAATACGCGCAGGTAACCCCAGCATTTGGTTGAAGTCACAGTCGAACAAATCACCCTGCCAGTCCACGCTGACCATACTGCGACACATCACTGTATCCAGGTTGGGGGCCTGGTAGGCCCCGCGCAAGAGATCCATGTACTGGGTAAACGTTCCCTTGCTGACCAGTGTGCTGCCAAAGCGCTGAATCGGCATATTCGTCAGCGCAAAAAGATGGTTGAACCGGATGCCGAAGTGCGACAGCAATTCACGTTTGTAGTCCACTTCAAGCTGTCCCTGCGGTGGTGGTAGGGATGCTCCTTGTGGGTTGTAGACCAGATTTAGGGTCAGGCCTGTTCCGTCCTGGCCATAGCCCAGATCGTTCAGCGCCCGCAGTCCGGCAATACTGCGATCGAACACTCCGTCGCCGCGCTGGCGATCAACATTCGCTGGGGAGTAGCACGGCAGTGAGGCAGTGATTTCTACCGCTTGTGCGGCTAGAAACTCGGCCAGTCCGTCTTGACCAGGCTCGGACAGAATGGTCAAATTGCAGCGATCAGTGACTCGAATGCCTAGGTTGCGTGCACCACGTACCAACTCGCGAAAGTGGGCATTTAGCTCTGGGGCACCACCGGTCAAATCTAACATATTTGGCCGGCGCACCCGCAATACGTCTAGCACCATAGCGACCATCTTGCCATCCATCATTTCCGTTCGATTCGGCCCGGCGTTGACATGACAATGGAGGCATGTCTGATTGCATTTGTAGCCTAAGTTAACTTGCAAAACATCCAATTTCTTGCGATGAATGGCGGGGAAATCCGTTTTTTCCAGCAAGTGCAGTGTGGGGCGCATTTTTTTCCTCGGGGTGAATCTCTGGTTAGCGACTAGTAGTACGTTATGCAGGCCGCATAGGTTACAGCGTACAAGAAGATCGTTAGGCACAACTCGCCGTAGCATGGTTACAAGCCCGCCACACTATTGAGAATGGCGTGGCGCAGCATGTGCGGCTGCTGCGGCTGAGACTATGTGGTCCTTTGCCAAATCACCGGCAACGGCTTGGCACGGCGATGTCCTCAATAAACTGATACCGGTTGGGGCATTTTCGGTAGTTCCAGCCCGAACGGGGCATGGGGTAGTCTCGCTGACCAGTCAATGGCGTAATTGGCTGTGCTCGCCATAAATTTTGTGCCTAATTGTCCTTTGGGCATCGTTTATTTTCATTTGACCGTTGCGCTGCAGAGGGTAATCAAATCAACGCGGACTGGACAACCCATTGCGGAACACACCCGAAAGACGGCAGCAAGCCTCGGTCGCCACTCACGCCTAATGTCGAAGCGGGCCCAAAGACGCCCTAAGCGAGACAATCTATGGAGTGTGCCAACGTGCTTGCTGCCCCATCGACTGCATCAGCGCTTCGCGTACTTTCACCAGCATCACTGGTAAAAAACGCCGAAAAAGCCCCTCAAAACATTCCGTTCACCCAAAGCTCAGTCACTAAAGTGCGCATGAGGCCACAACGCAACTGCTTCCTTGATTTAGAGTGAGCCGTCACATGGAAAGCGAAATATACACAAGCAACGTCAGACAAAAACACTAATGGGTGATGACGCTAATTTCACGCTACCGCAGTAGTTTCGGCGTAGCGGGTGCTCAAGCACTCTGCGGTCAATTGAGGTCACTACTGAACACCGAACAACACGCCACTACGGACGGGCTCGGTCTGCTTACACAGCTCTGTGCACACCAATTACTCAACTTCTGGGGCACAAACAAAAAAGGCCCACCTAAGTGCGCCTTTGCTGTTGCGGGATACCGCTATTTTTTGGTTGCGGAGGCTAGATTTGAACTAACGACCTTTGGGTTATGAGCCCAACGAGCTACCAGGCTGCTCCACTCCGCGCCAAGTCTTATATTGTATCCTATTTACGCCGCTGGTGCGTCTTGATTTGCATCTATTGCAGGAGCGCGATCAACTAACTCAACTAAAGCCATAGGCGCATTGTCACCCACACGAAAACCCATCTTCAAAATACGCGTGTAACCACCTGGGCGGGCATTGAATCGTGGCCCCAGATCATTAAAAAGCTTTGTGACGCTGTCGCGATCGCGCAAACGATCAAAGGCCAAACGGCGATTCGCAACTGTAGCCTCCTTTGCCAGAGTAATCATCGGTTCGATAACGCGACGGAGCTCTTTGGCTTTCGGCACTGTAGTTTTGATGACTTCGTGCTCAATGAGCGAATTCATCATGTTGCGCAACATAGCCAGGCGGTGCGAGCTAGTGCGATTGAGTTTACGTAAACCGTGTCCGTGACGCATAGTAATTTCCTTCTGTTATTTGTTAAGGCAGCCGGATCAGGTACTGCCCTTTGCACGGAACCCCAGTTGGGGCCCTAATTTCTATTAACGCTTTTCCAGCGCAGCCGGAGGCCAGCTTTCAAGCTTCATGCCCAAAGTCAACCCTCTAGAAGCGAGAACCTCTTTGATTTCGTTGAGAGACTTGCGACCCAAATTGGGAGTCTTCAACAATTCATTTTCTGTACGTTGGATCAAATCACCAATGTAATAGATATTTTCGGCCTTTAGACAGTTAGCTGAGCGTACAGTCAACTCCAACTCATCCACAGGACGGAGCAAAATAGGGTCGAACTGGGCGCTGCCACGCGGCGCGGGGGCATCAAAAGCAGCAAGTTCACTACCCTCGAGTTGTGCAAATACAGCCAACTGTTCGACCAAAATTTTGGCTGACGCACGAACAGCGTCTTCCGCAGTCACTGCACCATTTGTCTCGATTTCGACAACCAATTTATCTAGGTCGGTACGTTGCTCCACACGCGCACTCTCCACCGTATAGCTCACGCGCTTCACAGGTGAAAACGATGCGTCAAGCACGATACGCCCAATAGACTTTGTTGGCTCATCCGCATGGCGACGCATAGTACCGGGAACATATCCACGGCCTTTTTCGACTTTAATTTGCATATCCAGCTTGCCACCATGTGACAAGTTGGCGATCACATGACCTGGGTTAATGATTTCCACGTCGTGCGGCGTTTGAATATCAGACGCAGTCACTACGCCTTCAGAGTCCTTGCGAAGGCTCAACGTAACCTCTTCGCGGTTATGTAGTTTGAAAACTACCCCCTTCAAATTCAACAAAATATTGACGACATCTTCTTGTACGCCATCAATAGAAGAATACTCATGCAACACGCCCGCAATGGTCACCTCTGTTGCAGCGTATCCAGGCATTGACGACAATAAAACACGACGCAGTGCATTACCCAAAGTGTGACCGTAACCACGCTCAAAGGGCTCGAGAGCGACTTTAGCCCGGTTACTACCGAGCTGCTCTACACTGATTGTCTTGGGTTTTAGCAAACTATTTTGCATTCAGGCTTCCTCTCAATACCCCCGACTCGTTACATCGGTAAGGCTGGTGGTGCACCCTGGCCACGGTGCCCCGTGGCCAAGGAACGAATTCAACAACTCAACGGGATTAACGTGAGTACAACTCGACGATCAACGACTCGTTGATGTCAGCACCAAACTGGTCGCGATCAGGGACAGACTTGAAAGTGCCTTCAGCCTTTTCGATGCTGACTTCAACCCAAGCAGGCATACCCACTTGTTGCGCTAATTGCAGCGCCTCAACCACACGGTTTTGCTTCTTAGACTTGTCGCGCAGCGCAACAATATCTCCAGCTGTAACCATGTAGGACGGGATATTTACAGACGCACCATTCACAGTGATGGCCTTGTGAGACACTAATTGGCGTGCCTCAGCGCGGGTAGAACCGAACCCCATACGGTAGACAACATTGTCCAGCCGGGATTCGAGCAGGGCCAGCAAGTTTGCGCCAGTGTTTCCCTTGCGGCGATCCGCCTCCGCGAAGTAGCGGCGGAACTGACGCTCCAACACGCCGTACATGCGCTTCACTTTTTGCTTTTCGCGCAATTGCAGACCATAGTCTGACGTGCGAGCACCCGAAGTACGACCATGCTGGCCGGGCTTAGAGTCAAATTTGGCCTTGTCTGCAATAGAGCGACGAGCGCTCTTCAGAAAGAGGTCAGTGCCTTCACGGCGAGAGAGTTTGGCCTTGGGGCCGAGGTAACGTGCCACTTGAACTTCCTTTTATGTCATCTGCCGCACAGAAATGCGGGAGCCACCAACGGCAGTTGGTGGCGGTGGGCTTGTTGAAAAATTAAATACGGCGACGCTTTTGCGGGCGGCAACCGTTGTGTGGAACTGGAGTGACGTCGGCGATCATATTGATACGAATGCCGAGTGCTGCCAGTGCACGCACCGAAGACTCGCGACCAGGACCAGGCCCTTTGATCTCGACGTCGAGGTTCTTGATACCTTGCTCCAATGCAGCGCGGCCAGCCACTTCGGAAGCCACTTGAGCAGCAAACGGAGTAGATTTACGCGAGCCCTTGAAGCCCTGTCCACCGGAAGATGCCCAAGACAGCGCATTGCCTTGACGATCCGTAATGGTAATGATGGTGTTATTGAACGAAGCGTGCACGTGTGCAATACCGTCAGCAACATTTTTGCGGACTTTCTTGCGAACGCGCTGCGCTGCGTTATTGGCGGGAGCTTTTGCCATGATGGTTTATCCCTGTTATTTCTTCAAAGATGCAGCAGCCTTACGAGGGCCTTTGCGGGTGCGTGCGTTAGTTCGCGTGCGCTGACCACGCATTGGCAAACCACGACGGTGACGAAAACCACGGTAGCAACCGATATCCATCAAACGCTTGATGTTCATCGTTGTTTCGCGACGCAGATCACCTTCGATTGTGAACTGAGCGATCTGATCCCGAATTTTTTCAAGATCACTATCGGTCAATTCCTTGACCTTTTTGGAATATGCAATGCCACATGCTTCGCAAATCTTGCGAGCGCGAGTGCGACCGATACCAAAGATGGCGGTGAGACCAATTTCGGAATGTTGTTGCGGCGGAATATTGATGCCAGCTATACGTGCCATTTTCGTCCTCTAAAACTCTTGCAATTAACCTTGCCGCTGCTTGTGTCGCGGATCCGTGCAGATCACACGCACCACGCCTTTACGGCGGATGATTTTGCAGTTACGGCAAATTTTCTTGACCGAAGCTGAAACTTTCATATCTCTCTCCTAAAAACCTTCGCTTCGTTCCGACTTCGATTCGCGCGGAACATGCGCTATTCACACTAAACTTACGACTACTAAGATGCCTTGAAGTTCGCCTTCTTAAGGAGCGATTCATATTGCTGCGACATCAAGTAGTTTTGTACT
This sequence comes from Rhodoferax sp., assembly GCA_046595515.1. Taxonomy (GTDB): domain Bacteria; phylum Pseudomonadota; class Gammaproteobacteria; order Burkholderiales; family Burkholderiaceae_C; genus Allorhodoferax. The sequence continues at coordinate 114,512 of JBKJOV010000017.1, read as the reverse complement.
TGGGACATAAAATCCATCGTGACCACTACGATGATCAGAAGTGAAGTCCCACCAAAATAAAACGGTACGTTGTACTTCAGGATCAAAAATTCTGGCAGCAGGCACACAAACGTAATGTAAATGGCGCCGGCAAGCGTCAAGCGTAACAAAATTTTATCGATGTACTTGGCAGTGTGCTCGCCCGGCCGAATACCTGGAATGAACGCGCCGCTCTTTTTCAAATTGTCAGCAGTCTCGCGGCTGTTGAATACCAAGGCCGTGTAAAAAAAGCAGAAAAATACAATAGCAGCTGCATACAACATCACGTAAATCGGCTGCCCTGGGGCTAAGGTGCTCGCAATGTCTTTCAACCAGTGCATAGACTCACCGGAACTAAACCAATTCGCAATCGTAGCCGGCATCAAAATAATAGATGACGCAAAAATGGGAGGAATTACGCCAGCCATGTTTAGCTTCAGTGGCAAGTGAGACGACTGCCCACCATAAACCTTATTACCTACTTGGCGCCTCGCATAATTGACTAGAATTTTCCGTTGGCCCCGCTCTACAAATACGACAAAGTAGGTGACAGCGGCCACTAAAACAACAACCAACATGGCAACGATGATACTCATCGCCCCTGTACGGACAAGCTCAAGTAGTCCACCGATCGCACTTGGTAAACCTGCCGCGATTCCGCCAAAAATTAGAATTGAAATGCCGTTCCCAAGACCGCGCTCAGTGATTTGTTCACCCAACCACATTAAAAACATAGTGCCTGCGGTCAACGTGACTACCGCAGTCATACGGAAGCCGAATCCAGGAGCAATCACCAGCCCATTTGAGCTCTCTAATGCCATCGCGATACCCAGAGACTGGAACAAAGCCAACCCCAAAGTACCATACCGCGTGTACTGCGTGATCTTGCGACGTCCAGCTTCGCCTTCCTTCTTCAACTGCTCAAAAGCGGGAAGTACGTAGGTCAATAATTGCATGACGATTGAAGCCGATATGTACGGCGTAATCCCCAAAGCAAAAATAGTGAACCTAGACAGCGCACCGCCCGAGAACATGTTGAAGAGGCTCAGAATTCCGCCCTCCTGACCCTTGAAAAGCTGTTGCAACTGCGCTGGATCTACGCCAGGCACGGGTATATGCGCACCAATACGGTACACCACCAATGCAAGTAGCAAGAAAACAAGCCGTCTGCGCAAGTCGCCGAACTTTCCTGTCTTTGCCAATTGAGCTGCGTTAGTTGCCACTTATGCCTCTTCGCGATTCAGTTTTAGGCGACGCTGCCGCCAACAGCTTCGATCGCAGCCTTAGCCCCAGCTGTAGCGCCGATGCCATTGAGCTTCACGGCCTTGGTCAGTACACCGGTGTTGATCACCTTCACGACTTTGGCCATTTGCCCGATCAAACGCGCCTGCTTCAGAGACAACATGTCCACCTCAGCCAAGCCTAGAGCTTCGAGAGAAGTCAACGTGACCTCGGCATTGAATTGCAGCAAATGCGACTTGAATCCCCGCTTCGGCAAGCGGCGGTGCATTGGCATTTGACCGCCTTCAAAGCCTACCTTGTGGTAACCACCGGCACGAGACTTTTGACCTTTATGGCCACGACCAGCGGTTTTTCCAATACCAGAGCCGATACCGCGACCGACGCGACGTTTGTAGTGCTTAGCACCATCTGCAGGTTTAATGCTGTTGAGTTCCATCATTGACTCCTTAGAGCACCCGAACCAAGTAGGCGATCTTGTTAATCATGCCGCGCACTTCCGGTGTGTCCACCAACTCGCTTGTGCTGCGGATCTTGCGAAGGCCCAAACCGCGCACTGTGGCGCGATGAGACTCTTTACAACCAATCGGGCTACGCACCAATTGGATTTTTACGGTTTGTTGTGTTGTCATGGTGCGGTCCTCGATTAAACGAAGATCTCTTCGACGGTCTTACCACGTTTAGCAGCAACTTCTGAAGGTGTCGTCGACACTTTCAATGCATCCAAAGTAGCGCGAACCATGTTATACGGGTTGCTGGAACCGTGGCTCTTGGCCACGATGTCGGTGATACCAACCACCTCAAACACTGCGCGCATGGGCCCGCCAGCGATGATGCCTGTTCCCTTAGGGGCTGGAGCCATCATTACGTTGGCAGCACCGTGGTGACCGTTCACTTTGTGGTGAATAGAGCCGTTTTTCAACGACACCTTGATCATATTGCGACGCGCTTCTTCCATTGCTTTTTGCACGGCTGCAGGCACTTCTTTCGATTTGCCCTTACCCATGCCGATACGACCTTCGCCATCACCAACTACGGTCAATGCTGCGAAACCCAGAATGCGTCCGCCCTTAACAACTTTGGTGACGCGATTGATCGCGATCATTTTTTCGCGCAGACCGTCCTCAGGACCCTCTGCCTTGCCTTGCATTTTCGCTTGTACTTTAGCCATCTTTATTTCCGATCTGCTTAGAACTGCAAGCCAGCTTCACGTGCCGCATCAGCCAACGCTTTTACGCGGCCATGGTACGCAAAACCTGCACGATCAAACGCTACTTTTTCAACGCCAGCAGCTTTGGCTCTTTCAGCAACACGCTTGCCGATAATTTGCGCAGCCGAGACGTTTCCGCCTTTGCCCGACCCACCCAAGGACTTGCGAACCTCGGCTTCTGCCGTCGAAGCGCATGCCAGAACCTTGCCGCCATCGCCAGAGATCACTGCGGCGTAGATGTGCAAGTTGGTGCGATTGACAGTCAAACGCGCAACGCCTTGATCGGCGATACGTATGCGGGTCTGTCGGGCTCTGCGAAGACGCTGCTCTTTTTTGGTCAACATGTTGCAGCTCCTTATTTCTTCTTGGTTTCTTTGATCGTGATCTTTTCGTCCGCGTAGCGGATACCTTTGCCTTTGTAGGGCTCTGGTGGACGAACAGCACGAATCTCAGCGGCGATCTGGCCAACACGCTGGCGGTCAGCACCTTTGATCAAAATTTCGGTTGGCGTCGGAGTTGCAACAGCAATCCCGGCAGGCATATCGAAATTAACGGGGTGAGAATATCCCACAGCGAGGTTCAGCTTGGTACCGGCAGCTTGGGCTTTGTAACCCACTCCAACCAAACTCAGCTTCTTCTCAAAACCCTTGGACACGCCAAGTACCATGTTATTCACCAGCTGGCGCATGGTGCCGGACATAGCGTCAGCTTCACGGGAGTCATTTGCGGCTTTGAAACTCAACTTACCTGCAGCGTTTTCCAACGTTACCAAGGAGTTCAAAGTCAGCAGCAATGTGCCACCAGTGCCCTTGACGCTGATAACGGAATCCTTGACGGACACCTCAACGCCGGTTGGCACGATGACGGGCAATTTACCTACACGGGACATTTTTTATTTCTCCTCTATGTAGGTTTAGGCGACGTAACACAAAACTTCGCCACCGACACCGGTTGCGCGCGCTTTGCGGTCAGTCATTACGCCTTGCGGCGTCGTTACGATGGCTACACCCAGTCCATTCTGGACCTGCGGAATAGCATCGCTACCGCGATACACACGCAAACCAGGGCGGCTCACGCGCTCAATGCGCTCGATAACTGGCTTGCCAGCGTAGTACTTCAGTGCGATTTCCAGTTCAGATTTACCACCTGCGGTGGAGACCTTGAAACCGTCGATGTAGCCTTCGTCTTTCAACACTTGGGCAATCGCAATTTTTACTTTGGAAGACGGTACAGAAACCGTCGTCTTAGCAACCATTTGCGCATTGCGGATGCGTGTCAACAGATCGGCGATGGGATCACTCATGCTCATATTGGTTCTCCTGTCGCTTACCAGCTGGCCTTGACGATGCCAGGAATTTCTCCGGCAAAAGCCATTTCACGGATTTTGGAACGTCCGAGTCCAAAATGCTGGAAGGTGCCACGTGGGCGTCCAGTAATGGAGCAACGGTTACGTTGACGGTGGGGGTTTGCATTCTTCGGCAGCTTTTGCAGACCCAAACGGGCTGCAGCACGCTCATCTTCGGTACGCTTCACGTCACCGGCGATTGCCTTGAATCCAGCGTACTTCTTGGCATACTTCGCTGCCAATTTGTCACGCTTGTTTTCGCGTTCGATCAATGCCATCTTAGCCACAGGTCACCTCAATTCTTGAACGGGAAACGGAATCCAGTCAGAAGGGCTTTCGCTTCTTCGTCGTTTTTTGCCGTTGTGGTGATACTGATATTGAGGCCGCGCAAGGCATCAACCTTGTCATATTCAATTTCAGGAAAAATGATCTGCTCTTTCACGCCGATGTTGTAGTTTCCACGGCCGTCAAAAGCACGCCCGGAGATACCACGAAAGTCGCGAACGCGAGGCAAAGCAACTGTGACAAAGCGGTCCAGGAATTCATACATCTGAACACCGCGCAATGTCACCATGCAACCGATGGCCTGGTTCTCACGAATCTTGAAACCCGCAATCGCCTTTTTAGACTTGGTCACTACAGGCTTTTGGCCAGCAATCTTGGTCATATCAGACACGGCGTGGTCCATAACCTTTTTGTCGGCTACGGCTTCGCTGACACCCATGTTCAGGGTGATCTTCGTCAGACGAGGGACTTGCATTGGCGATGTGTAGCCAAACTTAGCCATCAACTCTGGCGCAAGCTTTTCACGGTAATGTTGTTGGAGACGTGCCATCTTTATGCCACCTTGATTTCTTCGCCAGTGGACTTGTAAACGCGAACGCGCTTACCGTCTGCCAGCTGCTTGATGCCCACACGATCAGCCTTGCCGGTTGCGGCATTGAAGATCGCTACATTCGACTGGTGCAGAGGCATGGTCTTTTCAACGATGCCGCCTGTTGTGCCCTTCATGGGGTTTGGCTTCGTGTGCTTCTTAACCAGATTCACACCATCAACCACCACGTAGGAGTCGTCTTTGCGCAGAGCAATCTTGCCGCGCTTACCCTTATCGCGTCCTGCGATAACGATGATTTCATCGCCTTTGCGAATCTTATTCATGGCGCGTCCTTACAAAACTTCAGGTGCCAGGGACACGATCTTCATGAACTTTTCGGTACGCAATTCACGCGTCACGGGTCCAAAAATACGGGTGCCGATAGGCTCTAATTTGGCATTCAACAGCACTGCTGCGTTGCCATCAAATTTCACCAAAGAACCATCGCTGCGGCGGATGCCTTTGGCGGTGCGAACCACTACCGCGCTGTACACTTCGCCTTTTTTGACGCGTGAACGGGGAGCAGCCTCTTTGATGCTAACTTTAATAATGTCGCCAACACTTGCATAACGACGCTTCGAACCACCTAGCACCTTAATGCACAGGACAGATTTCGCGCCAGTGTTGTCGGCCACTTCTAATCGAGATTCAGTCTGGATCATTTCATTATTCCCAACTTGCACCTGACACGACAGTTGACAAAATTGCCAACTGCAGCAGCAGATCAGTCTTGGGCCCGCTATCCACCGCACAAACCACTTGCACGACTTCTATTTGGGCAGAACCTTCAGCTTTTACAAGCGAAGCCCTCGATTATGCAGCAGTTTCGAGTGCTCGTCAACTTTATTTATTGGGCACGTACAAATATTGCTCACAAAGGGCCATGAATTCTTCTGGTTTGGCAGCTTGACCGGTTTCCTCCACCAAGATTTCAGCGACGCCGGAAGCCACGCTGCCAGCCAGAGCGGCATCCAAGAACAGCAGCCGTGACCGTCTTGCCAGCATGTCCTCCACGTGAAGCGCATATTCATAGCGCGCCGCGAAACGCACCATCGCTTCACTCAACCCGGGGCACAACCATCGATCAGCGCCGGGCAGCGCCAGCACTGCTGCTTGCTCAGAGCCATAGGAATGCAACCCTGGCGGCAAGCTAATAGACGCGCTTGTAATACCGGCTAATGGGGATCCGACCACGTGCAAGTGTGTTGTTGCGCCCGCGTGATGCCACGGAATCAGTCCTTTTGCGGCACACACCTCCAGCACGTCTTCGGCCATAGCGCGGTAGGTTGTCCACTTACCGCCGGTTACCGTCACCAGTCCACTTCGGCTGACTATGACGGTGTGCTCGCGGCTCAGCCGCTTGGTGCTGTCGCCATCTTCGTCTTGCGGTCTGACCAATGGCCTTAAACCGACCCAAATGCTTTTGACATCAGCGACGGTGGGTGCGCGGCGCAAGTAGCGCGCGGATTCTTTTAGGATGAAATCGACCTCCTCTTGAAAAGGCAATGGCTCACGGGCTAAATCGTGTCGCGGCGTGTCGGTCGTGCCTAAAATTACCTTTCCAAGCCACGGAACAGCGAACAGCACCCGTCCATCGGCGGTTTTGGGAACCATCAGCGCAGTATCGCCACCCAGAAATTCGCGGCCCACCACGATGTGTACACCTTGGCTGGGTGCCACCATGGGTTTAGTGGGTTGACGCCCGTCTCCTGCATTTGCTGCGCCATCTATATCGCGCAAGGTATCCACCCAAACCCCCGTAGCATTAACCACGCAGCGACTGCGAATGGAATACGCTTGCCCAGAGATCGTATCCTGGCACTGCAAGCCTGCAACCTTACCGCCTTCAAATAGCAAATTGGATGCCTGGCAGTAGTTCAGCAACAAGGCGCCATGCAACGCAGCGGTTCTAGCCAAGGCGAGGGCTAAGCGTGCGTCATTGAACTGCCCATCCCAGTACTTCACGCCACCCTTGAGCCCTTCGGGTGATGCCGTCGGCAACAATTGCAGGGTGGCGTTGCGACCTAAAAATTCGGTTTTTCCAAGCCCTGCTTTGCCTGCCAATAAGTCGTAGGCCGTTAGCCCAGCGCCGTAGAACGGGGTTTCCCACCATTTGTACGACGGCATCACAAACGCCAGCGGCTGTGCCAGGTGGGCGGCATTGCGCAGAAGAGTGGTGCGTTCATGCAACGCCTCTCGCACCAAAGAAATATTGCCTTGTGCCAAATAGCGCACACCGCCATGTACAAGTTTGGTCGCACGCGATGAGGTGCCCTTGGCGAAGTCGTGCGACTCGATCAAGACCACGCTCAATCCACGGGCTGCCGCATCCAGCGCTACGCCGAGGCCAGTGGCGCCGCCACCCACAACAGCCAAGTCATACAAACGATCCTGCGCTAAGCATTTGAACAGTGCCTCGCGATTGGTGAGTTGGGGCACAGGATCTATATCCATAGTATGTTTTCTATTTAGAAACGGCCATGCAAAATCTTTTTTGCATGGCCGGTACTCAACGATCCACTCAAGGCGGTTTGTTAGCGCACCTTGCCGTTCTTCCAGGCACTCAACAACGTGTCGTAGGCGATAGTTTCACCCTTAGGCTTTTCATTGGCCAGCTTCTTCCAAGGCGCACCTTTGTCGCTCAACCACTTGTCAGGGCTAGTCTTCGCATTGAGCTTGGGCGGGCAAGCTGCCATGCCAGAGCGTTCCAAGCGAGCCATCACAGCGTCCATCTCGTCGGCCAAATTGTCCATCGCGGCTTGGGGTGTCTTCTCGCCTGTCACTGCTACCGCCACGTTCTTCCACCACAGCTGCGCCAGCTTTGGGTAGTCGGGCACATTGGTGCCGGTAGGCGTCCACGCCACGCGGGCTGGGCTACGGTAGAACTCCACCAGACCGCCCAGCTTGGGCGCCATGTCGGTCATGGCTTTGGACTGGATGTCGGACTCACGAATGGGGGTCAAGCCCACCACCGTCTTTTTTAAGGACGTAGTTTTGGCGGTTACGAACTGTGCGTACAGCCAAGCCGCAGCAACCTTATTCGTATCGTGATCTTTAAAGAAAGTCCAAGAACCTACGTCCTGGTAGCCGTTTTGCATGCCTTGCTTCCAATACGGGCCATTGGGGCCAGGGGCCATGCGCCATTTGGGGGTGCCATCTGCGTTCACCACTGGCAGACCGGGCTTGATCATGTCGGCAGTGAAGGCCGTGTACCAGAAGATTTGTTGCGCGATTTGCCCTTGGGCCGGCACCGGGCCAGCTTCCCCGAAGGTCATGCCGATAGCCTCCTTAGGTGAGTACTTTTTCATCCAGTCGATATATTTAGTCAGGGCATATACCGCGGCCGGAGAGTTAGTTGCACCACCGCGTGACACAGATGCACCTTGTGGTGTACAGCCGTCTGCGGATGCCCGAATACCCCACTCATCGACAGGCTTACCGTTAGGAATGCCGATGTCCGCAGAACCTGCCATCGACAACCACGCATCAGTAAAGCGCCAGCCCAGAGATGGGTCTTTCTTGCCATAGTCCATGTGCCCGTAAATGGGCTTACCGTCGATATTTTTCACATCGTTGGTAAAGAAAGCGGCAATATCTTCGTAGGCACTCCAGTTCAGGGGTACGCCCAGGTCGTAGCCGTATTTGGCCTTGAATTTCGCTTTGATCTCTGGCCTGTCAAACAAGTCTGCTCGGAACCAGTACAAATTTGCAAATTGTTGGTCTGGCAGCTGGTACAGCTTGCCGTCTGGCGCTGTGGTGAAGCTGGTTCCAATGAAGTCCTTCAGATCCAATCCGGGGTTAGTCCACTCTTTTCCAGCGCCCGCCATATAGTCGGTCAAGCTCAGTATCTTGCCGTATCGGTAGTGGGTGCCGATCAGGTCAGAGTCGGTGATCCAACCATCGTAAATAGATTTGCCCGACTGCATAGAGGTTTGCAGCTTCTCCACCACGTCACCTTCACCGATCAGGTCGTGCTTGACTTTGATGCCGGTAATTTCTTCAAAGGCCTTCGCCAGCGTCTTCGACTCGTACTCGTGGGTCGCGATGGTTTCAGACACTACCGAAATTTCCTTTACGCCCTTCGTTCGCAGTTTCTGGGCTGCGTCTATGAACCACTTCATCTCAACGGTCTGTTGTGCCTTGCTCAGGGTGGACGGCTGAAACTCGTTGTCAATCCACTTCTTGGCTGCAGCTTCGTCAGCCCAGCCCTGCGAACCCATGGCACAAGCCATGGCGACGGCCAATACGGAATATCGCAATTTCATCTTTCAATCTCCTTGTTGTAATTCAACCCTGTAGAAAAAGATGCAACGGCTCCAGGGTGTTGAGTCATTGCGCGAGAAAAATCAACCTTTGCGCATAACCAGTCCCAGAACCACCATAGACAGCGAGAAACTAATCCAAACCGAAGGCTCCGCGTCGAGACTCAGCCATTCGGTGAAACGACCACTGATTCCGATAAATGCGAGGTTCACATACGCTGCGCCAAGCAAACCGATGAAAAGGCGGTCACCACGCGTTGTCTCTAGCGGGAGAAACCCCCTGCGTGAAACCGTGGGCGAGTAAATTTCCCACGCCGTCATGCCAATGAGCATGAGCGCAATACACGCGAAAAAAACTGCTACGGGGGTTGTCCAAGCCATCCATTCAAACATCGTTGAGTCCTCTTAAACGCGCCCCATCGCAAACCCCTTGGCGATGTAGTTGCGCACAAACCAAATGACTATGGCACCGGGCACGATGGTCAGCACCCCAGCGGCGGCCAGGGTAGCCCAGTCCATGCCTGAGGCAGACACCGTGCGCGTCATCGTGGCAGCTATGGGTTTGGCATTCACACTGGTCAGCGTACGCGCCAATAGCAGTTCTACCCAACTGAACATAAAACAAAAGAACGCCGCTACACCGACGCCCGCTTTAATCAGCGGGATGAAGATTCTGATGAAGAATCGTGGAAAAGAGTAGCCATCAATATATGCCGTCTCGTCAATCTCGCGTGGAATGCCGCTCATGAAACCTTCCAGAATCCACACAGCTAACGGTACGTTGAAGAGCAGGTGCACCAGCGCCACCGCAATGTGCGTATCCATCAAACCCACGGAGGTGTAGAGCTGGAAGAACGGCAGCAAAAACACCGCTGGCGGCGTCATCCGGTTGGTCAGCAACCAGAAGAACACATGCTTGTCGCCCAGAAAGCTGTAGCGCGAAAACGCATAGGCAGCAGGCAGGGCCACGGTTAGTGAGATGACCGTGTTAATGCCGACATAAATCAGGCTGTTGATGTAGCCCGAATACCAGGCGGGATCGGTCAGGATGGTCTTGTAGTTATCCCAGGTGAAACGATCGGGGAACAGCGTGAACCCGGCCAAAATCTCATTGTTGGTCTTGAAAGACATGTTGACCATCCAGTAGATGGGTAACAGCGCAAACACAATGTACGCAAGCATGAATAGCGAGCGCTTTTGAAATTTTGGCCTATGCATGACCGCCCTCCTTAGCTTGTGTGCCAACACGCTGCATCCAGTTGTACAAGATAAAGCACAGCAGCAAAATAATTAGAAAGTAAATGAGCGAGAAAGCTGCAGCCGGACCCAGGTCAAATTGACCCACGGCTTTTTGCGTGAGGAACTGCGATAGAAACGTGGTCGAATTACCCGGCCCGCCGCCCGTCAGGACAAAGGGCTCGGTGTAAATCATGAAGCTGTCCATAAAGCGCAGCAGCACTGCAATCATCAGCACGCCACGCATCTTGGGCAACTGCACATAGCGAAACACATCCAGCTTGCTCGCTCCGTCAATACTGGCGGCCTGGTAGTAGGCGTCAGGAATAGAACGCAAACCAGCGTAACCCAGCAGCGCCACCAGTGGCGTCCAATGCCATACGTCCATCAGCAACACCGTGAGCCATGCATGTACCGCATTGCCGGTGTAGCTGTAGTCCACGCCCAACCCTTGCAGCGCGGCGCCCATCAGCCCAATGTCGGTACGACCAAAAATCTGCCAGATGGTGCCCACCACGTTCCAGGGAATGAGCAGCGAGAGTGACACGATAACCAGCGCAGCAGACGACTTCCAGCCGTGGGTTGGCATGGACAGCGCCAGCAGGATACCGAGTGGTAATTCAACGGCCAGCACGGCACATGAATATGTGATTTGGCGCCACAAGGCACCGTGAAGCTCTTCGTCGCGCATGATGGAAGCGAACCACTCTGTCCCCACAAATACACGGCGCTCCGGCGAGATGATGTCCTGCACCGAATAATTCACCACCACCATTAGCGGCAGGATGGCCGAGAAGGCCACGCATATCAGCATGGGTAGGATCAAAAACCAGGCTTTCTGGTTGACTGGCTTGATCGTCGTACTCATGCCACGATTTCCTCATTTTTATAGAAACAGGTGTGCTCGCCGATAACTTGGAGCCAAACGGAGTCTCCAACTTCAGGCGCCAGGGTGTCGGTGGTCAAACGCGCTTTGAGCACAACTCCTTCACGATGGGCGCTCAAAACCATGTGGGTTCCCACATCCTGTATTTTGGAGACCACCATGGGCACTGCGCCGGGTGCCTGCGCCTGCGCCAAGGAAACGTGTTCTGGTCGCACCCCTAACTTGAACTCCCCGTCTGGCAAAGCGTGTCCCGGCGCCAGCGCCACGCATATGCCTGCGGTGTGGAATTCACCTTGCGTACAGCGACCCGGTAAAAAGTTCATCCCCGGTGAGCCAATAAAGTGCCCGACGAAGGTGTGACTTGGCCGCTCAAACAACTCGGCAGCGGAGCCCACTTGCACTGCACGGCCGCGCGTCATCACCATCACCTGGTCCGCAAAGGTCAGCGCCTCTACTTGGTCGTGCGTCACATAAATCAGAGTCAGTTTGAGCTCATGGTGGATTTGCTTGAGCTTGCGGCGCAGTTGCCATTTCAAGTGCGGGTCAATCACCGTTAGCGGCTCGTCAAACAATACAGCAGACACATCAGGCCGCACCAATCCCCGCCCCAGCGATATTTTTTGCTTTGCATCGGCCGACAGCCCAGCGGCGCGCTGGTTCAGTTGGCCGCTCATCTCCAGCATTTCCGCAATGACGTTCACACGCTTCTTGATCTGGTCTTCTGGCATTTTGCGATTGCGCAGCGGAAATGCCAGGTTCTCCGCCACGGTCATGGTGTCGTAAATCACTGGGAACTGAAATACCTGTGCAATATTGCGCTGCTGGGGCGTACGACTGGTCACATCCAAGCCATCGAACTTCACGCTCCCCGCAGAAGGGGTTACCAAGCCCGACATGATGTTGAGCAAAGTTGTCTTGCCGCAGCCCGAGGGACCAAGTAGGGCATAGGCGCCGCCGTCTTCAAACGTCATCTTTAACGGAAGCAGCGCGTAGTCACTATCCTGCTTCGGGTTCGGCCGGTAGGCGTGGGCCAGGTCCAGTTCAATGCGTGCCATATCAGCGTCCTTTACCGCGCAGTGGTGCCACAAGCAGCAAGCCCTCGGCATCAAACACAAACGTCTGTGCGGGGTTGAAATGAAAGGTCACAGGTTGACCCAGATCAAAATGGTGCACACCCGTGAGTTGCGCCACCAGCTCGCCCACAGCCGTCTTGAAATGCACGAAAGTGTCGGTCCCCGAAATTTCAGCCAGCTCTACGGCGCCGGACAGGCTCAGGTCCCCCTCCTGCGCCTGCACGCGCAAGGCACTGGCCCGAATGCCCACCGTCAGGGTGGCAGAACGCGGGGTCGGGAGCGTCCGGGAAATCAGGGGGCCGTGCGCCAGTTGCGCCCCGGCGGATGCGGCAGTCGCTGCCAGCAGATTCATGGGCGGATCGCTAAACGCACGCGCCACGCGCAGCGAGTTGGGCGCATGAAATACCTCGGAGGTGGGGCCGTACTGCAGCAACTCGCCTTGGTCCAGTACGGCGGTGTAGCCGCCCAGCAGCAGTGCTTCGCCAGGTTCAGTAGTGGCGTAGATCACGGTAGAGTCGCCCGCTGCAAACAATGCACTGAGCTCGTCCCGCAACTCTTCGCGCAACTTGTAGTCCAGGTTCACCAGCGGCTCATCGAGCAGCATCAAAGGCGCCCCTTTGGCCAAAGCCCGGGCGAGCGCAACACGCTGTTGTTGCCCGCCAGACAACTCGGCTGGGTAACGGTCCAGGAACATTTCTATATGCAGTTTCTCTGCCAACTCTCGCACGCGCTGTTCAATATTTTTCTCGCCACGCAGCTTTAGCGGCGAAGCGATGTTGTCACGCACCCTAAACGACGGGTAGTTAATGAACTGTTGGTAGACCATGGATACGTTGCGTGCACGCACGGGCACACCCACCACGCTTTTTCCATCCACCAAAACATCGCCCGCAGTAGGCGCGTCCAAGCCCGCCATGATGCGCATCAGGCTGGTTTTACCGGCTTGCGTGGCACCCAGCAACACCGTCACGGTGCCACTGTGGGGCGCAATGCTCAGGTCGTACAGCCACGTTTGCGGCCCCACCTTTTTGCTAATGCGCTCAAGAGATAACTGCATCCACTCACCTTTTCTTGTTGACTTGCGATTTAACAATTTTCTATTTCGATGATTATTCTTCGTTTTGATTCGTTTACTCCTAGTATTTACCCTATAAATATTCCTTTTGATTCGTTTTAAAGTTGGGAGGCACACGCAAACAACTACAACCACGCCATGAACTCCAATCCCAGACAAATCACTTTGCTCTCCGTCGTGCAGGCGCAAGGTTCCGTCACGGTTGAGTATTTGGCAGACACCCTCGGCGTAACCCTGCAAACCGTGCGGCGCGATGTACAGCGCCTGGCCGAAAAGGGTTTGCTCGCCCGCTTCCACGGTGGGGTGCGCGTACCGCGCTCAACCATCGAAAACATTGCGCATCAGCAGCGCGAGATATTGAACGCGGATGGCAAATTGCGCATCGCCAAATCAGTAGCGGCTGCGGTGCCCAACGACTGCTCGCTGATACTCAACATCGGCACCACCACCGAGGCCATTGCGCGGGCCCTGCTGCAGCACGCGGGCCTGCGGGTCATCACCAACAACCTGAACGTGGCCAGCATTCTCAGCGCCAATCCGCAATGCGAGGTAATCGTGGTGGGTGGCGTCGTGCGCGGCCGCGACCAAGGCATCGTGGGCGAGGCTGCGGTGGATTTCATCCGCCAGTTCAAGGTGGACATTGCGCTGATTGGTATTTCTGGAATCGAGGCAGATGGCTCGTTGCGGGACTACGACTACCGGGAAGTCAAGGTCTCACAGACCATCATTTCGCACGCGCGCGAGGTGTGGCTCGCCGCAGATATCAGCAAGTTCAACCGCCCCGCCATGGTCGAGGTCGCCACGCTGTACCAGATCGACCGTATCTTTACGGATGCGGCCCCTCCGGACCCCTTTCAAGCCCTGCTCGAAGAAGCCCAGGTGCACCTGCAAGTCGCGCCGCCGTGACCGGCACCCGGGCGCCCGCACCCCACAACATTACATTTGCACCATGACCTACCTTCTCGCCCTGGACCAGGGAACTTCTAGCTGCCGCAGTATCGTGTTTGACCCGACCGGCCGTACGCTAGCCATGGCGCAACACGAGCTGCCGCAGATCTACCCCCAGCCTGGCTGGGTGGAGCACGATGCGCTCGAGATCTGGCGCCTGCAATTGTCCAGTGCGCGCGACGCGCTGGCACAAGCCGGTATCACCGCCGCGCAAGTCAAAGCGGTGGGCATTACGAACCAGCGTGAGACCACCGTGGTGTGGAACCGCGCCACTGGCGTACCGATTCACCACGCCATCGTCTGGCAAGACCGGCGCGCCGAGCCCACATGTGCCGATCTACGCGCCCGCGGGCTTGCTGAGACCATCCGCGATAAGACTGGCCTCTTGGTCGATGCGTATTTCTCTGGCACCAAACTCAAGTGGATACTGGATAACGTGCCGGGCGCCCGCGCGCAGGCAGCTAACGGCGAACTGGCGTTTGGCACCATCGACAGCTGGCTGATCTGGCAATTGACGGCGGGCCAGGTGCACGCCACTGACGTGAGCAACGCCTCTCGCACCATGCTGTTCAATGTACACACCAATTTGTGGGATGAGGACCTGCTGCGGGCGCTGGACATTCCAGCGAGTCTGATGGCTGTGGTGCAGCCCTCAGCCTCGCTTTTTGGCGAAGTTGTACCGGCGCTGCTGGGCCACGCCCTACCCATAGGCGGCGTGGCGGGCGATCAACAAAGCGCGCTGTTTGGTCAGGCCTGCTTCAAGGCCGGTATGGTGAAAAACACCTACGGCACGGGCTGCTTCATGCTCATGCACACGGGCAACACGTTTCAAACATCGAAAAACGGCCTCATTACCACCAGCGCGGCACAGACGAGCGCAGCCCCTGCGTTTGCGCTGGAGGGCAGCGTATTTGTGGGCGGTGCGGTGGTGCAATGGCTGCGCGACGGGCTACGCGCCATCGCGGGCAGTGGCGAGGTACAAAGCTTGGCGCAGAGCGTGCCAGACTCTGGTGGCGTGATCGTAGTGCCCGCTTTTACCGGACTGGGCGCGCCCTACTGGAAGCCGGATGCGCGCGGCTCGATTACTGGCTTGACCCGGGGCACAAGCCTGGCCCACATAGCGCGGGCAGCGCTGGAAAGTATCGCATTCCAAAGCGCGGCACTGCTGCAGGCGATGAGCCGTGATGCTGTCAGCGCTGGGGCTGCGGCGGTGTCTGAGCTGCGGGTAGATGGCGGCGCCTGTGTCAACGATTTGTTGATGCAATTTCAGGCCGATCTGCTGGGCATTCCGGTCGTACGACCTGCGGTAACCGAGACCACGGCACTCGGAGCGGCCTACCTGGCGGGGCTGACGACCGGGGTTTACACCAGCACCGCCGAACTGTCCGACTTGTGGAAGGCCGAGCGCCGCTTTTTACCAACCATGTCGGCCGCACGCTCGGCCGAGCTCATGCAAGGCTGGGAGCACGCAGTACGCCAAACCACCCTTTGAAAGCACATACACCAGCCCACGCGCCGCTTGCCATGGCACTACACGGCTTTCGATAGACTCTGGCGCTAGGCACACCGCCACCTAACCTGGAATTGTATGGGCACACGCATCGCATTCATCGGCGGCGGCAACATGGCCAGCGCCATCATCGGCGGCCTGATTCGCACTGGCATTTCCCCCACTGACATTGACGTGCTGGAGCCCTGGCTAGAGGCGCGGGAGCGCCTGCAGGCCGACTTTGGCATCGTCGCGCAGGCTGAGGCAAGTGCGTTTTTGGAGACCGCCTCCATCGTCATCTGGGCGGTCAAGCCTCAAACCTTCAAGGACGCTGCGCTGCAGGTGCAAGCATTTACCCACAGCGCCCTGCACATTAGCGTGGCCGCCGGTATCCGCATCGACAGCATTGCCGGCTGGTTGGGCGTGCAGCGCATCATCCGCACCATGCCCAACACCCCAGCGCTGATTGGCAAAGGCATCACGGCGATGGTGGCCAGCCCGGCGGTAACCGGAGCCGACCGCCAGCATGCTGAACGCATCGTCGGCACCACCGGAGAATTTTTGTGGCTGGAGCGTGAAACGCAACTGGACGCGGTAACGGCGCTGTCCGGCTCCGGCCCGGCCTACGTGTTTTATTTTTTGGAGGCCATGACCACTGCCGGCGCCCAGATGGGTCTGCCGCGCGACCAGGCCATGCGCCTGGCTGTAGCCACGTTCATTGGCGCGGGGGAGCTGGCGCGCGCGTCTGACGAGCCCCCTGAAGTCCTGCGCCAGCGCGTGACCAGCAAGGGCGGAACCACCTACGCCGCCATCACCAGCCTGGATGCCAGTGGTGTGAAAGAGAAATTTGCCCAGGCACTGTTTGCCGCCGAGAAACGGGCGGCCGAACTGGGTGACGAGTTTGGCAAGGATTGAGGCTTTTTTTGCGCGAATTACAAGCCTAATCGCCATCGGGCCCGGGTATAACCTGCCCGAGCCGCTATAAATTTGATAGTAAACAAAGGAAACCCATGACAAGTTACGTTGAAGGCGCGCTAGTCGCAGACGAGAAAATCGTGCACCAAGGCCACATCAGCCTGTGGTCGATGTGGCACCTGATTGCACTGGGCATCGTGCTGCTGCCCATTGTGGTTGGGCTGTACTTTTTGGGTTTGGCCTACATCCGCTACAAGACCACCGAGCTGGCTATCACCACCAAGCGCGTCATCGTTAAAACTGGCTTCATCCGCCGTAGCACCATGGAGATCAACCTGAACAAGGTGGAGAGCATCCAGGTGGACCAGGCGGTGATGGGGCGCATGTTTAACTTCGGGACCCTCATATTTGGTGGCACGGGCACCGCGCATGCCCCTATTGCGGGTATTTCTAACCCGATAGAGTTTCGCAAGGCGTTCATTGGGGCGCAGGACAGGGTTTTGGCCTCTGGCTAAAACCCCAGTTGGGCGCCAGCCCCTAGCAAGGTAGCCACACCCAGCAGCGCAAAAACCCCGGCCGCAATGGAGTGCACCAGCCTCATGGGGATTTTGTCTGCCAGCTTATTGCCCACCAGTACGGCGGGCACATCCGCAATCAGCATGCCCAGCGTGGTGCCTAGCAGCACCAGCCAGGGGCTGGCGTAATGCGCGGCCAGGGCAATGGTGGCGATCTGGGTTTTGTCGCCCATCTCGGCCAAAAAAAAGGTAACAAAGGTGGCGCCGAACACGCCTAGCTTGGAGGCGATTTGCGTCTCTTCGTCTTCAATCTTGTCGGGAATCAGCGTCCAAGCCGCCAGGCCAATAAAGGATGCGCCCAGCACCCAGCGCAAGATTTCGGGACTGACGGCAGCGGTAATCCAGGCGCCCAGAGCGCCAGCCAGGCCGTGGTTAATCAGCGTGGCGGCCAGAATGCCGCCAATGATGGGAAGGGGTTTTTTGAACCGCGCAGCCAGAATGAAGGCCAGCAGTTGGGTTTTGTCGCCGATTTCAGCAAGGGCGACAACGCCAGTAGAGACGAGAAGAGCTTCCATGGGGTATCCAACGGCCGGTAACAAGACGAATGACCACGTCGCTTCCCCGGCCTAGCAGAGTGCGATGTGGTCAAAGGTCTTGCCAAGTATTGCTACCGCTGCCGCCATGGCCCATAGAAAACTATGGGGCCAAGTATGTTGACGTCAGCCTCTATAAAAAGAGCGGCTACTCCCCAATGACTGGGCGGATCATACTGCAGCGCAGCGCGTGACAAAGATCACGAACATTCCGAAAAGTACATTGCATGCCGCTCTAAATCCCCATTTGGGGATGGACGCGCGGCGGGTTGGACGTTAACGTCGGCACTGGGTCGCATGCACTTGCGCACTTTTTCACAGGCTTTCCTCCCCCATGTTCAAATTTTCCAGACGCAGCGCCCCAACACCCGGCCGCGAGTTCGAGCCCAGCGCGATGCACAGCGCGGCCAACTCCAGCCAAGCCGCGGGCGATGTGCAACGCGAACTGGTGCGGGTCGCCTTCCGAGATACGTTACGCGCCACCGGCGTACCGGCCCAGTGGCTGGGCTGCGAAGTTCATTACATCCAGGACCCTCGCCGGGGTGAGCACGTGCAAGTGCTGTTGGTCATGAAGAAATGGAGTGGCCATCTGCTGCGCTATTCACTGGCATTTCAACAGGCGTTGGCGCATTGTTTGGACCGCTACGAGCCGCATGTCGACCACTCCAAGTACGAGTGGGTGTGGAAGTATTCCGCCGAATGCGCGTCGGCACTGCGCATGCCAGCCCCTGCAGAGTGGGCAAAAAAGCTGGCACCCCAGGATGCAAAACCGTCGGTCGCCATGGCCCGGGCCCCGGTGGCCGCGACCGGCATCGCGCAGCCAGACAAGGCGTTCGAATTGCGCGATATCTTCTCCAATCTGACTGCAGACCAGTTGAAATAGAACGGCCGCGCGTCCCAGTGGCGCCTATTTCGCCAGCACTTTCCAAAACCCGGGCGCGCCATAGCGCTCTTTCAAAAAGTCGATCCACAGCCGCACCCGCAACGGTAGGTGCTTGCGCTGGGGGAACACGGCGTAAATACCATTGGGCGGGGCCGCATAGTCTTCCAAAATGGCCACCAACTGGCCCGCCGCAATCTCGGATTCCACCTCCCAAGTGCTGCGCCAGGCAATACCGTAGCCGGCCATGCACCAGTCGTGCAGCACTTGGCCATCGCTACAGTCCAGCGGGCCCGCGGGCTTGAGGTAGCCCACACCCTCTGCCGCGAATTTGAAGGCCCAGCCCCGGGTTTGCGAGGCATCGCTAGACAGCGTGAGGCAATGAAAGCGCGTTAAGTCGGCGGGGGTTTGCGGCGTGCCGTGGCGCGCCAGATAGGCGGGGGTAGCCACGCACAGGCGGCGGTTGTCGGCCATGCGCACGCTCACCAACGACGAATCCGGCATATCGCCCACGCGCACCGCGCAGTCAAAGCCCTCCCCGGCAATATCGACCACGCGGTCGCTCAGGTTCAAAGAAATGCTGACATCCGGGTGCAACTCGCGGAACTTGGGTACTAGGGGGGCTACATGGCGGCGGCCAAACCCGGCCGGTGCCGTGATGCGCAGGTGGCCGCTGGCCTTAACGCCCCCGGCGCTGACACTGGCCTCGGCATTGGCCAAATCGGAGAGTAGGCGCTGACAATCCTCTAGAAACGCGCTGCCCTCGTGGGTGAGCGTGATGCGCCGCGTGGTACGCAGCAAGAGCTTTACGCCCAGGCGCTCCTCCAGACCATCGAGCCTGCGGCCCATGATGGCCGGGGCCACGCCTTCGGCATTGGCAGCAGCAGTCAGGCTGCCGCGGGTGGCCACTGATACAAAGGATTCGAGCTGTTTGAGTTTGTCCATAACGGGTTTGGGGTTGGGTGGCTGCGTAAGCGTGGGGGGGGGCAATTGGGGTGCAATTTTTGAACAATTTAGAGCCAAATCAGCCCCTGGCCCGGGTATATATTGCCCATGCAGCTATAGTTTTCATAGCACTACGCCGTCAGCGTGAAGTGCCGCCACGTCACTGGTGCTGTAGCCCAGGCTTTGCAAGAGTGCATCGGTGTGCTCGCCCAATTGGGGCGGGTTCAGCCGCAGGCCCAGGCGCTCGCCGCCCAGCGTTAGCGGCAGCAGCGGCACCTGGGTCTGGCGGCCATCAGGCAGCGCCATGGGGGCCAAGCCGCCAGTGGCCTGCAAGTGCGGATCGTCAAACAGGTGCTGCGGATCGGTAATGGGGGCAAACGGCAGGCCGACCTGCTCAAAGCGTTGCGACAACTCGGCAGCCGTAAACCCGCCCAGCCGGTCGCGCAGCAACGGAATCAGCCAGCTGCGCGCCAACACGCGGCCGTTGTTGCTGGCGATGCGCGGGTCGGCAAACAAGTCGGGGTAGCCAAAGGCATCACAAAAGGTTTTCCACTGCCCATCGCCCACCACCGCCAAAAAGATCTGTTCACCGTCTTTCACGCTGAACACATCGTAAATGCCCCAGGGCGAGATCTTGTTGGGCATGGGCTCGGCGGCCTTGCCGGTCACGGCGAACTGCATCATGTGCTGCGCCACCAGAAAGATGTTGTTCTCAAACAGCGCGCTTTGCACCTCCTGGCCCAGGCCGGTTTGCTGGCGCTGCATCAGCGCGGCCATGGCCCCAATCGCCCCAAACAGGCCGCCCATGATGTCGTTGACGCTGCTACCGGCGCGCAGCGGGTCGCCGGGGCGGCCAGTCATGTAGGCCAAGCCGCCCATCATCTGCACCACTTCGTCTAGCGCGGTGCGGTGGTCGTAGGGGCCGGGCAAAAAGCCTTTGTGGCTCACGTAAATCAGGCGCGGGTCGAGCTTGCTAAGCGACGCGTAATCCAGCCCCAGTTTTTGCATGGTCTCGGTCTTGAAGTTCTCACTCACGATATCGGCCGTAGCAATCAGCTTGAGCACGATCTCCCGGCCCTTGGCGCTTTTCAGGTCTACGGCAATGCTTTTTTTATTGCGGTTGAACAGCGGGTAAAAGCCCGCGCCACTGCCCAGCAGCTTGCGCGTGCTGTCGCCCGCCAGGGGTTCGACCTTGATGACATCGGCACCCAAATCCCCCAGCGTCATACCGCAGGTGGGGCCCATCACCATGTGGGTGAATTCGACGACGCGGATGCCGGCGAGGGGGAGGGCTGGTTGCGATGCGGCAGTAGTTGATGTAGTCATGCTAGAACAGACCGAGTTAGATCGCCAAGGCTCGCAACTCAGACTCCATGCGGCTTATCCCGCTGATCAAGTTACGAAAACTGGGCGATCGTCCGTTTTCCAGATCCAGGTGTTGCCCCATTTTTCTTGAACCCGCTACTTTCTCGTACCTGTCGCGCGTTAGGGACTTCAGTTCCTTGCTGGGGTTACCTAGCCGATCAGGCGTACGAAATTTTTCTATCCCCTGCTTACCGGATATCCCCGTAATTTCGAGGGCCCGCTCTACTGCCGCCAAGTCTGCCAGGTAGTAAGTCTCCAACTCCTTGCATGCGATACGAACCAGGCAATCTGCAGGGCGACCAGACTGCGCACACAGCTCTACCAGCCGCGCCTTCAACACACGACAGTCTGGAAAACTATCTTGGTCCTGCAAAATGATGAACCGCGCACGCGGATTGGCATAGCCGCGAATTTTGCGCATCATTTGCTTTTGCAGATCTTGTTTCCCCTCAAACGTAATGAGCCGGAAGGACATGTCTTCTTGAAGCAGTCGGGGTAACAGTGTTTCCAACATGGCGGCTGCAGATTTCTCTTCCAACAAAAAAACCAGTTCACTCATTGCGGATCAACCCCGTCAAAGAAACCCTGCTTCCATAAATACCCTAGTTGATCTCCCTCTGCCATATACGCTGCAACCTGTGCGTTGTCTCGTGCGCGATGTATCTCGGTTCTGCCGTCCTTCTTGACAAGCCAGCACACTTCTTCGAGTTCCATTGCATTAAGAAAATCGGGTGAATGGGTCGAAACGAACACCTGCCCGCCACGCTTTGCATAAGAACGAAACTCTTCGGCCAGCTCCACCATGAGCTGCGGGTACAACTGGTTCTCTGGCTCTTCAACGCACAACAAGGGATGCGGCTTGGGGTCATGCAACAGCGTCAAATAGGCAAACATTTTGATCGTGCCGTCCGATACATAGCGGTCCAGAAATGGGGTCTTAAAAGACCCATCTTGAAAGCGGAGCGTGAGGTACCCATCGTCCATCAACTTAGGCTCAACCGAGCTCACACCGGGTACGCGCCGGGCCATGGTGGAAAGAATCGTTTGAAACACTTGCGCGTGGCGCTCGTGCAAGTACCGTGCTACCAGGGGAAGGTTGTCGCCACTTTCGGAAAGATGCTCCGTGTCGCCCGATGCCTCCTTGCGTCCGCGCGCCGCGCTGATATGAAAGTCCGACACATGCCAGTTTTCAATCAGTCTGCGAAACGCAGTGGCTGCTTTGAAACGCTCGAACTGCCCCAAACCTTTAATAGCCAGCGTATCTGAAGCCACCTTTTGACTTTCGGGTGCAAGCTGTTCATCCGCTACATTGAAGTCTTCCTCATTGGTAATGGCGTAGCCTTCTCCCTTGGAGAAATCCAGAAAGTGGTAGGGGCTGCCATAACGGCCACGTTTGTAGCGGAGAAGTTCGCGCAAGACAATGGGGGAGCCATCCTCCTCAGCGATTTCCAGTGAGTACGTCACCAGCCGCTCTACACCGGTGATTTCCATTCGGTACTGCAACTCGATAAGAATCGAGTCCTTTTCCGGGTCGCAGCCACGACTCAGAACCTCGCGGAAACGACCGCGTTTGTCCAGCGCCTGCCGTACGTTGCCCTTCAGGCAATCGTGCAAAAAGCCAAATACGTCAAATAAAGTGGATTTGCCAGAGCCGTTGGCACCTACTACGACAAAAAACGCTGGCAAATCGCGCAAATGAATGTCACGAAATGCTTTGAAATTTTTCAAGCGGATGGATTCAATTCTCATAGTGCGACTCCCAAGCAAATGAAATAGCCGTAGGACACGGTTGGGGTTGATGCGGTCATGGTGTTTGTAGCAAAGCAAGGTATTCGGGACGCTTGGTAGCCATGCCTTTGAAGCTCTTGAGCAGGTGGAAAAACTCGCTATCTGTAATGCCATAGAGCCGCGACACGATTTTGTCATTCTGGGCGCGCAGCAGGTCTTGGGCTTTGGCGGTGGCTGGCACGTCGGTCTTTTCCACATTGAACAGCGGGGCCAAATCGGCAAAGTCGTTCCAGCTAGCGGCAAGGGTCAACAGCAAGGCATTTTTGGCGAGTGTGGTGTAGTCGGCGTTGGCCAGGATGTCAGCGTCGCTAGGCTGGGGGATCGGCAAGCGATACAGGTAGGTTTGGCTCACGTTGATCTGAATCATCTGCCGCCCCAGCCAGTCTACAACTACGCTATTGAAACAAGCCATCGCCACCAGCAGACGCGACGGCGAAACTGCCTCGGCGGTTAGCGCACCTTCAGAGTCTGTCCGGTAGTGCTTGGAGGCATTCATAAATAGTGAGTGCCCCAGCCCTACGTTCTTGGGAAGCAACCCGAAAATCAAAGTACGTTCATTGGTATCACTTGCCACCGACCGAAACGCCAACCGCACATACTCACGGTCATAGCGAACGGCAGCCGCATGTCTTTCTACCTCGGCCTTGGGCACACCCAAGTCCTGCGCCATGCGGTGCAGCTCCTTGCTGTGCAGGCGCGCATCAAACGCATCGCGGTCCAGCCAATACTGCGGTTTGTCAAAGACGTGGCTGTATTGCCAAATCATCTTGCCCTCATACAGCGGCAGCAAACCCGGTGCGTCTTGCTCAATAAACAAATCCTTGTCGTCCGTCATGTGCAGCTCACGCCTGAAGTCCAGCCACTCGGGCGACAAGGCGGGGAATGCGGCGTAGCACTTTTGCAAAATGGGCAGGTCGGTGCTGTCGCGCAACTCCATCAAGGCCCACTGCTCGGGCGAGAGCGCTTTGACTGTAGCAAGGGGGTAAGACACATGCGTCTGCGGCAGCAGCAGGTCGGCGGCGTCCAGTACATAAAACGCGGTGTCGATGGGCGGTGTCTTATCGGTAGGTGCGACATTTACCACCTGCATCATGGCGAACTTGTAACTGCGGTGCACATCCGGAAAGATACCCTTGTTGTTCTCAAAGCTGTAGAAAAAGCGCAGCTCGCATTGGTTAAAGATGTGCTTGCGCAGGCCCATTGAGCCTTCTTCAAACATCAAGGCGCTGGGCAAGACGTAGTTAAGGCAGCCGCCCGCATTGAGCAAACCCAAATTCCGCTCTACAAACAAGCGGAACAAGTTGCCATCCCCAAAGCCCTTGTTGAGCGGGAACACCGTCTTATCTTTGTAGTACTCATTGGCAGCGTCTTTATAGTCGCACGCGCTTTGGTAAGCAGCAGCAATGTGCGGGCTCTCCAGCAAGCGCTTTTGCACAGCGGCTTTCTCCGAGTTCTTAAGACTGCGGTAGTTGCTGTGGTATTGCGGGAAAAAGTCGGTATCTGCAAACTTGGTTTTGTCCCACGGCGGGTTGCCCACAATGATGTCAAAGCCCTTGCGTTCTCCGGCAAATGCCTCGGGGAAAGCTACTTCGTAATGAAAGAAGTTGTATTTTTGCGCATAGGCCTCTACTTGGCGCAGCGCAGCGGTTTTGATTTTGGACTCGTCAAATAACTCGTTGATAAGGTTGGGGGTTTTACTCAGTGATTCGCACGCCGCCTTGGCCCCCTCAGCTAGCAAGGCACGTCGTGTGCAGATAAAACTAAGTGCGCGCGAAAGCAGGTTGAGCTTGGGCGCGATCGATGTTTTCCAGAGTCTTTTGGATTGCTCTACCTCGTCTGCTGTGGTGTCGCGCATGGCGTCTAGCTCTTGCATTACCGTATGCAGCTCGTCAAACCGGGCACTCAGGTTCTCGACAAAAAAGTCGTTCTGCGCCACTTCGATAGCGTTGTAACTAATGAACTCTTGCACGCTCGCACCCATGAGCGCATTACCGTGCTGCACATGGTGTTCGATAAACGAAAGCGGTGTGCCGAAGATGAAGCTGTCCATCCACAAGCTCAAACGAGCCAACTCCACCGCAAAGGGGTTCAAGTCCACACCGAAGATACAGCGCTTGAGCAAGGCGCGCTTCAAAATTTGTGCGTCCTCGGGCTCGTAGTCCAAGTTCAGAAATTTGAGCTGCTCGGCGATCTTGGCGCTCTCGGTCGCCACGAGCTGCTGGAGGTCAGCGTCTACATCAAGCCGGTCAAGGGCGAGGTCGGTCAGGTAGTTCAGCGCCTCCACCAGAAAATGACCACTGCCACAGGCGTTGTCCAACACCTTGAGCTCCATTAACGCCTTGCCTTGTTGGCTGGCACTTTTTAGAGCTTGATCTACAGCGGCTTTGACCAAGGGTTGCGAAAGCGACGCTGGCGTGTAGTAGCTGGCTGAGGTTTTGCGCGAATTGCTGGCGCTCTTCAGATACACATCGCCCTTTTTTACGCTGATTTCGCGCAAGGCCTTGAAGCCTTTTTCCTTACGGATAAGTGCGGTGTCGTAAGTGTCGAAGTAGGCTTCTATTGTTTTGCCTTTGGTCGCAGTGCTCTCGTATTCAAGGTACACGGCGCTTTCCACCGCCTTCTCAAATCGGAATTCCAATAGGCCTTCATAGATGCGCCCCAAGTGGGTGACGCTCATGTTTTTAAAGTCCCGCCGCGTGTCAAACAAGGTGGTGCCGCGGTTGGTCTTGTAGAGTAACTTTTCCAGCACTTCGCGCAGGGTGGCGTTATCAAAAATCTTAGGCTGCAACAACAGGGCCGCGCGTTGCGGGTCGAATAGGCCGCCGTTGAAAAGAGGGATATCGATATCTTCAGCACCCTCGTCCAACATTTCAAACAATTGCTTTAAGGCATACACGCCGTCGTGCAGCTTACTGCGGCCATCGGGCTTGGCGGGCAAACTGTTGAAGATGCTTCCAAGGCTGTAGCGCTTGTAAAACGGATGCCGTGCCAGCAACTCGTGGTTTTTGTCTTCAAAGTACACCACGAATAGCAACCGGAACAGCAATACAACGCTGTTTTCATACACGCTAGCCATGCTGGCCTTGGGGTTGGCACGGTGAATGGCGCGGCCCATGATTTCAAACAATGAGTCTTCGCCTGCGTAGCCGTAGATCACTGCCTTGAGGTTTTCTTCCACCTCCAGAGTAAAGTCTGCTGACTGCGCGATCGCCTGTTCAATGGCACTAACCTGGCCAGCCTTTGGAGGCGGCACGTAGGTTTCTCGCCCAAAAAAGAATGCGAACAGAGCAAATGCTTCTGTCTTCTCTGTGCCGCTATCCAGTGCGCATATGGCCTCCAAATCGAATTGGATATAAGTCTTTTTTGCAGTGACCTTGTCAGTGTCATAGATGCGCCAAATACGCCCGTTGGTCAGAAAACCGAAGCGCACCCGCAGAGTGCTTAAGTAGTCTTGCAACTGATGGTGCGGATTGTGGATACGGTCAGCTTTACCAGTATCCAGCGTTTTGTCCCACGCCTTGGATTCGCAGATCGCCGTAATCAGCGCGTGGTTTTTGCTATCAATCAATGCGTCGTCTTGCCCCTTATTGAGGACCAGACACCAGTCCGGTTTGGCGAGCTTGCCCTGTACCGTGATGGTTTGTTGTGTAACTGCATACCACCCCAGTTGTACAAGCAGCGGACCAATAAATTTTTCTTCAAGTTGGGCTTCACTGCGCTTGGCGAACGCTTCCGCGTCGAAGTGTGTTGCGAGCCATTCGTCCAACGCATAAGGGACGGCCTGCTGCCCCAATGCTTTTCTTTTGCTGGCGACAAATGATTCGTCTAGCAAGGTGTTGATTAGCCAGGGCGTTGGAAACAAATCTTTGGTCGACATTGGGTTCTTTCTCTCGATTCGGTACGGGTAACTTTTTCAGTTGTCCGGACATTACCGCTCGCCCAGCAAGGGCGAACGGCCAATTTTGGTGGTGTTGGCCGCCAGTCTGCCCGGCGCAGAAAAGCCTTCAAAGGCCTCCCCCGCTTGCCAGCCACCGATGGCATAGACGCGCGGGTCGCGCAAGCCTTGCACGCCCTCGCTCCAGGCCAGCAGCATGCGTTTGCCGATGTCTTTGAAGCCGTCATGCTGCGCCATGGCTGCGCGCACTTGGGGCGCTACGTCGGCCACAGCGTCGCTGATGGCTTGCACCATGTGTTGCTGCTCTTTGGGCTGGATACCCAAGGTGGCCGTAATGAAGCGCTGCAGGTTTTTGCCGGGGGCCCAAGTTTTCTGGCCGCCAAAAGCGATAGCCGGCGGGTTGTGCTGGTAACCCGCATACACGCTGGTGGTCAGCACGTCATACGCGGGGGCCAAGTGCACATCAGCGCGGCTGGTGTAGCGCAGGGCGATATTTTTGGCGTGGCAATCGGCATTGCGCAGGGCGTAGCTCAGTAGCAGCGTGGTGGCCAGCAAGCGGTTGGTTTCAAGGCGGCGCTCACCCGGTACGTGGTCGCGTACGGCGCGGGCAATGCGCTCCCAGGTGGTGTCGTATTTGGCGGCGGGGCGCAGGCCTAGCAGGCTGCAAAAATCTTCCATGCCCCAGTGGGGTTGGCCGTGCGCGTCCACATCGAAGCGATGGACTACCAAGGCCTGGCCGTCGTCAGACACTTCGGTTTGGGCGGTGGGCATGACGCGGCTGACAACCTGCATGCACAGGTGTTCATTCAGCGCCACAAAAGGCAAGTGGCTGCTAGAGCCTTTGATGATGTGGCGGCGGGTGATGAGGCTGGCTTTTTTGTGTAGCGCCAAAACGCTGGCTGTGTCTTGAGGCTCCGCAAGCGAGTCTAGAAATTTAGGCACTACGCCCGACACGCCACTGGTTGCGTGCGCACGCACCAAAGCGGCAAAAGCAGCTTCAGAGTTATCGCCTTGGAGTAATGTGGCCACTTCAAGTGGCTGCGCGGGTTCGTGAAGCTCAGCGCCCACCGCCGCCACCTGCACCCGGCCCACCATATTCCGACCGATAACAGACAGCAAGGCAATTGGGCTTGCACCCATGTGCGGGCCAAACTGCTCTTGCAGCACTTGCAGCAAGTAGCCTTCGGGTAAGTTCATTTGCAGTATGGGTGGGAGTTGGTCGTCCCACACATAGCTCTCCAGCCGCACGGGCATGGTGAGGGAGACAAATGCGTCCGCCTGCGCGGCTGGCAGGTAGCTGAGCACGCTTTTGAAATCGCCCGCCTGCTCCAGTGTGGCGACCTGCTGGCCCAGCACGTAGACGCCCAGTTGCATCAGCGCGCTCCTGATCCAGGGACCGGGCTGCCCGGCAGATGGGCCGCAGCGCGCTCTTGGCGCAACGCGTCCAGGTTACCCGCGTACCCCGCAGACACGATGTCTAACTCGGCGTTCAGTACCGCCAGTACCGCCAACAGTTTGCGTGTACCCAATTCGGGGCTGCGCCCGCGCTCAAAGCGCGAGAGCGATTCTGCAGACACCCCAGCAGCCGCAGCTACATCGGCCTGCTTGAGGCCAAGCGCTTTGCGCCGCTGGGCAACGGCTTCACCAAGTTCAGCTAGGGTTTGCAATTGATTTTTATATCAAGTAAATGGATTATTTAATAGTAAATTGATATTTACGTCAACAATTAGGGTGTTGCTCCTCAAAAATCCAAAGCCAGTACCTGTATTTTTATCACGAATAATATCCAATATCGCTAGTTAATGGGCTTGCAAGTATCAAATACGATAGGCAGATGGCCTTAAACCCTTCGCCTTTCAGTAGCACAACCACCGTGGCCCGCCGCCCATGACCGTGATCCAACTCGCCCTCATTCTGCTGGGTGGCTTTGCTGCGGGCGCAGTCAATGCCATGGCGGGGGGCGGTACGTTCTTTTCGTTTCCGGCGCTGCTGGCGGTGGGTGTGCCGCCGGTGGTGGCGAACGCCAGTAACTCGGTGGCGCTGTGGCCTGGCAGCCTGGCGGGGGCGTGGGCTTACCGCGCCGAGCTATCGCGCTTTGGCCGCCAGCTCTGGCCCCTGGCCGCAGCCTCCTTGGTGGGTGGCGTGGCTGGTGGCCTGCTGCTGCTGGCGGCGGGGGATGCGCGCTTCTCGGCGCTGATTCCGTGGCTGCTGGCATTTGCCACGCTGCTGTTTGCCTTCAGCCCGCAGCTTTCTTCCGCCGTGCGGGCATTTCGGGCGCGCGGCCAGCCCCCAGGGGCCACCGCCGTGCCGCATAACAACCTGGTGGTGCAGACGCTGGTGTCGGTGTATGGCGGCTTTTTTGGCGCGGGCATGGGCATTTTGATGATGGCCAGCCTGGCGATTGCGGGGCACAAGGATGTGCAAGAGATCAATGCCCTGAAAAATTTGTTGTCGTCGGTGGTGTACAGCGTGACGGTAGTGACCTTTGTGCTGGCCAACGCCGTGAGCTGGCCGCACACCCTGGTGATGCTGGTGGCGGCCAGCCTGGGCGGCTACTGCGGTGCCCGCGTAGCCCGCGCTTTACAAGGCCCATGGCTGCGCCGCGTGGTCATTGGCGTGGGGGCCGCGCTGAGCCTGTACTATTTCTACCGACAGTTTTTTGCCGGGCACGCTGTATAAGGCTACCCAACCGCCGTATTCGATTCCGAACTATTTCACTTTTTTAGACTTCACCTGAAAGCCCCGCACCATGCACAACAGCACCCCCCGCACCCCTGAGCACCGCCTGCAGGTGGCCATTAGCCTGCACAGTTTTATCCAGGACAAAGTGCTGCCCGGCACCGGCATTACGCCCGAGGCTTTCTGGAAAGGCTTTGACGCCCTCGTGGCCGACTTAGCACCTAAGAACATTGCCCTGCTGGCCGAGCGCGACCGCCTGCAAACCGAGCTAGACACCTGGCACAAGGCCAACCCAGGCCCGGTGCAAGACATGCCCGCCTACAAAGCCTTTTTGCACAAGATTGGCTACCTCGTCGATAGCCCCAAGAAGGTCAAGATCAGCACCAAAAATGTAGATGCCGAGCTGGCCACCCAAGCCGGCCCGCAACTGGTGGTGCCCGTGCTGAACGCCCGCTATGCGCTCAACGCGGCCAACGCGCGCTGGGGCAGCCTGTACGACGCGCTGTATGGCACGGATGTGATCAGTGAAGAAAAGGGTTGCGAGAAGGTGGGCGCCAAGGGTGGCTACAACCCCAAGCGTGGCAAAAAAGTCATTGAATACGCACGCCACGTGCTGGACCGCACCGCGCCCTTGAAGAAGGGCTCGCACGTAGGCTCCACCGGCTACGCCGTCAAGGGCGGCGACTTGGTGGTCACCTTGAAAGACGGCTCCACTAGCAAGCTGGCCGATAAGGACCAGTTCATCGGCTACCAGGGCACCGCCAAGGCACCTTCCAGCGTGCTCTTGCAGCACAACGGCCTGCACCTGGACATCATCATCAACCGCGCCACCGCCATCGGCAAGAGCGATGCTGCCGGCGTGGCCGACCTGGTGCTGGAAGCCGCCCTGTCCACGATTCTGGACCTGGAAGACTCCGTGGCCGTGGTGGACGCTGAGGACAAAGTGCTGGCCTACGGCAACTGGCTGGGCATCTTGAATGGCACGCTGGTGGAGAGCTTTGAGAAGGGTGGCAAGACGCTGACCCGGGGCCTGAACCCCGACCGCGTGTACACCGCACCCAACGGCCATAAAGAAATCAAGCTGCATGGCCGCAGTCTGATGTTCCTGCGCAATGTGGGCCATCTGATGACCAACCCAGCCATCACCTACACGGCGGCCGATGGCAGCACGCACGAGATCCCCGAAGGCATCATGGACGCCGTGGTCACCACCACCATCGCCCTGCACGACCTGAAGAAAACCAAAAAGGACGCCGAGAAGGGCATGGTGCGCAACTCGCGCAAGGGCTCGGTCTACATCGTCAAGCCCAAAATGCACGGCCCCGCCGAAGTGGCCTTTGCCGGCGAATTGTTTAGCCGCGTGGAGCAGATGCTGGGCCTGCCCGACAGCACCGTCAAGCTGGGCATCATGGACGAAGAGCGCCGCACCAGCGTCAACCTAAAGGCCTGTATAGCCGCCGCCAGCAGCCGCGTAGCCTTCATCAACACCGGCTTCCTGGACCGCACCGGCGACGAGATGCACACCGCCATGCAGGCCGGTCCCATGATCCGCAAGGCGGACATGAAAAGCAGCGCCTGGATTGCCGCCTATGAGAAAAACAATGTGCTGGTGGGCTTGTCCAGCGGCCTGCGCGGCAAGGCGCAAATCGGCAAGGGCATGTGGGCCATGCCCGACCTGATGAAGGCCATGTTGGAGCAAAAGATTGCCCACCCCAAGGCCGGTGCCAACACCGCCTGGGTGCCCAGCCCCACGGGCGCCACACTGCACGCCCTGCACTACCACCAGGTGCTGGTGTCTGAGGTGCAAAAGGACATGGAAAAGACCAACTACGAGAAAGTGCGTGACGATCTGTTGACCGGCCTGCTGACGATTCCTGTCACCACCACACCCAACTGGACCGACGCCGAAAAGCAAGCCGAGCTGGACAACAACGCCCAGGGCATCTTGGGCTACGTGGTGCGCTGGGTGGACCAGGGTGTGGGCTGCTCCAAGGTACCCGATATCAACGACATCGGCCTCATGGAAGACCGCGCCACGCTGCGCATCAGCAGCCAGCACATGGCCAACTGGCTGCACCACGGTGTGGTGACCAAGGCCCAGGTGGAAGCCACCTTTGAGCGCATGGCCGCCAAGGTGGACAAGCAAAACGCCGGGGATAAGCTGTACACGCCGATGGTGGGTAACTTCAAGGGCGCGGCGTATCAGGCGGCCACCGAGCTGGTGTTTAAGGGCATGGCCCAGCCCAGCGGGTATACCGAGCCATTGCTGCATGCGTGGCGCTTGAAGGTGAAGGCGGCGTAAGCGGTAACGAAGTTTGCTAGACAACACGCGGAGCCATCGTTCATGGGAATATTTTGTAAACCAACGGGGATGGCTCTGCTACTGGCAATCGGCATCAGTTCGTTGTGCCACGCTGAGCCAACCTGGCGCGCGCTCGATCCCGAGAACACTCTCGTTATCGAGAGCACCAAGGGGCGCTTGATCATTGAAATGCAGCCGCAGATGGCACCCAAATCGGTCGAGCGGGTGAAGATGCTGGCGCGCGAGAAGATCTATGACGGGCTACAGTTCCACCGCGTCATTGGCGACTTCGTTGCCCAAACCGGCAATCCAAACAACAAGGACAACGGCAGGACGGGCTATCCAAATTTGGCGCCTGAAATGAAGTTCAAACATCAGCGCAATGCCACCGACGTGTGGGCCAGCAATGCAAGCGACGTTGCCAGCGGTTTCCTTGGTAGCGTGCCGTTTCAGGCCCTCTCAATTTCTGCAGACTCGCCATCCTTGCTCGCTTGGGGCGCGCATTGCGCCGGTGTCATGGGTATGGGGCGTGACAAGGCTTTGGACTCGGCCAACAGCGAGTTTTATTTCATGTTGGGTGCCAGCCGCGATTTGGACCACGACTACACCGTGGTTGGACGTGTGGTGGTTGGCATGGATGTCTTGCTGGCGCTGAACCAAGGGGAGCCCCCCGCCAATCCAGACCTCATGCAATCGGTGCGCTTGCTGGCCGATCTGCCTCGGGCCAAGCGGCCCAACATCAGCATCATGACCGGCACAGCCTTGAAGGCGTTCATCGATAAAATCCGGCATGAGAAGGCTGCGGATTTCAGTGTCTGTGACGTCATGGTGCCGTTCAAGATCGAATAGCGCATGGCATGGGCGCGCCTAAAAGACATGCCTTCGATTTTGAGGAGTACCCCTATTTGGATTCCAAGCGCATCTGACAGATTTTCGCCGTTCAGCCTTGCCTTTTGAGAACGGTCCATGCGCAGAATTGACTCGTACGCTCGCTTCACCGTCCGCTCTTGTTTAGGTTTGTAGGAACCAGGCGCCAAACGCCATGTACCCACGTGGGAATGACCGGCAAAGTAGCCATAGCGCCTTGCGCCAAATGCGCGCCCACCAGACAAGGCGGATCAACCGCCGGGATTGCACGCAATTTTGTGTTGTTTTGTCCACCTTTTCAGCGCGAAAGTCCCTGAAAACTATCCTTCTGGCGCGAGTGCGCGCCAACTTAGTAAAATACGACGATGTCCAAACCCCCTACCAAAGATAAAATCTTGACCGACGGTCTGCGCTACAAGACCAAAGTGGGTGGTTCGCCTTTCAAGGCCGACCCCTACATTGGGGCCGCCACCATGTCGTGTTTCCTGTGCGGCAAGCACCGCCCCCGCCAGGATTTGAAGACGCGCAAGCTCATCGGCAAGTCCCAATCTGTCTGCGCCCCGTCCTGCAAGGAACTTGATGCGCAATAACCGCTGAGCCCTGAGGCCCGCGCATGCGCATCAACCTGAAAGTACCGTTCGCCCAGAAAGAGGCCGCCAAAGAACTCGGCGCCCGCTGGGATGCTGCGCGCAAAATTTGGTATGTGATAGACCCGGAAAGTCTGGAAATTTTTTCCGATTGGATGCCCGAAGCCGATTCGGCATCCACACCTATACCGGCAACCCCCACCAAGCCCTCTGGGAGTGCCAAGGCCTTGAGCAGTCCGGGCGTGCTGACAGGTCCCAAAGTCTTCCAGCCCCAGTGCACTTGCGCCGTGCAGCCCTGGGAAGACTGCCCGCACACTGCAACACGCTGATTCTGAAGTTTTTTGCTATATTTTCTATAGCTAACAACTCAATGAATAAGCGGGGCGCAGCGCCCTACCAGTGGCAGAACGGATGGGTGGCCAAATTCGAGTTGAAATAACGCGCATCGTGGGTGACTTCATCGCCCAACCATGGGGGTTTCTCAAAGCTCTGCGCTTCGCTGTGCAGTTCCACCTCGGCCACTACCAGTCCCGCGTTGTCGCCCGCGAATACATCCACCTCCCACGTGGTACCGCCGTGCTGTACTACGTAGCGAGTTTTCTCCACCCATGGGCCATCGCACAACCGTAGCAAAGCCTGGGCATCCGCCAGGGGGATCGGGTACTCAAACTCGGCTCGGGTAGCGCCCACGCTCACACCTTTGATGGTGAGAAAGGCGGTGTCACCGGCCTGCCGGACGCGCACGGTACGCGCCTTGTCGCGGTTCAGGTAACCCTGGTAGTAGGCTATGCCGGGTGCGGCGCGCCAGAGCGCGTACGCGCTGATGTCGGCGACTAAAAACTTACGCTCAATTTCGATGGCCATTGGGATGGGTGTGCTTTGGAGTTAACGGTTGTAAATGCAAGTGACTACACTGGGTTGCATCATGAACCCTGTGCCCTTGCCCTCGCCTGACGTGTGTCCGCTCTGTGGCCAGACCAATCAATGCGCCCTGGAGATAGAGCGCGCCACCGGGCAAAAGCAAGCCGCCTGCTGGTGTACCCAGGCCAGCTTCAGTACCGATGTATTGTCACGCGTGCCCCCCGATGCTAGGAACCGCGCCTGTATCTGCGCGCGGTGCGCCAACGGGCAAGTCGCCAGATAAGACGACGCAATCGCGCCCCTGGCCCTTGCCTTCATACAAGGCGGCATCGGCCCGGCGCAGCAGGTCTTCCACCGATGCATCAGGCCCACTGTGTCCCTGGTGGCCTGCCACGCCCCAACTGGCCGTTACCGTCAATGGGGACCCTGACGCTAGGGTCACCGGCATGCGGGCCAGCACGTTGCGCAGCCGCTGGGCCAGGCGCACGCCCTCAACATTCGCTTTGCAAGCCGGCAAGAGCACCAAAAATTCTTCGCCGCCCATGCGCGCTACGCGGTCGGTATCGCGCACCTCCTTGTCCAGCAACGCAGCCAAAGCCACCAGCACCTTGTCGCCTGCGTCATGGCCGTGGGTGTCATTCACCCTTTTGAAATGGTCCACATCCAGCGCGATGATGGCAAACGGTGCGCCGTACCGCTGGCTGCGCTGCCACTCAGCCTGCAATAGCACCTGCATGCCGCGGCGGTTAAGTACGCCAGTGAGCGGATCATGGGTGGCAATGCGCAGCAAGCTTCTTTGCATGCGCATACCCACTAAAAACAGAAATAAAAAATTGAACACGGCGGCGGCTACCAGCGTCACCATCCAGACGACGGTGTTGACCGTGCCTGTACTGCCCAGCGTGGTGCTTGCGCCCATTGCGGCCGTCCACCCCAACTTGAGATTGATCAAAAACAACGCGGTGATGGGCACGGCGGCGATCCAAGCGAAACGCTGGCCAAATTCGGTGCGTAGCGGTGTCCAGCAACTTAACATGGCCCCCAAAATCAAGGTGGCCGACAGCAGTGATGTCAGCGCAACCCGCGGGGCCTCGTCGGTAGGCCCAATCCAAACAAAGACCACGAGGCCCAGGCACAAAGTGGCGGCGTACTCCACACGGTTGGGCCGCACATGCAAAAACACCTCCACCCCGTAGCGGGCAAACACCAGGCCCAACACATGGAATATGCTGGCACCGGTATGGGTCAGCCAGACCGGCCCGTCCGGACGCAAGCCAATCAACGCGAACGCAAACGCTGCTGCCAGCGCATAGCACATCCATAAGAGGGTGGATCGCAATTCTTGGCGCAACCACAGTGACGCTGTAGCCCACAAGGCCGCGTACAAAACAGACTGAAAGCCAACCAGTAGGGGAAGATTCATAAAACAGTCACCTCAGGGTTCAAAATAGTGGATGTGCCGCGTCCACTGGCTTACATGACAATAGTAGCCTGTTCATGCACGCACTACCTCCTATCCTTTTTCTCTGCGCCGCCCACTGGTGCCACTGCCATGCCCAAGACTTTTGAATTCACTCCCGCGGCTCTGATCCAGTTGGCCCAATCGGATGTCGCCCGCGCGCTAGCCGAAGATGTGGGCACCGGCGACTTGACCGCCGCCCTGATTGCCTCCGACCGTATGACCCGTGCGCGCGTATTGGCACGCGAGAGCGCTGTGGTCTGCGGCAGCGCGTGGGTGCAGGCCGCTGTGTTGGCCCAAGACGCCAGCGCGCAAATCACTTGGCACCTGCAAGACGGCCAACGCTGCGCGCCCAACCAGGTCGTGTTTGAAGTGCACGGGAGGGCCCAGGCACTACTCACGGCCGAGCGAACCGCGCTTAACTTTCTGCAACTTCTCAGTGGCGTAGCCACCAAGACGGCGCAGTATGTGGATGTCGTCAAAGGCACATGCGCGCAGATTGTGGACACGCGCAAAACCCTGCCGGGCCTGCGTCTGGCGCAAAAATATGCGGTGCGCTGCGGCGGGGGTACCAACCACCGGGTGGGCTTGTATGACGCCATCCTCATCAAGGAAAACCACATCGCTGCGGCGGGTGGCATTCCGCAAGTCTTGGCGCAAGCTGCGCATATGGCCGTGCGAGCAGCCTTTGTAGAAATTGAAGTGGAAAACCTGGCACAACTGGCCGAAGCCCTGGAGTGCGGCGTCAAGATGGTGCTGCTAGACAACATGGATCTGGAGACCCTGAAGGAGGCCGTACGTATCAATGCAGGGCGCGCCGTGCTAGAAATCTCGGGTGGCGTGACGCTGGACGGCCTGCGCGCGCTGGCCGAGACGGGCGTGGACCGCATTTCGATTGGCGCCCTGACCAAAGATGTGCGCGCCACAGACTACTCCATGCGTTTTGACCACCGCCTCTGACGCTGGCCCCTCACCCCCATCCACACCGCTATGAAGACCATCACGATTGCCGTTGATTACGACCAACCCGACACCACCGATGCTGCCGTCGCCGGGGTGTGTAGCACGCGCCACGCCTGGGCCCGTGTTCCGGCCGAGCCGACGCCGTCTGAACGCGCCGCCCTCAAAGACAAAATCCGCAGCCTGCTCAAAGCCAAGAACGCGGTCATGGTGTCGCACTACTACGTGCACCCCGACTTGCAAGACCTGGCCGAGGAGACCGGTGGCCTGGTCAGCGACTCATTAGAGATGGCCCGCTTTGGGCGCGACCACGCAGCCCAAACCCTGGTGGTCTCGGGCGTGAAGTTCATGGGCGAAACAGCGAAGATTTTGTCGCCCGAGAAACGCATCCTGATGCCCGACCTGGACGCCACGTGCTCACTGGACCTGGGCTGCCCTGTGACCGAGTTCAGCGCCTTTTGTGATGCCCACCCGGACCGCACCGTGGTGGTCTACGCCAATACCAGCGCAGCCGTCAAAGCGAGGGCCGATTGGCTGGTCACCAGCAGTTGCGCGCTGGACATTGTGCGCGCCCTGAAAGACCAGGGTCAGAAAATTTTGTGGGCCCCAGACCGCCACCTGGGCAGCTACATCCAGCGCGAGACTGGTGCCGACATGGTGTTTTGGAATGGCGCCTGCATCGTGCATGACGAGTTCAAAGCACTAGAACTGGAATGGTTAAAAAAAGACCACCCCCAGGCCAAAGTGCTGGTGCACCCGGAATCGCCGCCCGATGTCGTGGCCCTGGCCGACGCGGTGGGCTCCACCTCCGCTATTTTGAAAGCCGCGCGCGAGATGGACGCCACCGAGTTCATTGTGGCCACCGACAACGGCATGATGCACAAGCTGCGCGGCCAAAACCCGGGCAAGGTCTTTTACGAAGCGCCCACCGCAGGCAACAGCGCTACCTGCAAGAGCTGCGCACATTGCCCCTGGATGGCCATGAATAGTTTGGCAGGCCTGGCCCACGTGCTGGAAACTGGCGCCAACGAAGTGCAGGTTGATCCCGCACTGGGCCTGCTGGCCCGCCGACCCATTGACCGCATGCTGGCCTTCACTGCGGCGCAAAAAAAGGCGCTGGCGGCCGGCAGTTTGCAGCCGCATCTGGGCGCTGGCTGAACGTCAAGGTTGATAGGCACCACGCTTGCGCTAGCCTTAGAAGCCACAAACCCTGAGCGCTTTGCGCGAGGCAAGCGCAGCCCCGCCCGGTGTTGCGCAGCGTTCCTGACTAAGTATTGGCCCGCTGGATACCCCGTGGCAGCGTCAGCGTAGGACGCTGAGGTGCAGACGCGCGCGGCGACGCAGCCTTGGGGCTGGCTAGTAGAGCCGCCAACGCTGCAGTGGGCCGTGGCTCGCTCGGCAGGGTGGGCCGGATGAACGAGAAGTATTTTTCAGGGGTCTGGAAATCCATGGCTTAGCCTCCTTCATCAAACGTGGTTCCAATGTTCCATATTCGCCAGGTGGGTTCTGTGCGATAGCTCACCTAAGCCAGGGTTTACGGACCCCGTCGCCCTAAGTTTGTTGTTTTTGCCGCGAACTGCGCAACGCGCCTGTGATGGCGCGAGGTGCGGTAAAAAAAGCACGCTTTTTGCCCGCGGCCGGCGTATTTATTAACCAAGTCGCTATTATTTTTGTAGCGCTGGAGTCAAAATGGTAGGAATGGCCTGGTCGGCCATTTCCGGATAATCGCGACTGAAATGCAGGCCCCGGCTCTCATGGCGCCCATGGGCAGAGCGTACGATCAGGTCTGCCACCTGCACCAGGTTGCGCAGCTCCAGCAAGTCGCGCGAGACACGGAAATGACTGTAAAACTCCTGAATCTCGGACTGCAACAACGCAATGCGATGCGCCGCGCGCTCCAGGCGCTTGGTGGTGCGCACAATGCCCACGTAATTCCACATAAACCGGCGCAGCTCATCCCAGTTATGCGAAATCACCACGGCCTCGTCTGCATCGGTCACCCGGCTTTCATCCCAGGCGGGCAATGGCAAACTACGACCGGCCGCGCCCAAAGCCACTTCGTCCGCGGCAATCGCGCGCGCCGTGGCATGGGCCAGTACCACGCACTCCACCAGCGAGTTGCTGGCCAGGCGGTTGGCACCATGCAAGCCGGTGCAAGCCGTCTCGCCAATGGCAAACAAGCCGCCAAGATCGGTACGGCCCGCCAAGTCGGTAATCACACCGCCGCAGGTGTAGTGGGCTGCGGGCACCACAGGAATGGGTTGCTTGGTAATGTCAATGCCCAACTCCAGGCAACGCTGCAAAATATTGGGGAAGTGTTCTTTGAGGAATTCGGGGCTCTGGTGTGAGATATCGAGGTACACGCAATCGAGGCCATGCTTTTTCATCTCGAAGTCAATGGCGCGCGCCACCACATCGCGTGGCGCCAGTTCGGCCCGCGGGTCATGCGCCGGCATAAAGCGCGTGCCACCGGCGCTGGCGGGCAGCAATAGGCGCCCGCCCTCGCCGCGCACGGCTTCCGTAATCAAAAACGATTTGGCATCGGGGTGGTACAGGCAAGTCGGGTGGA
This sequence comes from Rhodoferax sp., assembly GCA_046595515.1. GTDB lineage: Bacteria > Pseudomonadota > Gammaproteobacteria > Burkholderiales > Burkholderiaceae_C > Allorhodoferax. The sequence continues at coordinate 75,677 of JBKJOV010000017.1, read as the reverse complement.
ACTGAATGAACTCCATATTGCCCACCCGGCAACCCGCGCGCCAGGCCGCCGCAATGCCGTCGCCGGTGGCTGTATCGGGGTTGGTGGAATACAGGTACACCTTGCCCGCGCCACCCGTAGCCAATATGGTGTGCGTCGCGGCAAAGGTGGCCACCTCGCCGGTTTTTACGTCCAGCGCGTAGGCTCCGTAGCAGCGGCTCCCTGGGCGCTTCAAATGCCGGTCGGTGATCACATCGACCAGCATGTCGTGTTCAAACACCGTGATATTCGGGGTTGCCCGGACACGCTGAATCAAGGTTTGCTGCACCGCTGCACCGGTGGCGTCCGCCGCGTGCACGATACGGCGCTGGCTGTGCCCACCTTCCCGGGTCAGGTGCAGTTCGCCCGGGTGGTCGTGGTCTTCGGTGAATGCCACGCCCAGCTCGCGCAGCCAGTGGATAGCCTGCGGCGCGCCCTCGACGACCGCGCGCGTTGCATCCAGATCGCACAAGCCGCCTCCAGCGATCAGGGTGTCGCTGACGTGCTGGTCCAGCGAGTCGCCCTCGGCCAGGACCGCAGCCATACCACCCTGGGCCCAGCCACTAGAACCATCGCTCAACTCTCTTTTGGTCAGAACCGCGACTTTGCGGCCTGGGGCTAACAGCAGTGCAGCGGTCAAGCCCGCCAGACCACTACCGATGATGAGGACGTCAAAATTATGCTGTTGGGGGAGTGCGGGCTGGGTCATACAAACACGGCTAAAAGGCTACTCTTGTCGGTGCAAGGCCACCAGGTTCATCAAAGCGGAGATCACTTCCCGCTTGAAACCCACCCGTGCGCGGCCGTCCGTATCGCCGCCACTCAGAATCAGAGTTTGCAGGTATTCCACGCAGTCGCGGTGGCCCCAAAACTTCTCGATCGCCAGGGCGATCCGGATGTGGTGCTCGGCGATGACCGCCATTTCTGCATCGATGCGCGCCTGCATGGGACGTTCATGCATAGGCATGGGGCGCGTCGGCAAGTCCTCCTCCTCCCAACTCAGGGAAGGGAAGCCGGTTTCTTGGAAGCGTGAGTCTTTAGGGTCTTGCACGGGAAACTTCAGAGTGCGCCATTATGGCCGCTGTCCCATTGCCTCCGTGCACGCCCGCGTGACAACCCTAGTGCAAGCTGGGCTGCACGTCGGGGTGCGGGTCAGCGTACAACCGGGGGCACATCACGGTTGCGCTGCTGTGCCCGTCCATCCGTCACAATAGACCGATGCCAAATTTGCCTACCTTCATTGCCCCCGCCCGCTTCACTGACCCGGCCCTTGCCCTTGCGCAGGTGGTGGCTATATACGAGTCCAGCATCCAGCATTTGCGCCAGGCGATGCAACGCTTTGTGGCCGGCGACGACAGCCTGGGCCGCGTGCGGGCGTGCTACCCGCTGGTGCGCATTCACACGGACACGGTGTCGCGCAAGACCACCCCTGAACTGGGTCGCCTGAGTTACGGTTTTGTGGCAGGCCCTGGCCGGTTTGAGACCACCCTGACGCGCCCAGATCTGTACCAGAGCTACTACCTGGAGCAGTTTCGCCTGCTGCTGGAAAACCATGGCGTGGAATTGGAGGTGGGAACCAGCGCCCAACCCATACCCGTGCATTTTTCGTTTGCCGAGCACGATCATGTGGAAGGCAACATGAGCGCCCAACGCCGCACCCTCATGCGTGATGTGTTTGACCTGCCGGACCTGGCAGCGATGGACGACGGCATCGCCAATGGCACGTACAACCCCAAGGCGGGTGACCCGCTGCCCCTATCGCTCTTCACCGCACCGCGTGTCGATTATTCGCTGCACCGCCTGCGCCACTACACAGGTACCTCGCCGCGCGGATTTCAGAACTTCGTGTTGTTTACCAATTACCAGTTTTATATCGACGAATTCGTGCGGCTAGGCCATGCAGAGATGGCCAATCCCAACAGTGCGTACATCGCCTTCATTGAGCCTGGTAATGTCGTGACGCGCCGCGTGGGTCAACCCGCAGAGGCCGCCGATGCGCTAGGTGCTGCACCACCGAGGTTGCCGCAAATGCCCGCCTACCACCTGGTACGTGCCGACAACGCTGGCATCACCATGGTCAATATCGGTGTCGGGCCGGCCAATGCCAAAACCATTACTGACCATGTGGCCGTGCTGCGCCCGCACGCCTGGATCATGCTGGGCCACTGTGCAGGCCTGCGCAATAGCCAGCAGTTGGGTGACTACGTGCTAGCGCACGGTTATGTGCGCGAAGACCACGTGCTGGACGAAGAATTGCCGCTGTGGGTACCTATTCCGGCCTTGGCCGAAGTCCAGCGTGCGCTGGAACAGGCGGTAGCCGACGTGACGCAGTGCACCGGCGCCGCGCTCAAGAGCATCATGCGCACTGGCACTGTGGCCAGCACCGACAACCGCAACTGGGAACTGCTGCCCGACAACACGCCGCAGCGCCGCTTTAGCCAGAGCCGCGCCGTGGCGCTGGATATGGAAAGTGCCACGATTGCAGCCAATGGCTTTCGTTTCCGGGTGCCCTACGGCACCTTGCTGTGCGTGAGCGACAAACCACTGCACGGTGAGATCAAACTGCCGGGCATGGCCAACCACTTTTACCGCGAGCGGGTAGACCAGCACCTGCGCATTGGCATTCGGGCGGTGGAGCTGTTGCGCTCGCAGGGCACCGAGCAATTGCACAGCCGCAAGCTGCGCAGTTTTTCAGAAGTCGCCTTTCAGTAACACCATCACCCATGCCACTCACGCATTACGTGTGGCGCTTCGTGGGGGCACTGCTAGTGTGCGGCGCGGCGGTGTGGGTCATGTTCAGTTGGTTGGGGGCGATCGGGCTGGTGTTGATGGCGCCCCTCATTGGGGTCGCATTCACCCGCTTGGTGATTGATGCGAGCGCAGAGACGGGCCACGCGCTGCGCGCTGCCGTTCTGGCGCCCCTCAGTGGCAAGCACTACGTTTACCTGGGTTTCAATCTGCGTATCGTGGAAGACGATGACTGCGCGCGGTGGATGGCCTTGGCCGATGTCCGGCGTATCGTGGGTAGTGGGGCCAGCGACAAGGCCCTGGCGCAATCCTACCCCGGCGGATACCAAATCTTCGATAACAGGCCGCACCTTCGCGATGACGCACTGCTGCTCTATCTGGCCCGCGAGCCCTCGACCCCTGCCATCAAACTGCGCAACTGGGTGGAGCGCAATTTGGCCTTCCCGGCACGCACGCAGCGCAAGCGACGCGGCATCTACCTGCGCGACCCAACCCTCGCGTCGGATTGAATTTAAATTAAATTGTGCACAATTTAATTGTGTGCAATAATTGCGTCCATGCCCAAGCTCAACGCCGAATCTGCACTGCAACTGGACCACCAGTTGTGCTTTGCGTTGTACTCGGCGTCTTTGGCCATGACCAAGCTGTACACCCCTTTGCTCAGCGAGCTCCAGCTCACCTACCCGCAGTACCTCGTGCTGCTGGTGTTATGGGAGAAAGACGGCGTTACCGTCAGCGCCCTGGGCGAACGCCTGTACCTTAATTCCGGCACGCTTACGCCCCTGCTCAAGCGCATGGAAACCAGTGGCTGGCTGCAGCGCCAGCGCGCCAGCGACGACGAACGCCGCGTGCTGGTAACACTGACGCCTGCCGGCAAAAAACTCAAGACGCGGGCGGCCAGTATTCCCCCGTGTGTCGCCAAGGCAGCCAATTGCTCCATCGCCACGCTGGTCGATTTAACCCATGAGTTGAAAACGCTGCGCAACCAATTGCACTGTAGTTCACACGATTCTTAACCCGCTGCGCTGTGCAGCATTCATCCCTAAAGGAAGCACCATGACTACCAAAATTGAAAAAGTAATTTACCAAGCCCACGCCAAGTCCACCGGCGGCCGTGACGGCACCACCCGCACATCTGACGGCTTCTTGGACTTGAAACTGTCCGTACCCAAAGAAATGGGAGGTCCCGGCGGCGGCGTGAACCCTGAGCAACTGTTTGCATCGGGCTACAGCGCTTGCTTTCTGGGCGCCATGAAGTTTGTTGCAGGCAACGAAAAAATTGCATTGCCTGCAGACACCAACATCAGCGCAACTGTGGGTATCGGCCAGATTCCCGCGGGTTTTGGTATTGAAGTGCAAATGGAAGTCTCCATCCCGGGTATGGAAAAAGCCGCTGCCCAGGCACTGGTAGACAAAGCCCACCAGGTGTGCCCTTACTCCAACGCGACCCGCGGTAACGTCGACGTGACGATTACAGTGGTCTAAGCAGCCCGTGGCCGATCGTGGCCAGTCCCATGTCACCTAAGCGGCCTACCCCATTGTTGGGGCAGGCCGTTTGCATTAAGGTTGGGCCTATGAACACACACCGCTTCTTAGTCCGCAAGGATGCCCTGGGCACCACGCAATTTGCCAATGCCGCCGCGGCCCCACTGGCCCAGGGCCAGGTGCGTGCGCGCATTGAGCGCTTTGCACTCACCTCCAACAACATCACCTACGCCGCCATGGGCGACGCGATGCAGTACTGGCGGTTTTACCCCAGCAGCGATCCAGCCTGGGGCTGTATACCGGTGTGGGGTTTTGCTACGGTGCAAGAGTCGAAGCACCCACTGCTCGAAGTGGGTGAGAAACTCTATGGCTACTGGCCTATGGCCGATAGCGTAGACCTGACGCCAGGCACTATTTCCCCCGCCCACTTTTTTGACACCGCGCCCCACCGTGCCGAGCTGCACCCGGTCTATAACCAGGTCATGCGGTGCAGTAGTGATCCGTTTTACACCGCAGATACCGAAGACCTGCAGGCCCTGCTGCGCCCGCTATTCATCACCTCGTGGTTGATTGACGACTTTTTGGCGGATAACGCATTTTTTGGCGCCACCGCCATGGCGGGCCAACGCGCGCAGTTAATCCTCTCCAGCGCATCCAGCAAGACCGCCTACGGCACCGCTTTTCAACTGTCCAAACGTAACGCGCAGGGCAATGCCGAACACATCGACATTGTGGGCTTGACCTCCTTGGGCAACGTGGCGTTTTGCGAAAGTCTGGGCTGCTACACGCGCGTGCTGGCCTATGACCAGCTCAGCCAGATCGACCCGCAGGCACCCTGTGTGTATGTGGACTTTGCCGGCAACACCACGCTGCGCAAAGCGGTGCACACGCATTGCCAGCAGCTCAAGTACAGCAGTTCCATTGGCGCTACGCATGTGCAGGAAATGGGCGGCGCCAAAGACCTGCCGGGCCCCAAGGTAACGCTGTTTTTTGCGCCAGCACAAATTAAAAAGCGCAGTGCCGAATGGGGCAGTGCCGGGCTGTCCCAGCGCATGGTGCAAGGCTGGCGCAGCTTTGTCGCCCAAGTGCAAACGCCAGATGCGCCGTGGCTGGCCGTCGAGCACCACAGCGGTCCCGCAGCGGTACAAGCGGCCTACCTGCAGGTGCTCAGCGGCAAGGGCGATGCGCGCGTTGGGCACATGCTGTCCCTGTAGAGTGACCTGACGCCCCTGCCCACCCCCACCCGCCGGGACATCGATGCGCTACGCCCTCCTTTCAGACATCCACGCCAACCTGCAGGCCCTGGACGCCTGCCTGGCCCACGCGCGCCAGCAGCAGGTGCAGCGCTTCATGTTTCTGGGCGACTTGGTGGGCTACGGTGCCAACCCGGCCGAGGTACTCGACCGCATCATGCTGTTAACCGAGGAAGGGGCGGAAGTGCTCAAGGGCAACCACGACGCGATGGCCGTGACCCCACCCGCAACTGCCACCACCATCGGCGATGCCACTGCGCTGTGGACCCACCACCAGTTATCCGATACACAGCGCCAATGGCTCGATGCCCTGCCCATGACGCTGCACCATGACACGGTGCTATTTGTGCACGCCAGTGCCGACCGGCCCGACCTATGGCGCTATGTGTACGAGGCCCGGGCCGCTGCTGCCAGCCTGGACGCAGCCAGCACCTGGCCCGGCGTGCGCTATGTGTTTGGCGGCCACGTGCACATGCAGTCTTTGTACTACCGCGGCGCGGGTGACGGCCTGATGCTGTTCACCCCCCAACCTGGCGTGACCGTGCCCGTGCCCAAGCACCGCCAGTGGCTGGGCACCATTGGCTCTGTGGGCCAGCCACGCGACGGCAAGCCCCAGGCGATGTACGCCGTGTTCGACACCGAGCACGCCGAGCTCACCTTTCACCGGGTGCCCTACGACCACTTCGCCGCTGCCGCCGCGATACGCGCTGCAGACCTGCCTGAGTTTTTTGCCGACCGGCTGGAACGCGGCCGATGAAGTTACTGGAGCCCGGTAGCGCGCTCGACGGCTTCACCATAGAGGCCTGCATCCACTCGGGCGGCATGGCGCACATTTACCGCGTGCACTACAGCCAGGGTGCCGCTAACCCGGGCTTTGCGATGGCCATGAAAGTGCCACGCATGACGCCGGGAGATGGTGCCGAAAACATTGTCAGCTTTGAAGTCGAGAGCCAGATCATGCAAGTGCTGCAGGGCCGCCACGTGCCGCGCTTTGTAGCCGCGGGTGACCTGGACCGTGTGCCCTACTTGGTGATGGAGTACATCGAGGGGCAGACGCTGGACGATTGGCTGCACAAGCCGGACTTGCCCAGCGTGGACACTATTGCGCGCCTGGGCACGGCCATGGCCAAGGCGGCCCACGCCTTGCACCAGCAAAACACGGTACACCTGGACCTGAAACCTGCCAACGTACTCTTCAGGCCCGACGGCAGCGCCGTACTGCTGGACTTTGGGCTGTCCCACCACGCCCATTACCCCGACCTTCTGGCAGAGCAACTGCGCAAGGCTGTGGGTTCGCCCGCTTGGATGGCACCCGAGCAAGTCGTCGGCGTGCGTGGCGACCCGCGCAGCGACGTGTTTGCCATCGGCGTCATGCTGTACCAGCTATGCACCGGCACGCTGCCCTTTGGGGCACCGCAAACCGCAGCGGGCCTGCGCCAGCGGCTGTGGATGGACCCCGTGCCGCCGCGCAAGATCCAGGCGCTGCTGCCCGAATGGCTGCAAGAGGTGGTGCTGCGCTGCCTGGAGCCCGAGGCGGCCAAGCGCTACCCCTCGGCCGCGCACCTGGCCTTTGACCTGGCCCACCCCGCGCAAGTGACCATCACCGCGCGCGGCCGCAATGTGGTGGGCACGGGTTTTGGCACGCACTTCAAACGCTGGCTCAAAGCGGCCGGTATGCACTACCAGCCCAGCCCGCTCCCCACGCATCAGATACACGACGTGCCCATCTTGATGGTGGCGGTGCCGCACCAAGACGCCACCGATGCCACGCTGTATTCGCTGCGCCAAGCCGTGGCCCGCAGCCTGGGCACCCGCCCCGGTGCGCGCCTGGCCTGCGTCACCGTGATTTCGCCCAGCCAGACCAGCGCATCCGATGACGCCCACAGCGAAACCCATGCCCAGCGCCGCTACTTGACGCTGCTGCGCCAGTGGGCCAAGCCGCTGGACCAACCCGGCCACCAGGTTTCTTTTCATGTACTAGAAAGTAGCGACGTAGCCCAAGCCCTGCTGGACTACGCGCGCGGCAACCACGTCAGTGTGATCGTCATGGGGGCCGCCACGCACGGCCTCAAAACCCAACGATTTGTCGCCACGGTGCCAATCAAGGTGGCCATGGAGGCCCCGTGCACCATCATTCTGGTGAAGCAGACACTGCCGTTTGAGCTGCTGGCAGCCGAGGCGAACCGTGCAGGCAACCCTGACAACAGCAAACGCCCGCGTGGCTATTCCGACTCGGATTCTGATGCCGGCGCCCATCGCACTGCGCACGGCCTGTAGGGTGACGATTTGGGCCCTTGGGGCTAAATTTGAGAGACAAATCGGGTCCCGGCCCGCGTATTTATTGAATATTTTGCTATTTAAACTATAGCAGCTGGCACACCCATGGCCCGCTTGGCCAATAGCACCGTAGCGCCTAAAGGTCCTGCGCGCTCAGCGTGCCTGACGTTGGCAGCGAGCTCGCACACTTCGCCGGGGCGGTAGTCGGTTGTGCCGTCTTCAAAAGCGAGGGTGAACGCGCCCCCCACGACCAACAGCATGACTGAGAATTCATGCGTATGCAGCGGACCGTCCGTGTTTGGCACATAGTCCTTGGCCTGGAAATCACCGTAGCCTTGCGCTTGGGCACGTTGGCGAAATTGCGCTTCGTTCATCGTTCAATCTCCTTGCATGAGCGGGCGTCTGCCGTTTGCCCACGTGATCGATTTTACGTTGCGCTGCAATCCTCAGTGCAACGGGTTCGCGCGAGACTCAGCACTGACGTCCAGCGACAGCATCAACCCCAAAATCAGCCCCCCAAAAATTAACCCAACGCACACCCCGTGCAGGGCCTGGGTGCCGGTGGAGCAGACCGCGCCGAAGGTCTGGCGCGGTGTCGCCCCTGCGTGTGCCACGTAACAGACTTGCCTTGCAAGTTTTAACAAGATAGCGCCCTGCCATTGCCTATGGCATTGAAAAAAGGAACCTTTATGAAAACAGCACGCAACACATTTCACGTGGTTCGCCGCGGCATTGGCGTCGGCCTCATTGCTATGGCCTGCGCGCAGGCCTTGACCGCTGCGGCACAAGACCAGAGCGAGAAGCTACGGCGCTTCGAAGCGGACCGCCAAGCCTGCCTGAGCGGAAAATCCAGCCAGACTTTTGATTCCTGCATGAAAGAGGCCAAGGCTTTTTTGAACGCCCGCGCAGGCTCCAACCCGACCGTGAGCGCAGAGCAACTCGAACGCAATGCCGTGTCGCGTTGTGACCCCTTAACAGGCGATGAACGCACTGCCTGCGTGGCCCGCATACGCGGTGAGGGCACGGTGAGCGGTAGCGTCGCAGGCGGTGGCATCGTGCGAGAAATTGTGACCCCCGAAGCCGCGGCCTCCGACCCCAAAAGGCCCGCATCGGCAGTCACTGGGAAATAGCGTACCCGCTACACGCTACACGCCGCTCACCCAAACTTGGCCCCACACCCCACGCAAAACTTTGCGCTGGCGGGGTTGCTGGCCCCACATTCAGGGCAAAACTTGCTGCTGGTGGCGACGGCTGTGACGGGCTGAATGGGGGCGTGAATAGGAGTGTCAATGGGGCCATTTATAGTGGCGGACGGTGCTGCAGACTCCGACGCAGACACTGCCGCCTGTGCGGCCAGCAGGCTTTGCAAGGGGCTACTGCCCATGCCCAGCCCCGCGGACGCCGCACCCGGCTGCACCGCTTGCATGGCGGCTATTTTTTGCAGGTCGTCCACATTGTTGGGGGCCACAAACATGGTGCGCGCGCGGGCAAAGTCGCTCAGGTGTTGTGCCAGGCCTTTGGTGATTTCGTTTTGCCCGTCCATGGCCGTGATGACGCGCGCCTTGTTTTTACCGAACACCACCGATTCAATGCGCGTGGTCCACACCCGCAGGGTCATGGCGTCGATGCTGATGCTTTGGTTCTCGGTGCTGGCGGCGCTGGAAAACTCATTGCCCAAGCGGCTGCGCGCGGTGGTGAACTGGCCCGAAAGTTCAATCCAAATAATTTCGGATACAAAATCAAACCGGCCCCACAAAGACGCGGCGCTGGCAAAGCAAAACCGCCCCACGGTGAAGGCAACAAACGCAAACGTGACCAGCGAAAACTGGGCGTAATCGCCCGCGCCGGGCTCAAACTTCATGGCAAAAAGCACCAGCACGATGGCACCCGCAGCGAGCAACAATGCGCCGAAAAAATTGAGGTACACCAGCCACCGGGTGCGCTCGCTGGCCAATGCGCTAGATAGCGAGAGTGACTGCAAAACGCTGGACGGCAAGGGCTGCGTTTCCTCGATCACCTCCCCAAAAAAAGTGCCTGATTTGGCATTGGCATCCACGGTTGGCTCAATGCGGGCATAGCGCCGGTTGGGTATTTTTTCGGTCCAACGGGACTGCATCACCCGGTCAAACTCACCCAAAATTTGGGCCGGTTGGGTGTTGATGTTGAGGGTGAGCTGCTCACAGCTCAAATTGGTACTGGGCGGTGGCGAGAGCTGGCGCAAGAGGGCCAGAAAGTACAAACCCACAGACGCCAGCGCCGAGACCAGCAAAAACAACGCCTGCCACTGCAGTTGCAGCCAAGACACATCCGGCAAAGACCGTGCAGCAAACCCCACCGCCACCGGGCCCAACACCGCCACCAACACCAGGGCAATGATGCCCGTCTCACTGACCGCGGCCTGTGCCGTGCCAGCCTCGCCGTTGCCGTCTTCACGGGTCATGGGGCGCACCACCAGCCAGGCGGCAAAAGCAAAGTAAAACATGCCGATCCACGGCATAGCCGCACCGCGCCCAAAACCTAGCCAGGCCACCAACAGTGACAGCGTGGTCAGCGCAATCACCAGCCCATTGCGAAACTGCGATTGCGCCAAGCGCTGCACTTGCTGCGGTGCCACGATGAGGTGCGGCAGCCGGTGGTACAAGAGGCCGTTGAGCGCGCCCTGCGGCTCCGGAAAATTCAAGGTACCCCGACGGATGTCCTCCTTCACCTCATCCACCGCATTGGATTTTCCGATGACGCCAGGGCTCAGCTCGGGGGCCAGCCCGACCGGCAGGCCCCGGCCAAAAAAGAAACGCAATTGCTGCAGCGCGACCGCGCCAAACCGGATACCCAAGGCCAGCAGCACCACCGTCACCACCAGCGGTGCGACAAACGCCAAACCCCGCCCGGCGTCGAGCTTGCCTTTGGTGACAAACAGCACCACCAAGCCCGCACAAAAGTAAATTACCCCCACCACCAACAAAAAAATGTTCTCCACCTTGTGCGGGTTGGGAAGCTCCAGGCGTTTACTTTCCGAGCTGTAGTCGTAGGACATAAGGTAGTGGAGTTAAAAGAGGGGTTAAAAAAAAAGAGCGCTGAACTGAAAAATGGGCCAGCCCATTGTGCATGACCCACTTAAGCCGATTTGCGTTGCGAAGCCAGACTACGTATTCCCAACCCCTTCTCTCCAGTCTCCAATTTTTAGTAGTCCGCGCCGACCGGTGTAACCCTTGACGACTCGGCAATAGTCCGAAAGCACTAGTCTCGCGCGACCACATGAAAAATAGAATGCGGTCGGACCAATCATGGTTCAATTTCTCGGGAGCTTTGATGAATAAATTTAAATCGTTTGCTGTTGCGGTCGCCTTCTTGGCCGCCGCCGCCGCTCAGGCCACTACCGTTGGTGTTTTCTCAACGGGCAACAGCCAGCAACGCACGGCCGATGTAGCCGCCTGGCTCCAAGCGTCTGGCGCTTTTACTTCGGTTACCGGGCTGAATGGCAACTCGTTCTCCGCAAGCCAATTCGCTGCATACGACCAAGTTTTGTTTTTCACCAACGGTGGCGGAGATAGCACGGGCAACGGCGATGCACTCGCGTTGTTCGCGCAATCGGGTAAGCGCCTGGTAGTTACAACTTTCTCATGGGCCCAACAGGGTGGTAACACACTGGGCGGCAACTTCATCTCCGGCGGCTATTCACCATTCACATCCTTCGGTGGATCGGCGTACACCAGCGTTACGATGGCCGGCAACGACGGCTCGTCGTTTTTCTCCGGGGTTTCCAGTCTCAACGGCCTCTACCACGATCGGGTTCAAGCTTCGGCAGGATCGATTTTGCGCGGGACCTGGTCCGACGGTACGGCACTACTGGCGACCAAAGGCAATGTGGTCGGCGTGAACCTGTTCCCCGATGATTCCTGGGGCCAAGTGTCGGGTAACAACCGCCAACTGATCATCAACGCGCTGTCCGTGTCTGCCGTGCCAGAACCAGAAACCTATGCCATGCTGTTGGCGGGCCTGGGACTGATGGGCGCAGTGGCGCGTCGCCGCAAAGCCAAGCAAGCCTGATTGCTCTTAACGTTCATGCAAGGCACCTTCGGGTGCCTTTTTTATGTCACCGGGTTTCTATATTCACCCGTGGTCGTGTTATCTGCAAAACGTCGACCCCATACAGCGACGTTCTATGCGGCAATTGCAGGTCAATCAAGCTCCGCCGCGCAAGCTGGCCCGACAATAGCTACATGCACCACGCCTTTGAACCCTTAACCCCCGACCTGGTGCTAGACGCACTGGACAGCGTCGGCCTGCGCGGCGACGGGCGGCTCACCGCCTTGTCGTCTTACGAGAACCGCGTCTACCAGGTGCAACTGGAGGACGGCAGCGCCGTGGTGGCCAAGTTTTACCGGCCCGAACGCTGGAGCGACGCGCAGATTCAGGAAGAACACGACTTTGCCGCCGAGCTGATGGCGGCCGAGATTCCGGCCATTGGCCCCCTGCTTTTGAACGACGCCACGCTACATCACTTTGGCGGTTTTGCCTTCAGCGTGTGCCCGCGCCGCGGCGGCCGGGCGCCCGAGCTGGACGACACCGATGTGCTGGAATGGATTGGCCGCTTTCTGGCGCGCATCCATACCGTGGGGGCCCAAAAGCCCTTTGCCACGCGCCCCACACTGAGTCTGCAAAGCTTTGGCGTGGACTCCATGCAGTGGCTGCTAGAGAACGATAAAGTGCCACTAGACGTGCAAAGTGCCTGGACCAAGCAGTGCCAAAGCGCTATTGATTTGATAGCTGCAATGCCTTATTTTGTCCGGGCTACAGCATTGAATGATGCTAAAAATGTCTCCGAACGGCCCCCAGAGGACCTCATAGGTTCATTGCGCCTGCATGGCGACTGCCATCCCGGCAATATCTTGTGGACGCCCGCCGATGCACCCACCGCCGCAGGCCCCGGCCCGCACTTTGTGGACCTGGACGACGCCCGCATGGGCCCGGCCGTGCAAGACCTTTGGATGCTGACCAGTGGCGACCGCAGCCAACGCAGCCGCCAAATGGGCTATTTGGTGGATGGCTACGAGCAGTTCCGCGCATTTGACCGCCGCGAGCTGGCGCTCATTGAGCCGCTGCGCACGCTGCGCCTGATTCACTACAGCGCCTGGCTGGCCCGCCGCTGGCACGACCCGACCTTTGTGCACAACTTTCCCTGGTTTGGCTCTAGCGACTACTGGAAAGGCCAGGTGCTGATGCTCGAAGAACAGATCGAAGCCATGCAGGAAGACCCGCTGGTGGTATGAGCACAGTCCGTTTGAATCTCGTTGGCGCTGGGCGTGTAGGTAAGGCACTAGCACGCCTATGGCACCTGCATGGCAGCTTGCAGATTCAGGACGTGCTGACCACCTCGCCCGCTAGCGCAGCTAAGGCCATTGAATTCATAGGCGCCGGCCACGCAGTCAACCGCCTGGCCGACATGCGCCCGGCCGACCTCTGGATGATTGCCACACCCGATGCGCAGATTGCAGATATGGCCCTGCAGTTGGCACAAGCGCAAACCCGTGCCCCGGAGCCTGAAAGCCTGGGCGGTAGGGCGTTCTGCGCAGGTAAAGGAGGCGCCCGCGCAGTGGGCGGCGGACACGAAGCAAAGCGCCCTACCGCCCAGGCTTTCAGGCTCCCACGCCCACTTGTCTTCCATGCCAGCGGAGCCCTAGGCTCTAACCAGTTAGTGCCTTTACAAGCCTTAGACTGGCACACCGCCAGCGCACATTGCATTTTGAGTTTTGCCACACCCGAAGCCGCCGTGGCCCAGTTCAGGGGCACGGCCTGCGCGTTAGAGGGCGACCCACTAGGCTGCGACACCCTGCGGGTACTGTTTACCAACATCGGCGCGCGTTGTTTTGATGTAGCAAGCGCAGACAAACTGCTCTACCACGCAGCGGCCGTGTTTGCCACCAATTTCCTGCCCGTGCTGCAGTCGGTTGCCGAAGACTTGTGGCAGCACACCGGGGTGCCGCAGGCGTTGATTCCCGATCTGCGCGCCAGCCTGCTGAACAACGCGGTGGTCAACATCACCCGCCTAGGCCCGCAAGCCGCGCTCACCGGCCCGGCGGCGCGGGGCGACACGGCGGCCATGGCACGCCAGGCTGCCGCCGTGTCGGCCTGGTCGGGCGATGCCGGGGCCGCTTATGCCGCGCTCAGCGCGTTGGCATTGCAGTTGGCACAGCAGCGCGACAACCGCGCGTAGCCATCGTCAAGGCGCTGGCGGCGGGGGCAACGGGGCGGCAGCCCGCTGCTGGCGCAACACTTGCAAGTTCTGCCAAGTAAAGGCCACCAAACTCAGCAACGCCACCAGGGCCAACACCCCCTGGGCCGGGTGGTTCTCTGCAAAGTCCAGCTCATCGTCCAACAGCCGGTAAACCGCAGCCAACACGAACAGCGCCAGCAGGCGCATGGTCCACGATGTGGGCTGCAAATGCTGCGGGCCCAGGCGCGCTAGCAACCATTGCCCCAGCATGCCGCTGAGCAGACCCAAGCTGGCGCCCACCGCCACATCGCCCGGCCAATGGGCACCCACCGCAATGCGCGACAGCCCGGCACCCGCCGCCAGCAAGAACAACCAGCCGTGGCGCGCGCGCTGCGCAGGTGGCAATGAAAAGTAAATACCCGAGGCCACCGCAAAAGCCGTGAGCGTATGGCCCGAAGGCATGGACACGTTGTGCAAGGCCTCACCGACGATACGCATCTGCGCGTTGTCCAACTCGGCCGCTGGGCGCGGACTCTCGATCAGCGCCTTGCCACCGCGCGAAAACACCACCGCAAACGGCGCGGCGCACAACCAAGCCCATATCACCCGGGGTGCCACCACCAGCATCGGCGCGGTGATTCCCAAAATGGCCCAGGCATTGCCCAACATCGACAGGCCCGTCCACACCGGCGCAGCCACTGCGGTGCACGCCTGGTTGATGGCCAAAAACATCGCCGGCTCGTACCACTGGAGCCACAGCGGCGCGCTGACGAGGAAGATCAAGCCAGGCAGATACCAAGCGATTGGCGGGACGGGGCGCACTGCGCGAGGCACAGCCTCAGAGGGGGGTAAAGGTGTAGACATGGCGCGATTCTGAAGGGGGTTCAATGGGCGATTTGCAGGCGCGGCTGGGGCGTACCCGTCCACTGTCGGCAATCGTAAAAGTGGAAGCTGGACAAACGTGTGCCCAGGTGCACTACGGGCAGCGTCTCCAGCAGCGTGCAACTGGCAAAGCCGTGTGGCGCCACAGGCACGGTGTAGGCCATTTGGGACCAGTCCACCAGCAGCGTGTCGCCGCCCTGGGGCAGGTCGCCCGCCCAAAAGTCAAACTGGTCGAAGCGGTCTTCCAGCACGTGCACAGGCAGTGGGCGAGCGTACCAACCCATGCGGCTGGCCAACGTCCAGTTTTGCACCGCCACGCTGCCCAAACCTTGCGCCTGTGCCAGGGCCTGCGCACGGGCACCGGCCTGATCCCAGCCGTGCAAATCCGCAAACGGGTTGGGTGTCTCGGCGGCGGCCGTTGGCGCGTGGGATGTCAGCCACGGTGCGCCCCCGCTGGCCATCAAGCCCATCAGCACCAGCCCCGAGGCCAGTTGCAGCGCCACCAAAGCACCCACAATCCACGTCCGCCAGGCCGCCGTGCCGTGCCGCACAAAGCGCGCTAGCCCCAGGCCGGCCATCGGCGCCAAGGCCACCCAGGCCGGTGCCGTCCAATGCGGCAAGCTGCTGCCCCCACCCGACAGCGCGGCCAGCACCGCAAACGGCAGCACAAAGAACACCGCCAAGGCCCGGTGCGCGCGCAACGGCAGTGCCAAGACACCCACCACCCCCCACGCCAGCAGGGGGCCATAGGCCACCGCTTGCACCACCAAAAACTGCAACAGCGGCAGTACCCGCCAGCCACCACCGGCGCCGTGTTGGGTTTGGTAGACAAAGGAAATCCATTCGTGCTGTGCGTTCCAGATCACCACGGGTGACACCACCACCACGGCCACCACCACCGCAACCCAGGGCCACGGGCTACGCAGCAGGCGCAGCCCATGCGCCACCAGCAGGCAAACAGCAACCGCCAGCGCCGCAAAGATGGCGGTGTACTTGCTCAGGCCCGCCAGTCCTAGCACCAGCCCCAACGCCAACCACCGCGCCGGGCTATGCAGGTCGTCCGTGTCAATGAGCCCCAGGGTTTGCCAGATCAAAAGCGCGCTAAAAAACATCAACAGGGTGTCGGGCAGCAGACCAATACCCAACACATGCAGCAGCGGTGCCAGTGCCACAACCAGCACCGCCCAAAACCCAGCGCCGGGGCGCTGGGGCGGCGTGAACACCCCAGGCACGTGGGCCAGCAGACCCAGGCGTTCGGCTATCTGAAACACCAACCCGGCCGTCCCCAGCCAGAGCAATTCGGGCACCCAGCGCAGCACATCCACCGGCGCATCCAGGGCCACCAGCGGCCATTGCACCCAGCCCACGAGCGGCGGGTGGTCGAAATAACTCAAGGCCAAGTGGGTGGCATACAGGGCGTAGTGGGCCTCGTCCACCGACAGTCCCACGGCTGCGCCCAGCGCGTAATGCAACACAAAGGCAACCGCCAACACCGCCCGCAGCGCCCAAGGCCCAGCCAACCGCTCCAAAGATAAAAACCTGCGCAACAAAAACCCCCACCGCAAAATATACAGAACTGGCGCAGTCTAAACGCCCTGCGCCACACAGCCTGCGCGCCCACCTGCCGCAGCCAGCCGCCGTAGACGCACTTTGCGCACTGCGCCCGTGATAATCCAAACCTGTGTTCCACCCCCTATTTGCAGGAGTCTTTATGCCCACTTACCACGTTGAAATGATCGAGGGCCGCACCGTCGCGCAGAAGAAAAAGCTGGTGGAAGAAATCACCCGCATCAGCGTGGAGGTGCTGGGCGGCGCGCCCGATTCGGTGGATGTACTGATTACCGACATCCCGGCGCACAACTGGGCAACTGGCGGCACTTTGTGGTCAGAGCGGTTAAAAAAATAGCGCTGCCGGCAACAGTCGCACCTAGGAGGCTTGGCGTACAGACACCACTGGGCATATTTGCCAGTGGAAGTAAACTGCGTGCATGTGCCAATTGCTCGGAATGAACAGCCGCCTCCCCGCCAGCCTGACGCTGAGCTTTACCGGGTTTGCCCAGCGTGGTGGCTGTACGGACCACCACTCCGATGGCTGGGGTATCGCCTTTTTTGAAAGCGACGGTGCCAATCCCGGCAAGGCGGCGCGCCACTTTGTGGACAAAGAAAGCGCCGCCACCTCACCCATTGCGCAAATGCTGCGCACCTACCCCATCAAAAGCCACAACGTCGTGGCCCATGTGCGTAAGGCCACAGTAGGGGCAGTCACTTTAGAAAACTGCCACCCGTTTGTGCGTGAACTCTGGGGACGTTACTGGGTGTTTGCCCACAACGGCGACTTGAAAGATTTCCAGCCGCCTTTGCATGGCAGCTTCAAGCCCGTGGGCACCACGGACAGTGAGCTGGCCTTCTGCTGGCTGCTGCAAGAGATGAACAAGTCCCACGCCGGGATGCCCAGTGTCGAGGAGCTCACCCACACCTTGAACGAACTGGTGCCCCGCATTGCCAAGCACGGTACGTTCAACTTTTTGCTCAGCAACGGGCAGGCGCTATGGGCACATGCTGCCACCCGGCTGCACTATGTCCTGCGCCAACACCCGTTCACCCACGTACAGCTCAAGGACGAAGACGTCAGCGTCAACCTCGCTGAACTCAACTCCCCCGAAGACCGGCTGGTGGTGGTGGTGACCGAGCCGCTGACCACGAATGAAGCCTGGGTGGCCATGGCACCGGGCGAGATCAAGGTGTTTGTGGACGGTAGCCCCGCAGGGCGGAATTAACCCTGCTTGCTACTAAATTCATAGCTAACAAGTGAATAAATACGCCGGACAGCGGCCTATTTGACTTGGAAATAAGCACCGCCGTCATAAAAATCGCCTTTGGCCGCCCTAGCGGACTGGCTGGTGCTAGGGTTGCAAAGTACATCGGCAAGGCCGTTTGAACCAGTGTTTGAACTACTGCCATCTGCCCCCTGCGGGATGCACTATCATGTGCCGCGCCGCATCCTCGGTGGGTGCTTGACGCCATGCAACCTACTTTTACGGCGTGTTCATTCTCTTAGTCCACAACAATGACCGATCCCATCGCATCGCCACCGGGCACGACGGCAGCCGCTGGGAGCGAGCTCGACCGCGTGCAGGCCGAGCTGCAGGCTTTGCTACAGGAAGCCAGGCAAACGCAGGTCGCCATTGAGAAGCTGCAGGCCACTGAATTGGGCCTGCCCGCGGCGGATCGGTTGTTTTTCACGGCCAGCGATATCCGCTTGGAACCTACAGCGCAGCTCGTGGGGGCGGCACTTGTCTTGGCAACGGCTGCAGTGGCGTGGTGGGTGTGGCGAATCTATCTGGCGGGCCGCAAGGCGGCGCATGCCGGCCAGCGTGCTGACGCGCACGTGCGAATAGAACCCGACGATGTGCCAAAAGCCCGACCAGCCCCAGCGCCGCAGCCCCAAGCCGTTGTAGCCACTGCAGAATCTGTTGAAACGCTCGACAGTGAATTTTCAGAATCCGCGTTCTTTGCGTTTGCGGCCTTGGCCGACGCGCCCGCAGCCCCCACCACAACGCCCGGTCGATTTGACTCGGAAGCGGCTGCCAGTGAGGTGATGCGGGTGCGTAAGTCCTTGTCCGATAAGCGCCATGCCCGCGCTATATTGGGGCAGCGTGACGACACGACCGGCGGTGCAGCGCAGCCTGTTGTAACCGTACCGGTTGCAGCCCTGGGGTTCCACCACCCCGACATTGACCTGGACTTCATCGCGCAAGAACCGCAGCCTGAAATCACGGCGACCTACACGGCGCCCTACACGCCCGAACCTGCGGTGGACATCTCGGACCCCTATCCCTTAGAAGATGCATCGCCTAGCGATGACTCCGTCAAACTGGAACTTGCGCAAGAAGCCTTGTTACTGGATCTGCTGCCGCAAGCGCGCGAGCTGGCGCTCGAAGTCCTGGAAGGGGGCGATGCCAGTTGGGCACCCGAAGCCGAAGCCATGATCAGCCGACTGGACCAACTGGAATACGACACCGAGCAGGCCCGGCTGAATTGGCGTTAGCGGCCTTGCACCGGCGCAAAGCGCCCTGGCCCTAAGTGGCCGCAACTACCGCTGCCTCCAGCGCATCCACAAACATCGCCGCCACATCAAAGCCCATTTGGTCGGTGATTTCCTGAAAGCAGGTCGGGCTGGTGACATTGATCTCGGTGAGCTTGTCGCCAATCACGTCCAGCCCCACCAAGAGCAGGCCACGTGCCGCCAAGATGGGGCCCAGGGCCTCAGCAACGGCACGGTCAGCCTCGGTCAAGGGCTGGGCCACACCCTTGCCCCCGGCGGCCAAATTGCCGCGCACTTCGCCGCCTTGCGGAATGCGCGCCAGGCAAAACGGCACCGGCTTGCCGCCAATCACCAGAATGCGCTTGTCGCCCTCGCTAATGGCGGGTAAAAACTTCTGCACCATGAGGGTCTGTGCACCCTCTTTGTTCAGCGTCTCAATGATGCTGCCCAGGTTGAGACCATCGTCTTTGACGCGAAAAATGCCGGCACCCCCCATACCGTCCAGCGGCTTCAAGATGATGTCTTTGTGCTGCGCATGAAAGCGGCGCACATCGGCGGCATCGCGGGTGACGATGGTGGGGCCGATGAACTGGGGGAACTCCAAAATCGCCAGCTTCTCTGGGTGGTCGCGCAGGGCACGGGGCTTGTTGAACACCTTGGCCCCCTCGCGCTCGGCCTGCTCCAGCAAGTGTGTGGCGTAAAAGAATTCGGAATCGAACGGCGGGTCTTTGCGCATCACCACGCAGCCAAAATCTTTCAGGGCCTGGGGTCGCTCGTGGGGCTTGCTCTGGGCCGCTGTGAACCATACAGCAGCGTCCCCGGTGAGCGTAATGTCCCGCACAAAGGCGGTGACCACTGCATCGCGCTGCCACATGAGGTCTTTGGGCTCGCAGACATGGATGCTGTGCCCGCGGCGCTGCGCCTCGCGCATCATGGCAAACGTGGTGTCTTTGTAGATCTTGAACGACTCTAGCGGGTCGGCCACAAACAGGATTTGCATACGGACTTTCTCAAGGGGATAGCGGGGCAAAGCTTACGAAGCTGCCTTCTTGCCGGGGCTGTAGTGTTGCACTAAAAGCGCCAGGGCGTCGGCCACTGCGACCCAAAAGGCCGAGCGAGCCTACACGCGGCTTGGTGTAAGCGCTGGGCACTATCGGGCCGCGGAATTCAAATCTCGATCTTCGAACCCAACTCCACCACCGAGTTGCTGGGCAGGTTCAAAAAGTCGGCCGCGCCGCTGGCGTTGTGGTGCATCTGGGCAAACAGCTTTTCGCGCCACGGGGCCATGCCCGCCCCCAGCGTGGGCACCACTGTGTCGCGCGACAGAAAGTAGCTGGTCGTCATCTCGTTGAGTTCGCAACCCCGGCCTTTGATTTGTTGCAGCGCCTTGGGCACGTCGGGGTCGTTCTTGAAACCGTAGTTGATAACCACTTGCCAGCAGTCGTGGCCGAGGCTTTCAATCTGCAAGCGCTTGTCCAGCCCAATCCAAGGCACTTCGTGGTTGCGCACGGTGACGAAAAGATTGTTCTCGTGGAGCACTTTGTTGTGCTTGAGGTTGTGCAGCAGAGCGTTGGGCACGGTACCCATATCGGCGGTCAGAAAAACGGCGGTACCCTCCACCCGCACGGGGGGGCTCAGGAACACGGCCTCAAGAAAGCTCGGCAGGTCCAGCGCATCGGCGCGCAGCTTGCTGTTGAGCATGCGTCGACCGTCTTTCCAGGTCGCCATGAGCGCAAAAATTGCGCCACCAATGGCCAGTGGGAACCAGCCACCATCGAGCAATTTGAGTAAATTGGACGCCCAAAACGCAAAGTCCACAATGAAAAACAGACCCGTTGCAGCAACACAGAGCCATAGCGGATACTTCCAGCCATCGCGGATCACAAAGAACGTGAGGATAGTGGTGATCAGCATGTCGGTGGTCACGGCAATACCGTAAGCAGCGGCCAAATTGCTCGATGACTTGAACATCACCACCGCCAAAACGATGGCCACAAACAAGCCCCAGTTCACAAAGGGCATGTAAATTTGACCGGTGTCGCGCACACTGGTGTGTAGCACCTTGAGGCGTGGCAGGTAGCCCAGTTGAATGACCTGTTTGGTGACGCTGAAGGCACCGGTGATCAGGGCCTGCGAGGCAATGACGGCGGCCATGGTGGCCAATATAACCAGGGGAATGAGCGCCCAGTCAGGGGCCATCATGTAGAAGGGGTTTTTGACAGCCGCAGGGTTTTGCAGCAGCAAGGCGCCCTGCCCAAAGTAGTTCAGCGTCAGCGCTGGCATGACTACGCTGAACCACGCCAGCCGAATCGGCTTTTTGCCAAAGTGGCCCAGATCTGCATACAGGGCCTCGGCCCCGGTCACACACAGCACGATGGCACCCAACAGAACAAAGGTCACGCCCGGGTTGTTCCACATAAAGGACAACGCATAGGTGGGGCTGAGGGCCCACAAAATCACTGGGTTTTCAGCAATATGCCAGACACCCAGCGCCGCAATCACGGCAAACCACACCAGGGTGATCGGTCCGAAGAACTTGCCAATGCCTGCGGTGCCGTGCTTTTGCACCCAGAACAAACAAAAAATCACCGTCAACGTCAAAGGCACTACATATTTGCCGAGCTTGGGAGACACCACCGCCAAGCCTTCCATGGCGCCGAGCACCGAGATCGCTGGCGTGATGACACCATCGCCATAAAACAAGCAGGTGCCAAAGATGCCAATGCTCAGCAACACGCGGCGCAACTCAGGTTTGTGTTTGACGGCTTGGGATGCCAGCGCCAACATGGCGATGAGTCCGCCCTCGCCTTCGTTGTCGGCCCGAAGCACCAGCACCACATATTTGATGGAGACGATGACCGTCAGCGTCCAAAAGAAAATGGACATGATCCCGTACACGTTGTCGGGCGTAAAAGGGACATGGCCGGCACCGAAAACTTCTTTGACAGCGTACAAGACGCTGGTTCCGATGTCTCCGTAGACGACGCCTATGGCGCCCACAGTGAGCGCAGTGAGGGAAGATTTTGAAGCTGACACAGTCTGCCCCCTGCGCGCTTAGGCAAGGGTTCCGTTCCAATTGGGAGCGCCATTGTGCGCCCGCCCCAGCGCTTGGCACGCGTTATAAAGCGATATTTTTTGACCCCACCGCGTATTTTGTTGCGGCGCAGCAACCGAGCGCTGTCGGTTACTTGTCAATCAGACGCTTTAGGCGTATTCCTCGGCCTCTGGGTCCGTGACTTCCAGCTCGTAGCTGGCCGCTAACATGGCCAAGCGGGCGATGACGCCGTACATGTAAAAACGGTTGGGCGCGCTGGCGCCTGGGCGCACACCAGGCTGGGGCAAGTGCCCGCTCTCGGCGAAGGCCAGCGGTACGTAGCTGGAGCCCGGGGCATTCAAGTTCTCATCGACTTTGCGTTCGGCATGCACGCGGTAAAAGCCGCCCACAACGTAGCGGTCCATCATATAAACCACCGGCTCGGCCACACCGTCGTTCATGCGCTCGTAGGTCAACACACCCTCTTGCAAAATGATGTCGTGGTTGGCGGCACCGGGTTTTGCGCCCTTGGCGGCGATCACTTTCAGTCCAACCAGATCCTTAGAGTCACGCACCGTCATCAGGCCCATGCCATTGCTGCTGTCGTCGTCCTTGACGACCACAAACGGCTTTTCCTTGATGCCGTATTCCTTGTACTTCTTCTTGATCTTGGCCAGCAGCGCGTCCACGCTGGTAGTGAGTTTTTGCAAGCCAGCATCCTCGGCAAAGTCGATCAGCCCCACTTTGTCATACATGGGCGTCACCAGCCAGTGGTCCACGCCCACCAGCTTGCCAAAGCGCTTGGCGACCTCTTCGTAGCTTTTGAGGTGCTTGCTGTTGCGCCGGGTGGACCAGCCCGCGTGCAGCGGCGGCAGCAGGTATTGCTCGTGCAAGTCCTCCAAGATTCCAGGCACACCGGCCTTCAGGTCGTTGTTGAGCAAAATGGTGCAGGGGTCAAAGTCTTTGACGCCGATACGGCCCCGGGTGCGCACCACGGGCTCCAAGGTGATGGAGTCGCCGTTGGGCAGTTCAATCGTGGTGCTTTTTTTGATCTCGGGGCTGATGGAGCCAATGCGGACGTTGAGGCCCGCCATCTGAAAAATGCGCCGCAGTTGGGCCAAGTTGCTCAAATAAAAGGTGTTGCGCGGGTGGTTTTGCGGAACCATGAGCAGGTTGCGCGCCTCGGGGCAGATTTTTTCAATCGCCGCCATGGCCGCTTGCACCGCCAGTGGCAGCATGGGTTGGGTCAGGTTGTTCCAGCCATCCGGAAAGAGGCTGGTGTCCACTGGCGCCAGCTTGAAGCCAGAATTTCGCACATCCACCGAGCAATAGAAGGGCGGGGTGTGCTCCATCCATTCGAGCCGAAACCAGCGTTCAATGGCGGGCATGGCATCCAGCATGCGCTGCTCGAGTTCGTTGATCGGCCCAGTCAGGGCGGTTACCAGATGGGGGACCATAACGCTCTTTCCAAAATCAATGCCCGAAAATGCGGGCCAACGCCAATGCAGGTGGTGCCGCAATACAGCAATTCAAGCCCTAAACACGTACTTCACCCTCACCCAGCACCACATACTTCAGCGAGGTTAAACCCTCAATGCCGACCGGGCCACGGGCATGAAACTTATCGGTGCTGATGCCAATTTCAGCACCCAAACCGTACTCAAAACCATCGGCAAAGCGGGTGCTGGTGTTCACCATAACGCTGGCCGAGTCCACCTCACGCAAAAACGCCTGGGCATGCCCATGGTGGGTGGTGATGATGGCGTCGGTGTGGTGGCTACTATAGTGGTTGATGTGAGCGATGGCTTCGTCCACGCCCGCCACCAGCTTGATGCTGATGATCGGTGCGAGGTATTCCTGCGACCAGTCCGCCTCTTGCGCAGGCACCAGAATTGCTATGCTTTTAGTAGCAATAGAATCAGCATTTACCCGGGCCAGGGCCGGATTTGACTCCAAAATAGCGAGCGATTCGGCATCACACCGCATTTCTACCCCTTTGGCGGCGTAAATCTGCCCGATGCGCGGCAAAAACTCCGCCGCCACACCGCGCGCCACCAGCAGGCTTTCGGTGGCATTGCAGGGGCTGTACTTGTGTGTTTTGGCGTTGTCAGCCACCTTGACAGCCAGTGCGATGTCGCAAGGGTCGTCCACATAGGTGTGGCAGTTGCCATCCAAGTGCTTGATGACGGGCACTTTGGCGTCGCGGCTGATGCGCTCGATCAGGCCCTTGCCACCGCGCGGAATGATGACGTCCACGTACTGCGGCATGGTGATGAGCTGGCCCACCACGTCGCGGTCAGTCGTCTGCACCAGTTGCACCGCGTCCGCGGGCAGGCCGCTGTCCACCAATGCCCGCTGCACCAGTTGGGCCAGCGCCTTGTTCGACTCAATAGCTTCCGATCCACCGCGCAAAATACAGGCGTTGCCGCTCTTGATAGACAGACTGGCCGCCTCAATCGTCACATTGGGGCGGCTCTCGAAAATCATGCCAAACACGCCAATAGGCACCCGCATCTGCCCCACGCGAATGCCGCTGGGCTGTTGGCGCAGGGCCGTGATTTCACCCATCACGTCGGCCATGGCCGCCAGTTGCTCGCAACCTTGGGCGCAGGTTTCCAGCACTTGGGGCGTCAGCTTGAGCCGGTCCACCAGGGGTGCTGCCAGACCAGCGGCCACTGCGCGCGCAATATCGATGGCATTGTTGACCTGTAGGGCCTGGGTGTTGTCGCGCAACAGCACAGCCAGGCGCCGAAGCGCTCTGTTTTTTATAGCTGCTGGCGCACGCGCCATTTGGGCGGACGCCGCTTTGGCCTGTGAACCGAGCGCTAAGGTGTATTCGGTGGTGTTGAACGCGTTCATGGGTTTATTTTCGCACGTTGCCAAATGCCACCCAAGCCCTGCCGATCTCCTCTGGCAGCGACTACAGCCGCCCGCTTGGACCACGCGTTTCTGCCAAGGGGGTCAAGACGCTGCGGACTTTCCCGGCGCAGGGGCACACAGACCACACAACCGGGCCGCCAAGCGCTGCAGAGCCTGCCAGCCGTTGTGTGGCCAATCCGCCTGCTTGAGACCTTTCACAATTCCATCGACCACGTGCGCGTCTTGCAGCAACCGGCTTAAATCTAGGTCGCTGATGCGCGGCAACGCCCGCTCAAACAGTCGCTCCCGTGCGCCCCAAATACGCTGCTCCCGCAACGCCATGGGCAAAGGGCGACCCTGACCCATGGCGTCTTTCACGCGCTTGAGCGCGCGAATGTCCTCGCTCAGGGTGTAGTGCACCAGCACTTCGGCCTCGCCTTCGGCCTGCAGGCCATCCAACATGCGTTGCACCCGCACCGCCTGCCCGGCCAACACGGCCTCGCTGAGTTTGAATACGTCGTAGCGCGCTACATTGAGCACCGCACTTTCTACCTGCGATAGGCTGAGAACCCCGCCTGACGGGCCGTCCACAGGAAACAGCAGCCCGAGCTTTTGAATCTCCTGGTGGGCGGCCAGTAAATTGCCCTCGACACGGTCGGCAAAAAACTGCAAGGTGCGTTGGCCCTCTTCACCGGGGGCCACACGCTGGCCTTGGGCGGATAGGCGCTGGGCAATCCAGGTGGGCAAGTTGGCCCGCTCGACAGGTTCGACCTGCAAGCTCACGCCAAAGCTCTCCAAGGCGGCAAACCAGGCGCTGGATTTGGTGAGTTTGTCCAGACGGGGCAGCAACACAATAGTCAGCGTGGAATCGTTGTCGCGCGACATGTCGGCCAACTGCTGCAAAGCGGCACTACCGTCCTTGCCCGGCTTGCCCGAGGGGATGCGGATCTCCACAATTTGCTTGTCAGCGAACAGGCTCAGCGAGCCGCCCGAGGCCAGCACTTCGCTCCAGTCGAAGTGGGCACCCGCCACGGTGTGCGACGTGCGCTCGGTAAAACCCTGGCTGCGCGCCGTAGCGCGGATGGCATCGAGCGCTTCTTGCTGCAGCAGCGGCTCGTCGCCGTGCAGGGTGTACAGACTTTTGAGCCCGCGCTGGAGGTGGTTGGCGAGTTGGGGGGCCGCAATTTGCATCGGCCAAGTTTAGCGCCTAGCCCCATAGGGCCAGGCCTGGTGTGTGGGATCTTAGGCCGCCATTTCCCAAGCCCGGGTTGCAGGAGCCAGCGTGGCGCAGACCAACTCGGTGGCGGCACGCGCTGTGCGGCCGCCAAAGTCGCGCAGCGGGTTGTACTCAGTGAGTTCCATGGCCACAAAATCGGGGTCGTGGCTGCAACCGGCCAAGGCGGGCAGGGCATCGGCCAGCCGGATACCGGTTTCCACCGGCGTGCCGGTGCCCGGTGCGTCTTGCGGGTCCAGTCCATCCAGATCAAAGGTGATGCCCCAACCGGCGGTATCGGCCTTCACGATGGTGCGCGCCTCCTCAAAGCAGGCGGCAAAGCCACGCTCCAACACTTCTTCCATAAACATGATGCGCACGCCCAAGGACTCCAAGAGCGCTTTTTCGGGCGCCTCGTAGCTGCGCGCGCCAATCACCACCACGTTGCGCGCCTGCAGCTTGCCGCTCCAGCCGTACAGGTGCGTCATACCGGCCGAGCCGTGGCCCAGCAGTGCCGCCAGCGG
Organism: Rhodoferax sp.; assembly: GCA_046595515.1. Classification (GTDB taxonomy): domain Bacteria; phylum Pseudomonadota; class Gammaproteobacteria; order Burkholderiales; family Burkholderiaceae_C; genus Allorhodoferax. The sequence goes on along the minus strand of JBKJOV010000017.1, from coordinate 49,125 downwards.
CATACCGTGCGGGGCTTGGCTGTCCGAGGTGTCGGGGGTGTGGGCGTCCAGGTGGGCATCAATCCAAATCAAGCCCAAAGAACCCGCCGTGCGTAAGGACTGGGCCACTGCGCTCCAGGTGCCCACGGCGCACGAGTGGTCACCACCAATCACCAAAGGCTGATGCCCTTGGCCCAAGACTTTTTCAACCGACTGGGCGAGCTGCGCAGAGAACACCTCGATAGCCTCCAAGCGGCTTGCAGCCTGCAGCGCATGCGCGGTCACGTTGTCACCCCAGGTAACCGTGCGGCCCGTAGCCACCAAGGCCTGGGTAATACCCTGCTGGCGCAGCGCAGCCGCACCCCATTTGCAGCCGCCGTCGCTGGCGCCCTCGCCCACCTCGGCGCCCACCAGTTGCAGAATCTTGCTGCTCATGCCACTTTGCGCAGCACAGGGCGCACCATTGGCAGGCTGGCGGCGGTGGCGCAGCCGTACAAATCTTTCGGGTCTTGCATGGCGGGCACCAAATCGACCGTGCTACCAATCGACAATTTTTGCGACAGGGCATGCACATAGCGCAGCGCCGATAAGTCCTCCAGGGCAAAACCCACGGAGTCAAACAAGGTGATTTGGTCGGCATGGTCGCGGCCGGGCAGGGTGCCGGCCAGCACTTTCCACAGCGCATGCGTGGGGTGGTCGGCGGGCATTTGCTGCAGCTCGCCCTCAATGCGGGTTTGCGGCTCGTACTCTAAAAAGAGCTTGGCGCGCTTCAGGATGTCAGCTTGCAGCTCGGTCTTGCCGGGGCAGTCGCCACCCACAGCATTCAGGTGCATGCCGGGCTCAATCATGTCGGCCGTCAAAATGGTGGCGTTGGTTTTGTCGGCGGTGACGGTGGTGACGATATCGGCGCCGCGCACGGCCTCTGCCGTGGAGGCACAACGCACGATAGTCACAGCCCCCGCGTTGGTGAACTCCCGCATATTGCCCACAAACTTCTCAGTGGCGGCGGCATCCACGTCAAACACACGCAGTTCTGTAATGCCCAGTTGGGTCATAAAGGCAATGGCCTGGAATTCACTCTGCGAGCCATTGCCAATCAAGGCCATGCTGCGGCTGTTGGGGCGCGCCAAGGCTTTGGCGGCCACGGCGGAGGTGGCGGCGGTACGCAAGGCGGTGGTGATCGTCAGCTCGCTGAGCAGCGTGGGGTAACCCGTGGCCACATCGGCCAAAAGGCCAAAGGCCATGACAGTGGTCAAGCCTTGCAGGGGATTCTTGGGGTGGCCATTGACGTACTTGAACGCATACAGAGAGTCATCAGACACCGGCATCAACTCGATCACGCCATTGGCCGAATGGTTGGCGGTGCGGGGCGATTTGTCAAAGTCTTCCCAGCGCAAAAAGTCTTCGCGAATGCAGTCGGCCATCTCGGCCATCATGCGGGCCGCGCCGTGTTGTTTCACCAGTTGCTGCATGTCGGCAACGTCGATATAGCGTGTCATGGAGTGTCTCCTCGTTATAGGGTGCAGTGGCATGGCAACAACGGAAATCGAACCCGTTGTTTCACTGCCATTTACCCTTTTAATTTTAGATTTCTGCCTCTGACAGCAAGCGACGTTATTGCTGTGTGTTTCAGCGTGAACCGTCTGTTTACGCGATCATTACTTCCGAATCGGAATAGGCGCCGACCGCCGCAACCCTCACTTCAAACTATTCGACAGGAACGCCTGCAGGCGCTCGCTTTGGGGGCGCACCAGCACCTCACGCGGATCGCCCTGTTCTTCAATCTGTCCCTTGTGTAGAAACACCAACTTGTTGCTCACCTCACGCGCAAAGCCCATTTCGTGGGTGACTACGATCATGGTGCGGCCGTCTTCGGCCACCGAGCGCATCACGCGCAAAACTTCGCCCACCAACTCGGGGTCCAGCGCCGATGTGGGCTCGTCAAACAATATGACTTTGGGCTCCATGGCCAAAGCGCGGGCGATAGCCACGCGCTGCTGTTCTCCACCCGACAGGTGCGCCGGAAAGGCATCTTTACGGTGGTACACACCCACCTTATGCAGATAGTGGGTGGCGCGCTCTGTAGCCTCTGCCTTGCTTAAGCCCAGCGCATGGATGGGGGCCTCCTGCACGTTCTCAAGCGCTGTCATGTGCGCCCACAAGTTGAAGTGCTGAAACACCATAGACACCTGCGCGCGCAAACGCAGCAATTGCACTGCGCTAGCGGCTTTGAGCGCGCCATTTTTGTCGGATACCAACGCGAGCTCATCGCCATCCACAATGACCCGGCCGGCATTGGGTTGCTCCAGCAAATTCAGGCAGCGCAAGAAGGTGCTCTTGCCCGACCCGCTGGAGCCAATCATGGAGATCACATCGCCTTTTTCAGCGCTGACGCTCACGCCCTTGAGCACTTCGTTGCTGCCAAAGCGTTTGTAAATATCCAAGCCCTGCAAGATGGTGGTGTTGGCCATGGGGGATTTCTCTGGTGCGGTCTGCAAACTCATGGGCTGAGCAGCTTGCCAGTGCGGGCCAATGACGTGCCCGCAATCTTGGCCAGGCGCTTGCCGGGGGTGGCCCAGCGCGAACCGCAGCGGGCGTACAGCAGGCCATCGGACTTGCAGCGCAGCGTGGTGATGTGGCCGGTGAGCGCATCCACCACATCGGCAATCGCATCGCCCGCCACCACCCGGTCGCCCGGCTTGCGGTGGAACACCACCACCCCCGCGTGCGGTGCCGCAATGGGCTCCGATCCAGACAGGGGTGTGGGCTGGCACAGCGGCGCGGGTTGCGCGGCATCGGCCAAGGTCAGCGCCTGGTGCTGGGCCAAAAAGCTGCACAGGCCCAAGGCATCTTGCAAGGCCAAGCTGTGGTCGGTATCGGCCTCGCCACGCAGTTCGACCGTAGCGCCAAAGCAGGCCAAGCTGATGGGATGCTGGGGAAACATCTGCTGCAACTGCAGCCACGGACGGGTGCACGACTCATCGAACGGCGAATCGCCGGACTCGGTGGCCAGCAGCACCGCTTGCGCACCGATGGCCGCACCGAGCTGCTCGGCCAAGGCCGATTGGGGCGTGAGCGCATACAGGTGCATCACGGCATCGGTATCGCAATGCAAGTCCAGCACGATATCGGCATCGATCGCCAGCGCCAATAATTTATTTTTCAAATCCTGGGTGGGATGGGCCACTGGCAAGGCCGCCACTGCATCACGCAGGGCGGCGCGGATGCGCAGTGTGTTGTCTTGTGCGCTGGCGGTGAGTGTGTCTTGCACTGCATCGCGCACCGTGGCGGCCAGCTCTGCATAGCCACGGTTGAAGTTGCCACCGTCACGCACATCAAAGCGCCCCTGGTGTTGGCCCAACACGATCTGCCCCATGCCAATCGGATTGGCAAATGGCACCAGAACGATCTCGCCCTGTATGCAGCCTGCGCGTTCAAGTTGTTCAAACTGGCGGGCCAACTCGCGGGTGACCAAAATCGCGGGCACTTCGTCGGCATGCAGGGCCCCTTGGATATAGACCTTGGGCGACGCTCCGGGTGTGCCAAAGCGCAGCACCTGGAAGGTCTGGCGGGAGCCTGGTGAACCAGACATGAGTTCGATAGTTTCAGTTTTCATAAATGGGTACTCTCAGGTCGGGTGGGCCGCTTGGCGCTGCGGGTGCAGGTGGCGCATAAAGCGTCGCTCCAGCAACTTAAAAACGCCGACCAGGCTGAACGTTAACGCGAAGTAAATCAGTGCGGCCATTCCAAATGACTCGGTCACCAGCAGGCTGTTGGCATACACATCCCGCGCGACGCGGGTGATGTCGACCAAAGTCACGGTGCTGGCAATGGCGGTGGCATGCATCAGGCCGACTACCTCGTTGCTGTACTGGGGCAAAGCGCGGCGCAAGGCACTGGGCAAGAGCACCCGGGTGTAGAGCTTGAGGCCGCCCAGGCCGTAGCTGCGGGCGGCTTCAATCTCACCCACCGCGGTAGCCCTGAGTGCGCCTGCAAAAATCTCGGTGGTGTAGGCGGTTGAGTTGATGGTGAAAGCCAGCCACGCACAGAACCACGGGCTGCGCAACAAAAACCAAACGGAGCTCTCACGCACCGCTTCGAACTGCGCCAAGCCGTGGTACAGAATGAAAAGCTGCACCAATAGCGGCGTTCCGCGCAGCACATAGGTAAACAGCCAAACCGGCCTTGCTACCCAGGGCTTGGGTGACACGCGCGCCACCGCCAGGGGCACGGCCAACAACAACGAGCTGGCCAGGCTGAGCGCCAACAAAAAAAGCGTTGTGCGAATACCCTGTGCATACTGCGGCAGGCTTGCCAAAATAACATCCCACTGCACGTTAGAACTGCACTTTCTTGACACCGAGGCTGTAGCGCACTTCCAGGCGCGACAGCAAAAAAATGGAGACACTGGTCAGGGCCAGGTAAATCAGCGCGACGGCCACATAAAAGGTAAACGGCGAGCGCGTGCTGGCCGCAGCCAGACCGGCGCGGTGCACCATATCGTCCAGGCCAATGATGGACACCAGGGCCGATGCCTTGATCATGATCAGCCAGTTGTTGGCAAAACCCGGAATAGCGTGGCGCACCATTTGCGGCAATACGATGCGCCGCAACACCAGGAGGCGCGGCATGGCATAGGCCGCAGCAGCCTCGGCCTGCCCTTTGGGTACGGCCAAGATTGCGCCACGAAAGGTCTCGGTTAAATACGCACCAAAGATGAAGCCAATGGTGAGCACACCCGCCAGCAAGGGCGGCACGTCGATGTAGTCCCAGCCTTGCAACTCGGCCAGGCGGTTGACGCCGATTTGGCCACCGTAAAAGATCAACAGCATCAGCACCAGTTCGGGCATGCCCCGTATCAGCGTGGTGTAGACCTCGGCACCCCAGCGGGCCGTGCGCGAGCCCGACAACTTGGCCATCGCACCCAACAGCCCGAAGATACAAGCGATGGCCAGCGACAGGGCCGAGACGCGCAGCGTCAGGCTTAAGCCCTCAAGGATGGCGGGAAGATAACCGTGGAGCAAGAGAACACCTAAACGCTATTAAATTAGGAGCAATCAGCCCAATGAATACCCGGGCCGACTGCTCATTTGGCTTGTAAATTTCAAGGCAAGCCACTGGGGAAGCGGTTTACTTGAACGCGTAGTTCGCACTCACAAAGTAGCTCCGTCCGCGTGGATCGCCATACGTGGAATCCCAGGTCACCTGGAAGTAGCGCGACTGGTTGGTGAATGGCGGTGCCGTGTCCATCAGGTTCAAGACGCCACCACGGATACGGAAGTTTTTCGTGAACTTGTAGCTACCCGTCACATCCCACAGCGAGTAGGCCTCAACGTCGCGGTTGTTCCAGGCGGGGTCGGCCAGGCCTTCCACGTTTTGGTCACGATAACCCGACAGGTAATTGTTGCTCAGCGTCAGCCCCAACGCACCAATATCCCAGTCGAAATTCAACTTATGCCGCCACCGTTGCACGGCCTTGTCGTCGCGGAATCGGCCCAGACCGTCGACCAATGGAGAGCGTGAATCAGTGCTGTATTCGTACTTGGTGATAAGCGTGCCCGCCAGACTGGCTCCAAAGCGTCCGATATCGGTCGCATCACCGCGCCAACGCAGCGCTACGTCAATGCCCGAGGTATTCAATTGACCCCGGTTTTCCTTCTTCACCTTGATGAAATCTACCGCGCCGCCGGCACGAACGACGATGCTCGGGTCGTTGTAATAGACAGGGTTTGTGAAGATGGTCTCCTCACCAATGTCCGAAATGATGTCTGACTTTTGAATCGACCAAAAGTCGACGCTGCCGTCCCAGTTGCGCGAAGGCTCGAACACGATTCCAAGGCTGAATTGCTTTGAAGTTTCGGGTTTCAGGTCGGGGTTGGACTCACGGTCGACGGCAAATTGGGTGGTTTCACCAGAGACTGGATCGCGCACGAAGCTGGCTGTGGAGCCCGACTGCAGTGGACGGTACATTTCAGCAATGGAGGGTGCGCGAAAGCCGGTGCCGTACGATGTGCGCGCCAACAAGGTGCTGTCGGGACGGAAGCTCAGACCGATCTTTGGATTGGTCGTATTGAGTTGCGGTGATGTGCTGTTGGTAGCTGCATTGAAGACGCCGTCGTAGCTGTCGTGGCGCAGGGCAAACTGGCCTTCCCACTGCTTGGTAAACGGAGCGCTCAGCTCGGCGTAGGCACCTTTGACGTTGCGGGAGTTGGATGTGTCTGCCAGCAACGCACCTGAGCTGGAACGATCGCCAACCACGTCGTTGCCCTTCAGCACATCGGTTGCGCTGAATGCCGTGTTTTCGCGGCGAACTTCTGCGCCAACGGCGAGCATCAGGTCTCCGCCATCCAACCGTGTCAGGGCACGCGTCAGCTTTCCGTCGAGGCTGGTGGAGGTACCTTCCGACACGCGCGCCGCGCCGTCCAAACGGATAGAGTCCATGAACACCTTCCCCGATGGGGTGGCCACGGCAAACGGGTTGTAGGCACCGGCCAGAATTCCGGCGCGTAGCTTGGTGTTGGACACCCAGCCAGAGATGTTAGCGTCGGTAGCTTTGTTCACGCTGTAGTTGATCGCCGTGTCGTAATCCCAGTCACCAACCACACCCACAGCACCTACCAGCAAGCGCTTCGCGTCGCTGTCCACGCGGTTGGTTCGCTTGCCCGCATCCGCCATACGGAAGCGAAATGCCACGGGAGTGGTAATGCCAGTTACGGCCTGCAACGAGGCTGGCAGGGTGATGCCGGCGCTGGTGCGGATACTCCCTGAAGTGGCCGGCGAGGCTGCATAGTCCGTCTGGCTCTTGCTCAGCAACACCTCTGCAAACAGTTGGTGATCGGGCGCCAGTTGAAATGTGGCGCGGCTGATCAGATTGGCCTTTTCTGCAGTCGGGTAGATTTCGGTATCACCCATGTAGTTGTAGGCGCAGCCCTCTCGCCCACCAGGAGAGGTGAGAGACACCGAGTTGGGGTTCGAGCCCCCGGTGCAACTCGCCTTGGCGAAATTGACGCGGCGTGTGGAGGTGCCAGGCACGAGCGGCTGCCAAGTGCCATTGGGCCCAGAGCCTTTCAGTGCGGTACTAGGATTGGCCAACACGAAGGCGTTGAGAGTGGCTAGCTGACTGGCTGTTAGATCGACGTTGGCTGGAAACGGGTTGCTGGACAACTGCGGCGGCAGGCGGCCTGGCAAATCGTATTCCTGGATGAAACTGCGCTGGCCAGAGTTCAGTGCGTCGAGCCTTTGCACGTCCACGGCCGCAAACACATTGAAGCCGTCGACTCCCAAGTCACCATAACCGGCCGAGGCATTCAACGTTTTCTTGGCGGCCCCGCCTTGCTGGGTGGTCAAGGCGTAGATGCCGATGTCACCCCCTTGGTAGTCTTTTCGGGTGATGAAGTTGATGACGCCACCCATGGCGTCTGTGCCGTAGATGGCAGATGCGCCGTCTTTGAGGACTTCCACGCGCTGAATGGCGCCGGATGGGATGTTATTGAGGTCAACGCCCGCGTTGTCACCAGGGGTTGCAAAGTTGGCCAGGCGGCGGCCGTTCAACAGGACCAACGTGCTGGACACGCCCAGACCACGCAGGTTGGCGCCATTGAAACCGCGCTGCGCGCCCGCCACGTCGGAGATGCTGGCACCGTCGGTCAAACCACCCACATTGGATGTGATTTTTTGCAGCAGCTCAGCGGCTGTCGTCACGCCCGCTTTTTCAATGTCTTCGCGCTTGATGGTTTCCACTTGCAAGGCAGTTTCGCCCTCCAGGCGCTTGATGGACGAGCCAGTGACTTCCACGCGTTGCAGCGAAGAAGCGGCCGTAGTTTGTGCGATGACTGCGTGGCTGGTCAGTAAGGCGACAGCAATGGCAGCAGCGTGGGCACTGGGGCGCAATGCGAATGTCGCATTGGCACGAAGGGATCGTGGGTGGCGGGTCATGGGAGCCTCTTGGGGTTTCGTAAAAGGTTAGGGAAAAGAGCACAGAAAATGAAAGTAGCGGGCCTAATCGCCGCGAATACTCACGTCGAAATACTTGTCATTGATCGCTTTGTAGACGCCGTTGGCAGTAATCGTCTTGAGGGCGGCATTGACCTTGGTGCGCAGCGTGTCTTCGCCCTTGCGCATCGCAATTCCGGTTCCGCCGGTGCCGTTGCCGCTGGGGTTGATGGGCGGCCCAACTTTGCTAAAGCTCTTGCCTTCGGGCGACTGCAAAAATGCGGTGGTGGCGGCCAGCGAGGATGCAAAGCCCACGTCGCCCCGGCCCGCCGCCAGTTCCATGGTGACATCGGCCTCTTTGGCAACCAGCAGCATGTCGCTGTCTTTGTACTTGTCGGCCACATAGCGGGCCCGCGGTGTGTTGCGCGTCACGATGATGGTCTTGCCCTTGAGAGCCGCAGGGCCCACGTCCTTGAATTTGCCGGTCTTGGCGACGAACGATGAGGGAATGTCGTAATAAGAGTCGCTGAAGTCGGCGACCTTGCGGCGCTCATCCGAGATCGTCATGGAGGCCACAATCATGTCAAACTTGCGCGCTTGCAGGGCTGGCATCATGCCGTCCCACTCTTGGGTCACCAAGGTGCATTGGGCTTTCATCTCGGCGCAAAGGGCGTTGGCAATGTCAATGTCAAAGCCCGATACTTTTCCATCGGTGCCCATCTTGGAGAAAGGTGGGTAGTTGGCTTCCACACCAATGCGTATCTTGGCCCAGCCTGGCGCTTGCGCTTGGGCCGTCGTACCCGCTTGCACCAGCACCATGAGTGCCGTTGTAGCCAGGGTAAGCCCGTGGCGCTTAGCCCCCGCCAGCAGGATTGATATTTTCAACATGCCGCAGAGTGTATATTTATTTTCATTAAATGCAATGTAGAAAATATCGGTGCAAACCCTAGTTTTTACTTTTTACAAGCTGCGCGCCGCATAAATCTTCCAGTTTTTTCTAAAATGTATGAAAAAATAATTTCATAATTAGCACATATGACACGCAAACGCCCTATGAACCCACTCCACTTTTATCGTCTGCGCTGGCTGCTGGCCGCTGCGGGTCTTGCGGTCGCGGGGCTGTCGGTGGCAGGCGCGCCTGCGCCGGTGGCCAACGTCATCATGGGCGGGGGGGACCGGCATTGCTCCAGCTTCAACGGCGAGGCAGCAGGACGTGGGTGCACCGCGGACTGGGCCACCATCGTCGCGCAGGACCCGGCCTTTGCAGGCTTGGCGCTGGATGACATCAGCTTTGACGCGACCTACCCAACGGGCAAATATGTTTACAGCCTGAACGACGGCACTCTTACCAAGTTGCGCAACAGCCCCGCATCCTTGTTCAATGCCGTGCGAAAGGCAGAGCTTGTGGCGGCACTTGCCCGCCAACTGGCCGACATAGGGCCGAGCGAGCGTCTTGCGTTTGTGGACCTCGACGGCTTGCGCGGTACTGGCACGCCACGCTTTAGTGCAGGCCTGACAGCGCCGGAGTTGGCCGTGTTGCGCGCATTGCTGGTAGAGGCCCCCACCACGGGTAGCCGCAAGCGTGAGACACGCTCCGTGGTCTTTGCCAGCAACCCGCATGTGCGCGCCAACTACACCTTGTTCGTCGAAGCCGCACGACACGCCAATGGCGGCAAGACACCGCTCATAGGCGTAGTAACCGCGTCGGCCGATACACATCCATTCGCCGATGCCGACGTCAATGTCTCGGCCCTGCAGAGTGCTGGTGCCCGCGTGGTCTATATCCCATTGGGCGGCGGCATGCGCCGAGCACTGGACACGCAGAACTGCGCCGACGTCAATCTGTACTACGACAGCTATGCCAATACCCGGTCATCACGCAGCTATTTCCACGGCGCACTGACCTACCCCGACCTAGCCCAACTACAGCGCGCCCACTGTGACAACAACGGCAGCTTGCTCAACCAAACCCTGTCCAGACTGAACGGCCTGTATTTTTCGGGTGGAGATCAAGCGCGGCACCTGGAAAGCTTTGTGACGCGTGATGACCGAGGCCGATACACCCAAATCAGCGCGCAGCTTGAGATTTTGCGCAAACGACACGCGCAAGGCAAATTGGTGGTGGCTGGCACCAGTGCTGGCAACCACGCCCAAGGCGGCGGCCTGTGGATGGGCAAGCCGGTCCCCATGGTGGGCGGCGGTGACTCTTACGAGGCCTTGCGCGGTGGCTTTTTAGAGGGCACAGGCCCGGTTTTAGGTACGCCTGCGCCCCAAGGGGAAGAGGCCAAGTACCCGGCGGTCACCTACTCACGCGGGGGGCTCGGGTTTTTCCGCTATGGCCTGCTTGATTCGCACTTCTCCACACGCACGCGCGAAGGGCGTCTGGTACGCCTCACCCAAGAAAGCGGCATGGATTACGGATTTGGCGTGGATGAAAACACGGCATTGGTGGTCTCGCGCCCCGACGCACTGGGTAGCACCCATTTTTCAGTCAATGGTGCAGCCGGTGTGCTGATCGTCGACGTCCGCCAAGCCAAAGCTTCTGGCACCGACCCCGGCGGCTACGAAGTCGAAGGGGTGCGACTGCACTACTTGCGCAGTGGCGACATGGCGTACATCAACAAACAAGGGGCTTTGCAAGTGCGTTTGGACACGGCACGTGCGGTGCTACCGGTCATTGCGGGCGACAACAGCGTATACCAAAAGGGGGTGCTCGACTACGGCTCCTCCAACTTCTTGAACCTGGCGCGGGCGATGGGACTGGCGGGCGCCACAACCGGCTTTGGCAGCACCGAAGGCAGCGTGGACCGCCGCTCCAAGCAAGACCAGCCGCATTACAGCGCGACCCTGAGCCGCGATGCCCGCACAGAATTCCGCGGGCAGACACCCGACAACGGCCTGGTGGCCCAAATTTCATATACACAGCTACTGTTAAAGTTTGCCCCTTGCAGCGGCCCATGCGCCGCGCCCTGAACATGGCCACACACGCACCCACCAGCGCTCCTTTTTCCAGCCCCTCCATAGATACCGCTTTTGCGCAGTGTGGGCTGGGCCTGCGGCTGCGCGAGGTGCTGGCGCAAGGGCGGGGTTCTAATGCAGTGATTGCAGATTTTTTGCTGCGCAACCCGGTGCGCGCCACCGCCTGGGGCATTGAGGAGCTGGCAGCGAATACCCAGACCTCGACTGCCACCTTGAGCCGCTTCGCACGTACCCTGGGCTTTAGCGGCTTTGCTGCCCTGCGCAGCGGCATGGCAGAGGCGCTGCAAAGCGCCCTGCAGCCCGCCTTTCAGCCTGTTAACAAATTACGCAATGCCTTGCAACGCAAGGGTGAAAACGGCGGCAGTAACCACACCATCATCAATGAAGGCCTGGAGGCCAGTTTGGCCAATCTCCAGGCCACCGCTGCGGGTTTGAACCCGGCATTGCTGGTATCTACTGCACACAAAATTCTGGCGGCAGAGACGGTCTACACCTTGGGCTTTGGCATCAGCGCCCATCTTTCGGCCATGTTGGCCCTGGACCTGCAACCGTTTTGTCGCCAAGCCATCAATGTGGTGGAGTTTGGGGGCACGGAAGTGGCTGCGGGGCGCCTGATGAACATCGGCCCCAAAGATTTGCTGATTTCCATTTCATTCCCGCGCTATGCCAGCGATGCGGTCATGCTGACGCGCTATGCACGCGACCGGTGCGCGCATGTCATCGCGCTGACCGACTCGATGGCCTCGCCCTTGACTGCGTGGTCGCACGATGTGCTGATTGCGCCAGCCACGCACCCGGTGCTGTCCAGCAGCTATTCAGCAGCACTGCTGATCATTGAGTCGTTGGTCACCAGTCTGATGGTCAGCGGCGATAACCAGGTGAACCAGGCCGAGAAACTGACCGAAGCCATCTCAGCCTACCTGTATTCCGACAAGCCGGGCAACGAGGCCGCAAGCGAGCGCGCCGCCAAACGGATCGCGCGCGGCAGCTAGCCACTTACTCAGGGTTGCGGATGGTGAGGGGAAAGCCGGCAAACTCCTTCACCGTTTGCAGCTCGGTGCTAGTCACCACTTTGTCCACCCCCAGGGCCACGTCATCCAGCCAGACGCTGGTGAGATCGCGGTAGTGCGCCAGGTCGCGGCAAGCCAGACGCACCAGGTAGTCATAGCGGCCGCTCACCAAGTAGCAGGCCACGACCTCGGGGCAGGCCACCATGGCCCGCTCAAAGCGCTGCACGGTGGCTTGGCGCTGGTCTTTGAGGGCAATCTCGGCAAACACCGACACATGCTCGCCCAATGCGGAGCGGTGCAACATGGCACGGTAGCCCTCTATCAAACCATCCTGTTCGAGGCGGCGCACACGGTTCAGTGTGGCGCGGGCCGACAGATTGACTTCTTCTGACAACGCCTGCGCACTGAGGCGGCCGTCGCGCTGTAGCAGCGCCAACAGCGTGCGGTCCACCCGATCGGGCTGCACGCTCACGGCGCGTCCTGGATCTTGACCGCTGCCAAACGGCGCAGCATCTGCTGCACGATATCGTTTTGCATATCCCGGTACAGCAGTATTTCCTCCGCCTCTTTGGCCAGGGCCGACGATTCGTTGAAGGTGATGTCCCGCCGCTGGGTGATTTCAGTGGTGGCAATCAGCGCATCGCCCTGCGGGGTGCGCACCCGAAAGCGCAAGCGGATCTGCAACTGCATTTCACGCACCTGGCCAGAGGCGTTCACCGCAACCACCGATTTTTCGCGCTGCTCTTGCACGATGTCCAGCACCACTTGGGGCGCTGGCGTGCCACCCTTGGACACTTCGGGCACTACGCGCGCGCCCAAGTAGCGCGCCACATCGACCGCTATGGCACCACCCGGCTGCGGAGATATGGCAATGGTCTGAAACGCAAACTCCTGGCTGTTGCGCAAATGGAAACCACAGCCACCCAGCAAGGCCAAGGCCAGCAAACTGCTTAAAAGGACGCGGTGTAGCATGGCCGGCCTCAGATCACGATGTTGACCAAGCGCCCTGGCACCACAATCACCTTTTTGGCGGGCGCGCCTGCGGCGAAGTGCACAAAGGCCTCACTCGCCAAGGCCAAGGCCTCAATAGACTCGCGACTGGCGCCGGACGGCACCATTACCGAGCCGCGCAGCTTGCCATTGACCTGCACCACCAAAGAGATTTCGTCTTGCACCAGTGCCGCCTCATCGACCTGAGGCCAGGGCGCATCCAGCAAATCCCCCCACGTACCGGCGTAGCCCAACGCAGCCCACAGGGTGTGGGCAATGTGGGGCGTAGCAGGGTACAGGCAACGCAGCAAAATGCCAAAACCTTCGATAACCGCTGCTTGCAGCCCTGGTGCCTCGCTAGAAGAAGAAGTGGCAAGTGCGGGGGCCACATTCTCCAAGGCGTTGATCATCTTCATCGCGCCCGACACCACCGTGTTGTACTGCATGCGCTGGTAGTCGTAATCAATCTGCTTGAGCACCGTATGCAACTCCAAGCGCAAAGACTTGGCTACTTTGCCAAATTCAATATCTTTTAGGCTTGTGGCCGGCGTATCTATTGATTTGTTAGCTACAAAATCCATAGCAGACAGTTTGTAGCCGAAATTCCACACCCGGCGCAAGAAACGATAGCTGCCCTCTACACCCGCATCGTTCCACTCCAGCGTGGCCTCAGGCGGGGCGGTGAACATGGTGTAGAGCCGCGCCGTATCGGCGCCGTATTTTTCAATGAGCACCTGCGGATCGACGCCGTTGTTCTTCGACTTGGACATGGTGCCCACGCCCTCGTAATCAATCAGCGTGCCCACCGGCAGATCGCCCACAGCGTTCACGAGTTTGGCACCCACGACCTTGCCCGCCTCATCCTGCACATGCTCCACGTCATGCGGCCAGAAATAGTCTTTGCCGCCTTTGTCGGTGCGGCGCGAGTAAATGTGGTTCAGCACCATGCCCTGCGTCAGCAGTTTTGTGAAAGGCTCATCCACCTTCACCAGGCCCATGTCACGCATCACCTTGGTCCAAAAGCGCGCGTAAAGCAAGTGCAGGATGGCGTGCTCAATGCCGCCGATGTACTGGTCCATGCCACTGCCGCCCGTGGCGCTTTCCTGATCCCGCATCCAGTAGTCGGTGCCGCCCGCCACCATGGCGTCGGTGTTTTTGGGGTCGCAGTAGCGCATGAAATACCAGGACGAATCGACAAAGGTGTCCATGGTGTCGGTTTCGCGCCGCGCCGCCTTGCCGCACACGGGGCAGACGACTCCGGCATGAAAGCCTTCGTGCTTGTGCAGCGGGTTGCCCGAGCCGTCGGGAATGCAATCCATGGGTAGCACCACCGGCAGGTCTTTTTCTGGCACCGGCACAGCGCCATGGTCGTCACAGTGGATGATCGGAATGGGCGTGCCCCAATAGCGTTGGCGGCTCACGCCCCAATCACGCAAGCGCCAGGTCGTTTTCTTGTCACCCAGGCCCTTGGCGGCAAGCGCTTGGGCTACGGCGTTGACCGCGTCTTTGTAGTTCAGGCCACTGAATACATCCGAGTTCACGGTCACGCCGCGCTGTTTGTCGCCATACCAGTCTTGCCACTGGGTGGGGTCATAGGTCAAGCCATCAATGTGCACCACATCGTAGATCGGGAAGTTGTACTTTTTGGCAAAGGCAAAGTCGCGTTCATCATGGGCCGGCACGCCCATGACAGCGCCGTCGCCGTAGCCCATCAACACGTAGTTGCCAACCCAAACATCGACGGGCCGGCCCGTCAGCGGGTGCGTGACTTGCAAGCCCGTGGGCATGCCAAGTTTGTCTTTGACGGCCAACTCGGCTTCGGTGGTGCCGCCCGCCTTGCATTCTTCAATGAACGCTGCCAGGCGTAAATTGGACTGGGCTGCATGCACCGCCAGCGGATGCTCGGGTGCCACAGCGCAAAACGTGACACCCATGATGGTGTCGACCCGGGTCGTGAAGACGTACATGCGGCCATCGCCAATCAGTGCGCCCGTGTTGTCCACAATGTCATGCGTGAAAGCAAAGCGCACGCCCTCGGATTTGCCAATCCAGTTTTCCTGCATCAGCCGCACGCGCTCGGGCCAGCCATTCAAGGTGGCCTTTTCGTTACCCAGTTGCACATGGTCCAACAACTCTTGGGCGTAATCGGTGATCTTCAGGTAGTAGCCAGGAATCTCACGCTTCTCCACCGTGGCGCCGGTGCGCCATCCCTTGCCATCGATGACTTGCTCATTGGCCAGTACCGTCTGGTCCACTGGGTCCCAGTTAACCACCTGGGTCTTGCGGTAGGCAATGCCTTTTTCGAGCATCTTCAAGAACAACCACTGGTTCCAGCGGTAGTACTCGGGCTGGCAGGTTGCTACCTCACGACTCCAGTCGATAGCCAGGCCCAAAGCCTGCATCTGGCCCTTCATGTACGCAATGTTGTCAAACGTCCATTGCGCCGGTGGCACGCCGTTCTTGAGAGCGGCGTTTTCTGCCGGCAGGCCAAAGGCATCCCAGCCCATTGGCATCAGCACGTTGTGGCCGTTCATGCGCAGGTAACGCGCCAGCATGTCGTTGATGGTGTAGTTGCGCACGTGCCCCATGTGTAGCTTGCCGCTGGGGTAAGGCAGCATGGAACAGGCGTAAAACTTTTTGCGGGACGTGTCCTCGGTCACCTGGTACGCAGTGGCGCCGTTCCACAGGGGCTGCTGCCAGTGTGCCTGGGCAGCATTTTCGAGTTCGATGTGTTGGTATTTGTCTTGCATGGAAAGTCTGCGACTACGAGAGCCGCGCCGTAAACTACCTAAACGCCGATTTTAGGTGGGGAAAGCCTCAAGGCTTTTGGACTGTGGGCGTGTCTGCCACAAAGCCGATGCGCGTCAGGCCCGCCGCGTGTGCCAGACCCATAATTTCGACCACCCGACCATAGGGTACAGCGCTGTCGGCACGCAACTGAACTTCAGTATTGCGGTCTTTGTTGGCAACCTCTTTCAGGCGCCCGACCACCGCAGCCAAATCGCTGGGTTGATCGTCCAGGAAGACCTGCCCACTTTTGTCCACCACCACGCGAATGAAGGCGGGCATTGAGTCGCCAGAGGCTCCGGCCGCCTTGGGCAATTCGACCTTGACCTTGCTGACCATCAGCGGCGCAGTGATCATGAAAATCACTAACAGCACCAGCATCACATCGATGAGCGGCGTCATGTTGATGTCACTCATGGGCGGTGCACTCTTGGTGCGCTCCAGGCGACCAAAGGTCATACAGCCGCAACGCGCTGCGACTGCGCGGGTCGTCGGGCCCCAAGGGCGCTACTGCCCCTGGGCGCGGCACGCTGACAACGCATTGCGCTCATGGCTGCGCCATGGTCAGCAGCAGCTCACGCAAATCGCGGGCAAAGCCCTCCAGATCGGCCTCGATCCGCGCAATGCTGCGGCCCAAAATGTTGTAAGCCAGAACGGCTGGAATCGCCACGGTCAGGCCGAATGCAGTCATAACAAGGGCCTCACCGACGGGTCCAGAAATCTGGTCAATACCGACCTGCCCGCCCCCAGAAATACCCAACAGGGCGTGGTAGATGCCCCACACCGTGCCGAGCAGACCCACGAAAGGCGCGGTTGCACCCACGGTTGCGAGCAGAACTTGGCCAGATTGCAACCGGATCAACACCGCGTGTAAGGCATCGCGGAGTACGCGGGTGAGTTGCTGTGAGGCGTCACCGGCAGCCCCCAAGCAACCGTCCTGGCTCCTACGCGTAGCTTCAATGAGGGGCCGGATCAACTGCTCCCGATCAAAGACCTGCACAGCCGCTCGACCGTCATCCAACGTGCGCGCCTGCCAGAATGCGGCGGTGCTGCGCGCAACATCGGAGTGCGCGCGACGCAGCAACCACCCTTTCCACACAATGACCACCCAAGTGCCAACCGACATGGCCAGCAGCAGCAAGCCCACGGCACAACTGACCGCGTCGCCTCGCAAGAGGGCCTGTAAAACGTTCATTTCAGTTGTAAAACGTCGAACATGTCGTAGAGACCGGCCTTCTGGTTAACGACAAAACGCACCGCCCGCAAGCTGCCTTGGGCGTACGTAGACCGGCTGGAAGACTTGTGGCTGATTTCGATTCGCTCGCCCGTGCCCGCGAAGAGCACAGTGTGGTCGCCCACAATGTCGCCGCCCCGGATGGTGGCAAAGCCGATACTTGAGGGATCACGTTCACCCGTAACGCCTTCTCGGGCATACACCGCGCAGTCCTTCAAGTCGCGACCCAAGGCCCCAGCGATCACTTCCCCCATCTTCAGGGCGGTTCCGGAGGGCGCATCGACCTTGTGTCGGTGGTGTGCCTCCACAATTTCAATGTCATAGCCCGTAGACAACGCCTTGGCAGCCATCTCCAGCAATTTCAGTGTCACATTGACGCCAACACTCATGTTGGGGGCCATGACGATGCCAACGCTTGTGGCAATTTCTGCAATCTCCGCCTTCTCTGTCTCGGTAAAACCTGTCGTACCGACAACCGCCGCAACCCCCAGCTCACGGCATATGCGCAAATGTTGCAACGTGCCTTCTGGTCGCGTGAAGTCGATCAGCGCGTCGCAACCCTCCAACCCTAGACGAACATCGGATGTGATGAGCACGCCGCTGACCATACCGGTAGAAAAACCGGCGTCATGTCCGATGGCAGGACTACCGACAATGTCTAAGGCCCCGGCGAGCACACAATCGTCCGCTGCGCGCACAGCGTCAATCAACATCTGACCCATTCGACCAGAAGCACCGGCGATCGCAATTTTGATAGGCATAGTCGGTTGGAGGCTAGCAGGACAATTACTTGGCGGCGGGTTCCAGCGGCGGGTACACCACGGGCGTAACCGGCGCTGGCACGGCCGTAGCCACTGGGGGTGCAGGTGGCGGAAACTTCTTCAGGCTCTCCTCGGACGCTTCCAAGTTAGGCGCCGTGGTTCCAGGCTTTACCCAGGAACGCAAAGTGGATACGAACTCGGTTTCACTGGGCAAGCTGTCCCCTTCCGTACGGTCCACTAGATCGCCGTTGAAATACACCGTGACCTTTCGCTGTTGATTTTGCGCGCTTTGGCTCTTCAGTGTAAAAATGTAATCCCAACGGTTTGCATGAAAAACACTGGCAATCAAAGCCGTGCCCATCACGTCGCGCACCTGCGATCGCGTCATGCCGGGCTTCACCAAAGCGAATTGTTCGCGTGTAACCACGTTGCCCTGCACGATGTCCATTTTGTAAGGAGTCACCAGGCCGACAGCTTTGGCGGTGGCAGCATCAAAACTGCTGCAAGCCGCTAGCGCCGTACTCGCTACAGCGATCAGGAAGAAACGAAGACGGCTCAGGGAGTGTTCAGACATGGGCTACTTGACGGAGATATGATCACACCATTGTAGCGGCAGCCCCTCTGTTGGCCGCCCCCGGCTCACGCTGATGCCACCTTGGAAAGACGCGCATGACCAACATCGATGAACTAAAAAATACGGGCCTGAAGGCTACTGTGCCGAGGCTCAAGATTCTGGAAGTTTTTCAGCGCGGCACGCTGCGCCACATGACTGCCGAAGACGTGTTTCGGGTTTTGATCGAGGAACGCGCTGATGTCGGCTTGGCCACGGTGTACCGGGTACTGACCCAATTCGAGCAGGCGAGCATCCTCACGCGCAGCAATTTCGAGAGTGGCAAAGCGGTATACGAGCTCAACGAGGGCCAGCACCACGACCACCTGGTCTGCCTGGACTGTGGCCGCGTCGAGGAGTTTTACGACGCGGAGATCGAAAAGCGCCAGAACGCAGTAGCAAAGTCCAAGGGGTTTACCATTGCAGACCACGCCTTGAGCCTCTACGCCCACTGCACCAAAGTCAAGTGCCCCAATCGCGCAACAGGCACACCGGCACAGCGCGTTTAGTGCCCTGGGCCCATCGCCTTGCGGTGGCGCTCCACAAACTCTTGGTAGGTGTCAATACCGCGCAACTGCAGAATCGTATTGCGCACGGCAGCCTCAACCAGCACCGCAATATTGCGGCCAGCCACCACTTGGATGACAACTTTGCGCACCGGAATGCCCAGTACATCCTGCGTCAAAGGCTCGTAGGGAATCCGCTCGTATTCGCGCTCCAGGGTTTCGCGGCGCACTAAGTGCACGATTAGTTTCAGCCGCATGCGCCGGCGCACGGCGGTTTCTCCAAAGATACTGCGAATATCCAAGAGGCCAATCCCGCGAACTTCGAGCAGATTTTGCAATAGCTCTGGGCAGCGCCCTTCAATAGTCGTCTGGTTGATACGGTACAGATCTACCGCGTCATCGGCCACCAGTCCGTTGCCACGAGAAATAAGCTCCAAGCCCAACTCACTTTTACCCAGACCCGATTCGCCGGTGATCAATACCCCCAAGCCCAAAATGTCCATGAACACCCCGTGCATGGATGACCGGTCGGCAAAGTGCCGCGAGAGGTAGGCGCGCAGCACGTCAATAACAAAAGCCGATGACTCGTGGGTCGCAAACATGGGGATTTGCGCCCGCTCGCACATGGATAGCAAAGCTTGGGGCGCGGTTTGCCCATCGGCGAGCACCAGTACAGGTGGCTCCAACGTCACGATGCGTGAAATGCGGCGCGCACAGTCGTCCGGTGTGGCGTTGACCAGATACGCGATCTCGCGCTCACCCAGTACCTGCGCACGGTACGGATGGATGTAATTGAGGTAGCCCACGAGATCAGCGCCGGAGCGTGCAGCACGCACCGCCACTTCATCAAAACGCCGCTCAGAGGCGCCTAATCCCGCCACCCACTCCCAGCGCAGACGGCCGCGAAACTCTTCGAACAATACATCTGCGCTAACAACCGTGGGTTTCACAACGTACTGCCCAAGTGGGTTGCTGGGCTCAAGCCGCGCGTGCGGACTGCCATCCCGACAGCAGCGCGTACAGGGTTGCACTATCAACACTGGCCGTCAACTTTTCACGCAAGTCGGCGTCGCTGAGCATTTCTGCGATTTCCGACAGTATTTCTAAATGTTTTTGCGTCGCCGCCTCAGGCACTAGCAAAAATATCATCAAACGCACGGGCTGGTCATCGGGTGCGTCAAATCCTATGGGACTCGACAACTGAAACACCGCCGACATGGGCGCTTTGAGTCCCTTAATTCGACCGTGGGGAATAGCCACTCCATGCCCCAGGCCGGTGGAGCCGAGTCGCTCACGGGAGAACAAACTGTCAGTGACCAGCGCGCGGCTCAAGCCATGGAGGTTTTCAAACAGTAAGCCCGCTTCTTCGAAAGCGCGCTTCTTGCTGGTGACGTCTACTTGGGCAAGAACTTGCGAAGGAGAAAGGATGCTGGCGAGACGGTTCATGGTGTGTGTGGCCGAATTATGCATAAAAAAAACCGCCCGGCAGTGGGCGGTCTAGTCCAAAACGATGCGGGCCTAAGCTTACATCAGGCGCTTGGGGGCCGCGTGGTGATGGTCTTGGAGGCGATCTTTGTGGCGAACCACCTGACGATCGAGCTTGTCCACTAATTCATCGACTGCCGCATAAAGATCTTGATGAGAACTCTCCGCAAACATATCGCTGCCCTTGACATGGATGTTGCACTCGGCGCGCTGTCGGCCTTCCTTTTCCTTCTGTTTCTCAACGGTCAAAAGGACTTTGACATCAACAACTTGGTCAAAGTGTCGGATGATTCGATCAAACTTGGTCGTGACATAACTTCGCAGGGCCGGGGTAACTTCAAGGTGGTGACCGCTGATCGTCAAATTCATAAATAGCCTCCAATTGCTCACAGGGTTGAAAAAACCTTCCGCATGAAGCGGTCGGCGCACTAACCAAAATTTGTGACAACATCATTGCGCTTGGAATGACTATGCGCCAGTTTTCGGTCAATTGCAAACCCTTTTTTAGGCCGCCCGCGCGCTATGGCTAATAGGCTTTGCGGCCTTGCAAATGTTTACAAAATTCCGTGCCCGTCGGTGCCATAATTTGCCATCTTGATTTCGGGAGAGCACTCCTTGGACACCTACCTTTCACGGTAGCTTCCGGCTGGCATCGGGTCCCACACCCCAATGGTCGGACGCTACCAAGCGTGCCGGTTATTCACGTCGAATAATTGGAATCTGACCCCCATTGAATTGCCATGCTCAATATTTTTTCGCTCGCCAACGGACGCCTCTTCCAAGAAGAGATCGAGTCCCTCGAAGAGCTCTCCAAATTCCAGCCGATCTGGGTGGATCTTGAATCGCCTACCCCGGAGGAAAAGCGCTGGGTAAAACAGTACTACGGATTGTCCATTCCCGAAGATGCGATGGACGAAGATATCGAGGAATCTGCCCGCTTCTATGCCGAAGACAATGGCGAGTTGCACATCCGTAGCGATTTCTTGATCGCTGACGACGACGAACCGCGCACCGTGCGCGTGGCGTTCATACTCAACTTGGTGAACGATGGGCTGCGCAGCAAAGGTGTGCTGTTTTCCATCCACGATGAAGACGTTCCAGTATTCCGCCTGTTGCGCATGCGCGCCCGCCGCGCGCCCGGATTGATTGAAGACGCTAAAGAGGTGTTGCTCAAGTTGTTTGACGCCGACGCCGAATACTCTGCCGACACGCTTGAGGGCATTTACGACGAGTTAGAGAAGGTCAGCAAAAAAGTGTTGTCTGGCGATGTGACCGACGCCATGGCCAGTGAAGTACTCGGATCGATAGCGCGCCATGAGGATATGAATGGACGCATTCGCCGCAACGTCATGGATACCCGCCGCGCAGTGAGCTTCATGATGCGCAGCAAAATGCTCAACGGTGAGCAATTCGAAGAAGCGCGTCAGATTTTGCGTGACATTGACTCGCTGGATTCCCACACCGCATTTCTATTCGACAAGATTAACTTTTTGATGGACGCTACGGTCGGTTTCATCAACATCAACCAGAACAAAATCATCAAGATTTTCTCGGTGGCAAGCGTAGCCCTGCTGCCCCCGACCCTCATTGCCAGCCTCTATGGAATGAATTTCAAGTTCATGCCCGAGTTGGATTGGGAGCTTGGTTACCCCTACGCGCTAGCGCTGATGGTGGCAAGTGCGCTGGTACCGATGTGGTATTTCTACCGACGCGGCTGGTTGCGCTAATACTTAGCAGAATAGGCACCGGGCCCGCGTCTTTATTGAAAATACTGCTATTATTTTTATAGCAACTCACACAACCGCCGCGACATTTTCACTGGTAACGGTTGGCTTGACACGCCACTCAGCAGGGTCTAGGTTGGCGGGACATCATTTGTCACGCAATTCGCGTCGCAGAATCTTTCCGACTGGAGTTTTAGGCAGGTCGGCGCGGAACTCAACAACCTTGGGTTGTTTGTAACCCGTGAGATTTTCTTTGCAGTAGCTACGCACGTCGGCCTCTGTCAAGCCAGGATCTTTCTTGACGATGACAAGCTTTACCGCCTCACCGGACTTGGCGTCTGGCACCCCCACACAGGCGCACTCCAGCACGCCAGGCAATTGCGCCACCACGTCTTCGAGCTCCGTCGGAAAGACGTTGAAGCCGCTGACCAAAATCATGTCCTTCTTGCGATCCACGATCTTGAAGAAGCCCACGTCGTCTACGACACCAATGTCGCCCGTCTTAAAGTAGCCGTCTGCGGTCATCACCTTGGCGGTCTCATCAGGGCGCTGCCAGTAACCAGCCATCACTTGCGGTCCCTTGATCGCAATCTCACCGGGCTGACCCGGGCCTACTTCATTGCCCTCATCGTCGAGCAACTTCAAATAGGTGTTGGGCAAAGGCACGCCAATGGTGCCAGTGTATGCAGCCGACGTGACCGGATTGCAACTTGCCGAGGGCGAAGTCTCGCTCAACCCGTAGCCCTCGCAAATGGGACAGCCCGTTTTTTCAAACCACAGCTTAGCCACGCCGCTTTGCACTGCCGTCCCGCCGCCGACCGATATCTTGAGGTGGCTCCAGTCGACGGTATTGAAGTCAGGGTGATTTGCCAGTCCGTTGAATAAGGTGTTGACCGCCGGAAAACTGTGAATGGTGTGCTTGGTCAACTCCTTGAGAACCGCCGGAATATCTCGGGGATTAGGAATCAGAATCAATTTGCCGCCAGTGCGCATGGACAGCATCATGCCGACCGTAAACGCGAAGATGTGATACAGCGGCAGCGCACAAACTCCGGTGGGCTGCACGCCAGCAGGAATTTTGCCCATGACCGGCGCATTCCAGGCTTCGGACTGCAACACGTTGGCGATCACATTGCGGTGTAGCAGCACTGCGCCTTTCGACACACCGGTAGTACCGCCGGTGTACTGCAACACAGCCACGTCGTCGGCCTTGATGTCGGGCTTCTTGAATGCGGCCTTGCTACCCACAGCAATAGCGATGTTGAAACGCACAGCGGCTGGCAGGTTGAACGCTGGAACCATCTTTTTGACACTGCGCACCACGTAGTTCACCAAAGTGCCTTTGAGCAGTCCCAATTGGTCACCCATCGCGCACAAAACCACATGTTTGATTGGCGTGGCGCCGATGCACTTCTCCAGCGTAGTGGCAAAGTTTTCAATAATGACGATCGCCTTGGCACCAGAGTCTTTGAGTTGATGCTCCAACTCGCGCGGGGTGTACAACGGATTCACATTCACCACGACAAACCCGGCGCGCAAAATGCCTGCCACTACGACAGGGTATTGGGGCACATTGGGCATCATGATGGCCACACGGTCGCCTTTGGTCAGGCCCAAACTTTGCAAGTAGGCGGCAAACGCCAAACTCAGACTGTCTGTCTGGGCATAGCTAATGTCTTTGCCCATAAAGTTGTAGGCCACTTGGTTGCTGTACTTCTGAAAGCTCGCTTCCATGAGCGCCACGAGCGAGGTGTATTCGCTAACGTTAATGTCGGCGCTCACGCCCTTGGGGTAGCTGTTCAGCCAAATGCGGTCGGTCATGTCTATCGTCTCCGTAAGTCTAAATACACGCGCTCTATTTTGTGGCGCTTTATAGCGCGATACGCTTGTGTTTTCCCTAAGTCCGTGGACTTAGGTTTAAGCCCTCAGCGCCCCTAGCACCTCATCCAGCATTTTTTTAGCATCACCAAACAGCATGCGATTGTTCTCTTTGTAAAACAGCGGGTTATCGACACCGGCATAGCCCGAGGCCATGCTGCGTTTCATAA
Organism: Rhodoferax sp.; assembly: GCA_046595515.1. Taxonomy (GTDB): domain Bacteria; phylum Pseudomonadota; class Gammaproteobacteria; order Burkholderiales; family Burkholderiaceae_C; genus Allorhodoferax. The sequence goes on along the minus strand of JBKJOV010000017.1, from coordinate 25,080 downwards.
CAATAGAGGTGCGGGCATGCCAGACTTCCAGCACCGGCATGCCGGCGATCGGACTGGTCGGGTCGTCTTGTGCAGACGGGTTCACGATGTCGTTGGCACCAATGACCATGACCACATCCGTGTCGCCAAAATCATCGTTAATCTCTTCCATCTCAAACACAATGTCATACGGCACCCTGGCCTCCGCCAAAAGCACATTCATGTGGCCGGGCATGCGGCCTGCAACAGGGTGAATGCCAAAGCGAACTTTCACGCCTTTGGCACGCAAGTGCTTGGTGATTTCAAACACCGTGTGCTGCGCTTGTGCAACGGCCATGCCATAGCCTGGCACGATGATGACGCTCTTGGCATCGCGCAGCAGTTCAGCGGTTTCCAACGCGGTGACTGGCACGACTTCACCTGCTGGCTGGGCTGCATCTCCCGCCGACTTAGGCACCGCCGCAACGGTGCCGAAACCACCCGCAATCACGCTGAAGAAGCTGCGGTTCATGGCGTTGCACATGATGTACGACAAGATGGCACCGCTGGAGCCCACCAATGCACCGGTGACGATGAGCAAATCGTTACCGAGCATGAAGCCGGTGGCCGCTGCAGCCCAGCCCGAGTAGCTGTTGAGCATGGACACCACCACGGGCATGTCAGCGCCGCCGATGGCCATGACCATATGCACACCGAACAGCAGAGCGATGACGGTCATCGCAGTCAAGGGCCACATACCCGCCGCAGGCGTAGGCGCCTGCACAAACTGCACGGCAAAATAGAGCACTGCAATCAAACCCGCCAGGTTCAAGAAATGGCGCCCAGGCAACAGCACCGGACTGCCACCAACCCGGCCGGAAAGCTTGCCGAACGCTACGATTGAGCCCGACAGCGTGACCGCCCCGATAAAGATGCCGATGTAAATTTCCAGTGCGTGAATGGCATGGGCAGCGCCCACCAAGCCAGCCGATGCGCTGGGGTCGACAAAGGTAGCAAAGCCCACCAACATGGCAGCCAAGCCGACCATGCTGTGCATCAGGGCTACCAACTCAGGCATCTGCGTCATTTGTACTGTGCGCGCGGCATACAACCCCACACTGCCGCCGACCACCATAGCGCCCACGATCCAAGGTATGCCTGCGAGCGTGACCGTCGGACCAAACACGGTCGCCAACACGGCCAAAGCCATGCCGACGATGCCGTACAAGTTGCCACGCAATGCGGTTTCCTGGTTGGACAAGCCGCCCAGACTCAGGATGAACAAAATAGTCGCGCCGATGTAGGAAACGGTCGCTAATTCAGATGAGATGAACATGCATCACCCTCGCTTATTTACGGAACATAGCCAGCATGCGCTGGGTGACGGCAAAGCCGCCGAACATATTGATCGCAGTGAGCACAATGCCCGCTGCAGCGAGCCAGGTGATGATGTCATTGGGTCGGTTGATGGCCGCTGCCACAGGTGAAATTTGTACCAATGCCCCAATGACAATAATGCTGCTGATGGCGTTGGTCACGCTCATCAGCGGCGTGTGCAAAGCAGGCTTGACATTCCACACCACCATGTAGCCCACAAAACAGCCCAGTACAAACACCGTGAAGTGACCCAAAAACTCTTTGGGTGCGTTGGCACCAATCAGCCAAAACAGGAGAGCGCCGAAGGCGAAAATAACGGCCGTACTTTTGGCAGACGCAGGCGCATTGCTACGCCCATGACCGCCCTTGGGCTTGGTCACCACGGCTGCGGCAGGTTTGGCAGTGGGCACCACGGCTGGCGTCAAGGCTGGCGCTGGCCAGGTCACGGTACCTCGCTCGATAACGGTCAGACCACGAATCGCATCATCTTGCATATCGACGTTGATGACGCCGTCCTTGGTTTTGCACAACTCTTCAGCCAGTCGAAACAAGTTGCTGGCGTACAGCGTGGACGACTGTTTTGCCAGGCGGGATACCAGATCGGTGTAACCCACAATAGTCACACCGTGCTTCACCACGGCTTGGCCGGGCTCGGTCAGTTCGCAGTTACCGCCTTGCTCGGCCGCCATATCCACGATCACACTACCCGGTTTCATGCTGCGCACCATCTCGGCGGTAATGAGTTTGGGGGCCGGCTTGCCGGGAATAAGTGCGGTGGTGATGATGATGTCCACCTCGCGGGCTTGGCTGGCGTACATTTCGCGCTGGGCTTGCTGAAAACCCTCGCTCATGACCTTGGCATAGCCGCCGCCGCCCGAGCCCTCTTCTTCGTAATTGACTTTGACAAATTCACCGCCCAGGGATACCACCTGATCGGCCACTTCAGCACGTGTGTCGTTGGCGCGTACGATAGCGCCCAAGCTGGCGGCCGTGCCAATGGCTGCCAAACCAGCCACTCCGGCCCCGGCGATGAAAACCTTGGCCGGTGGCACCTTACCTGCCGCAGTAATTTGTCCGTTGAAGAAGCGGCCGAATGCGTTGGCCGCCTCGATAACCGCGCGGTAGCCGCTGACGCCCGCCATGGAGGTCAGTGCATCCATCTTTTGCGCTCGGCTTAACGTGCGTGGCAAGGCATCTATGGCTAGCACCGTCACCTGTCTGGCGGCCAGTTGCTGCATCAACTCCGGATTTTGTGCGGGCCAGATAAAGCTGATGAGCGTAGTACCCGGCCGCATCAACGCCACCTCATCCGGCATGGGCGCGCGTACTTTGAAGACAATGTCGGCACGCCCCCAAACAGCAGCGGCATCGGGCAGCACCTCAGCGCCCGCCGCCGCGTAGCTGGCATCATCAAAATTGGCTAACGCACCGGCGCCGGACTCCACCGACACCTTAAAACCCAGCTTGATGAGCTTTTCCACGACCTCGGGCACTGTGGCGACCCGCTTTTCGCCGATAAAAATTTCGCGCGGTACGCCAATACGCCGCGCTGTAGCGCTGTCACCCGTCTGCATAAAGCGACTCCTAGAATTGTTTTAAGGGGATCGAAAGGTCACCCAAGCGGTAAGCTTGGTGCAAGCTAAGCCGTTGCCACTGTAACTGAAATTGTGTTGCCGCTGCCTCTGGAAAACACCCGTTTTCGGCGTTTTCCGGTCTCTGCGACGTTAAGCACTCCAACCTTTTCTCACCATAATTCTCCATGAACAGCCCCTTATTACCCCGATGGAAACCCAGTGTCACCGTTGCCGCCGTCATTGAGCGCGACGGCCGTTTTTTGCTGGTTGAGGAACATACGCCCGAGGGGCTGCGCCTGAACAACCCAGCGGGGCATCTGGACCCCGGTGAGTCGCCGGCCCAAGGTTGCGCGCGCGAGACACTAGAGGAAACCGCCCACATCTTCACGCCCACGGCCCTGGTCGGCATCTATTTGTCACGATTTCAGCGCGGGGCCGAGGACATCACGTACTTGCGGTTCGCCTACTGTGGCGACCTTGGTAGCGTGGACATGCAGCGTGCGCTGGACACTGGAATCGTGCGCACAGTGTGGCTCTCGGCTGATGAAATCCGCCAAAGTGTCGAGCGCCACCGCAGCCCATTGGTATTGCGATGTTTGGAGGACTACCTGGCGGGGAGGCGGTTTCCGCTGGACTTAGTCTGCACAGATGCCAGCGCTACCGGGAATACCAACTAGACGCGGCAGTATTGCTATTATTTTTATAGCGAATAAATCATATTTAGCGCCGGGCAGCGGCCTATTTCGCTTCAAAACTAAGCCTAGGTGCTGCGCCGACTAAAATTAGAGCATGAGTAAACAGCGTGTTGTAGTGGGTCTGAGTGGTGGCGTGGATTCAGCGGTAACCGCGCATCTGTTGAAGGCCCAGGGACACGAGGTCATCGGTATCTTCATGAAGAACTGGGAAGATGACGATGACAGCGCGTACTGCTCATCTAACATCGATTTTGTAGACGCCGCCGCGGTGGCCGATGTCATTGGTATCGAAATCGAACACGTCAACTTCGCCGCAGAATACAAAGACCGCGTATTTACAGAGTTTTTGCGCGAGTACCAGGCCGGGCGCACACCCAACCCCGACATTCTGTGCAACGCGGAAATCAAGTTCAAGGCTTTTCTAGACCACGCCATGCGCTTGGGCGCCGAGAAAATTGCGACTGGACACTATGCCCGCGTGCGCTTAAACGCGAATACCAATCGCCACGAACTGCTCAAAGGGCTAGACCCCAGCAAGGACCAGAGCTACTTTCTACACCGACTGACCCAAGCCCAGCTGTCCAAGACGCTGTTTCCAGTGGGTGAGTTACACAAAACCGAAGTGCGACGCCTTGCCCAGGAGATGCAGTTACCCAATGCAAAGAAAAAAGACTCGACCGGCATTTGCTTTATTGGCGAACGCCCATTTCGGGAATTTCTAAACCGCTATATCGCCAAAGAACCAGGTCCAATTCGCAATGACCGTGGCCATGCAATCGGTGAACACCAGGGTTTGAGCTTTTACACCCTGGGACAACGGCAAGGGCTGGGTATTGGGGGGCTCAAGGCCAAGGGCGCCCAGCGGGGTGGCGGTGACCATGCGCCGTGGTTTGTGGCGCGCAAAGATATGCAGACCAATACCTTGTGGGTGGTGCAAGGACACGACCATCCCTGGCTACAGTCGTCCAACGTGGTGGCGCAAGACGTCAGCTGGATTGCGGGCTTGCACGCTCACAATGGCCCGATGGCCGCCAAAACGCGTTACCGCCAGCTCGATGCGCCCTGCCAACTGCAGCAGGCTGACTCCGTTGGTTTTCAATTGCAGTTTAGCGAACCCCAATGGGCCGTCACACCGGGACAATCCGCTGTGCTGTATGACGGAGAGGTGTGCTTGGGGGGGGGCGTCATAAGGGGTTCGCTGAATAAAGGGCAGCACCCCCCTTGTCTGCACTCGAGTCCGCCAGCTAACACCCCGTCACTCTCATAACCAAACATGCGTACTAAACCCGACTCTTGCGGCGTGCAGTATTGGACGATTGCACAGTCTTCGCAGTCGTCGGCTCCTTAAGCCGCAAATACCGTAGCGTCGTCCAACAGGCGGTTAGATCCAGATATCGGCATCCGGCAGTGCGCCCTCAACAGCAACTAGAGTAGTTCAAAGCCGCAATGCCACGAGCATGCCCGCGCGCCCCAGCACAACACCGATTACAAAAATTCGCCATCGTGGGGGTGGGACCATACTGAATACCCGCTACCTTAGTGCCGCCACCAAGGTCAGGACACCGATCAACACGGGCTGATGCAGCACATACCAGGCCAAACTACGACGCCCCAACCAAGCCAAGGGCTGGGGCAACCCCACGGAGGTGGATAGATGCCCCGAAAAACCATCTCTGCGTACGACCCACTGCCCCAGCGCCATACCCCACCACATCACCGCTATCCACGGCAAGACCGGCACATAGTCTTCCGTAAATGGTTTGGCACTGGCCAGCCCCAACCAACTCAAGGCTTTGTGATCGAACACCGACATGGGCTGCCACTGGGCGTGCAAGGCTGGCGCTACAAGCCACAGCGCAAGAACCACGGCGCCCGCCAGCCACAACCACCGCCCCCAAGACCCTGTAAAACGGCAGACCAACAGCATGACAGCGATACCGTGTAGCACGCCAAAATAAATCCAACTATTGGGAAACATGAACCATGACCCCAAACTCACCAGCACTGCGCACCCTGCAATCTGTGCCCAACGCCGACTAAACTGCCGCCAATTGAGGCCGTGCTGTGCTGCGAGTGCCTGCCCCATGCCCGCACACAACAGAAACAAACTCAGGATCAGTGTGCGCTGCACAGTCCATACCGGCGCGCGGTGAAAATCCTGATGAATCCAACCAAAATGGTTCAAGTCAAACGCGAAGTGATAAGCCGTCATCCATAACACGGCCACACCGCGCAAACTGTCTAGCCAGGGCTGACGCTGCACGTTCATTGCTTTTGTTCAGGCAATTCCAGCGTCAGTACTGACGCACCGTTAGCCGTCGGTCCTAAAGCGGCCCGACGCCCCTTAACGGACTGCAAAACCAAACCATCCTCCACGGAATCGCCCACACGGTAGGGCCTGGCGGGCTGACCGTCCACCGAGATCAACGCAACTCCGGCGGATCGCAAGTCAGCCACCACGCCAAGCATGGCAAATCGGCTAGCCTGACTCACTAGGGGCACAGCAGAAGGTGCGGCGCCTTGACCACCGCCCAATGCGCGGGCCACCACCAGCGGGTCAATGACCACGGGACCGTTGCCGGCCGCTGCCGGCACCGAAGTCGCAGTGTTCACGGCACTGATCCTCAGCGCCCAGAAACTCGCGCTCGCAGCTACCATCGCGGCCAAAACAAAGCTCGCCCCGCGGGGCCACCAGATACTATGGGCAAGTGTTTGCATGGCCCGATTATGATTGACGCCACTATGAAAACATCTACCCCGCTTATGTCCTCTTGGCAGACCGACTTGGCCCGCGCCCGGCAACGTGGATTTACGCTCATCGAGCTGATGGTGGTTTTGGTGATCATTGGCGTATTGGCCGCCCTCATCGTGCCCAACGTTTTGGACCGCGCGGACGACGCCCGTGCCACAGCGGCCAAGACCGACGTCAACAACCTGATGCAGTCGTTGAAAATGTACAAGCTGGACAACCAGCGTTACCCCAGTGCCGAACAGGGTTTGCAGGCGCTTTTAACCAAACCCACCACCAGCCCGTTGCCGCCCAACTGGAAATCGTATTTGGACAAACTGCCCAACGACCCCTGGGGGCGACCCTACCAGTATCTAAATCCGGGCATCAAGGGCGAGATTGACGTCCTATCCTTTGGCGCTGATGGCCAAGCAGGGGGCGAAGGCAAGAATGCGGACATTGGCTCCTGGGATTGAAACAGTCCCCACAGGGGCCCTCGTACATTGCGAAGCTCCGCCAGCGCTCCTCGGTGCCGACCTCAAGCGCCGCGGCGTTCACGGCTTCACATTGCTGGAGCTGCTGGTCGTTGTGGCCATCATGGCCTTAGCGACCGCCGGCGTGGGTTTTGCACTGCGGGATAGTTCCACGGGTGACTTGGAACGTGATGCACAACGCTTGGCCGCGCTACTGGAATCTGCCCGCGCACAATCACGTATGAGTGGCAACCCGGTGCGATGGCATGCGACGTCGACAGGCTTTAGGTTTGAGGGGTTGCCCGGCTCCACTTTGCCCGAGCGTTGGCTATATGCCGACACACTCAGCCCTGTGGCGGAACCCATCAACCTGGGTCCTGACCCCATCATCGGTGTCCAAAATATTCGCATACTATCCGCGCGCCAGCCAGACCGCAGCCTGAGTTTAGTGACCGACGGTGTGCGCCCCTTCGCGGTGGTAGCCTCCAATTTGGCGGCACCCGCAACCCGCTGATATGGCAGGCCAACGCGGTTTTACCCTGATTGAAGTGCTCGTCGCACTCGGTATTGTTGCCGTAGCACTGGCCGCTGGCGTACGCGCCACCGAGTCCATCACCCGCAACGCAGAGCGCCAGTCTGACTTGATGCTGGCACAGGTGTGCGCCGAGAACGCGCTGGTCGCGCTGCGTTTGGCACGCCAGATGCCTGCTGTGGGCGAGAACACCGTGGAATGCGCGCAAGTGGGCCGCAGCCTGGTCGTGCGTCTGCAGGTGCAGCCAACGCCCAATCCCAACTTTTTGCGCGTCGAGGCCCAGGTGCAAGAATCTGCCGTGCCGCTATTGGCGATCTCGACTGTGATAGGGCGGTATTAGATGGCCCCCACGCTCGCCACTGCGTGTGCTGCGCTGCCCCCCAAGGGGACTCTATCCGCTTGGGGCGGCCCGGCGCGGATGTTGGCCCCCAAGCTTGTCGCTTCGCGCTATTCGCCGTCTGCTGCGCATGCGCGTGGGTTCACGCTGATCGAGCTGCTGGTGGCCATTGGCATCATGGCGTTGATGGCTGGTTTGACGTGGCGCGGGCTGGACGGCATGACACGCGCCCAGGACCAAGTACAGGTCCGCGCGGATGGCTTATTGACTTTGCAGGCGGGCTTGGCGCAATGGACGGCCGACCTCGATGCCATCCAGCAGATCTCGGGCTTCGACGGAGTGGACTGGGACGGCCGCGCTTTGCGGCTCACGCGTCGCTCCAGCACCGAACAGGGCAAATCCCTCTCCGTTGTAGCGTGGGCGCGGCGCGATATCGACGGCACGGCTTACTGGATCCGCTGGCAGTCCCCGACCGTGAATACCAGGGACCAGTTGCAAGCTGCGTGGGCTCGGGCCGCCCAGTGGGGGCAAAACCCAGGCGACGCAGAGAAACGTTTTGAAGTTGCATTAATGCCCCTGCAAGAGTGGCGCGTCTTTTATTTTCGTGCCGATACCTGGACTAACCCCTTATCCAGTGACAGTGCCGTGCCGCCATTGCCCGCCAATCCTGCATTTGGCAGCACCACTGCGCCCACCCCGCCGCAGGTCCTGCCTGACGGCATTCGCATTGTGTTGACCCTCCCCACAGGCCAGCCACTGACCGGTACGCTGACCAAAGATTGGGTTCGTCCAACACTGGGGGGCGGCAAGTCATGACCAATCGCCAACGGGGTGCCGCATTATTGACCGCCATGTTGACCGTGGCCCTGGTCGCCACCTTGGCCAGCGCGGCGCTTTGGCAGCAGTGGCGTAGCTTGGAAATTGAAACCGCCGAGCGCGGTCGCCTCCAGTCGCAATGGATTTTGAATGGCGCGTTGGACTGGGCCAGACTGATCCTGCGCGAAGACGCCCGCGCCGGGGGCGCTGACCACCTGGCTGAGCCTTGGGCCGTGCCGCTGCAAGAGGCCCGCCTTTCCAGCTTCCTGGCCAGCAGCGCAACGCCCCAAGATGCGCTAGATACTTCTACGACTCTGGCGCAAAGCTTCTTGTCGGGTGACATCACTGACCTGCAAAGCCGTATGAATGTGCGCAACCTGATCGACAACGGCAAAACGTCTGAGTTGGCACTGGCCGCTTTTACGCGCCTATTTAACAAACTGCAAATCCCTGGCGCTGAGCTGGCCCTACTGGTTGAGAACTTGCGCTTTGCGCTCGACACCAGTGCCGATAACCGCAATGGCGGATTGGCCCCAGTGATGCCGCAGCGGGTGAGTCAACTGGTTTGGCTAGGTCTATCCGCCAAAAGCGTAGCCCTCTTGACCCCCTATGTCACTGTGCTGCCATTGGCTACACCGGTCAACCTGAACACCGCAGACGCCATTGTTCTGGCTGCTGTCATCCCAGGCATTGACCCCACACAAGCACAACGCCTGGTGGCGCTGCGCGAATCTAAGCATTTCCGGGCCATCACTGATGTGGCCACCGCACTGAGCGTATTGCCCGAGCGGCTGACCGACGTGCAGCACAGTGTCAACTCCCAGTTCTTTGAAATCCATGGCCGATTGCGGCTGGACACCATGGTGGTAGAGCAATACTCCGTGGTGCAGCGCCAGGGCCTGGAGGTGAAGGCGCTTTGGACCGACCGGGGGCCCCGTGGAGCAAAAGCCACCCCCCTACAATGAGACACTCTTTTCGCCCATGAGCACACTGATATTCAAACTCCCGCACGCCATGCCGTCCAGCGCTCCCACTCTGCAGGTGGTGCAGTTGGGCGACGCCAGCACGTCGGCGCGGGCGCTGGAAAGCCCCCTGCCCTTGCTTCCCACGTTGGCCGGCGCCGAGCGTGTGATTCTGGTGCCCGCAGAGCGCCTCTCTTGGCATCGGGTGGAGCTCCCCGCCGGCACACTGGAGCGCGGCCTGTTCCAGGACGGCAGCGCTGCGCGCCTGCGCAGCGTACTAGAAGGGTTGCTGGAAGAACGTGTGCTGGACGACACCGCCCAACTGCACTTTGCGCTGAGCCCAGACGCGCGTACTGGCACCCCTAGCTGGGTGGCTGTATGTGAAAGAGTCTGGCTCAAAGCCTGGCTCACGGCGCTAGAACAGGCGGGCCACCCGGTCACTCGCGTAGTGCCAGAATTTACCCCGCTTGCCGATACTGAAGTCCAACGCCTCTACGCCATGGGCGACGCAGAGACTCCCCAACTAGTGTGCGTGAGCGCCCATGGCGTTACGCCCCTGGCCCTGAGTGCCGCCAACCTGCAGTGGCTGCTGCCACTGGCGGCCGATGGCGCGACGCCTACGGTGCAGTGGTGGGCCGAGCCCGGTGTTGCCCAGGAGGCTGAGCAGCTAGCCGGTCAGAGTGTTAGCTTGCAAACCCACGCGGAACGTGCGTCCCTGGCCGTGGAATCGCTCTGGGATCTGGCGCAGTTTGAGTTTTCTGCATCGCGCCAAGCACGCTCCCGCAAGCGCTGGTCATCCTTGTTCGATGCCCTCTTGCAAGCTCCGCAATGGCGCGCCGCGCGCTGGTCTGCAGTGGCCTTGGTGGTTGTGCAATTGATCGGGTTGCAAGTGTGGAGTTGGAAAGAGCAATCAGCCCAAGCGGCTAAAAGTGCGGCGATTGTGACCGTGCTGAGGACCACGTTTCCGGAGACCAAGGTGGTCGTGGATGCGCCGGTGCAAATGGCACGCTCGGTGACCGCTCTGCAACGACAAAGCGGTGCAGCCACAGGCGTCGATCTGGAGACCATTTTGAACCAATTTGGCGCTGCAGCCCCCATAAATATTGCCCCGACAGCTATTGAATTCATAGCAAATGAATTACGAATCGCTGGACTGGACAGCAACGCACCCGAATTTGCCAGCATAGCTGCCAACCTACAAACACAAGGCTACGCGGCACGCTGGGATGGCGCCACGCTGATATTAGCGCCAGCGCGCGCCGGAGCAACACCATGATCACCCCTGGCACCCCTGCGGCTACCGCTGCCTGGCAAGCCCGATGGGCCCAGTTAGCTCCCCAGGAGCGGACCGGTATTCAGTGGGCTATTGGCATCGTCGTTCTGGCAGCAGTTTGGATGTTGATCGTGAGCCCCGGGCTGCAGCAGTGGCGCACAGCAGAAGCCAAAGCGCGCACGCTCGACGCCCAACTGCAGCAAATGCAGACCCTGCAGGCGCAGGCGCAGTCCATCCAGTCGCAGCCCGCATTGGCTTACGACGATGCCGTACGCGCCCTCAAGCTGGCGACCCAGCAGTCCCTTGGCAGTACAGCCCAAATCCAGCTGGCCGGCGACCGCGCTAACGTCACATTGCAAAAGACCACGCCGCAGGCCCTGGCCCAGTGGTTAACCCAAGCGCGCTTGAATGCCCGTTCGGTGCCCTTAGAAGCGCGCCTGACCCGCGCCCCAGACCCTGGCGCAGTGCTGTGGAATGGCACGCTCACCATGGGGCTACCCGCCAAATGACTACCCCATATGGCCGCGCAGCGCTACGGCCGGTGGCTGCTGTTGCCACGTCGTATGGATGGGCGCTGGGCGGTGCAGTCGTGGGATTGTTGGTGGCCGTTGCGTTGTGGGCACCGGCTAGCTGGCTGGACCGGGCAGTGCAGCACTTCAGTCGGTCCCAGGTGCGCTTAGACCAAGCCCGCGGTACGGTGTGGGATGGCAGCGCGCAGTTAGCGCTCTCGGGTGGCAGTGGTAGCTCTGACACCGTGGCTCTACCCGGGTTGGTCCACTGGCATATCCGCCCCGCCTGGGGTGCTATGCGCATCGACGTGCAAGCCAGTTGCTGCACCCCCCAGCCCGTCAAGATAGAAGCCAGGCCTGCTGGACTCTCTGGTCTGCGCATCGGTGTCGAAGACCACCAATCCCAGTGGCCTAGCAGCCTACTGGTGGGTCTGGGAACACCCTGGAACACCTTGCAACTACAAGGTCAACTGGTCTTGCGGTCACAAGGCCTGGTGCTGGACTTGGCCCGCAACCAAATGACGCTGGCCGGGCAGATTCAGTTAGATGCCAACCGGGTGTCCTCCCGCCTATCCACCCTGAAGCCCATGGGTAGCTACCGTGTCACCGTTCAGGGGGGCGCGGCACCCTCTGTGCAATTGCAAACCCTCGAAGGCGCGCTAGAGCTCAGCGGTAACGGCCAGTGGACCGGGGGGCGTTTTCGCTTTGACGGCGAGGCTACCGCCCAAGCCGACCGGGTCGAGGCACTGTCCAATCTTCTCAACATCATCGGGCGGCGCAACGGCGCCCGCTCCGTCATCCAAGTCGGCTCCCTGTGAAAGTCTGCCCCATGCAAAACCATCGTCTCCCCACACCACGACTTGCTATTATTACTATAGCTATCGGGGCAATATTTACGTGGGCTCCCGCCCTATTTAGCACTCAAGTAATGGCCCAGGCAACCCCTGGGCAGGCGAGCGGCCCGGTGGTCAAGCGGGGCGAGCCCATCACGCTCAACTTCACCAACGCCGACATTGAAGCGGTGGCCCGCACCATGGCCACACTCACCGGCCGAAATGTGGTGGTGGACCCCCGCGTTAAGGGCACCATCACGCTGACCACTGAGCGCCCAGTCTCCGCCGCCGTGGCGTACAACCAGTTTCTGGCCATGCTGCGCCTGCAGGGCTACACGGTGGTGGATTCGGCGGGGCTGGACAAGATCGTGCCCGAGGCCGATGCCAAGCTGCAAGGCGGTGCGGTTTTCTCGGGCGACCAGTTCGGCAATGGCCAGATCGCCACGCAAATCTTCAAGCTCAACTTTGAGAACGCCAACAACCTGGTGGCCATCCTGCGCCCGCTGATCAGCCCGAACAACACCATCAACGTCAACCCCGGCAACAACTCGTTGGTAATTACCGATTACGGCGACAACCTGCGGCGTATGGCCAAGATCATTGCCGCCATGGATGTGTCCAACGCCACCGATATCGAGGTGATTCCCGTCAAGCATGCCATTGCGGTGGATCTGGCACCCTTGGTCATGCGCTTGCTAGAGCCAGGCGGTGCTGGCGCTGCAGTGGCGGGCCAGGCCGACAGCTCCTTCAAGACCACGCTGATTGCCGAGCCGCGCAGCAATGCACTGATCTTGCGGGCGGCCAACCCAGCCCGCGTGGCACTGGCCAAATCGCTGATAGAAAAGCTGGACCAGCCCACCGCCGGTGGCGCCCTAGGCAACATTTACGTGGTCTACCTGAAGAATGCTGACGCGGCCAAACTGGCAGTCACCTTGCGCGCAGCCATGTCGGGCGAGGTGCGTTCCCCCACGGCCAGCAGCGCTGTGGCCGCGTCGTCGGGGGCGCCGGGTGCCGCAGGCGGAGCCCTGGGCGGCGCCAGCACAGCTAGCAGCCAGCCTAGCACCGGCGGGCAGATTCAAGCCGACCCTTCCACCAACTCGCTGATCATCAGCGCACCCGAGCCACAGTACCGCCAGTTGCGGGCGGTGATCGACAAGCTCGATGCCCGACGGGCGCAGGTCTATATTGAGAGTTTGATTGTGGAAGTGAATGCCGACAAAGAGGCAGCCTTTGGCATTCAGTGGCAGGGCCTATTGGGACGAATTGGTGACGGCACGGTTGGCTTGTTGGGCACCAACTTTGGTACCACCGGAAATATCGTGACCACCGCCGCCGCTGCGGCCACTGGCAACCTTCCAGCCGTTGCGGCTGGCTTGAATTTTGGCCTGGCCAATCAAACCAACGGCGTCTATGGTTTGGGCTTCTTAGCCCGTCTTTTACAAACCAATGGCGACGGCAATGTGTTGTCCACGCCCAATTTGCTGACGCTGGACAACGAAGAAGCCAAGATCATCATTGCGGAGAACGTACCCTTTGTTACGGGGCAGTTCACCAACACCGGGGCCGGGGGCACATCCGGCTCAGTCAACCCGTTTCAAACCATTGAACGCAAGGACGTGGGTATCACGCTCAAGGTGAAACCGCAAATCAGCGAGAACGGTACCGTCAAGCTGACGATTTACCAAGAGGTTTCCACGATCAAAACGGGGACTGCCGCTGCCGCCAATGGCCCCACCACCAACAAGCGCTCGATTGAATCGAATGTGATGGTGGCAGACGGCTCTATTGTCGTATTGGGTGGGCTGCTGTCCGACAATTACGAAGGCAACCAAGACCAAGTACCTGGCCTGGGGAATATCCCGATACTGGGCAACCTGTTCAAATCTGAGCGACGCGCCCGCAAAAAATCCAACCTGATGGTGTTCTTGCGTCCCGTCGTGATTCGCGACGGTGCTGCGACCGAGGCCTTCTCTATCGACCGCTATGAATCCATGCGCAGTTTGCAGCAACTGTCGCAGCCGGTAGAAAGCACCACGGTCCCCATCAACGACGCGCCGGTGTTGCCGCCTGCGCCGCAGGCCAAGTCCCAACCCAAAGGCCCGCAGCCATGAGCGATGCAGTGGCGGCCCTGCCCGCAGTGGCAGCACCCACATCGCGTTACCCGCTGCCCTACGCCTTTGCGCGCAGCCAGCAGTTGTTGCTGGAAAACCAGCACGGCGAATTAACGCTGTGGCTGCAAGCGCCTGATGCCGCCACTGCCACCGGCGGAGCCACCAGTGGTGTAGGCGAAGTGCTGCGCAAATACAGCGTGCGGCACATCGCCACCGAGCCGCTAGAGCAACTGCGCCAGCGCATCAGCGCGGCCTACGCCCAAAGCGAATCCAGCGCCGCCACGGTGGTCAGCGAAGTAGAGAGCGATGTAGATCTCTCGCGCATGATGCAATCACTGCCCGCGATTGAAGACTTGCTGGAAACCAGCGACGACGCGCCCATCATCCGCATGCTCAATGCGCTGCTGACCCAGGCCGCACGTGACGGTGCCAGTGATATTCACATTGAGCCCTACGAGCGCCACTCCGCCGTGCGTTTCCGTGTGGACGGCACGCTGCGCGACGTGGTGCAGCCCAACCGCGCGCTGCACGCCGCACTGATCTCGCGCCTGAAAATCATGGCGGAGCTGGACATTGCCGAGAAGCGTTTGCCGCAAGATGGTCGCATCAGTTTGCGCATCGGCACCCGGGCTGTGGACGTGCGCGTCAGCACCCTGCCCAGCGCCCATGGCGAGCGGGCGGTATTGCGCCTCTTGGATAAAAGCGGGGCCAAGCTGAGCCTGGAGTCGGTGGGTATGCAAGGGGATGTGCTGGCGCGGTTTGAGCACCTGATTGCCCAGCCCCACGGCATCATTTTGGTGACCGGGCCTACGGGCTCGGGCAAGACCACCACGCTCTACGCGGCACTAGAACGGCTGGACACCCGGGGTCAGAACATCATGACGGTGGAAGACCCGATTGAGTACGAGCTGGCCGGTGTCGGCCAGACGCAGGTGAATGCCAAGATTGACCTGACCTTTGCCAAGGCCCTGCGCGCCATCTTGCGCCAGGACCCAGACATCATCATGATCGGCGAAATCCGCGACTTTGAGACTGCGCAAATTGCGATTCAAGCGTCGTTGACGGGTCACCTGGTACTGGCCACGCTGCACACCAACGATGCGGCCAGCGCAGTGACACGCTTGACGGATATGGGCATCGAGCCCTTCTTGCTCAGTTCGTCTTTGCTGGGCGTGCTGGCCCAGCGGCTGGTGCGCAAGTTGTGCATTGAATGCAAAGGCATAGGCTGCTCACAGTGCGGCCAGACGGGTTACCAAGGTCGCACGGGCGTGTTTGAAATGCTGGTAACGGACGAGGCCATGCGTGCGCAAATTCACAACCAAACGGGTGAGGCCGAAATCCGCACCCTGGCGCAGCAAGGCGGTATGCGCCTGATGCGCGAGGACGGCGAGCGGCTGGTCCAAAGCGGCATTACATCGCGCGAAGAATTGGTGCGGGTCACCCGAGATTAACTACCATGCCCGCCTATTCCTTTGAAGCCCTGAGCGCCTCCGGCGAGACCCGCAAGGGCACCATTGACTCCGACAGCGCCAAGGGCGCACGCAGCCTGCTGCGTGCGCAAGGCCTGGTGCCACTCGAGGTGGTGGTGGTCGGTGCACAGAGCAAAGACGGCAGTGCCGGCCGTGGCCTGAATAGAACGCTGTGGACGTCGCGCGTGTTCAACGCCACCGCACTGGCTATCTGGACGCGACAAATCGCCGGGTTGGTGTCCTCGGGTCTGCCACTAGAACGCGCCCTCACTGCACTGGCCGAAGAGGCCGATGCCGAACCGCAGCGCAATCTGGTCGCCGCCCTGCGCTCCGAGGTCAACGGTGGCACCACTTTTGCCACCGCACTCGCACAGCATCCGCGCGAATTCTCTAATACCTACTGCGCGGTGGTGGGTGCGGGCGAACACAGTGGAAATTTGGGCCTGGTGCTGGAGCGTCTGGCCGACGACCTGGAGCAAAGCCAGGAGCTGAAGTCGCAACTGATTGGTGCGTCGCTCTACCCCGGCATCGTGACGCTGGTGGCTATTGTCATCGTCACATTTTTGCTGGCCTACGTCGTGCCACAGGTGGCCCAGGTATTTGCCGGCAGCAAGCGGGCCTTACCCATGCTCACCGTGGTCATGTTGGGCTTAGGCAGCTTTGTGCGCAACCAGGGGCTGTCCATGTTGGGCGCTCTCATTTTGATAGCTATCGGAGCAAGATTTGCGTGGGCCCGAGCCACTTTTCGCGATAAATTTGACGCTGCGTGGCTGAATGTGCCCATCGTGGGCCGCCTGGCGCGGGGCTATAACGCAGCGCGCTTTGCCAGCACCCTTGCCATGCTGGCCGGTGCGGGTGTGCCGATCCTCAAGGCGCTGCAAGCCGCGGCCGACACGCTCTCCAACCGGGCCATGCGCGCGGATGCCTTGGATGCGCTGGTACTGGTGCGCGAAGGCGCACCATTGGCGGCTGCGTTGTCGCAAAAAAAGCGCTTTCCAGGTCTCTTGGGCATGTTTGCCCGGCTGGGTGAACAAACCGGGCAACTGCCCGTCATGCTGGACCGCGCTGCCAAGCAATTGAGTACCGAAGTGCAACGCCGTGCGTTGCAATTGGCCACCTTGCTGGAGCCGCTGCTCATCGTCACCATGGGTCTGGTGGTGATGTTGATCGTGCTGGCCGTGTTGTTGCCTATCATTCAGCTCAACCAACTGGTCCGTTAGGCCGCTAGATCAAGACTTGTTGGCCGACGCACGCGTCGCTGCCTGCAAAGTATCGGGCGCCACCGACGCACGGTAGCCGATTACCACCACGGTAGGCAGCTCCACGGTAGGGGTGGCGTGCGCGGCCACTTGGAAACCCAGGGTTACGGCATCAAATGCGGTGAAGACCAAGCCAGCGCTAAAAGTTAAAACAGCGATCTTGGTAGCAGTGGAAGTGAGTGTGAACATGAAGAGCTCCGGTGGGTGAATGGCTCAACTGTAGGCAACTCCCACTCGCTGTGCACGCCCTATGTGACGAACCGCCATGGCTTGCGACAGCCATCCATTTTTGGGGTGCGAGTGGCGCCCACCCAGGCGTCAAAGCAACCGAATCAGTCCATAAAGCGCAAGTCCACCGGAGATCGCCAGCAAGGCTGTTTTGCTGGATCGGTTGCCTATTACCGTACCGAGTACGCCGCACGCCAAGATGGCACCAAAGAGATAAGTTGTTTTCATACCGCCATGGTAAATGGTAGGCCTGGTGATGGCCTACACTTTCGGCCAGCATGATGTCCCCGTTCCGCAGAATCTTCGATCTCCTCTTTTTGGATGACTTCAAAAGTCACCTGACACCGCAGCTCCAACAGTTGCAGCGCACCGGCAAGGGCTGGGGGGTGGACGAAGTTCCGCGCGACTTGGAGGCGTTGCAGCAGGCGCAGGGTCGCGCTACGCTGCAACTCGACACGCGGCACGGAGCACTGGCCTTCGTGCACAGCGTGATACGTTCTACACGGCCGCAGTTCTGGCGTACGCTGATTTACATGCTGGTGTCGACCTTGGCAGCGGCAGCGCCGCCACTGCTGATTGAGCGGGTGATTGTCAACTTTGACGCCATTCAGGCCGACCCGTTCAATCCCGCGCACCTGCTCCTGTTTGCGGCGTTCCCGCTGTCTATTTACATCACCAATGTGAGTTTTCGGCGCTATATCCAGGCATTTGCGCAAGCCCACTTACTGCAGCGCAGCGCGCTCATGCACGCTTTCATGGCGAAGTGGTTTCGCCTGGCGCCACACGCCCGGCACAGCGCCGCCCAGGGCAACGTGCAAAACCTGATGCATGTGGATGTACCCGCCGTAAGCCACGGCGTAGAGCGCTACGTCGATGCCGCCTTGGTGGTTGTCCACATTGGCGTAGCAGCCGCACTGCTGTGGCGCTATTTGGGCCTCGCAGCGGCGCTGGGGCTGTGCATGATGGCACTGAGTGTTCCGGTGGTGCACAGCGTGGTCAAAGCCACTTCGCGGCGCCAAACCGCCTTGCTGGCCGCACGCGACCGACGTTTGGATCTTTTCGCGCAGATTCTTTCTGCCATCAAGGTCATCAAGCTGTCGGGCTGGTCTGATGTGTTTTTGAAGCGCACCCAAGACGCCCGCGCTACCGAAGTCGAGCGGCTCATTGGGGTCATGCTCTTGCAAACCCGCGCAGCCATTGTTTTTTCTAGCGCCAGCCTGGTGGTAGCCACCGTGAGTTACGGCGTGTATATCTGGACCGGCGGCGAGTTGACGGCAGCCGTGCTACTGCCGACGCTGCTGATTTTTCACCGGCTGGAATTTCCGTTTGAAGTCTTGAGCGACGTGGCCAGCGTGTTTGCGCAAACCCAAGTATCCGCATCGCGCTTGTTGCAATTTTTCCGTCTGCCCGATGCAGTGCAAACTGCGCCCGAGGCTCCGGGTGCGGGTGCGGGCACGGGTGCGGTCGCGCTGACGGTGCAAGGGCTGGAGGTGCGGGTGGACGAGGAGCACTCTATTGCACGCAATATTTCCTTCACCCTGCAAGCCGGCCAGAGCTTGGCCATTGTCGGCCCCATCGGTGCGGGCAAAACGGTACTGTTGCGCACGCTGCTGGGGGAGTATCCACCGGGGGCGGGCCAGGTGCAGTGGCATGGTGCACCGCGCTTCGCCTACTGCCCGCAAGAAACCTTTATCGCCAGCGGCACACTGCGCGACAACCTCAGCCTATTTGCCCCAGGCTCTGACTACAGCGATGCGCGATTGCACGAGGCCCTGCACCTGGCGGGTTTAGCGCAAGAGGTCGGCCAGTGGGCCGGCGGACTCAACACCGAGATTGGCGAACGTGGGATCAATCTGTCTGGCGGCCAACGCCAGAGGCTGTCCTTGGCGCGCGCACACTTGCAGGACTGTAATGTTGTACTCCTGGATGACCCGCTCTCTGCGCTCGACGTCGCCACTGAAAAGCATGTAGTACAGACACTGTTGTTGGGCCAGTGGAAGGATCATGTGCGGATTTGCGTGACCCACCGCCTGACGCATTTGGATCAGTTCGATCACATTCTTTTCATCGACGAAAACGGCCATGCCGACTTTGGCAGCCTGGCGCATCTGCGCGCCAGCAATGCGCGATTCCTGAACTACCTGCGCATCGATGGCGACGACCATGGCGAACATGCGGCGGTGCACGCGCGGGTTGGCGAACCATCAGCGACCCGCAGTCAAAAAGAAGAAACGCTGACCGTGCAAGAGAGCCAGGCCACCGGGCGCTTCAAGGCGTCCACATGGAAGTCCATGCTGGTAACGCTGGGCGAGGCCAGTCGGCCGGGGCGCCCCATCGCGGGGGGGATGCTAACTTTCGGCCTCGTGTTATTGGCCAGCGTTATTCCGTTGTTACAACAGGCCCTCACCGCGCGTATGACCCCGGGTACCGCCATCAGCCCCGGCCTTTTCTTCGCCATGTTCACCGGCATGACGATCGTGATTTTGCTGCTGACCTATATTGCACAGGCCCACTTTCGCCGCACCTGTGCGCGCAGCGCACAGAAGGTTCACGACAGCATGTTGCAAGGCGTGATGGCTTCGCCTTTAAGGTTCTTTGAGACCACACCGTCGGGCCGTTTACTGAATCGCTTTTCGGCCGATGTGCAGCACCTGGATGTGGAGCTTCCAGCGCGCGGCTTTCGGTTTACCAACGGCCTGGCTGGCGCGCTGGCATGTGTCATTGGTGTGGCCATCATCGCGCCTGTGGCCGTGCCGCTGTTTGTGGTGGCTACGTATTTCTCGATACAGGTCGCGCGACTGTATGGCGTGGCGGTACGCGAAAATTCGCGTCTGCAGTCAGTCACCCGCTCGCCCGTGTTTTCGTTGTTCAACGACAGCCTGCGCGGGCACTCCACCCTCAGGGCCTTTGACCGGAACGCCGCGTTCTTTGCCCGTTTCTCGGCCGCCACCGCGCTCAACCTGAATGTGGAGCTGCGACGCTGGGATCTGGCCTTTTGGCTCATGAGCCGATTGACCGTCGTATCCTGCGTACTGCTGGCCAGCCTGATGCTGCCGATTGCTTTGGCGGGCCAGGTGACGTGGCTGCCCAGCATGACAGCGGCTGCCGCAGGGCTGATGCTGTCGTTGTCCCTGGGGCTGCTGGGCCAGATTGAGCGCCTGTGCCGCGACTTCTTTGCGCTGTCGGCCATCTTGGTCCCGTGGGAGCGCTGCGCCCAATGGGCTGACCTGCCGGCAGAGACCGCGGCGCACAACACGACGGGCGACTCCACGAGCAACACCACCCAGCTACCCGCCCACTGGCCCAGTGAAGGCCGGATTGAATTCCAGCAAGTCGGCCTGCAATATGCGCCCGAGCTACCCACCATCGTCACCGACGCCAGCTTCACGGTGCCGCCTCGCACCCATGCGGCACTGCTGGGCCGCACCGGCGCGGGCAAATCCACAGTACTGATGTCGCTTTTGGGTAGCCTGTCCGTGCCCTACGGCAAGATTCTGATCGACGGTATCAACATTCAGCACGTGCCGCTCACACGGCTGCGCCAGGCGATTGCCTACGTGCCGCAAGACCCCGTACTCTTTCTCGGGCCGCTGCGTGATTCCATTGATGTGACCGGGGCCTACAGCGATGCGGAGGTGCACATCGCAGTGGCGCAGATGGGCCTGCAAGCGTTTGTCGATCGCTTGCCATTGGGCCTGCTGACACAGCTTGAGGAAGGGGGACGCAACATCTCCGCCGGGCAACGACAACTGGTGTGCCTGGCCCGCGCCTTGTTGTCCAAAGCCCGCATCGTGCTGATGGACGAGGCCACCGCCAGCATGGATGTAGAGACCGATGCCCTGATTCGCGCCGCCATTGCTAAACATTTACGCGGCACCACAATTTTGCTGATTGCGCACCGGCCCAGTTCACTGGCGCTGTGCGAGCAGTGGATTCAAGTGGACGGCGGCAGGGCGACAACGCTGATCCGTTAAGAACAAAAAGCCTGCAGTCTTGCGCCTGCAGGCTTTGCGGGGAATAGGCTGGCGCTGGATTAAAACGGAATGTCGTCGTCCATATCGTCAAAGCCGCTGGCAGGCCGCGGTGCGGGCGCTTGGCGGGCAGCCGGCGCTGGGGCGGCTGCGCGGGGCGCTGCTGCCGGCATGCGGCGCGGTGGGGGTGCACCGCCGCCTTCGTCATCACCCCCGGGGCCGCCCATGCCTTCACGGCCGCCCAAGAGTTGCAGTTCGGTGGCAACGATGTCCACCGTGTTCTTCTCGACGCCGGCCTGGTCGGTGTACTTGCCGTACTTCAAGCGGCCTTCCACGTAGATGGGGCGGCCTTTCTTGACATATTCACCCGCAATCTCGGCCAAACGGTCGTAGAAGGTGACGCGGTGCCATTCGGTGGTCTCGATGCTCTCGCCGGTGTTCTTGTCTTTGCGCCGGGTGCTGGTGGCCACGCTCACGTTGGCCACGGCTTGGCCGGAGGGCAGGTAGCGGATCTCGGGGTCGCGACCGCAGTTACCGACCAGAATGACTTTGTTAACGGATGCCATTGGATATTCCCTAAAGAGGTCTGTGGATGCGGGATTATCCCGTGTTTGCAGGGGCGGCCCCATTGCTGTGTTCACGCTGATCGTCCACGGGTAGCCATCTTTCACTATCATGGTGGGTTTTTCCAACCTCTCCCAGCGGGCACATCTCTTTGACTTCTACGACCGACGGCACCTACCTGGCCCGCGCCCTGCAGCAGCAGACCATCAGCATTCGGGGTGCGCGCACCCACAACCTGAAGAACATCGACCTGGATATTCCGCGCAACCAGTTGGTGGTCATCACCGGCTTGAGCGGTTCGGGTAAATCCAGCCTGGCCTTTGACACCCTGTACGCCGAAGGCCAACGCCGCTATGTAGAGAGCCTATCAACCTACGCGCGCCAGTTTTTGCAACTCATGGACAAACCCGATGTGGATGTGATCGAGGGCTTGTCCCCGGCCATCAGCATTGAGCAAAAAGCCACCAGCCATAACCCGCGCTCTACGGTAGGCACGGTGACCGAAATCCACGACTACCTGCGCCTGCTGTTTGCCCGCGCGGGCACGCCCTATTGCCCCGACCACGGCCTGCCCCTGCAAAGCCAGACGGTGAGCCAAATGGTGGACGCCGTGCTGGCCCTGCCGGCGGATACGCGGTTGATGATTTTGGCGCCGGTGGCACGCGAGAAAAAAGGCGAGTTTTTGGATGTGTTTGCCGAAATGCAAGCCCAAGGCTATGTGCGCTTTCGGGTGAACGGCGTAGCCTACGAATACGACGATTTGCCCAAGCTCAAGAAGACCGAGAAGCACGATATCGACGTGGTGATTGACCGCATCAAGGTGCGCGCTGCGCCTGCCGTGCCCGCCGTGCCAGCGGCTGATGCGCCGGCACTAGCACCGTCACCGGTAGAACGCAGTGAATACGACAACCTCAAGCAGCGCCTGTCCGAGAGCTTTGAGGCGGCGCTGCGCCTGGCCAATGGCCGGGCTATTGCACTGGAGATGGACAGCACCCTGGCTATTAAAAATGATAGCGCTACAGTCAATGAAATCGCCGGACAGAGCCCTAAAGAGCACCTATTTAACGCCAAATTCGCCTGCCCGGTGTGCAGTTACTCGATCAGCGAGCTGGAGCCGCGCCTGTTCTCCTTTAACTCGCCCGTGGGCGCGTGCCCCAGTTGCGATGGGCTGGGCATGCAGGAGTTTTTTGACCCGGCGCGGGTGGTGGCCTTCCCCACCCTCAGTCTGGCCAGCGGCGCCATCAAAGGCTGGGACCGGCGCAATGGCTACTACTTCAGCATGCTGGAGAGCCTGGCCAAACACTACAAATTTGACATCGACAAGCCCTTTGAATCGCTGCCACCCGAGGTGCAGCACGCGATTTTGCAGGGCTCGGGGGACGAGGAAATCAAGTTCAGCTACGTGATGGACTCCGGAGCGTCCCAAGGAAAGAAAGTCAGCAAGAAACACCCCTTTGAAGGCATCTTGCCCAATATGGCGCGCCGCTACCGCGAGACCGACTCCGCCCTGGTGCGCGAAGAACTGGCACGGCTGCGCAGCACCCAGCATTGCCCGGTGTGCGATGGCTCGCGCCTGCGCTTGGAGGCCCGCCACGTGAAGATTGGCGAAGGCGACCAGGCCCGCGCCATTTTTGAGATCAGCCGCGCTACGCTGCGCGAGAGCTATGCCTACTTCCAGACCCTGACCATGCACGGCGCCAAGGGCGATATTGCCGCCAAAGTGGTGCGCGAGATCGGCCTGCGGCTGAAGTTTTTGAACGATGTGGGCCTGAACTACCTGAGCCTGGACCGCAGCGCTGAGACGCTGAGCGGCGGTGAATCGCAACGCATCCGCCTGGCCAGCCAAATCGGTTCTGGCCTGACCGGTGTGATGTATGTGCTCGATGAGCCCAGCATTGGCCTGCACCAGCGCGACAACGACAGGCTGATCGACACGCTCAAGCACCTGCGCGATATTGGCAACAGCGTGCTGGTGGTGGAGCACGACGAAGACATGATGCGCGCGGCGGACCACATCATCGACATGGGGCTCGGCGCGGGCATTCACGGCGGGCGCGTGATTGCCCAAGGTAATTTTGAGCAGGTCAAGGCCAACACCCAGTCGCTGACCGGCCAGTACCTGGCGCAGACCAAACAAATTGCGGTGCCCAAACACCGCACACCCTGGCTGCCTACGGTGGCGGCCAAGGCGGGAGATGCCGACCGATTCAAAAGTCGCTTTGCCCCCAGCCCTGCGGCCGAGCGCCGGGCCGAGCGCGAGGCGCGGCATCTGGCCACCCAGGGGGACTTGCAGGCGCTGCGCGTAGTGGGTGCCAAGGGTCATAACCTGAAGAATGTGACGGTGGACTTTCCGGTGGGGCTATTCACCTGCGTGACCGGCGTGTCGGGCTCGGGCAAGTCCACCTTGGTAAACGACACCTTATACGCCGCAGTGGCCCGCACCATCTACCGCGCCCACGAGGAGCCCGCCGCCCACGACGCCATAGAGGGCATAGAGCACTTCGACAAGGTGATCAACGTAGACCAGAGCCCGATTGGCCGCACACCGCGCTCCAACCCCGCCACCTACACCGGCCTGTTCACCCCGATTCGCGAGCTGATGGCCGAGGTGCCGATGGCGCGGGAGCGTGGCTACGGGCCGGGGCGCTTTAGCTTTAACGTGGCCGGCGGCCGCTGCGAGGCCTGCCAAGGCGATGGCATGGTCAAAGTGGAGATGCACTTTTTGCCTGATGTGTATGTGCCCTGCGATGTGTGTGCCGGCATGCGCTACAACCGCGAGACGCTGGAGGTGCTTTACAAGGGTAAAAACATCGCGCAGATTTTGAATTTGACGGTGGAGGCGGCGTATGACTTTTTGCACGCCGTGCCCACCCTTGCGCGCAAGCTGCAAACCTTGCTGGACGTGGGCCTGTCGTACATCAAACTGGGCCAGGCAGCCACCACCTTGAGCGGTGGCGAGGCGCAGCGTGTCAAGTTGGCCCTGGAGCTGAGCAAGCGCGACACCGGCCGCACGCTGTATATCTTGGACGAGCCCACCACCGGCCTGCACTTTGCCGACATCGATTTGCTGCTGAAGGTACTGCACCAGTTGCGCGACGCGGGCAACACCATCGTCGTTATTGAACACAACCTGGATGTCATCAAAACCGCCGACTGGCTGATTGACATGGGCCCCGAGGGTGGGTCGGGTGGGGGCACCGTGTTGGGGGTCGGCACACCAGAAGATATAGCGGCCAATCCGCAAAGCCACACCGGACGCTATTTGGCACGACTTTTATAGCCAAAGAAGCTTCCGCCCCGCGATTCTATTGACTTGTCTGCTATCTAATGCATAGCAAGCCCCACAACATCAAGCCATGAACCCTAAGTTAGTCGGATAGTCCGCCCGCCCGGCTGCGCTACCAAAGTGCC
>JBKJOV010000005.1:0-179352 GCA_046595515.1 Rhodoferax sp. | reverse complement strand
CACGCCCTTGCGCACGAGTTCTGCGGCGATGTCCGCCTGCAGGTCTGAGAAGCCGAACACGCAGTCCGGCTGCAGCGCCAGGATCTTGTCGATCTTGGCTGTTATGAAGGCGCTTACGCGCGGCTTCTCTTCGCGGGCCCGGCGCGGCCGCACGGTGTAGCCCGAGATGCCGACGATGCGCGCCTGCTCGCCCAGCAGGTACAGCCACTCGGTCGTCTCCTCGGTCAGGCAGACGATCCGTTGCGGACCCAGCGGGAAGGCAGGCGCTGTCATGAACAGCTCCTAGAAGTTGACCCGGACGGCGGCGGTGACGGCCCGCCCCGCTTCCGGATAAATGGCGGTGGTGACGCCGGCGGCGCAGCCATAGGCCTGGGCGTAGTAACGGCGGTCGAACAGGTTGCTCACGCCCAGCGACAGCTCCAGCCGCTGCCAGCTGTAGGCATAGCGCAGGTCGGCGGTGCTGTAGCCGGGCATGGTGCAGGCATTGTCGAAGTCCGGATGCTGCGACGAGATCCAGGTGACGCCGCCGGTTACGCGGTGGCCAGGCACCGGCGTCCAGTCGGCGCGCAGTGCCAGCGTGCGGCGCGGCGCCAGCGGCACATCGCGCCCGGCGTACGTTCCTGTGCTGAACGTCGACTGGCGCCAGCCGGCGTTCAACCGCAAGCCGAGCGTGCGGCTCAAGGCGTGCGCCGCGTCCAGCTCCAGGCCCTGGCGGCGGGTCGGATCGAAGTTGACGTTGGCACCCGGACCGAACGGCCCCGGCGCCACCGGATCGAAGCCGATCTCGTTCTCCAGGCGGCTGCGGTACAGGCGCGCCTCCACCTTGCTGTCGGCGCCGGCCCAGCGGGCGCCGAATTCCAGGTCGCGCGACAGCTGCGGGCGAAGCACCGAATCCGGCTTGGTGAAGCTGAACTCGTCGACATTGGCCAGCCGGAAGCTGCGCCCGTAACGTCCATACACGGTGAAGCCGCCGGCCAGCGACTGGCTGGCGCCGAGCTCCCAGGCATTGACCCGGTCGGCCACGCCGGCCGTTGCATTGCTGGCGTCCTTGACGAGGCGTTCGGTACGCAGGCCCGCGCTGATGCGGGTGCCGCCGGCAAAGGTCACGTCGTCCTTCAAGTAAACGGCGGTCGATCGCTGGCTGGCGACTGAGGCGAAATCACCCAGCACGTTGCGGCGCCAGCGGTCGCCGTCCAGGCCCAGCACCAACGCGTTGCCGACCCCGCCGACGCTGGCTTGGTTGCGGGCGCGCAGCGAGTAGTTGCCGGCGGTGACGTCGTAGTCGAACGGAAAGCCGCTGTTCAGGCTGACCAGGTTCTTGTCGCGGGTGCCCGCTTCGCCGGCCAGTTCCCAGCCGCCGACCCGGGCTTGGCCAAAGACGCTGGCCCGCTCGTTGCGAATGCGGGCGCTGTCGTTGGGCGTGGTGGTCTGGCGCGCATTGGCGCGGTACTGCTCGGCGCTGAGCGCCCCCGGCAGCCGCGCGTCGAGCTCGTCGCGCGCCAGTCGCACACCTAAGCGCAGCCAGTCGTTGGCCCACTGGCCAGTAAGCGAGGCGGCGTCGGTGCGCGAGCGGAAGTTGTCGCGGTGGTTGTCGCTACCCCGCTTCTGGCCGGCGACATCGAGCGAGAAGCCGCCACCGGCCACGCTCGCATTGGCGCGCAGGTCGCGCAGGCCGTAGCTGCCGGCGCCGGCATAGATGGATGCACTGTTTCCGCGGGCGCCGCCGCTGCGGGTGGTGATGACGATCACGCCGCCGGTCGCGCCTTCGCCATACAGCACGGCGCCGCTGCCGCGCAGCACCTCGATCCGCTCGACCGATTCGATCGGGATGCCGGCCAGCCGGGTACCGCCGAGGTCGGCTTCGGTCAGCCGCAGGCCGTCGACGACCACCACCTGATTGCTGTCGGCGGTGGCGCCGAAGCCGCGCAGATCGAGGTTGTACTCGCCGGCGCCAAAGAAGTCCTGGCGCCCGACCACGCCCAGCAGGCGCATCAAGGCCTCGTTGACGGTGGCCGCGCCGGAAGCCTCGATCTCGGCGGCGGTGATCACGCTCACACCCAGCGGCAGCGGCTGCGCGGGCTCGGCAAAGCGAGTGGCGGTGACCAGCACCGGAGACAGCGTCGATGAGGTCTGCGACCATGCAGACGTGATTGCGCAAAGCGCCAGCGGCAGCAGGGCCAGGCGCGCGGAGGGAACGATTTTTTTCATGGAAGAAAGACCAGACAAATGCCCGCACCGGCTTCCCCGCCAGTGCACTGGGCGTCAAGGCCGCACCGGCAAAGGCGCAGCCCACGTCGTTGGCCGGTATCCGGGCTGGGCGAAACAATTCCATCGCCTTCCCAGGCGCCTGTTCGACGCGCCCAGTGGCTGTGTGATGGAGGCGGGCGCGGCACTTGCGTGCGCACCGTTCGCCGACCGTTGCGGGGGCAGCGCAGGTGAGGCTTGCCGTTGCCGACGAGCCCTCCTGCTTCCCGTTGAAC
The DNA here is from genome assembly GCA_046595515.1 of Rhodoferax sp. GTDB lineage: Bacteria > Pseudomonadota > Gammaproteobacteria > Burkholderiales > Burkholderiaceae_C > Allorhodoferax. The sequence continues at coordinate 176,872 of JBKJOV010000005.1, read as the reverse complement.
TGCGGCATGTGAACCACACCGCGAGCACCAACGGCCCGATTTTACGGCCTGCGCGCTGCGTGAAACCCTACAATCGCGCTCGTATGGCCAGTGCATCCCAAATCGAGCAGATCGCCGAGCGTGTCGAACGCCTGCTGCTGCGGCACGAGGAATTGCTGCGAACCAATGCGCTGCTGACCGAACAGATGGAAGCGCTGACCCAGGAACGCGACTCGCTCAAGTCGCGCCTTTCCGCCGCCCGCGCGCGGGTCGACGCCCTGCTCGAACGCCTCCCGATCGCTTCATGATGAAACAGCTTGAAGTCCAGATCATGGGCCAGAGCTACCTGCTCGGTTGCCCGGAAGGCGGCGAGAGCCGGCTGCTCGATGCGGTCGAGCGGGTCGATACCGCCATGTGCAAGATTCGCGATGCGGGCAAGGTCAAGGCGCGAGACCGTATCGCGGTACTGGCCGCGCTGAACCTGGCCTTCGACGTGCCAGCGCCCGGGACTTATGCCGCACCGGCCACCGCTGCCGCGCCCGGCACCGCGATTGCGCCAGCGGGGAGCGCGCAGGCTTCCGATCCGGTGCTGGCCGCGCTGCTGGCCAGGCTCGACAGTTCGCTCGGAGTCGACGGCCAATTGCTCTGACAGCGCGCTGAAACTCGTTTTCGCGAGCGCTGTCAAGTCGTTCGTGGTTACCCCGCGCAAAGCATCCGGTCTTGCCCCAACCCACGCTGCTGCGCCTACAATGGGTCGTGTCTGCAGTGCATGCCGGGCTTTATATTTCCTTGAACCAATGCTCATAGAGCACGGGCCTGGAACATCCCCTGGTGAGCGTGATCATCTCGCGTTAGATGAACCCAACATCAGGTTGACCTAGCCCACCTGAACCCTGGTTCAGGATGCCGGTCCGGTGGCATTCGCAGACACCTTATTCCTCATGAGCTTCGAACCCCTGTTAATCCTCGAACTGGCTGCTTTAGGCCTCAGCACAGGCTATCTGGCCGGGCTCTTGGGTATTGGTGGCGGCATGCTGATCGGCCCCTTCTTAACGCTGATTCTTTCGCACCGCGGCCTGCCTGCCGACCTTTCGATCAAGATGGCCATCGCCACCTCCATGGCAACCATCATGTTCACATCCATCTCCAGCGTGCGCGCGCACCATCAGCGCGGCGCCGTGCGCTGGGATATTGTCAAAGGTCTGGCCCCGGGAATTGTGCTGGGCGGAATGATTGCCAGCATTGGTTTTTTTTCGATACTCAAAGGCGCTTGGTTAGCGATATTTTTTTCCATATTTGTGGGTTTCTCGGCAACACAAATGTTTCTCGACAAAAAGCCAAAGCCCAGCCGCCAGATGCCCGGCACGGCTGGCCAAGTGGTCGCAGGTACTCTCATCGGATGTCTGTCGGGACTGGTGGGTGCTGGCGGGGGCTTTATCAGCGTGCCCTTTATGGTGGCGCACAACGTCGCCATCCTGAATGCGGTGGCCACCAGTGCAGCCTTGGGCTTTCCGATTGCAGTGGCCAACACCGTGGGTTACGTAGTGAGCGGTAATGGACTCAGTGGCTTGCCCTCATATTCTTGGGGTTATGTGTGGCTGCCTGGCCTGGCAGTAATCGCCACTTGCAGCGTACTGACCGCCCCGCTTGGCGCAAAAACAGCCCATAAGTTACCAATTGCCAAACTGAAGCGCGTTTTTGCCGTTGTACTGTATGGATTGTCGGCCTATATGTTGTACAAGGGCATCAGCAGTTAAGCCGTACAGGTCGCCAGCTTGCAAGCCAAGGCCTCGAACTCGGCGGCTGGCAGGGCTGGCGAGCACAGGTAGCCTTGAAAAGCTTCGCACTGCAAACTATGTAGAAAATCGCGCTGCTCAGTGGTTTCTACTCCCTCTGCAACCACCGTCAATTTCAGCGCCCGTGCCATAGCAATGGTCGCCCCTACGATGGCACGGTCGCTCTCGTCAGCGGGCAGGCCCATGATGAAAGTCCGATCGACCTTGAGTTTGGAAATCGGGAACTTCTTCAAGTAGGCCAAGCTACTGTAGCCGGTACCAAAGTCATCAATGGCCAGCACGACGCCCAGTGCCTTGAGAGCGTGCAGGCGGGTTAGCGCTTCATTAGCGTCGCGCAGCAAAATGGATTCTGTCAGTTCGAGCTCTAGTAAATCAGGCGTGAGACCCGAGCTTTGTAGCAGGCTGGCTACACGCTCCACAAAATCAGACTGCTGGAACTGCAAGGCCGATACATTGACGGACACAACCACGGGTGCGCCCGAACGCTCCCAAATGACGGCTTGGCGTACAGCCTCGTCCATCACCCAGTTGCCGATGCTGATAATGAAGCCCGACTCTTCGGCCAGCGGGATAAAGTTCGAGGGCGGTACATTGCCCAACTCTGGGTCAGACCACCGCACCAGGGCTTCAGCCCCCAAAAGGTGTCCGGTTTGTAAAGAAATTTGAGGCTGGTAATGCAAGCGGAACAAGCCGAATTCCATGGCCTGCCGCATGGCGTGGTCCATTTTCATGCGTGAAAGCAAATCTACATTCATCTGCGGCTGGTAAAAGCGAAAGTTGGCGCGGCCACGCTCTTTCACATTGACCATGGCGGTGTCAGCACACTGGATCAGTTCATCAATCGTGCGGCCATCGGCCGGGTACATGGCGATGCCTATGCTGCAACCCAGCGAAAAATTCACCTCGTCGACCATAAAGGGCTGCGCCAATTGGGTCAGGATACGTCGTGCGACGATCTCAGAGCCCAGTGCGTCCGACTCTTGCAAAAAAGCCACGAACTCGTCTCCACCCACCCGACTAAGAATGTCCACTTCGCGCAGGCCTTGTGAGATACGTAACGCCGCTTCAATCAACACCCGGTTGCCAAACGTCTGGCCCATGGAGTCATTGATATTTTTGAAGCGGTCTAGGTCAATGAACAACACCGAAAAACTGCCACCCGTGCGGCGCAGTGTCTTCAGCACCGCATTGACGCGCTGCGACAACATCAGCCGATTGGGCAAGCCCGTCAGGACATCGGTGTAGGCCAGCGTCTCGATGCGCTTTTGCGCCTCTTTGCGCTCGGTCAAGTCCCTAAACGAGTGCACGCGCCCGGCCGGGCGACTGCGACTGATCTGCGGCTGACTGACACGCTCCAGTATCCGCCCGGAGCGCAGCAAAATTACGTCGTTAGCTTCCAAATCAGGCGTCTGCACCATGGCGTGCAATTGAGCGCGATAGGCATCTATGTCCTCTACGCCTTGCTCCATGTGGTCAAACAGCTTTGCGTCGTCCCGCGCACTAACCAGACTCTCCGGCACCTCCCAGAGCTCGACAAAGCGGCGGTTGTAATTGCGCACCTTGCCGTCCAGGCCCACGACCAAAATGCCGTCCCCGGTGGACTCCAGCGTGGCCTGCATCTCGGCGACGCGACTCTCCAGTTCGTCCTCGACCCGACGTTGAGGTCGCAAGTCGCGCAGGCTCACCAAGAAAAGTGGCCCGTCAGCGCCTTCCAGAACGACCCGACTCACCTTGCGCTCTACCGGAATCAAGCTGCCATCCGGACAACGCACCAAGGTGTCCGAGTGAATACCGAAGCTCAGGCCTGCTGCTACATCTTCCCAAAAATACATATCCTCGGGCGTTGCCATCAGGTCCACGGCAGCAGTGGCGATCAGTTCCTTTTCTTTGACGTCCATGAGCGTTAGAGCGGCCTGGTTGACCCACACAACGCGCAGACTCAAAGGATGCACCAACCACACGGCCTCTAAGACGCCTTCGAGAGCGGCTGCGTGGCGTTGAAGGCTCATGAGACAGACCCCTGCATTTGGGGATCGACCGCTTTCTCAAAAAAGTAGCAAATCCGCTGGCGCGGCGCCAGAAAATCGAGCGCAGCGGGGGGCAGCAATGCGGGTTTAAGGCTACGGCGAATGCCCACGCGGGGCGCGTGTTCCAAGTCCAAAATCAGGGCAAGATCGCGAGGCACCCCAGTCTCATGCACCAGGATGCGCGGCTTCAAGGGCCGCGCAGAATTGACCGACACCACGATACCGTAGCGATCGTCTATGAGCTGCACGATAGAGCCCGGCGGGTAGACTCCCACCATACGAATGAAGGCGCTGAGTGTGGCGGAGTCGAATTTGTATTTCATCTGCGCGAAGATCAAAGATAGGGCTTCGTGCGGAGTGAGCGCCGAACCCAATCGACTTGGATTGCACAAGTTGTCATACCGATTGATAAGCGCCAAAATTCGCGCTGCCGCAGACATATTGTCTCCCCGCAACCGCGACGGAAAACCACTGCCATCCACCATCTCGTGATGCTGAGCCATGGCCAACAATACAGTGCGTGACAAATCCATGGTGCTACCAATACGCAGGCCCATAGCCACGTGGTCTTGGTACAGCTTGTATTCGGCAGTAGAAAAACTGTCATCCAGCCAGCGCACCCGATCGGGCAGTTCCATCTTGCCGATGTCATGTAAAAACGCAGCGACGCCCAACTCCTGTAGTTCGTTACCCGAAAGCGCCATCGCCTTGCCAAGTAACAACGACAAAATGGTCACATTGACCGGGTGCATGGAGGACTTGTCGCCCGAAGTCTCTGACAACAAACGAATGGCCGACTCCCCCTCACTCATGATCTCTTGCACCAGGGTGTCCACCATCTGTGCGGTCTCTGCGTACGCAACCAGTGGTTCCGTCGGGGTCTTGTCAAGCGTCCTGCGGTATTGGCGTACAGCCTCGCCAAAACGGCGCTCGCAAATCGCCAGGCTCTTAGCCTGGTCGGCCAACTGCTTGCTACGGTGTATGCGGTCTTCGTGCGCCTGCTGGGCGGCGAGCTTGCGCACTTCCTCCACGGGGTTGTACATACCCGCGGCTATGACCGCACTCGCCGCCGCGGGTGCGCTGGAGGCAATGGCCTCTGGATCACTCTTGGACCGTACACAACGCACGCGTTTGAGATTCAGTCCCCAAATCGCATCGATCTGTTGCTGGTTCGATAGTTTGAAACTACCGGTGGGGAAAGGATGTGCCATCCAGCCAACATCAAGCTCCACGAACAGGCCAATTCGCAGTCGCTCAACGTCCACATAGAAAAGGTCGTCAGGTGTCATGTAGTACTAGCCACCAGGTGGGGTACCCGGCCTCCCGCGCTCTCGTTTGAGGGCGATTATGAGAAGCTTTCGAACAGTCGAACGGAATATTCATTGAAAGTGCTGTAAATGAAGATGCCGCACTGTGATTAAAGTCACATCCACTCATCTCACCGCAGCGCATATAAGAGCAGCAAATACACATGTCATGCATTGAGGCTACCACGCCCACAAAACAAAAAACCCCGACTCGTCGGGGTTTTTTTAGCACAGCGCGTAAAACGTGGCGTCGGTGCCTAACCCATGTGCAGACCGCCGTTGACCGAGAAGTCTGCGCCGGTTGAGTAACCACCATCATTGGATGCAAGCCATGCGATGATGGATGCGATTTCGCCGGGTTCACCCAAGCGCTTCACCGGCACCGTAGCCACAATCTTGGCCAGAACATCTTCGCGTATGGCCTTTACCATGTCCGTACCAATATAGCCTGGGCTCACGGTGTTAACAGTGACCCCCTTGGAGGCGAGTTCTTGCGCCAGCGCCATGGTAAATCCGTGCATGCCGGCCTTGGCCGCCGAATAATTGGTTTGCCCAGCTTGGCCCTTTTCGCCATTTACCGAAGAGATATTGACGATACGACCCCAGCCCTTTTCCACCATGTCCGCCACCACTTGTTTGGTCACGTTGAACATGGAGTTCAAGTTGGTTTCGATCACCATATCCCAATCTTCACGGGTCATTTTTAGAAACATGCGGTCGCGTGTGATACCCGCATTGTTGACGAGCACATCGATGCTGCCATGCTCGGCCTTGGTCTTCGCAAAGGCCTCGACAGTGGAGTCCCAATCACCCACATTGCCCACCGATGCGTAAAAGTGGTATCCCAATGCGGCTTGCTCGGCAATCCATTTGACGTGATCACGGGTGGGGCCGCAACCGGCAATAACCTTGAAACCCTCTTTGTGCATACGTTGGCAAATGGCGGTGCCGATGCCGCCCATGCCGCCCGTGACATACGCTACTTTTTGACTCATAAAAATCTCCTCTTGTAATTAACTTGCTCTGAATTTTCGGACTTAACGCTCAATCGTCAGCGCCACGCCCATACCACCACCGATACACAACGACGCAATGCCCTTCTTGGCATCGCGTCGTGCCATTTCGTGCAGTAAAGTCACCAGAATACGACATCCAGATGCACCGATCGGGTGGCCAATGGCGATAGCCCCGCCGTTCACGTTGACCTTGCTAGTATCCCAACCCATTTGCTGATTCACGGCGCAGGCCTGTGCCGCAAAGGCTTCATTTATCTCCAGCAGGTCCAGGTCTTGGGCGTTCCAGCCCGCACGGGCCAGCGCTTTTTGGGATGCCGACACCGGACCCATGCCCATCAGTGCGGGGTCAAGACCACTGGTGGCAAAACTGGCAATACGACCCAAGGGTGTGAGGCCCAGCGACGCCGCTTTCTTGGCCGTCATCACCATCACCGCAGCGGCTCCATCGTTCAGACCCGAGGCATTGCCGGCGGTGACGCCACCGGCCTTGTCAAACGCCGGGCGCAGACCTGCCAGCGCTTCGGCATTGGATTTGCGGTTGATGAATTCGTCGGCTGCGAAGACGATGGGGTCGCCCTTTTTCTGCGCGATGCTAAAAGGCACGATCTCATCGACGAATTTGCCTGCATCTTGCGCTGCCGCAGCCTTTTGCTGGCTAGCCAGGGCTAGCGCATCCTGCATATCGCGGGTGATGCTGAATGCCTTTGCGACGTTCTCGGCGGTGATGCCCATGTGGTACTGGTTGTACACGTCCCAAAGACCATCCACGATCATGGTGTCGATCATCTTCCAGTCACCCATACGCTGGCCGTCCCGGCTATTGGGCAACACGTGGGGGGACAGGCTCATGCTTTCCTGGCCACCGGCAATCACAATTTCGCTGTCGCCGTAGGCCACCGATTGGGCTGCCAACATCACGGCCTTCAGTCCCGAGCCACACACGGCATTGATGGTCAACGCCGGGGTTTCCTTTGATAGGCCGCTCTTAATCAGCGACTGGCGCGCTGGGTTTTGGCCCACCCCGGCCGCGAGCACTTGGCCGAGAATCACCTCGCCAATCTGGTCAGTACCCAGCTTCGTGCGATCCAGCAACGCCTTGATGACGTGCGCGCCAAGATCAGTTGCTGGCGTCTTGGATAAGGTGCCGCCGAACTTGCCGACAGCGGTGCGAGCGGCTGAAACGATAACGATGTCTTCCATTTTTTATCTCCTAAAAAAGTTATGCTTTCACGGTTACATAGGTGCCGGGGGCAGGATGGGTGGCCTTGTACTTACCCTTACCGTAGGCTTTGGGCGCACCAATTTGCTTGCCCGCATGGCCCTTGAGCCAGGTGGACCAGTCTGTCCACCAACTGCCGGGGTGCTCTGTGGCGCCTTCCAGCCACTGAGCGTGGGTCTTTGGCAATTTGCCATCGGCGCGTATCCAGTGGCTGCGTTTGTTCTTGGCGGGTGGGTTGATAACCCCGGCAATATGACCCGAGGCGCCCTGCACAAAGCGCTTTTTACCCGGCAGCGCATGGACCGAAGCATACGCACCACCGATGGGAACAATGTGATCTTCGCGCGAGCCGTAGAGGTACACCGGAATGTCCACCTTACCCAGGTCAATTTTTTCACCACAGACCGTGGCCTTGCCGGGCCGAATCAGGTTGTTTTCCAAATAGGTGTTGCGCAAGTACCACGCGTAATAAGGGCCAGGCAAGTTGGTGCTGTCACTGTTCCAGTACAGCAGGTCAAACGGGGGCGGGGTTTCACCCTTGAGGTAATTACCCACCACGTAGTTCCAAACCAGATCATTGGGACGCAAAAAGCTGAACGTGCTGGACAAATCACCGCCCTTCATCAGGCCACCCTGACCCAGCTCTTTCTCTCGGTATTGCACAAACGCTTCATCAATGAACAGATCCAGAATGCCGGTGTCTGAAAAATCGAGGAAGGTTGTGAGCAAAGTAGCACTGGCCACCGGTTTTTCCCCGCGAGCTGCCAAAACGGCCAACGAGGTGCCCAACATGGTCCCGCCCACACAAAAGCCCAAGGCGTTGATGGTGGGTGCACCCGTAATTTCTCGCACCACCCGGATAGCCTCGATCACGGCTTTCTCGATGTAGTCATCCCACGTGGCGTGGGCCAATGACGCGTCTGGGTTGCGCCAACTGATAACGAAAGTACGCTGCCCCTGGGCCACTGCGTAGCGCACCAGGGAGTTCTCGGGCTGCAGATCCAGAATGTAAAACTTGTTGATGCAAGGGGGCACCATCAGAAAAGGCCGCTCGTAAACCTTGGGGGTCAGGGGCTTGTATTCAATCAACTGAAAAAACGGGTTCTCAAAAACTACGGCGCCTTCGGTCGTTGCCACGTTTTTACCGACTTCAAACAGACTCTCATCGGTCATGGAGACATGGCCCTGGCGCAAGTCGTGCACAAGATTTTGAAGGCCCTTGGCGATGCTCTCGCCCTGGGTGTCTACAGCGCGTTTTTGCGCCTCAGCGTTAAAAGCCATGAAATTGCTGGGGGCGGTGGCCGCCATCCACTGCTCGACCGCAAACCGGATGCGGCTGCGGGTTTTGGCATCGGCCTCAACCGCATCGGCCAAACCCATCATGGTGCGGGTGTTGAGCAAATAGGCCGCGGCGGTGTAACCCGCCACTGGGTTACTACCCCAAGCGGCGTCGGCAAAGCGTTTGTCCTTGCTGGCCTGGCCGGCAGCCCCCTGACTGAACAGCGTGACCGCGTCCTGCAGGTACTGTTGTTGAAGCGCTTGGAGCTTATCTGCTGCAAATTTGATGTTCGGTAAGCCCGGTGTGGCAGATTCGCCGCTAGACATGGACTGGATCGCCTTGCTCCAGCTATCTGTCATCGATTGCTGGAACTGTTGGGCCGCCTGGGTCCAGATATCGGAAGAATTAGAAGTCACACCATTGCCTTTTGGTTGGTCTTTCGAAGGCTACTAGTATCTCAGGCTATGGCTACGATATCCTGACACATCGCAAAACGAAACTTGTATGTACCTAGTTCCCATCGCCTGGCTATATGTGACCCTCATGATGAGCGTGGCCGAGGCCACCAATAGCAACGGTACCGTCCTGGGCGCCATCTTCACGTTCATTCTCTACGGGCTACTTCCGGTAAGCTTAATTGTGTATTTCATGGGCACGCCGGGGCGCAAACGCGCAATTCGGGCCCGCGAAGTAGCACAGCGCCAAGCCGCCCAGGCTCCCAAGGTGCCAGATACCCAGAATTCAGCCGCGCCAGATGCAAGCGGCCATGCGCCCGCTGACCCGATCCCGCCGGTGGGAAAAGAAACGTGACGCCTGGCTGACCGTGCACCACGGCGGGCTGCCGTCGTTGCCGTAGACAGCAGTTACGCCCAATGCCGCCAGCCGCAGACGCGCCAGCCCCGACAGGTCGGCCAACCACTTGCAGCCCGACTGGGGGGTAAAACAGGCCTGTAGGGCGCTTTGATCCTCCGCAACGACGGAGCCTGTCAAAAAGGCGGCACGGACTTCATCACCCACTTCAAAAGCCAGCGGTCCGATGCAGGGGCCCAGCCACGCTATCAAATCAGTAGCGCACTTATCAGTATTTACCCGGGCCGCGGCACGATATGACTCTAAAACACGGTCCAAAATGCCTACTTTGCCCGCGTGGCCAACCCCGGCCAGTCCACGCCATCCGGCGTGCGCGGCGGCCACCCAACTGCCGTCTTTGTTACACAACAAGACGGGCAGACAATCCGCCACCATCACCGTGCACACCGTATGTCGTTCTTGGGTCCAGGCGGCATCAGCGCAGGGCGTGCCAATTGCCGCCTGGTTCCCCTCACGCAAAGGCAACACGCCGACCCCATGCACTTGGTCCATAAATACCGGCCTGTGGTCAATCGCCTGAAATAGGGTTTCACGGTTGCGCGCCACCGACACCGGCGCGTCGCCAACATGGTGACCAAGGTTGAAGCTGTCGTACGGCGGCAGCGAAACACCACCCGCCCGGGTGGTGCACAGTGCGCGCACCCCAGGCGGCAGAGGCCAGTCGGGCACGATCCAGTCGGGGTGCCAACTGGGGTGATGGACCGTTGACAGGGTAGCCATATTAGGCGACAAAATCTGGGCAGGCCGACGGCTGTGCCGCCACGAACGCCGGGTGGCGCATGCACGCTGTAAACACCGCCATGGTGCGCGGCAGTCCGTCCAACCGCACTTCAAAGCGCTGGGCATTGAAGATCTGCGGTACCAACAAACAGTCCGCCAAGGTGGGTGTATTGCCAAAGCAGTACACGAAGGGACGCGCCGCTGCCGGCCCAGCAAACCCGCGGTCGGCATCCAGTGCCTGCAATTGGCGCTCAAAGGCGTCCAGACCGTCGCGCGTCCAGTGGCGGTACCACTTGAGCTTGGCCGCTTCGTCCTGCTGCAGGGGCCCCACCAAGTACTTCAAAACCCGCAGGTTGTTCAATGGATGAATCTCGCAAGCGATGGACTGGGCCAGCGCCCGCACTTGGGCCCGGCCCAGCGCGTCGGGCGGGAGTAATGGCGGCGCGGGGTGAGTTTCGTCCAGGTATTCAATGATGGCCATGCTTTGCGACAGGCGGTGCGCGCCATCTTCGAGCAAAGGCACCAAGCCATCGGCGGCAAGGGCCCGGTAGCTGGGTTGGCGCTGCTCGGCGGTCAGTAGGTTGATGGGCACGTAGTCGTAGGACAGGCCCTTAAGCGCCAATGCAATACGTACCCGAAAGGAGGCCGAGGATCGGTAATAGTTATACAGTTTCATCGCGCGAAGAATAAACCAAGCCGCTAACATGGGCCCCCACCCACCACAACACTGCCCCGGAGATTCCATGATTCTTGAACTTGCCGACATTCGCATCCATCCCGGCCAAAACACGGCCTTCGAGGCCGCCATCGCGCTGGGCGTGCACACCGCGATCAGCCAGGCCAACGGCGTCCAGAGCTATACCGTGCACCGGGGTATCGAGAGCCCCGAGCGCTACGTTTTGCAAATCGTATGGAACACCCTGGAGGACCACACCGTGGGCTTTCGCCAGAGCGACCTGTTCACCCAGTGGCGCGCCATCGTGGGGCCGTTCTTTGCGGCACCTCCGGTAGTCGAGCATTTCAATCTGCTCCTCCAATCCGCCTGAGCGGCACGGTGCGTACTGCCATGGAATTTGTTTTCAGCCCACCTGCGGTGCCCAGTGTGGCTATTGTTGGACGAACGGCCCGCTTCGCCGTGCACCGTATTTACTGCGTAGGCCGCAACTACGAAGAGCACGCCAAAGAAATGGGACACACTGGACGCGAGGCGCCTTTTTTCTTCTTGAAGCCGGCCGATGCGGTGGTACCTGCCGACCCGGGCCAGACGGTGGCTATGCCCTACCCCAGCCTCACGCAGAACCTGCACCATGAAGTGGAGCTGGTGGTAGCCATTGGCGTGGGCGGCAGAAACATTTCAGCGGCCCGCGCGGCGCAGCACATTTATGGCTACGCCGTGGGCCTGGACATGACGCGGCGCGACCTGCAAAACGACATGAAAAAGCAAGGCCGCCCCTGGTGCATAGGCAAAGGCTTTGATGCCTCGGCCCCGCTGGGGCCCATTACTCCCGCCGAACAGGCGGGTGACATAGGCCAGGCGGGCATCTACCTCCAAGTCAACGGCACAGACCGCCAGCGCAGCAATACCGCCCAGTTGATCTGGAATGTTGCCGAGACCGTGGAGCAACTTTCACAAGCCTGGACACTGCAACCCGGTGACCTGATCTTTACCGGCACGCCGGCTGGAGTGGGTGCAGTCGTACAGGGCGACAGGTTGCTGGCAGGAGTTGACGGCCTGGAGTCGCTTAGCGTTCGAGTGGAGTAAGGGCATGGCCCAGCGTTTGACCCTAAAACTCGCCCAACATGGTGCCCGGCACGGTGCCCAATGTTGTGCCGTGGTGGGTGGAATGCTGCTGCTGGGCATCATGCTCACCACCTGCGCAAGCGTCGTCGGGCGCAACTTGTTAGGCCAAACGCTGATTGGAGACTTTGAACTCACTGGCATGGCCTGTGGCGTGGCGATTGCGATGTTCATGCCTTGGTGCCAACTGCGCCGGGGCCATATTTTGGTGGATTTTTTCACCGCCCAGGCTTCACCCAAAACCACCGATGCACTCAACCGTGCTGGCACACTGGCGTTAGCGCTGTGCATGCTGGGTTTGGCTTGGCGCACTGCACTGGGGGGCCTAAGTGCCCATGGCAACTTTTCCACCAGCATGTTGTTGGGCTTGCCCCACTGGTGGGTCTACGCAGGCATGTTGCCGCCCATGCTGCTCACCGCGGTGATCGCGTTATTGCAAGTCTTCAAGGTCTTGCGGCCAGATGCGGCCACGCAATGAGCGTTTTTGCAAGCTTGGAACTGGCGCCAGCCACCCTGGCCTTGGGAATCTTTGGACTGATGCTGGCGCTGATGGCCTTGCGCACCCCGATTGCAGTCAGTATGGGTTTGGCGGGTGCGCTGGGCTATGCCGCCCAAGCGGGCTGGTCACCCCTGCTGAGCTTTTTGAATGACCAGGCCTTTGCCCGCTTTGCCAGTTATGACCTGTCAGTCATCCCACTCTTTATTCTGATGGGTCACTTCGCCACGCAGGGCGGCTTGTCCAAAGCGTTGTTTGCATTTGCCAGCGTAGTGATGGCGCCCTTCCGGGGCGGTCTGGCCATGGCCGCGGTGTTGGCCAGTGCGGCCTTTGGTTCCATATGCGGCTCCTCCGTGGCAACAGCGGCCACCATCACCACCGTGGCCTTGCCGGAGATGCGTCGCCACGGATATAGCGGTCGCCTGAGCACTGCCACGCTGGCCGCAGGAGGCACGCTGGGGATTCTCATTCCACCGTCGGTGCCATTGATCATTTACGCCATCTTGGCGGAGCAAAATATCGCCAAATTGTTTGCTGCCGCCGTAGTCCCCGGTGTACTGGCCATGCTGGGCTACCTGCTGGCCATTGGCATCTACGTGCGGGTGCGGCCCGGCCATGCACCCGAAGTTTTAAGGAACCACCCCGAACGTCTCACTTGGCCTCTGGTAGCCGGTGTGCTGCCCATAGGCGCGGTATTCACCATCGTATTTGGGGGTATTTACGGCGGTTGGTTTAGCCCCACTGAAGGGGCTGCCATTGGGGCCACTTGCACCCTTGTGGCCGGCGTCTTTAAGCGGGAATTGCGCTGGCCCCAACTGGTGCAAAGTTTCTACGCCACCGCGGAGGCCAGCGCCATGATCTTTTTGATTTTTATCGGGGCTGATGTGATGAACGCTGCCCTGGCCCTGACACAACTGCCCAACCAATTGGCCGGGCTAGTACACGGCTGGGGTTGGGCACCCCTGACGGTGGTGGTGGCCATGTTGTTGTTTTATATGGTGCTAGGCACGGTGATGGACGAGCTGAGCATGCTGCTGCTGACGATTCCCATCTTTTTCCCCATCGTCAATGGCTTGAACTTTGGCATGCCGCAGGAGTCCGCAGCCATCTGGTTCGGCATACTGGTACTGATGACGGTAGGCTTTGGCATGTTGGCCCCACCGGTGGGCTTGAATGTGTATGTGGTCAACAGCATGGCCAAGGACACGCCCATAGCCGAAAGCTACCGCGGCGTACTGCCATTTTTGGCGAGCGATGTGCTCCGTATGGTGGCCGTGATTTGTTTCCCGCAAATTGCACTAACACTGGTGGAAATGCTGCAGTAACGGCAGGCAAATCCCCTGCGGTTGCAATCAACACACGACGATTCAAGTACAGTTGCGTGATACTTTTTTCGGCACAGCATGCAAAGACGCACCCTACTCCAATCTGGCGCAACCATCGCCCTGGGCACTCCCGCCTTCGGGGGCCTGGCGCAGCCAAGCATCACACTCAAGTTTCACACCTTTATGGCGCCCCTGTCCCAGGTGTGGCTGACCATGCACAAGCCGTGGATGGACAAGGTAGAAAAGGAGTCTGGCGGGCGTATCAAGTTTGAGGCTTACCCGGCCATGCAATTGGGCGGCACAGCGGCCCAGTTGTACGACCAGGTCAAAGACGGTGTGGTCGATATTGCGTGGACCCTGCCCGGCTACACCGCTGGACGATTTCCCCGCATCGAGGCGTTCGAGCTCCCTTTCATGATGAATAACGCAGAGGCAACGTCGATGGCGCTGTGGGACTACCTGCACACCGTGGGCAGCGACGACTTCAAGGAAACCCATCTGCTGGCCGTGAACGTACACGGCCCCGGCGTGCTGCATTCCAAGAGTAAGTCCATTAAAACAGTGGACGACCTGCGTGGCATGAAAGTGCGTGGCCCGTCCCGCCCCATCACCAAAATGCTGGGCTACCTGGGCGCAGTGCCGGTGGGTATGCCGCTGCCCGCCATTCCCGATGCACTGTCCAAGGGCACGATTGACGCTTGCGTGCTGCCCTGGGAAGTTCTGCCAAGCATCAAGGGCCAAGAGCTGACCCGTTTTCACGCGGAGTTTGACCCTGCTGGTGGCGCGCTGTACACGGCGGCCTTTGTGATGGCGATGAATACCAAACGCTACGAGAGCCTGCCCGCAGACCTGAAGAGGGTTCTCGACAACAATTCTGGCCTCAAGACCTCGGGCTGGCTGGGCAAGACCCAACAGAGTAACGACCCGGCCGGTCGCAAAGCGGCCGCCGATCGTGGAAATACCATCACCACCATCGGCGCTACAGACGCGCAAGAGTTCAAACGCAAAGCAGCCTTGGTCGAGGGTGAGTGGATGGCCGACATGGAGCAGCGCGGCCTGAAGGGCCGCCAGTTGCGTGACACCGCACGATCCCTCATTGAGCAATATGGAAAAACCGCCAAAGGCTGATGGAAACACCGATGCTGCACAGCCCCCTAAAACATTGCAAACAGTGCGGCGCCAAAGTGGCGTACCGCATGCCAGACGACGGCGACACCAAGTTGCGCGCCGTCTGCACAGATTGCCACACCGTGCACTATGAAAACCCGCTTAATGTAGTGGGTACGGTGCCGCACTGGGGCGATCAGGTGCTGCTGTGCAAACGCAACATCGAACCGCGCCTGGGCAAGTGGACACTGCCCGCAGGTTTTATGGAGCTGAACGAAACCACGGCCCAGGGCGCTGCCCGAGAGACGGTTGAAGAAGCCGGTGCGCAGTTTGAACTGCAAGGCCTCTTTAGCCTGCTCAATGTTGCCCGCGTGGGCCAAGTCCATTTGTTTTATCGGGCCCGGCTGACCAGTGACCAATTCGACCCAGGCACGGAAACCATGGAGGCCAAACTTTTCACCGAGGACGAGATTCCTTGGGACGAGATTGCCTTTCGCACCGTGAAGGAAACCTTGGAGTGTTACTTTGCCGACCGGCGTACTGGGCAGTACGGCATCCACGTCATCGACATCATCTAAGTGGCTAACATGCTGCCCTGCTATGTGATGCTGGACCTAGAGACCACGGGCGGTAACGCGGTACACGACCGTATTACCGAAATTGCCGCTGTGCGTGTGGAGAGCGGTGTTGAAACCGCGCGCTGGAGCACGCTGGTCAACCCTGGCGTACGAATTCCACCGTTTATTCAGAGCCTGACCGGCATTACCGATGCTATGGTGGAGGATGCCCCGAGCTTTGAAAGCGTAGCGCCCAAGTTGTTGGCGCTGTTGGACGGTGCTGTGTTCGTGGCGCACAACGTACGCTTTGACCATGGCTTTGTGGTGAACGAACTGCAACGGCTGGACCAACGCCTGAAGGCCAAAACGCTGTGCACTGTTCGCCTCTCGCGCAAGCTCTACCCCCAGTTCAAAAGCCACGGGCTCGATGCCATCATGCAGCGCCACAGCCTCCACACCATCGCCCGCCACCGCGCCATGGGTGACGTGGATATGGTACTGGCGTGGTTGGGTATTGCCCAAGAGGAGCTGGGCACTGAAGCCGTGCAACGCGAAGCCGCGGCCCTGCTGCAGGGTAGTGCCAGCGTACCGCCGCTGCTGGAGACGCCCATCCACGACATTCCAGATACACCCGGCGTCTATTTGTTCTATGGTGAAGGCAGTATTCCGCTGTATGTTGGCAAGAGTGTGAACCTGCGCACCCGGGTGATGTCGCACTTTCAGGCCGCCGTCAAGGTGGCGCGCGAGATGCGTATCGTGCAAGAAATACGCCGTGTCGAGTGGCGCGAAACCGCGGGTGAGCTGGGCGCATTGCTGCTGGAAAGTCGCCTGGTCAAGGAGTTACAACCGCTGCACAACCGCCAGTTGCGCCGCGAGCGCCAGTTGATGGCCTGGCAACTGCTGCCCGAGCCCGCCCACCCACTGCTGAAGCTGGTGCGTATGGACGATGTAGCGCTCAATGACTTGAGTGCTGTGTACGGCGTCTACCGCTCCAAACGCCAGGCGATGGATGCGCTGCGCGCGCTGGCAGATGGGCACGGGCTGTGCCCGCATGCGCTGGGGCTTGAGAGTGGCAAAGGCGCATGTTTTTCCCACCAGATCGGTAAATGCAAAGGCCTGTGTGCCGGAAAAGAGGCTCCCGCCCTGCACCGTGTGCGCCTGCAAATGGCGTTGGCGGGGCAGCGCCTGAAGGCGTGGCCGCACCCCGGCCGGGTGGGTATTCGCGAGCACCATGCCAACACCGGGCGCACGGACATCCATGTGTTTGACCACTGGTGCCATGTGGCTACGGTGCACGATGATGAAGAGTTGCAGTCAGCGCGCGAGGTGCAACAAGCACTGGCGTTTGACCTGGACACCTACCGCCTGCTGGTCAGCCGTTTGTCAAAACCGCTAGGTGCGGACAATTCATGGTTTCACTTATCTGGGCGTGGCCCAAGGGCTGATGCCGACACCACCACGGAGGCTTCCAGCTATGACTGAATCGTTGCCCCAAAAATCCGGCAAAAGTTTGAAGAAAGGCGTGGGTAGAGCCAAAGCTACGGTCGTACGGGCCAAAGCCATTCCGTCTGCAGTGCCTGCCAAGCGGGCTACGGAGCAAATGGCCGATGCCATTTTTGACCTGGTGCTGCGGGTGCCCGAAAGTGCCGAGCGCAGTTTACAAAACCCCGGTGGGCGTGCCCACCAGATAAGCCGTGCCGCAGCGCGCAATGCCAGCTTGATTGCTGGATCCATGGCTTTGCCACCCGGTTTTTTGGGCTGGCTCACCGTGTTGCCCGAGTTGTACGGGGTATGGAAGCTACAGTCCCAAATGGTCTCTGACATCGCCGCCATCTACGGCAAGCGCAGCACGCTGGGGCGCGAACAAATGATGTATTGCCTGTTCAAGCATGTGTCCGCGCAGCTGTTTCGCGATGTGGTTGTGCGCGTAGGTGAACGCGTGGTGATTCGCCACGCCTCTATCAAAGTGCTGCAATCGATCGCCCAGCAAGTGGGGGTGAAGGTGACGCAGGCCGTGCTGAGCAAGAGTATTTCGCGATTCGTACCGCTGATTGGTGCCGTGGGCGTGGGCGCGTATGCGTACTTTGATACGCTACAGGTGGCCAAGAATGCCGTAGAACTGTTCGAGCGCGACCTGATTATCGAAGCGGAACCCATTCTTGAGCCAAAATCGGAATAAAAACACGCCCGGACCCCCGTATCCATTGATAAATTAGCTACATAAATGATAGCAAACCCTCAGTATCCTCAACCTGTCTATGGCTAAACTTTTCTTCCGCTACTCGGCCATGAACGCCGGCAAATCGACCTCGCTGCTGCAGATCGCCTACAACTACGAAGAACAAGGCCAAACGGTGCGGCTGTTTACTGCCGGAATTGACGACCGCAGTGGCCTGGGTGTCATTTCGTCGCGACTCGGGTTGCAGCGCCAGGCCGGTACCTTTGAGGCTACGACCGACTTCTGGGTGCTGCTGCAAGACAAGACGGATGTCGCCTGTGTGCTGATCGACGAGTCGCAGTTTTTAACGCCCCGGCAAGCCCGTGACCTGCACCGCTTGGCCAACACCCGCAACCTGCCCATCATTTGCTTTGGCCTACGGTCCGACTTTCAGGGCCAGCCGTTTCCAGGCTCGGCCCACTTGCTCACGCTGGCGGACGATATTGAAGAAATCAAAACGATTTGCGCCTGCGGCCGCAAGGCGACGATGAACATCCGCACCCGTGAAAACGGCGTACGTTTGCTGGAGGGCGCACAGGTGGAGATTGGTGGCAACAACCGCTACCGCCAGGTCTGCGCGCGCTGCTTTTACGCTGGTGCGCTGTAGATCAAGCGGTCTGTTCAGGCAATAACGTCACGAATCTGCTGCAATGCAGCCGGGTCTTCCATCGTCGTCAGGTCGCCCGGGTCGCGGCCTTCGCACACGGCCTGAATGGCACGGCGCAGCAGCTTGCCGCTGCGGGTTTTGGGTAGCACGGTCACAAAGCGCACCCGCGCCGGGCGACCCACAGCGCCCAGTGTGGTGTCCACCACCTTCATGACCTCGCCCTCCAGTTTTAGGCGCGCTGCGTCATCGGTCAATACCGATGCGTCTCTTACCACAGCAAACGCTATGGCAACTTGGCCTTTGAGTGCATCGGCCACGCCCACCACTGCTACTTCCGAAATATTAGGGTGGCTGGAGATAGCTTCTTCAATCTCCCGCGTACCCAAGCGGTGCCCCGCCACATTGATCACGTCGTCGGTCCGGCCCAAAATAAAAAAGTAACCATCGGCATCGCGCACACCCCAGTCAAAGGTGTTGTAAATCAGGCGCTCAGGGATACTCTTCCAGTAGGTGTTGACAAAGCGCGCATCGTCGCGCCATACGGTTTGCATACAACCCGGCGGCAGTGGCCCTTCGATAGCCACCACACCTTTTTGGTTGGCCCCCGTCAGTTCTTCTCCGGTGTTTTCATCAATCAGCTTGACGTTGTAGCCCGCCATCGCCACGCCGGGGCTGCCAAATTTGCTGACCTGCCGCTCCACGCCGTTGGCAATGCTCAAGATCGGCCAGCCGGTTTCGGTCTGCCAGTAGTTGTCGATGATGGGCTTGCCCAAGGCGTTGCTGATCCACTGCGCAGTGGGCTCATCCAGCGGCTCGCCCGCCAAAAACAGGGCTCGAAGGCTCGACAGGTCGTATTTGGCTATGAGCGCCGGGTCTTGCTTCTTGAGCACCCGCACGGCAGTGGGGGCGCTGAACATCACGGTGACCTTGTATTTCTCCACCAGACTCCACCAAACGCCACCATCGGGTCGGGTTGGCAAGCCTTCGTAAAGAATGGTGGCCATACCCGCAATCAGGGGGGCATAGATGATGTAGCTGTGCCCGACCACCCAGCCGATATCGCTGGTGCAAAAGTACGTCTCACCTGGCTGCCCGCAAAAAATATGCTGCATGCTGGCGGCCAGTGCCACGGCGTAGCCCCCCGTGTCGCGCTGCACGCCCTTGGGTTTGCCTGTGGTACCACTGGTATACAGGGTGTAGCTGCTGTGGGTCGCATCCACCCATTCGCACGGCACCACCGCGTTCGCATGCTGATCACGCAAGGCGTCCCACAGATAGTCGCGCCCCGCCACCAAATTCATGGCGGCCAGGCCGCGATTGACCATCAGCACCGCTGCGGGTTTGTGGCTGGACTGCGCAATGGCCTCGTCCAGCAGGGGCTTGTACGCCACAACCTTGCCGCCTCGCGACCCTGCATCGCTACTCACAATCACGGTGGGCGAAGCGTCTTCAATCCGCGACGCCAGGGCACTGGCAGCAAAGCCGCCAAACACCACCGAATGGATAGCCCCGATACGCGCGCAAGCCAGCATGGCAAACGCGGCTTCGGCCACCATCGGCATATAAATCAGTACCCGATCGCCTTTTTTGACGCCCAACTCCAGCAAACTCGCGGCCATGCTTTGCACCTCGCGGTGCAACTGGCTAAAGGTGTAAACCCGCTCGGTGTTGGTTTCAGTGGACACCGCAATCAATGCAGACTGCTCGGCCCGGCCAGCCAAATGCCGATCCACCGCGTTGTGGCAGAGGTTGGTGGTACCCCCCACAAACCAGCGTGCAAACGGAGGGTTGCTGTAATCGCAGGTGTGTTGCGGGGGTGTCTGCCAGTCGATCAAGGTGGCCTGCTCTGCCCAAAAGCCATCCCGGTCTTCGACAGAACGCCGGTGAAAATCCGCATAGCTTGTGATTTTTTGTGTCATGGGCTGTCTCCATCGGGCCTAAAAAACTGAATTCATAATTATGAATAGGCAACTTGCGTAATCCTGACTGCACCCCTGTTTTGCACCTGATCAGATCGCCAGGCGCGGCAAACGGCTGGAAAAGATATCGCAACCTGTCCGCCACCAAACCGCTTATTTGATGAGGGCCTGCATCGCCTTGAAGGCTGGGTGCTCGGCGGAACGAACCCACTCAAAGGCAACCATCTCGGTGGTGACCAGTTCCACGCCGGCGCCTGCCAGCCGGTCGAAGGCAGCGTCGCGGTTGCGATCGGTGCGCGAACTACAAGCATCCGTCACGACCCACACCTCAAACTCATCTTCCAGCAAGTCCAATGCGGTTTGCAGCATACAGATATGCGCCTCACAACCCGCCAAAACCACCGTCCCGCGCTCACTGCCCGCGGCAGGTTTCTGCAAATGCTTGGGTAGGCTGCGGGCGTTGCCCTGCACTGGTTTGGGGGGTGGACGCAGCCACTCGCCCAAGCCCTCTTCCACCGCACTAAATTGCATTTTGGACAGCACGCGCGGTGCCGCTTCAAAGGCTTCCCGAATCTCCGGCAAAGACTCACCCAGTTTGGACGGGTTTTGTTCAGTCAAAAAGGCAGGGACTCGCAGTAGCGACGCCAATTGAGCCAAACGAACAGCATTGGCAATAACCTTCTGCGCGTCCAGCATGGCGGGCATCAGCCGTATCTGGTAGTCCACCAGCACCAGTTGGGATTCATCAACGTCTAGCAACATGGCAATCTTTCAAATGGGAATGCCCAGAGCATACCGAAGTGCCTGTGCAGTCCACATCGCAAACGCCGCATCATGGAGGGAGACGCTCTGGGACGCCGGTGCGGCGTCGAACGGCCAAAGACATCCAGCGTAGGGATATCGCAGTCCTATCCGAACTAAAAACAAATGTAAATTTGTGCAATTTTCTTTACTTATCAATGACTTACACATCTTTTGTAAAGTGAATTAGAGCTTGACACTACCCCCCCCCTCCAGTACATTCCTTCGATGCGTTTTTTAAGCCTCGTCGTTCTCCTGCTACTCGCCACCCCCGTCTACGCAGCACCCGATGTGGGCAATGACGATACGGCAGTTACCCAAAAACTAGACCGTGGCCTCCTCACCCGCTTGGGCGACTTGACCGATCGGGTCGAGGCCCGCGCCTCCGGGTTGGTCATTAACGCCATGGGCTTACTGGGCGTGCCGTATAAACGGGGTGGTAGCTCTGCAGAAACCGGCTTTGACTGCAGCGGCTTTGTGCGCAGCATCTATGAGCAAACCGCCGGATTGTTACTGCCCCGTAGCGCGGCGCAGCAAGCTGCAGCCACCCAGAAGATCGAGCGCACCGAATTGCAACCGGGCGACTTGGTATTCTTCAACACCATGCGCCGTGCATTCAGCCACGTCGGTATTTATCTGGGAAATGGCAAGTTCATCCATGCCCCCAAGCCTGGCGCGGAAGTGCGGGTGGAGGACATGGGCATCTCTTACTGGTCGCGCCGGTTTGACGGTGCGCGACGTGTACCTGTTGCCCCCAACACAGACCCGTCTGACAGAACGCGGCCTACAGTTCCCTGAGTCAATCCCGCGCGGGGTTAGCCGCGTGATGCAGGTGCCTGATAAACCAAAACCTTGAGCGATCGGTCGATGGACACATCCTCAAACACCTGCGGATTGGCGAGGCGCTGCAAGAAATTGAATGTGGGCACGAGGTCTTGCATCTGCTCTTTCAAAAATGCCACTCCCAGCTCGGGGGCATTCAAGCACAGCAGCGCGTGGCCACCATCCACGAGTAACTCCGGCAAGCGGCGCATCAAGCGGGCGTAGTCCTTGGTGGCCACAAAGCTGCCCTTCTGGTAACTGGGTGGGTCCACGATGATCAGGTCGTAAGGACCGCCGCGGCTGATCTTGCCCCAGGTGCTAAAGATGTCATGTGGCAAAAAGCTGGCACCGGTGCTGAGGGCGTTGAGCCGGTGATTTTGCTGGCCGATGGCGATGGCACCGCGGCTCATATCCACATTCACAACCTGCTTGGCACCCGCCTGTAGCGCGACTACCGAAAATGCACAGGTATAGGCGAACAGATTAAGTACCTTGAAACCATAGCGCCCCCCACAGCGCGCCGCCGTGTGCTCCCGTACCCACCGCCGCCCCTCGGCCATGTCTAAAAATAGACCGTGGTTTTGCCCTTTGAGTACATGCACACGAAACTGTGCGCCCTGCTCAACCACCACATGCGGCTCAGGCACATTCCCCTGCATCAGTCGGGTTACGGTATCCACCGCACTGCGACATTGGTACACCCAATTCAACGGCTGCTCAGGCGCCAGCAATTGCCAACGCGCAGCCAGCGCTGCGCCGACCGTAGCGAGCTCTTCGTCGGTCGCGAATTTAAAACTGGTCAGGACGAACACCGGTGGGAATACGTCTAACGACCAGTGATCACAACCTGGGTAAAGACCACCCCGGCCGTGGAACACACGTTGAGCGTCTCGGGGTAAGGGCATCAACGCGATGGCATCTAGTAAGGCTTGCATGGGTCGGGATTTTCGAACTAAAAAGGAACGGAACTCGTTGTAGCGCCAGCGAGATCACCCGCGTACCCAAACGCAAATCTAGGCCCAATCGAGGACGTAATTTTACGTCGCAGATTGCTATTTTTTTAGTAGCTAAAAGACAAGTATTTACGCGGGCTTCAGACATTTTTTGCACCTATTTCTGTGGCACAAACATCGCTCTATGACCATTTAGATTCAAGGGTTAAATCCAAATTCGAAGTCTGGGCGTTAGTAGATCGCTAGGCTGCTCAAGCCGGCATCCACCTCAAACGTAAGCAGCTTGGCGCTGCACAGGAGTATTCGGAATATGACGCACCCCCAGACTTTAAAAATGGCCCGCCTACTCGGTTTCCCCATTGCCACACTGATGTCGCTGACCTTAGCGGCATGCGGCGGCAGTGGCGGCGGAGCGGTACCGGTAGCGCCGGCACCCGTGGTCGTGACCAACGTGACCCTAGCATCAGGTCTGTCGGGAGATCAGGAGTCGATACCCACTGTGACCGGCGGCGTAGGCACTGGCACGCTGACCGTTTCCTCGCCCACTAACGCTGTCACCGGCAGTATTAGCATCAACGGGCTGACCGCCACTGCGGCGCATATCCACTTGGGCGCCACGGGAGCGAATGGCCCCATCTTTGTCAACCTGACTGAATCTGCACCGGGCAGTGGCAGTTGGGCTGTACCGCCAGGCACCACCTTGACCCAAGCGCAGGCCGATGCCTTCACAGTGGGCGGGCTGTATTTCAACGCGCACACGGCTGAGAATCCTGGTGGTGAAATCCGTGGCCAAATTGGCCGCGAAGTATCCTCCGCACAAATGTCTGGCGCACAAGAAGTGCCTTCCAACACCTCCACCGCTTCTGGCAACGGGTTGTTTAGTTTTGACCCGCTGACCAAAAAGTTCTCAGCCCGCCTGACTTTATCGGGCATGACTGCTACGGCCGCACACATCCACCCCGGAACCGTAGGCAACAATGGCGCACCCTTGTTCGATTTGACGCAGACTGCCCCCAACAGCGGCATCTGGGTATCTGGCGCCGATACCGTCTTGACCGAGGCACAAGTGGCTTTACTCAACAGCGGTGGTTTGTACTTTAACGCCCACTCACCGGCCTTTCCTGGCGGTGAAATCCGTGGTCAGATTGGACGAAATGTGCGTGTAGTTCCGATGTCTGCCAGCCAAGAAGTGCCTGCGAATGCGTCAACTGCCACCGGCAAGGGAACCGTGATCGTTGATCCAGTCACCCGCGCCGTAAGCGGCTCCTTTGCCGTAACCGGCATGACCGCTACGGCAGGTCACATTCATCTCGGTGCGGCTGGAGCCAATGGCGCTGTCATCATCCCGATGACTATGACCAGCGCGAATACATTCACTGTGCCCGCAGGAGTCGTGTTCACGGCTGACCAGTTCAAGGCCTTCAAGCAAGGTGGCCTGTATTTCAATGCACATAGTGCGGCCTTCCCAGGTGGAGAGATTCGCGGCCAGATCAGCGCTGTGAGCGTTCCTGCCAACCCGCCGCCAGCCACCATTGGCGGTTATTGAAATCCATTTGGCGGCCATCTGCTTGGGTGGCCGCTTTGTCGCCGGGTTATGTTTTCCACTGCGAAAAAGTGACAGTCGTTGCCGTTTTAATTACTGACATTCCCGCGGCCACGGTGCGCTGAAACTCGCTTTTTTTCTATGCTTCCAACCAGTGACCTCGCCCCCTTGTCCGATACCGACCGCCTCGCATTCTGGTTGGGGCAAGTTGCTTTGGGCGACAAAAAGGCCTTTGCCTTGCTTTACCGTGCCACTGCTCCTTATCTGATGGGAGTCGCCATACTCATGGTGAAACGGCGAGAACGGGCAGAAGATGTCTTGCAGGATGCTTTTGTCAATGTGTGGCGCTCTGCGGGCCTGTATGCCCAGACGAGCGCGTCGCCCATGAGTTGGTTGATCAGTATTGTTCGAAACAAGTCACTCGACCATTTGCGCGCGGGCAAACGGGGGGATGAGCAGCACTTCATGGATGACGAACCAGAAATATCGAGCGAAGAGATGGGTGGCGTGACCGATCCGTTGGAGCTGCTTTCCATCGCTGGGCAAGCGCATGGAGTGCGTCAATGTCTCGAAACTTTGGAGGCGCCGGTGCGTCAGGCCCTGGCCATTGCCTATTACGAGGGCAACACTCAGGATCAGGTATCCAGGCAATTGAGTGTGCCCTTGGGGACGGTCAAGACCTGGATTCGTCGTGGCCTTTTGCATCTGCGCCACTGCCTCGAAGCAGCATAAGGATTTGTCGTGAACTATCTCATCAAAGAGCGGCTGGATGCCTTGGCTTCGGCCTTTGTATTGGGCACTTTGACCCAACGTGCAGCGCGCCGGTTCCAGTCGTTGGTGTCGCACTCCCGCGAAGTCCGTATGGCGGTCGATATGTGGCAGGAGCGTATTCATAAGCTGTCGGTAGCGATTCCGAGGATCGAGCCCAGTACCCAGGTGTGGAGCCGCATCACCGCCCGCATTGACGGGCACGCAAGTCCGTCGGGGAAGTGGGGTCACCGATGGCTGCCTACGCTAGGTGCGTGTTTCGGGATCGTCATAGGACTGGGTCTGGCCAGACTAGAGCCCCGCTGGATCGGCGTCACGCCCACATCCCAAGTGGCGCTGGCGCCGTCTTATGTCGGGATTTTGACCAACTCCGACAGTCAGCCGGTGGTTGTCCTCTCTTCGTTACGGTTCGGGCGTGAGTTGGCAGTCAAAATTTTGCGGCCTCTCAACGTGCCGGAGGGGCAAGTGGCGCGCGTGTGGGCGCTGTCAAATGGCGCTGCACCCGTAGCGCTGGGTGTTTTGCCGGCTTCGGGAAAATCTGTTCTCACATTGCCAGACACATCCGAAAAAGTGTTTTCGCATGTTTCTCGTTTGGCGGTGACTTTTGAAACCCTGTCGGATGCGCCAGCTAAGGCCACACCGACGGGTGACTTCGTCGTGTCGGGCAATTGCGTGAAGCTGTGGTGACACCCCAGAACACCCCAGCACAGCACATAACACCGAAGCGCTGAGTTTTGCAGTTGGGAAGTGCTGGGGGCATGCGCAGAATCAATTAAAAGTTAACCGACGTTAGGTACCTATCAAACCACCGTCGTTCTTGGTGATGACCAGCGTAGTGGAGCGAGGACGCGCATCGGCGCCACCGGCTCCGTAACCCGCATTGCCAGGCCAATGGCTGACATATTTTGCGGGTGTGCCAATGTCTGCTTTTGCAATGGCTTCACCAGGATGCTGAATATTGATGAAGATGGTTTTTCCATCCGGCGTTTCCGTGACACCCGTAATTTCACAGTCCACCGGCCCGACCAAAAAGCGTTTGAGGGTCTCACTGGTGGGTTTAGCGCCCATGCGGGTTTGCACCGTTAGGGTTGAGCCGTCGGCTTTGGTGTAGTTGATGGTGGGGGTCGTGCCATCACCCACTTTGCCGGGGATACCCACCAACATCATGCAGTTGGTCACATCGGTGTACGCACCGTCGTCCGTTTGAATAAAGCACAAGCCCGTCTTGGGACTGAACCAAAGACCGTCAGGGCTGGAGAAGTCTTGGTCCGAGGTGAGTGACGAAAGGTTGACGCGGGCCAGATCAGCATCGGCTTGGGCGCCAAAAAGATACACATCCCATGCGAAGCTGGCGGCGTTAGAAAGATCGCCCGCTTCGCGCATCCGCAAAATATGGCCGTTCACATTGCCAAGGCTGCCTTGGGGGCCGCCTGCAAAAGAATCGGTGTACGCGCGTGGGTTGGCTGCATCCAAAGCAATTTGACCCGTGGAGGGCTCGACTTTACGGTTGGAGTTGTTGGTCAGGGTGTAATAAATTTCACCGGTAGTGGGGTGCACCGCACACCACTCCGGGCGATCCATGCGGGTGGCACCGACGGCATCGGCAGCAATGCGCGAATGCAGCGCGACATCTCCATTATTGGCAAAAGCGTAATTCGCATAGCCCGCCACGGTCGGGTTGGCCATACTCAGTTCGATCCATTGGCCGGTGCCGTCGGCACTAAACTTGGCAACATACAACGTGCCGTTGTCCAGGTATTTGTCGCCGGTGGTGATGCGGTTGGCAGGGTTGGCATCGGCCGCATCCCAGTTGGCGTTTGAGACGAATTTGTAGATGTATTCGCCGCGCGAATCGTCACCCATGTAAACCGCCAAAGGCCGATTGGCGGCCAGTTTGCCGAAGACACCGCTCTCATGGGCAAATCGGCCCAAGCTGGTGCGCTTGCGAATAGCGACTGTCTTGTCGTAGGGATCAATCTCCACCATGAAGCCAAAGGTGTTGAGCTCGTTCCTGTAATCGTCTGTACCGTCCATGGACACGCCTTTTTGGCTGATGTCCCAGCGTGCATATTTGTCATCAGCACCCGCTGTTTGCCAGCCATGGCGGCTTGCCGCACCTTGCGGGCGTCCGTAACGATTGAGCGCAATGACGCTCTTGGATGTTGCACCGCGCACGGCGTTGTCGGTGGACGCACGGGTGAAATAGCCCGCCCAGTTTTCTTCGCCTGTCAAAAAAGTGCCCCATGGGGTGTAGCCAGTGCCGCAGTTGTTGATCGTGCCACGGCAGTCATTGCCCGTTGCCGAGTATTTGGTTTTTAGCAAAGCATTTCCACGCGCTACGCCATTGACCTGCATGGGCGTGAGAGGCGTGATGCGGCGGTTAAAACTGGATGCCTGTTGGTACGCAAATGCACCATTGACTTTGCGCACTTCGACAATGCTGACGCCATGGGCTGGAATTTCTTTGTCGGCTTCGCTGGCCGGACGGGGGTTGGCGGTAACGCCACTGACATGCAAATATTGGTCGGTCAAAGCTTCGTGATT
This sequence comes from Rhodoferax sp., assembly GCA_046595515.1. Classification (GTDB taxonomy): domain Bacteria; phylum Pseudomonadota; class Gammaproteobacteria; order Burkholderiales; family Burkholderiaceae_C; genus Allorhodoferax. The sequence continues at coordinate 149,201 of JBKJOV010000005.1, read as the reverse complement.
GATGACCAAGAGACCGCGGTCGCTACCGCTAGGGTCGCGCGACGTACCTGCGGCGTTCAAGCCAAAATATTCCATGCCATCGTGGTGATCACCCGCGCGGTTGTCGAAGTCCGTATCGGAACCATCGTTCTTGTACGGCGGTGTGCCGGCCGTGAGCGGGTCACCCAAGGCGTAGATGGGTGTCGCGGTGTAGCCCGCGGCGATGACGACCTTGTCGGCCACACTCTTGGGGACCGCGTTAAAGCCCAGTGCGATGGCTGCAACGGGGGTAGGCGCAGGTGCCGCAACTGGAGCGCTATCGCCCCCGCCACAGGCCGCCAAGCCAAAGCTACCCAGCACGGCCGTGCCGGCAGTGCCGAAGCCCGCTTTGAACATGCCGCGGCGGCTCATGCGCGCCGCCACAATGTCGGAGATGAAGGGGTTGCTACTGGTGTTTGAATCTTCGTCGTGGCTGTGAAGGGCCAACTGCTCGGGCGGGGTCATCGCGTTCATAGACAAGTCTTTCGATGGTTTGAAAAACACCGAGGTTAGTGACCAACAATGACAACTTTGTGACCTAACTTCATCCATGGACTCCACAGCGGGATGCTCCACACAGTGGTTGCAACGATGCATCCTTACAAAATGTCGATCTTTCCGTGGACACAAGCACCATTTCTAATTAAAGTGCAACGGCCGATAGGACAAAAAAATGGCCCTTGTCGGATTTACTACCGGTTCTATTTATCAATGGAGACAACCATGAACCTTCGCTCTGGATTTCTTTTTGCGACTCTGGCCCTCGCCGCCCAATTCGCAATGGCGCAAGATACCAAAGGCACGATCGCTGCTCTGGATGCACGCCTTGCCAAAATTGGCGAGGCTAAAACGGAAGGCACGGACAAGGCCGGCGAGGTGGCGGTACCCGCCCTGTTTTTTGGCCCGCGCAAAATCAACAATAACTACGATGTAGTAGACGAAATCAAAAAGTCGTCTGGCGCTACGGCTACCGTGTTTGTCAAAAATGGCGACGAATTCACCCGGGTCAGTACCAATGTGCTGACGCCCGAGGGGAAGCGCGGCGTGGGTACCAATTTGGCGCGCGCCAAGGCCTACGAAGCGGTAACCAAAGGGGAGCAATACTGCGGCCAAGTGGATGTTCTGGGCACAGCGTTTGACGCCTGCTACAACCCCATCAAGGACAAGGCTGGCAAAGTGATTGGCGCCACCTACATTGGATTCAAGAAATAGACAAAAGCGTTTTTCTTAAGGCAAAGGCATGGGCCAAATGGGGGCACTTCAACAGAGGAAGGCCCCCTTTTTTTAATTGGAATGTTTGGGAGGTCCTGATGAAAATAGTCGCATGGTGTTCAACTTGGTTTGCGGGGGTAACGTTGGGTGCACGCCTACGACTGGCGTTTGGATTGCTATTGGCCCTGACACTGACATTGGGCATCTATTCCATACGCACCCTCTACAGTGTCAATCTTGCATCTGCTGAGCTGGGTAACAAGTGGTTGCCCAGCGTGGGGCTCACCACATCTGCCAGGGTGCACGTACTGGAGTACCGCGACTTAGAGATGCGCCACACCAAGGCCGACGATGCGAGTTACATGTCCGAATACGAAGAAAAAATGGTTGCTGCGGCAAAGGGCATTGAAAACGAACTTGCTGGGTATGAGTCCCTGGTCAAAGACCCTGAGGAACGCAAGTTGCTGGAAGCCTTCAAAAAATCTTGGTCGGCCTACCTCACCATCAACAAAAATGTGCTCGCGCTGGGGCGGGCGGGCAAGCAGGCCGATGCCCGCGACATTGGCGACGGCGCGGCAAAAATGTCAAATGACGAGAGCATTGAGGCACTGGATCGCCTAACAGCCTTCAACTTTGAAAACGGCAAGGCGGCCGCTACCCGGTCTGACCAAATTTACACGACTGCGCGCATCGGGATGATCGCCCTCGCCCTGGCTGCGCTGGTGCTGGGCGCGGGTATGGCGCTGCTCATGACGCGAAGCTTCACCCGATTGCTGGGTGGTGAACCGGCCTACGCCACGGCCCTAACCAAAGATATCTCTGAAGGCCGGCTGTATGTTGATATCTCGCTGCGCGACGGCGACACAACCAGCCTGCTATCGGGTATACGCGACATGCGCAACGGCTTGGCGGGTATCGTCAAGGAGGTTCGCGCCAGATCGGACCAGATTGCTTCTGCGAGCAGCGAAATTGCCCAGGGCAACCAAGACCTCTCCGATCGCACGGAACAACAAGCCAGCGCCATTCAGACCACGGCCAGCTCTATGGAGCAACTCAGTGCTGCGGTACGCCAAAACGCGGAAGGTGCCAAGGAGGCCAACCAATTGGCCATGAACGCATCCACCGTAGCGGTACGGGGGGGTGAGGTCGTAGGCCTGGTGGTCGAGACCATGAAAGGCATCAACGAGTCGTCACGCAAGATATCGGACATCATCAGTGTGATTGACGGCATTGCCTTCCAAACCAATATTCTGGCCCTCAATGCGGCGGTTGAAGCCGCCAGGGCGGGTGAGCAAGGCCGTGGATTCGCAGTCGTAGCCAGCGAAGTGCGCTCCCTGGCGGGTCGGTCGGCAGATGCCGCTAAAGAAATCAAAGCACTCATTGGTGCCAGTGTTGTCCGAGTTGAACAGGGCACGGCGTTGGTCGATCAAGCCGGGTCCACCATGACCGAAGTGGTCAACAGTATCAAGCGCGTTACGGATTTGATGAACGACATCAGCGCCGCCAGCGTGAAGCAAAGCCAAGGGGTCGCCAATGTCGGCGTATCGATCACTCAGATGGACGAGACCACCCAACAAAATGCAGCCTTGGTTGAAGAAATGGCGGCGGCGGCATCCAACCTGTCTAACCAGGCCCAGGAGCTGGTGGATACCGTGTCAGTGTTTGTGCTCAATGCTGCAGATGCAGGTGCTACCCAAAGGGGCGCTCTGGCAGAGTTTGAGACCAGCGCGGTAAGACTTTCCCGCTGAAGTGCCCATAACGCACAACAGCGGCGTCAGACCCCGCCGACTATTTGGCTGGAATTTTATGCGTTCTACATGGCACAAACGTTCTGCGTACAGCATCAAATAGGCCATCGGCCCGCGGAAAATATAGCGATTACGCTATCAAATACGTAGCAAATCGACATACGCCCGTCGATTGCAACGCCGCGATGATACGCAGCCGGTGCGGGCTCGCGGGCGCTGAAAGTGATGCTAACAAGCGGCCACCGACCACCATGGATATGTTGTCTTTCACATGCCCCCCATACCTGGCATGCGAAAAAAGTAGATTCACAGCGCCGCCACGGCGTATCCGTAGATGCGCTCGGGAGGCATCCGCAACACCATAGTTTTGTCAGCCATGATATTGACAATAGCGTGTGCGGCATGGGCTGTTTCGTGGTGCACCGTCTTCACCGTGGGTCGGCCCGTTTCGTCGGTGATGGCGGCAACCACTGGGGTTTTAGCATTCGCCGTTCGCCGCATGACAACGGCAATCTCGCCCGAAGCCAGCTTGACCAATTCACCCGGCGGATAGATACCAAACTCCTTAACTACCGCCCCGGCAATCGCGCCGGTGTGGTCCTCGGTAAACAGCAAACGCGCCGCTTCCTTGATGGACACTGCCGCGTGCAACACGCGGGGCGTGATGCGGGCCATGAAAACATCGGCTGCCCGCAAGGCGCAAGCCACCTCGGACACGCTTGTAAGACCGTGCGGGTAGCCCGTACCGTCGGCACGCTCATGGTGTTGCGCTACGGCGTCCAGCCAATCCGGGTCAGTCACCCCGTGTGCGACCATCCACTCAAAGGCTTCTTGCGGATGCTTTCGGATCAGCGCCCGTTGGGCATCTTTCACGGGGTCTTCTTGATCTGCCATCTTGCCCTGTAACACCAGGATTGGCATGTTCATCGTGATTGCCGCCTTGACTAGGCTCTCAACGCGCGAAGGCGCCCACTGAAGATGCCGCGCAATCAACACGCACAGCACCGCAGTGTGGATGGCGTGGTCGTAGCCGTAGTAAAACGCTGTCGCTTTATGACGCACAGTGCGGTACAGAGCGATGTCTACGTCTTGGTCGATAAGCTTGATCAGCCCGCGCGCGAAATCGGTGGTCCGTACAGCAAGATCTGGCATGTGAGGCGCCTTGGCGACCAGCTTGACCATCTCGGCCGTGGTTTGGTCCCATAAACCAAACAGGCTTGTCGGTCGCACGCTGGGCGGACCACTCGATATGGCAATATGAAGGTGTGCCGCCTTGACCTCTTCCTCGTCGACGAACGCCCCGCGCTGGAGCAACGACTCCAGTTGGTGCTCATCCTGAACAATGTGCCCGCGGGACAGTAAAAGCAAGGCGTTGGCGTCGCGAACATTCCAGGGTAGCGCAACACCCAATCTCACTTTAGACCGAGGTAACGGCAGCAGCTTCATCGATGAGCCTTCCAAGGTACGGCACAGGCGAAGTCAGTCATAGCCACGAGCGGCTGTTCGCAACACTCGCCGTCAGTGCCACATTTATGCGGTCACACGCAGACCCAAGTTGTCAGGCAGCGCAATTACCGTTTCAAACTGCCGGAACTCACTATGGGGATTGTCATCCAGGAACTGCAACATGATGGTGCCACCCTCACGCTCGACAAACCCCTTCACCGCATCCATACCGACCCCGCGGCCGGACACCTCGGTCACGACACTTGCGGTAGAGAACCCGGGAGCAAAGATAAGCTGCGCCAATTGCTCTGGCGACATGGGCGCGTTTTCGTCCATCAAACCAGAATCGACGGCCTTTTTCTGGATGTAGCCCATTGCAAGTCCACGTCCATCATCGCGCAATTTCAGCAAGAACTTGCCACCTTCTATAGAAAGGCTAAGGTTGATCGTTCCAGCAGGGCTCTTACCTTGCGCCACGCGTTGCTCGGCGGTTTCGATACCGTGGTCAATTGAGTTACGCAGCAGATGCATAAAGACATTTTTCAGGAGGTCTGCAATCTGATTTTGCACAACAATGTTGTTGTCAGTGACCTTGACAGCAGGCGCCTCTTTCCCTAGCTCTCTGGCCAGGGACGGTAATGAATCGATAACGCCCGACAAAATGTCTTCAATCCTCTCCGTTCCAATTTGCTTCAACGTTCCCAGCACCCGCAGCAGTAGTTGCTCCTTAGCTGCGGGGTCATTGTCTTTGGCGGTTTCCAGGCTCCCAATCAAACCATCGATATGCGCTTTCTGAACCATCAGGAACTTATCGACGCCACCACGCCGCCCAGGCCCCCTGCGTCCTAGCTTCACTTCGTTGACTCTGGCGTACTCTTGAATGGCGCTGTAAGTGTCTCTGAGTTGCCCAAGCAAATACTCCCTGTCCCAATCTGCATCCGGATTTTTCAGCAAGTGGTCGTACACCTGTTCTGTCTCATGCACGGTATTCGTCAACTGCAATAACCCGTACGTGCGCGCGTTACCTTTGATCGTGTGCATATTGCGGAAAAGCGTGGTGACGGCCTCCTGGTTGCGGCTTTCAGTGCTCTCAATGACAACGCGGTTTTCCTCAATGAACTGGGTAGAGCTGTCAATGAACTGGTGGAATTTCTCCTGATTGACCGACAGAATCTGGCCGATCATCTCCAACTCGCGACGTTGCTTGCTAGCTTCAGCAGCCAGACCCTTGAGCTCGGTAACGTCGCGCACGCACAGCATTAGCTTCTCGCAAACATCGGCCTCGTTGCAGATGGGGGACCAACTCAGCTCCAGTGACTTAACTCTGCCGCTGGGCAGGGTCTTGTCCAGCTCAGTGACCATAAGGTGCGTGTTGAACTCGAAATTCATCTTATCCTCACCGATGCATGCATCGGCTACGGCCTCTATCTGTGAAAGGATGTCGGCGCCCAGATTGGTGTCAGAAAAAACCACATCCATCATGCGTCGACCGGCAATGTCCTTCGTCTCGAAAATTTGCTCCAGATAGGCGGAATACTCTGGATGGATAGTGGCGCCCTGGGTCACAGTCAAGATACCCTGTGGCATGTTTTGCAGCATGGTCAAGATGTCGTTGGTCTTTTGACGCAGTTGCAATGTCCGCTCAGCGACCAAATCTTCCAACTTGTCGTTCATGAGCTTCAGGTCATGGGCCATCCGCTTGTTCTCAACGAAGGTGTTAGCGAAAATAGTGCTCGCCACATACAGAATTGAAACAACAAAACCCAGCACACCGTAAAACAGTGTCGACATTGAATTGATGCGGCCGAGTGCCAAGAGCATGTCATGGACACCCGCAGCATAGAAAATGGCAATGCCGACTGTTAAAGTGATCGCACCGGGCCGCTTGGCAAGAGCTCCTCTGATGGCCTGGTAAAGCGCCAAGGTACCCAGCAGCAACGCCGTCATGAAAAATACGCTTCTGACTTTTTGAAACAAGTCCAGATTCAAGTGAAACATTTGCGCCGCAATAGTCAACGCCATCAGGCCGTACACAGACCCCAATACCCAGTTGGTCTTGGCGGTGAACTTGTAGAAAAACTGGCAAAAGAGGTAGGCACCAAAGACCATGAACAACCCGGTGTAGTGCAGCAGGAGCATCGGCTCTGGCGGCAGTACCTTCATCAGAAAATCACTGGGGGCAACAAAAAACGGAAATACCGACATACTGGTAAGTGAGGCAACCAGGTACAGCGAATACCGCGTCTTGCGGTAAACCAGCATAAAGAACAAGCCAAAGCTAAACACAACGAAAGCCGCGAGAATACGCAACTCACCGTTTTGGAATTGGTGCCAAGCCAGGCTAGTGTCGTGCTTGTCGTACTTGTGCATTTCAAATGGCAACTGGTACACACCCGTCATCAGCAAGGTATCTATGCGAACAGCGACCACGTGCTTGGCCTGGGTGACTTTGAAGCGAATGGGTATCGGTTGGGTCGCGTAGTAGCGCTCCACGTTGATGTCACCCGGACGCTTGTAGATTTCCTGGCCGTTGTTATACACATTGACCCGCCCCATATAGGCGTTCAGCAGAATCACGACGTCCTGACCAACAAGAGACTCGTCAAATTCGAATACGCCGCGGTACCACCCTACTCTGAAATTTTTTCCGTCGCCGTAGGCGCCCTTCCAAGGACCAGGTGCCTTGATGACGGGCCAGGTACTGGTGTCCAGCTCCACTTTCGCGTTATCCGGTGAGTCGTCACGCGTGAACAGCCAGTTGCCACTGAGCTTGAGCGGTTGATCCAAACTTTTGACCTGGATTCGACACGAATCGCAGCCCGCTCGGGGGCCCTCAACCGATGACGCAGAGGAATGCCAAAACGCACCCAGAAGTACCAATAAAACAGAGATAAAACGCATGTCGTCGTCCTTTAATTATGATTGTGGGTCCCTGGATATTTATATGCACCCTGGCCAAAAAACGGTCATTCGCAACAGTCTGGGCGTTTGGATCCACCCGGTCTGCGGCATACGGTCAAAGGTTCAGGTCAACGCTCCGCAAACTGCTGCGCTCGGGCACTACACACCCGCCAACTTCTTGAATGTCGCCAGCACAGCGTCCCCTTTGAACGGCTTTACGATCCAACCTTTAATGCCTGCCGCTTTTCCCCGTTCTTTCATCGTCGGAGAACTTTCAGTCGTCAACATGATGATGTTCACAGCGCTATTCTTCAATTCACCCCGTATCCGCTCCGCCATCGTGAGCCCATCCATATTTGGCATGTTCACATCACTCACCACCAGTTTGATACCGGGATCGGCCTTCAACTTTGCAAGGCCGTCTTGTCCATCTACAGCCAACGTTACGATCAGGCCATTCTTTTTTAAAAAATCACCCACTTCGTTGCGAACCGTGCTGGAGTCATCTACCACCAATATTTGAGCCATGCTAGCCTTTCCATAAAAAGTTAAAACAGTTCCAATTCGCCCATCTCAACCAAATCTTCGACCGACGCTTCGTTTTCCGCGAACTCGTCGGGGTTCCAGTTCAGGTTAAATATGAACCGCTGATAAATCGACAGGGACCGCAGTGCAGCACCGCTGTCGTCGTGCAGTGTGTACTTGAAGCACAACTGCGGCTTCTCTGACCCAAAAGAAATGTAGCGGTGCAGGTGGTTGATGATCAACGGAACTTGCGACACGTGGGCACTGAGATTGGCGGAATGGGAGACAAACCGGTTCTTGAACGAACCCCAAACCAAATTGGTGATTTCCCCCAGTACGTTGTTGACATCACGAAAACCGCCACCCTCTTGTGGATTGATATGCGTTTTGTCGCCAGCAATGAGCGCCAACAAAGGCTCTTCCTCAGTTTGTAGCATCAGATACCCACGGCACCAATTGCTCTCGATCGGGATCAGTGTAAAAATTTCACCGAAAATAATCCGGTCACGCACGATATACGGCGTTGAGACCTCGACCCTCAAGTCCTTGAACTGACTCTCCAGTGCGGCTTTGGTGAGTTCAGTGATCCCGCGCACTAAAGCATTCGGATAAATCAAACAGAAAATGCATTCTTCAATCGGCTTCTGAAGGGACTCTATCGTGTCAATGGTGTAAAAAGCACTGAACGAATTCCTGTCGGTCTCGGATAGATCGTGTGCCCCATCAACGTTATCCCGCCGCAAAAAAATGGGCAACTCGGGCCGCATCTTGTGAATCAAATGGGCCAAAGCAAGGCCACCAGTGCCTTTGTCCGCATACGACTCGGCAAGCAAAATCGCACCCAGGTCGACATTTGACTTCAGCACGGAAAGCACATCTTCATCCAGCACCTTGAGACCAACTAAATTGTTACGGTCGCAAAATGCCTTTATTCGCTCGTGGCAATCGGGCTCGTTATCCAATACAAGAACCTTACTGATTAGGTTAGTTTTATGTTCCATGAACTTCCTGGAGTCCTCGTAAGTGGGTGTCAAAACATTTCCAACTCGCCAGTGCTTTCTTCCGCGCTAACGTCTACTGAAAAATCTAGGTCGGCATGTTCACTCACACATAGCGTGGCATGAAAGCGCACCACGTTGTTGATGTCGACCCGGATGTGTTTGATGTGTCCGTACTTCAGTACATCGAGATAGGCTGCGCACTGCTTGTCCAAAATACTGGGCGTGGATAAGCCCATATGCGGGAATATGGTCAACAAATCACGATTCATGATGCCGCAGCAAATATTTCCGCATTCAGAAACGATATCTTGAAAATTTTGCACATCCATTTCTTCCACCGATTTGTGGTTAACACGGGCGAAGTGTTCTTTGGTGATTGCGTCTGGAGTGAAGTAAATTAGTACGGTCAATCGCAATAAAAAAGAGGAAATGGTCAAAACCACAACCTGACGCTCTTGGGCCTGCGCGAGGTCTGGCAACACCGTCAGCACACAGTCGTCATCCGCAAGCGGTGACAGGCTCTCTTTCAAGCCGTGCTTAAAAACGTGCTCGAAACCTTCTTGCGCTGCATTGCTTATCATGGCCAGTTCCGTCTAATGTCTTAGCGTTTCTTTGGTCTTCTTGTTGACCAGGTCTAGCCCCATGACTGATCCGATGATCATTTTTCCACTGGCCTGCAAGTCCTGGAAGGTGGTGGTGGTGATCAAATCATTGGCAAATAGGCTGTTGCGGTAGTCCTTTGAAAGCTTCTCAGCGCGGGTAACCAAAACCCGCATTTCGTCCGCTACTACGGCAAATCCTCGGCCTTGCTCCCCAGCACGGGCGGCTTCAATCGACGCATTCAAGGTGACGATGATGGTCTGCCGCACAATGGATGAGAACTCGTCGTTCTTTATGTGCATTTGTCCGTTGTGGGCGATCAGGACATTGAGGTCAGCGTGCCACCGCTCAAAAGTTTTCACCAATCCCAACAAAGAATTAACTTCCGTCGCGAGTGTGTCGCAACTGCTCAGCGCCAAGGCCGTGACACGCGCGTATTCATCTTTGAGACGTTCGAGGGTTTGCTCTGAATCAAGGCGCAATTGAGACATCTGCGCCTGGTGCTCGTCTTGCGCTTGCTCTAGCATCCTATCGCTTGACTCGACGCAAAGCCTAAGCTCTTCTATTTCGGCGATTCTGTGACTATCGACGACCCTCGCATGCGCAAGGGCCTCTTCCATGGAAACCATCGCCTGTTGGAGCTTGCGAACACGCCACCACACTAAACCAGCACCGGCAAAAAAACCGATGAAGAGATAGATTGTTGAGTCAAACATAGTAGTAAGAAATGCTCCGAGCGTTCTGCCAATCCGATAGACAACTGGCGCCAATACGCTGCAGTGACATTCGCAAGCACTCCGTATATGCACATCGAAGCGACCAATGTAATGCAAACGTTGCCATCGTTACCTTTGTTAACCGGTTTATTTTTTTTATCTGTCTAAATAGAGACGCAAAAAAAATTGCGAACGGCATCCATTATTTTTTTACACTTTCGTCAGACCTGCAGGCGTTGCGCTAAGGTACGATGGCGCCGCTTGCAGTGCCTATCGGGAGATCTAACAGATCACCTGCATGATAAAGCGAGCACTATCGCATCACAAAGCTAACAGCAAATCTAGGAGTAACCATGAAACGTTTCATCGCAGCAACAGTCGCGGCACTTTCACTCAACCTCGCCCTTGCAGTTGAATCCGAGGGCGCCAAGTTCGATGACACCGTAAAAGTTGGCGGCGCAGACCTTGTTGTCAACGGATTGGGAGTACGCAGTAAGTTCGGAAAGCGTTATGTTGCAGCGTTGTATCTTCCGTCCAAGTCCAGTGACGCAGAGGCGATAGTTGCGTCAAAAGGTCCCAAACGCGTCACACTGCATCTGCTCAAGGACGGCGATGGCAAGACGTTCGGCAAAGCGTTTGTCGGCGGCATTGAAGATAACTCCAATGAAACAGAGATGGCGGCAATCAAGGACCGCATTGCTGTGTTCTCCACCATGATGCAAAGCATGGGTGACGTCAAAGCCGGTACGGTTGTCGTCATTGACTGGTTGCCCGAGAAGGGTACGCTGGTCAGCGTGAACAACAAAGCCCTGGGCAAAGAGATTGCCGGCGAAGACTTTTACAAGGCCTTGTTAAAAGTCTGGCTGGGCAAGAGTCCTGTGCAAAACGATCTCAAGGTGGGGCTTTTGGGCAAGTCGTGATCCATGGACGGAGAACGCAGCATACGCTGCGTTCGCGCAATAGCAATACCTCTCAAGATAGCTTGTGATACAACAATATTCTGGATATTTGCGCAGCAAGCAGGTCTGAACGGTTGTAAATCGGCGCGTCGGCCGTTCCTCTTGGTGACGCTTGCGTACGTCTAGCCCTCGTTGTTGCGTATTGCAGCAGCGAAGCGAGCCCTAAGCTGCTATCCGCAAGGGCGCCCCTGCTATCTCAGTGTGCAGCACCAGCCGGTGTGCACCACTGAAACACAAAAAGCGCTTATTGGTGGCTCTACCAATCGTACACAGGCCAAGGCGCTGGGCCACCATGTGCCCCATCTGGGTTATGCCGCTGCGAGATACAACCACTGGAATGCCCATCTGCGCAGCCTTGATTACCATTTCGCTGGTCAACCTTCCAGTGGTATAGAAAAACTTGTTGTCGCGACGCATCCCGCTTTGCAAAGACAACCATCCAGCTATGGCATCGATCGCGTTATGGCGCCCCACATCTTCCACAAAAAGCAACATTTCTTCGTCGTCGAATAACGCGCAACCGTGCACAGAGCCAGCTGATTTGTAAATACTGTCTTGAAGACGTATAGCGTTAACCATGTTGTAGAGCTGTGCCTGCGTGATGTTGGCCGGTGGAAGCGTAATTGCATCGACCGTCTCCATCAGATCGCCAAACATACTTCCCTGACCGCAGCCGGTGGTCACTACGCGTTTGGATGTCTTTCTCTCCAAGTCCACAACCCCATGGTGCGTCTTCACCGCTGCAGCCCCTATGTCCCAGTCTACTGTGATGGACGCCACATCGGAGGCGGACGATATCAGACGCTGATTCAGCAGGAAACCCAACACAAGCCACTCAGGTTGCGCGCCAAGTGTCATAAGGGTGACGACTTCACGTTTGTCGACGTACACGGTCAGCGCCCGCTCGGATGGAATATCCACCAAGTGACGTTCACCGTATTCGTTGACAACCTCCAACGCGTGTACCAGCGGTGCCTGGGCCTGAGACAAAGAAGGCTGAATTAAGTCAAGCATGGTTCACAAGTCGAGAGCGGCGCGAGACACCGCAGGCTCCGAGAGCGACAGCTCTGACAGACTGAGGCCCTATGGTTTTTTACTGTCTTTGCCAGCCGCGGGGGGCGGTGAGGCAACCGCCAATGCAGGGGCTGATGTTGCACTGGCAGCAGCCACGGGCAGAGTGGCCGGTGTATATACGAACGGGCCTGGATCTGCACAAGCCGGCAAGGCTGGTGCTGCCGCGGGTTTAGATTCTTTGCCCGCAGATTTTGAGGTCTTCTGGTAGTGGGCCGCAGCCCGATCCTGGGATTTACAAAGCAAATAGCCATCAACCTTCCCGGTGTGTGCAGTCTTGGCTGCCGCCTCGGCAGCTTTGGCTTTCGCTTCATCGGAGGGTGCGGGAAGTTTCGCTACCGCCGCCAGCGACATCGCGCTAACAGCCAATACAATAAAAATTGCTTTCATAGGAGCCTCTTTATACGTTCATGCTTGGGCGGTGACAGGCGCTGTACCTGGGGCCTGACCGCCTGCGGGGGGGCTGCGTTGGGCGGGTATCTTTCCGGCCTTGACGTCGTCGTACCAATACTGGTGGTGCTCTTTCGCCCAGGTTTCATCAACGTAGCCGGTTTTCATGCCCTGGTAAGCGCCTTCCTGCCCCAAGGTACCCAGGTAAATGTGGCCCAAGAACATGCACACCATTAGTAGTGCAGCGATAGCGTGCACCATGTGCGCCACTTGCATGGTGTAACGCTCGTAAATCCAGCCGGGAACGATTTTGTCTAGCACAAAACCAGAGGAAACAACGACCACGCCCAGCAAAAATACACCACCCCAAAACACCACCTTCTCACCTGCGTTAAAGCGGTGCGAACCTGGCTCAGCGCCTCCCACCATTCCGCCGCCCTTCAATATCCAGTTCCAATCGCCCTTTTGGGGCCAGTTGTCTTTAAGGAAGGTTACGAATACGATGATGAGCGAAACAGCGAACAAAGGTCCCGCAAAGTTGTGCAAGTTTTTCAGCGCATACGTAAGCCAACCGTACAACATGCTGCCCATCAGCGGTAAAAATACGAACTTCCCGAACGCCATGACCAGGCCAGAAATACCCAAAATGCAAAATGCTATCGCATTCGACCAATGCGCTGCCCGCTCAAATGGCGTGAAACGTTCGATTTTTTTGCCAGTGGGCGCACCGTGCAGTTTCATGGTGCCCTTCGTCTTGTAAAACAGAGCAATCGCAAGCACCACGATAACGACCAAAGACCCGCCGTAAGGAATAATCCAATTGTTACGTACCTGCCGCCAGGCTTCACCTGCATTGGTCAGGCGTGAACCCGGATACTGCACAAACGGCTGAATCAGGTTCCCAGCCTCGGGGGCTTCTTTTAAGGGCAGGCTGCTGTAGCCTGTTACTCCGCTGCCAACCTGACGCCACATGGGCGCGTTATTACCCGGCTGAGCCTTGGCTCGTTCACCATTTGTCTGCTCAGCATAGCCAGGCACGTCGGCCGCATCGGGTTTTAGGTCCTTGATGTTTTGGCTATGAACTGCAGGTGCACCAACCGCAGCGCCCTGGGCTAACGATAAGCCCGACCAAGCAAGCGCTATCAAAAACAGAGCTGTGCGCGCAAATTTCATGGGGGCTCCAATCACTTGGTCTTGGTATATTCGTTCTGCGTATTTTGACCGCGGGCCTTCAGGCTCTGCTCCCAACTGGTCTTATCGCCTGGTTTCCAGCCATTGGCAACGAAACCATTTTGGGCTCCCTGGTAGGCGGCCACATCATTCCTTCCGCCCCCAGCCGTCTGTGGTTTCTCGCCACAGGCGGCCAACATTGTGGAGGCGACCAGTGTCACCCAAATACCGACGCGTAGCATCATGATTTGGCTCCCTCAGTGGCCTTACCTGCCTGCTTCGAACCGTACGCTGTTCCCCATCCCCAGACTTCTGCGCCCTTGCCGCGTTGAAACACCCGGTTGCGAAAGATATCGGCAACCATATCGCCGTCGCCGGCTAGCAAGGCTTTGGTTGAGCACATCTCGGCACAGGCCGGGAGCTTGCCTTCTGCTAAACGGTTACGGCCATATTTTTCAAATTCGGCAGTGCTACCGTTTGCCTCAGGCCCGCCGGCACAGAAGGTGCACTTGTCCATTTTCCCCCGAACTCCGAAAGTTCCAGCCGCCGGAAATTGAGGGGCTCCAAATGGGCAGGCGTAAGAGCAGTAGCCACAACCGATACACACATCTTTGTCGTGAAGTACGACACCCTCATCCGTGCGATAAAAACAATTTACAGGGCAAACTGCCATGCACGGCGCGTCGCTGCAGTGCATGCAAGCTACCGAGATAGATCTTTCACCCGGCACACCGTCATTCAGAGTCACCACGCGACGACGGTTTACACCCCACGGTACTTCGTGCTCATTTTTGCATGCAGTAACACAGCCGTTGCATTCGATGCAGCGCTCGGTGTCACAAACAAATTTCATTCTTGCCATAACTGTCTCCTGTTCTTGTCGGCGCTTAAGCGCGTTCGACGTTGCACACCGTCGTTTTGGTCTCTTGCATCATCGTGACGCTGTCATAACCGTAGGTGGTCGCCGTGTTAATGGCTTCACCGCGAACTACGGGTGCAGCACCAGCCGGGTAGTAGGCCAACATATCCTCACCTTGCCAGCGGCCAGAGAAGTGAAACGGCATGAACACCGTGTCTGGGCCTACCCGCTCGGTAACCATGGCCTGCACATTGAGGCGTGCGCCAGTGGGAGTGCTCACCCAAGCACGCTCGCCGTTGCGAATGCCCTTCTCTGCAGCAACTTTGGGGTTGATCTCAATGAACATCTCTTGCTGCAATTCAGCTAGCCACGGGTTGGAGCGCGTCTCCTCGCCGCCGCCCTCGTACTCCACCAAGCGACCGGAAGTCATGATCAGTGGGAACTTCTCATGCACCTTGTCGGCAATGTTCTTTTGCTGCACGGTCTTGTACAAGGTTGGAAGGCGCCAGAAGGCTTTCTTGTCATCGTGCGTGGGGTACTTGGCCATTAAGTCTGGACGCGTGCCATACAGAGGCTCACGGTGCTGGGGAATAGCGTCGGGGAAATTCCAAACTACTGCGCGCGCTTTGGCGTTACCAAAAGGATGGCAGCCATGATTCTTCATCACGACACGGATGATGCCCCCAGAAGAATCGGTCTTCCAGTTCTTCCCTTCGGCGGCTTTCTGCTCAGCCTCCGTCAACTCACCCCACCAACCCAGCTTCTTCACAAGCACATGGTCAAACTCAGGGTAACCGGTGGTGATATCAGCCCCCAGGGAGTGTGAGCCGTCGGCTGCCAACAGGCTCTTACCTTCACGCTCCACACCGAAATTGGCACGGAAATTACCGCCTCCATCCATCACGTGTTTTGACGTATCGTAAAGATTGGGGGATCCGGGGTGCTTTAGATCTGCCGTGCCCCAGCAAGGCCATGGCAACCCAAAATAATCTCCCGTCGTGTCGTAACCAGTTTCCTTGTCGATGCCGCCCTTGGAACGAAGGGTTTTGATATCGAAAAAATGCATGTTTCGCATGTGCGCCTTCAAACGCTCGGGTGTCTGACCGGTGTAACCGATAGTCCAAACGGAGCGATTGATTTCACGCAATATGTCCTCGGGCATTGGCTCATCCATGCCCTTAACTTTCTGCATTTTGAAATTTTTAGATAACTCTTTACCAAAGCCCAGCTTGTCGGCAAATTGCTGCATGATCATGTGGTCACTGCGGCTCTCCCACAGAGGCTCAATGACCTTCTCGCGCCACTGAATAGAGCGGTTTGATGCTGTGCAAGAACCGCTGGTCTCAAACTGCGTTGCCGCAGGCAACAGGTACACCGCACGATTGGGGTTAAGGTCTTCGGGCTTTCCGGGCATCGCAGCCATGGCCGCCGTGGCAGATGGGTACGGGTCAATGACAACCAGCAACTCGAGCTTGTCCATGGCGCGCTTCATTTCCAAACCACGGGTCTGCGAGTTGGGCGCATGGCCCCAGAAAACCACTCCACGCAAGTTGGAATCTTGATCGATGAGCTCGTTCTTTTCCATCACACCGTCGATCCAGCGCGAGACTGTGATACCGGGCTTACCCATCATGGCAGGAGATGCGTAACGGCCCTTGATCCAGTCAAAGTCTACGCCCCACACCTTGGCGAAATGCTTCCATGAACCTTCGGCCAGGCCATAGTAGCCAGGCAACGAATCCGGGTTCGGGCCGACATCAGTAGCGCCCTGAACGTTGTCATGGCCGCGGAAAATGTTGGTACCACCGCCCGACACGCCTACATTACCTAGGACTAGCTGAAGAATGCAAGACGCACGCACCACCGCATTACCGGTGGTGTGCTGAGTTTGACCCATGCACCACACAATGGTGGAGGGGCGATTTTTGGCCATCATCTCAGCAGCCATGTACACGCGGTCTTCAGGTACGCCACACGCCTCTTCCACCTTGTCAGGCGTCCACTTGGTCATCACTTCTTCTTTGATCTTGTCCATGCCATAGACGCGATCCTCGATGTACTTTTTGTCTTCCCAGCCGTTCTTGAAAATGTGGTACATCATGCCAAACAGAAAGGGAATGTCTGACCCAGAGCGCAGGCGAATGAACTCATCCGCTTTAGCGGCAGTGCGTGTAAAGCGTGGATCTACCACAATCATCTTGCAACCAGTTTCCTTGGCATGCAACATATGTAGCAAGCTGACCGGATGGGCCTCCGCAGCATTAGACCCAATGTACAACGCGCACTTGCTGTTTTGCATGTCGTTGTAGGAATTGGTCATAGCACCATAGCCCCAGGTGTTGGCGACACCTGCCACTGTGGTGGAGTGACAAATACGCGCCTGGTGGTCGCAGTTGTTGCTACCCCAGAAGCTCATCCACTTGCGCAGCAAGTAAGCTTGTTCATTGTTGTGCTTGGACGACCCCACGACATACAAAGAATCAGGCCCTGACTCTTTACGCAACGCCAACATACGCGCCGATATTTCACTCAGAGCAGTATCCCAACTGATACGTTCGTACTTGCCGTTAACCATCTTCATGGGGTAGCGCAACCGAAACTCGCCATGCCCATGTTCACGCAATGCAGCGCCCTTGGCACAATGTGCCCCCAGATTAATTGGGGAATCGAACACAGGCTCTTGGCGCACCCACACGCCGTTTTGCACAACGGCGTCCACCGCGCAGCCCACAGAGCAGTGCGTGCATACCGTGCGTTTGACTTCAATCTTGCCACTGCCATCACCCTTGACCTCAGCGCTGGCATTGGCCTTCTTCACCAAACTCAGCTGCGTTGCGGCCAATCCGACCCCTACGCCCAGGCCCGAGCGGCGAAGAAATCCCCGTCGGTCCATTGTGGGAAGTGCGTTGGAGAGCCCGCGAGAGAGACTGTTAACGAATCGCGAGGTGCCTGCGTGGGCAATGGAATGTGATTTTTTCGTGAGAAGCATCTAGCTCTCCAGTTGCATCTAAAAAGGAATAACCCGTACCGCGTTCAAACGCGGGTGGTACGGTAGTAGTGCTTAACGTGCTCACTCAGCGCATATCCACCGCCTCTTTCGGGTGGGGGCTTGAGCTCCTCTGGAACAACAGTTTGTGCGGCTTGCGGGGCGGCGGTCAAAGTGACCACCGCTGTGAGGGCACCTAGGGTGCCAGCACCAGCAAAAAGAGTGCGACGGGACAGCCCACTGGGGGATTGACTCATGGTGTGTGTCTCCAACTTTTTGCGATGCAGGTATGTGCATCGCTAACTTATATTGACATTTCAGCAAGCACAAATTACTACCCGCTTACAAACTAAGCAAGCATGTCGAACCCCTGGGTTTCCACGGATAAAAACGCCTGCGTGAACTGCGCCAAAGCGGCATAAAAGCGCGCCTTTGGGTGCTGCGCAATGGCATCACACAACGCACCTACCCAGGGCTGTAGGTGATCTTCAAAGAATGCTCGTTGGCGGGTTAAGTTGGCGACGGCGACATCGTCTCCGGCGATGAGGTATCGCATCACTTCGCACACGTAGGCAAAGTGGTCTTCCGTCTCGGGCATCGCGTCATCCCGGCCTAAGCCAAGCTCGGCAAGGGTGGCGCGCAATTGCGCCAGCGGCTTTTCATTGAGAAAGCCGCTGAGATAGTGCGAGCCGTACAAGTAGATCTCGGGCTTACCCACACCACCAAACAAGGCATCGTACTCCTGCGCAATGTCCGCAGCGCTGTAGGTACGGGCCGCACCGACCAACTGACGCCAAGGCTCTTCAAGGTAGCCGCCGAGAACCGGGGCATCCGTCACGGCAATCTGTAGCTGCGCTATCAATTCAGGAGCGGGTGGGGCATAAAACATCTGGGCTAGAAGGCCATAAACCTCTGCACGGGCAGTTTCTTCGTCAAAGCTTGCGCTGGCTGACAAGGCAGCAGGCTGCAGGCTGGTGTCACGGTTATGAGGGGAATCAGTCATAAGGAAGCGAAAAAAATTACAGGTCGGTGATGCGAACTTCTTGAGGGTCGGTGTAGAGATCAATCACCCGGCAGTCGCTACACATCTTGAGCCGGTCAGCCGCAGCACCCTGAAACATGGCGTGGCCAGCCAGCTTCCCCAACATGGCTTCGATAGCCTTGACGGTGCCAAACGGCTTCTGACAGCGAATACAGCCGTACGGCTTCATCTCGTTAATAACCGTAGACTCATTACGCTGCGGGGTCAGACGCAACTGCGGCACCAGACTCAACGCAGACTCCGGGCAGGTCTTGACGCACAGCCCGCACTGCACGCAGTTTTTTTCTATGAACTTGAGCTGCGGTGCCAACGGGTTATCTTGCAGGGCACCCGACGGACATGCATTGATACAGCTAAGGCACAACGTGCATTTGTCTTTGTCCAATGCCAGTGCGCCCAGGGGCGAGCCCTGCGCGGGCAGAGGAATGAGCTCTGGCCGAACTGGCGCTTGCGCGCAGAGATGGTCTAGCGCCAACTCCAGGGTGGCGCGCTTGTCAGCTTGCACGGCAAAGCCAGCCGTCTGGGTTACGCCTTGCGCTGCGGGGACTTGCAATTGGGCATCAAAGCCAGCCAGGTCCCGGATGTCACGCGCCTGCAAAATTTGAAAATGCGTGCCCTGAAAGCCCAGCCCACTCAAGATGGCCTGAGCAACGTCCATCTGCTCGCGCACCGCCTGCACGTAGTGCGGCGCCTCTTCACCGGCCATCAGTACCCAGACATTGGTCGCGCCGTAGGCCACAGCAGACAGCCATACCTCTGCGCCCATCGACGCGGTGTGCCACAAAGGCACTGGCAGAACCCGCGCAGGCACACCCCGGATACTCGCATTCACCCGCGCCGCTCGGCCCAGATCGTTAATCAGCTTCGCACCCGCTTCCTGGCTGTGAAATAACAACGCCGCCTGCTTGCCACCTGCCCGCGCATAGGTCGTCAACAGAGTCTTCAACTTGACACCCTGGTCCGATGCTCGGGGGTATGCAAAACTCAGGGCGCCGCTCGGACAGACTGTCGTACAGGCGCCGCAGCCTACACAAAGATTTGGGTTGACCTTAATTTGCTGGTGCTTACGGTCACTGCTGATAGCTACTGCGGAACACACATCGATGCATGCACTGCAACCCGTCTTTTCGTTACGGCTGTGGGCACACAGCTTTTGCTTGTAATTGAAAAATTTGGGCTTTTCGAACTCGCCGACCAAACTGCAAACCTTCAACAACACGGCCATGTCCTGACCATCCCATTGAAAATAGCCCTGTGGGGGCGCGTGCTGGGGAAATGCATTGTGCGGACGCAAATCCAGTACGACATCAAATTGCTCAGTCTGCGCTACGGCAAGGCGCGTAAAGTCAATGGCTCCAGCGACCCCGCAAGCAGCGACGCAACTGCGGTGTGATTTGCACAGCGCGCTGTCCACCTGGTAATCGAAACCAATGGCGTCCTCCGGGCATGCGGAGATACAGGAATTGCAGCGGGTGCACAGATCGAGATCAATGGGATTGTCACGAGTCCAACTCATTTCAAAGGCACCCAACCAACCCTTAAGTTGGGGCGTCGCGCCAGTCAGCACGGGGTAGCGGCGCTCTTGTGCTCCGCCGTGCTGACCCGCATTCAGGCTAAAGATTGTGACGTCCATGGAGTCAGCAACGAGGTCAGCGGCTCGCTCGGCTGCGTCCATGGCCCCGATGATTAGGAGACGTCCCTGGCTGGTATAGGTGACGGTGGAGACCGGCTCGGGTTCAGGCAAATGGGCCAGCGCTAGCAAGGCCGCAATCTTTGGGCTGGCCTTGGCGGCGTCCTTACTCCAGCCTCCGGTTTCGCGGATATTCACGAAGCGTATCGGGACGGATTTGGCACCTTCAGTCTGCTGCGCAAGTTCACCGAACAAGCGCACCTCTTGGGTGCAAGCGACCACCACATCGTCGCCAGAAAGCAATGCTTTCTGAAACGCGTTGGCTTCGCGGCGGCACAAGGTGGAATGCAGGGTCAGATCTTCATGCAGGGTTGCTCCCAGAGTCTGGGCCTGCAGGGGCATGGTCTGGTTGCAATCGCAAATGAGTGTTGGCATGGTCAGGAGATAAACGGGGATTGGAGGGTTCTGTGCACTGTGCCACAGACGCAGGTGAGGCACCCCCCGAGATATCACGGGGGGCAGTCGGCGCCGGATCAAGCTCGTGGTCAAACAATTTCAAAAATTGTGCACCCACCATCTGTCGCAGCATGGATTCGGGAATGGGATCGGACTTGGTGTAGTCGTCGATGTAAATATCAAGGCCATCCATCACGTTGTAGTGTGGATCGGAAAAAAGCTTCTTCATGGCGGCGTTTCGCACATCAGGTTGCACTTGGCGGGCCATAAAGGGCTTGAAATCGGACTGCTGGGTGAGCGCCTGTGCGTCTTCCAAGGTTAATGGCGGCGGCTCGGCCGCCACTAGGGGCGCACCAGAATCAGCATCTACGCCCACTGGGCGATCGGCATCTCTGACACCCGGCCCTGCGGGTACCTGCGCACGTGCCAGTACCGGCGCAGGCTTGGGCGGCACCGGCTCTTCGAGCGGCTTGCCTTGACGGACATCGGCCTTGCGGCGCGCCCAGCGACTCAAAAAGCCGTCTTCACTTGCCACGGCCACCTCCGCGCTTATCTTTATCAGTACTTACGCGCACCGGGTTGCCAAAACGGTCTTGCAAGCTCTGAAAGCTTTGCGGACGCTGACGGCGCTTGGGCTCGGGAACGTGATGTTGATCAACAAAGTCTCGCAACCACATAACGATTTGGGTAGGGGCCGGCAATTGCTCCACAGTTTCCTGAGCATCCAGCCAACGCCCTGCATCGTGGTAACTCAGGGTCACGGTTTGTGGCACTGCAACAGGCTCGTCAGCCAGTTGCGCCTCCTCCTCCATACGCCAAACGACCCAAAAACAAGGCAACTCCGTAGTTGCGTTCAAGTAATACCCATCTGCGTCGCCCAAATGCAACTCCACCAAGAACCCAGGATGCAGCCAACGCTCCTCGTTCGCGTCTTTCAAGAGCAGGCGTGGATGGCAGCCAAAATCTGCCGTGTGTGGCACCACATCGGCCAGCGACCAGCGCCAGGGTTGCCAGCGGTTGTCGATGTGCTCCCGACGCATAACGACCGCAACCTGCACGCAAGGGCGCGCGACAGTGGGATCGTCTTGCGGGGTCTTGATGAGGTATTGCGGCACCGTCTCAGTGTAGGGGTGTTGGTGGGCATCAGCCAAATTCATGTCGCTTTCCGTCCGCACAGAGACGCACTGGGTCACGTATTTTTGCTAATCGTGATACTGGGGAATTTGCTGGAGAAGTCTTTGTTTTTAGCCGCAATGGACACCGCCACTTTGCGCGCAACTTGTTTGTACAGCACTGCGACATCGCTGTCTGGGTCCGACACGACGGTGGGCTTTCCGCTGTCGGCCTGCAAGCGAATTTGCATATTCAGCGGCAACGCGCCCAAGTAGTCCATTTTGTAATCTGCAGCCATTTTTTTACCGCCATCAGCGCCAAAAATATGCTCTATATGCCCGCAGTTACTGCACACATGCACCGCCATATTCTCCACAATACCCAATATTGGAACGCCCACTTTTTCAAACATCTTGATGCCCTTTTTTGCATCTAACAGGGCGATATCTTGGGGGGTGGTCACGACTACGGCACCCGTCATGGGTACCCGCTGACTCAGCGTAAGTTGAATGTCGCCGGTGCCTGGTGGCATGTCCACAATCAAATAGTCCAAGTCCTTCCAGTTGGTCTGGCGCAGAAGCTGCTCCAGCGCTTGGGTTGCCATGGGGCCGCGCCAGATCATCGCCTCGTCCTGGGCCACCAAGAACCCGATGGACATGACTTGAACGCCATAATTCTCCAACGGCTCCATGGTCTTCCCATCGCCACTTTCAGGACGGCCATCGATACCCATCATCATGGGGACGCTGGGCCCGTAAATGTCTGCGTCTAATATGCCAACGCTAGCGCCCTCAGCGGCCAAAGCCAGTGCGAGATTCACCGCCGTGGTGCTTTTGCCAACACCGCCCTTACCAGAGGCTACCGCGACAATATTTTTGACACGCGGCAGCAACTGTACACCGCGCTGTACAGCGTGAGACTGTACTTTGGTCGCAATGTTGACGGACACATTGTGGACACCGTCTACACTTTTTGCGGCAGCCACCAGGGCTTTGCGAAATGCCGGAATTTGACTTTTAGCGGGATAGCCCAACTCTATGTCAAAGGAAACGTCATCCTCGCTGATGTTGAAATTTCGCACGCACTTGGACGACACAAAGTCGCGTCCAGTGTTGGGGTCGATGACGCCCTGAAGGGCGCCCATAACGGCTTGTTCTGTCACTGGCATGAAATTCTCCTAGGTGCCAGAGTCTAGCGAATCTCGACTTTCCCAGAAGCCTGTAGGTCCATAGCGCGTACAAAACCCGATCGCTGGCTTAATCTGTTAGGCCGAACCGGAGCAAGCACCCTAATCGGCTTGTGTCAGTTACGCCCGGCGCCCTACCTCTGGTAAAGCGCCGACGGTTCAACCTAGGGGAAGCTAAGGCTCAGGGTATATCGCAAGGTTGTGCTGCTGCCAGAGTACGACACTACTTTGATGTACACCGTTGCAGTGCTTGCGCCGTTGGTGTAAGTCAGCAGTTCGCTACTCGTACTGCCCTCTGAGAAAGCCAACACCGTACCGCTACTATTGACTAGATACAAGTCGTAGTCGGTTCCGCTGGGGCCCACCATATCGATACGCAGCTTCCTGGCGGCAGCCATCGTCAGCTTGAAATAGTCAATGTCTGTGGTGTTTCCCATGGTGCCACTGACCGTGGTTTGAGTTCCCAAGACATTGGCCGTTGCGATCGTACCGTTGGATTCAACTTCATTAAAAGTAGCGCCCGCATTGCTGATACTGAAAGTGACCGCACTGGAGGCGCCGCTGTTGCCCGCCGCATCGTAGGCACGGGCTACCAAGGTGTGGCTGCCGTTGGTTAGGGTGGTGGAGTCGAATGCCAGCGCGTAGGGCGCCGTGGTATCGCTGCCTTTGACCACGTTGTCTACCAGAAAGTCCACGCGTGTCACGCCCACATTGTCGCTAGCAGTTGCCGCCAGCGTGATGGAGCCAGAGGTTCCGGTTTCGCTGGCAGTTGCCGTAGGCGCTGTTGTGTCCGGAGTGGTAGTAGCCGTCGTTTGGGTAACCCAGATGGGTGCTGACCACAGCACTTTGCCGTCATCCTGGGTAACTTTGGCGTAATAAAAGTGCGCCCCCACCGCCGGAGTGGTGGAGAACGTCGCAGTACTCGCCAGCGTGCTGACCGTGCCATTGCGGCCCGGCACACCTTCAAGGATCTGCACCGTGGCTACGGTACGACCCGACGTGTTGGCAAACAAAACGCTCAAGTTCAAAGCCCCGCTGTTGGTGAACCGCTCGCCCATGATGCGGCCATTGGCTTGTAAGACCACCTGGGAGTTTTTGTCCATACTGGCAAAGACCCGGCGCGCCTTGAGTGCCGCTACAAAATTAGCCTTGTTCAGCGTCGTACCGGTTGGTAACAACACACCCGTGCGGTTGGTGTAAGACCTACCCCAATTGGCGCAGTGGTTATCCTGGTTGGACGATGGAGCGACGTGAAAGCCGCGCTCCAGAATCTTGTTGAAGCTGAGTTCCCAGTTGCTGCGACCTGTCTCCGTCTCGGTCGTGTTGGAGGAAAAGGCCGACGTACCTAAAACTTCCGCTAACACCATGACTTCATCTCCATCAGCGCTGTAGCCCAAATCAATGCCGTTGACTAGAAACTGTCCGGTCACTTCAGGGTGGTTGAATTGCCCGACCAAGCCCTGCAAGCGCATGACACCATAGAGCGCTGCATAGTCACTTTTTGCAACAAAGCGGTCGCCGAAAAGCTCGTTGTTAGCGTTGTATTCCCAGCTAAACAGTTCATTGCTGTTAAAAATATTCAGGTGCCCACCGTTGCTGATAACGCCCCACTCCATGCCGTACAAACCAAGAAAACTGGGATTAGTCGCATTGAAATCGTTGGCTGCTGTCAACCCAGCCTGGTAGCGGCTGCGGGCGGCAACGGCGCTAGCACCGGTCGCTGTGCTTGAGGAGCCATCAAAGTAATGGTTGTGCTCGGTAGTCGCCAGTACATCCAGCCCTGCCGCTTTGGCGTAGGCAAATGCTGCCGCCGGTCCGTAGGCACCCGTTTGGGCGGGCTGAGACGAGGTACAAGTGCTCAAGGCACCGCCGCCATCCGAGTCGTTTGTCTGGCTGTGCAAATTGGCGTAGTAAACGGTGTAGGGCAACGCGTTGGTTGCAGGCACCGACTGGGCGATAGAGCGGCGCGCCGACAACTCTGGCGCGCCAACTGCTGTGGCATTTAAGGCAGACATGGACGGGCTGGGTAGATTGCCATTGCCCGCGTTTACAAGCATGGCGCTGAATGCCGGCATAGACGGCTTGGGTGGGTTGCCCAAAGAAAAATCCCAACGCTGCTCAATGGCAGGGTGGCCGCCCTCTAGACGCAGCAAGCTACCTACACGTTCCGCGCTGGTGCCCTTGGCAAAGCGCGACGCCACGATATTGGGCGCGCGCGCCATGAGCCGCAAGCTGTAATGGCCATCGGGCAAGCTCGCCAGGGCACCCGTGCGGCCAGCCCAGGGCACGGTCACCACCATCGCTTGATTTTGGTACTGCTCCTCGCCACTCCACTGCGCAATGGTTTTACCTGCCGGGCTCAACATTTCAAGCCGCCATACCACTGGCTGCCCAGCCGAAGCACCCGGGTAACCCATTTGAATGGTGAAATCGCGTCGACCATCGGGGTAGGTGGACTCAAACGGTACGGTCAAAGTCGCATGGAACTCATAGTGGTCCGGGCTCTTTGAAACCGCGCTGTCCGGGCGGCTCTGGACGGCTGTCGTCGCCTGGGCGGCAGCGCTGCTTGGGGGACTGCTGCCTCCGCAGGCTACGAGAAACACAGTACCCAAAACCGCAGTGAGGGCACGCAACACGTGGTTGGCTTTCAGAAACAAATACATCAGGACAAACTCCAGTGAATGTGAGAGTGCGAAAAGATGCGAGTATCTGTGTGCCGACCCAAGGGGTCAAATGAAGCTTTTGTGAAACGCGTGGCGGAAGCGATATGTCAGTTAAATGCAACGCAGCGTCACAGCACTGTCATAACCGGCCCGCAGTACCACAGTGCAGTCCAGTATGCGCCACCACTCCAAACCACAATTCTCTAAAAATGGCAATCGTAGGACGCAACAGGCACTACCGCTGATGCCGCAGGCGGTCCGAGCTGTCGGAAGGACTTTTCGCGTCAGTAGTTTTCGCGACGGTAGATAAGGGGGCTTTTGTATACGCCGAAGGTCGCTCGGGCCAACGGATTGGCGCTACCCGCCCCGACCCAATTGAATTGCAACCATGGCGTGTTGGCCGTGCTCGCCGCTGGACCGCCCCCCCCCTACAGCGGTGCACTGGCTACCGGTGGCACTTGCGCCCAGGTTCAACGTCAAATCGGCCCAACCTGCATTGCTTGCGCCGGGAGCGCTCAAGTT
Source organism: Rhodoferax sp. (assembly GCA_046595515.1). Classification (GTDB taxonomy): domain Bacteria; phylum Pseudomonadota; class Gammaproteobacteria; order Burkholderiales; family Burkholderiaceae_C; genus Allorhodoferax. The sequence continues at coordinate 122,987 of JBKJOV010000005.1, read as the reverse complement.
CACCGCAAATGATGGTGGAGAGCCCGAGACGCTTACAGCCGATTCGCACGCATTCAAGTTGTTAGGGCGCGCAGCATTGCCTGCTGGAAACGCCCATGCAAACTGACTCGCAGCAATGGCCGTGCAAGTGTCGGCGGTATTCATTGCCCAGGCTCCATTCCAGAACTCCACCGTCAGCGGAATGGGCAAAGCCAGTAGCTCCGAGCCGTAGGTATTGGACAGACGGACACGCCCACTGTGGATGCTGGTGGTTCCTTCAATGGCCCCACTGGAGGTAACTCCGTCCGCCGACGTTTCCACCGCGCGTGCCACCAGCGCCAACGGAGCCGTCAACGCGTTGGAAAATTTGTAGATCGGTGTGGCAGTCGCCACTCCGGCTACAAAGCTGGTTGCTGCCAACGCGTTCCCGGTCAGGTTGCTCGAAACGCCGGCGTTGGACAGCGTTACGGCGTTTGCCAACACTCCGCTGGTGTACGAGGGCGTGGTTGCACCGCTGAAACTCCTCGCACTCACCGTCACCGAAAACGGCTGGCCGGAATAGGTGAAATTTCCAGCTGCGCACCCCTGCGTGAGCACCGTATCAAAACGGTCTGGAATGAAGCGGCCCACCACGGTGGCCACCGAACACACATAGCGCCCCGATGCAGTGCAATTGCCCGCTGTATCCGCCGCGTCAACGGCTGCAAAGTTGGTGTCTTGTAACTGGAGACTAAATGCACCTACATCACTGTAGGTGGCTAGAGCGGACGACAACACGCCCGAAGAGAAACTACTGACACCCAAATTCAAGGTTCCGAAACTCGCGGTGCAGGCAGTTCCGCTGCATGCGCTGAGTTGCGCAGTGGGCGTACCGTCGTAGGTGGTGGTGACAGCCGGAGTGCCCGCTGCGTTAAGGGCGGTGGCGGTCACAGTAAAGGGCCGGCCGGCGTTATGCACGACCCCACCACTTGCAGCTGCGTTGTTAAGCGTCCGTGTAGTGCCGGCGGTGCGCGCGTCTTGGTCTCGTACCAACAGCGTGATACTGGATGGACGGACAGCGAAATTGTCGGTCGAACACGCCGTGATGGGAGTTGTGCTGTTGTCCTTCATGCGCACACGCACATTGCGCGCAGCGTTGGCGTAGTTGAACGCATGGGTGTGTCTGCCGTTGTCCTTTCCGGCACCCGAACCGGCAAAGGTGTAGCTTCCTGCTGACTGCAGCAAGGTCATGGAAGCGCACGTGGCGCTGCTGCCAGCATCCACCAATTCGAACGCAACCGTCCTACTGTAAGTCGTTACGATTGTTCCGTCCGTAGCCAGAGACAGAATGTCTAGGTTGAAGGCTTGCCCTGCGATCTTTGTGACAATCGCGGTGCCAGGCGCCGCCGCTACTTCAACCGCATCCAGCGTCGCGCCGGGGCTAGTAACTATCACACTGACGGAAGCTGTGTTGTTGCCGGTGATGGGGTCGTACGTACTGGATGCGACCGTTGCAGTGTTAGTTAGGGTACCGACCAATGTGGTCGTCGCATTGAGCGTCAACGTGGCGGACTGCCCAACCGCCATATTGCCGACTGTCCAAACACCCGTGCTCGACGAATAGCTGCCAGTGGCCGTGCTGGCACTGGAAAAGCTGAGTCCTGTTGGCAGTGCATCGTTCACCAAGACACTGGTTGCAACACCAGTACCTAAATTGGTCACGGTCAGCGTGAAGCTAACTGCCGAGCCTTTGACGACCGTACCCGAATTGACGGTTTTTGTAACCGACAGATCAGCACTGCCACCAACCACATTGGGGCCGCACGGTGACTGAAAAGAATTGCTACCCGTGCCCGGCGTCTGACGCCAGTCACCGGTGCCATCAGGCAACCGGTCGACGCCCTTGTTGGCAGAAGTTACCGCCAAGTCGGTGGTCGCTCCGAGAAAAGAGCAGGCGGGCTTCGTCCCGTAAAAGACAGTGCTAACCGGCAGCGTGGTTCGCACGCGCAAAAAGTCCACGATGTCGCCCGCGCCGTCCTTGAGAACCACATCGGCGTCGGTGCCAATTTCGTTGGAAGCAAAGAGGCTGGTTTGGTACTTACCGCCAAAACAGCTATTGGTCCCGGTGGCTGGCAGGCTTTTCGATGCTGTTCGGCCGCTGGTGTGGATGGTCACCGTCCACCCACTCAAATTGACATTGGAGTCGATCTTGTTGATTTCGGTGTAGTTGCCGCTGTAGTTGTATTCATTGAGCGTAACCTTACCAATAGACGCCGTCGCACAGGCACCGGCCGCCCAGGTTCGTCCTGCGCCCAACAAAATAAGGGCGCTCAGCGCAAACCACACGGTGTGCCGAGCGCCAAGAGTCCAATTGAAAGACATCACGGTGAGCCCAGCGCAGAACAGATGCCGAAGACTCGGCGCAACGTCGAACAACGCATAGAAAACCCTCCAGTGTCCCACGGACAATAATTATCCTAGCATCGAAGCTGTTGGACTGCATCCACTGCGCCACATTGAACTTGCTGGAGCACGCTCAGTCGCACCGACCCAGCACTGTGAACTCCGTTGCGGGCGCGTTTCGACGTTTAGGACGCCAACTCTGTGGTGGCCTTCTCGCGCAAAAACAGCCTAAACGGTGGGCTGCCAAACGTTTGAGCCAGACCTAACCCATTGCCTGAACGGCAAACTTGCTCGGCATGCTAATCACCGTATCAAAAGCGCGATGGCTATTGTCGGTATCGGAGCTACGGAACACCAATGCAATGGTTCCCCCTTCGCGCTCGACAAAACTCTTCACCGCATCCATGCCAACCCCCCTGCCCGAAATTTCTGTCACCACTGAGGCCGTCGAGAAACCAGGGGCAAAAATGAGTTGTGCGATGTCTTCGGGGCTGGGTTGTTGATCGGCACCTAAGAGACCTTTTTCAATAGCCCTTTGCCGTATCAAAGCAACCGCCAGCCCGGCACCGTCGTCGCCAAGCTTCAGCATAACGCGATCGTCTGCCAAGGACACTTCCAAGTGGATGTGTCCCGCTGCGGGCTTGCCCTTGGCCACGCGTTTGTCGGGCGCCTCGATACCGTGGTCCAAAGAGTTACGGTACAGGTGCATGAAGACGTTCTTCATCAAATCTGCAATCTGGGTGCGAAGCACGATGTTGTGATCGTCGATGCTCACTTTCGGAGGCTCTTTGGATAACTCTTTGGCCAGCGAGGGAAGAGATTCCACTATGCCCTCCAATGCCTCTTTGACCCGCACGGTACCCAGCATTTTCAACATGTAGTGCGCACGCACGTGTGCTGCCCGCATTACCTCCAGGTCATTCCCACGCACAGAGTCGTCCATGACATCCAGTGCGTCTTGAATATCTTGCTTTTGCACCATGAGATATTTTTCGACCCCCGCCCGACGCCCCGGTCCTGTTCTGCCCAATTTGACTTTGTTGATGTGGGCGTATTCTTCAATGGCAGCCGATGCGTTGGCCAGCTCACTGCGCAACTTTTCTTGGTCCCACACAGCATCTGGATTTTTGCGCAGCTCTTCGTAGCTCTGCTCGGCCTCATGAACCATGTTCGTCAAGTGCAGTAAGCCAAAGGTACGCGCGTTGCCTTTGATGGTGTGCATGTTGCGAAACAACTGATCGACCGTCTCGGAATTAACGCCACCGGCCTGCGTGGCGCCCACGTCGTCGATAATTTTTTTGCTCTCCGCCAAGAATTCAACCGAGCCGTCAAGAAAGCCTGAGAATTTCTCTTGGCTGATCGCCAAAATCTGGCCAATGATGTCAAGCTCGCGCTTTTGCTGACCGGCTTCGGCGGCCAACGCCTTGAGCTCGGTCACATCACGCACACACAACATCAGTTTATCGACGATGCCGCTGTGGTCACTTATCGGCGACCAGCTCAGCCCGATCGATTTCAGGCGCCCATCCGGCATCGTCATATCAAATTCGGTGGCAAGCAGGTGCGAGTTGAAGTCGTACTGCATCTCGTCTTCGCCGATCACAGAGTCGATGGTGGTATCAATTTGCGACAGTACATCAGCGCCAAGCATGGAGCCGCTGAACACCAGCTCCATCACTGGCCGACCAGCGATCTGGTTGGTTTCAAAAATAGTGGTCATGTAAGCGGAATACTCGGGATGGATGCTGCCGCCTTTAACGACCGTCAGCACACCCTGCGGCATATTCTGCAGCATGGCGTTGATGTCGTTGGTCTTCTGGCGGAGCTGCTCTGTGCGCTCTGCCAGGCGGGCCTGCATTTCGTGCAGGGAGTACAGCAGGCTCTGCGTATCGTTCGCCGCCAGTTTGATCTCCATGGTCAAATCTCCGTCGGCGATGCGCTTGGCAATGGCTTTGGCGTAGGCAGGTTCGCCGCCGAGCTGGCGCGTCAGGCGCCAGATCACCCAGGTCCCTACTCCGATCGACATAACCACCAACAGCAAAACGATACCCACCACCCAGATCACAGAGGTCTTGTAAATCTCACCTGTGTTCAACATGGTGGCCTGTGCTGACTGGCCGCGCTGGGCAACAAGGCTGTCCACAATTTTTTCGACCTTGCGGGATTCGTTGAGCAAGCCGGCATCTTCCAAAGAGACTTTAACGTCCATTTCCAAGTAGGACAGCGGTTGCTTTTTGACCAGTGTCACGTATTCGCGTAAGCGCTTGGACCACTTGGCAATGGCTTCGATCAACTGTTTGGCAGTTGCGACAGATTCTTCGCTGGTAGACAAGCCCTGAATCAGTGCAATTTTTTTGTCTACGTCGGCGAAACTGGTCTCAACGTCCTTGCCCAAGGTTTCGCGTTCGGCTGCGGTGCTGGCGGTCAACAACTGGGTTTGCGCACGGCTGGCACGCAGCACATTGCTACGCACCTGCTCGGCGGCTTGCCCTGCGGTGTATTCCTGGTTGTAAATGACGCCGGTGGACGCATTCAGGCGCCCCATCTGGAATAGCGAGAACAGCCCAATGACCAAGGCGCCACCAACCACGCACGCAAAGGCCAGCCCCAGGCTAGCGCGCACCGACAAGCCATCTATCGCCGAACCCACGGGTTTGAGCAATCGCTCACGAACTGTTTGGGCCAAGACCGGTGAGCTTTTTGATGGATCGGATTCAATCATGCGATTCCCAAAGTGGACGTGTGCAAAGTGTCAGGATAGCCGGGTTCTATACCCGTGTCCCCATTATTTCGTCACTTTTTTATGGGTGCCAGCGCGCGCCCATGACCGCTGAACGCCAATGTCCTGCTCCGAATTGCCCGGCCCGCAATTCAGTGGATCGCGTTCTGGTTCGTTACCAACCTCTACTTGCGCGCTGGCGGAACATCCGTGCAGCTGCCATGTGCGATCTCCGCCGCCATACCGATGGATTCTCCAAGGGTCGGATGCGGGTGAATCGTCTTGCCGATATCCACAGCGTCCGCCCCCATCTCAATTGCCAGCGCAATCTCGCCAATCATGTCGCCCGCATGCGTGCCGACCATGCCGCCGCCCAAGATCTTGCCGTGGCCCCGGCCAGCATGGCCGCCTTCTGATCCTGCCTCGGGTGAATCGTCAAACAGCAGCTTGGTGACGCCTTCGTCGCGGCCATTGGCAATGGCGCGGCCGGATGCAGTCCAGGGGAACAGGCCCTTTTTGACCTTGATGCCTTGGGCCTTAGCCTGGTCTTCAGTGAGGCCGACCCAGGCCACTTCAGGGTCTGTGTAGGCCACGCTGGGGATGACTCTTGCGTTGAATGCGGCGGCGGCCAGTTCTTTGTTGCCTTGCAGTTCCCCGGCTATCACTTCGGCTGCCACGTGCGCTTCGTGTACCGCCTTGTGCGCCAGCATGGGCTGACCCACGATGTCGCCGATAGCGAAGATGTGGGGCACGTTGGTGCGCATCTGGATGTCGACGTTGATGAAGCCACGGTCGGTGACGGCCACGCCAGCTTTTTCGGCGGCAATCTTCTTGCCGTTGGGTGTGCGGCCCACGGCTTGCAGGACCAGGTCGTACACCTGGGGTGCGGGGGCGGTGCCGCCCTCTTCTGCCGACGCAAACGTCACCTCAATGCCTTCGGGCAAGGCGCGTGCAGACACCGTCTTGGTCTTGAGCATGATGTTGTCGAAGCGCTTGGCGTTCATCTTCTGCCAGATTTTGACCAGGTCGCGGTCAGCGCCTTGCATCAGGCCGTCTAGCATTTCCACTACGTCCAGGCGCGCGCCAAGCGTGCTGTAGACGGTGCCCATTTCCAGGCCGATGATGCCGCCGCCCAAAATCAACATGCGCTTGGGGACTTCTTTAAGTTCCAGCGCGCCGGTGCTGTCCACCACGCGTGGGTCTTCAGGCATAAAGGGCAGGCGCACCGCCTGGCTGCCGGCGGCGATGATGGCGTTCTTGAAGGCGATAAGTTTCTTGGTGCCGGTCTTGTCCTGCGCGGTGCCGGTGGTTTCTTCGACTTCCACATGGTGGGTGCCGACAAAAGAGGCGTAACCGCGCACGGTGGTCACCTTGCGCATCTTGGCCATGGCAGCTAAGCCGCCCGTGAGCTTGCCGATGACTTTCTCTTTGTGACCACGCAGCTTGTCGATATTGACCACCGGCGCGCCAAAGTCCACGCCCAGGTCGGCCATATGGCTCACTTCGTCCATCACCGCAGCCACATGCAGCAGGGCTTTGGAAGGGATGCATCCGACATTCAGGCAGACGCCACCCAGGGTGGCGTAACGCTCCACCACAATAACTTTGAGGCCCAAGTCGGCTGCGCGAAAGGCTGCAGAGTAGCCACCCGGACCACCGCCGATGACAACCACATCACAGTCCAAATCGGCCTGCCCCGCAAAGCCAGCGGCCGAAGCCACAGGCGCAGTTGCCGCTACCAAAGCTGGTACAGGCACACTAGCTTTTGCTATGTTTTCAATAGCATCAATGTCAGTATTTACGCCGGCTACGGTGCTATTTGGCACTGAATTTCGACCTTCAACCTCCAAAGTAAGCACCACCGAGCCCATGGCCACTTTGTCCCCCAGGGCCACCCTCATCTCGCTGACTATGCCAGCTTGGCTGCAGGGAATTTCCATCGATGCCTTGTCACTCTCGACGGTAATCAGGCTTTGTTCCGCGTTCACGCGGTCGCCGGGCTTGACCATCAACTCGATAACGGTCACTTCAGACAGGTCACCAATGTCCGGAACTTTGATTTCAACGATCGCCATACACACCTCTAGTCGATTGAGGGCAACACCTGCACTTCGCGCTACGGCATGCCCCGAGAATATTAATTTTTCTTCAGTTTGATAGTGAACATCTCAACCGGTCCGGCCGAGCTTTTGTCAAATTCACAACCGGCTTGTACACCCGCCATAGCCACATCCCGCGCGGTGGCGGCTGTGGGCCACACCGCGTGCATGGCCCCAAGCGCGAAGCTACGTCCCGAACCAATACCCCAAAACTCCTTGAACTCAAACACCTCGCGGTAGCTGTACACGCCATAAATGCCGGAAGCATTGGCCACTACCGCGCTGAACTGGCTCGATTCGTAGGGGTCGTTGTCTTCTTCTTTGGTTTGCAAAAAGAAGTTCTCCTTAAGCACCGGGTGGAGCTTGCTAAAGGTGGAGAACACCTGCGCCTTGCTGCCCAGCAAGAGTTGCGCGCGCGGTAGGCTCTCTAGGGCCTGGCGCAGAACCGGGAAATGCGCCACCGACCCCGCTACCCCGATGTAGCTCACGCCCCCTACGCCGTCTATTTTCAGCAATTTGCTATTGCCTTCAAAACGATGGCCCAAGCGCGTATCGCCAAAGGTGACCAGCGTGTCTGCCGCAATAGCAACCTGCCCCGCTCTTTTTGTGACGACGATCGTGGTCATGCGGCCGTACGGTGGCTAGAGCGCAGCAAGTCAATTTTCCGTAGGGTCACCCCAAGGGAATTTACCCCCTTTGGGGGGCAGCGGCGCAGCGTGGGGGTCACAACAACACCCTGCGGAAGTCGCCCAGAATCTGGCCCAGGTACACGTTGAAGCGTGCCGCAGCAGCCCCATCGATCACGCGGTGGTCCCAGGTCAGGCTCAAAGGCAGCATCAGGCGCGGCTGGAAAACCTTGCCGTCCCAGACCGGCTCGGTGGTCGAGCGGCACACCCCCAAAATAGCGACCTCAGGCGCATTGATGATGGGCGTGAAATAGCGCCCACCAATGCCACCTAACGACGAAATCGTGAAGCTGGCACCCGACATCTCTGCAGGGCTCAGCTTACCGTCTCGCGCTTTCTTGGCCAGTTCGCCCATCTCAGCGCTGATCTGGAAGATGCCTTTTTTATCGGCATCTTTGATGACCGGCACCATCAATCCGTTGGGCGTGTCTGCTGCAAAACCGATGTGGTAATACTGCTTGTAGATTACCGCGTCGCCGTCAAGTGAGCTGTTGAACTCGGGGTACTTCTTGAGTGCGGCTACACAGGCCTTGATCAAGAAGGCCAGCATCGTCACCTTGATACCGGCCTTTTCATTCTCTTTGTTGGTGGATACGCGGAAGGCTTCCAAATCAGTGATGTCGGCATCGTCGTGGTTGGTGACGGCCGGGATCATGATGGCGTTGCGCAGCAGGTTGGCACCGCTGATCTTTTTGATGCGCGACATGTCCTTGCGCTCAATGGGGCCGAACTTGGCAAAGTCCACCTTAGGCCAAGGAATCAGCCCCAAGCCTGCACCATCGCCGCTGCTGCCGCCAGCAGACTTGCTTTGCGCTGCAATCGCCAGGGTTTGCACCGTGCCACTCATCACGGAGCGGGTGAAGCCCTGCACATCTGCCTCGGTAATCCGGCCTTTGAGGCCACTGCCTTTGACTTCATGCAAAGGCACACCCAGCGTACGCGCAAATTTGCGCACCGAAGGCGACGCGTGGGGCAACCCCAACGTCGTGCCACCCGGCGCGTGTGCCGGCGTGGCTGCTGCAGCCGGTGCCACCGCGGTGGCTGCGGCAGGCGTTAGCACAGGGGCAGCCGCAGGGGCTGTCATCGCCGCAGCAGGCGCAACTGCAGGTGCAGTTACCGCAGCAACAGTCCCCTCCAAAATCACCACCAGGTCACCAATATTCACGGTGTCACCCAGCTTGACCTTGATCTCTCTGACCACACCGGCAGCGGCGGATGGAATCTCCATCGATGCCTTGTCGCTCTCTACGGTCATCAGGCTTTGCTCAAGCTTCACGGCATCGCCTACCTTCACCAGCAACTCAATCACCGCCACGTCTTTGAAATCACCGATATCCGGAATACGCACTTCAATCGGCCCTGCTGCGGCTGCAGACGTGGGCACAACGGACGGCACGGCAGCCGGAACAGACACCGTAGTTGCTACAGAAATAGGAGCAAAAACTGCAGTATTTACGCCGGGCGCAGCCTTATTTGATTCCAAATTTGCACCTGCTGACTCCAAAACCAGCACCACAGAGCCTTGCTTGACTTTGTCACCCAAGGCCACGCGCAGCTCTTTGACAACGCCGGCTGCGCTGCTCGGTATTTCCATCGACGCTTTGTCACTCTCCACGGTAATCAGGCTTTGCTCGGCCTTGACCGAATCACCAACCTTCACCATGAGTTCGATGACTGCAACTTCGTCTAAATCGCCGATATCGGGGACTGCTATTTCTACCAATGCCATACAGATTCCTCTCGTCAGTTGGGGACAGGGCTGCGCCGCGCTTCGGCCCGTCCCGCCAGGTTTTGTTATGCGTACAAAGGATTGACTTTGTCGGCGTTGATGCCGTACTTGGCAATCGCCTCAGCCACTTTGGCCACGGGCACCGTGCCCTCTTCACTCAGTGCTTTCAGCGCGGCAACGACGATGTAGTGGCGGTTCACCTCAAAGTGCTCCCGCAGCTTGCTGCGGAAGTCAGAGCGACCAAAGCCATCCGTGCCCAGCACTTTGTAAGTGCGGCCCTTGGGAATGAAGGGACGAATTTGCTCGGCATAGGCCTTCATGTAGTCGGTCGATGCCACGACCGGACCACCCGACTTGGCCAACTGCTGCGCCACAAATGACACACGTGGTGTTTCCAGTGGGTGCAGCAGGTTCCAGCGCTCGGCGTCTTGGCCGTCGCGGGTAAGCTCATTGAAGCTTGGGCAGCTCCATACATCAGCACCCACGCCCCATTCCTTTTCTAATAATTCTTGCGCGGCGATAGACTCGCGCAGGATTGTTCCTGAGCCCAAAAGCTGCACGCGCGGAGTCAGCTTGGGGCCCTCTTTGCACATATACATACCCTTGATGATCTGCTCTTCGGTTCCAGCTTTCAGGCCCGGCATAGGGTAGTTTTCGTTCAGCAGCGTGATGTAAAAATACACGTTGTCCTGCTTCTCCACCATGCGCTTGAGGCCATGGTGCAATATCACGCCCACCTCGTGCGCGAAGGTTGGATCGTATGAAATGCAATTCGGAATCGTGCCGGCCATGATGTGGCTGTGGCCGTCTTCGTGCTGCAGGCCTTCGCCGTTCAGCGTGGTGCGGCCAGAAGTGCCACCCAACAGGAAGCCACGCGCCTGCATGTCACCCGCCGCCCAGGCTAGGTCGCCAATGCGCTGGAAGCCGAACATCGAGTAGTACACGTAAAACGGCACCATGATGCGGTTGCTGGTGGAATAGCTGGTAGCCGCTGCAATCCAACTGCTCATGCCGCCGGCTTCGTTAATGCCTTCTTGCAAAATCTGCCCCTTGACGTCTTCTTTGTAGTACATCACCTGGTCTTTATCGACCGGGGTGTACTTTTGACCGTCGGGGTTGTAGATACCTACTTGGCGGAACAATCCCTCCATACCAAAGGTACGGGCCTCGTCCACCAAAATTGGCACGACGCGTGGCCCCAGGGCTTGGTCGCGCAGCAGTTGCGTCAAAAAGCGCACATAGGCTTGCGTGGTACTGATCTCGCGGCCTTCGGCCGTTGGCTCCATCACAGCTTTAAAGGTCTCTAGCGACGGCACGGTGAAGGATTCATCAGCCTTAACCCGGCGATGCGGCAAGTAGCCGCCCAAGGCCTTGCGGCGCTCGTGCAGGTACTTCATCTCGGGGGTGTCATCGGCCGGCTTGTAGAACGGCACACCGGCTAACTCGCTGTCGGGCACCGGGATATTGAAGCGATCGCGGAAGGCTTTGATGTCTTCGTCGGTCAGCTTCTTGGTCTGGTGCACGGTGTTCTTGCCTTCACCGGCCTTGCCCATGCCAAAACCTTTCACGGTCTTGATCAAGAGCACCGTGGGCTGGTCTTTGTGGTTGACGGCCTTGTGGAATGCGGCGTAAACCTTCTTGGAATCATGCCCACCCCGGCGCAAATCGAAGATTTCCTCGTCGCTCATTTTGGAGACCATCTCCAGCGTACGCGGGTCTTTGCCAAAGAAATGCTTGCGCACGTAGGCACCGTCGTTGGCCTTCATGGCCTGGTAGTCGCCGTCCAGCGTCTCCATCATGATTTTCTTCAGCGCGCCGTCTTTGTCGCGCGCCAAAAGTGGGTCCCAACCGGAACCCCAAATCAGCTTGATCACGTTCCAACCGGCACCGCGGAACTCGCCTTCGAGCTCTTGAATGATCTTGCCATTGCCGCGCACTGGGCCATCCAGGCGCTGCAAGTTGCAGTTGATAACGAACACCAAGTTGTCTAACTTCTCGCGGGCGGCCAGGCCAATCGCGCCCAAGGATTCCACTTCATCCATTTCGCCATCGCCACAAAACACCCAGACCTTGCGGTTCTCGGTATTGGCAATGCCCCGGGCGTGCAGGTACTTCAAAAAGCGGGCTTGGTAAATGGCCATCAAGGGGCCCAGCCCCATAGACACCGTGGGAAACTGCCAAAACTCGGGCATCAATTTGGGATGCGGGTAACTGGACAGGCCCTTGCCGTCCACCTCTTGGCGGAAGTTGAGCAGTTGCTCTTCGGTCAGGCGGCCCTCCAGGTAGGCGCGGGCATACACACCGGGCGATACGTGGCCCTGGATGTAGAGGCAGTCGCCGCCGTGCTCTTTGCCGGGCTCTGCACTCTCGGCATGCCAAAAGTGGTTAAAGCCCGCACCAAACAAACTAGCTAGCGATGCAAACGAGCCAATATGCCCACCCAAATCGCCACCATCAATGGGGTGATGCCGGTTGGCCTTTACGACCATGGCCATGGCGTTCCAGCGCATGTAGGCGCGCAAGCGCTCTTCAATCTCCAGGTTGCCGGGCGAGCGCTCCTCTTGGTCGGGTTCAATGCTGTTGACGTAACCCGTGGTGGCCGAGAAAGGCATGTCGATGCTCTTTTGGCGGGCGTGTTCCAAAAGCTGCTCTAACAAGAAGTGAGCGCGTTCAGGGCCTTCGCTTTCAATGACGGCGCTTAAAGCGTCCATCCATTCGCGGGTTTCCTGGCTGTCGAGATCAAGTGGCTGGCTACCCACCGCGTTCAGAGGAACTGCTGACATCAATGTCTCCTTTTTTGCTTTGCAGCGTAATTTAGTACGGTCTGCCTATTTTCCCACAACTAATTTTAAATTTCAAATAATGCTTTTTCATTTCATATTGTGAATTATTGAAATTCAAACTTTCGAGCTGGTCCTCTACACTCGGCCCATGCCTTTGAACCACCTGATTGCTCTGCCAACGCACATGAACCTGCCCACCGTAGGGCGGGCCCAGCGCTGGTGGAAGCGTCTCACCCCGCATCGGCAAGACCGGGTGGCAATGCTGGCACCGTTGGCCGCAGTGCTTTTGTTCTTTGCAGCAATCGTTGCGGCGCTGCTCTACCTGCGGGTGGAGGAAATTGAGCGCGAACAGCAAGCGGTACGCCGCGATGTGGAGTACGCCCAACAGCGCGTACGCCTGCGCCTGCTGGAACGCCAGGAGCAACTTATGCGCATGGCGCGCGAGCTCTCCAACCGCGAAATGGACGCCGTCGACTTTCGCGCCCGTGCAGCCACCATGCTGGACCAGTACCCCGAAATCTATGGCATCGCCTGGATTGATGAAAAGCGCAAAGTTAAGGTGAGCTTGGGCAGCACGGTGTTGCCCGGAATACAGCTTCGCGCCAGCAACGACACCACACTGCGCAACGATTCGCAAGACGGGTTCTCTATCGCCAGTGAGACCCGCCAACCGTTGTTCGTGCAGCGCACCCGCTCAGAGGGCTATGTACCGCTGTTGCAGTTGTTTCTACCGCTGACCGAACGCAACCGCTCCGGCGGCGTCATGCTGGCAGAGTTCTCGGTCGACGGCCTGTACCGCTACGGGATTCCACCGGAAGTCACGGCGCAGTACGCCGTGTCATTGCTAGATGCCAAAGGCGGGGTGCTAGCCGGCACAACCATTGCGCCACGTAACCGGCTGGCGCCCTGGACCCAACCCGCCAACGAATACAGCATGCCGGTGTCGCCGGTGGGTATCGGGCTCATGATCCGCGCGCAGGCCTATCGGGCGTCCCTGGGAATGATTGGCAGCGGGCAATTTTGGCTGGTGGCAGCACTCAGCGTGATGACCGCCTGGATGCTGATTGCCAACTGGCGCCACACGCGCCGCCGCCTGCAAGCGCAGCAGGCCCTGATGTCAGAAACCAACTTTCGCCGCGCCATGGAGAACTCCATGCTCACTGGCATGCGCGCCATGGATCTGCAGGGCCGCATCACCTATGTCAACGCTGCGTTCTGCCAAATGACGGGCTGGTCCGAGACCGATTTGGTGGGCCGCACCGCGCCCTTCCCCTACTGGCCGGATGCCGACCGCGAACACCTGGCTTCGCGTCTGGAGGAAGAGCTTACGGGCAAGACAACGCCCGGCGGAATTCAGGTACGCGTCAAGCGGCGCGACAACACCCTGTTTGATGCGCGGCTGTACGTGGCACCACTCATTGATGCGATGGGCACACAAACTGGCTGGGTCACGTCCATGACCGATATCACCGAGCCCAACCGCGTGCGCGATCAGTTGTCGGCCTCGCACCAGCGCTTCACCACCGTGCTGGAAGCATTGGACGCCGCCATCTCGGTGGCGCCGTTGGGTGGCGACGAACTGCTGTTCGCCAACAAACTCTACCGCCAGTGGTTTGGCACCCAGTCCAACGGGCACTTGGCACTGGTGGCCCAGGCAGGACTGCCGACCAGCCCCACCAACGATGAGTCTGACGATTCCGTGGACTCCTTTGCCGGCCTGCCCACCACGGCCCTGCCCGACACCGAGACAGAGAGTGCCGAGATATTCGTACCCGACCTCAACCAATGGCTGGAAGTGCGCACCCGCTACTTGAGCTGGGTCGATGGGCGACTCGCCCAAATGGTGATTGCCACTGACATCACCAGCCGCCGCCTGGCCGAGGAGCAAGCGGCCAGCCAAGCTGAGCGCGCGCAAAACGCCAGCCGTTTAATCACCATGGGCGAAATGGCGTCCAGCGTGGCGCATGAGCTCAACCAACCGCTCACCGCGATTAACAACTACTGCAACGGCATGGTGTCGCGCATATTGGCCAAGCAAATCACGGAAGAAGACTTGTTGGGAGCGCTTGAAAAAACCGCCAAGCAGGCCCAACGTGCCGGACAAATCATTCAGCGCATCCGCTCGTTTGTGAAACGCAGTGAGCCCAACCGCACACCGTCGGAGATATCCAATATGGTGGATGAAGCTGTGGAGCTGGCGGAAATAGAGTTGCGCCGTTTCAATGTACGGTTGAACCACTATGTGGCGGCGCGTTTGCCCGCCATCATGGTGGATCCGATTTTGATTGAACAGGTGCTGGTTAATTTGCTGCGCAACGCAGCCGAATCCATCGACATGGCGCTGCGCCAGACCTCAGATCGCATCGTCGAACTGCGTGTCTTGCCGCGGCTGATAGACGATAAGCCGGTTGTTGAGTTTTCCGTGCAGGACACCGGCAAGGGTTTGTCGCCCGAGGTGATGGGGCGTTTGTATGAGGCTTTCTACTCGACCAAGGTCGACGGTATGGGTATCGGACTGTCGCTGTGTCGTTCTATTGTGGAATCGCATATGGGCCGAATGAAAGCCGAGAACATCTACAATGGTGAAGTCGTGGTGGGTTGCCGATTTTCGTTCTGGGTGCCACTCACCGAGAACCAAGTTGCACCACCCACCCCGCTTAGAAAAAGCAAATAAAAAACCTGGATGGCACCATGAGTTTGATACCCAAAAAAGGCACCGTGTACGTTGTTGATGACGACGAAGCGGTTCGTGACTCCCTGCAATGGCTGCTCGAAGGTAAGGATTACCGGGTGCGCTGCTTCGACTCTGCCGAGTCCTTCCTCAGCCGATATGACGCGCGCGAAGTGGCATGCCTGATAGTGGACATTCGCATGGGCGGCATGACTGGTCTGGAATTGCAAAACCGCCTGATCGATGCCAAGTCACCGTTGCCTATTGTGTTTATCACTGGCCATGGCGATGTGCCGATGGCGGTAGACACCATGAAAAAAGGTGCCATGGACTTCATCCAGAAGCCTTTCAAGGAAGACCAACTGGTGGGCCTGGTTGAGCGCATGCTAGAGCAGGCCAAGGAGTCCTTTACCGACTACCAGTTGTCCGTGGACCGCGACGCCCTCTTGTCCAAACTCACGCTGCGGGAATCGCAGGTGCTCGAACGCATTGTTGCCGGTCGTCTTAACAAACAGATCGCCGACGATCTGGGCATCAGCATCAAGACCGTGGAAGCGCACCGGGCCAACATCATGGAAAAGCTCAGCGCCAACACAGTGGCCGATCTGCTAAAGATTGCATTGGGGCAAGCCCCCGCCAAGCCCTGACATAAGGCTGTTTGTCACTTTTTTAATAGCTGCCCGCGCAGGTTGTATTAGCCTTGCGGGCATTTTTACTTCTGAATTGCGCTATGCCTACTTCGACACTTGCAACCACCATTGACGGTAACGCCCTGGCCGCCCAACTTCGCACCGACGTCGCCCGCCGCACCGAAGCACTCAAAGCGCGGGGCCTGACACCCGGCTTGGCTGTGGTGCTAGTAGGAGACAACCCTGCTTCTCAGGTGTATGTGCGAAACAAGGTCAAAGCCTGCACTGAAGCGGGCCTGCATTCCGTGCTGGAAAAATACGAGACGACCCTGCTTGAGTCTGAGCTGCTGGCCCGTGTGGACGCACTGAACAACGACCCATCCATCCACGGCATCTTGGTGCAACTGCCCCTGCCCGGCCACATCGATGCGAACAAGGTCATTGAAGCCATTGCCCCCGGCAAAGATGTAGACGGTTTTCATGTGGCCAGCGCGGGCGCACTGATGGTGGGTCAGCCCGGTTTTTGGCCCTGCACGCCATATGGCTGCATGAAAATGCTGGAAAGCATCGATTACGACTTGCGTGGCAAACACGCGGTGGTCATTGGCCGCAGCAACATCGTGGGAAAGCCCATGGCGCTCATGTTGCTGCAAAAAAATGCGACGGTCACCGTGTGCCACAGCGCTACGCCCAATCTAAAGGCCATGACACTGCAAGCGGATGTGATCGTGGCGGCCGTAGGCAAGCGCAACGTGTTGACGGCCGACATGGTCAAGCCCGGTGCTGTCGTGATCGATGTGGGCATGAACCGCACGCCTGAGGGCAAACTGTGTGGTGACGTAGATTTTGAAGGGGTGAAGCAGGTAGCGGGGTTCATCACCCCCGTGCCTGGTGGGGTCGGTCCCATGACGATTACGATGTTATTGGTTAACACCCTCGAGTCTGCGGAACGAGCGGCGGCGGCACTGGACGTATCCAAGCAGCCTTGAAAAATAGCCCCACCGTACCCAATATAAATCTGACAATGAATCCTTTACTCAGCCCCACCCCACTCCCGCTGTTTGACCTGATCAAGCCGGACGACATTGAAACGGCCCTGGACCTGCTACTGCTCAAGGCACAAGGCGCACTGAACACAGTAACCAGCCCGGACTTTCCTGCCGAGTGGGGGGCCATTGCCGCCGAATTGGACGTGGCCACAGAGAAGCTCAGCGTTGCGTGGGGTGCAGTGAGCCACCTCAATGCTGTGGCTGATACGCCGGAACTGCGTGCTGCTTACAACACCTGCTTGCCCAAGGTCACTGAATTTTGGACTCTGCTGGGCGCTGATGAACGCCTTTACGCAAAGTACAAGGCCATCGCAGTTGACTCCCTGAACGCCGAACAACGCCAAGCCCACAAGAACGCACTGCGTAACTTTGTGCTGGGCGGCGCTGATTTGCAAGGTGTGCAGCGCGAGCGTTTTGCCGCCATTCAAGAGCAAATGGCCGAGCTCAGCCAGAAATTCAGTGAAAACACGTTGGACGCGACGGATGCCTTCAGCTACTACGCCAGCGCAGACGAGCTGGCTGGCGTGCCAGACGACGTGGTGCAAAACGCGCGTAACGCGGCGCAGGCCGAGGGCAAAGAGGGCCATAAGCTCACGCTCAAAATGCCCTGCTACTTGCCCGTGATGCAGTTTGCCCACAGCAGTGCGCTGCGGGGAATTTTGTACCGCGCTTACGTGACCCGGGCCTCTGACCAAGCCGATACAGCGAATGAGGACGGGCAGAACTTTGACAACAGCGCCACCATACGCGCCATTTTGTCGTCGCGCAAAGAGGAGGCCGAACTCCTGGGCTACCCTGACTTTGGCACGCTCTCGGTGGTGCCAAAAATGGCCGACTCTCCGGCCACAGTGATTCAGTTTCTGCGCGACTTGGCCGCCAAAGCCCGGCCCTATGCTGAGCAGGACGTAGCAGACCTGCGTGCCTTTGCCCGCGACCACTTGGGCTTGCCCGACCCGCAGGCCTGGGACTGGCCTTATATCGGTGAAAAGCTCAAGGAGGCCCGCTACTCTTTCAGCGAGCAAGAAGTCAAGCAGTACTTCACGCTGCCCAAAGTTTTGGCCGGCCTGTTCAAGATTGTTGAAACGCTGTTTGACGTAGAGATCATGCCCGATACCGCGCCCGTATGGAACCCAGGTGTTAGTTTTTACAAAATAGAGCGCGTGGGCTCACAAGGACGCGCCTTGATCGGCCAGTTTTACCTGGACCCCACGGCCCGCAATGGCAAGCGTGGCGGCGCCTGGATGGACGACGTTCGCACACGGTGGCTGCGCCCGGACACTGGCAAGCTCCAAACACCCGTGGCGCATTTGGTCTGCAATTTTGCCGATGGTGTAGAAACCAATGGGGTGAAGGCGCCCGCCTTGCTGTCGCACGATGACGTGACGACCCTGTTCCACGAGTTTGGCCATGGCCTGCACCACTTACTCACCCAGGTGAATGAGCGTGACGTTTCGGGTATCAGCGGCGTGGAGTGGGATGCGGTAGAACTGCCGAGCCAATTCATGGAGAACTTCTGCTGGGAATGGAGTGTGCTGCAGCATATGACGGGCCATGTCGACACGGGCGCGCCCCTGCCCCGTGCACTGTTCGACAAGATGCTCACCGCCAAAAATTTCCAGAGTGGCTTGCAAACCCTGCGCCAAATTGAGTTTTCGCTGTTTGACATGCTACTGCACACTGCGCACGACCCGGCACACGACTTTATGCCGCTGCTCGACGCAGTACGCCGGGAAGTTGCGGTGCTGGTCCCGCCAGCCTGGAGTCGCACCGCGCACACCTTCGGTCATATTTTTGCAGGGGGTTACGCGGCCGGCTACTACAGCTACAAGTGGGCAGAGGTGCTCAGCGCCGACGCATACGCAGCATTTGAAGAAACTGCCGATGCGCAGGGGCTGCCCAACCTTGAAACCGGCCGAAAATACCGAACAGCTATCCTCGAAGCGGGCGGGAGCCGACCGGCCATGGAGTCGTTCAAGGTGTTTCGCGGTCGTGAGCCCTCGTTGGACGCACTCTTGCGCCACCAAGGTATGGTGGCTTGACGGTTGAGGGTGCCTGACACGTTAGGTTTGCAGACTAGGAGCTCATCAATGACAAAAAACAGCCTTTGGCGCATGTGGGGAACAGCCACCGGGGTGGTAGTTTTGGCCGCAGCCGCGCACGCCCAAACCGTATACCGCATCGTGGGTGCCGACGGTAAAGTGACGTTTTCAGACAAGCCCCCCGCTACTGCGGGCCAGGGCAAAGTGGTGGGTACGGGTGTCGGCGCCAGTGGTGCTGCTTCGCTGGCGAGTTTGCCGTTCGAATTGCGCCAAATCGCGGGCAAGTACGCCGTCACGCTGTACACGTCCAGCAAATGCGCACCGTGTGATTCGGGCCGCGCACTGCTCACCAGCCGCGGTATTCCCTTTACCGAGCGCACGGTCAATACCAACGAAGACGCTGAATCTCTGCAACGTATCTCAGGCGACACGTCATTGCCATTCCTCACTATCGGTGCGCAACGCATTCGCGGCTTCACCGATACCGAATGGTCACAGTATTTGGATGCTGCGGGCTACCCCAAGACCTCTGTACTGCCTGCCGCTTATAGAAACGCAGCAGCTACACCGCTGGTGGCGCTGCAAAAGCCCGTGCCGGTTGCCCCCAAAGCAGAAGAGAAGCCGGCTGTTGCACCCGCGCCGCCGCCCCTACCCTCTAAAACGCCCGACAACCCGACGGGCATCGTTTTTTAAGCCAACGCCGCAGCGGGCTCAAAAGTTCAGCGTCTGCACGCCCTGGGGCGTGCCCAGCAGGCACACATGGGCACGCTGGTACGCAAACACCCCCACCGTCACCACCCCAGGCCACTGGCTCACTTCGGCCTCAAAGGCTAGCGGGTCACTGATGTGCAAACCCGTCACGTCCACAATGTGTTGGCCGTTATCGGTCACCAAGGGGAGACCGTCTTTCAAGCGCACCGATGCGCTTGCACCCCTGGCAACGCACTGGGCCATCACGCGGCGCGTCGCCATGGGAATTACCTCAATTGGCAGGGGAAACTTGCCCAGGGTTTGCACCAATTTAGAGGCATCGGCGATGCAAATAAAACGCGTGCTTTGCGCGGCGACGATCTTTTCGCGCGTAAGTGCTGCGCCACCGCCTTTGACCATATAACCCTTACCGTCGATCTCGTCCGCACCGTCGATGTAGACCGACAGGGTATCGACCGCATTGCTGTCAAAAACCGGGATACCCAGTGCCAGCAGCCGCTCCGTACTGGCGACAGAGCTGGAGACAGCGCCCTTGATCTGGTCCTTCATGCTGGCCAGGGCATCTATGAACTTGTTGACCGTTGAACCGGTGCCCACGCCAACGATCTCGCCGGGCACGACATATTGCAGCGCCGCCTGGCCCACCAGCGTTTTGAGTTCGTCTTGCGTCAGTGCGGGCGAGGTGGTAGGCGAGGTGGATGGGTTCATGGGGGACAATCCGGGTAGTTGAAATCTGAAAGCAGGAATTATCCGATGTCTCTCATCCCCTACGGTCTGGCGCGCAAGGTTTTATTCAGCCTCGACCCCGAAGTTGCCCACGAAATCACCATGGCAGGCCTGGCTGCCACGCAGGGCAATCCGCTCAAACTCGCTTACTGTGCCAGCCGGGTCGACGACCCCATCGAACTGGCAGGGCTAAAGTTTCCCAACCGCGTTGGCATGGCCGCAGGGCTGGACAAAAACGCCCGTTGTATCGACGGCCTGGGCGCCATGGGCTTTGGCTTTGTAGAGGTCGGCACTGTCACTCCCAAGGCCCAGCCGGGCAACCCCAAGCCCCGTATGTTCCGCCTGCCCGACGCCAACGCCCTGATCAACCGCTTGGGATTCAACAACGATGGCCTGGAGGCCTTCGTGGCCAACGTGCAGCGCTCAGCCGCGCGCCGCGCCAAAAATCCAACGCTGTTGCTGGGCCTGAACATCGGTAAAAACGCCGCCACCCCCATAGAGAACGCTACCGACGACTACCTGCTGTGCCTGGAGGGTGTGTACCCGCATGCGGACTATGTCACGGTCAATATCTCTAGCCCGAACACCAAAAACTTGCGCGCCTTGCAAAGCGATGAGGCGCTGGACGGCTTGCTGGGCGCTATTGCCCAGCGCCGCGCTGCGCTGCAAAGCCGCTATGGCAAACGCATCCCGATATTTGTGAAGATTGCGCCCGATTTGGACGAAGCCCAAGTTGGCGTGATTGCCACGACGCTGGTGCGCCACGGCATGGATGGCGTGATTGCCACCAACACCACGCTTAGCCGGGCGGCCGTACAGGGCCTACAACACGCCCAAGAAGCTGGAGGTTTGTCGGGCGGACCCGTGCTGGAGGCCAGCAATCGGGTGATTGCCCAACTACGCGCCGCACTGGGCACAGGTTTTCCCATCGTCGGCGTGGGCGGAATCATGAGCGCCGAGGACGCGGTCTCCAAAATTCAGGCCGGCGCCGATGTAGTGCAGATCTACACGGGCCTGATCTACAAAGGACCCGAATTGGTCAGGGACGCCGCGTGGGCGATCAAAACCATGAAAATCTAAAAGAAATATGGCTGTAGCCGGCGGTTTTATTGAGTTTACAGCTATTATTTTGATAGCAACTTTACGACGTGTTCGCCGATGGCCAGGCAACTGGTCAAGCCGGGTGACTCAATGCCAAACAAATTCACCAGACCCGGCACACCATGGTCCCGCGGGCCCTGGATGCAAAAGTCCGCAGCCGCCTGGCCCGGGGCGCTGATTTTGGGCCGCATGCCGGCATAGGCTGGCAACAAGGCACCATCTGGCAATGCTGGCCAGTATGTGCGCACCGCGGCGTAAAACGCATCGCCCCGCGCGGGGTCTACGGTCACATCCTCGGGGTCTTCCACCCATTGCACGTCCGGCCCAAAGCGCGCCTGGCCGCCCAAGTCCAGCGTCAAGTGCACCCCTAGGCCTGCCGCCTCGGGTGCCGGGTAAATCAGACGCTGAAATGGCGCGCGCCCAGCCAACGCAAAGTAGCTGCCTTTCGCAAAGTAGGGCTTGGGCACGTGGACAGCATCGAGCCCGCCTATGCGCGCGGCCAAAGCGGGAGCCTGCAAGCCAGCAGCATTAACCAGGGTACGCACCTTCAAGCGAGTGCCATCATTAGCTATCAAAACAATAGCGTCATTGTCATATTCCGCGCCGGACAGAGCGGAATTTAATGCCAAAACACCGCCCGCGGCCTCTACATCGGCCAACAGCGCCAGCATCAAGCCGTGGCTGTCCACAATGCCGGTAGACCGCGAGTGCAAGGCCGCTACACAGCGCAAGGCGGGCTCCAACGCTTGCGCCGCAGCAGCCTCTAGGCACACGACCTCGGGTACGCCATTGGCATCGGCGCGGGCGGCCAGCGTCATGAGCCCCTCGATCTGATTCGTGTGGGTCGCCACGATCAGTTTCCCGCAAGCACGATGGCCCACACCACGGTCACGGCAGTAGGCGTACAGCAACGCGTTGCCGCGCACGCACAGATCCGCCTTCAGCGAACCTGGTGGGTAGTAAATGCCCGCATGGATCACTTCGCTGTTGCGTGCACTGGTTTGGGTGCCGATAGCGCCTTGCGCCTCCAGAATCACAACATCCCGCCCCGCTTGGGCTAGGGCACGCGCCACCGCCAAGCCCACCACTCCGGCACCCACCACCACGCAGTCTTGCGACTCCATAGCACGCACCTAACGCAGTTCAATAAAGGGCTTGCTTGGCAGAACGATCAGTTGTTGACCTGGCGGTGCGCGCAGATAGGCGACCGCGCGATCTGGAGCCAGTCCCAATGTCAGGCTAGAAGCCTGGCCGTTGGCTCCTTGCCCATAACCATAGCCCTGCGTCTCGGCCAACATGGCGGCTGACAGCGTTAGGTTGTTACCGTTGCTGCACTGCATTTGCAGCAATGCAGCGGTAGTACCGGTGCGGGTAAGCCGCCCCGCGCAACTCAGCACAGGGGCAACGGCCAGGCCCGTGCTGATACTCAAAGTGCCACTGCGGTTGTCGAAGATCTGTGCCTCCCCGTGCAGCAGTTGCCCATCCACGATGGCAAAAACATCCACGTTGCTTGCCAGATAGCCACGCGCACGATCGTCAAGCTTGGCGCAAGCGGCCATACCTAGCATCGCAGCACAAGCCGCGCTTTGCCATAACAGATCACCCAGTTGCTTCATGTGCATTGGTCGCCCTCATCAAGGATTCATCTTAGCGAGAAATCGCGACCTTCGGCCCCCAACTTCGGATGCAGTACCATGAAGTACCTCCTTTTTGCACCCCTTTAAGCATGACTGATGCCCAAGCCCAAACCCCGGTAGAGACTGTCACGCGACTCACGTTCAGAGCCTTAGGCATGCGCACCGGCATGGCCTTGCAGACGCGCCGTTTGGTGGAAGGTGCGAGTAAAAAGGAATGCCAGTTTTTTGGCGCTATCGAGAGTAAAGGCGTGATGGTTGGCCCGATGGGGCCGGATGGTGTGAAAACCGAGCTAGAGGAAGGTGAGGTCTGCGTGGTGCGTGGGTTTACCGGGCAGTACGAATTTTCCTTCCTTAGCAAGGTCCTTCAAACCTTTGAGCAGCCGTTCGCCTACGCCTTGTTGGCCTACCCCACGCAAGTGGACGTGCGCTTGGTTCGCCAAAGCCTTCGGACCAAGACGTCTTGGCCCACAAGCGTGCAGCTTGGCGACAGCGCTGCCGCAACACACGCCAAAAATATGGAGGTTGCGCTGCTTGATCTGAGCCTACAGGGTGCCATGGTAGAAGCCAGCACGGCTCTGGGCGCTATCGGCGACGTGATCGACGTACAGATGCGAGTGAAGGTTGAGGAGACACCGACCATCTTGGTCGTAGCCGCGCGCATATGCCACAACAACAAAGCTTCAACGGGCAGCAGCTATTTCATCGGTTTGGCATTTAAAGACGTTACCCAGCAAGACAAATTGCTGTTGCATTACTTGACACAAAACGCGCACAACGCCCAGACTTGAGTGCCATTGCACGGCCCAATCCGATCAAGTGTCCACCGCTGCGATGACGCATGCGAACCATGCACGGGTTTGCTAGCTGTGGTGAATTGCGCTAAAGTGTCCAATCACGATTGAAACCTGAGGGAGGTTGTCATGGAAAGCAGTAAACCGACTCAACCCACGTCCAACAAATCCGTGGAGGAGCGTTATCTGCCTGGGGACCTGATTCCCGTGGCCGAGGCCATCGAAACAGACTCCGACTCAGTCTGGGCCATGTGGCAAGACTCCAACCATGAGCCCAAACCGATATTCGATGAGACTCTGCCCATGGCATTGGAGGACATGCCACCGATTCGCAAGACCTGATAAAAATTGCAGACAAGAAAAAAGCACTTAGTGTTGTCACTAAGTGCTTTTTTGTACCAGTATTCTGGTGGGCAGTACAAGTTTCGAACTTGTGACCCCTGCAGTGTGAATGCAGTGCTCTACCCCTGAGCTAACCGCCCTGAATCTTATTCAGATAGCCTCAGATTATACAACAAAGATTTTTAGTCTCACGATGCCCAAACTGCCTTCCCGCCACTGGACTTGTTGATTTGGGCGATGACATCGTCGTGCGCCGCCAGCTCTTGCATGCTTGCTGGAAGCACTGGCAATTCAACTCCCGAAAAGTCCATTTTCACCGACAGCACGCCCGACTCCTGGGGCGCATGTGTGTCCATTAGCAGAGCATCTTGACCGCGCGTCATATTGATATAGACATCGGCCAGTAGTTCCGCATCTAACAAGGCGCCATGCAAAGTACGACCGGAGTTATCGACTTCGAGGCGGTCGCACAGCGCATCCAGAGAGTTACGCTTGCCAGGGAACAGTTCCTTGGCCATCACCAACGTATCGACAATGTTGGCTACATGCTCTTTGAATTTAGGGCGTCCCACCAACTGGAGTTCCTTATTCAAAAACCCCACGTCAAACGGAGCGTTGTGAATGATGATCTCTGCATCTTTCACGTAGGCCAATAAGTCTTCTACAACCGCAGAGAACACTGGTTTGTCTCGCAAAAATTCACTGGTTAAACCGTGAACCCGCAATGCACCCTCTTCGCTTTCACGTCCAGGATTCAGGTAGACGTGAAAATTGTTGCCAGTCAATTTTCGGTTGAACAATTCCACACAACCAATTTCTACGAGTCGATCATCCTTGTCGTAATAGAAACCGGTGGTTTCCGTGTCCAAAATAACTTGGCGCATGGTCAGTGGTTTTCTTTGGCGTGGTTGATGGAGTATTTGGGTATTTCAACGGTCACATTTGCCTGCGCCAAGATGGCTTGGCAGCTCAGACGTGAGTTCGGTTCCAGACCCCAGGCGCGGTCCAGCAAATCCTCTTCCGTTTCGTCCAGCTCATTCAGAGAGTTGATGCCCTCGCGCACCACTATGTGGCACGTAGTGCAGGCGCAACTCATGTCACAGGCGTGCTCGATGGCAATGCCGTTTTCTAACAAAGCTTCGCAAATGGAGGTGCCCGTGGGTGCGGACACCTCAGCCCCTTGCGGGCAATACTCAGGGTGCGGCAGGATTTTGATAATCGGCATAGACGATCTTTCAACGTGTTCAGAGTGATTCAATATTTTTGCCCGACAGGGCCTTGGCGATACCGCGGTTCATTCGCGCCGCGGCAAAGCCCTCAGTGGCCGCCGCCAGCGACTTGCTGGTGGCCTCTATCAAAGCCGTATCGTCCTGCGTCAATACCGACTGCAATTGGATACAAGCGGCATCAATGGCCGAGCGATCTGCGGCGTCTAGCACATCACCATCCGCTTGCAAGGCACTTCGGGTCGCTAGCAAAAGACGGTCGGCATCCACACGCGCCTCTACCAGCGCGCGGACGCGCATATCCGACTCTGCCGTAGTGAAACTGTCTTTGAGCATTTGCGCGATCTGATCGTCGCTCAGGCCGTAGGAGGGCTTGACGTCGATACGTGCCTCCACACCACTGATCTGCTCTTTGGCAGACACGTTGAGCAAGCCATCGGCGTCCACGGTGAAAGTGACCCGGATACGTGCTGCACCCGCTGCCATGGGCGGTATGCCGCGCAGTTCAAAGCGCGCCAGACTGCGGCAATCCACCACCAAGTCGCGTTCACCTTGCACAACATGCAGAGCCAGCGCCGTTTGTCCGTCTTGGTAAGTCGTAAAGTCTTGCGCCATAGCGGTCGGAATCGTCTGGTTGCGCGGAACCACGCGCTCTACCAAGCCGCCCATGGTTTCTACGCCCAACGACAAGGGAATCACGTCCAGCAGCAACAAATTGCCTGTTGGATTGTTACCCGCCAGTTGGTTGGCTTGAATGGCCGCACCTAAAGCAACCACCTCGTCTGGATTCAGATTTATCAAGGGCGCCTGTCCAAAGTAACTTTCAACCGCCTGTCGCACTTGCGGCATGCGGGTAGAGCCACCGACCAGTACGACACCTCGAATATCGTCCTTCACCAGACCCGCGTCGCGCATTACCTTGCGAACAGCCTGCAAAGTGTGCGTGGTCAATGCCCCTGTCGCTGCTTCAAACTGGGCCCGATTGAAAGAGAGGTCCAAACGTCCCGTAGATAGATCGGCCTCTGCCGTAGCGATATCTTCGTCAGACAAGGCTTCTTTACATGCGCGGGCTTGCTGTATTAATAGCGCCTGATCTTCGGGGCTGGCCGCTTGCAGACCCGCCTCTGACAGCATCCAATCTGCCAACGCGCGGTCGTAGTCATCGCCGCCCAATGCTGAGTCGCCACCGGTGGCCAGCACTTCAAAGACACCCGCAGACAGGCGCAAGATGGAAATGTCAAAAGTGCCACCGCCCAGGTCGTAAATGGCGTAAACCCCTTCCGAGGCGTTGTCGAGTCCGTACGCAATGGCCGCCGCCGTAGGCTCGTTGATAAGGCGAAGGACATTGAGCCCTGCCAGTTGCGCGGCGTCCTTGGTGGCCTGGCGCTGCGCATCATCAAAATAGGCCGGCACGGTGATCACGGCACCGTAAATATCGTCGTTAAACGTATCCTCGGCCCGAAAACGCAAAGTAGCCAGAATCTCAGCACTCACTTCCACCGGCGTCTTATTGCCGGCAATGGTGCGAATGTTTACCAAGCCCGGCGTATCCACCAGGGTGTAGGGCAATTTATCGGCGTGCACGATATCGCGAATGCCGCGCCCCATCAGGCGCTTGACTGAGGCTATGGTGTTGCCAGGATCGGTGGTTTGGTGGGCCAGAGCGTCAAAACCGATTTGGCGTTTTTGGCTGTCCACATAGCGTACAACGCTGGGCAAAATCACCCTGCCCTGGTCGTCGGGTAAGCACTCAGCGGCACCACTGCGCACGGCAGCTACCAGTGAATGGGTCGTTCCCAAATCAATGCCAACGGCGATACGACGTTCGTGCGGCTTGGGCGTCTGCCCCGGTTCAGAAATTTGGAGTAAGGCCATAGTGGTGTCTTGGGTGGGCCAACGGCACACATTAAGCCGAATCAGATGTGATCCGGCGCAAAAAATCAGGATTCAAGCGCTTCAAATCGCTGGTTAAGGTCTTGGGAAAACTTGTCGATAAACATCAGCGCACGCACCGGTGCTACAGCAGCAACAGGATCACATTGCCGGTCTAGCAAGTCTTCACATTGTTGCAGCAAATCACGCCGGGCATGGGCCACCTCTGCGCTCAAAGTGTCCAAATTAGCAACCGACTCGGCATCGTCCAGAGCCTCGCGCCATTGCATCTGCTGCATCAAGAATGCAGTGGGCATGGCGGTATTGCTGTGGGCATTGACGGCAGCGCCGCCGAGCTCACACAGGTAGGCGGCACGCTTCAAAGGATCTTTGAGTCGTTGATAAGCTTCATTGATACGCACCGACCACTGCATGGCGATACGCTGCGCAGCAGCACCTTGCGCTGCGAATTTGTCCGGGTGGGCCTCGCGCTGCAAATCCTTCCAGCGCGCATCCAACACGGCTCTCTCCTGCGCAAATCGTTGCGTCAGGCTAAACAGCTCGAAATCATTGGACTGGAGATTCACACCCGGAACGACTCGCCGCAGCCGCACTTGTCGCGTTCGTTGGGATTATTGAAGCGGAAGCCTTCATTAAGACCTTCGCGCACAAAGTCGAGTTGGGTGCCGTCGATGTAAGCCATGCTCTTCGGGTCGACCAAAATTTTGACGCCGTGCTCCTCAAAGACCGTGTCCTCGGGGGGCAACTCGTCCACATATTCCAGCGTATACGCCAAACCTGAACAACCCGTGGTTTTGACACCCAGGCGCACGCCAATACCCTTACCCCGTTTGGTGAGGTAACGGGTCACATGCCGTGCGGCGGCTTCTGTCAAGGTCACAGTCATATCAGTTCAGGTGTTTTTTCTTGTAGTCATCAACTGCCGCCTTGATGGCGTCTTCAGCCAAGATGGAGCAATGAATCTTCACAGGCGGCAGAGCCAATTCTTCCGCAATCTGGCTGTTCTTCAATGCCGCCGCCTCGTCCAGCGTCTTGCCTTTGACCCACTCCGTAACCAGCGAGCTGGATGCTATCGCAGAGCCACAACCATAGGTCTTAAACCGCGCGTCCTCGATGACACCCGTGATCGGATTAACCTTGATCTGCAACTTCATCACGTCCCCGCACGCAGGCGCACCCACCATACCCG
This sequence comes from Rhodoferax sp., assembly GCA_046595515.1. GTDB lineage: Bacteria > Pseudomonadota > Gammaproteobacteria > Burkholderiales > Burkholderiaceae_C > Allorhodoferax. Next base: position 94,606 of record JBKJOV010000005.1, on the reverse strand, counting down.
TGCCGACGGACTCGTCACCCTTGTCAAAGGAACCCACATTGCGAGGGTTCTCGTAGTGATCAACGACTTTTTCAGAATATGCCATTTTATTTACCTCTCAATTTCAATCCGTACTAAAAAGCTCTACCAAGCCACCGTGCCTTGGCCAGGAATACCGCAGAGCCAGCTTCGCTGCGCTGCTGCCGTTTTCCCGTGAAGGGAAAGCGGCGCCAGCTGTGCACGGTAATTCCTCATTTAATGCGCCGCCCACTGGATGGTGCTGATATCTATACCTTCCTTGTACATGTCCCACAGGGGGCTCAAGTCACGTAGTTTGGCTACATTTTTCTTGATAGTTTCTACGGCGTAGTCAATCTCGGCCTCGGTCGTCCAGCGGCCAATCGTCATGCGCAGGCTGCTGTGGGCAAGTTCGTCGCTACGGCCCAGCGCGCGCAACACATAGCTAGGTTCCAACGATGCTGATGTGCACGCAGAGCCAGACGACACCGCCAAGCCTTTAATACCCATGATCAACGACTCGCCCTCCACATAGTTGAAGCTCATGTTCAGGTTGTGCGGCACGCGCTGGTCTTTGTGACCATTGATAAATACCTGCTCTACACCCTCTAGCCCGGCCAGCATGCGATCGTGTAATGCCTTGATGCGGATGTTCTCAGCGTGCATTTCTTCTTTGGCGATGCGGTAGGCCTCGCCCATGCCCACGATCTGATGCGTGGGCAAGGTGCCGCTGCGCATGCCACGCTCATGTCCACCACCGTGCATTTGCGCTTCTAAACGGATGCGCGGCTTGCGGCGAACAAACAACGCGCCGATGCCCTTGGGCCCATAGGTCTTGTGCGAGGTCAAGCTCAACAGGTCGATCGGCAGCTGCCCCATGTCAATATCCACACGGCCCGTGGCTTGTGCGGCGTCTGAGTGAAAAATAACTCCCTTTTCCCGACAAATTTTGCCAATGGCGACTACGTCCTGAATAACGCCAATTTCGTTGTTCACAAACATGACGCTGGCCAGAATGGTATCCGGGCGAATGGCCGCAGTGAATGCATCCAGGTTCACAAGACCATCGTCTTGCACATCCAAATAAGTAACTTCAAAACCCTGGCGCTCCAGTTCGCGGCATGTGTCAAGCACGGCCTTGTGCTCCGTCTTGACGGTGATGATGTGCTTGCCCTTGGATTTATAAAACTGTGCCGCGCCCTTCAAGGCCAAGTTGTTAGATTCGGTTGCGCCAGATGTCCACACGATCTCGCGCGGGTCGGCGCCAATCAATGCCGCGACTTGGGCGCGGGCTTTTTCCACAGCGGCTTCGGCTTCCCAGCCCCACGCATGGCTGCGCGATGCAGGGTTACCAAAGTGGTTGCGCAACCAAGGAACCATGGCATCCACCACCCGCTCATCGCAAGGGTTAGTGGCGCTGTAGTCCATATAAATGGGAAAGTGAGGGGTCGTTTCCATGGCGATATCTCTAGAAATTCAGTTCTTCAGGAAGGCGTTGCCCAGGGCAAACACCGAGTTAGGCGCATTAATTCGGATGGTCTTGGACATCGGCATGGCAGAGATTGCACGCTTCACGCTCGGCTTGTCTTCCACCTGCAAGCCCTTGGCCAGTTGGTCGTCAACCAATTTCTGTAACGTGACTGAATCCAAAAACTCGACCATGCGGACATTCAATGATGCCCACAAATCGTGGGTCATACAGCGGGTGCCCTCGCCCAAGCAGTTCTCTTTGCCACCACATTGGGTGGCGTCGATGGGCTCATCTACCGACGTAATTATTTCAGCGACTGTGATTTCGGCGGCCTTACGGGCTAGGGTGTAGCCGCCGCCAGGGCCACGGGTCGACTCGACCAACTCATGGCGGCGTAGTTTGCCAAACAGCTGCTCCAAATAGGACAAGGAAATTTGCTGGCGCTGGCTAATAGCCGCCAGCGTAACGGGGCCGCTGCTTTGGCGCAGGCCCAAATCAATCATCGCGGTGACCGCAAAACGGCCTTTGGTTGTGAGACGCATCGGAGGCTCCTTGAGTCGCTGCTCGTGCAGATTTGGTTGACTAACGGCCTCAAGTATACCCATAAACCTAGCAATTTGCTCGGATAACTAGACTGATCAGTCACTTAGCAGACTATTTTGACTGCGGAGCAAGAATTACGATGTTGTCCGAGCCAGGCGCGCCAAAGGCCTGCTCCTTCAAAATGCCCAACTGGTCGCGCACCCGAGCCGCTTTTTCAAACTCCAAATTGCGCGCGTGTTCCATCATAAGTTTCTCTAAGCGCTTGATTTCACGAGAGATATCCTTCTCGCTCATATCCTCCACCTGGGCCCGCTGCATGGCATCACGCTCCAGTCGCTCGGCCTCTTTGCCCGCCTTTTCGCTGTAAACGCCGTCAATCAAATCGCGAACTTTTTTCACAATGGCGCGCGGGGTAATACCCCTTTCCAAGTTGTGGGCGATCTGCTTTTTACGGCGGCGCTCGGTCTCCCCGATAGCGAGCTCCATGGATTTGGTGACCTTGTCGGCGTACAAAATGGCGCGGCCTTCCAAGTTACGGGCTGCCCGGCCGATGGTCTGAATGAGTGAGCGCTCCGATCGAAGAAAGCCTTCTTTGTCGGCATCCAGGATCGCCACCAGCGAAACCTCTGGGATGTCCAAACCTTCTCGCAGCAAATTAATCCCGACCAGCACATCAAAAGCACCCAAACGCAGATCGCGCAAGATCTCCACCCGCTCCACGGTATCCACATCGCTATGCAAGTAGCGCACCTTGACGCCGTTTTCCGACAAATAGTCGGTCAGTTGTTCGGCCATACGCTTGGTTAGGGTGGTAATCAGCACGCGCTCATTTTTCTCCACGCGGATACGGATTTCTTGCAGCACATCGTCCACTTGGTGCGTGGCGGGGCGCACTTCAATTTCCGGGTCTACCAAACCGGTAGGGCGCACCACCTGCTCCACCACTTTGCCCGAGTGGTCCTTTTCCCACTGGGCGGGGGTAGCAGATACCATGACTACTTGCCGCATACGCTGCTCAAACTCCGCAAATTTGAGCGGACGATTGTCCAGCGCACTGGGCAGCCGGAAGCCGTATTCCACTAAAGTAGTTTTACGCGACCTGTCCCCCAAATACATAGCGCCAAATTGACCGATGGTGACGTGGCTTTCGTCAATAAACATCATCGAATCCTGGGGCATGTAGTCGGTCAGTGTGGACGGTGGATCGCCCGGCGCACTGCCGGCCAAGTGGCGCGAGTAGTTTTCAATGCCTTTGCAGTGCCCCACTTCGCTCAGCATCTCCAAATCAAAGCGCGTGCGCTGCTCCAGCCGCTGCGCCTCTACCAGCTTGCCTTCAGACACAAAAAACTTTAAGCGCTCAGAAAGCTCCGTCTTGATGGTCTCGACTGCAGCCAGAACCTGGTCACGCGGGGTCACGTAATGGCTGCTGGGGTACACGGTAAACCGTGGAATCTTCTGGCGGATACGCCCAGTGAGCGGATCGAACAGTTGTAGCGATTCAATCTCGTCGTCAAACAGCTCCAGGCGCAAGGCCATTTCGGAGTGCTCGGCGGGAAAAATATCAATCGTGTCGCCGCGCACGCGGAAAGTTCCACGGCTGAAATCCATGTCGTTACGCTGGTACTGCATGCGTACCAATTGGGCAATGGTGTCGCGCTGGCCCAGCTTGTCGCCTGTGCGCAGGGTCATGATCATCTTGTGGTATGCCTCGGGCTGGCCGATACCGTAGATGGCCGACACCGTGGCCACAATGATCACGTCGCGCCGCTCCAAAATGCTCTTGGTACACGACAGGCGCATCTGCTCAATGTGCTCATTAATCGCACTGTCTTTTTCAATGAACAAATCGCGCTGTGGCACATAGGCCTCGGGCTGGTAGTAGTCGTAGTAGCTAACGAAATACTCCACCGCGTTGTTGGGAAAAAACTCACGAAACTCGCTGTACAACTGCGCCGCCAACGTCTTGTTGTGCGCAAACACAATCGCCGGGCGGCCCAGCCGGGCAATCACATTGGCCATGGTGAAGGTTTTGCCCGAACCGGTCACGCCCAGCAAGGTCTGAAACACCTCGCCGTCATTCACGCCTTCAACCAACTGGTCAATCGCCTCGGGCTGGTCTCCTGCGGGGGGGTACGGCTGGTGCAGCTCAAACGGCGAATCTGGATAGCGGATGAAGACTCCCTTCGGTGTTAGGGAGGCATCGGCATCATCGGTGACTAAAACTGGCGCAGCAATAGGTGTCGGAGCGGGCATGGGTGGGTTCGACAAATGGGCAAAGGCAGAACTGTAGTTCATGCTGGGGAGTTACGCTTTGTTTGTGGGCGTAAGCCGGGCAAGCGGTGCATGGTCAATTGAGTCCGATGATGAATGATGAATCGATGCGTTATGAGCGTTGGGAGGATGGTGAGAATCTCAGTTTCTTTCCAGCCAAGGAGAGTTTGTCTTTCCGCAGGCAACTCAGCCCCAATGCAAAAGTGATTTGGTGGTGTGTGGCCAACTCATGGAATGCGGCACAGACCAAAAAGCATGAACATTTGGGATGGAAGCCATACGTTCCAAGGCCCAAAGCATGCGGCCACGCTCCGCGCCACCCTTGGGCGCTGCCGAGCAGCGCAGCGGCGGGCGGATCAGGGCTGGCGTTGTTTGAGCGAAGCGAGTTTAGCCAGACCCCGCCCGACGCGAGCAGCGCAGGGAAGTCGCGCAGCGACCAGCGTCGTAGGGTGGTGCGGAGCGTGGCCTCATGCGCCGCCGCCATACACGGGGCATTCAGCACCACGCACAACAGCGCGGATAAAAAAGCCCAGCAAACGCAACCCGTAAAATAGGGATAACCCGAACCCACACCGTGCGGTTTCGGGCACACAGCCCCTCCATCTACAGGATTCCTTTCATGTCTATGTTCTCTGCCGTCGAAATGGCCCCCCGTGACCCGATTCTGGGTTTGAACGAGCAATTCAACGCCGACACCAACCCTGCCAAAGTGAACCTGGGCGTGGGCGTGTACTTCGACGACAACGGCAAACTGCCCCTGCTGCAATGCGTGCAAGCCGCTGAGAAAACCATGATGGAAAAGCCCACCCCCCGCGGCTACTTGCCCATTGACGGCATCGTGGCTTACGACAACGCCGTGAAGGCTCTGGTGTTTGGTGCCGATAGCGAGCCCGTGACCAGTGGCCGCGTAGCCACCGTGCAAGCTATTGGCGGCACCGGTGGCCTGAAGATTGGTGCCGACTTTCTGAAAAAGGTCAGCCCCAACGCCAAAGTGCTGATCTCTGACCCGAGCTGGGAAAACCACCGCGCGCTGTTCAACAACGCCGGCTTTGAGGTGGATACCTACGCCTACTACGACGCAGCCAAGCGCGGTGTCAACGTTGAGGGTTTTTTGGCCAGCCTGAACGCGGCCGCACCCGGCACCATCGTGGTGCTGCATGCCTGCTGCCACAACCCCACTGGCTATGACATCACCGCCGCGCAGTGGGACGATGTGATTGCCGCCTGCAAAGAAAAGGGTCTGACCCCATTTTTGGATATGGCCTACCAAGGCTTTGGGTACGGCATTGCCGAAGACGGCGCGGTCATCCAGAAGTTCGTCGCTTCTGGCATGAACTTTTTTGTGTCCACCAGCTTCTCCAAGAGCTTCAGCCTGTACGGCGAGCGCGTTGGCGGTCTGTCAGTGCTCTGCCAAGACAAAGAGGAAACCAGCCGCGTGCTCTCCCAGCTCAAAATCGTGATCCGCACCAACTACTCCAACCCACCCACCCACGGTGGTGCAGTGGTGGCGGCGGTGCTCAACAACCCCGAGCTGCGTGCGCAGTGGGAGACAGAACTGGGCGAGATGCGCGTGCGCATCAAGGCGATGCGGCAGAAGCTGGTCGATGGCTTGAAAGCGGCGGGCGTGAAGCAAGACATGTCTTTCATCACCACCCAGATCGGCATGTTCAGCTACTCGGGACTTACCAAGGACCAAATGGTGCGCCTGCGCAACGAATTTGGCGTGTATGGCACCGACACGGGCCGCATGTGTGTGGCTGCGCTGAACAGCAAAAATATCGACTACGTTTGCAAGGCGATTGCCGCAGTGGTGTAAATTTGGTATAAAAAGTGGCTTGGGCCCGGGTAAAACCTGGGCCAACAGCTATTGAATTGATAGCATGTACGACCAGCCCAATAGGGCTGAACGCATCAGGCAGTTGCAAGCCTAACCTGTTATATTGCACTGCAACAATTCAGAAAGCGAGTTCCCCATGCTGTACCAGCTCTACGAAACCCAACGGTCCCTGATGGAGCCGTTTTCCGATCTGGCGATGGCTGCTGCCAAGCTGTACGGCAACCCGCTCTCTATGGTCGGCCAAAATCCGTTTGCACAGCGCATTTCGGCCAGCTACGACCTCATACACCGACTCGGTAAGGACTATGAAAAGCCAGAATTTGGGCTGCGCACCATTGATGTCGACGGTGTGGAAGTGGCTATTCATGAACGTGTGGAAATCAACAAGCCGTTTTGCGAGCTGCGTCGCTTCAAGCGCTATACCGATGAGACCGGCACCCTGGACAAGATTAAAGGGCAACCCGCAGTCCTGATCGTTGCGCCCTTATCGGGGCACTACGCCACACTGCTGCGTGACACGGTCAAGACCATGCTCAAAGACCACAAGGTCTACGTCACTGACTGGAAGAACGCCCGGCTGGTACCACTGTCTGAGGGTGAATTCCACCTGGACGACTATGTGAACTACGTGCAGGAGTTCATCCGCCACGTGCAGGGTAAATACGGTAACTGTCACGTGATGAGCGTCTGCCAGCCTACCGTGCCGGTGTTGGCAGCCGTGTCGCTGATGGCCAGCCGTGGGGAGAAAACGCCGCTGACCATGACCATGATGGGTGGCCCAATTGATGCCCGCAAATCGCCCACGGCGGTTAACAACCTGGCGATGAACAAAAGCCACAGCTGGTTTGAAAACAACGTGATCTACCGCGTACCCAGCAGCTTTCCGGGTGCGGGCCGCCGCGTGTACCCCGGCTTTTTGCAGCACACCGGTTTTGTGGCCATGAACCCTGACCACCATGCCAAGAGCCACTATGACTATTTCAAAGACCTGATCAAAGGCGACGACGCCAGTACTGACGCACACCGCAAGTTTTACGACGAGTACAACGCCGTGCTGGACATGGACGCTGACTACTACCTGGAAACCATCCACGTGGTGTTCCAGGATTTCAGCCTGGTTAACGGCACCTGGGACGTCAGGAACCCCCAGGGCAAGCTGGAGCGCGTTAAACCTGCGGATATCAAAACCACGGCGCTGATGTCGGTGGAGGGTGAGTTGGACGATATCTCGGGCTCGGGTCAAACGCAGGCGGTGCACGATATTTGCACCGGTGTGCCCAAGAGCCAACAGCGCCACTTTGAAGCCAAAGGTGCCGGTCACTACGGCATTTTCTCAGGACGCCGCTGGCGCGACCTGGTGTATCCGCAGGTCAAAGCTTTCATCATTGCGCACTCCGCTGTGGCAAAACCTGCGGTGGAAGCCATGGAGCCTCCCGCTGCTCCCAAGAAGGCAGTGGTCGCAAAAAAAGTGTCAAAAGCGGCCCTGGCCGGCGCAAAGACTGCTCCAGTAGCTACTAAAACTGTAGCAAAAAAATCTGCAGCAACTCCAGCGCCAGTGGCAAAACGTAAACCTGCAGCAAAGTGACGGCGGGGCAGCCAGCTACGGGAGCCGCTAACGCACCCACCCTGGCCCAGCGTCTGCTGGACGCCCTGCCGCAAACCCAGTGCACCCGCTGCGGCTACCCGGACTGCGCCGCCTACGCGGACGCGATGGCTGCCGACGAAGCGCCCATCAACCAGTGCCCGCCCGGGGGTGCTGAGGGTATCGTCCGCCTGAGCAAGATTACCGCAAAGCCCGTGCTTGCACTAAACCCAACGTTTGGGCTCGAAGCGCCACGTACCGTCGTTTTTATAGACGAGAACTGGTGCATAGGCTGCACCCTGTGCCTGGACGCCTGCCCCACCGACGCGATTGTGGGCAGCAACAAGCGCATGCACACGGTCATTGAACCGTATTGCACCGGCTGCGCGCTGTGCCTGCCGGTGTGTCCGGTGGACTGCATCGTGGTGGAGCCCGCCAGCGGCACCGCAACCGGATGGAACGCGTGGAGCCCAGAGCAAGCCAGCCAAGCCCGCAGCCGCTATGCTTTTAGGAGCAATCGACTTATATTAGATGCCGACCAGCAATTAAAAAGGCGTGAAGAAAAGGCCGAGGTTTTGCTCACCGACCTACCCGCGCACTCGCAGCATACCGACCCCACCGTGTTGGACCAAAAGCGCACAGTCATCGAAGCGGCCCTAGCGCGTGCGCGCGCCCAGCGAGGCGCCCCGGGCGCGTGACAGCGCCAGACTACGCGACGAGATTTTTGTATACGCCGCAGCCAGCGTAAAGGCCATCCACCATGTGCACATAAGACATCTTGGTTTGCACTTTGCCCGTAGTCGGGTTGGCTATGTCGTACTCCACCCAGCCTGGCTCGCGCTGGGCTTGCTCCACAATGGATTCCAGCAAGCCAGCCCCGTCGATACCAGCAATATCTTGCACGCGGGTCCCGACCTTCGCAGCGTTGCCACCAAAGGCCAGGTATTTGCCGTTACTGTCCAGCACAAAGACATACATATCGCGGTCGTGAAAGCCCTTGGCCGGGTTGGTAATGTCCCGTAAAAAACTGTCTTGGGACGTGCGTTGCCGGTGGGCAATGGCCCGCCCTACCAGCGCTTGCGCTTCCTCTGCAGATCCTTGTTGCAGCTTGAACATGGAAATGGATTCCACCAGGGTGCCGGCATAACGCTCCAACGACAGCGCCTGGGACACGGCGTGTTCTACGACGTGGGCGTTTTGTTGGGTGATCTCGTCAATCTGGCGCACAGCCGAAGTGATTTCCAACAGGCCCGTACTTTGCTCGGCGCTGGAAGTGGATATCTGAGACATACTGGCGGCCACATCGCGGATACCCGACACAATTTGTGCCATGTTCGACCCCGCCATGCGGATCTTGTCCACGCTCATGGCCACCTGGCTGCTAGAAGCGCTGATCAACTGGCGGATTTCTTTGGCCGAATCGGCAGAGCGCTGGGCCAGGGAACGCACTTCACTGGCCACCACCGCAAAGCCGCGCCCGGACTCACCAGCCCGCGCCGCTTCCACCGCCGCATTCAACGCCAGTATGTTGGTCTGAAACGCCAAACCGTCAATCACGCCCACAATTTCGTCCATACGCTTGGCTCCCGCCTGGATGGCCTCAACCGACGCAATCGCTTGCGCCATGGTTTCACCGCCTTGGTCCGCCACACCGCGCACCTGGGCCGCGCTGGCATTGGCTTGGGCTGCGACGGATGCGTTGTGCTGCACCGTAGAGGAGAGCTGCTCCACGCTGGCGGCAGTCTCTTCCAGATTGGCCGCTTGTTGCTCGGTACGCGCTGACAAATTGCGGTTGCCCTGCGCCAGACTCTGGCCCGAGTGCGCCACAAAGGCAGCGTTGCTGCGCACATTGGCCACCATCGCAGAAATCGTACGGCCCAACTGGTCCATGGTTGTAGCCAACTGGCCTACTTCGTCTTGGCTGCGGCTCACAGATTTGACTCGCAAATCGCCCGCCACAATTTTGTTGGCTGCCAGCAGGATTTCAGACACGTCTTGTGCCACGCTGGCTTGAAAGGCGGCCAGCATGTAAACCGTCACCACCAAGGCTACAACGCACGTCAGGGTCAACCATTCCAGGCCAGCCACGGGACTACCGCCCCAAATCAAATGCCACAGCGCAACCAACGTCGGCAGCAGGGCTATGACAGCCAAAGTACACAGCTTGCCAGCGAACCGAAGTTGACGTAACCACCAGACGCCAGGTTGTAGTAGCGAGCCAAAAAACATGTGCGTGTTTCCAATCGTTGTTGAGGCCTATGTCTACAGCAAGGCTGTTCCCATTCTAGGTACAGTCAGCCTGGGTGTGCAGCTAGTTTGTGGCCTGTGCGGCAAATGCCAGTATCACCTCTGCAGGCGCTTGCACTAGCTCAATCAGCACACCCTCCCCGGCAATCGGGAATTCGTCATTGCTCTTGGGGTGCAGGAAGCAGATGTCAAACCCTGCAGCACCCTGGCGAATACCGCCGGGCGCAAAACGCACGCCTTTTTCCGTCAACCACTCCACCGCGCGGGGCAGGTCGTCGATCCACAAGCCCACATGGTTCAGGGGCGTGGTGTGTACGGCAGGTTTTTTGTCGGGGTCCAGTGGTTGCATTAAATCGACTTCCACCTTGAAGGGGCCGGTGCCGATAGCGCAAATGTCTTCGTCTACGTTTTCCTTTTCGCTCTTGAAGGTACCCGTTACCTCCAAGCCCAGCATGTCTACCCACAGGGTTTGCAGACGCTTTTTATCGGTTCCACCAATGGCGATCTGTTGAACGCCCAGCACTTTGAAAGGCCGCTGTACCGTGGTGCCACTCATACAAACTCCACAATGGCTTGGTCTACGCTAAGCGACTCGCCCTTGGCTGCCAGCACCTTGCCCACCACGCCGTCAGCGGCGGCGAACAGTACGTTTTCCATCTTCATGGCCTCGATTACGGCGACGCGCTCACCCGCTTGCACCTTTTGCCCTACCACTACCGCCACATCCACCAATAGACCTGGCATGGGCGACAACACGTAGCGGCTCATGTCGGGGGGTGCCTTGTGCGGCATGAGTTGGTGCAACGCGGCCATGCGGGGTGAAATGACCAAGGCATCAATCCGCGTGCCGTTGTGCTGCACCCGCAGCGCCAGCGGGTTTTTGGGTGTACCGCGCTCGACTTGGGCGGTAAAGGCTTTGCTATTGACCGTGCCATGAATGCAGATGTCATTCAAGCGCGAGTTGCTACGAATTTCATAGCTGGTCGCGCCCACTCGAACCCGGGCTGAGCCAGTTTCTCCTACAAATTCATCCACATGCACAGGCTTGTAGTGGTTATTGCCAGCGGCATCCAGCGTGACCACTACATAGTCTTTACCTGCATTGACGGAGTAGCCTGGCAACTGGCCGGTGAGGCCGGTCGCGCGCTCCCGTGATTTGCGGCGCACAAAGGCGGCCAGCGCCACCAGAAAATCAGCGTCATCATGCGCCACGTCTTCGGCGTGAAAGCCCTGCCCGTAGTGCTCGGCAATGAAACCGGTGTTGAAATCGCCCTTCACGAACTTAGGGTGCGCCAAGAGCGCCGCCTGAAACGGAATATTGCTCGACACGCCGCGAATCACAAAGCCGTTCAGCGCCTCACGCATCTTGGTGATGGCTTCATTGCGGTCTTTGCCATGCACGATCAGTTTGGCAATCATCGAGTCGTAATACATCGGAATCTCGCCACCGTCTTGCACACCGGTATCGACACGCACACCAAACAGGTGTTTGGTATCGCCCTGCCACATGGTCTGCGCAGGTGGTGCAAAGCGCACCAAGCGGCCCGTGCTGGGCAAGAAGTTGCGGAACGGGTCCTCGGCATTGATACGGCACTCAATGGCCCAGCCATTGCGCTGCACATCATCCTGCGCCAGGGGCAGCTTTTCACCCGCCGCCACGCGGATCATCAGCTCCACCAAATCCAGCCCGGTGATGGCTTCCGTGACGGGATGCTCCACTTGCAGGCGCGTGTTCATTTCCAGAAAGTAGAAGCTCTGGTCTTTGCCCACCACAAACTCCACCGTGCCCGCGCTCTGGTAGTTCACGGCTTTGGCCAGAGCCACCGCCTGCTCGCCCATCGCCTTGCGTGTGGCATCCGAGATAAAGGGGCTGGGCGCTTCTTCAATCACCTTCTGGTGGCGGCGCTGGATTGAGCATTCGCGCTCGTTCAGGTAAATCACATTGCCATGGCTATCACCGATCAACTGAATCTCAATGTGGCGGGGCTCTTCCACAAACTTCTCAATAAACACGCGGTCATCACCAAAGCTGTTGCGCGCCTCGTTGCGGCAACTGGTGAATCCTTCAAATGCCTCCTTGTCGTCATGCGCCACGCGCAGACCCTTGCCACCGCCGCCCGCGCTGGCTTTGATCATTACCGGGTAGCCAATGCTCTTGGCAATTTCCACTGCTTTCTCAGCCGTTTCAATCGCGTCGTTCACACCAGGAATGCAGTTGACACCGGCTTTACCCGCCAGCTTTTTCGATTCAATCTTGTCGCCCATGGCGGCAATGGAATAGTGCTTGGGACCGATGAAAATGATGCCCTCTTCTTCCACGCGCTTGGAGAACGCCGCGTTCTCCGAAAGGAAACCATAGCCTGGATGCACCGCCTGTGCGCCAGTTTGCTTGCAGGCAGCAATGATTTTGTCTGCCAGTAAATAGCTCTCGCGGCTGGGCGCGGGGCCAATGTGGACGGCTTCGTCGGCGAGCTGCACATGGCGTGCCTCCTTGTCGGCATCGGAATACACGGCTACGGTTTTGATGCCCATTTTCTTAGCCGTGGCAATGACGCGGCAGGCGATTTCGCCACGGTTGGCGATCAAGATTTTGGTAAACATGTTTATCTCCAATTTTTAGTTTTCAGCATCGCCTTGCGGTACTCGGTGAAGTCCCACCAGGGTCGCTTGGGACCACCATTCATAAATTCTTTGGCAGCTAAAAAGACATCAAGTACACACGGGTCATGACGATGCCCCATGGGCGTGCGTAATGCGTCGTAGGTGGCCACTGGGTCCATCGCTTTTACCGCCTCGGGCGTGCAAATACCCATGCCCATGAGGTCTTGCGCTATGGACACGCCGACATTCGGAATGTCCGTCAAGCGCTGCACCTGCGCAGCGGTGTCGGCTTTGCGCGGCTTTACGGACTTACTCTTCAGCACCACCATCACATCGCCTTTTCAGACAACTTTTTGTGCACTGTCGGAATTTCCATGAGGGCTGCCGAGCCATAAATCTTGTGGTATTCCGCCACCATTTCACCCTTGACGATGACCGGGTCGGTGCCTGTGAGCGTACGGGCTTCAGCAATATCGGACACTGCAAAAATGAATATGCCACGCCAGCCGTCCACACCGTCTGCGGGACCAGCCATCACCAGCTTGCCGTCATCCGACAGGCGCTTGATATTGGCAAAGTGGCCTGCGAACATCTCCTCTCGCTCTTTGCCGAGCGCCACTTTATTGGGTCCAGTTTTAAGAATAACCATTACGTAGTGGCGCATACCGCGCGCATCAGCCCCCAAGCGCGTGGCCAGCTCGGCATCAAATTGCGGATTGGTTGACGCAGCGGCGGTTTGGGCCTGGGCCCAAACCGTGGCATTCAATAATAGGCAGCAAGCCAAAACTCTATTCCAAATACTTACTCTCATAGCGACTCCTTGTGGTGGCATTCAACGGTCACAACGGAATATTCCCGTGCTTGCGCCAAGGGTTCTCAATCTTCTTGTCCTTCAGCATCACCAGCGAGCGGCAAATGCGCTTACGGGTTTCAGACGGAAGAATCACATCGTCAATAAACCCACGCGCCCCCGCCACAAACGGGTTCGCAAAGCGGGCTTTGTATTCGGCTTCCTTAGCAGCCAACTTGGCTGGGTCGCCCTTGTCTTCGCGGAAGATAATTTCAACGGCACCCTTGGCACCCATCACCGCAATTTCGGCATTCGGCCACGCAAAATTCACGTCACCCCGCAGGTGCTTAGAGGCCATCACGTCATAGGCGCCACCGTAGGCCTTGCGGGTAATAACGGTGATTTTGGGCACAGTGCACTCGGCATACGCATAGAGCAACTTGGCACCATGCTTGATGATGCCGCCGTATTCTTGGCTGGTGCCAGGCATGAAGCCAGGCACGTCCACAAAGGTAATCACCGGAATATTGAACGCATCGCAAAACCGCACAAAGCGCGCCGCCTTGATGCTGCTCTTAATGTCCAGGCAACCCGCCAGCACCAGCGGCTGGTTGGCTACGATGCCGATGGTCTGACCGTCCATGCGCGCAAAGCCAATGATGATGTTCTTGGCGTACTCAGGCTGGATCTCGAAGAAGTCGCCATCGTCCACGGTCTTGACGATCAGCTCCTTCATGTCATAGGCCTTGTTTGGGTTGTCCGGGATCAGCGTATCCAGGCTCAAGTCTTTGCGATCGCTCGGGTCGCCGCTTTTGCGCACCGGAGCCTTCTCGCGGTTGCTTAAGGGCAGGTAGTTGTACAGGCGGCGCAGCATCAAGAGCGCTTCCACATCGTTCTCAAATGCCAAGTCGGCCACACCGCTCTTGGTGGTGTGCGTGATGGCGCCGCCCAACTCCTCGGCAGTCACTTCTTCGTGGGTCACGGTCTTCACGACCTCGGGGCCGGTGACAAACATGTAGCTGGAGTCCTTCACCATGAAGATGAAATCGGTCATAGCAGGCGAATACACCGCACCACCGGCGGAGGGGCCCATGATCATGCTGATTTGCGGAATCACGCCGCTGGCCATCACATTGCGCTGAAACACATCGGCATAGCCGCCCAGGCTGGCGACGCCTTCTTGAATGCGAGCGCCGCCGGAGTCGTTCAGGCCAATCACCGGTGCGCCGACTTTCATGGCCTGGTCCATCACCTTACAAATCTTCTCGGCATGCGCTTCACTCAAAGCACCACCAAACACGGTGAAGTCTTGGCTGAACACAAACACCAAGCGGCCGTTGATCATGCCGTAGCCGGTGACCACGCCGTCACCAGGAATCTTTTGGTCTTGCATGCCGAAGTCCACGCAGCGGTGCTCGACAAACATGTCCCACTCTTCAAACGTGCCTTCGTCCAGCAATATTTCCAAGCGCTCACGTGCAGTCAGCTTGCCTTTTTTGTGTTGTGCATCGATGCGCTTTTGGCCACCGCCCATACGTGCGAGTTCGCGTTTAGCTTCCAGTTGTTCAAGAATGGCTTGCATGAAGTTCGTCCTTCGTTTCAGAAAATTGCTATTTATTTAGGAGCTAATAAGTCAATAGAACCGTGGGCTTCGAGCAAATTACGTGCTGCAGTGCTGGCTGCAAGCTGCCCGTTGAGCACCGCTGCGGTCACGGGCACTAACTGTGCCTTGACGCCTGGGTTGGATTTGAAAGCTTGCTTCAGCCCTGCATCAATGCGCTCCCACATCCAGGCCAAGCTTTGTTGCTGGCGGCGCGCAGCCAACTGGCCGTTGGCGGTCTGCAGGCCCTGAAACTCCAGAACCGCATCCCAGAAACTGCCCACGCCCTGCCCCAGCAAAGCGCTCAGGCGAAGCACTTGCGGGTGCCACACAGTGGCATGGTTGGCCGCATGCGGATCGTGGCCGGGCGTACCGTGCATACCCAGCAGCCGCAGGCTGGACGTGATCTGGGCTTGCGCGCGCGTGGCAGCGTCGGCGTCAATGTCTGCCTTGTTAATCACCACCAAGTCGGCCAGCTCCATCACACCCTTCTTGATGGCTTGCAGATCATCACCCGCGTTGGGCAATTGCATCAACACAAACATATCGGTCATGCCCTGCACCGCTGTCTCGCTCTGGCCCACGCCCACGGTTTCCACAATCACAATGTCATAGCCAGCCGCCTCACAGACCAGCATGGCCTCGCGCGTTTTCTCGGCTACACCTCCCAGCGTGCCGCTGCTCGGGCTGGGGCGGATGTAGGCTTTGTCGTGCATGGAGAGCTTTTCCATCCGTGTCTTGTCGCCCAGTATGGAACCACCCGATACGGTGCTGGACGGGTCAATGGTCAGCACCGCCACGCGGTGGCCTTTGTCGATCAGGTACAAGCCCAGCACTTCAATGAATGTGCTCTTGCCTACGCCCGGCACACCACTAATGCCCAGGCGCAACGACTTGCCGGTGTGTGGCAGCAAAGCCGTTAACAATTCATCGGCCTGCGCGCGGTGGTCGGCGCGGGTAGACTCCAGCAGCGTGATGGCTTTGGCGATGGCGCGGCGTTGCTCCGTACCGCTGCTTTGCAAGATGCTGCCTACACGATTCACGCGACCGCTCCCTCTGTCACCGTCCAGCGGTACAGCACGTCAAACTCTTCCTCGCCCACTTGCACAAAACCGTGGCGCTGGTAGAAGCGGTTGGCATCGCTGTGTTTCAAGGCTTCGAGCGTCACATCGCGCCCTTGCGCGCGGGCTTCGGCCTTCACTTGATCCAGCGCCCAGCCGCCAATACCAAGGCCTTGCGAAGCGGGTGTCAGGTACAGATGTTGTAATTTGAGCGCATCGCCTTCAGGCCAAAGCGTCAGTAGCCCAACGCGCTCACCATCACAAACGATATGCCGCATGAACTCAGGCCGAAAATTCGAGCGCAAGCGATCGCGCGAACGCTCCTGGCTGAACAAGTCCAACCGCTCCAGGCTCTCGCGCAGCGCGACTTCGCGCAAGGCCGCCAGCGCTTCGAAGTCCGCCTCGGTGACAGGCTGGAAGTGCAAGCGCAAGCGTCCGGCAGCCATATCAGACAACCCAGTTCTCCAGTTTCAAACCTTCAATACGCTCGAACTCGCGGGTGTTGTTGGTGACAAGAACTGCATCCAATGCCAAGGCATGGCTGCCAATGAGCAGATCGAGTTCCCCGATTTTTGTACCCGCCTTTTTCAACCGCGCCTTGTGGATGCCAAAGTGCCAGATGGCGGCGTCATCCCATGGCAGCACGGTCAGCTTAGACAAGAACAACTCCAGGTTGCGCCGGTTGGATTCCACCCGCTCGCTGTTCGCTACGCCGTAGGCCAGCTCTGCCGCAACGATGGAGGAAATGACCAGATCGCTCGGGTTGTGTTCACGAAACTTTGCGGTAACGGACGGGTATTTGCGCGACATGAAATAGGCGCAGATGTTGGTATCCAAAAGGTACATGGCGCGACTTAGTCAAACTTCACAGGATCGCTCAAGCCCGAGCGGTCGCGTTCAATTTCCTCTGGCATTCCTTCAAAACTTGCAAGGATTTTCTCCATCTCGTCCCACCACTCCTCTTTGCTCTGTACTTTGGGCCTGAGGATGACCGCGTCCCCGCGTTTTTCGATGGTCACCTCAGATGTGGTGAACCGATACGCCTTGGGCAAGCGCACGGCTTGGCTGCGGCCGGTAGTGAAAATTTTGGCGGTGTCGACGGTGGTGGTGCTCATGTCATCCTCCTAGGTAAGATAGATACCAAAAGTAGATATCACGAGTATATTGCAATTGATATGTATTAATGATATCTACCAATTACCGTTCATGAGGCCAACGTCTTCTCAATCTGGCTCAGCACATCCCGCGCACTCACCGGGATCGGCGTGCCCGGCCCGTAAATGCCTTTGACACCCGCCGCATACAAAAAGTCGTAGTCCTGCCGTGGAATAACACCACCCACGAACACAATGATGTCGTCTGCGCCCTGCTTTCTCAGCTCGGCAATGATGGCGGGCACCAGGGTCTTGTGGCCTGCAGCTAAGGTGCTGACGCCGACCGCGTGCACGTCGTTCTCAATCGCCTGGCGGGCGCATTCTTCGGGGGTTTGGAACAGCGGGCCCATGTCTACGTCAAAGCCCAAATCGGCAAAGGCCGTGGCTACTACTTTGGCGCCACGGTCGTGGCCGTCTTGGCCTAATTTTGAAATCATCACACGCGGGCGGCGGCCCTGGCGTTCAGCGAAGCCCGCAATGTCGGCCTTCAGGGCGTTCCAGTACTCCATGGTGTCTCCCGATGCGGCGTCAAAAGCGGCAGCGTACACGCCGCTCACCTTGTTGGTATCAGCGCGGTGGCGGCCAAAGGCTTTCTCCATCGCATCAGACACTTCGCCCACCGTGGCGCGCAGGCGCATGGCTTGGATGGACAGGTCGAGCAAGTTCCCCGTGCCACTCTCGGCTGCAAAAGTGATAGCAGCCAAGGCAGCATTTACGCGGGCTGCATCGCGTTTTGACTTAATTTCGTTCAGCCTGGCGATCTGCGATTCGCGCACGGCCACGTTGTCAATATCGCGCGCCTCGATCACATCTTCAGTCTTTAGCTTGTACTTGTTCACGCCCACGATCACGTCCTGCCCGCTGTCGATACGCGCCTGTTTGTCGGCAGCCGCCGCTTCGATCTTCAGCTTGGCCCAGCCGCTGTCCACGGCCTTCACCATGCCGCCCATGGCTTCGACTTCTTCGATGATGGTCCACGCGGCATCGGCCATGTCTTGCGTCAGTTTCTCCATCATGTAGCTGCCAGCCCACGGGTCGATCACATTGGTGATGTGGGTCTCTTCCTGGATGATGAGCTGGGTGTTGCGGGCGATCCGGCTTGAAAATTCGGTAGGCAGCGCAATGGCTTCGTCAAAGCTATTGGTGTGCAGGCTCTGCGTGCCGCCAAACACCGCCGCCATCGCCTCAATGGTGGTGCGCACCACGTTGTTGTACGGGTCTTGCTCGGTCAGGCTCCAGCCGCTGGTCTGGCAATGCGTGCGCAGCATCAGGCTCTTAGGCGCCTTGGCGTCAAAGCCTTTCATAATGCGGCACCACAGCAGGCGCGCCGCGCGCATCTTGGCAACCTCTAAATAGAAGTTCATGCCAATCGCCCAGAAGAACGACAGGCGCCCGGCGAACTCGTCCACGTCCAGCCCGGTGCCAATGGCAGTCTTCACATACTCCTTGCCGTCCGCCAGCGTGAAGGCCAGCTCCAGCGCCTGGTTCGCGCCCGCCTCTTGCATGTGGTAACCCGAGATCGAGATCGAGTTGAACTTGGGCATGTGCTTGGCCGTGTAGCCAATGATGTCGCCGATGATGCGCATGCTGGGCTTAGGGGGGTAGATGTAGGTGTTGCGCACCATGAACTCTTTCAGAATGTCGTTCTGAATCGTTCCGCTCAACTGGTCTTGCGACACGCCCTGCTCTTCTGCCGCCACCACATAGCCCGCCAGCACCGGCAACACCGCGCCGTTCATGGTCATCGAAACCGAAACCTTATCCAGCGGAATCTGGTCGAACAAGATCTTCATGTCCTCCACCGAGTCAATCGCCACGCCGGCCTTGCCCACGTCGCCCGTCACGCGCGGGTGGTCGCTGTCATAGCCACGGTGCGTCGCCAAGTCAAACGCCACCGACACACCCTGCCCGCCTGCGGCCAGGGCCTTGCGATAGAAGGCGTTGGACTCTTCAGCGGTAGAGAAGCCCGCGTATTGGCGGATCGTCCAGGGGCGCACGGCGTACATCGTGGCCTGCGGGCCGCGCAGGTAGGGCTCAAAGCCGGGCAGGGTGTCGGCGTGCTTCAGGTCGGCGGTGTCGGCCGCGGTGTAGAGCGGCTTGACGGCGATGCCATCGGGCGTAATCCAGCTCAGCGCGTCCACATTGCCGCCGGGGGCGGACTTGGCGGCGGCCTTGGCCCAGGCGTCCAGCGTGGCGGTTTTGAATTCGGGGGTTGTGTCGGTCATGGCGGGTTCGCAATCAAACAGTCGCAAAAGGTTCAGCTAGCACCATTAAGCCTTTGAATTCACTCCTTGAAAAGAGGATTTCGGATGCCAAAAAGCAAGTGCGAGTTTACATTATTCATAATTATTGATTCAGAATATTGGTTGCAGCTTACAATTTGATCACACCTATTTTTTGTCCCCACAGCACGCACCCACAAGGCCAGCAGCGATCCCACCATGCCCGTGCACCTACCCGAAAACCGCCCTGCAATCTCCCTCGCGCCTCGCCCGCTGTATGAGGAAGTGGCCGAGCTGCTGCGCCAACGCATATTTAAGCGTGAATTGGAGCCCGGCAGTTGGATTGACGAGCTGAAAATTGCCGAAGAGTTTGGCATCAGCCGCACCCCGCTGCGCGAGGCCCTCAAGGTTCTGGCCACGGAGGGCCTGGTCACCATGAAAGTACGCCGTGGCGCCTATGTGACCGAAGTGTCGGAACAGGACTTGGCCGATGTGTACCACCTATTGAGCTTGCTGGAGAGCGATGCAGCGGGTGTAGTAGCCACCAAAGCGTGCGAGGCTGAACTGAAAGAACTCCAAACACTGCACAAAGCCTTGGAAGCAGCCGCCCGGCCAGGCAAAGACCTAACCGCCGCCACCGACCAGTTTTTTGCTTTGAACGAGCAATTCCACATGCGCTTGCTGCAGATTGCCAATAACCGTTGGCGCGACCAGATGGTGGCTGACCTGCGAAAAGTGATGAAGCTCAACCGTCTTAGCTCTTTGCTTAAGCCGGGCCGAATGGATGAATCGCTGCAGGAACACCGCGCCATCATGGCCGCGTTGATGTCACGGGACGCCACGCTGACCCAGCAGCGCATGCGCGAGCATTTTGCCAACGGTCTGATGGCGGCGACGTGACAGCACGCTGTCTAGCGGCCTACCAATGACGCAGAAATTTAGGGCGTTGAACCGCAGACAATTCGCGCACCGCCGCCGCCGAGCACGGCCGGATGATCCGAGTGCGAGTCGCCACCCGCGTGAACCATCAACGAGCGGCCGACCAGATCAGACATTTTGAGCCGGGGCGACAAGACCGGCTGCGTAGCGGATCCGTCTGCTGCAACATACAACCCGGGCAAATCACCCAAGTGGCCGTCACCCCACGGAAAACCATGCTGCCCTGTCTTTAGCGGGTCATAGTGTCCGCCCGCAGCGAGCCCGGGCACATTTTTACCGTCCTTTTCTTTGGCCGCGCAACTAGCGTTCTCATGCACATGAAAACCGTGCAGGCCAGGCGGCAGCCCTGACAGCGCGGGCGTAAACACTAGGCCGTACTTAGACTCCGTAACTACCACCACACCGACACTAGCGCCCACGCCCTTCTCGTCAACAAAGGTCATAGGAATCCGCACACTCACCTGAGCCATCGCGTGGGCCGTGTGAAGTGCAACTAAAGCCACCACCATTAGACGTTTCATATTTGCTCCAGGACAAAGAAATAAAGCCGCATGACCCGCATCATGTCTTTGGGCAGTTGTAGGGTCACGAATTACAACTGACACCGACGCGCTCAACTGCCAAATGCTGTTGAAATTTCATGATAGCCAGTATCGTGGCACCGCTGTTGAGCTTATGTGACCATATTGATGTGTTGGGTTGACCACCTCTATGCGAGACCTCACTCAATCTCGCTTGCGCACAAACAAGCTCTGCGTCGCCCGTCCGATCAGCCCCGCTTCGTCGTACAACTGCGACTCTGCCAGCCCGCCGCCGTGACTGGAGAGGTGCGTGCGGGCATCCAGGCAAATCCACTCGCCCACAGGACGGCGCAGCAGGTTGATCGTTAAGTCCGAGTTGACGAACACGTAGTTGGATAAATCCAAAATAGCGCTGATGCCGTTACCAGAATCGGCCGCCACGGCCACACGCTGGTAGGGGCTGGGTACCAGCCCCGCAACCAAGGGATATCGAAAGCGAAACCATACGGAGCTGGGGCCACCAAACATGCGCCCAGCGGCCACACGTGTCTCCATCAAATCTGGATAACCAGTTTGGTTGACGGGGAAATGCATACGTTCTGCAACGCAATCGCCAGGCGCTTTGGGCGCCAGCGGCAGAGGGTGCCCAGGCAGGTCAGCGGGTAGTGGCACATCGCCTTCGCGCTGAAACAGTGCCGTGGCGCGCATCACTTCTTTGCCCTGCGCCAGCGCTATCGCTGACCAATGGCCCACGTTACGACCCACGTAATCTTCTTGTACACGCACCTCAATTTCGGCAATGGGTACGGGGCGCAGCAGGTTAGCCGTTAAGCGCGCTAGATGCAGCAGGCCGTGCGATTGTGCGGCCACCTCCAATGCATGACACACCAATGCGATGGGGGGCCCAGCATGTTGTTGCTGCGAATGCCAGGGTCCCCGGGTGAGCTCACTGGCGCCGAAAACATGTGCATCCAATGCATAAAACGCTGCACTGGGAAATTCTGGGGCTGCGGTACGCATAGCAAGATACTCCTATTTTTATAGCACTCAGAGCATAATTTACCCGGGCTGGAGGCATAGAACGCTAAAAATCAGGCGCAAATTCGCAGCCACTTAGACCACCACTAACGTCCCCGTACGGGCCTGTGCCATGACTTCGCGGGCTGGCAAAGTTTTCAATCGGTGGTCACTCCAGACCTGGCGCCAGCGGCGCGCGCCCGGCAACCCATGGCGCAGTCCCAGCATGTGCCTGGCAATGCTGTACCACGCAGTGCCGTGTTCGGCAGCCTCGCGCTCCATGTACGACACCATCTCCTCCTCCACTCTCTCACGCGTCAAATCTTGGGGCGCGGCACCATAAAACGCCGAATCCCACTGCGCCAGCCACCAGGGGTTATGGTAGGCCTCGCGGCCCAACATCACGCCGTCTACATGCTGTAGTTGCTCAGTCACCTGGGCGGTGGTGGTCAGGCCACCATTGATCGCGATGGTTAGGTGGGGAAAGTCTTGCTTGAGCTGATGCACCATTTCGTACCGAAGCGGTGGAACCTCACGGTTCTCTTTGGGGCTTAAACCCTTGAGCCAGGCGTTGCGCGCGTGCGCAATGAACACGGTGCAACCCGCATCGGCCACGGTGCCAACAAAGTCGCGTACGAAGCCATAGCCCTCTTCCTGGTCAATTCCAATGCGGTGTTTTACCGTGACCGGAATGTCCACCACATCCACCATGGCCTTCACGCAATCGGCCACCAGCGAGGCTTCATTCATCAAGCAGGCGCCAAAAGCGCCGCGCTGCACGCGCTCAGATGGGCAGCCGCAGTTAATGTTGATTTCATCGTAGCCCCAGTCCTGGCCGAGTTTGGCGCACTGCGCCAAGTCCGCGGGCTCACTACCGCCAAGTTGCAAAGCCAGTGGGTGCTCTTCGGAGTTAAAGCGCAGATGGCGTGGCACATCACCATGAATGAGTGCACCCGTGGTCACCATCTCGGTGTACAGCAACGCGCGGCGACTCAGCAGGCGGTGAAAGTAGCGGCAATGGCGGTCGGTCCAATCCATCATGGGGGCCACCGACAGGCGCCAAGGCATGAACATAACGGGAGGAGTGGAATCGCCCTGGGGCGCAATAACGGGGAACATGCGTCCAATTATCCCAGCCCGCCCTAGGCCAGCGCTTATAGCGTTGTATAAACCCGATTGCGACCGTCTTGCTTGGCTAAGTAAAGTGCCTGGTCTGCCCGATCCACCAGATCTACGACAGATGCATCCGGCCCAGCCATAGCAGCACCCACACTGACGGTCATAGGGCGGCACAGACCCTCCAGACCCTGCACTGCTTGCCGTATGCGCTCAGCCACAGCCCGCACATCAACCACATGCGTATCTGGCAAGATAACGGCGAACTCCTCGCCCCCATAGCGGGCCACGTGATCGTAGGCGCGGGCCTGGGATTGGATAGCCCCTGCGATCGCCTGCAAGGCAAGATCGCCCGCCACATGGCCATATTGATCGTTGTAGGCTTTGAAGTGGTCTGCATCCACCATCAACAAGGCTAAAGGAGAGCGGGTGCGCATCGACCGGGCGTACTCGTTGGCCAGCAAACTGTCGAACGCACGGCGATTTTTTACACCGGTCAGGGGATCGGTGAAGGTTTGCACCGCTAAATCTTCGGACAGAGTTTTCAGTTCGGCGTTGGCACGGCGCAGCGCCAGAAGCTGCACCACCTGGCGCGAAAGAGCTTTCATGGCAAGGCTCTGTGCCTCGGTCAGCTTGCGCGGCACCTTGTCCATCACACAGACGGTTCCGAGTGCCGCACCGGACGATGTGACCAAAGGAGCGCCCGCATAAAAGCGCAACCCAAGGTCTCCCAACACCAAGGGGTTGTCGACAAAGCGAAGATCCTCCAGCGCATTGGGAACCTCCATGAGCTCATCAGGTTTGACAATGGCATGCGCGCAAAACGCCTGGTCACGCGGCACCTCAGCAGCGCTCAGGCCAAACTTAGCCTTGCACCACTGCCGGTCCTCGTCTATGAGTGAAATGACAGCCATGGGCGTGTCACAGATGAAAGCTGCCAGGCTCACGATATCGTCGAACGCTTGCTCGGCTTCAGTGTCCAGCACGTTCAGGCTTCGGAGCTCTTGCAGCCTCTGCTTTTCAACAGCGTTTGCGGGTGTATCCATGTCGCTTGCCTTCAGTGGGCTGGTGCTTGACCGAGGCCAAGATATTAAAAAATTCGTAGCCTGCGAAGAGTCTAAGTCACTGTCGCAGCCAACATGGCCTTACACACCCGGAGGTGCGTCCTCTTGGTAGCGCTGGCGAATCGATTCCACTTCGTCCCAGGCGTCCAGAAATGCGTGTACGCAAGCTGGGTCGAAATGGGTGCCCGCTCCCGCTAACAAAAAATCCACCGCCGCATCAACGTCCCAGGCGCTTTTGTACGGGCGCTCGGACGTCAGTGCGTCAAACACATCTGCCACCGCAACGATGCGGCTGAAAATAGGGATCTGCGCGCCTCGCAAACCGTTCGGATAGCCGCTGCCATCGAATTTTTCGTGGTGTCCTTTGGCAATTTCCGCCCCGGTTTGCAAGACCTTAGAGGAGCTACCCTTGAGCAGTTCATAACCAAATATGGCGTGCTGCTTCATGACCTCGAACTCTGCGGCATCCAGCCGCCCAGGCTTGAGCAGAATACTGTCGGCAATACCCACCTTGCCAATGTCATGCATGGGTGCGGCCTCCAGCAACAGATCCTGATCCTCTACGCTTAAGCCCAGGTTACGCGCAATGAGGCGTGAGAAATGCGCCATACGCAGAATATGCGCACCGGTCTCCGGGTCACGAAACTCAGCCGCTTTGCACAAGCGTAAGACCGTCTCGCGCTCACGGTTAAGGATTTCGGCCGTAGCCTTGCGCACTTCTTCAGAGAGCCATGCCGCCTGCCCTTCGAGCTGCTTGCGTGCCGCGCTGACCACCAGCATATTTTTGGTGCGGGCTAAAAACTCGACTTTGTCGACTGGCTTGATCAAAAAGTCGCTCGCTCCCAAATCCAATGCGCGGTAGCGTAGCTGACGCTGATCGTTGGCGGTGATCATGAGGATCGGAACTGCCTCACAACCCGGCAAACTCCTGAAGCGGGTGATGAACTCTAGGCCGTCAATATCGGGCATCATGTAATCGACGATCAGCAAGTCTGGGCAATTGCGCCCCGCCCACTCGAGCGCCTGGACTGCACTAGAAAACGTGTGCCCCTCACAGGCCTCAAGCTTCTTGACCAGCGCAGAGAATAAAATCAGATTGATTTCGGTGTCGTCAACGATTAGGACGTTCTGGGTCATGGGAATGCCTCCATCATGCGCTCAACCTCGGTACACAGTGCGCCCGCTAGGGCCTGGACTGCAGATGCATCCGTAGCCTGGGCGGAGCGCTCTAGTCGGGCCGCCAATGCGCTAGCGGGTTTCGCACCAAACATGGACAGTGTGCCTTTCAACGCATGGGCGGTGCGCTCCATCAACGCAAAGTCGCCTGCCAAACCTTCGATAATTTTTTGCTGCTCTTGGGGCCACGCCTCACGAAAAGGCTGCGCAATGATGTCCAGAATTTCCTGGTCGGCTTGGCGCAGGGCGGCAGCGTAGTCAAAGGGTGCACCCTGCGCGCCTGCGCTAGCCATAGCAGAAGGCTTAGACGCCGCATAGCTTTGCAGCAGCTTCTTGAACACTTGGGTATTAATAGGTTTGGCCAAGTAGTCATCCATGCCTGCCGCCAAGCAGCGCTGGCGGTCGGTCTCCATGGCGTTTGCGGTCATGGCAATGATGGGCACACGCCTGCCGGATTCAGCAGCACGAATTTTTCGCGTCGCCTCCAACCCGTCCATTACGGGCATCATCATGTCCATCAAAACCAAATCAAAGCCGGACTCGGCCAGGGCCTCTACTGCCAGCAAACCATTGTCGACAACCCGCACGGTGTGTCCCCAGCGTTGCAGCAAAGTGACCGCTAGTTTCTGATTCAGCAAATCGTCTTCAACCAGCAGCACATGCAAGACTGGCGGCGCTTCTAGTGGGGCCAGTTCGGAGAAAAGCGTTTGGGGTGCGGTGAAACCCGACACCGAGCCAGCGTCAGACTCCGCACGGATGGTGAAGTGAAACACACTACCCTGTCCGAGTACGCTCTCCACCCAGGCAGTGCCACCCATGGCCTCGACGAGGCGCGCGCAAATCGTGAGGCCCAGGCCGGTGCCACCAAACTTGCGGGTGATGGAGCTGTCCTCCTGGGCAAAGGGCTCAAAAATAGTCTTGAGTTTGTCTGGGGCTATGCCAATACCGGTATCTTGCACCGACACGTGCAGCAACACAGCGGAGCGCGCAAGTGACTGCGCCTGCACGCGCACCAACACCTCACCCTGGGCCGTAAATTTGACGGCATTGCCCACGACGTTGACCAATACTTGCCGTAAGCGGCCTGGGTCACTGAGCAGCCTGGCAGGCACATCCGGGTCGATCTCGCTGACTAGTCGTAGGCCCTTTTCTTGGGCTCTAAAAACCAAGGCTTTGAGCGCATCCGACACACAGCGCTGCACATTAAACGGTATGTGCTCTATTTGTAATTTGCCCGCCTCGATCTTGGAGACATCCAAAATGTCATTGATTAGGCGCATCAAGGACTGCGATGCGTGTTTCACGATGTGCAGGTATTCCGTCTGCTCCGCGTCCAGCGGGGTGTCCAGCAGCAGCTCGGTCATGCCAATGACGCCATTCATGGGCGTGCGGATTTCGTGGCTCATATTGGCCAAGAAGTCGGACTTGGCCCGGTTTGCTGATTCGGCGGCATCTTTGGCCTTTTGCAGGTCTGCAGCCACCTGCTTGGCGGCAGTAATGTCTTGCCAGATACCGGTAAATATGGTGGCTCCGCCGGGGGTCAGGTCCGACTCGGGAACGATTTCGGCACTGATCCAGCGCAAGCTGCCGTCGGGTAACCGCACCTGGTATTCCCCCCGCCAGCTCACCCGCCGGGCGGCCGCAGCTCGCACCCCTGCGACCACCTGAGCAAGGTCAGACTCCACAATCTGGCGCGTTGTGAGTGTGGCGTCCGCGATCAGGTCGGCAGGCGCAATGCACAACACTTCCTGCACGCGTTCGCTGACAAACGTAAAGCTGTACTTGGTCTGATGCACATGCCATTGAAAGACCACACCCGGCACCGTATTAGTGATGTGGCGCAAGCGCGCCTCGGCGTCCTTGATAGACGCTTCCATGCGGCGCAATTCGGTGATGTCGGTGCGGATAGTGATGTACATCGAAATCGCACCCGACTCGTCACGCAGCGGCACCACGGTGGCATTGACCCAGTACAACTGCCCAGACTTGTTGCGGTTGCAGATTTCACCGCGCCACACTTGACCGCTGGCAACCGTATCGCGTAGCCCCTGGAAGAAACCATCGTCGGTAAATCCCGC
Organism: Rhodoferax sp.; assembly: GCA_046595515.1. Classification (GTDB taxonomy): domain Bacteria; phylum Pseudomonadota; class Gammaproteobacteria; order Burkholderiales; family Burkholderiaceae_C; genus Allorhodoferax. The sequence goes on along the minus strand of JBKJOV010000005.1, from coordinate 67,319 downwards.
ATTGATCAGGTCGTGGCTTTGGTAGGTGAGCTCAGATCGCGAATAGCCGCTAATTTCGCATAATTTGTCATTGGCGTAAATGATCTGCCCGTCCCGGTTGGTGACGCTGACAATGGCGTGTTGGTCAAGCGCAAATTTCTGGTACGCCAGATCGGTCAGTGCAGCCTCCAGGTCGCGCTGCACTTCGTCGTGCTCTTGGTACATGGCATCGACCGCTTGCACCCACGCAGGCAGCCCCGCCAACACCTGCCGCACCGTAGGACACAGGCCGTCTGCAGTATCCGCTGGGTTGTGCGATAGCGCGTGCAACTTGGGCTGCACCAGCGACCACTGCTCGGGCGTCACACCCAGGGTCTGCTGCATCAGTTCACGCAGGTTCTTTTGCATGGATTTAACGCGGCCCGTATTCCACACGCAGCAGGTTTTTTTGTACCTTGCCCATGGCATTGCGCGGCAACGCCCCCACGACAAAACAGCGCTTGGGCACCTTGAAATTCGCCAATGTGGCTTTCAGGTGCGCCAAAATGGCCTGGGGCTGCAGCGTGGCTCCGTCTTTACCGATGACCACGGCCACGCCCACTTCACCAAAGTCAGCATCTGGCACCCCCACCACAGCGCTCTCGGCAACGCCTGCAAGTGCATTGATGTAGCCTTCAATCTCGGCAGGATAGACGTTGTAGCCACCGCTGATGATCAGGTCTTTGCTGCGCCCAACGATGGTCACATAGCCATCGACATCCACACGGCCCACGTCACCCGTCTTGAAGAACCCGTCTGGGGTGAATTCCTCGGCCGTTTTCTCCGGCATATTCCAGTAGCCCTTGAACACACCGGGGCCCTTGACCTGAATCCCCCCCACTTCGCCGGCTGGCAAGTCCTGGCTGGCATCGTCGCGCACGCGCAGGTGCACGCCCGGCAATGGCCGCCCTACCGTGCCACCCTTGCGATCGCCGTCGACCAGATGGTAGGGATTGGAGGTCAGCATGACGGTTTCCGACATGCCGTAGCGCTCCAAGATGGTGTGGCCAGTGCGCTCATTCCAAGCGGTAAAAGTATCCAGCAGCATGGGGGCTGAGCCCGAGACAAATAGCCGCATGGACGCCAGCCGTGTCGGTGTGAGCCCAGGCTCGGCCAGCAGACGCACGTACAGCGTGGGAACGCCCATAAAAACAGTCGCCTGCGGCAGCTTTTGCAGCACCACCTGCGGGTCAAACTTGGACAGCCAGATCATCTTGCTGCCGTTGATCAGCGCACCATGAATCGCAACGAAAAGGCCATGCACGTGAAAGATAGGCAGCGCGTGCAGCAGCACATCACCGCCCTGTGCGGCCGTTCGCCAGCCCCAATGCCGCTGCAATACCTGGGCGTTGCTCAGCAGGTTGCCGTGGGTGAGCATGGCGCCTTTGCTGCGGCCCGTGGTGCCACTGGTGTAGATGATGGCGGCCAAGGCATCTGCAGCCACGACCGCAGGTGTGTGCTGGCGCGGGAACTGTGCCGCGCGCTGCAGTAGGCTACCGCTGCGGTCCGCGTCCAGTGTGAATACATATTGGGTGCCCGCCGTAAACGCCAATTTACTCACCCAGCCGAATGCGCTGGGGGCGCAGACCAGCACGGCAGGCTGCGCGTCCTGAATGAAATAGGCCATCTCGGCGCTTTGGTACGCGGTATTCAAGGGCAGATACACATAGCCCGCGCGCAGGGTGGCCAGGTACAAAATCAGTGCTTCCACCGATTTTTCGACTTGCACGGCGATACGCGCACCGGCAGGTAACGTTAGCGAATCCAGCAAATTCGCCACCATGGCGGTAGCCTCATCGAGATCGCGCCACGAATAGCACAGGCCACTCTCCGTCTCTACCGCGCAGGCACTGAGATCGACCGGAAATGCGGCGCGCAATGCCGTAAAGAGGTTTGCGTTAGCGGGGGCGGAGGATGCAACGGGGCTAGCAGAGTTCATGGTGTTTAAAACTGAGGTTTGCGTTTGGCCAAAAACGCCGCGATACCCTCGCGGTGCTCGGCATGGGCGGCATAGGCGTAGGGTGCTAACGGATCTGGCGTGCGCTCTACTGCTATCACTTTTGTAGCTTCTTTCGCATATTCCACGCCGGCTCCCGCCTGTTTTAATGCTCGAAATTGTCTTTTGTGGGCCTGTGTGGCCATGGGGGACAAACCCAGCACTGTATCCACCACCAGGTGGCAGTGGCGCTGCAGGTCCTCTGGCGCTAGAACGCCGGTCAGGAAGTCATGGCGGGCCATGTGCGGCGCGTCAAACACAGCGGCAGCCAACAACATGGCACGGGCCGTAGTGTCGCCAACGGCACCGGTAACCAGTGCCGCTTCGCGCTCCGCCATCGGAAAGCCCAGGCGAGCGATGGGCGCACCAAATCGGGCCGTGCTGGCTGCATAGCGCAGGTCACAGCAACTGGCGATCTCTAGCCCGGCACCCATACAGTGGCCCTCGATTTGGGCCAAGACCGGCACCTTGCAATCCAGTATGGCCTGCAAGCCGCCCCACACATCGAACTCGTGAAAATCGTGCAGGGTTTGCGGCGCAAAGCGAAACTCCGGGTACTCGGCGATATCGCCACCGGCGCAAAAATTGCCGCTCGCCCCTTGCACCCACACACAGCGCACATCCGGCTCTTGGGCAATGCCCATAAACACGGCACGCAGTTCGCGCCACATACTGCGGGACATTGCATTCAGCTTTGGTGGGTGCGCCAGTGTGACGCGCGCTAAAGCGCCGTCGCGCTGGTAAACGATGCGTCCAACCATCGGGCTAGCGTTCAATCGAGCTTGGCGCCAGCCGCTTTAACCACTGCAGCCCAGCGCCGTACCTCGGCAGACACGAAACTACCAAACTGCGCGGGCGACAGCGCCGGAAATTCAGCACCGTTGTTGGCCCAGGCCAGCTTGATCTCATCGGTGGCAGCGAGGCGGCGGACCTCTTCCACCACACGGGCCTGCACATCGGCTGGCGTGCCTTTGGGTGCCCACAATCCATACCACGTCGTTACGGTGTAGTCGGGCAAGCCCAGCTCGGCTGCGCTGGGTACATCGGGAAACGCCGCGTTGCGCTTGGCACCTGACACCATCAGCGCCTTGATACGACCGCTCTTGATGTGGGTCGCAGACGAACCCAGGCCGTCAAACATCATGTCCACGTTGCCGCCAATAAGGTCTTGCAAAGCGGGGCCTGCGCCACGGTACGGAATATGGGTAATGAAGGTGCTGGTTTGGAGCTTGAACAACTCGCCCGCCAGATGGTGCGAGGTGCCGCCACCGGCAGAGCCGTAGTTCATCTTTCCTGGGTTTGCCTTCACCTTAGCCAAAAACGACTTGAAATCATTCGGTACATTTTTGGGATTCACCACCAGCACTTGCGGCACATTGGCTACCAGCGCGAGTGGCACAAAGTCGGTCTCTATGTTGTAGTCCAGTTTGGGGTACATGCTGGGTGCAATCGCGTGGTGCACCGCGCCCATGAACAACGTGTAGCCGTCGGCCTGCGCCTTGGACGCAATGCTGGCGCCCAGCGTACCGCCTGCACCGCCCCGGTTGTCGATGATCAACTGTGTGCCGTTGAGCTTGGAAAACTGTGCCGCCATGGGGCGGGCAAAAGCGTCGGTGCCGCCACCCGCGGGAAAGGGGACCAGTAACGTAACAGGCTTCACGGGCCAGCGTCCCTGCGCAAAGCTGCCGCCAGGCCACGCGGCCGAGACGCCAGCGGCTGCAGCGGCTAAGAGCGCTAAACGGCGCTGAGCGTCTGGCCGATGGGGTAAGTCAAGTACTGGATTTTTCATATAGATCTCCTGTTGTTATGCATACAAAACGGGCCAAAACCCGTCACTCGAAACTCAGCTCGCTGATGTGGGATGCCACCGGTATCTTGCCTTGCGCCAGCATCTCGCGGTGCTTGTCCAAGCGCTTCAAGTCATAGAGGTAGTTCACCATCATCCCGTAGGATTGCTTTTGCCCCTTGGCAGACGGGTCACTGGCCCAGTTCAGCCGCTCGACACGCGCACCATTGCCCAAATGAAAGCGTGCCACACCGTCAAGCGGCTTGCCCTGCACAGTTTCTTGACCCAGATATTGCGCAGCGCAGCGCAGCAGCATGTGGCGCACAGTCGATGCGGGTTTGAGCGTCAAAGCGGCCTCGGCGGCGGTCAAAAAATGCGAGGCAGTTACCGGCTCAAACCCCACGGCACGGCCCAGCGCAGCTTGGTCGTTGGCATCCAAACGCGCAATCATCGTGGCGGCATTTTTTTGCAGCCACTGGCGAAAACCTGGAATAGGTGACAGGGTTGCAAAGGTCTTGAGCTTGGGGAACTCGGCCTTGAGTGTCTCCACCACGCGCTTAATGAGTGAATCACCAAAACTCACTCCGCGCAGGCCGTCTTGGGTATTGCTAATGGAGTAAAAAATCGCGGTGGTAGCGGCCTTGAGGTCGGCCGCATCGGCGGACTCGTCCAGCAGCGGTGTGATGCTGTCGGCCAACGCATCGACCAGCGCAACCTCCACAAATATCAGCGGCTCATCGGGCAGCCGGGGGTGAAAAAACCCGTAACAGCGACGGTCGGAGTCCAACCGGTTTTTCACATCGGCCCAGCTCTTGATGTCGTGAACCGCCTCGTACTTGATCAGCTTTTCCACCAGCGAAGCCGGTGAGTCCCAACTGATGCGGCGTAGCTCAAGAAAGCCTACGTCGAACCAGGTGGAGAACATGTATTCCATCTCCACGTCCAGCGCTTGTAGCCGCTTATCGCCTTTCAGGCTGGGCTGCATCTCCGCGCGCATGTTCACCAAAAAGCCAATGCCCTGCGCATCCACACTAAAGCGCTGCAGCAGGCGCCGGCGTGGCGATACCGTGGCACGGCGGTAGTGCACCTCGGCGGCGGCCTCATCGGGCGTGCCCACGGCAGCGGCAAAGTTGGCTTGCGCGGTTTTTACCCTTTGCGCATCGGCCACAAACATCTCGCTCATCAGCAGCCACATGTCCCGACGGCGCGCTGGCGTGGCGCCGGTATACCAGGCGGCCAGGGCAGTGGCCCGGCGACCGCCCTCCACTTCGCTCACCCGCTCGTCGATGACGGCGTGCAGCTCTTGCAAAATGCGCCGCAGCACGCGCGGAGACAGGGCTTCATCGGCCAGACTGAAGGTGGCCTGCAGTCGCTCGCGGGTTGAGCGCTGCGGCCCTGCACCCGCCTTAGCCGAAGCGTTGGCGGCCGGAGCCTCGGCGGAGGTATTGTTACTTGCTATTGTTTTAGGAGCATCTAACCCATTATCTATCCGGGCCGGGGTCTCTTTTTCTTTGGAATTCTTGGGTAGAAGACGCGCGACGTTGCGGTTGATCCAGGAATCTTGGTTCATGCTAGTAGTCTGCTCTTTTGCGTACGACCGAGTTCGCGCAACGCTTCGCGTTGGCGCAGTAAATGGCTACGCATGGCCATATCGGCAGCCTCACCATCGCCCGCCTTGATGGCGGCAAACAAAGCCAAATGCTCGCTCAGACTTTGCTCCAAACGGCCCGGCGCGCGTAGCTGCTGCAGGCGCGCCAGCTTCAGTATCTTGCGCAAATCAGCAATCACCTGCGCCAACCAGCGGTTGTTGGCCAGCAAGATGATGGCTTCGTGGATACTAAAGTTGACGGCGTAGTAGTCTGTAATGCGCCGAGCGGCGGCATGCCGCTGCAGGGTTTGGTGCAGAGTTTCCAGCGCGGCAATGTCGGCAGCGGTGGCATTGCGCGTAGCCTCCAGCGCGCAGCGACCCTCCAACAACGCGATGACCGGAAATATTTCATCGAGGTCTTGCTCGGTGACCTCACTGACAAAACTCCCGCGGCGTGGCTCGTGCCGCACCAACCCCTCGGCCGCCAGCACCTTCAACGCTTCGCGCAGCGGGGTTCGGGAGATGGCCAGGTCCGTGCACAGCGCTGCCTCGTCAATAAAGCTGCCCGGCGCCAATTGACCTTCAAAGATACGGGACCGCAACCCGTCTGCCACCTCGTCGTGCAAAGAGTTGTGAATCAGGCGCATGGGGGTCGGCGTTTGCAGCATAGCTTGGGTTGTTATTTTTCATAATTATGCGTAATTATGAAAAATAGGTAAACCCCTGCGGTTGCGGTAAATATCAGTATTAACCCTGAAGTCGCGCGGACTCAAGGGCACACGGGCAGGCAGGCGACGGCAAGCAGCTGTGCAAAAGCAGTCCAAAAAAAAGGGCCGCGCAATGGCGGCCCTTGGCAGGTGAATCACCTGTTCCGTATTACCAAGTCAACTTCAGGGTGTAGGTTCCGGTACCGCCAGAGTAGTAGCGCACACGGACATAACGCACCACTGCAGTTGTGCCTGTGTTGGTGGTGGTAGCAGTATCGACAACACCTGTGCCGCCTGTGGCCGATGTCAGCTCGGTGCCTGCGCTGTTGTAAATGTAGACGTCATAGTCTTTGGTGGCACCGGGGTTCAGGGACGCAGTCAAGGTTTTACCGGCAGGCAAAGTCAGCTTGAAATAGTCTGTGTCGGTCGTTGCCGAGAGCGATCCATTGACATTGGACGGTGCAGACACGGTGTTGGCGGTACTCAGCGTGCTGTTCGACTCCACCTCATTGACCGTGGGTAAAGTGGTCCCACCAGTGATAGCGGCAATCGCTCCAGGGGCGTCCACGATACCGGTACCGCACTCGCTGCAAGTCGCCGGGAATGCACGCGCACTGCTTTTGAGCGCGCTTTCAATCTGGTCCGGCGTCGCAGAAGGCTTGACCGCGTACATCAACGCAGCCACGCCCGCCACATGGGGCGTAGCCATAGAGGTACCTTGGTAGTACACATAGTTGTCAGCGCCAGGCGTGGTGGTGCCAGCATTCAGTGTTGACAAGATTCCGTTGCTATTGCCACCACTTTGGTCACCGCCAGGCCCTGCCAAATCCACCACCGCACCGAAATTGGAGTAGTAAGCACGACCACCGGTGGGCCCTACAGCCGCTACAGTGACCACGCCGGCGCAATTGGCAGGGTTGCTGTTGGATGCGTTTTGATTTTCGTTGCCTGCGGCCACGATGATGGTCGTGTTACGCGAGCGGGCGCTGTTGATTGCGCTTTGTGTCGTGGTATCACACGCGCCACCGCCGCCGAGACTCATGTTGATGACTTTGGATGGGGTTGCATTGGCGGGTATGCCAGATACTGTTCCACCAGACGCCCAAATGATGCCGTCGGCGATGTCAGAGGTATAGCCGCCGCAACGTCCCAAGACGCGTATGGGTTGGACTTTGGCCCCGTAGGCGACGCCAATGACACCGAGGCTGTTATTGCCCTTGGCGGCAATAGTACCTGCCACATGGGTGCCGTGCCAGCTGGAGTTGCTAGCGGGAGAGCCCGTGCCACACTGGCCCGCCGTGGACCAATCGCCAGGGTCCGATGGATCGCTATCGCGGCCCGATCCATCCACTGCAATAGTGGCATCGGCAATCATGTCGTAGCCTGCTACGGTTTGGCCTGACAAGTCGGCGTGTGGACGAATACCGGTATCAATCACAGCAACCACAACGCCTGCGCCGCTGGTGGTGTCCCAGGCGACGTTGGCACGAATACCGCCAGCACCGCCCTGCATCGCCCACAGGCTGCTGTAGTTGGTGTCGTTGGGTGTGAGCATGGTGTACATCTTGCGGTCAGGCTCGACATACTCGATGGATGGATCTTCCGCTTTCATCTTGGCAGCTAATGCGACCAGGTCTGTGACTGGCATATAGCGGTTCAGCTTCAACACATGGGCGCCGAGCCCGTTGATACGCAGGGTTGCCATGGCCAGGCCCACTTCGGCCCCCAAACGGCCGCGCACTGCTTCTGAATAATTTTTGGCATTGGATTGGCTGGCTGTCAGGGTCGTAGACGCCAATGCACCATCACGGTACTTCACTATCAAACGGTCGGTTTGCGGATCACGCGCCGCCGCGAGAGCGGTACTGTTGGTGGGCATGCCCGCATGGGCAGCAGAGAGGACACCAGCAGCTAACATCAGAGACAACAGTACCTGGGTAGGGACTTTCTTCGAAGATAACATTCAAAACTCCAATTGACGAACGGGTAAGTGGTGGGTCCACCGGATTGAGGCCCCAACGAATAACCGACGGGGGTGGCCCGTCGATAGCAGTGCGCAAGCAACTTATGTACCGTCTTAGAAACCAGGTTTTTGACCTTAGCGACCTGAAGCTCACTTGCGCGTGAGAAGTCTCTCAGTCCCTAGGATTTTTGTTCTCGGTAATTACCCTTGAGCCACACGCAACAGCCCGACCCCATGCACCTGGCGGACGGTCACGCACGTCATGGACTCCAATTGCTGCTATGCATTAGATAGCAAACAAATCATTATTTACGCGGGCTAACAGCATTTTTATAGACCATTTATGCTGTTGGAACGGCTCAATGCGTCCGACGGCCCTGCCACCACCACAAAACAACACCGCCCACAATCATGGGCACGCACAGCCATTGGCCCATGCTCATACCTGTCTGCTGCTGTAGCCACAGCAAGTGCGCATCCGGCTCACGGAAGAATTCTGCAATGAAGCGGAACACGCCATAGCCCAGCAAGAAGACCGCGGCCACCTGCCCCTGCTTGCGCTCTTTGCGGGCGTAGAGCCACAAGAGTACGAATAGCAACACGCCTTCCAACAGGAACTGGTAGACCTGCGACGGATGGCGCGGCAGATCACCCGCACCGCGAAACACCATGCCCCAGGGAAGGCTCGGGTCACTCACGCGGCCCCACAGCTCGCCATTAATGAAGTTACCCACCCGACCCGCCGCCAACCCCGTGGGCACACAGGGCGCTACAAAGTCTGCCACCTGCCAAAACGGCCGCTTGCGCGATAGGCCGAACCACACCATCGATGCAATCACGCCCAGCATGCCACCATGAAAACTCATACCGCCTTGCCACACGTAAAAAATCTCCAGCGGGTGTGCAGCGTAATAGCCGGGTTTGTAAAAAAGGCAATAGCCAATGCGCCCTCCCAAGACCACGCCCATCACGCCCAGAAACAGAATATCTTCCACGTCCTTGAAAGACCATGCGCTGCCACCTTGCAGACGATTGAACGGTGGATGTCGCAGACGCAGGCGGCCCAGCCACATAAACAGCGCAAAGGCCGCCAGGTAGGTCAGGCCATACCAGTGGATGGCAATGGGCCCGATTTGCAGGGCGACGGGGTCAATTTGGGGATGAATCAGCATGGGTGGCATTGTGCCCGTTGGCGAAGCCCATAAAACGTTGCAGGGCCGGGCTGCTACGCTGCCAGACCAAGCTGGTCTCGCAACCTGGCACCTGGGCACGCTGCCTACCCCGCCCAGCCCCGCACACGTGGCGGTAGACCACGCCACTGCGTTGGAACTGCTGCACACTGGCGGGCACCCAGGCGATTCCCAAACCGGCAGACACCAAATTCACAATGGTCTGCATTTGAATAGCCTCCTGCGCCACCACTGGCGTCTTTGCGGCATCCTGGTACATGCCAAAGATGGCGTCATACAACGACGGAGCAATGCGCCTGGGAAAACTCACCAGCGGCTGGTTCCACACCTCTCGCAGCCGCAGAGTTTTGCGTTGCGCCAATGGGTGCGACTCGGGCAGCGCCAGCACCAACGGCTCTTGCGCCACCGTCATGTGCTGCAGTCCCGGTGCCGCAAAACCGCTGGCATGCAAAATGAATCCCGCGTCCACTTCGTTTGCCTGCAAAAGTTGCAACTGCACATCACCCGTGGCCTCCACCAGGTCCAGCTGCACGCCCGGAAATTCGTTGCGAAACGCCATGATCCAGGGCGGCAAAAGAGAAAATCCCACGGTTGACACAAAGGCCAAGCGCAGGCGGCCCGACTCCCCCCCTGCCAGTGCCCGCGCATCTAGCACCACGGCCCGGGCCTGCTGCAGCAACGCCTGCGCCTGGGGCAGCAACGCCAAGCCCTGGGGCGTGAGCTGCACGCTGCGCTTGGTGCGGGCAAACAGCATCACCCCAAGGCTACGCTCCAGTTGGGCAATGGCCTGGGTCAAAGGCGGCTGGGTCATGTGCAAACGCAGGGCAGCTCGGCCAAAGTGCAACGCCTCGGCCACGGCAACGAATTGGCGCCACAGACGTAGCTCGATCCAAGGCTCTGAAGTGACGGGATTACTCATATGTAAATCATATTAAACCAGCTTAAAAAATAGATTGGAAGCAATCACTAGTCGGGGGCATACTTCATCCAACCTTTTCCACCCTGCCGCCTCGGCACACCTCTGTGAGACACCCCATGACCACCCAACCCATCGTCCTGAACCCGCGCAGCAGAAACATCACTGAGGGCAAGAGCCGCGCACCCAATCGCTCCATGTACTACGCCATGGGCTACGAGGAAGCTGACTTCAAGAAGCCCATGGTTGGCGTAGCCAATGGGCACAGCACCATTACGCCGTGTAACAGCGGTCTGCAAAGGTTAGCGGACGCCGCCATTGCCGGCATCGAAGAAGCCGGTGGCAACGCGCAAGTGTTTGGCACCCCCACCATCTCCGACGGCATGGCCATGGGCACCGAGGGCATGAAGTACAGCCTGGTGAGCCGTGAAGTCATTTCCGACTGCATCGAGACGTGTGTGCAGGGCCAGTGGATGGACGGTGTGGTGGTGGTCGGTGGTTGCGACAAGAACATGCCGGGTGGCCTGATGGGCATGCTGCGCGCCAACGTGCCCGCTATCTATGTGTACGGCGGCACCATCCTGCCGGGCACTTACAAGGGCAAAGACCTCAACATCGTCAGCGTGTTTGAAGCCGTGGGCGAAAACGCGGCGGGCCGCATGAGCGATGAAGACCTACTGCAAATCGAACGCCGCGCCATCCCCGGCACCGGCTCTTGCGGCGGCATGTATACGGCCAACACCATGTCGTCGGCCTTCGAGGCCTTGGGCATCTCGCTGATCTATTCCAGCACCATGGCCAACCCGCATGACGAGAAAATGAATTCGGCCAAGGAGTCCGCTAAGGTGTTGGTCGAAGCCATCAAAAAAGATCTGAAGCCACGCGACATCGTGACCCGTAAGAGCATCGAAAACGCTGTGGCAGTGATTATGGCCACCGGTGGCTCGACCAACGCAGTGCTGCACTTTTTGGCCATCGCCCACGCAGCCGACGTGGAGTGGACGATTGACGACTTTGAGCGTGTCCGTGTCAAGACACCGGTACTGTGCGACCTGAAACCCTCCGGCAAATACCTGGCCGTAGACCTGCACCGCGCCGGTGGCATTCCGCAAGTGATGAAGACGCTTTTGGTGGCCGGCTTGCTGCACGGCGACTGCATCACTATCACCGGCCAGACCGTGGCGGAGGTACTCAAGGACATTCCCGATGTGCCGCGTGCCGACCAAGACGTGATTCGCCCCATCGACAAGCCCATGTATGCGCAGGGCCATCTGGCCATACTGAAGGGCAACCTGAGTCCTGAGGGCGCCGTCGCCAAGATCACCGGCCTGAAGAACCCGGTGATGACTGGCCCAGCCCGTGTTTTTGAAGACGAGCAATCTGCGCTTAAGGCCATTTTGGACAACAAGATTGTTCCCGGCGACGTGATGGTGCTGCGCTACCTGGGCCCCAAGGGTGGCCCCGGCATGCCCGAAATGCTGGCCCCTACGGGTGCGTTGATTGGTCAAGGCTTGGGCGAGTCGGTTGGCTTGATTACCGACGGTCGCTTCTCGGGCGGCACCTGGGGCATGGTCGTGGGCCATGTGGCACCTGAGGCGGCCGCCGGTGGCGTGATTGCCCTGGTGCATGAGGGCGACTCCATCACCATCGACTCACGCCAGTTGATTCTGGAACTGAACGTGCCCGAAGAAGAAATTGCCAAGCGCCGCGCCGCGTGGACAGCCCCCAAACCACGCTACACGCGCGGTGTGCAAGCCAAGTTTGCGTTCAATGCATCGTCTGCCAGCAACGGTGCGGTACTTGACAATTACTAACGTTTACGTTTGCTGTTTAACGTGCCCATCGCGGCACGATTTTTGTCGATGCGGGCTTGGCGACGTTCATTTTCGCGTTTCATGACCTGCTTTTTCGTCCACCCCGTAGCATCAGCCCACATCCACCAGACTACTGCCACCGCAAAGGGCGACAGCACCCACCACCATGCCCAATTGACAACCGGATCGACTTCCAGGTACTTCAACAGCATCAAAATCACGCCCACAGCCACTGCATACATGCGTATCTCCTTTGTTTGGGTGGGGCAGAATCTGCCTCGGGTCAACCACCCTACTTACAATTTCGTTGAATCACTGTAACCCAACCTCCACAGGACATTCATGAAAACTACTCTGCCCGGCGCGCTGGCCAGCGCTGCAACGCTTCTATTCCTATCGCCGGCCTACGCTGACTTGGCGCTGGCCACGTCCAAAAATTGCATGGCTTGCCATGCCGCAGAAAAGAAGTTGGTGGGCCCGGCTTATAAAGACATCGCAGCCAAATACAAGACAGACAAAACGGCGGCTGAAAAGCTGGCAGCCAAGGTTGTTAAAGGCGGCGGCGGTGTTTGGGGTGCAGTACCCATGCCCGCCAACCCCCAGGTCAGCGAAGCGGATGCCAAAACCCTGGTCACCTGGATTTTGAACACTAAATAAGAGCGTCAGGCTGCGCCGCGTAGCCCGCCACACCAAAATTCGCATTCAGGTGGCTTTTCTGCGTCAAAAACGGTTGGAGCCCGGATAAAACCTGATGTGGCAGCTATTATTTATATAGCAAATCAACTCAGTAGGTCTGACCCAATTGGTCCAAGATAGCGGGATTCTCAAGTGTGGAGGTGTCCTGTGTAATGGACTCGCCCTTGGCCAGAGAACGCAACAAGCGACGCATGATTTTGCCGGAGCGCGTCTTGGGCAGGTTCTCACCAAAGCGGATGTCCTTGGGTTTGGCAATCGGCCCAATTTCTTTGGCCACCCAGTCACGCAGTTGCTTGGCGATGGCCTTGGCCTCATCCCCTTGGGGCATCGGGCGCTTGAGCACCACAAATGCGCATATGGCCTCGCCGGTCAAATCGTCCGGTCGCCCCACCACGGCAGCTTCAGCAACCAAAGCAGAATGCGACACCAGCGCCGACTCAATTTCCATGGTGCCCATGCGGTGACCAGACACATTGAGCACGTCGTCAATCCGCCCCGTGATGCGGAAGTACCCCCGGTCGGGGCTGCGCACGGCGCCGTCTCCCGCCAAGTACATGGTGCCACCCATTTCTTCGGGGAAGTAGGCTTTCTTAAAACGCTCTGGATCATTCCAGATTGTGCGAATCATCGACGGCCACGGCCGCTTCACAACCAGAATACCGCCAGTGCCGTTGGGGATGTCATTACCGACTTCGTCGACGATAGCGGCCATGATTCCGGGCAGCGGCAAGGTACAGCTACCAGGTACGAGCGGGGTGGCACCAGGCAGCGGCGTCATCATGTGTCCACCGGTTTCTGTTTGCCAAAAAGTGTCGACAATCGGGCAGTTCTCATGGCCGATATTCTTGTGGTACCACATCCAAGCTTCTGGATTGATGGGCTCACCCACCGAACCCAGGATGCGCAGACTGCTCAAATCCGAGCGGTCAGGGTGCACAGCAGCATCGCTTTCAGCGGCTTTAATGAGCGAACGAATCGCCGTAGGTGCGGTGTAAAAAATCGTGCACTTGTGGCGTTCAATCATCTGCCAAAAGCGGCCCGCATTCGGGAACGTCGGAATACCTTCAAAAATGATTTGTGTCGCGCCGGCAGCCAAAGGGCCGTAGGCCACATAGGTGTGACCAGTGATCCAGCCGATATCGGCGGTGCACCAAAACACGTCGCTGGGCTTCAAGTCGAAGGTCCAGTCCATGGTCAGCTTAGCCCACAGCAAGTAGCCACCGGTGGAATGCTGAACGCCCTTGGGCTTGCCCGTTGAGCCTGAGGTGTAAAGGATAAACAGCGGGTGCTCTGCACCGACCGGTACCGGAGGGCAATCAGTGCTTTGGCCCACCAAGGCCTCGTCAAAGGTCTTGTCACGCCCTGCCAGCATATTGCAGGCAGTGCGCGTGCGCTGGTAGACATAAACCGTTTTGATCGTGTCGCAGCCGCCCATTGCCAAGCCCTCGTCGACAATCGCTTTGAGCGGTAATTCCTTACCCCCGCGCATTTGGTAGTTGCAGGTGATGACTGCCACTGCTCCCGCGTCAATGATGCGCTCTTGCAAGGCCTTGGCCGAGAAGCCGCCAAACACCACGCTGTGGGTGGCGCCAATGCGCGCGCAGGCCTGCATGGCAATCACGCCTTCGAGCGTCATGGGCATATAAACCAACACGCGATCGCCCTTTTTCACACCATCCGCTTTCAGCGCGTTGGCAAACTGGCTCACGCGCACCAGCAGCTCTTTGTAGGTGGTCTTGGTGACGGTTCCATCGTCGGCTTCAAAAATAACGGCGACCTTGTTCTCGGTGGGCGTACCGATATGCTTGTCGAGGCAGTTAGCCGATGCGTTCAGCTCACCGTCGTCAAACCATTGGTAAAACGGTGCATTGGATTCGTCCAGAGTACGTGTAAAGGGTTTGTTCCAAACTACGTTTTCTCGCGCCAGGCGGGCCCAGAAGCCTTCAAAATCTTTCTGAGCCTCCGCGCACAGGGCGTTGTACCCGTCCATGCCGGAAATGCGGGCGGACTTGACCATGGCATCGCTTGGCAGAAATACCCGGTTTTCAACCAAAACAGATTCGATGGTGGACGATGACGTACTCATGGCTTTTGTCTCCTACACATTAATAATTTTCAACCGGACGGATAGTGTGGGATTGCACTTACATATCACTGACTCATATTTATAGGGCCCATGTAAGACTTCTACAATCGCGGTTGTTTTACCTACCCCGATTGCCATGACCCAAACACCTAAAAAAGTTGCTAAGCCCCCAAGCATGAGCCTGTTGTCCCAGGTCATCTTTTCCAGCCGCTGGTTGCAGTTGCCGCTGTATCTGGGTTTGATTGCGGCGCAAGCGGTCTATGTTTTCCACTTCTGGGTAGAACTGGTGCATTTGCTCGAAGCGGCGTTTGGTAACCAAACGGCGCTGGCGCAGTTGGTTAAAAGTATTGGTTATAAGGATACGGTTGCTGTTACTGGACTGAACGAAACCATCATCATGCTGGTGGTGCTCGCTTTGATCGACGTAGTCATGATCTCCAACCTGTTAATCATGGTGATTGTGGGAGGCTATGAGACCTTTGTGTCCCGCATGAATCTGGAAGACCACCCGGACCAACCCGAGTGGCTGAGCCATGTGAATGCGTCAGTGCTGAAGGTAAAACTGGCCACAGCCATCATCGGCATCAGCTCCATCCACCTACTAAAAACATTCATCAACGCCGAGCAATACAGTGACAAAGTTTTGATAGCGCAAACCGTGATCCACATCGCTTTCTTGCTGTCTGCCATGGCAATCGCCTACACGGACCGCTTGATGTCCCAAGCGCCAGCTTCTGCGTCCAGCAAAGAGCACTAGGCGGGTGCACGTGCTGGAGCCTTTCGGGCGCAGTTCAGTAAGATACCTGTGCCCAGCAGAGCCGAGATCACGGAGCCGCAGAGCACCCCAATTTTGAGTTGCACATCCAGCTCTGCCGACTGACCGGCAAACGCCAGTGAGCCAATGAACAGGCTCATGGTAAAACCTATGCCGCACAAAATGGCCACCCCGAAGAATTGACCCCAACTGGCGCCGCTGGGTAACTGGGCGCCGCCCCAGCGGATCATCAACCACGATGCGCCCATCACGCCAATTGCCTTCCCCAGCAACAGGCCCGCCATGATGCCCAGGGGCACAGGCTGCACCAGAGTCGACAGTTTCACGCCGTCCAACGCCACGCCGGCATTGACAAACGCAAACACCGGCAGCACCATAAAAGTAATCCAAGGATGCAGCAGGTGTTCAGCATGGCGCAAAGGCGACCCGCCCTCCCGGTCCTTCAAGGGAATACACAATGCCGTTAGCACGCCCGCAATGGTGGCGTGAACTCCTGACTTCAATACGAAGTACCACACCACGGCCCCCACCACGACATAGGGCACCAAAGTCCTCACGCCCAAGCGGTTGAGGCCAACCAAAACACACACGGCCAATGCCGCATAGCCCAGCATGCCCAGATGCAATTGCGCGGTGTAAAACGCTGCAATGACGACGATGGCACCCAAGTCGTCCATGATGGCCACGGCGGTCAGAAATATTTTGAGCGCTGTGGGAACGCGCTTGCCCAAAAGAATAAGCACCCCCAGGGCAAAGGCGATGTCCGTAGCTGCGGGAATCGCCCAACCGCGCAAGGCCACGGCGTCACCCGCGTTGATGGCAGCGTAGATCAATGCAGGCGCCGCCATACCGCCCAAGGCCGCCGCCGCGGGCAGCAGCACCTGGGCGCGGGTGGACAGTTCTCCTTCCAGGAGCTCGCGTTTAATTTCCAGGCCAACCAGGAAGAAAAACACGGCCATCCACAGGTCATTGACCCACACCAGGAAAGGCTTCGCCAGTTGCAGCCCATCACCAATACGAATTTCGATAGGTGAGGCCAGTAAGGCCTGATAAGCACCACGCGCGCCTGAATTGCTGGCAATCAGCGCAGCAATTGCCGCAACGGCCAGCAATATCCCCCCTGCCGATTGGGATGCTATGAATGCTTGAATCTGCGCGCGTAGTTTTTGAATGACCATGACTTTCCTCCGAGTCCTGCATTCTGCCTGCCTTGCGAGGGTTTCAGTACACTCTCGGTGGACATTTTATTCCAGCCCAGAACCGCAATCAGGCCCCCACTCCCCCATGACTACCATCCGCCAAACCGACCTCATTGAATCCGTAGCTGCAGCCCTGCAGTTCATCAGCTACTACCACCCTGCAGACTACATAGCCCATTTGGCCCGCGCGTACGAGCGCGAGCAAAGCCCAGCGGCCAAAGACGCCATCGCACAGATCCTGACCAACAGCAAAATGAGCGCCACGGGCCACCGCCCCATTTGTCAGGACACCGGCATCGTCAACGTATTCCTAAAAGTGGGCATGGACGTGCGCTGGGACGGCTTTACGGGCTCGCTGGACGACGCCATCAACGAGGGCGTACGCCAAGGCTATAACCACCCCGACAACACCCTGCGCGCTAGCGTGGTGGCTGACCCAGAGTTCTTGCGCAAAAATACCAAGGACAACACGCCGGCAGTCATCTTCACCGAAATTGTGCCGGGTAACACCGTGGAAGTGACTGTGGCCGCCAAGGGTGGTGGCTCTGAAAACAAGAGCAAGATGGTCATGTTGAACCCGGGTGACAGCGTGGTGGACTGGGTGCTTAAAACGGTACCCACCATGGGCGCGGGCTGGTGCCCACCTGGCATGCTGGGCATTGGCATAGGCGGCACCGCCGAGAAAGCTGTTTTGATGGCCAAGGAAAGCCTGATGGACGACCTGGACATGTACGAGTTGCAAGCCAAAGCGGCGTCCGGCGTGGTGTTGGATAACGTAGAAAAGCTGCGGCTAGAGCTGATGGAAAAGGTCAACGCCCTGGGCATAGGCGCGCAGGGCCTGGGTGGCCTGACTACGGTGCTGGATGTGAAGATCAAGATGTACCCGACCCACGCTGCAAGCAAGCCCGTTGCCATGATCCCCAACTGCGCCGCCACGCGCCATGCGCATTTTGTGTTGGACGGCAACGGTCCGGTGTACCTGGACCCACCAAGCCTGGACCTGTGGCCCAACGTGAACTGGGCTCCCGACTACAAAGCCAGTAAATCAGTGGACTTGAACACCCTAACCAGGACAGAAGTTGCTAGCTGGAAGCCGGGACAGACCCTCTTGCTGAACGGCAAGATGCTGACTGGCCGCGATGCTGCACATAAGCGTATCCAGGGCATGCTCGCCAAAGGCGAACCTCTACCAGTGGATTTTGCCAACCGCGTCATTTACTACGTTGGGCCTGTAGACCCGGTGCGCGACGAGGCAGTAGGCCCCGCTGGTCCCACTACCGCCACGCGCATGGATGGATTCACCGAAATGATGCTGGCCGAGACCGGCTTGATCGCCATGATTGGCAAGGCTGAACGCGGCCCGGTCGCTATCAAAGCCATCAAAAAGCACCAGAGCGCATACCTCATGGCGGTTGGCGGTGCCGCCTACCTCGTATCTAAAGCCATCAAAACGGCCAAAGTGGTGGGCTTTGCCGATATGGGTATGGAAGCCATCTACGAATTTGACGTCGTCGACATGCCGGTGACGGTGGCCGTAGACGCCGGTGGCACCAGCGCCCACATCACCGGGCCAGCCGAATGGCAAAAGAAAATCGCTACGGGAGAGTTCAAGACCATCCCGTTGACCAGCCGATAAGCCCGATGCAAAACGCTGACAGTTCGCGTGCAATTGGCGTTTTCGACAGCGGGATCGGTGGGTTGAGCGTCTTGCGTGCTCTGCGTGAAGAATTGCCGCTGGAGAAGTTTGTTTACGTCGCGGATGCTGGCCACGCACCCTACGGCGAGCGCGACCCTGCCCACGTGGTGTCCAGATCCCACGCTATCACCCAGTATTTGCGGGAGCAACACGCCATAAAAGCCCTGGTGGTGGCCTGTAATACGGCGACCGCTACGGCGATTCGCGAGTTGCGTCACGCTTACCCGCTGTTGCCCATCGTGGGAATAGAGCCAGCCCTCAAGCCTGCAGCGGCGATGAGCAAAACGGGTCGCGTGGGTGTCATGGCAACACGCGGAACGCTCAATAGCGAAAAATTTGCCCAACTGCAGCACACTGTGACGGGTAGCGCCACTTTTACAGTACAGGCCTGCGATGGTTTGGCAGATGCCATTGAACATGCTGACGCTACAAAAATAGTAGCAGTAGCCTCAATGTATACCCGGGCTCTCGGTCTTTTTGGCTCACAATTTGGCGAAATAGATACGCTAGTGCTCGGTTGCACCCACTACCCGTTCATTGCGGATCAATTGCGTCAATTGGTCGGGCCCGAAGTTACCTTTCTGGAAGGCGGCGTTCCAGTAGCCCGCCAGACCCGGCGTCTGCTGCATGAGTCTGGGATGTTGGCATCGGAATCGACGTCGCAAGCCCTTCAGCCGGGCCCTTTGCCCGCATTTTTTAGTACCGGCGCGACCCGTGAATTTCAAGCTGCGGTCATGCGGTGGATGGGGCTCGATGTACAGGTCTGCGCAGTGAGCATTGGCGTTGCACGCGGGTAGCCATGAAAAACTGCGCCCCGAGAGGCCAAATGGCGTGCCCGGAGGGGATCGAACCCCCGACCCACAGCTTAGAAGGCTGTTGCTCTATCCGACTGAGCTACGGGCACAAAGCACAAAGGCCCCGAAGTACCAACACTCTGGGGCCTTTGCTAAGAATAGTGGTCGGCGTACAAGGATTCGAACCTTGGACCCCCTGCTCCCAAAGCAGGTGCGCTACCAGGCTGCGCTACACGCCGACAAACAGTATTCTAACCCGACGAAAACCATGATCTGTGCCAAGCGTTAAATTTTTTGCATTGAACACTGCGCACATTCCCATCTATGCCTGAACCTGCTGCTCACCTAACCTGGCTTGCGCCGGGAGAACCATTTCCAGACCCGCAAGAAGCCTGGGGGCTGGACTCTCAAGCCCCGGGGCTATTGGCAGCAGGCGGTGCACTTGACACGCGTACTTTGCTAGCTGCCTACGGGCGTGGAATATTTCCGTGGTTTAGTGACGGCCAACCCATTTTGTGGTGGAGCCCTGACCCACGGATGGTGCTGCAACCCAGTCACTTCCGTCTGCACCGCTCCATGCGAAAGCTAGTGCAGCGGTTCAGTCTGAACCCAGACAGCGAGATTCGCGTGAACTCAGCTTTTGACACGGTCATTCAGACCTGCGCGTCCAAGCCACGCCGGGGACAGCCTGGCACTTGGATTTTGCCCGCCATGGTTGGGGGCTACCTGGCACTACATCATGCAGGTTTTGCCCATAGCGTCGAGACTTGGATCGACGGTGAGTTACAAGGCGGCCTGTACTTCGTTGCCATTGGTAAAGCTCTATTTGGTGAGTCCATGTTCGCCCACACACCTGATGCCTCCAAAATTGCATTAACTGCACTGGTCGCTATGTGCAGGGTACATGGCGTTCTGATGGTGGACTGCCAGCAAAACACGCACCACTTAGCATCTTTGGGGGCTAGTGAAATTCCGCGACACGATTTCCTGGCGCACATTAAGCTTGCGCGACTGCAGGCTGGTCCGGCCTGGCAGTTCTCCCCTCTATACTGGCACCATGTATTGTCTGCTTGACCTGCCCCGATGACAGACCTCAAAGACCTACCGATCCAGACGCTGCAGTTTTACGCCACTGCGCCGTACGATTGCAGCTACTTGCCTAACCGCCAAGCGCGTTCCCAGGTCGCTACGCCCAGCCACCTTATCAACAATTCAGCCTATTCAGAGTTGGTAGCGAAAGGCTTTCGCCGCAGCGGAATGTTCACCTACCGGCCGCTGTGCGACGGCTGCCAAGCCTGTACGCCTTTGCGCGTTGTTGTTAATCAGTTTGCCCCAACTCGAAGCCAACGGCGTGCTTGGTCGCAGCACAGATCACTGTCTGCAAGGGTGTTAAAGCTAGGATATGACCCAGAACACTACGCGCTTTACTTACGCTACCAAAATACTCGGCATGCTGGGGGTGGTATGGATCAGGACAGTGTCGATCAGTACACCCAGTTTTTATTGCAAAGCAGGGTCAACTCCCGATTGGTCGAATTCCGGCAAGACGATCCGACGGGCGGACCGGGACTGCTCAAAATGGTCTCTATCCTCGATGTGTTGGAGGACGGCATTTCGGCGGTCTACACTTTTTTTGAACCTGAGGAAAGCGCTAGCTACGGAACCTACAACGTGATGTGGCAAATTACCCAGGCCCAGACAATGGGATTTCAATACGTCTATCTAGGTTATTGGATTGAGAGCAGCGCCAAGATGAAATACAAAGCGCGATTTTCTCCTTTGCAAATTCTTAAAGATGACCAATGGCAAGCGCCTGCGCTGCCATGTCGTCAAAAATGACCGCTAAAGCCGTCTGATTTATGACCCGAAAAGACTCCGAGTTGCCCAGTGTCCCAACCGTTCAAGTGATCGAGCGCATGTTTATGCTCATAAATGCGTTGGCCTCACGTGAAGACACGGTTTCGTTAAAAGAAATCAGTGAAAAGACTGGACTTCACCCGTCTACAGCACATCGTATTCTCAACGACCTAGCGATTGGAAGGTATGTCGATCGCCCTCAACCCGGAAGCTATCGCCTCGGTATGCGCTTGCTCGAGCTCGGCAACTTGGTGAAAGGTCGACTCAATGTCCGGGATGCCGCGGTCGCACCGATGCGTGAACTACACAAGCTTACGCAGCAGCCGGTCAACCTTAGCATGCGACAGGGGGACGAGATAGTGTACGTAGAACGTGCATACAGCGAGCGCTCGGGCATGCAAGTGGTTCGGGCCATTGGTGGCCGGGCCCCACTTCACCTCACATCGGTGGGCAAACTATTTTTAGCCGCCGATGATCCACAGCGTATTCGCGCCTATGCCACTCGTACAGGCCTGCACGGCCACACCAAAAACAGTATTACGCAGCTAGAAACGCTAGAAAAGGAGCTCTCCAAGACACGCCAATCTGGGCATGCACTAGACAATGAGGAGTTGGAGTTGGGCGTTCGTTGCATGGCCGCTGGTGTTTACGACGACCAGAACAAACTCATTGCTGGACTATCGATATCCGCCCCGTCTGGACGCATGGAGGATCAATGGTTGCCCAAACTCAAAGAAACTGCCCGACAAATTTCCGAGACACTCGGCCATCAACAATCGATCAGTCGATAAACCCGGTGCAACGCTCAGGAATTAGGCAGCTTTTGCACAACCAATGAGGTTGTTACGGCTGGTGTAGCCACTGGTGCGATCGACTCCACCCAATGCTTGACCCGTTCAGCGTCGCCCAAACGACTGAGCTTCCCTTTGGAATCAAGAAATACCATGATGAGCTTTCGGCCTGCAACCTTGGCCTGCATGACTAAGCACTGTCCGGCTTCAGAGATGTAGCCAGTTTTCTGCAAACCGATATCCCAAGCGGGATTTTTTACCAATCGGTTGGTGTTGTTGTATTGCAATGTACGACGACCAACTGCCACTTGGTGTCCGGTGGAGGTTGACAGTTCTCGCAGTGTCGGATCGCCATACGCAAAGCTGACCAATGTAGCCAAGTCGCGCGCGCTAGATTGGTTTTTACTCGACAAACCTGTCGGCTCAACATACCGCGTGTCCAACATACCCAGCGTTCTAGCGCGGACATTCATGTTTTCGACAAAAGTAGTAAGGCCGCCCGGGTAAGTCCGTCCCAACGCGTGGGCAGCCCGGTTCTCACTGGACATCAATGCCAGATGCAATAACTCTCCACGGCTCAATGTGGCGCCGACTTTCAATCGTGAGGAACTGCCCTTCTCAGTATCTACGTCCATTTGCGTAATCGTGATCGGCTCGTCCATCGGCAATTTCGCCTCACTGACCAAGAGACCCGTCATCAGCTTGGTGATGGATGCGATGGGAAGCACCGCCAATTCGTTTTTCTTGAAAAGAACTTCGTTGGTGTCTTGATCAACCACGAACGCAACACTACTCTTTAGAGCCAAAGAATCAACGGCACCATGAAGCCCTGCAAGTTGGCCAAAAGTCGGTTTCTCCGCGACTGCAACTCGGGTAGACGCTCGCTTCCGAGCGACTTGGGGTTTGCTTGTGGGCTTCTTGTAAACCGACTGTTTGGCCGTGTTGGATTGCTTCGTTGCTGCATACCCAGAAACACAGTATGTGACACCAAGAGCCGCTACCAGGCCGAAATTCAAGATAAGTCGTTTCAAGTCGTACCCCACAATCGCGAAAAGAGCGATCTAAATTATTAAGCCACACGCTTTGCAAGTGGTCAAGTGTTTATAGGAAAAACCTCGCAATATCAATGACTTGCGAGGCAAACTTCAGGAAACTACCAAACCTGCAAAAAATGTCGAATTTAGCCTTGGGCCGCCACCCGATCCAACTTACTTTGCAGCTTGTTCAACGCGCTGAGGTACGCCTTGGCTGACGCTACAACGATATCCGGATCTGCACCCATGCCATTGACAACACGCCCGCTATTTTGCAGCCTCACTGTAACTTCGCCTTGGCTCTCTGTTGAGCCACTGATGGCGTTCACCGAATACAAAACCATCTCAGCCCCGCTCTTGACATACGACTCGATGGCTTTGAGCGATGCATCCACTGGGCCGTTGCCTTCAGACGTTTCCGCTACTTCCTTCCCGTCTACCGTGAACACGATCGACGCTACCGGCCGCTCGCCGGTCTCACTGCGCTGAGACAGTGAGACAAAACGATACTGCTCCTTCTCATGGGTCACGCTTTCGTCACCGACAAGGGCCAAAATATCTTCATCGAATATTTCGCTCTTGCGGTCGGCCAATTCCTTGAACTTCGCGAACGCAATATTCACATCGCCTTCGCTTTCAAGCTGAACCCCTAATTCCAACAGGCGTTGCTTGAAAGCATTGCGGCCACTAAGCTTGCCCAGCACGATCTTATTAGCCGACCAGCCAACATCTTCTGCCCGCATAATTTCATAAGTGTCACGGGCTTTCAGCACGCCATCTTGGTGAATGCCGGACGCGTGTGCGAATGCATTAGCGCCTACCACCGCTTTATTTGGTTGCACCAAAAAGCCGGTTGTCTGACTGACCATGCGGCTTGCTGCCAATATGTGCTTGATATCGATATCTAAGTCCAAGTTGAAATAGTCGCGGCGCGTTTTCACAGCCATCACGACTTCCTCTAAACTGCAATTCCCAGCGCGCTCCCCGAGCCCATTGATGGTGCACTCCACCTGCCGCGCTCCGCCGATCTTTACACCAGCCAATGAGTTTGCCACCGCCATTCCCAGATCGTTGTGGCAATGCACAGACCAAATGGCTTTGTCTGAGTTTGGGATTCGTTCCCGCAACGTCTTGATGAAATTGCCATACAGCTCAGGAATGGCGTAACCCACGGTATCTGGCACATTGATGGTTGTTGCACCCTCGGCGATGACTGCTTCTATGACTCGGCACAAAAAATCTACATCGCTGCGATACCCATCTTCCGGGCTAAATTCCACGTCAGCCACCAAATTGCGTGCAAAGCGAACCGATTGTTTGGCTTGCTCAAACACTTGATCTGGTGTCATGCGCAGTTTCTTCTCCATATGCAAGGCAGAAGTTGCAATGAAGGTGTGTATCCTGGCGCTGTTGGCACCCCTGAGCGCCTCTGCGGCTCGCGCAATATCGCGGTCATTGGCGCGCGACAGTGAACACACAGTTGAATCTTTGATCGAGTTGGCAATCAACTGCACAGCGTCAAAATCACCATTGGAACTGGCCGCGAATCCAGCTTCAATGACATCTACTTTCAGTCGCTCCAACTGCCTCGCAATGCGCAACTTCTCATCCTTGGTCATGGACGCTCCTGGCGACTGCTCGCCGTCCCGCAACGTCGTATCAAAAATAATTAATTTATCGGTCATATTGAGCTCCTGTGATTACCGGTACTGAGAAAAAATCGAGACCAAAAAAAAGGCCCGTTGCATGTGCAAACGGGCCTTTTTGGAAACAGTCGCGAGCGCTACTTATTCCGCCCGTTTAGGCGTGTGTCTAATAGTGCTAGCAAAATAAAATTCATGATCTCAATGTACCACAAGCCGCTCATTTGTGCAGGCCCCGTTCGTCCGGTTCGTCGGTGGACGTACTGATAACGCTGGTCTGCAAGCCCTTGGCTTTTCGCCAACCGTAGACGACATAGCCACTCAACCCGTAAACCATGAATATGCCAAAGCCCACAGTGGGTGGATCTATATTTATCACCGCTATCGCCAATGCAATCAATACGATGACGACAAACGGCACACTACGCTTCATACTGAGGTCTTTGAAGCTGTAAAACGGCACGTTAGTCACCATAGTCAAACCTGCATATAACGCAAGCGCAAACATCGGCCAAGCGACAGAGGGCCCTGCGATCCCATGGTCAGTGGCCACTCCGATAAAACCAGCAATTAAGGCCGCTGCCGCCGGGGATGGAAGACCTTGGAAATACCGTTTGTCTACCACGCCTGTATTCACGTTGAAGCGTGCCAAACGCAACGCCGCGCAAGCGCAATAGACGAAAGCCGCAAACCACCCCCAGCGCCCCAGCCCGCGAAGAGCCCATTCGTATGCGATTAGAGCTGGTGCCGCACCAAAAGACACCATGTCCGACAAAGAGTCCATTTGCTCGCCAAATGCGCTCTGGGTATTCGTCATGCGGGCAACACGACCATCCAGACTGTCGAGCACCATAGCGCAAAAGATACCAACAGCAGCAAGGTCGTAGCGGCCGTTCATTGCCATCACGATGGCGTAGAACCCACCGAACAAAGCCGCCAACGTAAACAGATTGGGCAGTATGTAAATACCTTTTCTTCGCTTTTTTATCACAACCCCATCCACTGGAGCGGGAGCGATATCGTTTCCATCATGCATAGTATTCCTTGCCAAAAAGTGGGCACTGTGTTGACCCATCACAACCCTTCAAACCACTGAAGCTGAGTGCTGTGCACTTCGACACAGTGTAAGGGACTAGGCAAGCGCCATGGGTTAGCGCCAATAGAAAGGGCCACCGCAGTGACCCTTTTAAACAGAAATGCCTGTAAATTTAATTGCGGGTTTGGTCCACCAACTTATTTTTCTTTATCCAGGGCATCATCGCACGCAGCGTTTCACCAACCTGCTCGATTTGATGCTCTGATGTGATACGCCGACGGCTCAACAGCGTTGGTGCCCCCGCCTTACTTTCTAGGATAAAGCTCTTGGCATACTCTCCTGTTTGAATGTCCTTCAGGCATTGACGCATGGCATCCTTGGTGGCACTCGTGACGATACGCGGGCCCGTCACATACTCCCCGTACTCTGCGTTGTTAGAAATAGAGTAGTTCATGTTGGCGATACCGCCCTCATAAATCATGTCCACAATTAACTTGAGTTCATGCAGGCACTCGAAGTAAGCCATTTCCGGTGCATATCCCGCTTCAACCAAAGTTTCAAATCCAGCTTTGATGAGTTCTACGGTGCCACCGCACAAGACCGCTTGCTCGCCGAACAAATCCGTTTCAGTTTCTTCACGGAAATTCGTTTCTATGATGCCGGCCTTACCACCACCGTTAGCCATTGCATAGCTCAGAGCTAATTCACGTGCGCGACCAGACTTATCCTGATGCACAGCCACTAAATGAGGAACACCGCCGCCCTGGGCGTACGTGCCCCGCACGGTGTGTCCGGGTGCCTTTGGCGCGACCATCCACACGTCCAGATCAGCGCGTGGGGTTACAAACCCGTAGTGCACGTTAAACCCATGAGCAAACACTAAGGACGCTCCCGATTTAATATTCGGTTCGACGTCCTGCGTGTAGACGGATGCAATTTGTTCATCTGGCAACAAAATCATCACAACATCTGCTGCTTTGACAGCGTCCGCCACTTCAGCCACTTGCAAACCAGCCTTCTCAACCTTTGGCCAAGAGGCGCCACCTTTGCGCAGGCCGACAACAACTTTGACACCACTGTCGTTCAAGTTTTGAGCGTGGGCATGGCCTTGACTGCCGTAACCGATGATGGCGACGGTTTTGCCCTTGATTAGGCTCAAATCGCAGTCTTTGTCGTAAAAAACTTTCATTTTCTCTCCGAAATAAATGGTGGCCAAAATAGCCCCGTTACAAGAAACCTCTGGCTCAAGGCAAAAGCGAAAGCTTCTACCGAAACCCATGTGCACTGAGCCAGCCCAAACACACGGGTCGCGTGCATGCTAAACCCGCAACACGCGCTCACCACGACCAATACCGCTGGAACCGGTTCGTACAGTTTCCAGGATGGCGGTGCGTTCTATCGCTTCTAGGAAGGCGTCATTCTTTGATTGATCACCTGTGAGTTCGATGGTGTAGCTCTTGTCCGTGACATCGATGATGCGTCCACGAAAAATATCAGCCATCCGTTTCATTTCCTCTCGTTCCTTACCCACGGCACGCACTTTGACCATCATCAGCTCTCGCTCTATGTAAGCGCCTTCGGTCAGATCGACGACCTTCACCACTTCAATCAATCGATTCAAATGTTTGGTGATTTGTTCGATCACGTCATCCGACCCAGTCGTTTGGATGGTCATTCGCGACAAACTAGGGTCCTCTGTCGGTGCTACGGTCAGGGACTCAATGTTGTATCCACGTGCCGAAAACAGGCCAACGACCCGTGACAGTGCACCCGGTTCGTTTTCTAAAAGAACTGCAATGATATGTTTCATACGATGTGATTCCTCTTTTCGCTGCCCTCCTCCGAGTGCGGTAACACCCGAAATTGGCAGACAATAGATTCGTCAATAAGACGGGATTAAACGACCAGAGAATTTAGAGATCTTCAGAGCCCAGCAACATTTCCGTGATGCCCTTGCCGGCTTGCACCATGGGGAATACATTCTCGGTTGGATCAGTCCGGAAATCCATGAACACTGTTCGGTCTTTGAGTTTGCGCGCTTCACGCAAAGCAGGTTCAACGTCCTGTGGGCGCTCAATAAGCATACCGACGTGTCCATACGCTTCAGCAAGCTTCACAAAGTTGGGCAGTGCATCCATGTAGCTATGGCTGTAACGCCCCTCATACTCCACTTCTTGCCACTGACGCACCATACCCAAGAAGCGGTTGTTCAAGGCGACGATTTTGATTGGCGTGTTGTATTGCAAACAGGTGGATAGTTCCTGAATACACATCTGCACGGAACCTTCACCAGTCACACAGAAAACTTCACTCTCCGGCTTGGCCAGTTTGATACCCATAGCGTACGGAATGCCGACGCCCATAGTGCCCAATCCGCCAGAATTAATCCAACGGCGTGGCTCATCAAACTTGTAATACTGCGCGGCCCACATCTGATGCTGGCCTACATCTGACGTGATGTACGCGTCTGCATCTTTCGTCAGATTCCAGAGCGTCTCCACAACATACTGTGGCTTGATCACATCACCTTTACCCATGCTGTACTTCATACAATCACGGGCGCGCCAGTTCTCAATCGTGTCCCACCACGCGCCTAACGCAGAGGCGTCAGGCTTGACGCCGCCTTCCTTGATCATTGCAATCATTTCAGTCAAAACGTCTTTCACATCACCGACGATGGGAATGTCCACCTTGACGCGCTTTGAAATGCTGGAAGGATCAATATCGATGTGGATTATTTTCCGTTCGTTCTGCGCAAAGTGCTTAGGATTTCCAATCACGCGGTCATCGAATCGCGCGCCAACGGCCAACAACACATCGCAATTTTGCATGGCGTTGTTAGCTTCTACGGTTCCGTGCATGCCCAGCATGCCCAAAAATTTTCGGTCACTTGCCGGGTAGGCACCCAAACCCATGAGCGTGTTCGTGCACGGGTAGCCCAGCATGTCCACCAAGGTCCGTAACTCCGCAGACGCATTGCTAAGTAACACACCACCACCGGTGTAGATGTAGGGCCGCTTGGCAGCCAGCAATAACTGCAGTGCTTTGCGAATTTGGCCGCCGTGACCTTTGCGCACTGGGTTGTAGGAGCGCATGACGACGTGGGTCGGATAACCGTGGTACGGGACCTTTTTGAAAGAAACATCCTTTGGAATATCGACCACAACAGGACCCGGCCGGCCACTGCGTGCAATGTGAAACGCCTTCTTCATGGTGTCCGCTAAGTCGCGGGCATCCTTAACCAAAAAATTATGCTTCACAACCGGGCGCGTGATACCCACCGTGTCACATTCTTGAAAGGCATCTAGCCCGATAGCATGTGTGGGCACCTGCCCGGTGATGATCACCATGGGGATGCTGTCCATGTATGCGGTGGCGATACCGGTCACTGCATTGGTCACACCCGGCCCAGAGGTGACTAGCGCGACGCCCACATCACCGGTGGCACGCGCGTAGCCGTCGGCCGCGTGCACTGCACCCTGTTCGTGACGTACCAACACATGTTGAATAGTGTCTTGCTTGTAAAACGCGTCATAAATGTGTAAGACCGCGCCACCTGGGTAGCCCCACACATATTTCACGCCTTCAGCTTGCAACGCTTTGACAAGAATTTCTGCACCGCGCAACTCAAGCGTCTGCGGCGTTCCGGGAGATAATTTATTTGCGGTGTACGCCGCGTTGGCCGAAGCGATTTCGGCTTTGGAATTTTCCATGATGAACCTTTGTGAATTTCTCTAACGAAAAACCTTGGGTGCCCCTTCGCCAACCCTTGTGGAGTCGCGTTAGAACTTAAGGTCAAAGCCATGGGCGAACTGAATTTTACGCCGGACTAGGACCCGTTTGCCTTTTAATGTGCAGCTGCGATTATGACATCGATCCTATGATTTACTGGCAGACCCCATTGGATTTAGGCGCTCGGATGTCATAATTCGGCTCAAATCGCGGCCGCGCTACAGTCTTTTATAGACGTCCGCTGAGCCCCCACACCTATGCGCCTTAGGCACTGCACACTTGGCTTCTGATCTCGAACTCTCGGACTTTCTGAAAAGCGTTGAACGTCGCGCCTTCAAAAGGTCGGTATATCACGTTCGCAACGACCAAGCAGCGCTGGACATTGTTCAGGACAGCATGATGAAGCTGGCCGAGCACTACGGGCACAAGCCAGTCGAAGAACTTCCGATGTTGTTCCAACGGATTTTGTCGAACTGCACATTGGACTGGTTTAGGCGGCAAAAGACCCGCAACGCGCTTTTCTCCAACATGGGAGATTTCGAGTCAGACAGCGATGACGGTGACTTCGACTTGCTGGAAACATTAAATAGTTCCAGTAATTCAGAACAAAACGAGAGCGCGGAGCGTCAGACCGATCGGGCACAGACCTTGCGTATTATTGAAATAGAGATCCAACAGCTTCCCGCCCGTCAACGAGAGGCCTTTTTGCTGCGTTATTGGGAGGAGATGGATGTCGCAGAAACTGCAGCGGCGATGGGTTGCTCACAAGGCAGCGTCAAAACACATTGTTCTAGGGCGGTGCACAGCTTGGCCAACGCCCTCAAGGGAAAGGGAATCACATTATGAATACGGCACGTCAAGCCTCTGTTTTAAGCACGGAGGATATGTTTGGTCAACGTTTCGCATCGCGTCTGTCTGACGCTTGCGATGACATTCCACACGAAATTTCAGAGCGGCTCAAAGCATCTCGCATGGTTGCGCTTTCCAAGCGCAATGTGCTGAAACTGGAAACTGCGAGTTCGGTGACTTCCTATGGGCCAGTGGCCAGCCTACAGATGGGCGGAGAGTCGTTCAATTGGTGGGGCCGTATTGGGGCGGTACTGCCTTTGGTGGCACTGATTGCGGGCCTGTTGACTATTCAATTGGTGCAAGATGAATTCTGGGCAGACGAAATTGCGTCCGTTGACACCGAGTTGCTGACGGACGAACTTCCGCCGACTGCCTACACGGATCCGGGTTTCACCCAGTTTTTGCGTACAACGGGTCGGGACTAAGCTCTGCAATGCTGACTTTTTTTACCCGCACACCAGTAGCCGAGCCGTACGGTATTCGTACAACGCTAGAACTTTTACTGCTAACTGTGACGCTTATCGCAGGGGTTGGGTCTGCTTTGGCGCAACCGGCAGTTCCCGCCTCTGCGCCGAAAACCCCCAGCACTGTGTTGGCAGCCGCGGTCTCTGGTCCTTCTTGGTCTGAGCTTTCTCCAAGTCAACAAAAAATATTGCAACCGCTTGCGTCCATATGGGCAACGTTAGAGCCAGCCAGGAAGCGCAAGTGGATCGCCATGGCTTTGACTTATCCCCAGCAGGCCCCGGCAGAGCAAGAAAAACTGCAAGCCCGCATGGCAGACTGGGCAGCATTGTCACCCCGTGAGCGGGCGGTGGCACGTTTGAACTTCGCCGAGACCAAGAAGCTTCCGGCAGCCGCAAATCGGGCGGCAAACTGGGATGCTTACCAAGCCTTGACGCCGGAGGACAAGCAAAAATTTGCAGAAAAAGCAGCCAGTGCGCCCAAAGGCGCGGCCTTATCACCCAAGCAGTCCTCCCCAGAAAAGGTCACTCCGGTACCCGTGACACGCCATACGCCTGCAGAGCAGCGCGCTGCAGCGATTGCCGCAACGCCCACTATCAACCGAAAGACGCTGTTGCCACAGGCACCGCAGCCCGTCAAACCTGCCTCTGCATCAGCTAGCTAGCAGGCTGGTAGTTCGTGACACGGCCTGCATGGTTACGCCGAGCGGACCGCACAACAGCGACCTACAATCCGGTGGTGTTTTACCTCTCGCGTTAGTCCATGGAAACGATGATCACTCCCAGTTTGCGCCGACGCATAGCCTGTTGGCTGTATGAGGGCTTGCTTATGTTCGGTGTCGTGTTCATTTCTGGCTACCTCTTCGGTACTTTGAGCCAAACGCGAAACGCGCTCGATAACCGTCACGCCTTGCAGGCCTTTTTGTTCGTCATTTTTGGTATTTATTTTGTCTGGTTCTGGGCAAAGGGCCAGACTCTCGCGATGAAAACCTGGGACATCCGGCTGGTCGACCGTAATAATGAGCCGGTATCGCAAAAGCGTGCTCTGGCTCGGTATTGCTTGAGTTGGGTGTGGTTTCTACCGCCCTTGCTCGCGGTCAGCCCGTTCCATTTATCTGCGCCAGAAATCAGTATTTTGCTGATTGGCTGGGTAATCGTATGGGCCTTGTTGAGTCGTTTTCAGCCGGACCAACAGTTTTGGCACGACGCTTGGGCAGGAACCCGGCTGGTCAAATCCCATCCCCTTAGCCGCTAACGTCCGCCGAAATGTCGACTTCGCCTGTCAACCCTCAAAAAGGCCGTACTGGCCTCAACCGTGTGTGGCACGCTGCCGGCTACTCGCTGGCAGGCTTGCGTGCGGGCTGGGGTGAGACTGCCTTCCGCCAAGAAGCCGTGTCAGCCGTAGTCCTGCTGCCGATGGCAATTTGGTTGGGCCGTACATGGGTAGAGGCGGCCGTACTGGCCGGCAGCGTAGTTGCTGTGATGGTGGTGGAACTTTTAAACACGGCGATTGAAACCACCATTGACCGCGTCGGCCCTGAGTGGCACCACTTGTCTAAGCGCGCTAAAGATATGGGCAGTGCTGCCGTGCTGCTCAGCCTACTCTTGGCAGCGGGTGTCTGGGGTGCTGCTGTGTACAGCCGTGTGTTGGGCTAACCCACAACAGCCCAAGAAACCTCTCTGTACGACAGCTTGAACTAAACCGCCGACTCGTCTTGCTCGCCGGTGCGGATGCGGACCACGCGCTCGACACTTGTGACGAAAATCTTGCCGTCTCCAATCTTGCCTGTATGGGCCGCCTTGACGATGGCATCCACACACCGGTCCACGTCCTCAGACTTCACCACCACCTCGACCTTGACCTTGGGTAAAAAGTCGACGATGTATTCCGCCCCCCGGTACAACTCGGTGTGCCCTTTCTGCCTGCCAAAACCCTTGACCTCTGTTACCGTCAGCCCGGTCACACCACAGTCTGCAAGTACCTCGCGCACTTCTTCAAGCTTAAATGGTTTGATGATCGCGGTGATTTGCTTCATGGTTTTCCAATGGGTCAGTTGATAGCGGTGCGGCGCACGGGAGTTCAGGCGCGAAACCGGTTGGTAATAGGATAACGCCAATCTTTACCGAAGCTTCGGTGGGTTACCCGTATACCCACGGGTGCTTGGCGGCGTTTGTACTCGTTGATTTGAATGAGGCGGGTTACCCGCTCAACATCGGCCCGTGCATAACCCGCCGCAACAATGGTTTCAATGCTTTGGTCGTTTTCCATATACCGGTCCAAAATGGCGTCCAGCACCTCATAGGGCGGCAGGCTGTCTTGGTCTTTTTGGTCAGGGCGTAACTCGGCGCTGGGCGGGCGGGTAATGATGCGCTCGGGAATGGGGTTGATACCCGTGCCATACGGGTCGTTTTCATTGCGCCAGTACGCCATCTTGAAAACCAAGGTCTTGGCAAGATCCTTGATGACGGCAAAACCACCCGCCATATCCCCATACAAAGTGCAATAGCCCGTTGCCATTTCTGACTTGTTGCCCGTTGTGAGCACCATGCTGCCGAATTTGTTGCTCAGCGCCATTAGCAGAGTCCCACGGATACGCGCCTGGATGTTTTCTTCGGTCGTATCTTCGGGCAACCCTGCAAATTCCGTCGCCAGGGAGTCTTTGAATGCTTCAAAGTGCGGCAGGATGGAGATTTCGTCGTATCGCACGCGCAGGCGCTGGGCCATCTCACGGGCGTCAAGCCAGCTAATGTCAGCCGTATAGGGCGACGGCATCATGACAGTGCGTACGTTTTCGGCCCCGAGTGCATCGACGGCAATCGCCAGTACCAGCGCTGAGTCAATACCGCCCGACAGGCCCAGCAATACCCCTGGGAAGCGATTTTTGCCCACGTAGTCACGCACGCCCAACACCAATGCATCCCACAAGTCCCGTTCGGCGGTACGTTCGGGCTCGATGTCCGCTACCAATTTGATAGCGCCATTGCTATGTTCCACCCGGGCCAGCACACATTTTTCTTCGAAACTTGGCGCTCGACACGCCAAAGCTCCATCCGCGTTGATGGCAAAGGAGTGACCTTCAAACACCACCTCATCTTGCCCACCCACCAGGTGGGCGTAGACCAGGGGAAGACCCGTAGCTGCCACCCGCTGGCGCATGGTGTGTTCTCGCTCATAGCCCTTGCCAACATGAAACGGCGAGGCATTAATCACGGCCAGCAGTTGCGCACCAGCGGCTTGGGCGTCGGCGGCGGGTGTTTCAAACCAGGCATCTTCACAAATGAGCAGGCCAACCTTGATGCGCGCACCTGCTGGTCCAGCCTCAAACACACACGGCTGGCTACCTGGCGTGAAATAGCGCCGTTCGTCAAACACTTGGTAGTTTGGCAGCTCGCGTTTGGCGTAGGTGGCTATGACGGCCCCCTCGCACAACACGCTGGCCGCGTTGAATCGGTGTTGGACAGCGACCGAGCGCGTGCGGCTGTCGCCCCCGGTGGGATGCCCAATCACAACAGTCAGGTCTTTTAAATCGACGAGGGACGCAGCCACGAAATTCACGGCATCATCGCAGGCATGAATGAATGCGGGACGCAAAAACAAATCCTCGGCGGCATAGCCGCAAATCGACAGTTCAGGTGTCAGCACCAAGCGGGCGCCTTGTGCATAGGCATCGCGAGACGCTTGGATGATTTTGTTGGCGTTGCCGGTCAAATCACCAACGACAAAATTGAGTTGCGCAATGCACAGAATGAGGGTCATGGTCCAAGTTTTTTCAAGTTGGGCACCGTCCTAACTGAGCGGCAGTTAGGTGCCCTGCAATGGAGCCCTTTGCACCATGCTTGAGGATTATGTCATTCGGGTTATTACTTCGCCCAAAGACGTAGATCCCGGCACCTGGGACCAACTGCTGCGCACCCAGTCCAACTCCAGCCCCTTTATGCGCCACGCTTACCTCGCGGCGCTAGATGCCAGCGGCAGCGCCTGCCAGCGCACCGGCTGGTCGCCGCATTTCGTGCTGCTGGAGCGCGATGGCGTCTTAGCAGCCGCCTGCGTGGTCTATGCGAAAAGCCACTCGTATGGCGAATATGTGTTTGATTGGGCTTGGGCCAATGCCTATGCCCAACACGGGCTGGACTATTACCCCAAAGCGGTAGTCGCCGTGCCCTTCACACCGGTGCCATCCACGCGCCTGCTGGCCATAGACGCCCATGCGCGTCGCGCCTTGGTCGATGCCTTGTTGGCTTGGTGCCAAGCGCAAAACATGTCGTCCTTGCACCTGCTTTTCAATGCGCCAGAGGATGTGCAAGCCTGCGAGCAAGCCGGGCTGATGCTGCGCCACACCGTGCAGTTTCACTGGGAAAACACCCACCCGGGTTACCCTGACTTTGATGCGTTTCTGGGCACACTGTCGCAGGATAAGCGCAAAAAAATCCGCCAAGAGCGGCGCAAGGTGGTGGAAGCTGGTGTGCGCTTTAGAACGGCGCAAGGCGCGCAGATTAGCGCGCAAGACTGGGACTTTTTTTACCGCTGCTACGAACGCACTTACCTGGAACACGGCAACGCACCTTATCTGACCCAGGACTTCTTTCAGCGCGTGGCCAGCGCCATGCCTGAGAGTTGGGTAATGTTCATCGCAGAGCGGGATGGTCGCTCAATTGCTACAAGTTTGATAGCATTAAAGCCATATTATTCGCCGGGCGGGGCCTCAAATAACCAAAATATTCCCTCCAACGAGGGCGTCGCCTACGGACGCTACTGGGGCGCACTGGAACGGGTGGACTGCCTGCACTTTGAGGCTTGCTACTACCAGCCGCTTGCCTGGTGCATTGCAAACGGCTACCAGCGTTTCGAAGGGGGTGCCCAGGGCGAGCACAAAATGGCGCGCGCTTTGCTTCCGGTCAGAACCACCAGTGCCCACTGGCTGGACCACCCTGCCTTCGCGGACGCGGTGGCGCGTTTTCTAGAGCGCGAGGGAGAAGGCATCGAGAACTACCTGAACGAACTCGGTGATCGCAATCCGTTCAAACACAACAAACCCCCTGGCGTGACACCGACCCCGACGCAGAGACAGATTACTTAGCCGATATACCCAGCTCAGCGTGGCTCAGCAAAGCCTGCATATCCATGACGATCAGTGTCCGCTCGCCCAAGTGGGCCAGGCCCAACACAAAACGCGAATCGATGCCAGAGTCAAACTGCGGCGCCGGCTTGATGGAGTCTGCGCCTAGCGTCACTACGTCGGACACGGCATCCACCACGGCGCCCACCACGGTCCCGAGGATATTGAGCACGATGACCACGGTAAATTCGTTGTAATCCGCAGTCTCCATGTTCAGCTTCAAGCGCAAATCTACGATGGGAACGATGACCCCACGCAAATTAATGACGCCCTTGATAAAGCTCGGAGAGTTCACCATTTTGGTGGGCTGCTCATACGAGCGAATTTCTTGCACGCGCAAGATCGCGATAGCGTAGTTTTCGTCACCCAAACGCAGTGTGAGGTACTGCCCCGCCAACGCCCGCTGACGATCGCTGGCGGCAACCTCCAGCTCTGCTCGGGAAGGTGCCGTGGTGGTATCGGGCATGGCTGGTTGCATGGTGTCTCTTCCTCATTACGGATCCGGCGCACACGCCGTTTGTAGGCATCATACTGCCGCTATTGCCCCACCAACCCAGCACCCACAGCAGGGCGGAGCACCTGAAAACAGTCGCCAACGTGACGCGAATCTGCAAAGGGGAGCAAAACCCTATGTTTTTCACACCGTCGACGCGCCCCAGTGGTGCTAATGTGTTGACAACCATAGCAAGAGCGGTTGATGTTGGATTAATTGGGCTCTTGCCTCACTATTTATGGCCAAAAAATTGAACACTGCATCCCAAGACCACCAACCGGCACCTAACGCACTGTTAATGGCACTGGAATTCCGTGCGCCCTGGGAGTTGTGGGCTGTCCTGCCCAGTTGGCCCGCTCTGGCCCGGGCGTCCAAAGGCGATGGACACCCTGTCATTGTGTTCCCGGGTCTCTCGGCCAGCGATGGATCCACCCTGCCCATGCGCAGCTACTTAAAAAAAATGGGTTACGACGTATCCGGTTGGAATCAAGGCCACAACTTTGGACCGCGCGCCGGCATTTTGGAAACCGCTAAGCGCCAATTGGAAGACACCTTCCTGGCCACTGGGCAACAAGTCAGTCTGGTTGGTTGGAGCCTCGGCGGCATCTACGCCCGCGAACTGGCAAAGGAGCTGCCACATTGCGTGCGCTGTGTCATCACGCTGGGAACACCCTTTGCCGGCTCGCACAAAAGCACCAACGCCTGGCGTCTGTACGAGTTGACCAGCGGCCGAGATATCACCGAAGCAACGGCGGAACTCGACCTACCCAGCGCGCCGCCAGTACCTACCACGTCTATTTACTCGCGTACCGACGGTGTAGTGGCCTGGACCGCCAGCATCCAACAGCCCACATTGGCAAAACAAGAGACTGAAAACATCGAGATTTATGCCAGCCACATCGGCCTCGGCCTGAACCCAACCGCCTGGTGGGCTGTAGCAGACCGTTTAGCGCAGCGCCCAGGACAATGGAAACCCTTCGGCCGCTCCAACGCGCTGCAACGATTTTTATTCCCCCAGCCCGACCGCAGTTAGCAGGCGATCCGATGCCGCTAACAAAAAAATAGCGCTGCAGGGTGTCATCCCTCAGCGCTATGCTTTTAATAGCTAAACTTGCTTATTTTGCGCCGGCCTGGGCTTGTTCTGCCTTGTAATTGGCCATTCCATCGGTGATTTCCTTCTTGGCGGCTTCTGGGCCCTCCCAGCCTTGTACTTTGACCCACTTGCCTTCCTCCAGATCTTTGTAATGCTCAAAAAAGTGGGCAATCGTCTTGAGGCGGAAGGGGTTCAAGTCTTCGGGCTTTTTCCATTGGCTGTATAGCGACAACACCTTATCTACCGGCACAGCGAGCACCTTGCCGTCTTCTCCGGCTTCGTCGGTCATTTTCAAGATGCCGATAGCGCGGCACGTGACCACGACGCCGGGAATCAGAGGTACGGGAGTGATCACCAGCACATCCACCGGGTCACCGTCGCCGGAGACGGTTTGTGGCACATAACCGTAATTGGTGGGGTAGTGCATGGCGGTGCTCATGAAACGGTCCACAAAGATAGCGCCCGTTGCTTTGTCCACCTCGTACTTGACCGGATCTGCATTCATCGGAATCTCAATGATGACGTTGAAGGCCTCGGGGGCGTTTTTTCCTGGGGTGACGGCGTCAAGTGACATGAAAGCTCTCTTGGTTGAAATGAAAAGATTTTTCCAGTAAGGATTAACCCTGATTTTACTGACTCAGCTCTTGCGAACCGTCGTTTCGTGAAATTTCCACGTTAAAGTCTGCCGGTTGGCCAATCGTCTCCTCAACACCGCGTTGTGCTGGAGCTTCGAGGAAGCAACGCCGCGGGGACCGCGCCGGCGTTGTCCCCACTCAAGCGACACAACACGAGGAGACCAAAATGACAAGCAACTCAGCGCTGATATTAGCGCTCATCTGCGGCCTGATCGCCGTAGGCTATGGCTTCTGGGCCAGGAGCTGGATTCTTTCCCAAGACGCTGGTAATGCGCGCATGCAAGAGATAGCAGCCGCCATCCAAACGGGTGCCGCCGCCTACCTTTCTCGGCAATACAAAACAATCGCTATGGTGGGCGTCGTGCTGGCGATTTTGATCGCTGTGTTCCTGGACGGTTTGAGCGCCGTCGGCTTTGTGGTCGGTGCGGTGCTTTCGGGTGCCTGCGGCTTCATCGGCATGAACGTATCGGTGCGCGCTAACGTGCGCACTGCGCAGGCTGCAACGCGGGGTATTGGCCCCGCGCTGGATGTCGCCTTTCGCGGCGGCGCCACTACCGGCATGCTGGTCGTCGGCCTGGGCCTGTTGGGCGTGGCGGGCTTCTTCTGGTTTCTGACTGGCAACGGCAACATGACACCCGATAAAAATCTGGCCACACTGCTCAATCCGCTGATCGGGTTTGCCTTTGGCTCCTCATTGATTTCCATTTTTGCCCGTTTAGGTGGCGGCATCTTCACCAAAGGTGCCGACGTCGGCGCTGACTTGGTGGGTAAAGTAGAAGCCGGCATTCCGGAAGACGACCCCCGTAATCCGGCCGTGATCGCTGACAACGTGGGCGACAACGTGGGCGACTGCGCCGGTATGGCCGCCGACCTGTTTGAGACCTACGCCGTCACACTGATTGCGACCATGGTGTTGGGCGCATTGCTGGTGGCTGGCGGTGGCATGAATGCGGTGGTCTATCCACTGGCTTTGGGAGCCGTGTCCATTATTGCGTCCATCATTGGCTGCTTCTTTGTGAAAGCATCCCCGGGCATGAAAAATGTGATGCCCGCGCTGTACAAAGGCTTGGCAGTGGCCGGAATTCTGTCACTGATCGCGTTTTACTTTGTAACCACCACCATGATGCCGGACAACGCTTTGGGCGGAACCGGCGCACAAATGAAACTCTTTGGTTCCTGCGCAGTGGGCCTGGTACTGACGGCCGCATTGGTCTGGATTACTGAGTACTACACCGGTACCCAATACGCGCCGGTGCAACACATTGCGCAAGCATCTACCACCGGCCACGGAACCAACATCATTGCTGGCTTGGGTGTTTCCATGCGCTCTACGGCTTGGCCTGTGATATTCGTCTGCATTGCCATTTACACCGCCTATGCACTGGCAGGTCTTTATGGCATTGCCATTGCCGCGACCTCCATGCTCAGCATGGCCGGCATTGTGGTGGCGCTGGACGCGTATGGCCCTATCACCGACAACGCAGGTGGCATTGCTGAAATGGCCGAAATGCCAAAAAGCGTACGCGACATCACCGACCCGCTGGATGCTGTGGGCAACACCACCAAAGCGGTAACTAAGGGCTATGCGATTGGCTCCGCCGGCCTGGCTGCCCTGGTACTGTTTGCCGACTACACCCACAAACTAGATGCCTATGGCCGTCACATCACGTTTGACCTAAGCAACCCGATGGTCATTATTGGTCTGTTCATTGGTGGATTGATACCCTACTTGTTTGGTGCCATGGCCATGGAGGCCGTGGGTCGGGCCGCAGGCTCTGTAGTGGTCGAAGTGCGCCGCCAGTTCCGCGACATCAAGGGCATCATGGACGGTACAGGCAAGCCCGAGTACGACACCGCAGTGGATATGCTGACTACGGCGGCCATCAAAGAAATGATGATTCCGTCTCTGTTACCCGTGGTAGCGCCCATCGTCGTTGGCCTGGTCCTTGGGCCAGCAGCCCTGGGCGGCCTGCTGATGGGCACCATCGTGACGGGTCTGTTTGTAGCCATCTCGATGTGTACTGGCGGCGGCGCGTGGGACAACGCCAAGAAATACATCGAAGACGGCCACCACGGCGGCAAAGGGTCGGAGACCCACAAGGCTGCCGTCACGGGCGATACCGTTGGCGACCCCTATAAGGACACCGCAGGTCCAGCCATCAACCCGTTGATCAAGATCATCAACATCGTCGCATTGCTGATCGTGCCGTTGATGATGAAGATCCACGGAGGCTAGGCTTACTCATCCGATAACCACAACGTAGCGGATTTACTCCGCGCCACCGAAGCCCGCCTTGGCGGGCTTTTTTGTGGGCTACCATACCGACTCTGCCCAGCATTTAGCCGTAGGACGCGACCCGTGAAAATTCTTGTCATTGATGACCATGCGCTGGTTCGCGAAGGACTGTGCCAAGTGCTGAAAGGTCTGGACGAGTCGGTCGTAGTTTTGCAGGCTGGAACCTGCACCCAGGGCTTTGCCATAGCCCACGATCACCCTGACTTGGATCTGGTACTGCTGGACTACCACCTGCCCGATATGACGGGGCTGGTTGCTCTGGAAGTGTTTGGTACGCGCCACCCGGAACTGCCGATCGTGATGCTCTCCGGTTCCGCCAACATACAAATCATGCACCATGTGTTGCAAGCTGGCGCATCCGGGTTCGTCACCAAATCTGGGTTGAGTGACGAGCTATTGATGGCAGTGCGCATCGTACTGGCGGGAGGGGAATATCTTCCACCTGCCTTTGGCGAACCCGTGAATGTCCAAAACACAGTGGAGCCGGGTGCTCTACCCGCGCTGACGCAACGACAAGACCTGGTCCTGCGGGAATTGTTGGATGGCCGCTCCAACCGAGAAATTGCCGACACGCTGTCAATTTCCGACGAAACGGTCAAGTCCCATGTGGCGGCGATCCTGCGCCACTTTGACGTACAGAACCGCACCCAGGCGGTGGTGGCTGCAGCGCGCCGCGGCTACAGCACCCAAGCCCGGGGACCGCATTCAGGGCGCATCTAGGACGTCACGATCCCCAGGCATAGTGAGGCGACGCAACAGGCTTCTCAGCTTGGCTGGCCGTACCGGTTTGTGCAGCAGGGGCAGGCCCGCTTCTTTGGCGGCCTGCATCAAACCGCTGTCAGTGTCCCCGCTCATCAAGCAAGCCGGTACTGTACGGCCCGCATAAGCACGCAGTCGCTCAATCACCACCAAGCCGTTGTCGCCATCGGGCAGCCGGTAGTCCGTGAGGATGACATCCCAATCGCTATGCCGTTCATGCGACGCCATGGCGGCCAAAGCACTGGCACCTGAATACACCGTACACCCCCACGATTCCAAAAGGTCCGTAACAGCGAGGCGAGCATTGTTATCATCTTCAATCAAAAGCACACGCGTACCGACGAGGGTCACCAGTGCCGGGGCGTCTGCCAGTGGCTTGTCTTGCTGTGCCGCGGGCTGGGTGCGGGGTAGCGTCACGGTAAAGCGACTACCTCGGCCCAGTGTGGAGCGCAGGCCCAGAGTGTGCCCCAATAGCGCTGCACTGCGCTGCACAATGTTGAGTCCCAAGCCCAAACCGTACGCCCGGTCACGACCGGTATTGCCCACTTGGTAAAACTCTTTAAAAACGTCCTCCTGGTTCTCCTTGGAAATGCCCACGCCGCTGTCCCAAACCTCCAAGCGCACCGTCTGCCCATCCACGCTGGGCCGGCAGGCCACCAACACCGCTCCGCTGTTGGTGTAACGCAGC
The DNA here is from genome assembly GCA_046595515.1 of Rhodoferax sp. Classification (GTDB taxonomy): domain Bacteria; phylum Pseudomonadota; class Gammaproteobacteria; order Burkholderiales; family Burkholderiaceae_C; genus Allorhodoferax. Next base: position 25,611 of record JBKJOV010000005.1, on the reverse strand, counting down.
GCGTTGTGCACCAAATTCATGGCGATGCGCTGTAAAAGCACGGCATCTGTCATCACCCACAGCGCTGTGGGCCGGAACCGCAGGCGCAGTGCCTTCTGGGCGGCAAACGGCTCCAGCGCGGCATGCACCGCGTGCAGCACCGTTTGCAGCGAAACCGGCTTGACGTTGACGCTAACGGCACCAGCATCTAAGCGCGACACGTCCAACAGGTCATCCAGCAAATCCTGCATAGCGCGCACTGAGGCTTCCACATTACCCACCAATTGCCGGGTGGGAAGGTCTAGTGGCAACTGCCCTAAACGCGCTATAAACATTCCCAGCGCATGGGTGGGCTGGCGCAAATCGTGACTTGCAGCCGCCAAGAACCGAGATTTTGCGCGGGTGGCCTCCTCCGCCTCGTTTTTCTTGTCGCGCAATTCCGCCGTTACGTTGGCCACCCGTTGCTCCAATTCGTCCCGCCCCCAAGACAACTGGATTGCCATCTGATTAAGACTGACCTGCAGATCGTACAAAGGGTCCCCGGGGGTCTCCCGAATGCGCGCCATAAGGTCGCCGCTACCGACTTGGCTAATCATTTGTGACACCCGCAAAATCGGTTGCACGACCCCCTCACCCAGTTGGATTGCCAAAAACCCAGCCATGAGCATGCCCAATAGACCAACACCAAGCGCCAACTGCAACATTTCTTGTTGTCGCTTGTGCAATCCATCCCGAGAAAGCTCCATCACCGCATACCCCAACAACGCGGGTGCTGCAGCGTCTGCCTCCAAAACCGGGGCATACGGCTCGTCCAGCGGCACCCGGCGAAACGTAATCTCCTGTATCAGCGTCTCCACTCCCGTGGTGACCTGCGAAGACGCGCTAGCAGCCTCTGCAAACGCCGAGAACACCGGGTACCGCGACAACCCGGCCGCAGCCAACAAAGCCCCGGAGGCATCAAACACTGACACCGAACGCACATCCGGCTCACGCTGCAAACCATTTACCACTGACTGCAGACTGGCTAAGTTGCCCGAGAACAGACCGTACTCGCTGGACAATGCGACTTGGTTGAGGAGCAATTTAGCGCGCTGGTTATGCGCCTGACCCAGCTCGCCCACCCGATTGGCCCAAAACACCCCCACCAAGACGACTACGATCAGAACGATGGGGACCAGCGTAGCTGCCAGCATGCGTGAACGGATGGTGGTCAACATCATGGCCGCCTCCCGAGCTGCTGTAGCTTGTCTACAAGGCTGCGGGCGTCCAAGTTAAGCCCCAAAGACCGCGCCACGTGGTCATTCACGGTAATTTCGAAGTCCGCAGGATATTGGGGTGCTGGCACGGGATTACCCTGCAAAATCTGACGACTCATACTCGCGGCTTGCGTACCAATTTGCACAGGTGTGGCATAGATGGCGACCAACGCACCGGCTTTCACATACGCGGGGGAAAACGCCATGACTGGAATACCGACCCGGTAGGTCGCCAACAAAATATTCGCGATGGTTGCGCTGCTGTACACCTGAGGGTCAGCCACCGCCATCAAAACATCCGCGCTATCCAATACGGCCTTCAACCCTGCGAAAAGGGCTGTTGGGGTGGCCACAAAACTACTTTCCATGGTCAAGCCGCGCGCTTGTACCGCTTGATTGAGGCTGCTTTGCAACGCCACAGACTCTGGCCCCCAAAGCACCCCCACACGCTTGGCATCTGGCAATATGAGCCGCAATAAGTCCACACGCCGACCAAACGGTTGGTCCAAATACAGGGCTGTTGCCCCAAACTGCGGCTTGCGGCCAGATTCGCGCAAGATGCGCTCGTAGCTACTGCGCGGCACCAGCGCTGCCAGCACGGGGACGCGTGGGTCCCGCGCCAAGACCTGCCGGAACGCATCGGCCCCCAAAGTCACAATAAGCTTGCTGGGCAAAATAACGGTGTCGGAGATAAGCCATTCACTGCCGGTGAATTGCACGAGCTCATGGGCCGCGAGCCCAGAGCGTTCGAACTCTGCAGTGAACGCTTTTGCCACATCCAGGTAGCCCGCGCTACGCTCGCTGTAAACCACAGCAATACTCGCGGCGTGCACACTGCTCCAACATACTAAAACGCTAACTATAAGAATGAAACGCTGCATCAGTCCACGCACGTTACGAAACCTCTACTCCGCGATGCGCAGCGTCATAAACGCCCGCTGGTCAAAATAGAATTTTCGGTCACTGTTTAGCGACGCCGGGCCCAGGTTTTGTACGACCAAGGCCAGCTCAGCTTTTGTCTTACCGATCCTGAAGGCGTGCGCAAGGCGAACATCCGCACGCTCCAACGTATAACCAGAGCCAATATTGCTGGATTGCAAGGTGGAGCCGTCGGAATAGTTGTACGCGGCAGAGACCTCCCATCCTGGTGTCAAGGCGTGCGACACCATCAATGACGCCGCGCGGGGGGCGGCACCTGCTTCGGCGCGGTAGCTGCGAACAGGACTTATGGATGCATTCACACCAATGTGGGTCCAGGTCTGAGACCAAAAGACGCGACTACTGGCAGATGGCTGGAAGATCACTTGGTACTCCAGTCCATCGATAGTCGAGGACTCGGTGTTCCGGTAAATTTCCGGAACATCCGGGGGGTCAGCGCGGTTATTAGCAATGCCGTTGGTAATCATCTCTTGAAACACACGAACATCGGCGCTCAGGGACAACTTGGGCAGTTTTGCGTAGTACCCTAATTCTCTGGCCAGCACCCGCTCCGGGGCCAGAGCCCCGTCGTGAACGGTCCAAATTAACGGGTTCTGCCCATTGCGATCGTAGTACTTGACGTCCGCATACTTCTCATAGGCACTTGGGGGACGATTCGCTGTAGACACCCCAGCCCGCAGTGTTTGCCCCTCGGCCACCTGCCAGTTCAACATGAGGCGCGGGGACAGGCTGTCGCCGCCATCCTCAATGCGCTCCGCCATGGCGCCAGCGTTCAATATCCAGCCGGGTGCCATGCGCCACTCCAAGTTGCCAAAGAGGCGTAAAAAACTGGTCACGACCCCACCAGCCTTATCAAAGCTGGACTTGGAGGACACTGCCTCCCGGCGTAGCTCGGTGCCCACAACGTAGCGAACTTTTGGTGATTGACGAACGGTGTACTGCAAGGCCACCGCATCGTTGCGTTCTTTGCCACTGAAGTCGATAACGCTATTGCTGTAGGGGGCACCAAAGGCTTCATCGTAGGCCGTGGTTAGCAGGGGAAAATTGTCACGGAAAGTATGCTCCGTATGTGACGCGCTAAAAGACACGTCCCTGTTTTCATCCAAAGTTTTGTGCCAATCGGCTTGTACGAAGCGCGAGCCCAAATAGCGAATGCGCGCGTTGTTACCGGCATCACCTGGAGTCCCACGGCCCGCGTTGATATCGAGACCTCCCAGGCGCAAACTCAATTCTGAATCGCCGGTCAAATTCAAGTGCGATGCCGCGTTAACCCGGGAAATTTCGCTTCTGCCATACGCATTTCTCAGTCCGTCGTCTGCGCGCTTGTCCGCACTGATACGGTAAGTCGCCGCGCTATCACCCCACCCCACGTGGAAACCTGCGTCGCGAACACCGTTTTCACCCACCCCCACTTTGGCAGCTAAGCCCATGGTTTCACGAACGTCGCGGGAGACAATATTGACGACACCTAAAAATGCACGCGCGCCATACGCGGCCGAGTTTGAACCTCGCAACACCTCCACCCGTTCGATGTCATCCAGCGCCAGCGTTTGCCAACCCAAGCCCGCAGAGCCCTGCAAATGGCCTGCATACACGGAGCGTCCGTCCACCAGCACTTGAATACGGTTGGCCCAATCGTCGGTTCGCCCGTGGTAGGTCGCCATAGGCGCGTCGGTTTCAAAAGACAAAGCCGTCTGAAAACCCGGCACTAGACGGAGTAAATCTGCCACATCGCGAACGCCAGAGCGGCGGATAAATTCGCGGTCCAAGATTGTCACTGCCCCGGGCGTCTCATCCAGACGCTGCGCCAAGCGCGATACAGACAGGACCACAGGCATATCGTCTAAAAAGTCGAGCTCCGTCACCGAGGGCGGTGTCCCGGTAGTCTGGGCTTGAGATGTCGCGAACAGAGCACTCAAAATAAGCGAAAGCCAGGTATTTTTCATAATAAAACTCCAACCAGCGACAGTAAGTTCTTTTAGATAGGGCTCATTTTGCACGTATCACGACCTAAAACCAGGCTCTCGTAGACAATACAGCATGGCTGAAGCTTCCACACCACGGGTGATCCCTGTTTATGCGCTGCGTCAAGGCGCGGCATTGATTCCAACGCAGTTCCCTCCGCCGGGTGCACTGGCGCAACCCGTGGGTCACTTAAGTGACCTACTCGGGCGCCCCCTGCGAGACTTGCGCATTAGCGTGACTGACCGCTGCAACTTCCGTTGCAGTTATTGCATGCCTAAAGAGGTCTTCGACAAAGACTATCCCTACCTTCCCCATGCTTCACTCTTAAATTTTGAGGAAATCACGCGAATCGCGCGCCAATTCGTGCGCCACGGGGTACAAAAGATCCGGCTAACAGGCGGTGAACCGCTACTGCGCAAGAACATCGAAGTTCTGATTGCGCAATTGGCGGCACTGCAAACGCCGGACGGACAGGCGCTGGACATCACTTTGACCACCAATGGCTCTTTGCTGGCCCGAAAAGCCAAGGCCTTGAAGGCCGCGGGCTTACAACGCGTGACGGTGAGCCTCGACGGCCTGGACGACACCGTGTTTCGCCGTATGAACGACGTGGACTTTCCAGTACAAGACGTGCTTGCCGGCATCCGCGCCGCGCAAGATGTGGGGTTAGGCCCAATCAAAGTCAACATGGTCGTTAAGCGCGGCACCAACGACCATGAGATAGTGCCCATGGCACGATATTTCAGAGGCTCGGGCATTGTTCTGCGTTTCATCGAATATATGGACGTGGGCGCCACCAATGGCTGGCGGATGGACGAGGTCTTGCCCTCTGCAGCAGTGATCGAGAAATTGCAGGCTGAATTTCCTTTGATCGCACTGGAGGCGGCCAATCCCGGCGAAACCGCACAGCGCTGGGGCTATGCCGATGCCCAAGGCCTCTACGATCCGGGGGCTGGAGAAATTGGCGTTATCAGCAGCGTGACCCAAGCTTTTTGCCACGACTGCAACCGGGCCCGCTTGTCCACCGAGGGCCAGTTGTACCTGTGCCTGTTCGCCAGCCGAGGCCATGACTTGCGATCCCTGGTGCGCGACCGCGCAGATGACGATGGACTGGCAAACGCCATTGGCCAGATCTGGCAAGGCCGTAGCGACCGCTACTCAGAATTACGCGGAAATCTTCCGCAAGACCAGGGCGCTGCAAGCAAGCGCGTAGAGATGAGTTACATCGGCGGCTAACCGCCCAGCCCGGGGCGTCAATCCCACCTAATTGGCGCGCAGCGCTTTTTCTACACCCACATTCGCCAGGCCATCGGCACGTTCATTGCCGGGATCTCCGGCATGGCCTTTGACCCAACGCCAGTCAATCTTATGACCCACGTTGGCAACTAGCTGGTCTAGCTGCTGCCACAGATCCACGTTTTTAACCGGCTGTTTGGCCGACGTCCGCCAGCCCTTGGCCTTCCAGCCCGGTAGCCATTCCGTAATGCCCTTGAGCACATACTGGCTGTCCAGATGCAGCGTCACTTCGCACGGCCGCTTCAGTAAAGCCAGCGCCTGAATGACCGCCATCATTTCCATCCGATTATTGGTGGTACCTAATTCCCCGCCCGAGATTTCCTTTTCGGACCCGTCCGGTGAGCGCAACAAAGCGCCCCAACCGCCAGGGCCAGGATTGCCTTTGCAGGCGCCATCGGTATAAATAACTACTTGGTTCAAAGACGCTTCCCTACGGGGCCTCACTGGTAAATTCTTCATGCTGGTGCTCGCTTCGCCGAGTTACAGCAACAACTTGACGGGGGGGCGCGGGAGTGGCAGTCCATGCCGTTTGCAGCAGACGCACGCCGCGTACACGCTTTACTGCCACCAAAAAATACGCTGAACCGAGTACCGGCCACCACCGACTACCCAGACGATCCAACCACTCCCAGCGTTGCAACCAGCGCGCACTTTGCACTGCAGGCCGGTAGCAGCCAAACTGCACGACTTCCACCTCAAAACCCAAGAGATTGAGCCAATCGCGCAGCCGCCGAATCCCAATGAACTCACCCGTCGACGGCAAAAACAAACCGCCCCACCCTAGACGCTGATAAACATAGCCGCGCATCTGACGTAGACCCCACAGGCTTACGGGGTTAAAACCACAAATTACAACCTTCCCCTCCGGTACCAAGGTCCGCTCCACTTCACGCAAGGTGGCATGGGGGTCGTCGCTCAGCTCCAAGGCATGCGGCAGCACCACCAGATCCAGACTCTGCGCCGGAAAAGGCAATGCAGAAAAGTGGGTGTGCAAATCAACCGTAACGGAGTCTGGCAATGCCGTTAGCCCCAGTGCTTCGGTCGCCACCCAGCGGTGCGGCATGCGGTTGTCGCGCAGGCCATCTAGCACTGGCACACCCAACTGCAGCGCGTGGTAGCCAAAAATATCAGCCACAGCAGCATCTACCTGGATGCGTTCCCATTCCAGTAAATACTGGCCGGGCGCAGTTTGGAACCAATTCTGCAAACCTATAATTTGATCGCTCATGACGTTAAACCCGCTGCCCACCGTTGCCGACCATTACATCTGGCTGCTCCAGAGTGCGCAACAGACCCCGGAGGTAGACCCGGCAGATGCCCAGCCGGACTTGGACTGTCTCTTGGCCCAGGATCTGCAGCTTCAGGGCATTCTAATCACCCACACCGCGGCGGAGCCAACCTCAAGTGGGGACCGCCTGTGCAAGCAGACGGTTGCGCCCGCGTTTGGGGCCGCTGGCGAGACAATGCACGAACCTGTGTGCCAATTGACAGCGCACGGCGCCGTGGGCGCAGCTTTCGGCGCCCGGTGCGCCTGCCTTTTTGAAGGCACACCAGCGCACATGTTGTCCTGCGGCGTGGGCCGTAAGCGTACTATCAAGCCATTTTTGCGAAGCGAGACACCCACTGTCGTCGCTTCTGTCACCCGGTTTGACGCCCGGGGTGTGCACTGCGATGGCGTACTTGCCACTCTGCGTCGTTGGAAACATCAATTCACGTGAAACTCATCCCACTCCTCCTCGCCTTGGCTCTGGCTGTATTAGCAGGCTGCGCGACCCCGCCCGGCGTCGCCACAGACAACAACGACACAACTCCCAGCACACCCAAGGCAACAGACGCCAGAGCCAATGCAGCGGCGCCGGTTCGGCCCATCCCGAGCCAAAACCCGAGCCCCGGGAATGCCGCCGGCAAGCCCTATGCTGGCACCTTGTCTGAAATTTCAGCCCAACAAGCCGCCTCGTTGCTGGTTACGCCGCTCGCTGCGCCGGTCGATCTGTGGGACCGGATTCGCCGCGGCTTTGCCATGCCGGATTTGCAGAGCGACCTGGTCCGCGACCGTGAGCAGTGGTACACCGCGCGACCCGACTACATCTACCGCATGACCGACCGCTCGAAGAAATACCTCTTCCACATTGTGGAGGAGTTGGAGTTGCGCAACATGCCCACCGAGTTGGCATTGCTGCCGTTTATCGAGAGCGCCTTTAACCCGCAAGCCGTTTCCAGCGCAAAGGCCGCTGGCATGTGGCAATTCATGCCGGCTACAGGCAAATACTTCGAACTCAAGCAAAACGCCTTTCGCGACGACCGGCGGGATGTACTGGCCTCAACCCGCGCCGCGCTCGATTACCTGCAGAAACTACACGTTATGTTTGGCGATTGGCACCTCGCACTTGCCGCATACAACTGGGGCGAAGGCAACGTCAGACGGGCGGTGACAAAGAACCAGCGTGCCGGACTGCCGGTGGGCTACCCCAACCTGAACATGCCCATGGAAACACGCTTTTATGTCCCCAAGCTGCAGGCCATGAAAAACATCGTAGCCCAGCCGGAGCTGTACAACTCAAAGTTGCCGGTCATTGAGAACCACCCCTATTTTCAGTCTGTCGCTATCGTGCGGGACATTGATGTGGCCTTGGCAGCCAAGCTGGCCGAAGTACCGTTGAACGACTTCAAGGCCTTGAATCCCTCATTCAACCGCCCTGTCATCCTGGCAGCGGGCACGCCACAGCTCTTGCTGCCCTGGGACAACGCGGAAGTGTTCGTCAATAACTTGCAAGCCTACACCGGGGGTCGCCTGGCCAGTTGGACAGTATGGGTCGCTCCCACCACCATGCGCCCGGCTGACGCTGCCAAACGTGTCGGCATGAGCGAGGCAGAACTGCGCAGCATAAATGCCGTGCCGCCCCGGGTGGTGATTCGGGCAGGCTCCACGCTGCTGGTTCCGCGGGCGGCACACATTCAGAATGACGTGACCGAGAAAGTGGCCGACAACGGTCAACTGTCACTGTCTCCCGAAGTGGTGTTGCGACGCACGGCACTCAAGGCAGGCAAAGGCGAAACCGTGACCACCATTGCACGCAAGTACCGGGTGGCCCCTGCCCAAGTAGCGCTTTGGAACAAAGTGAGCAGCAGCGCTAGTTTTAAGCCGGGTCAGCAGGTCATCGTGTACCTGGCGTTCAGTGCGAAACCGGCTGCCAAGTCCACATCGGGCAACAAACCTGCCCGACAGCCCGCTCGCAAGGTCAGCGTGAAAGCGCGCTAAGTCGTGTGCATGGGGCCACAGTGTGGCCCCATGCCGACTAACGCCGGTCCACCAGGGCGTGGGCTATTGTCCCAAGATCCACGTATTCCAATTCACTGCCCGCGGGCACGCCTCGAGCTAAGCGTGTGGGTTTCACGCCGCGCGCCTTGAGGCTCTCGCCAATCACATGCGCCGTGGCCTCGCCTTCGGCTGTGAAGTTAGTGGCCAAAATAACCTCTTGCACCAGGCCATCGCAAGCGCGATCAAACAATTTTTTTAACCCCAAATCGTTGGGACCCACGCCATCGAGCGGGCTGAGTTTGCCCATGAGTACAAAGTACAGGCCGCGATAAGCGCCCGTGCGCTCCATGGCGGACTGGTCCGCCGGAGTCTCCACCACGCACAGTTGGGAGTGGTCACGCCGGGGGTCTAGGCAGGTCGCGCAAACCGGCGCCTCGGTGAATGTGTGGCAGCGCTCGCAGTGGTGAATGTGGCTGCTGGCCTCCGTCAACGCCCGCGCCAGCGTTTGCGCTCCAGCGCGGTCGTGCTGCAGCAAGTGAAAAGCCATGCGTTGTGCTGACTTAACACCCACGCCGGGCAACCGTTTCAGCGCCTGGATCAACGCGTCCAGAGAATTGGCGTCAGACATCGCGAACCAGTGCGTTCCGCGTCAAAACGGTAGTTTCATGCCACCGGGCAGCCCCGGCATGCCAGCGGTGATTTTGCCCATCTTCTCGCCGCTGGTCTCCTCGGCCTTACGCACGGCCGCGTTGAACGCAGCCGCCACCAGGTCCTCCAGCATGTCCTTGTCCTCCGCCAGCAAGCTGGGGTCAATCGCCACGCGTTTGACATCGTGCTTACAGGTCATGGTGACCTTCACCAAGCCAGAGCCAGATTCGCCAGTCACTTCGATATTGCCCAGTTCGTCTTGGGCTTTTTTCATGTTGTCCTGCATCGCCTGGGCTTGCTTCATGAGTCCAGCGAGTTGGCCTTTATTGAACATATGGTTTTCCTTGTTAGAAGTTGGGGGATGATTCGCCAGCCTAGGGCTGACGCACTAAGTTCAAGCAGGCTTGATCGATCCCGGCACGATTTTCGCGCCAAAGTCACGCATCATGCTTTGCACAAACGGATCGTCAAAAATAATCTTTTCTGCGGCCAACTGCTTCTCCGCAGAGGCGGCGTTGTTACGTCGACCAGGGCTGTCGGTAACGCGCCCGATTTCGACCACCAGCTTGACGTCAAAGCCTGCGTTTTGCAAGGCCGAAGTGAGACGATCACGGGTGCCAGGCTGGTTCAGGGACTCGCGCTCGACGCGCAATATCCATTGGTCGGTATCACGGGCCACCAACTGCGACTGCAGCGCCAATTCACGCACCATGGCATTGATGGCTTCGGTCTGCACCAATGACTTCACCGTAGCGTGCCAAAAATCGCCGTCTTCGGTCGGTATGAGTACCTGGGTGGCTTGCCCGGCCACCACATCCGAGCGAGACTCGGACTGCAAGCGAAGTGGAACTGCTACTATATTTGTAGCAGTATTGATAGATTCTACGCGGGTCGGAACATGATTTGATTCAAAATTATCAGTGTTCTCAAGGTGTGGCGCTGTTTCATGCACCGTCAGCACTTGGCCTGGCGGCAAGGCAGTTACCCCGGGCGGCTTGGCGCTTGGATCGTCCTCCCAGGGCTGTACAGCTTTTGGGACCAGGGGTTGCATCGCGCGCGGTGCAGGCGCTGCAAAATCGGCCAATCCGGTACCGGTGGAAGCGGGTGCAGTAAGTCCCGCGGGTGCCGAAGACTGCATCGCAACCGAGCGGACTGGGGCCGCTGCCACCGGCTTGGCTGCCGCCGCAGGGCTATTTAGAGTTTTTTTTTCCACCACGGGGCTTGTGCCCGAGGGTTTGAATGCCAGCAAGCGCAGCAACACCATGGTCAGCGCTGCATATTCATCTGGGGCCAAGCCAAGGTCGGCCCGCCCATGCAAACAAATGCTGTAAAGCAGTTGCGTCTCATCAACTGGCAAAAGCTCTGATAGCCGCGCGGTCTCTGCAGCTTCTGGGTCGCTGTCATCGTCCTGCTCAAGGGTAGCACCGCTGCGCGCCAGCGTCTGCAACACCGCCATGCGCTGCAACACCGTGGACATTTCTTCCAGCGTGGACGCGACGCTCAAGCCATTCAGGCGCAGCACCTCCGAAGTCTCCACTACCGTCTTACCGTCCCCCGAAGCCAGGGCCTCAATCAGGCGAAACACATAAGAACGATCCACACTGCCTAGCATCAAACGCACCGTGGATTCTTGCAATTGCCCCGCGCCGAAGGCTATTGCCTGGTCGGTCAGACTCAGTGCATCCCGCATAGATCCGCGTGCTGCACGGGCCAGCAGGCGCAGGGCTTGTACGTCGCTGGGCACGGCTTCAATCTCGAGTACCCGACCCAGGTGCTCACGAATTGTCTCAGGCGCCATGGGCCGCAGGTTGAATTGCAGACAGCGCGACAGCACAGTCACCGGCACCTTTTGCGGATCGGTGGTGGCCAGCACAAATTTCAAATACTCGGGTGGTTCTTCCAGCGTCTTCAACATGGCGTTAAAAGCCGTGTTGGTGAGCATGTGCACTTCGTCAATCATGAAGACCTTGAAGCGCCCTTGCACCGGCTTGTAAACGGCCTGCTCCAGCAAAGCCTGTACCTCGTCCACGCCCCGGTTGCTGGCCGCATCTAGCTCGGTGTAATCAACAAAGCGTCCGCTATCAATATCGCGGCAGGCTTGGCATACACCGCAGGGTGTAGCGGTGATTCCGCCGTTGCCGTCCGCGCCCTGGCAGTTAAGTGACTTGGCCAGAATGCGTGACACCGTGGTCTTACCGACGCCACGTGTGCCGGTGAACAGGTAAGCGTGGTGCAGCCGCTGGGTGGTCAGCGCGTTGGTTAGGGCTTGAACCACGTGGTCCTGCCCCACCATTTCAGTGAAGTTACGCGGGCGGTACTTGCGGGCGAGCACGAGATAAGACATGCAGGGATTCTAAGGCTTGGTTTTCTGGGCCTGCCCTGCGTGCGGACTGGTACATCGACCCTCCAAAATGTACGACGAGGCTAAGTTGGAGGGGGATAGCTCCCAAGGGTCGCGAAGCCGGACACGACCTGGTCACGGCCTTTGGTCTTGGCCTGCAAGAGCGCCGCGTCCGCCCGGTTCAAGATATCTTGCACCGTCTGGTCTTCGGGTGCTGAAGTGGCTGCACCAATACTGATGGACAACGCGACTTTGCGACGGCCGCTTTCCAGATTGATCCCCCGCACGGCTAAACGCAGCGCCTGAGCAATATCCAACGACGCAGGCACCAGCTCAGACGGCAGCAACACAATGAATTCCTCGCCGCCAAAGCGCCCAGCCACCGCCCCTGCAGGCAGCACTTTTCGCGTCGCATTGCCCAGTTCCTTGAGTGCTAAATCGCCCACAAAGTGCCCAAAACGGTCATTGATGGATTTGAAATGGTCACAGTCCAGCATCAAAATAGACATCGACGCTTTCGACTCTTTCGACGCATGCAAGGCCACAAACATGCGCTGCGCCTCGCCCAACACGGCAGCGCGGCTCATCAGCCCCGTCAACATATCCGTGTTCACACGGCGCTCGGCCTCCGCCCGTGATTCTTCTAGGTGGCCCGTGATCACGCTGGACCGCAACCCGATCAGGCCGACAACGGTGGTGATCACCGCAATGAGATATCCAATGAAGAACCAAGGCTGCAAGGACGCGACGCTGATGGCTGTTGCGGTAGCAGCGGTAGGCAGCGCCAGCACATTGACGGCTCGGACCAGCAAGATCACAACCCACAGACTAAGCGCGGCAACCACGAAGCGCCGCTCTGGGGCGGAGCCAATCGCCTGGCGCACAATTTTCCAATTGGACCAACCCAGGCCAAAAGCCAGCCCGGTGGAAACGGTGGCTATGCGCCATCGCGGCGAGTCGAACACCGCAAACGCCAGCACATACGCTGTAGCAATGGCAACCAAGGGGGCAAGATCCCGAACGCGCGGCGCAGACAAGCCCAAAAACTCGGTAGTGCCCTTCATGGACACCGCCGCGGACACAAGAATCAGGAGGACTGCCGCGAACTGGGTTGGCTGGTGGTAGGTCCATTCCACGACAAACACGGGCATCACGTACAACAGGTAGGCCCCGGCTCGCATCGCCAATGACAAAGCCCACGTCTGCCAACCGGGCCGATCTTTCGCATAGCCAGAGCTCATTAGCGCGGTGGCGAGACAAGCTTCGGCCACGGCGCAACAGGTTAACAGGGTGACGAAATCCATCTACAGGCCCTTAATCTGATTCATTTGAATTAACTGTACCGCGCGCAGGTAATTTAGACCATTGAATTGTGAAAACTGTGCCGTTCAATGCCATGCCAGGCTGGCTAAAATGTTGAAAATTACCCGCCCAGATCCGCGAGACTCCCCATTTCCAAGTCATTCGACCCACAACCCAGCGCCTCACTAGCTGGGCAAGCCCGGTGGCAACGCTGGCGCCCCACCTGGCTCACACTCAAAGCCGACGACCTGCTGCGCGACCGCACCTATCGGCGGCTGTGGACGTCGATCCTGATCAGCTCGTTTGGCGGCCAGATCACCATGCTGGCCCTGCCCCTTACTGCTGCCATTCTTTTGCAGGCTACGCCCACGCAAATGGGCTTGCTCACCGCCATGGAGATCCTGCCTTTTGTGCTGTTTTCACTGCCATCGGGTGTGTGGCTAGACCGGGTGCGCAAGCTGCCGGTGTATGTGTGGGGCGAAACCTTGCTGGCAGTGTGTCTGGTCAGTATTCCCACTTGCTGGGCCCTAGACATACTCAGCATTCACCTGATGTACGGGGTGGCTTTTATCATTGGCTGCGTGTTTGTTACGGCGGGCACCGCGGCGCAAATTGTGTTGACCCAGGTGGTGGCGCGCGATCGGCTGGTAGAGGCACACGCCAAAAATGCACTGGCCTCCTCTGGCGCTGAAGTGGCTGGGCCGGGGGTAGCGGGCGTACTCATCAAACTGGTGGGCGCACCGCTGGCCCTGGTGGCCGACGCGGCGCTGTTGCTGATCAGCGTGCTGATCCTGCGCGGTATGCGTATTGTGGAAGTGGTAACGCCCAAGGCCGATGCCCACTTTGGCCGCGACTTGAAAGAAGGCGTGCAATTTGTGGCCCACCACCGCTTGCTGCTCTCCTTGGCCACCACGGTGGGTTTGTGGCAGTTGTGCCACCAAAGTGCCATGGTGGTGCAGATTTTGTTTGCCACCCGCGAGCTGGGGCTCAATGCCAACCAGGTCGGCTTGTGCTACGTGGGCCTGGGGGTGGGCACGGTGGCGGCTAGCACACTGGGTAACCGCATTTCCAAAAAAATTGGGCCGGGGCCCTGCCTGGTACTGGGCATTGCCGTGTGTGCTGTGGGCTGGCTGCAGTTGGCCGCAGCGCCAGCCAATGCCTGGGGTGTGGCCTCGTTTGTACTGATGTTGGTGTGCTTTGGCGCGGGGGCGGTGCTGATTTTCATCAACTTTTTGGCCCTGCGCCAGGCTGTAACCCCTGAACCTTTGTTAGGCCGCATGACCAGCACCATGCGCTGGCTGATTTTGATTCCGGCGGGGCCCGGAGCCTTACTGGGTGGCTACCTGGGTGAACATTTTGGTCTGCGCACGGCCTTGAGTTTTGGCGGCGGCGCAGCGCTGCTGTTGGCTTTGTGGGCATGGCGCCACCCGGTGATTCGCAGCATACGTACGCTTCCGCAACTGGACGCAGTACCAGGCGGCGCGCTGAACCGAGCATGAGGCCACGGATCCAGCGAAGCCCCAGCGACAAGCCCGACCTGAAGCCCTAAAATCCCAACTCTCAACCGCCACGCGCCAGACTTGCCCCACCCCCGGCAAGCTGGCGCACCCCACAAGGACACGCCATGGACACCCGCACCCACCCCGTCACGCTGCCCATTGAACGCATTCGCGAAGCGCTCAAAGCCCACCAAGCCCAGGCTGTGCTGGTGCCCTCCAGCGATCCGCATCTGTCTGAGTACCTGCCCGTGCGTTGGCAAGGGCGCGAGTGGTCCAGCGGCTTCACGGGCTCCATGGGCACACTGGCCGTGAGCCAAAACCATGCGGTACTGTTTGCCGATAGCCGCTACTGGACCCAGGCCGAGGCCGAATTGCGTGGCACCGGCATACAACTAGAAAAGATTCCCACCGGCGCAGGCACCCACCACAACGACTGGCTAGCGCGCAACGCCGGCCCCGGTGGCGTGGTGCTGGTAGATGGCCAAGTGCTGGGCCTAGCCGCAGAGAAGGCGCTGCGCGCCACGCTCACCGCCGCAGGGGCCACCTTGCGCACCGATATTGATGTGTTCACCGAAGTCTGGGCCGACCGCCCCGGCCTGCCCGACAACGCTGTGTTTGAACACCTGGCCCCGTTTGCCACCCAAAGCCGCGCTGACAAGCTCACCCAGGTGCGCGGTGCCATGGCCCAGCACCACTGCAGCCTGCACTTTGTCTCTAGCGTCGATGACATCGCCTGGATATTGAATCTGCGTGGCGCCGACGTGAGCTTTAACCCGGTGTTCATTTCGCACCTGCTGATTGCCGCAGACGAGACCACTTTGTTTGTGGCCAACGGCAAGATTGACGCCACACTGGCTGCGCGCTTGGGCGTCGATGGCGTAACGCTGGCACCCTACGCACTTGCCCCAGCCGCATTGGCGGCTGTCGCCCCTGGCACCCGCGTATTGCTGGACCCCCGCCGCGTCACCTTTGGTTTGCGGCAAAACCTGGGGGCTGGTGTTGTGGTGGTCGAAGCCATCAACCCCAGCACCTTGTTCAAGAGCCGCAAAAACGCCCAAGAGGCCGAGTTTGTGCGCCAAGCCATGCGCGAAGATGGCGCGGCCATGTGCGAGTTTTACGCGTGGTTTGAAGGAGCCGTACAGTCGCAAACCCTGACTGAGCTGGATGTGGCCGACAAGCTGAGCGCAGCACGCGCCAAGCGCGCGGGCTACAAAGACCTGAGCTTCCCCGTGATTGCGGGCTTTAACGCCAATGGCGCACTGCCCCACTACCGCGCCACCGAGGCATCCCATGCCACCATTAAAGGTAACGGCCTGCTGCTGATTGACTCGGGCGGCCAGTACCTGGGCGGCACCACTGACATCACCCGCACTTGGCCCATTGGTGAGGTAAACGCCAGCCAGCGCCGCGGTTACACCGCCGTACTCAAGGGCACCATTGGCCTGACACGCACACGCTTCCCGCTGGGCACGCCCTCCCCGTTCTTGGACGCCATTGCCCGCGCGCCGCTGTGGGCAGAGGGCCTGGACTACGGCCACGGCACCGGCCACGGCGTGGGCTACTACCTGAATGTGCACGAAGGCCCGCAAAGCATCAGCAAAGCGATTCCTGAGCCACACCACGCCATGGAAATCGGCATGATCACCTCCATTGAACCCGGCCTGTACCGCGAAGGACATTGGGGCGTACGGATTGAAAATTTGGTGCTGAATGTGGCCATAGATACCGCAGAGAAAAACGCTTTCGGCCAGATGCTGGGCTTTGAAACCTTGACCCTGTGCCCTATCGACGTAACCTGCATTGAGCGCAGCATGCTCAACAGCGACGAAGTGCAGTGGCTCAACGACTACCACGCCACCGTGCGCGAGCGCCTGAGCCCGCTGGTGAGCGGCACGGCGCTGGACTGGCTGATTCGCAAGACCCAGCCACTGCATTGAGACAGTCTGGCCCCCTGCCTGACATGACCCAGCCACAGACAAAAAACGTCGCATAAGACTGGGTACAATCTGCAGTGACGGGCCTTCCCGCATGGTAAAGCGGCCAACCGGGTCAGATGGGGAACCAAGCAGCCCTAACTGTGGAGCCAGTGCCGGGGTCAAGGCTCGTCACCCCCCTCTTTTTTCAGATGTCTACGCCATCGACTCCCCCCACCCCAGAGCAGCCACGCAACCCCTTGCATGGCAAGACCTTGCAGTCGATAGTGGAGGAACTTGAGGCGTACTACGGCTGGGCCGGGTTGGCCCAGCAAATCCCTATACGCTGTTTTGCGCTGGACCCCAGCGTCAACTCCTGCCTGAAGTTTTTACGCAAAACCCCCTGGGCACGTGAAAAGGTGGAGAGTCTCTACCTCTTTATGCTGCGCGAGATCCGCCGCAGTGGCGCAAGCAATCACTCCTGATTTGATAGCAGCTTAGCCAATAAACACCCGGGCTAGAAGCCTAAAAGGCTGTCAAAAGATCAAAATAGATAGAAAACAAGCTCTCTGAACGGCCGTTGCCGCCTGAGCGGAAAAAAAGCCACTTTCAGCGTCACTTTTCGACATTTAAAAAAGTAGTTTGACTACATTTCTATTTTCAAAAACTGATTTTTGTAAATAGTTCATTGATATTTAAAAACAAGCCAGTTACTAAGCGTTTCTACTGACGCATATTTTTTAGTAACAACACTACACTGCGCCGGCCTTAGCACTATTTTCGTGGCGCAGCACGTGTTTTCACTGGCTGCATCACCGGACCAAATCGCAGAGACGTTGGGTGTCTAGGGTCAAACCGTTGTAGAGAAAACTAACTTATCGATGGAGACACCATGACAACCGGTAAACGATCCACCCTTTTGAGGCGCTTGTTGGCCACCTGTGCGGTGCTTTGCACAGCGCTGGCCGCCTCGGCGCCGGCCTACGCCCTCAACCCCAACGACACCTCAGTACAAATGTTCCGCTGGAAGTGGGCCGACATTGCCAAAGAATGCACCAACTGGCTGGGCCCGCAGGGTTACGGTGCCGTGCAGGTATCACCACCCCATGCGGCCGCCAATCTGGGCTTTTGGTATGACATCTACCAGCCGGTGGACTACACAGCGCTTAACAGCGCCATGGGCACCGAGGCCGAATTCCAAACTATGGTCAACACCTGCCACACCGCCGGTGTGCGCATATATGCCGATGTGGTTGTCAACCATTTGGCGCCTGGCTCGGGCACCGCCACCAATGGCCGCACCTGGAACGCCAACACCTATAGCTACCCGTTTTTTGGCGTCAATGATTTCCATGCCAACTGCTCTATCCAAGACGCTGACTACGGCAGCCCCGGTAACCAAAGCAATGTGCGCAACTGCCGCCTGGTCGGCCTGATCGATCTGGCAACCGAGTCCACCTACGTGCGTGGCCAGGTTAGGAACTACCTGACCAAGCTGCTGAATATGGGCGTAGACGGGTTTCGCTTCGATGCCTCCAAACACATGCAACCGGCAGACCTGCAGGCCTTTGTGAGCGGCGTGGCAGCCACCACCCAAAAGGGCGAAGCCGTGTGGGTCACGCACGAGATCATTCCCGACGGCAACGTGAACCGTGCCGACTACTTCACCAGCGGTACCGTGAACGAGTTCAAGTTCACCTATGCCATGCGCGAGACGTTTAGGGGCACTAACGGCAACCAGCTCTCGCAAATCCGCACCTACATGGGCACCCCCGGCAATTGGGGGGGAACCTGGGGCTTTTTGGACAGCGCCAAGGCCACCGTGTTCGTCAACAACTGGGATACCGAGCGCGGCAGCGACTCGCTCAACGCCAGCAACTTCACAGGCATCACCAACGACACGCAGGGCTCCAAACGCTACGATTTGGCCAATGTCTTTATGTTGGCGTGGCCCTACGGACATGCGCAACTGCACTCTGGCTTTCGTTTTAGCAACAAAGACCAAACCAGCCCCAGTGCTAGCCCTTTTGACGCCAGCGGCAACCCAAAAATCAATGTGGACTGGGACTTCATCCACCGTTGGGGCGGCATCTCCAATATGGTCAAGTTCCGCTCGACCACGAGTGGCCAAGGTGTAGCCAATTTCGTCAATGGCACGGCCAATCAAATTGCGTTCAGCCGGGGCAACCGAGGCTTTGTGGCCATCAACAACGAGTTTTCTGCCTGGAACCCTACGCTGCAAACCGGCCTGCCGGCGGGCACCTACTGCAATGTGATCCAAGGCCAACTTAACGCTGCACAAACCGGCTGTACCGGGGGTAGCGTCGTCGTCAACAGTGCCGGACAAGCCGCGCTCAGTATGGCGGCGAATGGCGGCAGCGTAGTCCCAGCGGTGGCCATTCACGTGAACCAAAAGATCAGCGGCGGCGACACCACGCCGCCCACCACGCCCACCAACTTGACGCCCAGCAACGTGACATCGACGGCGGCCACGATCAGTTGGACGGCATCCACCGACAACGTGGGCGTGGCCACCTACAAGGTGCTGCGCAACAACGCACAGGTGGGCACCACGACGACTACGAGCTTCACCAACACTGGCTTGGCACCGTCTACCACCTACAGCTACACCGCGCAGGCGTTTGATGCAGCCGGAAACAGCTCAGGCATCAGCGCCCCGGTGTCGGCCACCACATTGGCGGGCACCGCTGGCTGCCCAGTCACCTTCACCATTGCCAACGCCAACACGGTGGTGGGGCAAAACCTTTACGTGGTGGGCAACCAAGCGGCCATTGGTAACTGGACCCCAGCCTCTGGCTTTGCATTGACGATTCAGGGCAGCGGTGCCAATGTGCCGTGGACAGGTACCGTGACGCTACCGGTGAGCAGCGCTATCCAATACAAGTACGTCAAATGGAACGGCAGCACCGCCGTGTGGGAGAGCAATCAGGCCACCACCTCAGGCAACCGCGAGATGACGACTCCGGCAAGTTGCGCAAGCCCCGTGGCCAAGAACGACGGCAACTTTAAGTTGTGAATTGGTTGCGCACTGCGGCGCGTTTGAACAGGGCTGCGGTGCGCTTGGGTTAAGGGTCAGGCCGCAATGCGGCGCTTCGCTTGTATGAAGAGTAGTGCGGCAAAGAGAATTTCAATACTGGCGCCGGCGAACGCTCCAAAGACTGCAGGGGCGCGAACCAGCGCCAACCCCAGGCCGGCGATGCACAGCACCGCGCCCAACGCCCAGTATGCGCGCAAGCCATAGAGTGTTTGGAAGGTCAGGTAACGCCCGCCGATAACCATCAGCATCGCTGGGAAGAACCACTCAATGCGTAGCACATGCATGCCGTAGGCGATGGCACAGCCGGCAAGCAGCCAAAACGTGCCCTCGGCCGCGAGGCTGCCAAGTGCGTTGCCGGTGGAATGTATACCGCTATACCCCAGTAGTTTGGTCAAGACGACGGCAAGCGGATGTATGGCAGCACCACCCAAAAGAAGTGCGAGTACCGCTGTACGCTCCGAATACAACGCAGCGACACCACTAGCAACGAGCCAAACAAGGCCAGAGACAAGCACGCCGGGTGCACCCGACAAATAACCGCGGCGCATATCAGCCTGTGCTTCTTGTATGGTGAATTGCGTCATTGGTGATAAGAATATGCGGTTAATTTGTGGCCTAGCGTTGTAGGCCAAGTGGGGGCCGACGAAAAACATCAGTCGATGAGGTTTTTTTACAGCCTCAACGCTGACGATGACCAGCGCACAGCAGCCGCCGCGCAGCGGCAACCTTTTGTTGCGTGTCTGCGTGGGCCGACCACTTAGCCCGTTTACTCATAGTGCGTCCACATTCGCAAGACGCGAGCAACCCGTTCATTTGGGAAAGTCTCATAAACAATACGGTGTTGAATGTTGATGCGGCGTGAGTAGGCGCCTGCAAGGTCTCCAACCAACTTCTCATAAGGTGGTGGATTTTGCAGTGGATTGATAGCAAGAAGTTCTAGCAATTCTTGCGCCTTGGGTTTGAGCCCGCTAGCGGCAAGCTTCTTGGCATCCTTGAGTGCCTGCTTGGCAAAGACAACCTCCCAACTCACCACTTCAATGCCTTCGCACTCTTGGCTAATGGCTCCGACATCCCCGCCTTAATGGATTCGCGCATGCCCGGTACTGCAAGCAGATACAAGGTTTCTTGTATGGCACTCCAGTCTTCAACCGAAAGCAAGACAGCACTGGTGCGTTTTCCGGAAATGATGATCGGCTCGTGAGACTCCGCTGTCTCATCAATGATTCGGTATAGGTTGGCGCGGGCTTCGCTAGCAGTAAGTGCATGCATTTAATTTCCCCCAAAGAAGTGGCTGAAATAGTACGCAATAGCGTACGCTATGTCAAGCGAAAAAGATGCGCGCGAAGATAAGGTTTAACGTTGGCGATGACCCGCGCACAGCAATTGCTGCGCAGCAGCTTTGATCGGCTATCGTGCGCCGAGCCCAATTTGACAGGACTCGTAGTACGCCCCATGCTCAAGATGCTCAACGCGCGCGGCTTCGTTAAAGAAGTAACTCACTTGAGCAAAGCATTCGCTTGCAGTCGCACTTCCTCTGCGGGAATACGTTTGGACAACCCTTGGTCCATTTCCGCAGCCCGGTGCGCCGCTTCATGAAACCAAAGCGGTTCAATTTCAGATTCGGACAGTGCATCAAGGCTGGACAAAAGCTGCGCCGCCAACTCCGCCCGTTGTTGCGCGGGAAGAGACAGCGCTTCGCTGGTAATGGTTGCTGTATTCATGGGTAAATCCCAGCACTAATCTGCAAAGGCTTTAACGTTTAAATTAGCGGTGCGCGGCACCTGCGCGCGTCCGTTGGAACGGCAAGTTAGAAGTGCTTGCCTCCAACCGCTCAGCGAGCCAGACCTTTATTACGGACTGTCTAGTAACTCCAAGTTTGCTCGCTTCACGATCTAGTGAATCAATCATCCAAGTTGGGAAATCAACATTGACGCGCTTCTGCTCCTGCAACACGCGCTTCGCTTTGGACAAGTCCAAAGCAGCAGTGAGGTCTACCCCATCGTCAAATTGTTGATCGAATTTTTTAGCTTTCATAAAGTGACACCTCTTCTGTACGTGCACGCCGCACGGATAGCACCAGAATTTCATCACTGCGGTGTAGGTACACAACTGAAAATGGAAAACGCTTCGGGAAAGCTCGGCGAGTGCCGTACCTGTGAGGTGAGCCCATATCAGGAAACTCGGCAGCAATCGCGAGCGCCCGCTCGGCGACCGTTGCAAATCGCTCACCGAGCTTTGGATTGACCTTAGCGTAGTACTGCACCTCCCATGCCAACTCGGCCAGCGCGGCCTCGTGAAACAGGACGCGCATCACTTCAGAAGAAGTCGAATTTCCGCAAATGCTTCCTCAGCGGGAATGAGCTTCGCCGTACCAGCGTCAATACTTGCGATTCGGAGTTGAATCTCCTCAGCCAATCGAACCCGGTCTGCCGGAGGCAGCGTTCGGGCTTGGGAACTGAGTTCTTCGACAAGATTGGCCATGATGATCCCCTTGCGGAGGCTCAAGTCTACCGCCTAAGGCCTCAAACAGCTAGCTGTGGCGATTGTCAGGAGGACCAAGACTCCTCTCAACGCGAGTTCGAGCGGGTACTCGATCGCGTCTGGAATCGCAGCACTCACCCAATTACTGAATTCGCACACTAAGCGCCCGCGCGATGAACACGTATTAAGTGCGACGGCCTCATTCGAAGCGCGAACCGCATGGACCATTTCTGCTCCAAACGCGAGGGCTAAGGCGATCAGCACGAGGGCCAAAAGCCACCGAAATATGGGGCGCATCGGGCGCTGATCAGAGTACTGCCGCATTTCTGCTGTCTAACGTTGGAGCCAAGCGGGGCCGAAGGCGTCCGACTCGGGCGACCGGTTCGACCTCATGCCCTGCGCGAATGACGTGTAACGTACTGCTGCAGCACGCCGTCCATGCGCGACTGCCAGCCCTCGCCTGTCGACTTGAAATACGCCACAACCTCAGGGCTATACCGAACCGACACCAGCAACTTCTTGTTCTCGGATTTAGGGCGGCCACGCATCGATTTGAGCGGAACCATCGCCTGCAACTGCTTAGTCGTCAGCGGCTGCGCATCAGGATCAGTCTTGGCTGCAGCCGTAATTGCTTTGTCTTCAGCCACGGTAGGCATAACAACCGTTGGCCGTTTAGTAACTTTGGACATAGTGCTTCACCTCGCGTCGATTGGCCTTGCGCAAGCTGATGATCCGGCGGGCATCATCTCGATCCACGAAAGCCACGTAATACAGAATTCCAGTACTAGGAGCGAGCGCGATCATCCGCAACTCACCATACTCGTACCGCTCATCCACCCAAACCAAAGCTTCATCCCAATCAAGCTCCGATGCCATCGCAAGCGAGAGGCAGTGCTTATCTTGGTTGGCCGCATCTTTGGCTGGGTCGAATTCAATAAGCATGCTTAATTGTAGCTACATAAATTAAGCAACGCAATCTCCGAACAGGACACCATATAGTGAGGCCGAACGTTGAAATTCAGCGGGTGGCGCAGCCATCCGATGGAATGACCAGTTAACGAGCATGTACATGTGGCCAACGCTTCGGATTACGCACATTGTGAATGACGGCCAAAACGTGAACAAGATCATTCTTGACCGTGTAGAAAACGCCATACGGAAACCGTGGCAAGAGTGTGCGGCGTACGCCCGGGACAATTTCGGCGTACAAAAGCGGAACCTGCTCAAGGCGTTTAAGTTGAAGTTCAAAAGCCAACTCAAATTCGGAGCCGAGCCCTTTGCTTTGTTCCTCATACCAGTCGAACGCTTCGCCGATTTCGCGGACGGCCCGACCGGAAAACTTCAGGCGGTACGCCACGAACCGCTTTTCAAATGTGCCTTTACTTGATCCCAGGAATACCCCGCGTCCGGGTTGCGCTCAAAGTCAGCCAAACGCTCTTCGAGTTCGGTCTTTAGCTCAGGGGAAACTTCAATGGAGTGAGGGAAGGCTGCAATGCTTTCCCATATCACTTCAACGAGTTGAATACGCTCCTGCACGGGCAGTTCCAAAATATCGGCAACAGAAATTTGGTTCATGGGACGTAGATTACCACGGGCGCTTTTATGCGCGTTATGCAACACAATGAGGACTGCATTGATTGCCACGAATGCTACGCCGATTTTTCGAGCCGCTTCGGACCTCCCCATCGATGCCATAGTTAATACGCGACGCTCACCGTTGGTCTCGTCGAGCGGTGCGTCAATGAACGAGTAGCCGCAGCGATGACATGCGTACGCCGAGGACGCATTTTCTGCGGTGCAATGGTGACAGACGCGGGGAGGCATATCGGTTGTGAAGCCTAGGGCTCTGCATCCGGGGCACCTTCCTCTGGCTCAAACCCTGGATAGACCTTGTATTGCGGCAAACCATCGGCGACGCTGAACCATGATGCCTTTGATGCAACGAAGACGTGGCGCCCAGGCTTGACATGAGGCTCGCCGTCGATTGTGCCGAGCGTGACGACCGTGTGTGCGGGATTGTTGAGTCTGCGGATGAAGAGCTGTGAGCCACACTTGCTGCAGAAGCACTTACGGCGGTTGGGCGAGGATTCGAACTCGGAGATGAGGTTTGCGCCGGCGACAACGGTGAAATTGCTCGTGGGGACCAGGGTGTTTGAAGAGAACGCCGCTCCGTGCGCCTTGCGGCACATGGAGCAGTGGCAATGCTCGGCCAAGCCCAACGCGCCCGCGACTTGATAGCGAACCGAACCGCAAAGACAGCCGCCGAGTAGGAATGGTTCGCTCATGCGCGTGGAGCCCTAACGTTGCAGCTGCCGGGCGCGCAGCACCCGCGGCGAAGACGCAATCCTGTGTTGCGTGTCCCTGTCGAGCGAAATGTTAAGCAGCCTACGCGTGCACCCGTCGTCAGGCTGGAAATTTTTGGGCAACACAGAAAGGTAACTGACCATTAGCAAAAAGAGTTACGAATAGATAAGTGTGAGTAACGTGAATATAGTGATCAAGAGCCACCCAGCAATCTTATTTCTGTTGCGGGCCACCCACCCCAGTGCAGCATTGATTGCTTCGTCAGTTAGGTGCTTCTGAAGCGGATGGTCATCGGCCAAAATCCGGCGCAACAATGGCCCACCAAAGGCAATCGCTACCGATAGGAAAATGAGAATAACGAGAATAAAAAATATCGCCAATGGATACCTCCAAGCTGTTTAACGTTGGCGCTGCCCGGCGCGCAACCCGTGCCGCGCAGCGGCAGCCTTTGGTTGCGTGTCCGCGCCGAGCAACGTGTTAAAGCTTTGCGAGCGCATTCTTCAACGCCAGAAGCGCGGGCACACCAACAATCACTAGAGCGACGGCGACGAGGCCTGCTTCGACCATGAGCCCTTGTTCAGGATTTTCCGACCGCTGCTCCAAATAGAAGCCACCAGACCCAAGGCCCAGTCGAACGAGCGACCATGCTCCAGAAATCAATCGCTGCAGCCCCAAAAGCGATAGCAATGCGAAAGCGGAAAACAACCACGGACTAGACAAGGCGCGCCACCAAAGCAAAGAACACGCCACAGCAACTAGTACGGGGAGTGCATGCGCCAAGAAAAGATAGAGGAGGAATTGCATGGGCTGAGCTTTAACGTTGGCCGTGAATGAGCCGCAACGGCGCACTCAGCATTGAAGAATGGCGACCACTCTGGCCGCCGTTGTGGGTCCATTCGACGAACCTGTTAAGTGCGGCGCAAAACATAAAGCAACTTTTCAATGACTTTTGGCACAACATAGAACCACTGAATATATCCAAGCGCGACGATTACAAACCAATACGGCAACAGGTCGAGAAAAGGGGAATAGGTCAACCCAAGGTTGGTTGAGATAGCGGTCCAAACCCCACCTGCAACTAAAAGGCCAATGAACCCCACGGGGAATGCTAACCCAACCAGCAGCCAGAGAAATGCAACTGGCATGTCGTGGATATCACGCTGTATGAACCCAAAAGCAAGTAGCGCACAACATGCGCCCAGCCACAAGAAGGCGACGCTTCGACCGAATTTGCTTGCTGGGAAGAAGAGCATTTAACGCCGGAGATAAGCCGCCGCGGGTCGGCCTTGATTGACCTGTTATGCAGAAGGAGAACACTATGGAAACCACTTTTAACGCCACCTACAAAGCCACCGGTCCAACAAAATCGTC
>JBKJOV010000041.1:0-70521 GCA_046595515.1 Rhodoferax sp. | reverse complement strand
CTGCATGGCCGCCCTGGACGCCCAGCGCTTCCTTGAGCAGGCCGAATAACGGGCTTCCCCGGACCGGCTATAATCCAAGGCTTTGCCGAATCGGCCTGGAAGCAGGCGTGATGAAAGCGCCCATTCGGTGCGCCGCGGGAAAAACGGGTTACCGCCACCCTTCTGGCGAGGTGAGGCTGGTGCGAGGTTGGAACGCAATCGTTCCGACCGACAGTGCCAGCCGTGCAAACTGAATGGAGTGCTTATGGCACGCGTCTGCGACGTGACGGGCAAGGGCCCGATGGTCGGGAACAATGTTTCCCACGCCAACAACAAAACCAAGCGCCGGTTCCTGCCGAACCTGCAATACCGCCGTTTTTGGGTCGAGACAGAAAACCGTTGGGTTCGCCTACGGATTTCGAACGCAGGTCTGCGTTTGATCGATAAAAAGGGTATTGATGTTGTGCTCGCAGATTTGCGCGCACGTGGTCAGGCATAAGGAGCAAAACCATGGCAACCAAAGGCGGACGCGAAAAAATCAAGCTGGAATCTACAGCTGGTACCGGTCACTTCTACACCACTAGCAAGAACAAGAAGACCATGCCCGAGAAAATGCTGATCAAGAAATTTGATCCCGTTGCTCGCAAGCACGTCGACTACAAGGAAATGAAACTGAAGTGATGGCGTGAGGGCAAGCCTCTCGGTTTGCCCACCACCACACCCAGTTCTATAAAAAAACCCGCTTTAGCAGCGGGTTTTTTTACGTCTGAAAGTTTTGTGCACATAAAAAACCCGCTACGAAGGCGGGCTCTTTTTGGACATAGACCGTAGCGGTCGTCACGATTGTCCGCCTCTTCAAGCTCAATGCTTTACGAAAAAGCGGCTAACCTCGCGTAGCGCCGGCGCAGTGGCGGGGCTAAGGACTGCTTTAGACCCGTGCTGCGCGGAGCTTGAAAGAGAACTCCTGCAGAGCCGCTATCCCACTGGCCTCAGCGTTATGGCACCACGCTTGCAGATCTTTAGTAAGTTGCTCGCGGGACACCGTGGTGTTGAGCCACATCTGGCGCAATTCTTCGCGCATGGTCACCATCTTGTCGAGCAGGGGAGATGCTTCGCGAGCGATAGCCAACTGCGGTGCAGCTGTCGCAGGCACTTTGTCGGCATCGCGGTGCATCCAACGTTTGGCGGCTTTAATAACTGCTGCGTCAGCACTGCGTGCTTTCATCGCCTCAAGCTCAGCGCGTGCTGCAGTTCGCATACCCTTGGCGTAACCGGCCATCAATTCATAGCGGTTGGCAATAAGGGCCTCCAGCGTCTTCTCATCGGCCACAGGGCGGACATTACCAAACGCAGCTTTGGGTGGTGTCTTTTTGACCTTCGCCAAACCGACTGCCTGCATGATGCAGATGTACATCCAGCCGATATCAAATTCGTAAGGCTTTACCGACAATTTCGCGGATGTAGGGTATGTGTGGTGGTTGTTGTGCAGCTCTTCCCCCGCAATGACGATGCCCCATGGAGAAATATTACGACTCTGATCAGGCGCTTCGAAGTTGCGATAACCCCAGTAGTGGGCGGCACCATTGATGATGCCAGCTGCCGTGATGGGGGTCCACGCCATTTGCAAAGCCCAAACCGCCAAA
The DNA here is from genome assembly GCA_046595515.1 of Rhodoferax sp. GTDB lineage: Bacteria > Pseudomonadota > Gammaproteobacteria > Burkholderiales > Burkholderiaceae_C > Allorhodoferax. The sequence continues at coordinate 68,899 of JBKJOV010000041.1, read as the reverse complement.
CCGGCCGCACCAAACAGAAACAGGTCCAAGATCATCATGATGCCGACGCCTTGCCAGGAGTAGCGTGTGTACAGATTCCGCTCAATCCAGTCATCGGGCGTGCCGTGGCCATAGCGCGCCATGGTTTCCTTATTCTTGGACTCCACCCGGTACAACTCAGCGCCTTGCGTCAGCACTTTCTTGATGCCATACACGTGGGGGCTGTGCGGGTCATCCGCTTGCTCGCACTTCGCATGGTGTTTACGGTGGATGGCGGCCCATTCTTTGGTCACTTGTCCTGTCGTCAGCCACAGCCAGAAACGGAAAAAGTGGGATGCGATGGGGTGAAGATCCAAAGCCCGGTGGGCCTGATGGCGATGCAAAAACACCGTCACGCTGATCATGGTGACGTGGGTCATTGCCAAAGAAAACAGAACAATTTGCCACCAAGTCAAGTGCCAAGTGCCACGGGCAAGCCATTCAATGGCCGCATTCAGCACAGCCCAGTCAGGTATCAACATAGTGTCTCGCTCTCTAAAGGAGTAATGGATGTCTTAGCGCCGCCAACGTTTTCCCGGCACCGTGGTCACAATTTTAGTATTTTGACTTCACTTTGGCTATAAATATCTTTTTTCACCTAAAAGATTCCAATTAACGCCAAACCAATCATTTCTTTTGCCAAACAGCGGCAAAAAATCCGTCAGTTGCATGCATGTGGGGCCATAAACGTAGGTATAGCATGCCATTTTCGCCGCCAGCGCACAGTTTTTGGGCATCTGTAACCTTGATGTCTGTGAGGATATCAGCGCAGGACAATGGCTCGAAATCCGTATTTGCGGCGCTGAAGGCCTGCGCAATGACCTCATTTTCTTGGGGTAACACGCTGCAGGTTGCATACACCAGACGCCCCCCGGGCTTCACCAAGCGCGCGGCGCTTTGCAGGATCGCGGACTGGATGGCGGCCATTTCGGCGACGGACTTCTCGGTTTGCCGCCATTTAAGGTCGGGGTTGCGGCGCAAAGTACCCAGTCCGGTACACGGCGCGTCCACCAGCACGCGATCAATTTTGCCCGTCAGGCGCTTAACGCGATCATCCCGTTCATGGGCAATGGCCGCAGGATGCACATTGGACAGGCCGCTGCGCGCCATACGGGGTTTGAAAGAATCCAGACGCCCTGCCGACGTGTCGAAGGCGTACAGCCGTCCGGTACTGCGCATGGCAGCGCCAATCGCTAGCGTTTTGCCCCCGGCACCGGCGCAAAAGTCCACCACCATCTCGCCGCGCTTGGCGTCAACCAACATGGCCAGCAGCTGGGAGCCTTCATCCTGCACCTCGAAATCTCCACGCACAAAGGCCGCGTGTTTGTTCAACGGCGGCTTACCGGCAATGCGCAGACCCCATGGGGAATACGGTGTGGGCACTGCCTTGATGCCACTGAGCGCGAGCTCCTTTTGCACATCGCCACGCTTGGCCTTAAAGTCGTTGACGCGCAAGTCCATGCCGGCGCCGAGGTTCATGCTGTCCACCAATGGCCAAAAGCCCGAGCCGACTTGGTCTTTGAGCGGCTGCACCAGCCACTCAGGCAAGTTGTGGCGGTGGCGCTCCATCAAATCTTCCGGCTTGACTTGCTCGCACGCATCCAGCCAACGCTTTTCCTGGTCAGTTAGCGCACTGCGCAAAAAGTCACCTGGGCCGTAGAAGCCCAGAATGGCGAGGCGACGCTCTTTGGGGCCGCTACCGGACGGGGCCAAATGGTCAAACAGGTTTTTTTTCCGCAACACGGTATAGACCGTTTCGGCCATCGTGGCGCGCTCACGCGGCCCCAAGCCACGGTGTTCCCGGAAAAAACGCGAAACAATAGCGTCCGCAGGGTGGTCAAATTTCAGGGCCAGTCGAACCAACTCGGAACAAACGTCTAACAGGGCTTTTGGATGCATAGCGGAAAGTAGGGGGGAGTATTTTGGGTGCACAGGGCTGCGCAGAGGGGCGCCGCCCGTGCTGCGCCAAAGGGGTAGCATTGTCGCATGTCTGATGAAAAACTCCCCCCATTAATTACCACCCCACCCGGCCAGTACCGGCATTACAAAGGCGGCATGTACCGGGTAGAGGGCACCGTGCGCCACAGCGAGACGCTGGAACCGCTCACGCTGTACCGGGCGCTTTACGGCGGGCGGGGGCTCTGGGTGCGGCCCGCAGCCATGTTTTTGGAGGACGTGGTGGTTGACGGCGTTCGCCAGCCCCGTTTTGCCAAAATTGGCGACTAAAATCTCATCCGGCCCGCGTATTTAATGACTAGTTTGCTATTATTTCAATAGCAAATTTAAAATGGCGCGAGGGTAAATGCGGTGCTCCTGGGACAACACGCGCGCCGCTAAGGTCTCTGGGGTATCACCCCTTAGCACCGGCACGACCGCCTGCGCCAGGATAGGACCGTGGTCCAACGCAGGCGTCACCAAATGCACTGTAGCTCCAGCAAACTGGCAGCCAGCTTCCATGGCCCGGCGGTGCGTGTGCAGGCCTGCAAAGGCCGGTAGCAACGAGGGGTGGATATTTACCAGCCGTCCCGTGAAGTGGTTCACAAAACCAGGCGACAGAATTCGCATAAACCCGGCCAGCACCACCAGCAAGGGGTCTTGGGGCGTGCCGTAAGTCTCGATCAACGCAGCGAGCGCAGCGTCAAACGCTTCGCGGGTGGCAAATATTTTGTGATCCAGCACCCCGGTAGGTATGCCCTCGGCCTGCGCCCACTGCAAGCCAGACGCATCCGGCTTGTTACTAATTACAGCGGCAATGCGAATGCCGTGGCGCTGCTTCCAACGTTCGCGTTGTGCAGCTTGTACGATGGCCGACATATTAGAGCCAAGGCCGGAGATAAGAATGATGATGTTCTTCATGGTCGGGGCGATTATCGGCCTCTCACCGAACCGCCCAGCAGTGGTGACAATAGCAACACTATGACCGACACTCCACACGCCGTTGCGGCCGAACACCACTCGGCACCCCCCCTCACCCCCATCGAAGCCCGTGTCATCGCGACCTTGATGGAAAAGGCCCGCACGGTACCGGACAGCTATCCCTTGTCCTTGAACGCGCTGGTTCTGGGCTGCAACCAAAAAAGCAGCCGCGATCCGCTCATGGAATTGAGTGACGCTGACGTGGCCCAGGCTCTGGATACCCTTCAGGCACGTAACCTAGTGCACCCGAGCAGCGGTGGGCGCACCGGGCGGTATACGCATAATTTTCAGCGGGGTGTGGGCGTGCCGGAGCAGTCTGCCGTGCTGCTGGGGCTACTGGTACTGCGTGGGCCGCAGACGTCGGCGGAGCTACGACTCAACGCTGAACGCTGGTATAAATTTGCGGATGTCTCTTCGGTCGAGGGTTTTCTAGACGAGTTGCAGGAGCGCGCTTTGGACAAAGGCGGGCCACTGACGATCAAACTACCCAAGGCCCCCGGCGCTCGTGAACACCGATGGGCGCACCTGCTGTGTGGCGAGGTCGATCTGCAAAGCGGCTCCGGTACAAGTGCTGGCACAGGCGGCACTACGGCCCACAGGCTAGCAGCGCTAGAGGCAGAACTGACCGAACTGCGTGCCACTGTTCAATTCCTTTGCAAAGAACTGGGACTGTCGCCTTCTTCACAGCAGCAAACGAACGAGCGTGCTAAAACCTGAGGCAAGTGCAACGCAGCGCACAAAGCATTTCTTTTTTTGACGTAGGAGACCGGTATGGATTTAGCTTTCACCGCAGAAGAGCAGCAATTTCGGCAGGATATTCGCGCCTGGGTGGCGGCAAACCTGCCCGCCCACATAGCCCACAAGGTGCACAACGCCTTGCACTTGAGCCGTGACGACATGCAAGAGTGGGCCAAGATTCTGGGCAACAAAGGCTGGCTTGGCCACGCCTGGCCCAAGGAGTTTGGCGGGCCAGGCTGGAATTCGATCCAAAAGCACTTATTTGAAGAAGAATGTGCGTTGGCCGGTGCACCGCGCGTGGTGCCATTTGGCCCCGTGATGGTGGCGCCGGTCATCATGGCTTTTGGCAATGCAGAGCAACAAAAGCGCTTCTTGCCCGGCATCGCCAGCGGTGATGTGTGGTGGAGCCAGGGCTACAGCGAGCCAGGCTCCGGCTCGGACCTGGCGTCATTGAAATGCAAAGCCGAACGCCAGGGCGACAAGTTCATTGTCAATGGCCAAAAGACCTGGACGACGCTGGGCCAATACGGTGAATGGATTTTCTGCCTGGTGCGCACCAGCTCCGAGGGCAAGCCACAGACCGGCATCTCTTTCCTCTTGATCGACATGAAGACCCCTGGCGTCAGCGTGCGACCCATCATCATGCTGGACGGCGGCCATGAGGTGAACGAGGTCTGGTTTGACAACGTCGAGGTGCCGGCTGAGAACCTGATTGGTGAAGAAAACAAGGGCTGGAACTACGCCAAACATTTGCTGGCCCATGAGCGCACCAACATTGCCGATGTGAATCGCGCCAAGCGCGAGTTGGAGCGCCTCAAACGCATTGCCAAGACCGAAGGGGTTTGGGAAGACAGCCGCTTCAGGGACGAGATTGCCAAATTGGAAGTGGATGTGGTGGCTCTGGAAATGATGGTGCTACGCGTACTGGCAGCGGAAAAATCAGGCAAGCAGTCTCTGGACATTGCTGGGCTGCTGAAGATTCGTGGCAGTGAAATTCAGCAGCGATACACCGAACTCATGATGCTGGCCGCTGGCCCCTTTGCCATACCGCTCATCCGTGAGGCTATGGAGGCCGGCTGGCAAGGCGACGCCACCGCAGGTGCATTGGCAGGATTTCCAGGTGGGGTGGTGGGCAATGCGCCGTTAGCGTCCACCTATTTCAATATGCGCAAGACCACCATTTACGGTGGTAGCAACGAAGTGCAACGCAATATTGTCTCGCAGGTCGTTCTCGGCTAAACGTCACTTACTTAGGAATACACCATGGATTTCGATTTCTCCGACGACCAAGTTCAACTCGGCGACGCAGTGCGTAAATGGGTCGATAAGGCCTACACCTTTGAGCGCCGCCGTGCCATTGAAGCGGCTGGTGGCTTTGACCGGGCGGCTTTTCAGGAGTTGGCAGACCTGGGGCTCACAGGACTGTACGTACCCGAAGACGACGGCGGCTTAGGCATGGGCCCGGTGGAAGGGATGGTGGTGATGGAAGAGCTAGGGCGCGGCATCGTGATGGAGCCGCTGGCCCAGGCACTGATAGCCGGCGCCGTGATTGCCGGATATGCCGACGCTGCGACCAAGGCGCAGTGGTTGCCGTCTGTTTGCAGTGGGGAGCGTCTCGTGGTGCTGGCCTACCAAGAGCGCGGTGCGCGCTACAAGACGGATGTGTGTGACACCAAGGCCACGCAAGCGCCGGGCGGCTACGTAATCAACGGCATCAAGAGCATCGTGCCGGTGGGAGACCACGCGGATGCCTATCTGGTGCCTGCACGAGTCAATAGCCAATTGGGCTTGTTCATCGTCGAACGTGCGTCCGCCGGTGTCAGCGCTCGGGGCTATGGCACCCAAGACGGTGGCCGTGCTGCCGAAATAAGTTTCAAAAACGCACCCGCCACTTTACTGACCACGAACGGGACCACCGCACTGGAACATGCCGTGGACATTGGCATTGCCTGTGTCTGCGCCGAGGCCGTTGGCGTGATGGACAAGACACTGGCCATCACTGCGGAGTACATGAATACGCGCAAACAGTTTGGCGTAGCCATCAGCAGCTTTCAGGCGCTGCGCCACCGCGCGGCTGATATGAAGATGCAATTGGAGTTAGCCCGTAGCATGAGCTACTACGCGTCACTCAAACTGAACTCCCCAGCCAACGAGCGCCGCGCTGCGCTGGCACGGGCCAAGTACCAGTTGGGCACTAGCATGCGCTTCATCGGTCAGCAGGCGGTGCAACTGCATGGTGGCATTGGCGTGACAGATGAATACATCGTCAGCCATTACTTCAAGAAGCTCACGCAATTGGAAATGACATTTGGTGACAGTCTGCACCATTTGGGCGAAGTGTCCAACCGTATGACGGACACCGCTGGCGTTTTTGCCTGAGCACCGGTCAGCGCAAACATCCCACTGGCACTGCACCTCATGCAGCGGCCAGTTGGGGTTCCTCCGAGGCTTGCAGCAATTGATCCAGCGCGCGGCCCACAATTGGCGCGTGATCCAGCATGCTCATGCGGCCGTTGCGCAACATGGCGTTGGCCTCACGCTCGGAACGTACAAACGCATCAAACCCATCCCGATTGGTAAATAACAAGCGGGTGCGCATAGGGCTGACCCAACTAAGTCGGCACCGAACACGGGTGCCAGCCTCAATTTCAACATCAAACCACATGCCGCGTTTGAAATCGCAGACCGGTGATTCCAGCAAATCGTCGTCTTCCAGCGCTTGCCGCGCGGCGCGCCGTTCGTCGAGTTGCTTGATCGCCTCTTCACCCTGGCGCGACTCCAGAGCGGCCGCCTGACTGTCTGGCGCAGCGGGCTTCTTCATACGAATAGCCAAGGTATGCGTATTGATCAGGCGGCGCGTGAACGTTGCGCGGGGTGCACCATCCCAGGCAATCGCATCCAACCCAGCATTAAGCTGATGTACCAAGTCTGGCAGTACAACCACCAGCTCTTTGCGCTCGTCTGAAGTAGTTTTCGGCTCTGTCGACCAGATCAGCAAGTCCATAGTCTTCACGGCCCGCTCCACGGCAGCTTCGCTGTTGTCTTGGAATTGCAGCGCATGGGCAATCACATCGCGCCACTCATTGGTCAAAAATGGCAGTAAAAATGGCCCTAACGGGCGATTGACGTCGCGCTCACTAAGATGTTTGTGGATCAGCTCATCGGCCTGTGCGCGGGCGTGTTCCTCGGATTCAACCTGGTGTTCTGCCTGCGCTGCAGGTTCTACGCGGCTTTGAACCTGCTGTTCAGACTCGAATAAAAACTCAGTGAAGTCGCGCAGTAAATCTGCGAACAGCTCGAGGTCGTCTTCAAACTCCGTCAATACGCGCTGCACCGTAGACTCGATGCGCACATACAGAGGGTCGCCTTCGCCCTTCTCGGGAGCCCAGGCCACGGAGGCACCCGCCAAGGTGTCCACCAAGCGGCGGGCTGGGTGTTGGTCGGACAAAAAGAAATCTCGGTCAATCATGGCCGCTTTAAGCACGGGCACCTGCAAACGCCCAATAATGACTTTCATTTGTGCCGGGATCGCTTGGTCGGCAAACACGAAGTCAAACACCTCTGCCAGCGCATCTACCGTGCCACGGTCCAACTCGGGCGCTCTGCGAATTTCTTCGCGGTTGCGCATTTGGCGCAGTAGATTGGGATCCGACGGGTCATGCCAGTCCGACATGGGCTGGTTAAAGGCCTCTCCTGCTCCGACCTGCAAATGGCCCAGGAAGCCCAACAGCGCCGGGTCGGCTGCGTCCAATGTCGGCCGGGTTGCCAACTCAGAATCGGGGTTATCGTTTGGTGAACGGCCAGTTTGCAAGCCTATGCGCTGCAAAAATTGGCGCGCATGCGCAGCCACGGTGCGCCGCGCAGGCTCCATAGCAGCCCAGGCGGAGCGCGGAGCACCTTCCAGCGCGGCTAACGTGGAGCTTCGTGCAGTTAGAGCGCCTGGACCGCTTTGTCCACTGAGCGCTGCAGGTCCGCTCGCTGCGGTCAAAGGTGCGGGTTGCGAGTTGGCTGCCCATACGCCTGCCGCGGTAGTGCCGCCCAGCGTGCGTCGGATCACCAGATTCCGTTCAGCCGAAAAACCAGACTTCGCGAGTGATGTATTCAACTCGTCGTACAGGGGCGCCAAATCTGGAAAACTGAGGGGCGCCAACGCTGCCGCGAAATCCTCGGTGGCTTGGGAATCCAGTTCACTGATGTCCCAGGCGCGCACAAATGCACGCAGCAACACCAGCGGGTGAAACGGATTGTCCGCACCGGACATATTTTCTTTGCCAAGCAGCTGACCCAGACGGTGTGACAACGGTTGTAGCCCCGACTCATAGCGGTTGCAAAAGCGCTGGGCCACCCGGTCAAGCATCAAAATGCGCTCGACATCACCGATATCAATCAAACTTAAGCTCACTGCGGCCTGCCCGGCGTCAACGCCATTGCGCTGTCCGAGCTTGCGCGGGTCAGGTAAAGCGGTGGCAAGTGCGTCCGAAAGCTCATCGGACAACGCCGACTGCAGGGAGTGGTTGAACGCGCCGCCAAACTTCCCCAGCATGGCGTGAATGGAACGCCAATTCTGTCCTTGGGCGATGGGTGGCCGCGCGTCGACCAAGTCCATCAAATGGGCACGCAAACGCTGCACCACCTCATCTTCGTGCTGAGAGAAAAAGCCCAGAGTTTGCGTAACCAGCTTGCGTGCAATGCGCAGCGATTGGCCGTACTGCTCATGGGCGGTACGCAGTGGCATGGTGGCCGACAATTCAGAGTACTTGCTGGACAGGGTCATTTAACCAAAGCACCCACAGTTTGGTACAGGACGAAAAGAAGAGAGCTTACAACCGCATTGTGGTGAATCTGGTCCTGTTGCAGGACCGACACCATGACAACTTTTACACATTCATACGGTTTTGATGGGAGGCAAGTGTAAGGGGTTGTAAATTTGCCAGCTGACTGAGCACAAACCGCGCCGTGGACAGATTGGTTGCACACGGCACATCGTGAACATCACAAGCGCGCACCAGCGCGTTGATGTCTGGTTCATGGGGCTGCGCAGTCATGGGATCACGCAAAAATATCACGGCATCAACGTCACCCTGCGATAGGCGCGCGCCAATTTGCAGATCGCCCCCCAGGGGGCCGCTCAGCAAGCGTTCGACGCACAGTCCAACGTCAGCAACCAGCAAACCGCCGGTGGTGCCCGTCGCACACAACTCACATTGCGCCAAAAAGGCGGCGAACTCCCGGGCCAGTAAAACGATCGCTGATTTTTTCTTGTCATGGGCGATCAGCGCAATGCGGAGTTTGGCCGTGGCAGGACGTTGTAGGGCGCCTAAATCGGCAAGTACAGGGGTCATGAATGCAGCAATGGTTCAAATGAGCAGGCGCGAAGATTTGGGCACATGGGCCATCAAAAATTCCATCTGGTCGGCCAAGATGCGGCGGTTTCGCAAGATGAAGTCCTCCCACAGGCTAGGCACGTAAGGCGCATACAGCAATGGCATGCGGGCCTGCTCAGGGGTTCGGTGGCTTTTGCGGTGGTTGCAAGGTTTGCAGGCGGTCACCACATTCATCCACGTATCAATGCCTTTTTGGGCGAAGGGGATGATGTGTTCGCGGGTCAGGTCTTCCTCGTGGAAATGGCCACCGCAGTAGGCGCACACATTGCGGTCGCGGATAAAAAGTTTGCCATTGGTTAGGCCCGGGCGCATGGAATACGGGTTGATGCTGGGCACACCCTTGGTACCGATGATGCTGTTGACCCGAATGATGGATTGCAGGCCCGTCACGGCATTGTGGCCACCATGAAACACCGCCACCTGGCCGCCCGACTCCCAACGCACCTCGTCTGCGGCGTAGTGCGTCACCGCTTGTTCCAGCGATATCCACGATTGGGGCAGCCCCTGGGCCGACAATTTCAAGACTTTCAAAAGACGCCTCCTGTACCGGTTAAAAACCACCACACTAGAAATGCATTCTTCCGCTTGAGCACGCCGTGTTTTCGCCAGGCGCCTTGCTAGGTGACAATATAACCTGTTTCTATGTCAAATCGACTTCAAGCCCGGACCGCCTGTGCGCGGCCTGCTATCAAAAAGATAACAAACTCATGAAGGTTTTCCGCGGTCTCCAGCATCCGGGTATTGCCCCGGCCAGTGCCATCACGATTGGTAATTTTGATGGCGTACACCGTGGCCACCAAGCCATGCTGGCCTTGCTCAATAGCGAAGCGCAGCAACGCGGCGTGGCCAGCGTGGCGCTGACGTTTGAGCCGCACCCGCGCGACTACTTTGCCCAACTGCACCACAAGCCGGAGCTGGCCCCGGCCAGGGTGGGTACTTTGCGGGATAAATTGAGCGATTTGGCTAAGTGCGGCATAGCCCAAACTGTCGTCTTGCCTTTTAATGCCGCGCTGGCGGGCTTATCTCCGCAAGACTTCATTACAAATGTGTTGGTCCAGGGCTTGGGTGCGCGCTACGTGCTGGTGGGTGACGACTTCCGGTTTGGCAAACAGCGTGCGGGCGATTACGCTCTCTTGGACGCCGCGGGTGACGCCCAAGGCTTTGATGTGGCCCGTATGAACAGCTACGAGGTGCATGGCCTGCGGGTGAGCAGTTCGGCAGTGCGTGAAGCCCTGGGTCAAGGGCGCATGCAGGACGCCGCGCGCCTGCTGGGTCGGCCGTATTGCATCAGCGGCCATGTGGTGCACGGGCGCAAACTGGGGCGTACGTTGGGGTTTAAAACACTCAACCTCAGGTTTGCCCACTGGAAGCCTGCCGCCAGCGGTATTTTTGTCGTGTTGGTGCATGGCCTGGCGGATAAGCCCATTGCCGGCGTAGCCAACTTGGGGGTGCGCCCCTCGTTGGACCCCACGGATGTGAATGGTGGGCGCGTATTGCTTGAGACGCATTGTCTGGACTGGCCTGCCGAACTGGGCCCCGAGGGGGCCTACGGTAAAATCATTCGGGTGGAACTGCTACACAAACTGCACGACGAACTCAAATACGACGGTCTCGAATCCCTCACCCTGGGAATACGCCGAGACTGCGATAACGCGCGCGTTTGGCTGGCCTCACACGCCACTGCCCGAATTTGACAGGGCTCCCCGACGCACCTGGCCCCGCGTCTCTAGTCCTCGCACCGACAGGTGGCGCCTACCGCGGCCTGTCAATTTCCCCGAATGCCCCAACGCTTGCGCCCCAAGCGGCAACCCAACGAGATGGCCATGACTGAAAAACAAGATTACCGAAGCACCCTGAACCTGCCCGACACCCCATTCCCCATGCGCGGCGATTTACCCAAGCGCGAACCGGCTTGGGTCAAAAATTGGAACGAGGACGGGCTCTACAAACGCCTGCGCGATGCCCGTGTGGGCGCCCCGCTGTTTGTGCTGCACGACGGCCCGCCGTATGCCAATGGCAAGCTGCACATCGGCCACGCGCTGAACAAGATCCTCAAAGACATGATCGTCAAGAGCAAACAGCTCGGCGGCTTTGACGCGCAATACATCCCCGGCTGGGACTGCCATGGTCTGCCGATTGAGAATGCCATCGAGAAACTGCATGGCCGCAATTTGTCGCGAGACGATATGCAAGCCAAGAGCCGCGCATTTGCCGCTGAGCAAATCGGCCAGCAGCGCGAAGACTTCAAGCGCCTGGGCGTGTTGGGCGACTGGGAGCGCCCTTACCGCACCATGGACCCGGCCAATGAGGCGGGCGAAATCCGCGCCTTCAAACGCGTCATCGAGCGTGGCTTTGTGTACCGGGGTTTGAAGCCGGTGTACTGGTGTTTTGACTGTGGCTCATCGCTGGCGGAGTTTGAGATTGAATACGCCGACAAGAAAAGCGACACGCTGGATGTGGCCTTTGAAGCCGCCGACAAACAGGCCTTGGCTAGAGCGTTTGGTTTAAGCGCCCTGCCCACGAACGCAGCTTCGGCCTTCATCGTCATCTGGACCACGACCGCCTGGACCATCCCGGCCAACCAGGCGCTCAACGCTCACCCCGAACTGACCTACGCCCTGGTGGACACACCACGCGGATTGCTGGTGCTGGCCGAAAGTTTGGTCGACAAATGCATGGAGCGTTTCGGCATTGACAAAGCCGCCACCACGTTGGTGGCCACCACCAGCGGCAAACAGTTGGGGGGCTTGACCTTCAAACACCCGCTGCACGATGTGCACCCCGGCTACGCGCGCCACTCACCGGTCTACCTGGCCGACTACGTGAGCGACTCTGACGGCACCGGCATCGTGCACTCCTCCCCCGCCTACGGCGTGGACGACTTTAATAGCTGCGTGGCCCATGGCCTGAAGTACGACGACATCTTGAACCCAGTGCAAGGCAACGGCCAGTACGCGCCGGAGCTGCCCCTGTTTGGCGGCCTCAACATCTGGAAGGCCTGCCCCATCGTCATCGAGGCCCTGCGCGCAGCGGGCCGCTTGATGGCGACGCACCCTATCCAGCACAGCTACCCGCATTGCTGGCGCCACAAGACGCCGGTGATCTACCGCGCTGCGGCGCAGTGGTTTATTCGTATGGACGAAGCAGACGCGAAAAGCGCCGCCAGCGGCGCAGGCGTATTCACAAAGGACAAGGCCTCTAAGTCATTGCGCCAATTGGCACTCGATGCGATTGAGCAGACCCAGTTTTACCCCGAAAACGGCAAAACCCGACTGCGCGACATGATTGCCAACCGGCCCGACTGGTGTATCAGCCGCCAGCGCAGTTGGGGCGTGCCGGTGCCCTTCTTTTTGCACAAGGACAGCGGCGAGCTGCACCCCCGCACCATGGAGATCTTGGACCAGGCGGCGGACCTGGTGGAGCAAGGCGGCATTGAAGCCTGGAGCCGCGTGACCACTGAGGACATCTTGGGCGCAGCCGATGCACCGCACTACACCAAGAGCACCGATATTCTGGAGGTGTGGTTTGACTCTGGCTCCACCTTCCAGCATGTACTGCGTGGCAGCCACAAGGATGCGTATGACCGCGCGCCCTTCCACACCGAAGGGCCAGAGGCCGACCTGTACCTGGAAGGCCATGACCAACACCGTGGCTGGTTCCACAGCTCGCTGCTGCTGGGCTGCGCCTTGTATGACCGCGCCCCCTATAAAGGCCTGCTAACCCACGGCTTTGCCACCGACGGCCAGGGCCGCAAGATGAGCAAGAGCCTGGGCAACACCGTAGAGCCGCAAACCATCACCACCAAGATGGGCGCTGAGATCGTGCGCCTGTGGGTGGCATCCACCGACTACTCGGGCGATCTGAACGTGGACGAAAAAATCTTGGCCCGCGTGGTGGACACCTACCGCCGCGTGCGCAACACGCTCAAGTTTTTGTTGGCCAACGTGAGCGACTTTGATCCGGCCAAAGATGCAGTGCCGCTGGACCAGATGCTGGAGATCGACCGCTACGCACTAAGCCGCGCTGCGCAGTTGCAAGCCGACATCCTCGCGCACTTCAACGTGTACGAGTTTCACCCTGTGGTGTCCAAATTGCAGGTCTACTGCAGTGAAGATTTGGGCGCGTTTTACCTCGACATTTTGAAGGACCGTCTGTACACCACTGGCGCCCATTCGCTGGCCCGCCGCTCTGCACAAACCGCGCTGTGGCACATCACCCAGGGCATGCTGCGCTGGATGGCACCGTTTTTGAGCTTTACCGCCGAAGAAGCCTGGGCGGTGCTGGCGGCAGAAGGCAAAACGCCCACGGCGACCCGGGACTCTATCTTTTTGGACACCTACGCCACATTTGCCCCACCCGACCAAACGTTGCTTGCCAAGTGGGATCGGATTCGCGCTGTGCGCGACGCGGTGAACAAAGACATTGAAACCCTGCGCGTAACGGGCGCCGTGGGAGCCTCGTTGCAGGCCGAGGTGACCCTTACCGTGCCCCCAGAGGAATATGCACTACTCAGCAGCCTGGGAGATGACTTGAAGTTTGTCTTCATCACGTCCGCTATTACTTTGATAGCGGGTACCGCACTAGTTATCCGGGTCACCGCCTCTAACGGCACTAAATGTGAGCGTTGCTGGCATTACCGCAGCGATGTGGGCAGTGACGCGGGGCACCCCACATTGTGCAGCCGCTGCACCAGCAACTTGTTGGGTGCGGGTGAACAACGGGTGTTTGCATAATGGCCCGCGGCACGACACTCATGGGCCGGGGCAACCAGGGCGCGGGCCTATTGCAATGGCTGGGCCTGGCGTTCATCATTTTGCTCGCTGACCAGTTCACCAAAATCTTGATCGTGGGCTACTACCAACTGGGTGACAGCACTTACGTCACCGGCTTCTTCAACGTAGTGCGTGCGCACAACAGCGGGGCAGCCTTTTCGTTTCTGGCCAGCGCATCGGGCTGGCAGCGCTGGTTCTTTACAGGAGTGGGCGTTGCAGCGTCGGTCGGCATCATTTGGATGCTGCGGGCGCACGCGGGGCAAAAGCTTTTTTGTTTTGCACTAGCGTGCATTCTGGGTGGCGCTATCGGCAATGTTATTGACCGCGTGGCCTATGGCTACGTCGTCGACTTTTTGGACTTCCACTGGGACTTTTTGAGCCCCGTGTTCCATGGCGGACATTTCCCAGCTTTCAATGTGGCCGATAGCGCGATCTCGGTGGGCGCTGTCAGCTTGATATGGGATGAACTGCGTCGGGTGCGAGGCAGCAAGTAAAGCCCCATGAAAGAAGCCACCTCACGGTGGCTTCTTTCATTCAATATGACCAGCGCTTAGAAGCGCCAGCCGAAAGTAACCGAAAACTCGTTGTAGGTGAACTTGTGGGCGGCCTTGTCGCCTTGTGAGCTGGTCACCACATCGGGCAAATTCACGTAGCCAAATTTGTAGGTGCCGCGGGTGAAGAAGTTCTTGTACAAATCAAGCTCTAGGCCGGCGCCGGCACCCAGGCTGTAGCCAGACAGGTGAAACTCGTCGTTGCGGGTACGGCCCAGCATGTTGAGCGTCACATTGGTCTTGGGAAGCACAAAACCGATCCCACCCAACGCAAACCCACGGGCGGGAATGCGCGGGCCAAACCAATCCAGAGGAATCTGCTTCTCGTACTCCAGGCTCACAATATTCAGACCGTCAGTGTGCTCAAAGTTCAGGAAATTCACATCCATGACGCGCGTGGAGCCTGGCGGGTACACGGTGTTCCCAATCGTGCCCGTAATCGGTACCACCTGATCGGCCAACATCACGTATTTCATGTGGTCGAGATTCACGGCCACCGCAGAGTTGGGCGACAGTTGGTACGCCACACGCATGTTGGTCTGCGGTATGGTGAGCTCGCTGGGATTTAAATAAATACCAAAAATATTGCTTACAGTCGTGTCAGTCTGTATGTCGGTCGCCACCACATTGTTAATGGTGAAGTCGTGGTCCTTGCCGGTGAAGTGGATGTCGCTTTTGGAGTAGTTGGAGCGGTTCCAACCCCAGCTTACCGACCATTTATTCGTGGCGCTGGCGGGCAAAGTAAGCCCACTGCCGCTGGGAGAAGTCGGGGTGGCGGCAGCAGACGTCTGCGCCATGCTGGCAGTCGCAGCCAGTACGGTCAGCGCACTGCACACGGCTACGCGCAAGGGGTGAATTAAGGTGGTCATAGTTTCTCGATTTTACGCCCCGCGGGTTTACCCTAAACCTCGAACATGGCATCTTTACAACGTCAATATGCTGCATCCCGTTGTCTTACGGCCTTCCAGATCGCGGTGCGCCTGCTGCACGTCTTCTAGCAAATACCGTTGGTCGATGTGAATTTTGACCTTGCCAGCCACCACCATACCGAACAAATCATCGGCCATGGCCTGCGTGCTTTCACGGGTGGCGATATGGGTAAACAGCGTCTGGCGCGTCACGTAAACCGAGCCCTTGGGCCCCAAAATGGCGGGTGAGAACGGTGCCACTGGGCCGGAGGCGTTGCCAAAGCTGGCCATGAGGCCGAACGGCGCCAGACAGTCGAGTGATTTGTCCCACGTATCTTTACCGACCGAGTCGTAGACCACTTTGACGCCCTTGCCCTGGGTAAGGTCCTTGACCCGTGCTGCAAAGTCTTCTGCTACATAATTTATAGCAGCTACAGCACCATTTTCGCGGGCCAGCGCGCATTTTGCATCCGAACCGGCGGTCGCAATGAGCTGCAGACCCATGGCACGCGCCCACTGGCAAGCAATCAAGCCCACACCACCTGCGGCCGCATGAAAGAGCACGAAGTCGCCTGGGTTCAGGCCACCTTGGGGCAAGGTGCGTTTCAACAGGTACTGGGCAGTCAAGCCCTTAAGCATCATGGCGGCGCCGGTTTCAAACGAGATACCGTCAGGCAGCTTGCACACGCACTTGGCTGGCAACACCCGCACTTCGCAATACGCGCCAGACGGCTGGCTGGCATAGGCGGCGCGGTCACCGGCTTGCAGGTGGGTCACGCCCTCGCCCACCGATTCAATCACCCCCGCAGCCTCCATGCCCAACTGCACGGGCAGGCTCATGGGGTACACGCCGCTGCGCTGGTAGACGTCAATAAAGTTCAGGCCAACGGCATGGTGGCGAATCCGCACCTCGCCCGGCCCAGGCTGGCCCACGCTGACGCGCACCAGCTTGAGCTGCTCTGGGCCGCCGTGCTGGTCGATTTGGATGGAACGGGACAAAGTTTCAGGCATGGCGATCTCCGGTAGTCAAAGGGGTTGTTTCTGCCCAGTATGTCTGAAAAACCATCCCAACACCGGCGATGGGCGCGCCAAGACATGCCACGGCTTAACCCTCGCGCAGCAATGCGCTGCGTCTGACTCTAAAATTACGAAGTGTTCATGCGACTGGCACCAAGCAGTTGCATAGAAGCTACGGCCCATTTTGGCCCCAGCCCCACGCATCGGGAGCCCCAGCGGCTTGCCTGGTCCGTAGAGACGTTCTCTGAAGTCATGCCAAACCCCAACGAAGAAAAAACTGCAGCGGCGACTTGCCGGGCCACCGTCGATATCGTCTACTTGTGGGTGGATGGATCCGACCCAGTTTGGCGCGGCAAGCGCAATGCCGCATTCACCCAGTGGAGTCTGCAAAATCCCCACGATCTGGCTGCCTTTGGTAACACCGCAGGACGCTACCGCGACAACGACGAACTGCTGTTTAACCTGCGGGCCCTGGAAAAGTTTTTCCCGGACCATGGACACGTTTACCTGGTGACCGATGGCCAGACGCCTGCATGGCTTCAGCCATCAGATAAGTTGACGGTCATCGACCACCGCGATCTGTTTCCGCACGGCACCCAGTGGGTGTTCGACTCTGGCCATATTGAGTCGTACCTGCACCATATTGAAGGACTGTCGGAGCGTTTTTTCTATATGAACGACGATGTGTTCTTCGGCGCCGCAGTCGATGTGGACTGGTGGTTCGGTGACCGCCTCAAAGTTTTCAGCGAGTTGGCGATGGTGCCCAACTACGACGCCTTTCAACAGCATGCGTCCGCGCTCGTGAACGCCTCGTTGCTATCGCGCGATTGGCTCACCCAGCAGTACCCCCACTACCAACACGACCCGCGGGTCTACTCCCATTCGCCGCGACCTATGCTCAAAAGTGTGATGGTGGAGCTTGAGCGCATTGCGGCGGAACTATTCACGCAAGTGCGATCGACGGCCTTTCGCTCCTGGAAGGTGCCACCCATCGTGCCCGATCTCGTACCCCGCTGGATGGTGCATGTGGGCTATGCGGATCAAAGCACACTCGACCCCCTGTACATCAACACTGGCGATGCGTCTGCACCAGACCAACTGATGACGCTGCTCAGCGAGTTCGGGCAACTGCCATTCTTTTGCATCAACGACACTTGCGACGAAGCGTTGGATGATGACGTCCGGCTGACCCGCATAGGCCTGACATTGCAACAACTTTTGCCAAAACCATCGTCGTTTGAGCAGGCCTGCGCTGTATGACCGTGTCTGGGCGGGTTGACGTCAGGCTCGGCTGATCGGGTGGCGGCAGAGCCTTGTACCAAGGCTCAGGCGCGCTGCCCCGTGTCGGGCATCAAAACGCAGCCAGCGATGCGCCAGGCCTTGTTGGTTTGTTGCTCAAGCCGGTACACCGCAATCCAGGCGTTGCCTTGGCCATCGGTCAAAGCTACGCGCTGCATCACCGCAGGGCCGTCAGGCTGGGGTTTGTAAAGGGTGACCGAGGCGGGCCGGTACACCACCGGATAGCTGTCACGCACCATCTGCATGAACTGCTCAGCGCCGCCAAACATTTTCTGCAAGTCACTGGTGGCAAAGGAAAACGCGCTCTTGGCATCGTCCGCTGCAAAAGCCTTGAGCTGGGCCCGCACGACAAGCTGAACGTCCTTGACGTTTTTGTCTGGAACCAAAGGCCCTGCAGCGTGCGCAACACCGCCCACTGCAACGCCGCCAATTGCAACGGCGAACAACATCAGCAAACCGAAAAATAGTTTTCGCACAGCAACTCCCAAGTGGTTGATTTGGATACACACCATCTTGCACCAAAACTCTGTTTGGCGCTGAACGAGGCGGTATTGCGATCCGCCAGACTAAGAGCCCGGGCCTGGCGGCCGGTCCCGGGCGCAATTGCGCCCGCCCCGTGCCAACCCTAGCCGGCAGATAGCCGTCTAAAACGTGCCGGGGAACGCCCCGCCATCCGCCAAAATGTTTTGCCCGGTGATGTAGCCCGCCTGCACGCTGCACAAAAACGCGCAGATCGCACCAAACTCCTGCGCCGTGCCAAACCGGCGCGCCGGTATGCCTTGGCGGCGGCGGTCTTGCACCACGTCCAAGGGTGTACCGGTCTTGTCCGCCGCGCTTTGCATATTGGCCTTGAGCCGGTCCGTATCAAACGCACCGGGCAGCAGGTTATTGATCGTGACACCCTTGGCCGCAAGCCCCGAGCGCGCCACCCCGGCCACAAAACCGGTGAGCCCGCTGCGCGCACCGTTGGACAAACCCAGCGCGTCAATCGGCGCCTTCACGGCGCTGGAGGTGATGTTGATCACGCGCCCAAAACCACGCGCTGCCATGCCGTCCACCGTGGCCTGCATCAGGGCTATGGGGGTCAGCATATTGGCGTCTACCGCCTTGATCCACGCGCTGCGGTCCCAATCCCGGAAGTCGCCGGTGGGTGGCCCACCGGCGTTGGTGACCACAATGTCAAATTCCGAGCGCAGTGCAAACACTGCGGCCCGGCCTGCTTCCGTTGTGATGTCTTGGGCACAAAATAGCACCTCGCCCCGCGTATTCATTGAGTTATCTGCTATCAATTGCGTAGCAGATGCTTGCAGGGCTGCATGGCCACGCGCCACCATCAGCACATTCACACCCTCGGCTGCCAGCGCCTGGGCGCAGCCCCAGCCCAACCCCTTGCTGGCACCACATACCAAAGCCCACTTCCCACGTAGTCCTAAGTCCACAATCAGCCTCCTGTGTTTGTATTGCCGCCCACGGCAAACTGGTGAATGATACGAAGACCATGTCGCTATTTTCAAAAGCTACCGATCCGCACGCCGCCCTCAAGCCCTATGCCGACCGCGTCACCACCGCCGAAGGCGCCGTACAGGCTATAGGAAATGGCGCGCACGTCTTTGTGGGCACGGGGTGTGCATCACCGTTGTCACTTTTGCGCGCGCTAGAGGCGATGAGCGCACCGCCGGCAGATGTCGAGCTACTGCACTTTCTGACCATCAAGGCATTTAACCAGCATCCCTCGATCCCTGCCAAAACCCTGTTCCGTCACCGCACATTTTTTGTCAGCACCGACATGCGCCCAGCTATGGCGTTGGGTTTGGTGGACTACGTTCCCATGTCAGTCGCGCGGGTGCCAGAGATGATTGTGCTGGGCCGCATTCCAGTCGATGTGGCACTCATTCAGGTCTCATTGCCCGATGCCTTTGGTTACGTCAGTTTGGGTATTTCGGTCGATATCATTCCAGCCGCTTTGACCCGCGCCAAAATTATCATGGCAGAGGTCAACCCCGCGATGCCCCGCTCTCTGGGCGACAGCACCCTGCACATCAGCCGCATCCACCATTTGGTGCCGGTGCTCACCCCCATTACAGAGATCGAACGCAGCCCCTCGCAAGAAGAAGACGTGCAACGCATCGCCCGCTACATTGCCGGCATCATTGACGATGGCTCCACGCTACAGATTGGCCTGGGGCAACTGGCCCATGAGGCAGTGCAGTACCTGACCGACCGCAAAGACCTGGGCGTGCACTCCGATCTGATTACCGACGCCATATTGCCGCTCTTGGAGGCTGGCGTTCTCACGGGTGCCAGCAAGACGCAACACCGCTTCAAAATCGTCGCCAGCCTGGCACTGGGCACGCGTGCGCTATATGACCGCATTGACCAGAACCCGCTGTTCTACTTCGGCCCCACCGACACCATTTGCGACCCCAACACCATTGCGGCACAGCACAAAATGGTGTCCATTGCACAGGCCTTTGCGGTGGACCTCACGGGACAGGTTTGTATCGACCAATTTGGCGGTGAGTTCTACGGCGGCATAGGCAACCAGGGCGAGTTTTTGCGCGGCGCGGCGCGGTCACCGGGCGGCAAGCCCATTATTTGTATGACGTCTACGACCCCGGACGGTCTGACCTCTCGCATTCGGCCTAGTTTGCTGTCGGGCGAGGCCGCCACCATCCCGCGCACCGATGTGCACTATGTGGTGACCGAGTACGGCATTGCCTATCTGTTTGGTAAATCCATACGCCAGCGCGCTACGGCTTTGATCGAGCTGGCGCACCCGAAATTTCGACCCGAGTTGTTTGCCCAGGCCCAGGCTATGGGCTACATCGCGGCAGACCAAAGCTTGCACAACCTGCGTGCCTACCCCGTGGAAGAGGAAGTTACGGTCACGCTCAAAGACGGCCGCAGCGTGCTGCTGCGCCCGGCCCAAAGCAGTGACGCCCAGGGCATCCGTGAGCTGTTCCACCAGCTCAGTGAGGCCGATGTTTACACCCGCTTCTTCAGACATGTGCGGGGGCTCTCCAACGTCGAAGTACAACGCCTGTGCAATGTGAACTACGACGACGAAGTGGCCTTCATTGCCACCACGGGTAGCCGCGAAGAAGAGCAAGTCATAGGCCAGTCGTGTTACTTCATAAACCCATCCACCAATTTGGCGGACACCGCCTTTATGGTGCACCCAGAGTGGCAGGGCTTCGGCCTGGGCAGTGCCCTGCAGGCCTGCATGGCGGTGCATGCAGCCAAGCGTGGCGTGCGCGGTTTTGTGGCCGACATACTGCCCAGCAATGCCAAAATGCTGCGCTTGGCGCACAGCGGCTCACCGGCCGTGCAGGTTCAGCGCAGCGCTGACTCGGTGCAGGTGACGCAGTTGTTTTAGTGAATACCCGGCCCCAAAACCCGCATTGGGCTGCCGCGTTAGCATAGGCTCCACAGCAAACGATTTCACCCCTGGCAGGAGTGCGGCAACTTGGCAGTCGAACCCGATACCGATAACGCAGCAAACGGCAACGACCTGTCGATTGCCCGCCAGCCCATTGTGGACGCCGATCAGACCGTCATCGGCTACGAGCTGTTCAACCGCTCGCAAAATTCAAGCAACCATTCGCTGGCCAGCGATGTATCCATGGTGCTGCACGCGCTGGCCCAGAGCGGCACGTCGGTGGCGGCCAAGGGCATGGACCTTTTTGTGAACACTACGCATGAAGGCTTGTCGGGCGAACACTGGGATTTTCTCAACGCCCGCAGAACGGTGATTGAGATTCCGGCGGTGGCAATGCACCAACCCGAGCAAATCGAGTCCATTGCTGCCGTGTTGCTGCCCCTGCGCGAACGCGGTTTTCGGCTGGCGTTTGGTTACTGGGTGGTGGCACCGCAATACAAGTCTTGGCATGCGTTGGCAGACTTTGTCAAGGTGGACAGCAGCGCTATAGATGCCCAGAAGATGAAGCCGCTGACGCATGCCATCCACACGCGCACGGGGGCGCTCTCTATCGCCGAGCGCGTGGAGTCCGTGGCCCAATTTGAAGTGCTGCGCGACGCTGGTTTTCTTTTTTTCCAGGGCTACTGGGTGTCACACCCCGAAATAGTCAGAACCAAAACCCTGAACCCCAGCCAAATCGGCGCACTGCAGCTCTTCAATCTGCTCCACAACGATGCTGAGATCGACGACATCACCGCAATGATCAAGAAAGATGTCACGCTGAGCTTCAATTTGCTGCGCATCGTCAACGCCGCCGCGTTTGCCCGCGAGCAAAGGGTGGACTCCATACGGCAAGCGGTGAGATTGCTGGGGACCAAGAAGCTTCAAAAGTGGGCCGCCGTTTTGATGACGGCCGGCAGCAGCGGAAAAGCATCGTTGACCGGCGCCACCGCCGTGGTGCGCGCCCGCATGATGGAGTTACTGGCCGAACATGCCATGGGCCCGACAGACACGGAGCCAGCTTTCTTGATTGGGCTGTTTTCGCAGCTTGACCGCTTACTGGGCTGTACCTTGTCCGAGGCACTGAACATGGTGCAACTGGACGACGGCATCACTGAAACTTTGCTGCACCAGTCGGGTAAATTTTCGCCCCTGCTGCAAATGGCCATTGCCTGTGAAAGTGACGATGGGGAATTGTTCTCGGCCGCGGCCGGGCACATGAATTTGACCTACCGCCAGATCAACCTGGCCCACATGGAGGCACTGGTGTGGGCCGACCAGTTGCAAGGCGAGGCGGGTTAGCCGCGCGCGCGGCTACACACAGCCACACCCGCCAACACCAGACCGGTGCCTAGCACCAGCCAGCCGGTCAGGGGCTCGCCCAGCAGCAGTACACCCATCAGCATCGTCGACATCGGCCCGACCATGCCCGCCTGCGCCGCCAGGCCGGAGCCTATGCGCTCTATGGCCAGCATCACCAGCACCACGGGCACTACCGTGCACAGCGTGGCGTTCACCACCGACAACCACAGCACCTGGGGCGCCACGCTAAGCACCGTATCCAGGGGGCGCAGCAGCACATACTGTGCAATGCACAGCACACATGCCACCGAAGTTGCCAGCCCCACCAGGCGCAGCGAGCCCAGGCGTTGCACCATCTCGCCGCTGTAAAACAGATACATGGCATAGCTCACCGCACTCAGAAAAACCAGCAACGCCCCCAAGCCGACATCCGCCCCCTGCAAGGTGACCTCGTGCCCAAACACCAACAGCACACCGCTGTAACTGATGGCCATACCCAGCGCCTGTTTGCGGCTGATACGCCGACCCAGCAGCCCCCAGCCCAGCAGCAGCACCAAGGTGGGGTTGAGGTACAAGATGAGGCGCTCTAGGGACGCGGTGATGTACTGCAGCCCGGCAAAGTCCAGAAAGCTGGCCAAGTAGTAGCCGGTAATGCCCAGCCCCAGCACGCCCAGCCAATCTTTGCCGGTCAGTAGCGTTGCGGACACGCCGTGGCGCGGGCGGGCCGACCACCACACCATTACCGCAAAGAAAGGCAGCGCAAACAGCATGCGCAGCATGATGAGGGTGACCGCGTCCACCCCGTAGCGGTAGGCCAACTTGACAATGATCGCCTTGCCGCTGAAGGCGACGGCACCCAGGGTGGCCAACAGTAGTCCGCTTGCTACACTTTTAGGAGCTACTTCGCCATATTTCACCCGGGCTCCAGCCACTATTTACTTAAAAACAGCACGCATTTTTTGTACCAGCATCCAACCCGCCAGCACCAGCGCTCCGGCCACTATGCCGACCACCCCATCGGCCAGCACGGGCAGTAGCCACTGCACCGCAGCACCGGCACCTGCGGCGTGTGCCACCAGCGCCTGAATCGCATGGTGTACTGGCCCCAATCCGTGCACCAAAATGCCGCCACCCACCAGAAACATGGCCGCAGTGCCCACCACACCCAGCGTCTTCATCAGCCAGGGCGCCGCCCACAACAGGCCACCACCCATGCTGCGCTGCAGGCGGCGGCCAGCACCTTCACCCGGCCTGTGGGTCAGGTACAGGCCCAGGTCGTCAATCTTCACAATGCCTGCCACAAAGCCATACACGCCAAACGTCATCAAGAGCGCAATGCTGCTCAGCACGTAGAGCTGGGTTGTCCAGTCTTGGCTTTGCACCGTGCCCAGCGTAATCGCGATGATTTCGGCTGACAACACGAAATCGGTGCGGATGGCGCCCTTGATCTTGTCGCGCTCCACCGCCAGCAGATCCACCGCCGGATCGACCAACGCCGCCATCAGCGCCGCGTCGTGCGCGCGGTCTTCGGCGGCGCTGTGCAAAAACTTGTGCGCCAGTTTTTCAAACCCCTCAAAACACAAGTACGCCCCGCCAATCATCAACAGGGGTGTCACCAGCCACGGCGCCACAATACTGATGCCCAGCGCAGTCGGCACCAAGATTAGTTTGTTCAGCAAAGACCCTTTGCAGACCGCCCACACCACGGGCAGCTCACGGTCAGCGCTCACGCCAGAGACCTGTTGCGCATTGAGGGCCAAGTCATCGCCCAAAACCCCGGCGGTTTTTTTGGCGGCTACTTTGGAGAGAATGGCAACATCGTCCAACACGGTGGCGATGTCATCAATAAGGGCGAGTAAGGTACTGGGCATGGGCCATAATTTACCAGCTATGCAGCCGCCCATCCCGCACCATCCTGACCGCACACCCCCGCAGGGCACCGGGCGGTCGGCCATTTTGGTGGCAGCGCCTGGTGCGCCCCTGCCAGCCCCCACGGTGCTGGATGTCGAGGCCTCTGGCTTCGGGCGCAACAGTTACCCCATTGAGGTTGGCTTTGTTCTGCCCAATGGCCACGCTTACTGCAGCTTGGTCAAACCCGAGGCGCACTGGACGCATTGGGACGCACAAGCCGAAGCCACCCACCATATTCCCCGCCGTATCGTGCTGGAGCGCGGCCTGCCCGCCCAGGCCGTGGCACACCAGCTCAACCTGCAGTTGGCCGGCCAAACCGTGTATTCCGACGGCTGGGCCAATGACTACACCTGGTTGGGCGCACTGTTTGACGCAGCCGACATGAGCCCGCACTTCAAACTGGAAAACCTGCGCGCTCTGCTAAGCGACGCTGAGGCGGACCAGTGGCATGTGGTGAAGGCGCAGGTGACGCGTGAACGCGGCGCCCAGCGCCACCGGGCCAGCGCCGATGCACGCCTTTTGCAACTCACCCTGCTGCGCCTGCGCGGGCACGCTTGATGCGCGGCCCGACTACCGCTCGACATCAGAGGCGAATTTCGATCGTTTGATCCGCAACCCAGACCAGCTTGGTGGTCTCCCAGGTGGGGGCACTAAACATCGGTGGGGTGCCTGACGCGCCGTAGGGCTCGCTCGGAATACCCAAAGAATTGCGATCCATCTTGCCGTTGTCATTCAGGTCTTGGTACACCGTGATTGCGATTTCTTTGGCATCCAGCCCGCACACCGGCACACGCATCACCGCGCCCTGCGCCTTGATCTGACGCAACACCAGCGGGGCTTTGAAATAGGCTTCTGCGCTGCCCCAAACCGCCAGCTTGATGCTTCCTTGGCCCTCCACCAGGTTGACTAATTTAACGTCGATACACCGCGCTGGTGTGGTTACCGGCGGCTGGGCGCTGGCGTAACTGGCCGGCCAGAGCAGGACGGCAGCAGCGCACGCCTGGGGTAGCCATTTGAAGATCATGAAAACAGTCGGTCGCATCGGAGCTCCATCTAAGGTATGGCATTGGGGCCTATCCCCAACACCGTGCCGCCAGTGTGCTAAGGCCGCACGCTTGCGTCACCTGTTGTGCGACGGATCACCGAAAACCGCCGCCAACCCACCCAAGCAGGCGCCCCGCACGCCACGCGGTGCTGCCACTGCCGCGCAGCATGGGTGCAGTACTATGCCAAGAGACCACCGACCCTTGGAGTGTTTATGTCCATCACCTTGACCCTTGAGCTTGGTTACGAATTTGCGGTGAAGGCTACCGCCAAGCAAGTATTTGATGTGCTGAGCGATGTGCCCACCTCGGCCAGCTTTTATCCCCAAGTGCAGGCGCTTGCAGACCTGGGCGACAACACCTACCGCTGGGACATGGAGCCGGTGGGCGTAGACCAGATCAGTCTGCAGATCATCTATGCGTCACGCTACACCGCCCATCGTAAAAATGGCACGGTGCGTTGGACACCCGTGCCCGGTGTCGGGAACGCTCAGGTAGCTGGTCAGTGGCAAATCAGCAGCCAAGGCAAGTCCACCCACCTGGTACTCACCATTGAAGGCACCGTCACCCTGCCCCTGCCTTCATTGATGAAAGTGGTGGTTCAACCCGTTGTAGAGGGCGAGTTTGAACGGCTGACGGAAGCCTACATCGCCAACTTGTGCGCGCGCTTTGGCGGCGAAGTGGACTTTGACTGACCGCTGACGCACACAGCGATCGCTGTTTTGAGATCGATTGCCTAGCATTGACACACTTAAATTGGGGAGCACGACAAATGAACCTTCGCACACAAATTCTGGCCCTGGGCGTCGTAGGACTGATCATGACTGCGGTGGTGGGCGGCGCGGGTCTGCTCAACGCTAACCAGTTGTCCCACGCTTTTGGCGACTCTATCAACACCGGCCTTGCGCTGCAAAAAAGCCAAGAGGCCGACATGATGCACGATGCCATTCGCGGCGATGTGTTGCTGGCACTGCTCAGTGCCCAAACCCAAGACGCTGCCGGCCTTGCCGAGGCACAAAAAGACCTCACCGTGCATTCCGCCACCTTTGTCAAAGCCATTGTTGACATGCAAGCCCTGCCGATTTCCGGCGACGTGAAGGCCATCGCCGCCAAAGTGGGACCCGCACTCACCGCCTATTTAGAGACGGCTACCAAAATACAGAAAATGGCCACCGGCAATGCTGCCAGCGCGCAGGCTGCAGTACCCGAATTCCAAAAGGCGTTCAAAAATCTGGAAGTGGCAATGGAAGAACAAAGCGCAGCCATTGAGAAGGATGTCGAGGCCTTTGGCAATGAAGCGGCGGCGCGCTCCAGCAGTGCCAAAATCCAGGTCGGTGTCGGCATCGCGTTCGCAGCCGCGGTGCTCACGTGGGCATCGCTGTGGCTGGCCGGCCAGATATCTACGCCCATGGCCCAGGCCGTAAAAGTGGCCAATCAGTTGGCCGACGGCGATCTGTCCAACACCGTCCATCCCATGGGTAACGATGAAACCTTTCAGTTGCTCAGCGCCATGGGCCGCATGCAGACCAGCTTTTCTGGCATCGTTCGGGCCGTCAAGGTCAACGCCGAGGGCGTGGCTACCGGCAGTGCCGAGATTGCGTCGGGCAACAACGACCTGAGCCACCGCACCGAGCAACAAGCAAGCGCGCTGGAGAAAACCTCCTCCTCTATGGTGCAGCTTGGCGCAACCGTGCAGCAAAACGCCCAGAGCGCCCTGCAAGCCAACCAGTTGGCGCTGCAGGCGTCTCGCGTGGCCGAACACGGCGGTCAGGTGGTCGGTCAGGTGGTGGAGACGATGAAGGGCATCAACGCGTCGTCACGCAAGATCAGCGACATCATCAGCGTGATTGATGGCATTGCCTTCCAGACCAACATCTTGGCGCTGAACGCTGCGGTAGAAGCCGCGCGGGCGGGTGAACAAGGGCGTGGCTTTGCGGTGGTGGCCAGTGAGGTGCGGTCTTTGGCCGGGCGCAGTGCCCAGGCCGCCAGAGAAATCAAGAGCCTGATTGGTGCCAGCGTGGAGCGCGTGGAGCAAGGCACCGCACTGGTTGACAAAGCGGGCACCACCATGGCCGAGGTGGTGAGCAGTATTCAGCGTGTTACCGACATCATGGGCGAGATCAGCGCGGCCAGCACCGAGCAAAGCCAGGGCGTGCAAGAAGTGGGCGACGCCGTGTCACAAATGGACCACACCACGCAGCAGAACGCTGCGCTGGTGGAAGAGATGGCGGCCGCCGCCAGCAGCCTGAAGCAACAGGCAGAAGGACTGGTCCAGTCGGTAGCCGTATTTCGCTTGTAGCGTAAAACGCTATGCATTCAATAGCAAACTATTCAATGGATCCGCCGGGCAGAGCACGATTTGACTCTGAATTTTACCCAAAACCGGCTTTTTGAGGCTCTGGCGGCTCATCCAGCCTCTGTAGCATCTGCAGCGCGCGCGGGCAGCGCACCCGCTGACCGTGGCAGCGTCAAACTCACCACCAAGCCGCCGCCCTCGCGGTTCGACAGCGATATGTTGCCGCCATGTGCCTCAATGATCTCGCGCGTGAGGGCCAGACCCAAACCCGTGCCGCTGCGTTTGGTGGAATAAAACGGAACCAGCGCATGGGTCAGCACTGCGTCGGTCATGCCCGCGCCCCTGTCCATCACCTCCACCAAGTAGTCGTATGCCAGCTTGCGCACCGAAACTTGCACGGCAGCGGCGTCTGACCCCGACTCGTGCGCGTTGCGGATCAGGTTCTGCAGGGCTTGTTCTATTTGGGCGCGGTCCATCCAAACGCTGTCATCCGGCAGGCCGTCGATCACCTGAAAACTGAGCTGGGCCTGCAAGCCCGCCATAAAGCCGGGCCACGGCGTGGCCTCTAGGTTCGGGGTGGGCAGCTTGGCAAAGCGGGCGTAGCCCACAATGAAGCTCTCTAGGTGGCGGGCCCGCTCGGCAATGGTCTCCAAAATATGGGGCAGCCGCTCGGTTTGCCCGCGGCGTACCAGCTCCGCGCCCGAATGGGCCAGCGATGCCATGGGCGCCAGCGAGTTATTGAGCTCGTGGCTCATCACCCGAATGACTTTTTTCCAGGTCTGTACCTCCTGGCGGCGCAGCTCAGCGGTGAGCTGGCGCAGCAGCAGCAGCTCGTGCGCGCGGCCATTGAGCGTGAAGCTGCGGCGGGCCAGGTGGTAGGTGTCTTCATCGTGCTCGGTAGCCACGGTAAACAGCCCGTCGCCCCCGCGCTGCAGGGCCTTGCGCAAGGGCTCTGCCGCTTGGTGCAACAGGTCTTGCAGGCTCAGCCCCTCCATGCGCTTACCTTGGTTGAGCAACTGGCGTGCGGCCACATTGGCATACACCAGCGGGCCACCATCACACACCAGCAGCATGGCCACCGGGGTGTTCTGCAGCATAGTGTCTTGCAGCAGTTCGCGTTGCACCAGGCTCAGGCGCTGCTCGCGCAAGGTTTCGCCCAGGGCGTTGTGCGCATCGACCAAATCGCGCAGCTCATCGTTGCGCGGCCAGGCCAGGCCAAACGAATAATCACCGTCGCGGTAGGTGGTCACCGTGCCAGCCATAGCGCGAAACAGCGACAGCATAGGCTGCAACTGCTGCCGCACCACGGCCACCGCCAGCGGCAACATCACCAGCAGGGTCAGCAGTGCCACCAGCCCAGGTGCCTGGGGCAGCCACTGGCCCAAAACAAGGCCAAGGCCTACCGCCAACAACACCAGTAGCGCCACCAGGGCACTGGCACGCGCCGCCAGGGAAATCGGCCAGTCCTGCGGACGCAGGCTCACGCGGCCCGCCCCTGCGTTGTGCCACTTGCCGGGGCCTTGCCCAAGCCCAGGCGGTCCATGCGCCGGTACAGGGCTTGGCGGCTCAGGCCCAGTTCGGCAGCGGCATGGGCCACCACGCCCCCTGCGCGGCTGAGGCTGGCTTCCAGGGTTTCGCGGTCTAGTTCAGCATCCCAGCGCAGCGCGGCGGCGGCACACGCGGGCAGGCCCAAGTCGGCCGACGACAGCTGCGCCCCTAGGGCCAGCAGCGCAGCACGCTGCATGGTGTTTTTCAGCTCACGCACGTTGCCCGGCCAGGCGTGGCGCAGCAGGGCTTGCTGCGCATCGGCATGTAGGCTTTTGGTAGCCCCCAAAAAGTGCTGTGCCAGCGGCAAAATATCGCCCGGCCGCTCAGCCAACGGGGGCAGGCGCAGCTCAATTACGTTGAGGCGGTAGTACAAATCTTCACGGAACGTGCCTGCGCCAATCATGGCGGACAAGTCGGCATTGGTGGCGCTGATGATGCGTACTTTGACGTGGCGCTCTTTGTTGGAACCCAAGCGCTCAAACCGGCCCGTCTCCAGCACGCGCAGCAGCTTCATTTGTCCGGCCAGCGGCAGGTTGCCAATTTCATCCAGAAACAAGGTGCCACCATCGGCGGCTTCAAACTTACCGACGCGCGCTTTGTTGGCACCGGTGTAGGCGCCCGCATCGGCACCAAACAGCTCGGCTTCAATCAACTCGCTGGGCAAAGCACCGCAGTTCAGAATGACAAAGGGACCGTCCCGGCTGCTGGAATTGGCCTGAATGATGTCGGCAATGCGCTCCTTGCCTGCGCCGTTGGGCCCAGTCAGCAGCACCGGCACGTCCGACCGCGCCACCTGGCAGGCTAAGTTAAGCAAGCGCTCGGTAATAGGGTCGGCCCACACCAGGCCGCGCAGATCAAAACGACCCTCTAGCGCCTGGCGTTGGTGGCGCTCACGGGCACTGTGTTGGCGCAGCGCGCGGCTGGCCTGGCCCAGCTCCAGCAGGTTGCGCACCGAGGTGATCAGGCGCTGGTCACTCCAGGGCTTCGCCAAATAGTCGGCGGCACCGGCTTTGATCAGCCCGACCGCGGCATCCAGATGCGTCCAGGCAGTAAGCAAGATCACGGGCAGGTCTGGATAGGCTTCCCGCAAGGCGCCAAAGAGCGCAATACCCTCCTCGCCCGAGGTGGTGTCGGCAGCAAAGTTCATGTCCTGTATGACCAGGTCAATGCCGCCCTGGGCCAGGATGGCCAGTCCGGCCTGCGGGCTGGCGGCCACCACGGTGGCGATGTCGTGCAGAGACAGCAACACCTCAAGTGCAACGCCCACCGCGGCGTTATCGTCAATGACGAGTACCGTCGAAAGGGTGTGGGAAGGGTCTGCGTGCATGGCTGCAGAATACCTCAGGCGCCCACCCCTGTTGCTGCGCTCGCTGCCACGCTCGCTACTGCGCCGCAACGCAGTTTCAGCCCTACACACTGCGCGTGGCGGTGGCGGGCGAGATGCTCGCACCGCGCCAAGCGGGCCACCACGCCGCAAGTAGGCCCAAGATGGCCAAGATGCAAGTTCCAGCCCCCAAGTAGCTGCCTGGCAAGGCGATCATTTCGAGCTGCTTCATCAGCAGCACATTGAGCCCGACCGCACCGAACAGACCCAGGCCGACACCGGCGCCCGTCACCATGGCTCTTTCCAACAAAAAATAGCGCAGGATGTCGATACGGCGCGCACCCAGCGCGCGGCGTACACCAATTTGCTTACGGCGCTGGTTCACGCGCAGGCTGGTCATGCCCACAATGCCACTGGCCGTGATCAGCATCAACAGCACAGACACAGCCACCAGCATCCAGGCCAAGCCTGCATCTGCCTGGTAGCGGTTCTTGCGGTCTTGGTCCACTGTTTTGGCTCGGATAACCATGGGCGCTGGCGCGGCCTTGCGAAGGGCCGTCTCGGCATCTTTCATCAGCCGGTCGCGCTCACCCGGCGCAGCGCGCACGGCGTAAATAGATGCGTTAAAGCCCGTCAAGCGCACGGGAATAATGACCGACGTTTCACCCCGTTCACCCAACTGCGCCGCCGCGGTTTGCAAGCGCTCCACCACACCCACAATGCGCACGGGTTTGGCATCACTGCCATTGCCAAAGTAGAGGGTTTTGCCCAAAACATCACGCTCCCCGGGAAACGCGTGCTTGGCCAGCGCATCGGTCACGATAATGCTGGAGGGAAACTTTTTGCTGCTATTTTGGTCCAGCTCAATCACATCGTTGGGCGTTAAGTCTCGCCCGGCCACCAGCTTCAAGCCCCAGGTCTTGACGAGCGAATCGGGCGAGACATAAAACGAGGCGCTTCCCGTGCTGATTTTTTGGTTGGGCGACAGAAAGTAGCTGCTGGTATTGCCGCTGTCCGACAGCGGTTGCTGGCTGGTATTGGCGACCGACAGCACGCCCGGCAGACTACGCAACACGGCGGTTTCACGCGCCTGGTTGACCAATTCTTCCGCGTGACTGGCCACGGGCAGATTTTTTACCATCAGGTAGAACAGTGACGCTTCGTCCTCCATGCCGCTGGGTCGGCCCATCACAGCCTGGCGCACGTTCACCACATGCAAAGCGTTAGCCAAAATAGCTAGGCTGATAGCAATCTGCAAGGCCACCAAAACCGCGCCTGTTTTGCTGCGCATCAGTGCCGAAAAAATAGGTCGGATTTCCATAATCATGGGACTTTCCTTACTGAGATTTGAGTTGCAAGGCTGGCGTGACATTGCACGCGCGCCAGGTAGGGAGCAAGCCGGCCAGCACAGCGGCCGACACGGACAGTGCAAACGTAAGTGCCAGCATTTGCCAGTCCATATGCGCAAGTAGCGCAAGCTCTTTGGACTGCATGGCAATTATTTTCAAAGCGCCCCAAGCCAGCAGCAGGCCCACTACGCCACCGCTGAGCCCCACGACGACGGCCTCGATCAGATATTGCTCAAAGACCTGCACCCGGGAGGCACCAAGGGCCCTGCGTACACCGACCTCTGGCGCACGCACCGAGAACTTTGCCAGCAACAATCCCACGGTGTTCACAAGACACAAGATCAGGAATCCAAACGACAGCCAAGCGGCCAAGCGGTTGTCTTTTTCAACCACTTCCAGATGCTCCAACCACTGCACCACATCGTAGAGTTGGCCTTTGGCTTTACGCACAAGACGCCCCTGGCGCGCTTGGTCAGCCACATAGCTATCCACATAGGACTGCAGGCCAGGCCGCTCGCTGGCCGAGCGCAGTTCAAACCACGTCTGCACCCAGGTGCACTCGGAGTCGAGCTTGCCTTGAAAACCCGGCTCCCGCAAATGGCTGCAGTTGGTACTGCCCGCATGGGGCAATTGGTGTCGGACTGCCGTGGCAATCGGGAAAAAATAGTCTTCTGCCGAACCTGCAAACGCGCCATGGCCAATGATGAGGTAGTAGCGCGGCAAGGGTTTCCAGTGGTCCAGTACGCCGATCACTTGAAACGTGCGGCCCGAAAAAACCACTTGCCTGCCCACAGACTGTGCCGTGCCAAACAGCTTCTCAGAAAACTCGCGGCCCAGCACCACGACGTCGGCACCATCGGCGTCCTCTTTGGCGCCCCAAGCCTGCCCCGCGGCAAACGGCAACTCGAACATCGCAAAGAAGTCTTTGGTCGTGACAATGCCCTCGGCGCCAAAAACGCCCAAGTCTTTGCGCTCTGGCTCTACTGTCACTGACATGCCGTACAGCGCCGCACGACGCTCGCCTTGGTCGCTGGCTACAAAATTCATGGCATCGCGGTAGGTGCTTTGGCTGTCTGTGGGTTTGTCACCCGGCTTGTAGCCCTCCAGCGGGCCGGCATCCAACACCACAGAAAACAAGCGGTCGCTTTTATGCGGAATCGGGTTGCCCGACATGGCGTGCAGGATGGTGATGGTGGCCATACTGGCCGCAACACCCACGGCCAGTGTCAGCACCATTAGCGCCGTAAGTGCCGGGTTGCGGCGCAGGCTGCGCAAGCCCAAAGAAAAATAGTATTGCAACATTGCTAGGGTCTCGCGTCAGGCCGCCTGTGCGGCGAATTGGCTGCTGGCTTGGCGGTCTACCAACGAGGGGGCTCTGCGCACCAGATCCGAGACCTGGCCATCGATGATGTGCACATTGCGCTGTGCGCGCACCGCCAGCTCCGGGTCGTGGGTCACCATCAGAATCGTCGTGCCCTTGGCATTAATGGCTTCTAGCAGCTCCATCACGCCGCGTGCCATTTGCGTGTCCAGGTTGCCGGTGGGCTCATCGGCCAGTAACAGTTTTGGGCTGCCTGCCAACGCGCGGGCAATGGCCACGCGCTGCTGCTGGCCGCCCGACAGCTCAGAAGGGTAATGCTTGGCACGCGACGCCAAGCCCACCTGGGCCAGCGCGTCTTCAATGCGGGCCTTGCGCTCGGCTGTGTCGTAGCCGCGGTAGCGCAGCGGTACGTCCACGTTGTCAAACAGATTCAGGTCGGGGATCAGGTTAAAGCCCTGAAAGATAAAGCCCAACTTCTCATTGCGCAGGCGTGAGCGCTGGTTATCGTTCAAGCCCTTCACCGCCACACCATCGAGCCAATACTCACCCTTGGTGAAATCTTCTAGCAGGCCCGCAATGTTCAAGAAGCTGGTCTTGCCAGAGCCCGATGGACCGGTGACGGTCACGAACTCGCCTTGTTTGACTTCAATATGAAAGTCGCGCAGCGCGTGGGTTTCAATCAAGTGGGTGCGGTAGACCTTGCTGAGGTGGGTCATTTTTAGCATGTAGCTTTCTCCTGAAAAATATTTGACTGGCTTACGGGTTGATAGATACGAGGGGCGCGTTGTTAAAGGCATCGCTACCGGAGACGACAACCTTGTCGCCGGTTTTGAGTCCGCTCAATATTTCGACGGCAGTTAAGCTAGTGGCCCCCAGCGTAATGGAGGTTCGCACCGCTTTGCCGTCTTGCATCACATACGCAAAGTGACCGCCTTCACTTTCTAAAAACGGGCCGCGCGGTACCAGCAGCACATTTTTTTTCTCTTCCATTAGTAGGCGTGCGCTCACGCGCTGGCTCTGGCGCAAGCCCGCCGGAGGCGCGCCGTCAAAGCGTACCCGGGCCAGCACTTGGCTCTTCACCACTTCGGGTGAAATAGACGCAAGCTTGCCCATAGCCTTGGCACCGCCCACGGTGATTTCAGCCGGCATGCCCAGGCCCAGATCGGACACATAGCTCTCTGGCACCTCCACTTCAATTTCCAGTTGCGACAAGTCCACCAAAGTCATCACCGCCGCATTGAGCATCACCACCGTGCCGCTGGAGGCCGCAAGCGTGCCCACCACGCCGTCCATGGGGGCGCGCAAACTGAGCTCGTCCACACGTCGCTGGGCGTTGGCCAGCGTGATGCGCTGGCGCTGCAGTTGGCTCTGCCGGGTTTGCAAGCCAAAGCCCACGTCTTCGCTCTCTAAGGCCGCAGTGGCGTTGGCATGCCGGCTTCTGATCTCGGCTGAACTCAGCGCATCTTTGGCTTTGAAGTAATCCACCTTGGCAATCACCCCTTCCTTAAACGCCGGCTCAATGCGTTCCACCGCCAGTCGCGCGGTAACCAGCTCAATATGGGTCTGGTCCGCATCGCGTTGGGCCGTGAGTTTTTGCTTCTTGGACAAGATGTGTTGGCGCGCTACTTCCGCGTCGAGCTGCTCCAGCATGGCCTGCTCACGCTTGAACTGTTCATGCACATCCAATGACGCAATGGCGGCCAGCACCTGGCCTTTCTTGACAACATCGCCCGCCTTGACGTGCAGCGTGATGCTGCCGGTG
This sequence comes from Rhodoferax sp., assembly GCA_046595515.1. Lineage (GTDB taxonomy): Bacteria > Pseudomonadota > Gammaproteobacteria > Burkholderiales > Burkholderiaceae_C > Allorhodoferax. The sequence continues at coordinate 34,022 of JBKJOV010000041.1, read as the reverse complement.
GCGGTGGCGTAGAGCGTTGGGCTCACAGCCGCCACCACACGGCCGTTGACTGCCGAGTCGCGCACCAGATTACCTACCGCCACTTCGGCAATGCGCAACCTTGATGCACTGACCGACTGCGTAGCCCCCGCCCAACGGGCCACCGCCGTGCCCAACAGTCCCAAAACCAATACGATGGCACAGGCCCAAACGAGCCGCTGCTTGCGCAGTGCGCTTGTGGACGGCTGGAACTGGTTATCTTGGGATGAGGTGTCGCGAATCATGGCGTATGGTGTGCAAGGTTGGTGTTGCTTTGCACAAGCCATGCCAGCGGCTAGGTGGTTGATTTCATTGGATTTTTTCTATTTTGTACGTGTCCGATGTGTCCGCACTGTCCGTGCGCCGTGTCCGCCTACAGCCGCGGACGGATGGTCACAGACCCGGCGCATAATCTGCGCTTGATCGAATTTGGCCCTCGCGCCCCACTACCTGATTCCCACCATGCACCGCGTCGCCATTAGCAGCACTGGCCTGTTTACCCCGCCCGAAGTCATCACCAACGAAGAGCTAGTGGCCGCCTTTAACGCCTATGCGGCGCTAGAGAACGCCAAGTTCGCCAGCGAGATCACGGCGGGTACCCGGGAGGCCTTGACGGACTCGAACGTCGAATTCATCGAAAAGGCCTCTGGCATTAAACGCCGTTATGTGATGAACAAATCGGGCGTGCTGGACCCGCGCCGCATGCGCCCCAGCTTTAAGCCGCGCCCTGACACCGAGCTGTCCTTGATGGCCGAGATCGGCGTGAAGGCCTGCCAGGATGCCCTGCAGGCAGCCGGCAAAACCGCCGCCGACGTGGACGGCGTGATCTGCGCTGCCGCCAATATGCAACGCGCCTACCCCGCCATGGGCGTGGAGATTCAAACCGCTTTGGGCGTGCAGGGGTATGCCTTTGACATGAATGTGGCGTGCTCCTCTGCCACCTTTGCCATAGAGATGGCAGTGAACGCCGTGCGCACCGGCACGGCGCGCGCCATTTTGGTGGTCAACCCTGAAATAACGTCGGCCCACCTGGCTTGGAAAGACCGCGACTGCCATTTCATCTTTGGCGATGTATGCACCGCCCTACTGATCGAGCGGCTGGAACTGGCCAGCCCCGGCGCGTTTGAGGTGCTGGGCACGCGCCTTTTGAGCAGCTTTTCTAACAATATCCGCAACAACGCTGGCTTCTTGTCGCGCGCCGAAGACCGCGACCCGGAAGATCGCGATCAGCTCTTTCGCCAAGAGGGCCGCAAAGTGTTCAAAGAAGTGTGCCCCATGGCTGCAGAGCATATGGCTGGGCATTTGAATGACTTGGGTTTGCAGCCTGCAGGCGTGCGCCGCTTTTGGCTGCACCAAGCCAACCTGGCGATGAACCAGTTGATCAGCCGCAAACTACTGGGGCGTGATGCCACCCCGGAGGATGCGCCGGTGATTTTGGATGAGTTTGCCAACACGGCGTCAGCAGGCTCCATCATCGCGTTTCACCGCCACAAGGCCGACTTTGAAAGTGGCGATGTGGGGATGATTTGCTCGTTTGGCGCGGGCTACTCGATCGGCAGCGCCGTGGTGCGCAAGCTGCCGTAGTCGGGCCTTAGGTGAGTGCGCGCTTCAGGCGAATTTCTTCGACCTTGACGGCGCCAATAGCCACCGTCTTGGCGCTGGCCATCTCGCGTTTGAAACCCGCCAACTCGTGAAAGCGCACAGCGCGGTCATTGGCCAAAGGCACCCACACCGACACGTGGGTGCAGCCCTCGTCTTGCAGGCCCTCGCGGGCGGCGTCCCACAGGGCTACGCCAGCGCCTTTGCCCCAATAGGCGGCAGCGACGTAAATAGCCCAGATTTCGCCCATGGTAGGGGGCGTGCCCTTGTCGCGTGAGCGATCGAACCCCACAAACCCGATGATCTTTTCATCATCCAGCACCACCTGGACTTGGGGCTCGCTGTACTCAATGGCTTCGCGCCAGAAAGCTTGGCGCTTGTCCAATGGCACATCAGCAATGGGCACATCGCCAATCATGGATTTGAAGGCCTCGCGGGCGGTGGCGTTGTGCAATTCGGCAATCGGTTTGGCATCACGCAAGGTGGCAGGACGCACCTTGAAAATAGTCGTACTGGACATGTCTAAGCGTTAACTTCCAAGCAAGTATTTTTGAAAAAAGAGCTCGATTGTCGCTGCATTCGCCAAAGCGCTCCTGAAGGCACGTTGCTCGACCATGGCACCTGGGCCCCGCACCGTTGCGGGGCCACGCTTGGGCCTCATCCTGCGCAGTATGCTCGGGGGTCCGAAATACCCTAACAATAGTCCCCACCATGGCCAGTCTGCCTCGGCGCAAGAAGCTGCACGTCAATAGCCGTTTAGCCCACCTGTTGGAGCCTGGGGGTCGCTCTGTGCAAGACCTGATTGTGGACGGATACGCGCCGGCCCAAATGATCCAGGACCTGCGCAAATACCAGTCGGAACTGGTGATTCAGAACCAGGCGCTGCGTTACAGCCAACAGGAAGCGGAGGGTGCGTCCGAGCGGTTTGCAACCTTGTTCTCCAATGTTCCGCTGGCACTGATGGTCGTGGATGAGGCGGGCTTGGTGTTGGCCAGCAACGCCATGGCGCTTCGCCTCTTTCAGCCGCAAGAGAGTGACCCGCCTCTGAATTTTTTACTTCCCTTTGTGGGCGCCGAACACACCGATGTGGTGGCCGTAGCCTTCTTGAGTGCCAAAGCGCACAGCACCAGCGAGGTCAGTGAAGTCGGGTTTCTGGCAGGGGCGCAGGGCAACTTTACCGGCGACTTGCACATCGCGCGTATCGAGAATCCGCAAGACGAGTTGGCCCACTTCATTTGCGCCATCATCGACCAGGGGCCCTTGCTGGCGCAGCGGCAGGAGCTGCAACAAAGCGCTGCCGTACTGCGCCAGCGCAATGAAGACTTGTTGCTCAGCGAGAACCGCATGTCGGCCATCATCAACTCGTCGCTAGACGCGATCTTGTGCATCGACGACGCACAGGGCATTACGGTCTTCAATCCGGCGGCAATGGCGCTGTTTCAATGCCCGGTGGAGCAAGCCCTGGGTAGCGCGCTGTCTGTGTTCTTGCCAGATGTAGCCCAACTGTTGAGGGCGGGCCACGCTACTAGCCAAGCTGTTTTGGGTGAGTTCAGAGCCTTGACGCTGCAAGGGCAAGAAATATTTGTGGAAATCAGCGTCTCGCTGGACCGGCGCACCCAGCCTTTTCCAGGTCTAGGCGGGTTTGAGGTTGACCGGCGCCGCGAGCAGTTGCCGCAGGGTTCTATCACCACGATCTTCGCCCGGGACCTGAGCGCAAAGAAGCAGGCCGAGGCACAGCAACTGGTACTAGAAGGCCAACTGCGTGAGTCACAAAAAATGCAAGCCATTGGCACCATGGCCGGCGGCATTGCCCACGACTTCAACAACATACTCAGCGCGATATTGGGCAATGTCACCCTGGCAACCCAAGACTTGGCGCCCGGCGCACCGGCACTGACCAGCCTGCAAGAAATTGACAAGGCGGGGCGGCGCGCACGCGATCTGGTCCGCCAGATTTTGACTTTCAGCCGCAACGAGCCTCCCAAACGTATTCCTACGCATTTGCATGAAATCATCGAGGAAACGGTGCGCCTGGTGAAGGTGGCAATGCCACCCAACGTGGATTTGCGCGTCACGCTGCAAGCCAATTGCCCTGCCGTGCTGGCCGATGCGACCCAAGTAGAGCAAGCGCTCCTGAATCTCTGCACCAATGCTTTTTTGGCCGTCGGGCAGGACAAGGGCACGGTGTCTATCGACCTCAGCACCGGACACATCGACACGCTGCGCAGTGAGCAACTGGGAATCGCAGAGGGTCACTACGCGATTTTGGCGGTAGAAGATTCCGGCAATGGCATGTCTGCCCCGACCTTGGAACGCATTTTTGAGCCCTTTTTTACCACCCGCCAAGTGGGGCAGGGAACTGGCCTGGGGCTGTCGGTGGTACACGGCATCATGCAGACCCACCAGGGCGTGGTGGATGTGCAAAGCAGCGTGGGCGTGGGTAGCGTGTTCACGTTGTACTTTCCTACCACCGGGCAAGCCGTAGCCCCAGTGGCCGTTGCGGCGGTTACGTTGGGGCCAACCACAGACACTGGCAAAGGCCGCACGGTCATGTACGTGGATGATGATCAGGCACTGGTGTTCCTGGTCAAGCGCGTGCTCACGCGCAAGGGCTATGCCGTCACTAGCTTCACCGATCCGCAAATGGCTCACGCCACGTTGCGCGCCAACCCTATGGCCATTGATCTGCTAGTGACCGACTACAACATGCCCGGCTACAGCGGTTTGGATTTATTGCGTGAGGCTAAGGCCATACGTCCGGATTTGCCAGTGGCATTGGCTTCGGGCTACGTCACGCCGGAATTGGAATCTGAAGCCATGGCGCAAGGGGCTGACGCGCTGATCTACAAGCCCAACGATGTCAACGAGCTGTGTGAGACCGTGGAGCGGTTGATTTTGGCGTCTGCAAACCATGCCCGTTAGCGCAGGTCTGCACCTCCTGCATGTCGATGCGACGTGGATTGTGGCCGACAAGCCCTCTGGGATGCTCGCGGTTCCGGGTCGTGGCCCTGACAAGCAGGACTGCCTGAGCACCCGCATCCAGCAGCCCTACCCGGACGCCCTGATCGTGCACCGCTTGGACATGGCAACTTCCGGGCTGATGCTACTGGCCCGGGGTGCCCATGTACAACGTGCGCTCAGCGCCGCTTTTGCCGACCGCCAAGTCTACAAGCGGTATACGGCTGTGGTTAGCGGCTTGATGGACACGGTTTACGACACGTGGCAAACCATCGAATTACCCATTTGCGTGGACTGGCCGAACCGCCCATTGCGCATCATTGATACCGATAGCGGCAAGCCCAGCACGACACGGGTACGGGTGGTGCACCGGGAATTGACCCACAACACGACCCGCGTAGAACTGGAGCCCATCACCGGGCGCTCGCACCAACTGCGTGTGCACCTGCGTGCCATTGGCCACCCCATAGTGGGCGACGCGCTGTACGCGCCTGCGGATGTCGTGGCACTGGCGCCACGCCTCTTGCTGCATGCACAGGTGCTGCAGTTGGCGCATCCTGTCCACGGCGCCCGGGTGGACTTTGCAAGCGCAGTGCCGTTCTGAAACTGCCAGCGCCTAAAATAGGGTCGTGACTACTATTCTTAACGCCGACCTGCACTGCCACTCCGTTGTCTCGGACGGCACCCTAACCCCAGAAGCTCTGGCCGAGCGAGCCAAAACCAACGGTGTGGAGCTGTGGGCGCTGACGGACCACGATGAAATTGGCGGGCAGCACCGCGCCGCAGCAGCGGCCAAAGCCCAGGGCATGAAATACCTCACTGGCACCGAGATTTCGGTCACCTTCATTGGGCACACCGTGCACATCGTCGGTCTGGGGTTTGATCCGGACAACGCGGCACTCATCCAAGGCCTGCGCCAGACACGCGGCGGCCGCACCGAGCGCGCCCAAGAAATGTCAGACGGCCTGGCCAAAGTCGGTATCAAAGGCGCGTTTGAGGGGGCGCTCAAATTTGTCGGCAACCCTGAGCTGATCTCGCGCACGCACTTCGCCCGCTTTTTGGTGGAGAGTGGTGTCTGCAGAGAAACCAATGAAGTGTTTCGCAAGTATTTGACCGAAGGGAAACCCGGCTTTGTGGAACACAAATGGGCCACGCTCAAAGACGCGGTGACTTGGATTACCGAAGCAGGCGGCATGGCCGTCATTGCCCACCCAGCGCGTTACAAATTTTCGCCCAACGAAGAATACGCACTCTTCACCGAATTTAAGAACCACGGTGGCCGAGGCGTTGAGGTGGTGACCGGTAGCCACAGCCCGGCCGAGTACCTTGTGTATGCAGAAACGGCCAAAGAGTTTGGCTTGGCAGCATCACGCGGTAGTGATTTTCATAGCCCGCTGGAGAGCCACACGGAGCTGGGCACCCTGCCCTACTTACCAGGGCAGCTCACACCCGTGTGGGAACTTTTGGCCTCGCGCGTTCAGTAGCATGGCCCAGTACTTTGAAGTTCATCCCGACAACCCGCAGCCCCGACTACTCAAACAGGCTGCGGCTTTGCTGGAAAAAGGCGGGATTTTGGCTGTGCCGACAGACTCCAGCTATGCCCTGGTGTGCCACCTGGATGACAAAGCCGCTGCCGACAGCCTGCGCCGCATTCGCGGTGTGGATGACAAACACCACCTGACCCTGCTGTGTCGCGACCTGAGTGAGCTGGCCAGCTATGCGCGCGTGGACAACCGCCAATACCGCTTTCTAAAAGCTGCTACACCCGGGCCGTACACGTTCATTCTGGAAGCCAGCAAAGAAGTGCCGCGCCGCGTGAGCCACCCATCGCGCAAGACCATTGGTCTGCGTGTGCCGCAGCACAAAGTACTGCAAGATTTATTGGCCCAACACGGCTCGGCTTGTCTGGCAACTACCTTGATTGCCGTCGGCGATACCGTGCCGTTAAATGACGCGCAAGATATACGCGAACGTTACGAGCGCCAAGTGGCCGGGGTAATTGATGCAGGTGCCTGCGCACTGGAGCCCACCACCGTGATTGACCTAACCGGCGTCGAGCCCATAGTGATCCGACAAGGTGGTGGTGACTTGGCGCGCATTGGCTTGTAACCCCATTTCCGACACAACAACTTAGAAAGCAAGCCTTGGATATCGCTCAACTGATTCAGACCATTGCCATCTATGCATTGCCGGTGATTTTTGCGATCACGGTGCACGAAGCAGCCCATGGCTATGCGGCCCGCTATTTTGGCGACGACACCGCGTGGAAACTAGGGCGGGTCACGTTGAATCCGGCAAAGCACATCGACCCGATTGGCACCATCCTGATGCCTCTGGTGCTGTACTTTGCCACCTCTGGCGCCTTCGTGTTTGGCTACGCAAAACCTGTGCCGGTGCAGTTCGGTAACTTGCGCAACCCCAAGCGCGACATGATTTGGGTCGCATTTGCGGGCCCAGGTTCCAATTTTGTGCAGGCGCTGCTGTGGTGGATCGGCTTGTTCGTATTGCAGGCTGGGGGCATTGAGGAAACATTCTTTCTGCAGATGTGCAAAGCAGGCATCCTGACCAACGTCGTGATGTTTGCACTCAATCTCTTTCCTTTGCCGCCGTTGGATGGTGGGCGTGTCCTAGTAGGTTTGCTGCCCATGAAGCAGGCCCTACTGGTATCGCGCATCGAACCCTGGGGATTTTTTGTGGTCATGGCGTTGATAGTGACCGGGGTTTTAAGTACTTTTTGGATGCAACCGGTGATGACCCTGACGATTGGTGTCCTCAAACTGATATTGACGCCCCTGGCCGCGCTTGTTTCATAGCCTAGACCTCTTTAGATCCATGACAACCACCCGCTTCCTCACCGGCATTACCACTTCCGGCACGCCGCATCTGGGTAACTATGTGGGCTCGATCCGCCCCGCCGTGCGGGCCAGCCGCACACCCGGCGTAGAGAGTTTTTACTTTCTGGCCGACTACCACGCCCTCATCAAGATTGATGAACCCGCGCGCATCCAGCGCTCTACGCTGGAGATTGCCGCCAGTTGGCTGGCCGCCGGCCTGGACCCAGCCCATGTCACCTTTTACCGCCAGAGCGATGTGCCCGAGATTCCTGAGCTCACCTGGTTTTTAACCTGTGTGACCGGCAAAGGCGTACTCAACCGCGCCCACGCTTACAAGGCGTCGGTCGACAAAAACACCGCGGCGGGCGTAGACCCAGACGCCGATGTAACCGCCGGCCTGTTCATGTACCCGGTGCTGATGGGCGCGGACATTTTGATGTTCAACGCGCACAAGGTGCCTGTGGGCCGCGACCAGATCCAACACATTGAGATGGCGCGCGACATGGCGGCCAGCTTCAACCACCGCTATGGCGAGCACTTTGTAGCGCCGCAGGCCGAGATTGAAGCGTCGGTAGCCACCCTGCCCGGCCTGGACGGCCGCAAGATGAGCAAGAGCTACGACAACACGATTCCACTGTTCAGCAGCCGTGAGCAGCTCAAGAAACTCATTGCCAGCATCAAGACCGATTCGCGTGCGCCGGGCGAGCCCAAAGACACCGAGGGCTCGGCCCTGTTCCAGATCTACCAGGCCTTTGCCACCGAGGCCGAGACCACCCAACTGCGCCAAGCCTACGCCGAGGGTATTGCCTGGGGCGATGCCAAAGCGCTGTTGCTAGACCGCATTGACCAGGAAATTGCACCCATGCGTGCCACCTACGAAGACCTGATGGCCCACCCCGAGCGCATGGAGGCCCTGCTACTGCAAGGCGCAGCCAAAGCGCGCGCCATTGCCACGCCCTTCATGGCACAACTGCGCAACGCCGTAGGTTTGCGTGGCCTGAGTGCTGCGCAGAGTGCCAAAGCTAGCAAAACCGACAAACCCGTGCTGGCTTCCTTCAAGCAATACCGCGAAAAAGACGGACAGTTCTACTTCAAGCTGGTGGATGCCACGGGCGCCGTGCTGTTGCAAAGCCTGGGGTTTGAATCTCCCAAAGTGGCGGGGCAAGCGATTGCCCAATTGCTGCGCGAAGGTGCAGCAGGTATTACAGCGTTGCACAGCCAGTTAGAGACCGCCACTGCGGAACAACAGGCCCATGCCGCTCAGGCCTTGGCCGACCTGGCCCAACCGTCTTTGGCGGCTGAGAAAGAGTAGCCATTGACGATTGCTATAGAAATAATAGCAAACAAGTCAATAGATACCCGGGCCAGCGGCCAAAATGGCTTCAAATTTAGAGAAAATACGCCACCAAGCGGCCCTGGGCCTGCCCCAGCGCAAAGGCGGCAACACCACGCGTTAAGGCACGCTGACCCGCACCTGCAACAGCAGCCGAACGTCGGCACGGGCCTCACTGCTGTAGCTGCCCGTGGGCCCAGGGCCCTTGCCGCTGGCTGCTACCGTGATCCACTCGTTCAGCGGCACTGAAACTAGCGTGCTGGTCTGGTTGCGCACCTGGCGCGGCAGGTCAGCGTTGGTCACGGTCTGCGTGTCCGATTGAATGACGTCCAACTCCACACTCACTTCTCGTTTGCCACCGGGCCACCTGGGGGTAACGGTGAGGCTCTGGCCCACGTCAAACCAAAGTATTGATTGCGTTACACCCCCGCCCGCATTGGAGGCTGTAGCGCCGGAAACCGCCAGGCTGCTGGACTGGGATTGCGCCGACTGCACCCACTGCATGGGCACGGCCTGCTGCAGGCGCAGTACGCCCTTTTCACCATTGCGAACCATCAGGCTCACCGGTGGCCAATTTCGGGCCGTGTCTGCCGTGCCGACACGGTAGCTGCCTGCGTCTGATTGGCTCTCCTCTATCTGGCGAACTTCCACTACCAGGTCGCTTTGAGGCAGCGGCCCTTTGACTTTGACCTGGGCCACGCTGGCACAGACCCAAAAAAGCAGCAGCCATGGCGCAATTCGGTGAAGCATACGCCCAGTCTCCAACAAAATCGCGCGCTGCGTTCTGAAAATTGAAGGGGCTACCCCTGGCAGAAAATCGCTTAGCCCTTACCGCGCGCTTCAGGCAACGCGATCCAAGGCCTGGGCCAAGTCTTCCACCAGGTCGTCCGCATGCTCCAGGCCCACCGACACACGCAACAGCCCCTGCGGCGTCTTGCTCTCCGGCCCCTCAATCGACGCCCGGTGTTCAATCAGGCTCTCCACGCCCCCCAGGCTGGTAGCGCGGGTAAAGACTTCCAGGTGCTGGGCAACCGCCATGGCTGCGTCTTTGCCCGCACGCAGCTCAAAACTCAGCATGCCGCCAAAGCCGGACATTTGCTTTTTGGCCAGCGCGTGGAAGGCGTTGCCCTCCAGGCCCGGGTAGTGCACGGCCGAGACTTTAGGGTGGGCATCCAGAAAGCGGGCCACCGCCATCGCGTTGTGGCAGTGCGCCTGCATCCGGTAGGGCAGCGTGGGCAGGCTGCGCATCACCAGCCAGCAGTCAAACGGAGACGGCACACCGCCACCAAACAGTTGCGCTTGGCGCAGGTTGGTAAAGGCTTCGTCAGCCAACTTACTGACCACCGCGCCACCCAGCACATCGCTGCGGCCACCCAGGTATTTGGTGGTGGCATGCATCACCATGTCGCAGCCCAAATCCAGAGGACGCTGCAGCACGGGGGATGCAAAGGTGTTGTCGGCAATGGCGCAGGCACCTGCCGCATGGGCCATTTGCGCCAGCGCGGCAATGTCCACGCACTGCAGCAAAGGGTTAGACGGCGTTTCAATCCAAACGATACGGGTATTGGGCTGCAGCGCGGCTTGCACAACATCCAACTGGGTCATATCGACGAAGCTGGCGCTGACATTCCATTTGGCGAACAGGTGCTTGAGCACATTGGCGGTGCCGTGGTAAATGTCGCGCGGTGCAACCACATGGTCGCCGGGCTGCAAGCCCTGAAAAATGGCCGTAACCGCCGCCAGGCCAGAGCCGAAAGTCGCACAGGCGTCGCCCCCTTCCAGCGCGGACAGGGCGGTCTCCAGGCCGTTGCGGTTGGGGTTGCCGTTGCGCGAGTAGAGGAAGCCGCGCGGATAACTGCCATCGGCTTCGCGCTCGAAGGTGGTGGACAAGTGAATGGGCTCGGTGACGGCACCTGTGGCGCTATCGACACCATGACCGGCGTGGACAGCCAGGGTTTCGAGGCGGTAGGTTTTCTTGGGATTCATGGTGGATGTATTTGTGAAGAAAAGGCGGCTGTTCGCGGGCGGTCGGAAGGAGAAATCCAATCCGTCTCACAAGTATCGCACCGGCGGGCTGAAGTGGCCTGTCAATGACCCGCCAATGACACGTAAGTCCACGGTCATTGCCCCCCGCCCATCACCTGGCATGCGGAGTTGTCGGGCAGCTAACCCCGCACCGCACCCAGCGCCGGGTAACCACCAGGCTCCAGGTTCGGCCCGGCGCGCAGCACCGCCATGCGGCCGCGCATGGCGGCGATCTCGACCGTCTGGCTCGCAATGATCTCCTGGGCAATTTGCCGCACCATCGGATCGCGACCATGCATCAGCACCAAGCGCGCCATATCGACGGCGCCCTCGTGGTGGGGAATCATCATGGCTAGGAAGTCCGTATCGGGCTGGCCGGTGTAGCCTGGGCTGTGCATGTCCTCCATCATGCGGGCCATCCCCACATTCATGTCAGCCTCAAAGCTGCTCGTCGCGCCCGCGCCGGAAGCAACCGGCTGGTGCCTGGCGTGGTTGGTCATGCGGTCTGCCCCTTGAAGCCAGGGCGTACATAGACGAGGTTGATACTCTTTTTGTTACGCAGTTCGCCCGACGGGAGTTTGAGCGAACCCAGCGGAATTTGCGTGATGAGCTTGGGCTCCAGCGGTGACGACACATCAAACGCAGAGCACACGACCTGGCCGGCGTTCGGCGTGCCCGGCAGCTCATCTTGCTCGTGCGCCACATACAACAGATTGTTGGCGGGGTTGGTCCACAGACCATGCGCCTCGCGGCCCCCGGTGTAGACCATACCCACCACTTTTTGTTGGGCCAATGGCACCGAGCGGTCAATGATGGCCAGACGACTGGATGCCGCACCGTTAGGTCCACCATCGTCCACCCGCGCCAAGCTCATATAGGTCACTTGCCCGCGCGCGTTGTCCACAAACTCCAGGTGGTTCGGTCGGGCCAATTCTCCCAATGGCAGGGTCGCCAGCACAGTGCCGGGGTCTTTGACCGAAATAATCGACACCGCATCGGCCAGTTTGTGCGAAAGCCACATCTGGCTGCCATCGGGCGATAGCTTTTGAAACGGGGTGAAAGCGGGTTTGTCTTGCGCGCTCAGGTCCACCAGGCGCAGGCGCTTGGGCCGCGAGTAGCCCCTGGCGTCAGGATTGACTTGCAGGATTTCGAGCTGTGCCGCCTTTTGGCTGATAACGAAAGCCAGCCCACCATCTTTGGAGAACCACACCTGCGCCGGGCCGTTGAGCGTCGGGACATAGGCACGCACTGCGTTGGACGGCGCGCCGCCGACTTGCTTGGTAGCCTGCTCTACATCCAAAATCGCAATGCGATCTTCACCGCGCAAGGTCACCCACAGCTCTTTGCCGTTGCGCGTGAAGGTGGGTTCATGCGGCTCACGGCCCAGCAAAATGCCGCTGGACAAGCGCTCCGGGTTGGTCGTCGGGCCCGCCTGCGGGTTGACTGCATTACCTAGCACGCGCCGGTTGACTGCGTCGATCAGGTAAATATTGCTGCTCCCGCGGCCCGAGGTCGCCAGCAGCGTGCCATCGGGGTTGGGTACGGCCCCATGTGCGTCAATGCAGCCGTGGTACAGCGGCTTGTGAATCATCGCGGCATGCGTTGGCATCACGCCACCCGTGACAAATCGGAATGGCGGACGCGCGTCTTCGTCAAAGCTAGTCAGGTTGATGGTGGTGTCCACCGTGTTGCTCATCGGGTTGATGACGCAAATGGTGTTGGAGTCTTCGTTGGTAATGAAGACCCGGTCAATCGGCGCAATGTCGGGTGCCGTGGAGGGAACTCCGGCGCTGGCAGTCGTTGACGCCGAGCCCTGCGCCATGGCCCAGGGCGCCAGTGCGGCGGCGGGTAGTACCGCGGCAACTTTTAGAAAATCGCGGCGTGCTTCATTGGGTTCGTCACTAGGTTCGTTAGGTGCGTTGTTCATGGAAATCCCTTTGTTGGTTCGTCAAGTTGAAATACCCGGTGGCCAAGCACGTTGGCCACGCCGCCAGCTCAGGGCCCGGCAGTGAGTTGCTGATACACCTCTGTAGATACGCGGGCCAGCTCAGACTTATCCGCGTCCGACGAAATCGCGTAGCCAAAGGGCCCGTTAACCCAGTAGAAGACATTCACCTTGCCCTCCTTGGCAAAGCGGAAGGCTGCCTCACTGTTGAGGGAGCCTTTTGCACCGGAAGCCGCAGGCACTTCGTTGGAGACATACAGCGTCAGCTTATCCCCTGCCGCGTCGTGGTACATGAATTGCGCCACTGGGCCCTTGTCACCCGGCAACAGACGGCCGCCATCCAGGGCATAGCCCAAAGTCTGTAAATGCGGCGGCTTCATGGGCGCGCCCATACGCTTGGACAGCCAGGCCACCAACTGGTCTTCGTGGGCGGCATCGACCTCGACCGCGCGGCGTTGGTCCGGGCTGTACACCGCATGCGCAATGGCAGCACGCTGGGCAAAGCCGGTGGCCGACACCATCGTGATCGCGCTGGACGCACGTTGCGCGACCGTGGTGGGTGCAGACTCCCCACCCATTCCGGAGCGCAAGCCCCAGCCAGCGCTGCCACTGACGATGGCAATCGCCAGGCCAGCCACCAGACGTTGCAGGTACCAAGGAGTTTGGGGTCGCTTGGCAGCGTGGCGCACACGCGCAGGAAGCGGCTCCGCCATCACTGGGTCAAACAAGGCCCGAATTTCCAGATTTTGTGCCCGGTAGCTTTCTACCCGCTGCGCTTCTTCGGGACGGCGCGCCAAATAGGCTTCCACATCCCGGTGGCGCTCAGGCGTGAGTTCGCGGTCCACATAGGCCTGTAGTTCGGCCTCAGAAACCGGAGGAGACGTGTTCGAATTCATAAAATTTACTCGGGTGACTTGTCTGGCAATTCACTTGACGACTTTGAGGCGCACCGGATCGGGCCGGCCCTCCATGAGGCTGCGCAAGCGCTCGCGACCACGGGACAGGCGGGACATGACAGAGCCAATCGGAATACCCAGGGTGGCGGCCACTTCGGCGTAACTCAGATCCTCTAGGGCAATCAGCAAAATAATCTCCCGCTGCTCCACCGGTAGCTGCTGCAATGCTGCTTGCAAATCCAACACCGCCAAACGGTCTGTCTGGGTGGACGCCACCGGAATTTCCGGTGTGTCTTCATCCATCACCACGGTGTGCAGCTTGGGCCGCCGCACGCCGTCCACATGCAGGTTGTGCATGACGCCGAATAACCAGGCTCGCATGTCATTCACTCCTTGCCACATGGCAGACTTAGCCCAGGCGCGCTCCAAAGTGTCTTGCACCAGGTCATCCGCATCGTCCCGATTACTCACCAGCGCCCGTGCATAGCGGCGCAGGCGGGGCACCCAAGTCAGCAACTGGTCGTCATCGTGATGGGCCATCGTGGTCGGAATTTGGCGGGTTGGATGCGTTCAAGGAAGCACTAGGGATCTCACACTCATTCTGTAATGACGTGCCAGACGTCCTTGACGTTGTCACCCAGGCGGTCGCCAGGCTTTTGGTCGGCTTTGAAAAAATACAAAGGCTTTCCTTTGTAGGCAATCTGGCGTGTGCCGTCCTCACGGGTCACTACGCTTAAGCGTGCGCTGTAGGGCCCGGAGGGCTGGTCGTTTGCGGCGACCGCCAGGGGCCGCACAGGGGCCGTTACAGGTGCTCTTGCCACTGTCGGCTTGGTCCGCGTCAAAGGTATACAGCGTCAAGCCGTTCGCTGCCACCAGCGTACCGTTGCTGAGCTTGACGGTCGCTTCCGCAGCCCCTGCGGGAACTGCAACGGCCATCGATGCGGCGCTGATGGCCAGCGCGGCTAGAAAAAGGCTGGGTTTCATAGGGTTCTCCAGAAGGTAGGGCTGCGGGTGCCAGGCACTAGTAGGCTGCGGCGGCGGGTGCAGATGCGGCCATGGCAGTCACCATCTTGGGGTCGATCTGCCATGTTTCGTTGACGATCTTGCCGTCGCGGATGGTCAACACATAACGCACCTTGATGGGGGCTTTGCCTTCAAACACGACGTTTGCAGAAACCGTTGCGCCCTTGGGGTTGGCAGACTCTTCGAGCTTGCTGATACTGACCTTCAGAGGGCCTTGCGATTTGGTAAATTTTTCCCAGGTGCCGCGGATGGCATCGGTGGATGCGTAGGTGCCGTCCAGCGGGCCACCGACCCAATTGAGTTGGGCGGTGTCGGCGTAGGCACGCATGACAACGCTCAGGTCACCATTGCCGATGGCACGAAAGTGCGTTTCTGCGTCATCGCTCGGTGCGGCCATGGCACCCGTAGCTGCAAACAAAAGGGCGGCGGCGCAAGCGCTGAGATACAAAGTTTTGATCATGATGAATCCTGTTGAAGTGAAGGTAGAACTGCTTGGCAGGCAGATGTATTGGCCTGACATAAAGGTAGACGGCGTGCCTTCCCTGTTTATTCCACTGGCCTTCAACTTTTTTGGACTATTTTGATCAAATTTGCGTGGTCACTGCCATTACTTCTCGCCTCCGCTGGCCTTTGACACATACCGCGCCAGCGCCGCGATTTGCGCCTCGGACAAGGATTCTTTGTACGATGGCATATTGCCCAGCCCGTCTCGCAAGACCTTGGCCACGCGGGCTGCGTCTGGCTTGAGTTCATCCAGCACGGGGCCGACTTCACCTGCAGACCCGGCATCTTTCAGGGTGTGGCACACGGCGCATGCTGGCACTGCAGTGGTAAACAATTTCTTGCCCACGGCCATTTGGGCTTTGTCGTCTGCCGCCAGGGCTGGCATGCAAAGCATGGCGCAGGCCATCAAGGTGCAAATGCGCATGAAGGGGTGCGCGTGTCGTGCAAGATAAGTTGGTTTCATGGTAGTTCCGTTGGAGAAAGCAGAATAGGTATGTGGAGCGCCTGCGTTGATTGAGGGCGTCACGCCACGGTTACCATGACCGCGTGATCAGCCCAGCTGGTGTTGTTGTAGCCGCCCTGATTTTCAGCGCGTGTTTCTGGTTGGACGTTGCCGGCAGAATCCGTCGCGCGGCTGGCCAGGGTGTAGGTTCCTGCCGACAAGCGCGCTTGCAGGGCAAACTGGCGCCAGGCGTAGGGGCCTAGATCCGGACCGACAAAGCGCGCCTTCTGCCAAGTCTTGCCGGCATCGATGGACACTTCCACACCCTTGACGGCATTCAAGCCACCAAACGCCACGCCGTGAATTTGCGCCGTACCCGCCTTGAGCGGGCCGCTATCCGGATGGGGCGAGTTGATCCATGACTTGACGGTCATCTCTTGCACCGAGGGCTGGCTCGGGTCGCCCTTGCCACCCGGCGGCGAAATACGGTAGCCGTGCGACATGATTTTGGCGTCGCTTTCTTGTGCGGTAAACGCCAGCTGCTTGATGTACTTGATGTTGTTGACGCCGGTATAGCCGGGCACGATCAAACGCAGCGGCCCGCCATGTGCCAACGAGATCGGCACGCCGTTCATCTCCCAGGCCAGCAGCGCATCGGCCATCGCCGTGGCGGGCACAGAGCGCTCCACCATGATGCTTTTGGGATCAATGCCCTCGGGCAGCTTTTCGCCGCCCGTGCCAGTCATGTAGCGCATGCCTGCGCTGACACCGCCCAGTGCCTCCACGACCGCGCGCACGGGTACGCCGCTGAACACCACGCAGCCTGCTGCGCCCACGGTCCAGGGTGTCCCACTGGGTTTGCTGGGGAAAAAGCCGCGGCCATTGCCAGAGCACTGCATCACCATGGCCACCGTTTCCAGGCCCATGGCTTTGAGTTCGCGCACCGTCAGCTTGCGCGGATTCTTGACGCCTTCGAGCGTGATCTCCCAGGCGTCACGGTCGGCAATGATGGACGCATCGGGTGCGGGTAGATTGTTGCGAATGTAGAGCTGCTCGGTGGGCGTGACCACACTGGTGCCAAACGCAGCGCGCTTGGTCTCAATCGTGGTGCTGCTGTGCACAATGACGCTGGCCGAGTCTTTCCAACTCACGTAGGCGGGCAGTGGCTTGGCGGCTACTGTGGCAGTCTGCGCCGTGGCACTGCGCGTCCAAGAGGCCAGGCCGACAACAGCCAGTGCACTGGCGCTGCTGGCCAGCAGATAGCGGCGAGGTAGTGAGGTTGGTGTATTGATCATGTCTGTCTCCATTAAGGTTGGTTTTTTGGCTCGAAATTGGGTGGCGTTGAAAGTGTCGTGGTCGGGGTTACGCCGGGCGACTTAGCCGGTAGGCTTACCAAAGGCAGCCTGTGCCACGACAAGCGCCTTTTTCTTTTGTGCTACCAGCACCAGAGGTTTGCCGTCGCGCGAGGTCATCACTTGCCAATACACATTGCCCCACCAGCCGCTGGCCTCTCGCAGGGCAACCGGCTGGTCGAAGGCGAACACGGTCACCATGCCGCCCTTTTCAAAAAAAGTGGTCAGGTGGTAGACCAAGTGGCCTTCAATGTCGCAGGGCCGCATCAATTGCGGGTAGCCAGGAATGGCCTTGGTGTGCTCCAGGCCCAGCTGCTCCAGGAGCTTGCGGCCTTCCATAAAGTTGCCGCGCAGCGTGCGCTCGTAGTACTCATGCTCAATCGCGCCGCGCACCAGCTCGGGCGGACGCATGGCCAACACGGCACTCGCACCGCTACCCGTGAACAGCAGGGCCGCCAGCCCGCGCTGAAAGCCGCGCCGCGACAGAAACGGAGTATTTTTGAACAGATGCGCCGGTGGCTGGCCCGGGTCAAAGGCCAACGCCATTTCGGCGCGCGCCCGCAGGTCGAAAGCGCTGTCGTAAAAGTCAGGTAGATCGGTCATCTCAGACCTTTCTCAGCGCAGCCACCGTGGCCGAAGATGCAGGCACCAGTGCCGGTGATCGGGTAGTAGTGCCGAGCACGGCCTTAAGTGCATCGCGGGCGCGTGCCAAGCGCGAAAGCACCGTACCCGGTGCAATATCCAGTGCCTCGGCCATCTGCGCCGTAGGCATATCGTCAAAGTAGAACAGCACTAACACTTCCCGATGAATCGGCGCAATGCGGGTCAGGGCCTTCACCACGTCAAGCTGGTCATCCAGGCCCCGGTTTGGCACCGCCAGCTCGGCGGCGTTCCCCTCGTTGTCTAGCGGTTGTGGCCCGGGTGCTAGGTGCCGCAGCGCATGGCGACGCATGATCTTGAACAGCCAAGCGCGGGCCAGCCCGGGCTCGCGCAATTGGCTGCGGTATTTCCAGGCGCTGGTAAAACAATCTTGCACCACATCCTCGGCCACCGCCCGTGAGCCGGTCAAGGCCCAGGCGCTGCGCATGAGGAAGCGATAGTGGTCGCGCACCCATTGGTTGTAGCGGGATTCAGCCGTTTGGATCATGTGTACAAGAGCGCGGGGCTGCCCGTTTCATTCCATGGCGGCTTGGTTATTTTCATGGGGTTAACCCTTGACCTTTGGACCTTATCACCGCTGGTGTCACAGTCACAGGGCCCATCGCACTGGTAGATTCTGCCCTGGCTGCCCTGATATAGCGAGTACTCAGGCCTTGGGTGCTGCCATGGTGCCCACGATGTGCTGGGACGCCCGATCCACCTTCGACACGCTCAAATCTTCGTTCAGCACATAGGCCAAGGTGCCGTCGCGGGTAAACACAATGGCCTGGCGTGGCTGCTTGAAGCCCGCAATGGTGGCGACGACTTTGAGCGTGGCCACGTCGATCACAGACACCGTGTTGTCGGCCAGGTTGCCGGAATAGACAAATTGGCCATCAGGCGTCAAAGCAGCGCCATAGGGGTCTTTACCCACGGCGACCGTGCTCAGAATTTTGCGCTCGGCAATATCCACCACGGCAATATTGTTGGTACCGCTGTTGGCGGCGAACATGGTTTTTCCATCTGCTGTGACCGAGATTGCGCGAATCTTGCTAAAGCCGCTGATCTCGTCCTCGATCTTGTCCGTCTGGGTGTTCACGATGGTCACTTTGTCACCCACCCCCCGTGCCAGACTAGTTGTCGCCCCATCATGATTGCGGAAGACCCGCACAGGAGCGCCATCTATGAGAAGAAATTTACACACCCTTGAATTCCGAGAACAGGCGCTTATTAAAGTCAGGGAGCGCGGCACGCGCAGCGTGCAGGACGTAGCCAATGATTTGCATATGGCTGTCGGTACGCTGAGGAAGTGGCTTAGCAAGTCCAGCCAGTCAAAGGGTGCATCCAGCGAGGCGCCAGCCCGGTTGCCTGATGACCTGCCAGCGCGATCTTGGGGAGCGTGCCAGCGTCTTCAGGCGCTGCTTGAAACGCACGCCCTATCCCAGACGCAGCTTCATGCCTGGTGCCGGGAAAAGGGTTTGTTTGAGCACCAGCTGAAGGCCTGGCGTGATGCATTTTGCAGTGTCCCGGCAAGCGACTCGCGCGAGACCAAAGCGGCTTTGCGTGAGCTGCAAACCAAACACGAGGGATTGCAGCGCGACCTGCGCCGAAAAGAGAAGGCGCTGGCTGAAGCCGCAGCCTTGCTGGTGCTACAAAAAAAGTTCCAGGCGCTGTTGGGGGACGAGGACTGATGAGCGCCCCACAGCAACGCGAGGACCTGCTGGAGCTGATTCAGCAGGCCTGCACGGGCGGTGCGCGTCTGAAGCAGGCCTGTGCCCAGATTGGCTTGTCTGAGCGCACCGTGCAGCGCTGGCAGCACCCTGATGCGAAGGATGGGGATCGCCGAGTGGTCGGTCTGCACGAGCGCGCTGAGCCGCCCAACAAGCTCGGCGCGTTCGAGCGTCACGCGGCCATGGCACTTCTCAACGGCGAGGAGTTCAAAAACCTGCCGCCAAGCCAAATCGTGCCGCGCCTGGCCGATCAGGGGCGCTATATTGCAAGTGAGTCGACCCTGTACCGGTTGCTGCATCAAGCCGGCCAGATGAAGCACCGCAGGCTTGAGCATGCGCCGCAAAAGCGCAGCAAGCCGCGTGCGTTGACGGCCACCCGTGCCGATCAAATTTACTGCTGGGACATCACCTACTTGCCCACGCAAGTGCGCGGCAGCTACTTCTACCTTTACTTGTTTGTCGACCTGTTCAGCCGCAAGGTTGTGGGCTGGCAGGTGTATGACTGCGAGAGCGCGGAGCTCGCCAGCGAGTTATTGCAGGATATCTGCGCCAGGCAAGGCTGTGTACCCGGCCAGCTCGTGGTGCACTCGGACAACGGCGCGCCCATGAAGGGCGAAACCATGCTGGCCACCATGCAACGACTGGGTGTGGCACCGAGTCGCAGCCGTGCGTCAGTGAGCAATGACAACCCGTATTCGGAGTCGCTGTTCAGGACCCTGAAGTACCGGCCTGCCATGCCCGTCAAACCGTTTGAATGCCTGCTGCAAGCGCGCCGCTGGGTCACGGATCTGGTGCACTGGTACAACGACGAGCACAGGCACAGCGCCATCCGCTTCGTGACGCCAAACCAGCGCCACGCCGAGCAAGACAAGGAATTGCTTGCTGGGCGTGCTGCGGTCTACGAATTGGCCCGTCAGACCCACCCACAGCGCTGGTCAAAACAGTGCCGCAATTGGCGTCATGTAGATCAGGTCGACCTCAATCCCGACATGCCTCAAACCAAGGAGCCTGAAACTCTCAAAAAAGCAGCCTGATTCAACAACCTCATGCGACAACTAGCTTGACAACCGCCGGCACTCTCGCTGATCCCAACTATGGTCAGTGTGTTGCCGTGCCGGGTGGCTGCGGGCTTTCCATCGCCTGCCGAAGACCATGCTGTGCAGCGTGTTGACTTGATGGCGCAGTTGATCAAACACCCGCAGGCCACCTTTTTGCTGCGTGTACGCGGTGAGTCCATGAAAGACGCTGGCATTTTTGACAACGATGTCGTCCTGGTTGATCGCGCCATCACAGCGCGTTCTGGCCACATCGTCATCGCCATGGTGGACGGAGAGTTTGTCTGCAAGACCCTGTGGCAGCGATCCGGCCGCATGAAACTCAAAGCAGCCAACGTGACCTTCCCGGACATCAACCCGGCTGACGGTCAAACCGTTGAGATTTGGGGTGTGGTGACCGCTTCCATCAAGCAGTTCAAAGCCTGAATGAGAAGACCATGTACGCGCTGGTGGATGGCAATAATTTTTACGTTTCCTGTGAACGAGTGTTCCGTCCCAGTCTGAATGGCAGGCCTGTCGTGGTTTTGTCCAACAATGATGGCTGCGCGATTGCCAGGTCGAACGAAGCTAAAGCGCTTGGCATCAAGATGGGCGCACCGTGGTTTCAAATTCGCCATTTCGAGGAATCAGACGGACTGGTGGCGTTGTCGGCAAATTTTGCGCTGTACGGCGACATGAGCGACCGCATGATGAGTCTGGCCGCAGGGCTGGGACACCGCCAAGAGGTGTATTCCATCGACGAGTCGTTCATTGACCTGTCCGGCATCGCGGGCGACATGACCCTGCGCAGCCGAAAAATCCGGCACCGCATTCACAAATGGATTGGCATCGCCTGCGGTATTGGAATTGGCCCCACCAAGACCCTGGCCAAGCTGGCCAACCACATTGCCAAGACCGCAGAGCGCAAACCAGGTAGCTACCCCGATCATCACTCCCAGGTGTGCAATCTCGGCAATTTGGAGCCAACAGAGCGCGATTCGTTGATGCTGGCCACGGAGGTGGGTGAAGTGTGGGGGGTGGGCAGACGCATCGGTGCGCAACTCAAAGAGGCAGGAATCCATACCGTGCTTGACCTGGCGCGACTTGACCCGGTCATGGTCAAACGCCGCTGGTCTGTGGTGCTGGAGCGCACCGTGCGTGAACTGCAAGGCACCGACTGCATGGGTCTGGAGCACGAGCCACCAGCAAAACAGGAGATCGCCTGCACGCGCAGCTTTGGACATGCGGTGCTGGACTTGTCGGCACTGCAAGAAGCGGTGACGGAGTTTTCCAGTAGGGCTGCGCAGAAATTGCGGCTGCAAAACGGCCATGCTGGGCAAGTTCTAACGTTTATCCGCACCAGCCCCTTTCGCACGCAAGACCTGCAGTATTCGCGCTCAACGGTGGTACCGCTCAGGCGATCAACAAATGACAGTCGTGACATCAGCCAAGCGGCGCTGCTGGGATTACAGGCAATTTTTCGACCTGGATACCGCTATGCCAAGGCTGGCGTGATGCTGCTTGATTTGCGGCCCGCAGACCTGATACAGCAGGAATTGGCACTGGAAGACGATGTGGCTGACCCTAGTGGAAGTCGCCTGATGCAGGCACTGGATGCGGTAAACCAGAGGTTTGGACGCGGAACGTTGGCCCTGGCCAGTGCAGGACTGGCGGGTGAGCAGCGGCAGTGGAGCATGAAACAGGAGCGGCGCACGCCCGGCTACACCACGGACTGGGACGGTCTGGCTTTGGTGCGGGCCTGAACCACAATCAGTTTACCGGTAGCGCTCAAGCTGTTTAATGCCCATCGGCATCAAGTAGCAGCTGGCTTTAGAGATGATTCCTTGGGTGGCCTGCTAGTCCTGGTTTTTTTTACCGGAACGAGAGCAAGCTTATGCTGTTTTGCCGCTTCAGGCAGTTCGAGCTCTTGAATTGTCATTCCCTGCATTCCAACGCGAAGAGCGTTGTTCCTCACAGACACATCGCCCGAAATCACAAGAGTGGCACCAAGACTCTTCCCAATGGCGATGATCTGACGGTCCACTTTGATTTTTTGCCATGGGGCTTCCGTCTCGTCCTTCTTGTCGCCCACATTTAGCGCCGCGCGGTCGATCTGAGAAAGTTCGAAGGCAGCGGCTCGGTTGAAGTCGGCCATTACCAAAAATGTCTTCTTGTCGAGGCGGTTCAGAAAATCGACTCCAGCGAGATCGGCTCGAACCAAGAATTCCGCAATCGCAGGCATCGGGAAAATAATTTTTGACTTTGATTTTTCTGCGCGTTCGATGAAATTATCAATGCGTGCGCGGTCGTCCTCTGGCGTCTTCGGCGAGACATAAGCGACGATGAAATTTGCATCTACGAGGACGACTTTCGGTAACGTTTTCAATGCAACCCTCGGATGTTTGCCCATTCGCCGATTGGGTCTTTAAGCTCCCGCCAACCGTTATTCTTAACGCGAGCGGCAGCACCCAACACTTGACTGAGAGGGGTGTCTTCCAGCGCTTCGAACCTGAGGACAGTGCACTTAGACGCCTCAGGTGACCAGCCGTTTTCAGTTCTTACCCATGTGCCGCGTACGCAGAGGCGAACGGACCCGATTCGGAAATAAGTCAAAATTTCCCGTGCGAGCGCCTCGTCACGAATGTTGAGTTTGATGTGCCGATCGAAGTGATCGCGCAAGTGCAGGTGCATGGTGTCATCAGAGCCAACAAGGCCTGTCACTACACCGTCAACCAAACCCTCTTGGTACAGTCGCTCCGCACTTGAATCCTCATCTTTGTGGCCAAACACTGCATAAATGACGTTGTCGTCACCGTCCAGTATCTGAGCCTCCGCTATTGAATCTGCGCCCAACATCTCCTCAATTGTGTGCAGATGCCGAGCAGGCTTGCTTGCTGAATCGCTCTTTGCTTCCTTGATTCGCGCGCGGCTGTAGGGCGTGCGATCTGGGGGGATGTACGCCCTCAGTCCAGTGCTTGCTTTCTTGATGCCACGGAATATCGGCTTGTTTTCGGTGCCGAGTAGAGCAGCGAACTCGACGATGTACTCGCCCAAGCGCGCCATGTCCATTGCGTCGGGATCCCGACGCAGGATGCGCAGCATGAATGTGTGGGTTTTTCGAGCCATTAGATACTGTAATCGAACCGTCGAGTTGAAGCGAAACAAATTGATCTGAAATCAAGCTGCTTAAACAAGATCCAAATGTCGAACCAGAATTCTCTACTCTCAGTCGCTACCGCCCACCAATTTCAACTTGCGAACCACCCCCGCGTAAGTCTTTGATTTCATTGAATGTAGCCTAGTGAAAAGTCACGAGGGTCACTGAGAACAGAGAGAGAAAACGGGGTAATTTCGGACAAAAACGGCCAAAAACGTGTGGTTTTGATAGCAGAAAAGTCACAAGGCAAACGCCGTAAGTGCGCGTAAACATTGAGGATTTCCCAAAAGAAAAGCCCAACTGAAAACAGTTGGGCTTTCTATGTATGGTGGAGCTGGCGGGAATTGAACCCGCGTCCGCAAGCCTTCTTCGAACAGTTCTACATGTGTAGCCATCTGGTTTGAGTCTCGCCTTTTGCATCGCGCAGCGGCACGCTATGCAAAACGCCAGTAACCTATTTTCTTGACCCACCTTAAGTTACCCAAGGCAAGCCCAGCCGAATGAAATTACCCCACAGCCTGGACAATCAGACCTTTCGATCTGACTGCCCTTGCCCAGCCTATCGGCTTGCTGTTGTGAGGCTCACGTGCAATTAAGCAGCGAGTGCGAAACGTTCGTCGTTTGCAGTTAGTTTTTTTCTGCTGTTTTACGAGGTAACAGAACCTCGACATGCCCTGCTGCGCGTCCGAACCCACGTCGAAACCAGTGCAGCCCCAGATCTCTATTTTAGGCGCTTACCAGCAATTGCAACAGCGCAAGCGGTGAATTTATCTCAGCGTGTGCTCCCCAAGCCTGGATTTCGGTCTTTTTCCCGAGATAACCATAGGTTGCTGCCACGGTTTTCATGCCAGCGGCAAGACCTGCGACGATGTCGCGCTCGTCATCGCCCACATAAACACACTGTTTCGCATCGACGCCCAGTTGTCGCGCTGCTTCCAACAGGGGGGCTGGATGGGGCTTGGCGTGCGGCGTGGTGTCGCCGCTCACAATCGTCCCAGCATTCACAAACAAGGGCATGGCGCGGGTCAATGGGTCGGTAAAGCGCGACGACTTATTCGTCACTACGCCCCACGGCAGTTGCATTTGCTCAAGATGGGCAATCATTTCTTGGACGCCATCGAACGCAGCTGTGCGTTGGGTCATGCAGGCTGCATAGTTGGAAAAGAACTCTTCGCGAAGGGCTTCGAAGCCAGAATCATCTGCGCCTATGCCAAATGCTATTTCCAGCATGCCTCGGGCACCTGCACCGGCCATGGGGCGATACAAGGCCAGGGGCAAAGATGGCATGCCACGCGCCACGCGCATTTGGTCTGCGGCTGCGCCCAAATCTGGTGCACTGTCGATCAGGGTACCGTCCAAGTCAAACAGAACGGCTGCAATATTGGGAAAAATCACAGTAGAAGACAACACTAGAAGGGTTTTTGGGTCGCCAACAGGTAGTTGACGCTGGTGTCACGGCTCAGGGAATAACGCGCCGTTAGCGGGTTGTATTCCAGACCGCTGGTTTGGCGAATATCTAGGTCGGATTGCCGGCAGTAGCTTGCCAATTCACTGGGGCGTATCATTTTTGCGTATTCATGGGTGCCACGCGGCAACATGTTGAGTAGGTACTCCGCCCCCACAATGGCGAACAGAAAGGATTTGGCGTTGCGATTCAAAGTGGAAAAGAACACCCAGCCGCCGGGTTTGACCAGATCGGCACAGGCCTGCACTACGGACGCCGGGTCTGGTACATGTTCCAGCATTTCCATACACGTGACCACGTCAAAGGAAGCCGGTGCTTCAGCCGCCAGCGCTTCAGCACTGACTTCCCGGTAGGCGATATTGGGGGTTTGTGCTTCGAGCGCGTGCAATTGGGCGATTTTCAACGCTTTTGTCGACAAATCGATTCCCAACACATCGGCAGCACCCCGTCTTGCCATGGAGTCTGCCAAAATTCCGCCCCCGCAGCCCACGTCCAGCGCACGAAGCCCGGTTAGGGGGCAAATGGAGTGAATCCAATCCAGCCGCAGCGGGTTGATCATGTGCAGCGGTCGGAACTCGCTATTCATATCCCACCAGCGGTGGGCCAGTTCGGAAAACTTGGCTAATTCAGCCGGATCTGCATTCACTGTGTCGTTCATTCTGCAATTATGTCCGGGTTGGATGTGACCTCAATTCAATAGGCAACAAAAAACCCGCCGAGGCGGGTTTTTTGGGATTGGCCAGTGCCAGTCGAATTACTTGTTAGTACGTGTACCAACAACTTCGATTTCAACGCGGCGGTTCTTGCTACGGCCTTCAGCCGTCTTGTTGTCAGCAACAGGTTGCTTCTCGCCCTTGCCTTCGGTGTACACACGGCTCTTTTCGATGCCTTGGGAAACCAAGTAAGCCTTCACAGCTTCGGAACGACGAACCGACAACTTCTGGTTGTATTCATCAGTACCGACGGAGTCAGTGTGACCCACAGCGATGATGACTTCCAGGTTGATTCCCTTGACCTTGCTGGCCAGGTCATCCAGCTTGGCTTTGCCTTCTGGCTTCAACACGGATTTGTCAAAGTCAAAGAATGCGTCAGCAGCATAGGTCACCTTGCTAGCCACTGCAGGAGCAGGTGCTGGTGCAGGTACTGGCGCAGGTGCTGGTGCAGGAGCGGGAGCTGCAGCGGGTGCTGGAGCTGGCTCTGGAGCCGGAGGAACAATCGCGCCATCACAACCAGGAGCGGCAGTAGCTGGAGTCCAGCTGCTGTTGCGCCAGCATTCGCCAACAGAGTTCTTCCACACGTCACCGGCGGAGCTTTTCCAGTTGTTGATTTCCTGTGCACCAGCCGTAGATGCGAGTACTGCAGCAGCGAGGGCGATTGCTACTCTATTCAATTGTTTCATGGCGTTCCTTTTGCGTAACAAACTGCAGCATCGCTGCGAATAATTTTAGGGACGCCCCAAGTAGGGACGTTCCGGCGATTGTGCCATACCGGGAAGACAACTTTTGGCAGCTATTGCAATGTCTAGGGCACAAATGGCTCAAATGTTGCCATCTAACGACATCTTGCGGGCCGTAGAATCCTAGGTTGACTCCGACATAGCTTTAAGCCACCCATGACCCAGTTCGCAAAAGAAACCCTGCCCATCAGCCTAGAAGAGGAAATGCGGCGCAGTTACCTCGATTACGCCATGAGCGTGATTGTGGGGCGCGCCCTGCCCGATGCTCGCGACGGACTCAAGCCGGTTCACCGGCGCGTACTGTTTGCCATGCATGAACTGAACAACGACTGGAACCGGGCCTACAAGAAGTCCGCCCGTATCGTGGGTGATGTGATTGGTAAGTACCATCCGCATGGTGACCAGTCGGTATACGACACCATCGTCCGTATGGCGCAGGACTTCTCCATGCGCCACATGCTGGTCGATGGGCAAGGCAATTTCGGCTCAGTGGACGGTGACAACGCGGCGGCCATGCGTTACACCGAAATCCGACTTGCGAAGATCGCGCACGAACTTCTGGCTGATTTGGACAAGGAAACCGTAGATTTTGGTCCGAATTACGACGGCTCCGAAAAAGAACCCCTGGTTTTGCCCACCCGCTTGCCGAATTTGCTGGTTAACGGCTCAGGCGGTATTGCGGTCGGCATGGCCACCAACATTCCCCCGCACAACCTCAATGAAGTGGTCGATGCCTGTCTGCATCTGCTCAAGAACCCGGAAGCGTCCATCGACGAACTGATGGAAATCATCCCGGCGCCAGATTTCCCCACGGCCGGCATCATTTACGGCATCAATGGCGTGAAAGACGGCTACCGTACCGGGCGCGGCAAGGTGGTCATGCGGGCCCGCTGCCACTTTGAGGACATTGACAAAGGTCAGCGCCAGTCAATCATCGTCGACGAACTGCCCTACCAGGTCAATAAAAAGACCCTGCAGGAACGCATGGCCGAGCTGGTTCATGAAAAGAAGATTGAGGACATCAGCCATATCCAGGATGAGTCCGATAAATCCGGCATGCGCTTGGTGATCGAACTTAAGCGTGGCGCGGTGCCTGAAGTGGTGCTGAACAACCTGTACAAGCAAACGCAGTTGCAAGACACCTTTGGTATGAACATGGTGGCGCTGATCAACGGTCAGCCCAAGCTATGCAACTTGAAGGACCTGATCGAGGTCTTCCTGCAGCACCGCCGCGAAGTCGTGACGCGGCGCACCGTTTTCAACCTGCGCAAGGCCCGCGAACGCGGCCATGTACTGGAAGGTTTGGCAGTTGCATTGGCCAATATCGACGATTTCATCCGCATCATCCGCGAATCACCCACACCTCCGGTGGCCAAGGTTGAGTTGATGACACGCCCCTGGGACAGCAAGTTGGTGCGCGAAATGCTGACCCGCACACGTGCCGATGGCGGCCTGATCAATGCCGACGACTACCGCCCCGATGGCCTGGAAAAAGCTTTTGGCATGGGAAGCGATGGCCTTTACCGTCTTTCTGACACGCAAGCCCAAGAAATTCTGCAAATGCGCCTGCAACGCTTGACGGGGCTGGAGCAAGACAAGATCGTTGCGGAATACAAAGAGGTCATGGCCGAGATTGACGACTTGCTCGACATCCTGTCCAAACCAGAGCGGGTATCGGTCATCATCAGTGAAGAGCTTGGTGCCATCAAGCACGAATTCGGCCAGTCCAAGTTGGGCGCTCGCCGCAGTCTGGTGGAGCACAGCTCCTACGACCTGAGCACCGAAGATCTGATCACCCCCACCGACATGGTGGTGACCATGAGCCACAGTGGCTACATCAAGAGCCAACCCCTGGGTGAATACCGGGCGCAAAAGCGCGGCGGGCGCGGCAAGCAGGCCACCGCCACCAAGGAAGACGACTGGGTTGACCAGTTGTTTGTGGCCAATACCCACGACTACATCTTGTGCTTCTCCAACCGCGGGCGTTTGTATTGGCTTAAGGTGTGGGAAGTGCCACAGGGCTCGCGCGGCTCGCGCGGCCGCCCGATTGTGAATATGTTCCCCTTGCAAGAGGGCGAAAAAATCACCGTGGTACTGCCACTCACAGGTGAAAAACGCACCTTTCCGGCAGACCAGTATGTGTTTATGGCCACCAGCATGGGCACGGTCAAGAAAACTACCCTGAATGAATTCAGCAACCCGCGCAAGGGCGGCATCATTGCCGTCGACTTGGACGACGGCGACTACCTGATTGGTGCGGCGTTGACCGACGGCAAACACGATGTGATGCTGTTCAGCGATGGCGGCAAAGCGGTGCGTTTTGATGAAAACGACGTCCGCCCCATGGGCCGCAACGCCCGAGGCGTACGTGGCATGATGCTGGAAGACGGCCAGGGCGTTATCGCCATGCTGGTCGCCGAGGACGAGCAGCAAAGCGTGCTGACCGCAACCAAAAACGGCTACGGCAAACGCACCAGCATCACCGAATACACGCGCCACGGCCGTGGAACCAAGGGCATGATCGCTATCCAGCAGAGCGAGCGCAACGGCAAGGTCGTGGCCGCCACACTGGTCCATGTGGACGACGAAATCATGTTGATCACCGACAAGGGTGTGCTGGTGCGCACCCGCGTGGCAGAGATCCGTGAACTCGGCCGTGCCACCCAAGGCGTAACCTTGATCGGCTTGGACGAAGGCTCCAAGCTCAGCGGTCTGCAACGCATTGTGGAGAACGATGCCAATGCCACTGGGGAAGACGATGCGCCCGATGCAGCGGACAACACTGAGGCTAGCGACCAATAAACGCCATGACCGAACCGAGTGCGCCCCTGCCAAGCCTGCCCGAACTGCGCGTTCAGATTGACGCCATCGACCAGCAATTGCTGCGCCTGCTCAATGACCGGGCACTGGTTGCAGAAAAGGTGGGCGAGGTCAAGAAGCGCGAGGGCACGGCTTTTTTCCGGCCCGACCGCGTGGCGCAGGTCATCGACAAAATTCAGAGCGCCAACCCTGGCCCGCTGAAGGACGCCCATGTGGCCGACATTTGGCGTGAAATCATGTCGGCCTGCCTGGCACTGGAAGCGCCCCAGCGAGTCGCCGTACTGGGCCCAGCAGGCACCTTTTGTGAGCAGGCCGCCATAGAATTTTTTGGTGGTGCAGCCGACCTGATCTATTGCGCCAATTTTGATGAGGTCTTCCACGCAACCGCCGCTGGCAGTGCCCAGTATGGCGTGGTCGGTGTCGAGAATTCGACCGAAGGCATGGTGACACGTTCGCTGGACCTGTTCCTGCATTCACCTACACATGTCATTGGTGAAGTCACGCTGTTGGTGCGGCATAACTTGCTGCGCCTGGACAACTCCTTGGAAAACATTGAGGTAGTACTGGCGCACCCGCTGGCGTTAGCGCAGTGCCAGGCATGGTTGACCAAATTTCTTCCGAATGCCGAACGCCGACCCGTTTCCAGCAATGCCGAGGGTGCGCGCCTTGCAACCACAAACCCATCCTGGGCAGGTCTGGCCAGCGAGCGTGCAGCCACCCAGTTTGGCTTGCACATCGCGGCCCACGCGATCCAGGACGAGGCCTACAACCGCACCCGCTTTGCCATCATCTGCCTCCCACAAACCCTTGGCACGCCGCCGCCTTCTGGCAAGGACTGCACCAGTTTGGTGGTGTCGGTACCCAACCAGCCGGGCGCCGTGCATGATCTGCTGGTCCCCCTCAAAACCAATGGCGTCTCCATGACCCGTTTTGAGTCGCGACCGGCGCGAACCGGCCAATGGGAATATTATTTCTACATCGACCTGCAGGGACATCCCTCGCAGCCCCACGTGGCGCTGGCACTCCAAGAGCTCCAGCGACTATGTGCCTTTTACAAAGTACTGGGTACCTACCCAGTCGCCGATTAATGCCAGTCCTCAGGAACCCTTATGTTTGAACAGC
The DNA here is from genome assembly GCA_046595515.1 of Rhodoferax sp. Lineage (GTDB taxonomy): Bacteria > Pseudomonadota > Gammaproteobacteria > Burkholderiales > Burkholderiaceae_C > Allorhodoferax. The sequence continues at coordinate 3,670 of JBKJOV010000041.1, read as the reverse complement.
TTGGCTTGATTGGATGCGGCCTGATGGGCGGCTCATTTGCACTCGCACTCAAACGCGCGGGCTTGGTCAAACGTGTGGTTGGCTACAGCAAGTCGCCCAGCACCACAGAACGTGCGCGGCTGATGGGTGTCATCGATGTGGAAGCGCCCTCTGCCCTGCTGGCCGTGTCGGGTGCCGACATTGTGCTGATTGCGGTGCCCGTTGCCGCCACCGAGGCCACTTTCAAAGCCATTAAGCATCTGGTCACCGACAAAATGCTGGTCATGGACGTAGGCTCCACCAAACGGGACGTGATCGATGCTGGCCGCCGCGCACTGCGCGAGCAAGTGGGCTCTTTTGTACCGGCACACCCGATTACCGGCAAAGAAGTCTCAGGCGTCGATAACGCCGACCCCGACCTGTACTCCGGCCGCCAGGTCATCCTGACCCCGATAGAGCGCACACTGACTGTGCAATTGCAGAAAGCGGTCGATGTATGGACCGCGCTGGGCTGCAAGGTCATCAAAATGTCGCCCGAACAGCACGACGCTGCCTTTGCTGCAGTCAGCCACCTGCCGCATCTGATCGCTTTTGCATTGATGAATGCCATTTCTGGCCAGCCCCAGGGCAAAGACTTTCTATCCTTGGCCGGCCCAGGCTTCCGTGATTTCACCCGCATTGCTGCCAGTGACCCCAAGGTATGGCGCGATATCCTGATTTCCAATCGGGAAGAACTGCTGGCCCAGTCCAAGATTTTCCAGCGCAACCTGCATGCCCTGGAATTGATGATTTCCAGCGGTAACACCGAGGCGCTGGAGGGCCTGCTGGAGCAAGCCAGCATCACGCGCGGCACCTGGAGCATGACCTCCCGACACAATCCCTGATGTATTCCACCGCATTTCTAGACCTACCCCCACTGACCGGCGCCTTTGGCACGGTCACCCTCCCCGGCTCCAAAAGCATTTCCAACCGGGTTCTGTTGCTTGCTGCACTCTGCGCCGGCAGCACCACCGTCCATGACCTGCTGGACTCGGACGATACCCGCGTTATGCTGGATGCGCTGCGCCTTTTAGGCTGCGCAATACGCCAGAACGGCAACACCGTGCAGATTGACGGATTGGGCGGTAGGCCCCTGGCATCGCACGCCAAACTATTCTTGGGCAATGCGGGTACGGCCATGCGCCCCCTAACAGCCGCACTGGCGGTGCTAGGTGGCGACTTTGAGCTGAGCGGCATCCCCCGCATGCACGAACGCCCCATCGGCGACCTAGTGGACGCCTTGCGGCAACTCGGTTGCAGCATTGATTACCTGGGCAACCCGGGGTTTCCGCCGCTGCACATCGGCAATCCAACACTGGCTCTGGATACTCCCATCCAGGTGCGGGGCGACGTGTCCAGTCAATTCTTGACAGCCTTGTTGATGGCCTTGCCCCTGGTTGCAGAGAAAGACATCGTCATCGAGGTCGTGGGTGAGCTGATATCTCGCCCTTACATCGAGATCACCTTGAAGCTGCTGGCACGTTTTGGTGTGCAGGTGAAGCGGGACGGTTGGCAGCGTTTCACCATCCCCGCCGGATGCCGCCTGCAGTCGCCGGGAGACATCCACGTCGAGGCCGATGCCTCTTCTGCTAGCTATTTCATAGCATTAGGTTCAATAGCTACGGGGGCTAGAGGCCAGAATTCCATAAAGATTCTGGGTGTGGGTGCGGATTCCATCCAGGGTGACATCCGTTTTATGGACGCGGCACAGCAAATGGGCGCGCACATCGAAAGCGGCCCCAACTGGCTGCAAGTCTCCCGCGGCAGTTGGCCACTCAAGGCCATAGATCTGGACTGCAACCACATTCCCGATGCCGCCATGACCCTGGCGGTGATGGCCTTGTATACCGATGGCACCACCACGCTGCGCAATATCGCCAGCTGGCGCGTCAAAGAGACGGACCGCATTGCCGCCATGGCGACCGAGCTCCGCAAGCTGGGTGCGACGGTGGTCGAGGGCGCGGACTTTATCCAAGTGACACCGCCCGCAACGCCGTCCCACTGGAAGAGCGCATCCATCCACACCTACGACGACCACCGGGTCGCCATGTGCTTTTCGCTGGCGGCCTTCAATCCGGCGGGCGTAACGGTTCGGATTGAAGACCCCAAATGCGTGGCCAAAACCTTCCCCGATTACTTTGAAGCGCTGTTTTCGGTCGCACACACGCCACAGCCCTCCATTCCAGTGGTCTGCGTGGATGGCCCCACCGCGTCCGGCAAAGGCACGCTGGCAGTCGTATTGGCGCAAAAGCTGGGTTACCACTTTCTGGACTCCGGCTCCCTGTACCGCATCACAGCACTGGCGGCCTTACAGGCTGGCCTGGCGCTGGATACGGCCAACGAAACCGCCATCGCCGACCTGGTCAAACACCTACATATCCGCTTTGCCAACGGGCGCGTGCTGCTGGACAGCAACGACGTCAGCGACACCATACGCACCGAAGAAGCGGGCATGAACGCCTCCAAAGTGTCCGCCCTGCCCCAGGTGCGTGACGCTTTGATCGACCTGCAGCATGGTTTTCGCCAGTTACCGGGCCTGGTGGCCGACGGGCGCGACATGGGAACGGTAATTTTTCCCGATGCCCCGCTCAAGGTATTCCTGACCGCGAGCGCAGAGCGCCGGGCCGAGCGACGCTATAAGCAGTTGATTTCTAAGGGAATTACAACTACACTCCCATCTCTTCGCGCGGACCTGGAGGCACGTGACGCCCGGGACTCAACCCGAGCTGTTGCACCACTCAAGCCCGCAGAAGACGCCAAGTTGCTGGACAACTCAGATTTAACGGTTGAAGAATCGGTCGATCTGGTGTTGAACTGGTGGCAAAGCAAACAGCCTTTTCAAACCGTCGTTTGAGAAAGCTGGTGGAAGGTAGACACAAGCGCCCGCTTTTGTCAGGTCCATACCGCCCCTCTCGCGCAGCAGCGCACTGGTGGTGTGGTTCAACAACTTAACCCCGCGGTTTTTATTTACCGCAAAGCAAATGTCAGAATCTTTCGCAGACCTATTTGAAGAGTCACAAAAACGCTCGGAAACCCGTATCGGTGAAGTCGTTACCGCTGAAGTCGTTCGCATCGAACACAACTTCGTCGTCGTCAACGCTGGCCTGAAGTCCGAAGCGTATGTTCCATTGTCCGAATTCAAAAGCGACAAGGGTGAACTCGAAGTTCAAGTAGGTGAGTTTGTTTCCGTCGCCATCGTGGCCATGGAAAACGGTTACGGCGACACCATCGTCAGCCGCGACACCGCCAAGCGTCTGGCTTCGTGGATGTCTCTAGAAAAATCTCTCGAATCCGGCGAGTTTGTCACTGGTACCACCAGCGGCAAGGTCAAGGGTGGCCTGACCGTTCTGGTCAATGGCATCCGCGCATTCCTGCCAGGTTCGCTCGTCGACACACGTCCTACCAAGGATCTGTCTCCGTACGAGAACAAGACCATGGAATTCAAGGTCATCAAGCTGGACCGCAAGCGCAACAACGTCGTGCTGTCACGCCGCGCCGTGGTCGAAGCCAGCATGGGCGAAGAACGCGCCAAGCTGATGGAAACCCTGAAAGAAGGCTCTGCCGTCAAGGGTATTGTCAAGAACATCACCGAATACGGTGCTTTCGTGGATCTGGGCGGTATCGACGGCCTGCTGCACATCACCGACATGGC